>CAWBIN010000015.1:0-310081 GCA_963788955.1 uncultured Alphaproteobacteria bacterium | reverse complement strand
GCCTCGGTATCCGCGTGCTGCGGCTCGTTGCGTTGCCTGATGCGCCGGCTGGAAGCTTCAGCATCGAGGGCGAACCGGTCGGTCCGTCTGTTTCGTCCGGGCTGGCGCAGGATGGCGACATCGCGCTGCTGCTGCACACCTCCGGCACCACCTCGCGCCCTAAGCTGGTGCCGCTCAGCCATGCCAACCTTGCCGCCTCGGCCGCCCATATCGGCGCGACGCTCGGCCTGACCGCCGACGATCGCTGCCTCAACATCATGCCGCTGTTCCATATCCACGGGCTGATCGCGGCGGTGCTGTCCTCGCTCGCCGCCGGCGGCAGCGTCTTCTGCACGCCGGGCTTCAACGCGCTGCGCTTCTTCCATTGGCTCGGCGAAGCAAAGCCGAGCTGGTACACGGCAGTACCCACCATGCATCAGGCGATCCTGCCGCGCGCCGCGCGCAATGCTGAACGACTGGCTGCGGCACCGCTCCGCTTCATCCGCTCGTCTTCGGCCTCGCTGCCGGCGCAGGTGATGGCCGAGCTCGAAGCGACCTTCTCCTGCCCGGTGATCGAATCCTACGGCATGACCGAGGCCGCGCACCAGATGGCGTCCAACCGGCTGCCGCCCGGCCAACGCAAGCCTGGCAGCGTCGGCGCCGCCGCCGGACCGGACGTTGCGGTCATGGCTCCCGACGGGCGCTTGCTCGAAACCGGCGAGACCGGTGAGATCGTCATCCGCGGCCCCAATGTCACGGCCGGCTACGAGAACAACCCGGACGCCAATGCCAGCGCCTTCGCCCATGGCTGGTTCCACACCGGCGACCAGGGCGTGCTCGACGAGGACGGCTATCTGCGCGTCACCGGCCGGCTGAAGGAGATCATCAATCGCGGCGGCGAAAAGATCTCGCCGCTCGAGGTCGACGGCGTGCTGATGGATCATCCGGCGGTGGCGCAGGTCGTCACCTTCGCCATGCCGCATGACAAGCTCGGCGAAGAGGTCGCCGCCGCCGTCGTGCTGCGCGAAGGCTTGAGCGCCAGCGAAGCCGACATCCGCGGCTTCGCTGCGACGCGGCTCGCCGATTTCAAGGTGCCGCGCAAGGTCCTCATCCTCGACGAAATCCCCAAGGGCGCGACCGGCAAGCTGCAGCGCATCGGCCTTGCCGCCAAGCTCGGTCTCGGCTGATGCGCGTCACCGTTTTTGGCGCCGGCGCCATCGGCGGCTATCTCGCCGCCAAGCTTGCGATCGCCGGCAAGGTCGATCTGTCGATCGTGGCGCGCGGCGCGCATCTCGATGCAATCAAGGCCGATGGCCTTCGGCTGATCGAGGACGGCCATGAATCCGTTGCTCCGGTCAGCGCCGCCGCGCGCGGCCGAAGAGCTCGGCGTGCAGGATTATGTCGTGCTGGCGCTGAAGGCGCATTCGGTCGGCCCGGCGCTCGACCAGATCGCACCGCTGCTTGGGCCGGACACCGCCGTCGTCACCATGCAGAACGGCGTGCCCTGGTGGTATTTCCACAAGGCCGGCGGCGCGCTCGAAGGCACCCGCATTCAGGCCGTCGACCCCGGCGGCACGATCTGGCAGCGTCTCGGGCCGAAGCGCGTCATCGGCTCGGTCGTCTATCCCGCCGCCGAGGTCGATGCGCCCGGCCTGATCCGCCATGTCGAGGGCACGCGCTTCTCGCTCGGCGAGCCATCCGGCGAGAAGAGCGAGCGTGTCACGCGGCTCGCCAGGGAACTGGTCGCAGCGGGCTTGCAGGCGCCGGTGCGCGACGACATCCGCAACGAGATCTGGGTCAAGCTCTGGGGCAATCTCTCCTTCAACCCGATCTCGGCGCTGACCGGCAGCACGCTGGCGTCCATCGTCGCCGACGAGGCGACGCGCGCGCTTGCCCGCGCCATGATGCTGGAGGCGCAGGCGATTGGCGAAAGCCTCGGCGTGCGCTTCCCCGTTGCGGTCGACCGGCGCATCAAGGGCGCCGGCGATGTCGGCGAGCACAAGACCTCGATGCTGCAGGATCTCGAGCGCGGCCGCCCGATGGAGATCGACGCGCTGGTCACGGCGGTGCAGGAACTGGGCCGGCTGACCGGCCAACCAACGCCCACCATAGACAGCGTGCTGGCACTGGTCCGCCGCCTCGCCATCGAACGCGGCTGCTATCAGGTATAGGGCAGCGGGTTGCTCCAAACCGGATCGCAAGCATTGAGCATCACCAATCGCTCAGACATTGCTTCCATCCTGACACGAGTTGTCAGCTACCGAACGGTCGACGGTGGCAGGCCAGCAAGCGGTTCCCTATTTGGATTGCGTCTGGACAGGAGGAACACATGACCACTGCGGAAATTGCCAAGGATTTCACAGAGCTTCTCAAGCAGGGCAACAATGAAGCTGCTGCCGAGAAATACAATGCCGACAACATCGCCAGCTACGAAGCCATGGACGGACCGATGGCCGTCTGCGAAGGCAAGGACACCGTCAAGCAGAAGGGCCAGTGGTGGCAAGAGAACCACGAAGTCCATGGCGGCTCGGTCGAGGGCCCCTATGTCAACGGCGACCAGTTCGCGGTCCGCTTCAAGTTTGACATAACGCCCAAGGCAACCGGCGAGCGCGTCACGATGGATGAGGTTGGCCTGTACACGGTCAAGAACGGCAAAATCACCGAAGAGCGCTTTTACTATTGAGGCCGGAAACACCACCGGCTTGCTGGTGGCTGCCCGCTTCGCTGCATGACATAGGCGGCCAGGACGGTGCTCTGGCCGCCATATGGCAATCTCAGATCGTCTTCACATAGTCCGCAAGCTGATCGAGGACCGTGCCCCAGCCATCGTAAAAACCCATCTCTTCATGGTTCTTGCGCGTCGCCTCGTCGCGGTGGATGGCGGTCGCGGTGTAGCGTGTCGCCTTGCCTTCCGGCTGAAACGATATCACCGCGGTGATGAAAGGCTCGCCCGACGGCCGGTAGCCGGGCAGCAGCGCATCGGTCCAGACGAGCCGCTCGTTCGGCACGATCTCGAGATAGCAGCAATGGCGGTCGTTGACTTGCTTGCCATCCGGCGACTGCATGCGCGTCCGGAACAACCCGCCGGGCCGAAGGTCGATCTCGCAGTCCGTGATGATCCATGGCTTCGGCGTGAACCATTGCTTGACGTGCTCGGGCGACGTCCAGGCGCGCCACAACAATTCGCGCGGCGCATCGACGATGCGTTCGAGCATGAGGTCGAGTCTGGGGTCCGGCTTGAACGGATAGCTCATTTTTCTGTCTCCTTGAGGGTCATGACATAGGCGTCGAACTGGTCGAGGCGGCGCTCCCAAAGAGCGCGCTGCTCGGATAGCCAGTTTTCGGCCAGCTTCAGCGGTTCGGGCGAAAGCCGGTAGGTCCGGACGCGGCCGGCCTTTTCCGAGTGCACCAGCCCGCAACCTTCCAGCACCTTGAGGTGCTCGATGAAGGAGGGCAGCGCCATGTCGAAGGGCTCGGCAAGCTCGCTGACCGAAGCCGGGCTCTGGTTCAGCCGCTCCACCACAAGGCGCCGCGTCGGATCGGCGAGGGCGCGGAAAATGCCGTCGATCGGCGGTATGCTTTGGCTGACGGTTTGCAGGCTCATGGCTGTCTCTTTCCGGCGCTCGCGCGCTTGTCGGCGCCGTTCTCGGAACATTACTTAGGAAAAAACCTTAGTATAGGCAAGGGCCAAAATCAGCAGCGGACAAAGTCGCTGGCAAAGCGGGCAGGGCGGGCCTAGGGTCCCGTCGGATTCCATCATCTATCCGAGGTTTGTCTTGACGATCACCATGTACGGCATCACCACCTGCGACACGATCAAGAAGGCGCGTGTCTGGCTGGAAAGCCACGACGTGCCCTATCGCTTCCACGACTATCGGGCCGAGGGGATCGAGTCGGCCAGATTGAACGGCTGGGTCGGCAAGGTCGGCTGGGAAAAGCTGCTCAACAAGGGAAGCACGACCTTTCGTGAGCTGCTGGAAAAGGAGAAGGAAGCACTCGACGAGAAGAAGGCGAAGGCGCTGATGCTGGCCAAGCCGACCATGATCAAGCGCCCGGTATTGGAAGTCGGCGACCGCATCCTGGTGGGGTTCAAGCCGGAGGCCTATGAAGAAGCCGTGAAGTAGGCGCAGCCCCCTTCGCTTCGTCATCCTATGGCGGAGCAAGGAGCGAAGCGACGCGGCGTAGACCATAGGATCCATGCCGTGACTTTCGAGCGTTGCAACGGTCTAGGTTCTGCTCCGCTGCATCCTTCGGCCGAGGTTACGGCATGGATCCTCGGGTCAAGCCCGAGGATGACGAAGTAGGTACCCCGCCAGCGCCACGGCATTGTTATGCGCCTCGTCATGCGCGCCAAAGAGCAGCGTCACCCGGCCCTTGCTGAGCAAGGCGCGCAACTGCTCGACCACCTCGCCATTCCCGTCCAGCTCCACGCGATAGCGCTCCTGGAACTCCGCCCAGCGTTCGGGCTCATGCCCGAACCATTTGCGCAGTTCGTCGCTCGGCGCGATGTCCTTCAGCCATAGCTTCGAGCGCGGCGTCCTCCTTGCTGACACCGCGCGGCCAGATGCGGTCGACCAGCACCCGCTGCCCGTCGCTGGGCGCGGGCGCCTCGTAGACGCGCTTGACCGCAATATCGAAGGCCATCGCAACCCTCCGACAGGCTGACCCCTCAGGCCCACTCGCCCTTGCGCATGACCGGCACGCGGCCGCCGTCCTTGCCGACGCCGTCGATGTCGATCTTGTCCGAGCCGATCATCCAGTCGATATGGATGAAACTCTTGTTGCCGCCGCGCTGCGGCGATCTCGTCCTGGCTGAGCGAGGCGCCGTCGACGAAGCACTTCGAATAGCACTGGCCGAGCGCGATGTGGCAGGCGGCGTTCTCGTCGAACAGCGTGTTGAAG
Organism: uncultured Alphaproteobacteria bacterium; assembly: GCA_963788955.1. Classification (GTDB taxonomy): domain Bacteria; phylum Pseudomonadota; class Alphaproteobacteria; order Rhizobiales; family Rhizobiaceae; genus Mesorhizobium. The sequence continues at coordinate 305,200 of CAWBIN010000015.1, read as the reverse complement.
AACAGCAGGCCGCTGGCCGAGATCGGCGAGGAATGCGGCACCAGCGCCACTTCGCCGAGCCGGCGCGCGCCCTCGTCGGTGTCGAGCACCTTCTTCAGCACATCCTCGCCCTTCGAGGCCTTGGCCTCGACGATCCGGCCCTCCTCGAAGCGCACCGAGATCTCGTCGATCAGCGTGCCCTGGTAGGACAGCGGCTTGGTCGAGGAGACATGGCCCGAGACGCGCCGTGCATGCGGCGTGGTGAACACCTCCTCGGTCGGGATGTTCGGGTTGCAGGTGATGCCGTTCTTGGCCGTCGAGGCGCCGCCCATCCATTCATGGCCGTCGGCCAGCCCGACGGTGAGGTCGGTGCCCGGCCCGGTGAAATGCAGCGCATGGAAATTGTGGCCGTTCAGCCATTCGGTGCGGCTGCGGAGCGCCGCATTGTGCGCCGTCCAGTTGCCGATCGGATCTTCCACGTCGACGCGCGAGGCGGCGAAGATGGCATCGGCGAGCTTTGCCACCGCGACGTCGTCGGCGTCATCGGGGAACACCTGCTTGGCCCAGGCGAGGTCCGGATAGGCGACGATGTTCCAGTTGATGTCGAAGCCGGTGATCTTCTCCAGCGCCGGCTGGTAGGCCATCGAATTCGCCTTGTTGGCGCGCGCCACCTTCGACAGGATCCTGCGCCGACAGCAGCGACGGGTCCTCGCCGCGCACGGCAAGCCGCGCGGCATTGCCGGCAAAGGCCTTGGCCATGCCTTCATAGAGCCAGCCGGCGGCGCGGTCGAAGCCGGCATCGGCCCCGTAGCGGAAGCGTGCCAGCGTGATCTCGTCGTCGTTGAAGATCGGCGTCACCAGCCCGGCGCCGGCCTTGTAGGCATGCTCGACGATGCGCCGCGTCAAGCGGCAGGGCGGCGATCGACGAGGTCAGCACCAGGTCCTGTCCCGGCTGCAATTGCAGCCCGACCTTGATGGCGACTTCGGCCAGCCTGTCGAGCTTCACCGGGTCGATCGTTGCGGAAACGCCGCGCGAATGTGTGGTCATGATCCTGCCTGCCGTGATGTGGGGGTCTGGTCCATACATAGACCGGCGCGGCCATCCTTTCCACCGCATTGCGGTGGACCAGGGGTCAGGCGGCGCTGTCGAGCGCCCGGAACTGCGCCATGGTCGCGTCGATCTCTTCGCGGATCCAGGCCTTGAAATCGCGCACCTTGCGGCTTTCGGCCTTGGTCACCGAGGTCACCATCCAGTAGCCCAGCCCGCTCTCGGCGCGCACGCCGAAGGGCGCCACCAGCCGGCCGTCGGTGAGAGCGTCGGCCGTCAGCAATTGCCAGGCCAGCATCACGCCATGGCCGGCGATCGCCGATTCCAGGCAAAGCATCGGGTCGGTGAAGCGCGCGCCCTTGAGGAAGGTGACAGGCTCGACGCCCGCCGCTTCGAACCAGCTGTCCCAGCTGATCATCGACCGCTCGTCGGTGATGGCGCAGGTCTGCGCCAGATCCTCGATCGACCTGAGCTTTGTCGCGATCGACGGCGCGCAGACCGGGAAGACCTCCTGCGCCAGCAGCAGTTCCGCGCGCACGCCCGGCCATTTGCCGTCGCCCATCCGGATGGCGATGTCGATGTCGGAATGGTCGAGATCGGCGATCCGGCCCGAAGCGTCGATGCGCAGCAGCACGTTCGGATGCCGGGTGAAGTGCCGCGACAGCCTCGGCAGCAGCCATTTCGAGGCGAAGGCCGGCGCGACCGAAACCACCAGCGTGCATTCGCTCGCCTCGCCGGCCAGCGCCACAGCCTGCGCAAGCTCGCGAAAGCCGGCGCTGAGCCGCGCCGTGAAGACGACACCGAACTCCGTCGGAACCAGCCCGCCCGGCGTCCGCTCGAACAGCGTCTGGCCGAGCTGCTTTTCGGTGCGCTTGATCTGCTGGCTGACGGCGCTGACGGAAACGTTGAGCTCGGAAGCCGCGGCGGCGAGCGATCCCAGCCGGGCGACGGTTTCCACGGCGCGCAGGCCGTTCAGGTGGACGCGGTTCAGCATAGCCATGAAGTTTTTCTAAACTGATATGGCCGAAATCTCAATTGAAATACCGGGCTGAAAGGCAGATTTTATGCGAGGCAAGCCAGACCTTGGAGGCTAAGGTGATGAAGATTGTATCATTGCTGAAAGTCTTGTCCGTCTCCGGAGCACGGCAAGGCCTGCGCCATGACGAGATCGCCCGACTGGGTTATCGATCCGCTGTCGCATCCGGTGCTCGACACCATGTCGGAGCGCGAACTGGGCGACGTGCCGTTCCGCCTGACGGCGCGGCGCACCGCCTACGAGACGGTGACGGCAGGCTGCGGCTGAAACCTTCGCGGTAAATGCGTGGGCCGCGGCCGCTTGCCGATAGCAGTCTCCGGCCGCGCTGGCCCAACACAAGCGGATTGTCTCATCCGGCGCATGCACCTATTGTGCGCTGCAATGAAAACCGCTCCTCGCCCTTGCGCCTCGCCATCGCCGGCATGCTCGCGCATGGCCGTCGCCATGGGCATCGGCCGCTTCGTCTACACGCCGATCCTGCCCGGCATGATGGAGGAACTTGCGCCTGACGCCGGCCGATGCCGGCTGGATCGCGTCCGCCAACTATCTCGGCTACCTCGTCGGCGCGCTTGCCGCGGCCGGCGGCTGGGCGCATGGGCGCGAGCGCCTGCTGATGTTCTGCCGGCCTTGCCGCCAGCGCACTGCTTGCCGCTCTGATGGGGCTGACGGATACGATGGCGGCCTTTCTCGTCATCCGCTTTCTTGCCGGTCTCGCCAGCGCCTTCGTCATGGTGTTCATGGCGAGCATCGTCTTCAGCCATCTCGTCCGGGCCGACCGCAACGATCTGCAGGCGCTGCATTTCGGCGGCGTCGGCCTCGGCATCGCGGCCTCCTCGGCGCTGATGGCGGTTCTCGTCACCGACCATGCCGGCTGGGCGGCGGGCTGGCTGTGGTCGGCGGCGATTTCCGCTTGCGGCCTGGCGGTCGTCGCCTGGCTGGTCGGCTCCACCTCGACCGCCAGCGGCGTCGCCGGCCGCGAGCCGCCGCTGCCGAAGGACCAGGCCGCTGCTGAAGATGATCGTTGCCTATGGCCTGTTCGGCTTCGGCTATGTGGTGACGGCGACGTTCCTGGTCGCCATCGTCCGCCAGGGCGGCGGCGGGCGCGTCTTCGAGGCAGCGGTCTGGATGGTCACCGGCCTTGCCGGTCTTCCCTCCGTCTGGCTCTGGCAGAAGGTCGCCGCACAGGATCGGGCTCTACGCGGCCTATGCCCTGGGCTGCCTCGTCGAGGTGGTCGGCGTCGCCGCCAGCGTCGCCGTCGGCGGCCATGCCGGGCCGCTGCTGGCCGGCGTCCTGCTCGGCGGCACCTTCATCGCCTCACCGCGCTCGGCCTGCAGACGGCAAGACAGCTGGTTCCCCAGGCGCCACGCCGTATCCTGGCGATGATGACGGCCGCCTTCGGCATTGGCCAGATCATCGGCCCGATCGCCGCCGGGCTGCTCGCCCAGGCCTCCGGCAACTTACGTGCTCGCTTCGATCATGGCGGCCGTCATTCTTTTGGCGTCCGGTTTGATTGCGTGGTCGGCTGCGCCAAAATCGCCATGATTTGTGGGCTTGCTCGGTGCCGGGCATCGGGCACGGGCATTTTCTTTCCCCCTAATGTGTGACCTTATGCCCGCTGAACAGCAACCCCGCTGATTTGCGATTCGACCGAGGAACCCGCCACAGTGTTCGTATCCTTTTTCCCGCAGCCGAAGCTGTTTTTTAGCTCGGCGGTCGTCTGGAGCCTGCTTGCCGTCTTGTTCTGGTTCTACACAGGAGAACATCTAGGCAGCGTTGTCGGCTTGCCTCCGGCTGCTCCCGATGCGCCGCCAATCATCGGTGTTTCCGTATTCTGGTCGGCGCCGTTTCTCTGGTTTTACATATACTTTGCTGCCGTGGTGGCGTTCTTCTACGCGTTTTGGGCTTGGTATTCACCACACCCATGGCAGGTTTGGTCGATTCTCGGCTCTTCGCTAATCCTCTTCATCACCTATTTTCAGGTTCAAGTAAGCGTAGCGATCAACGATTGGTACGGTCCGTTTTGGGATCTGATTCAAAACACCATATCCGGTAAAATAAAGATCACCCCCAGCGATATCTATTGGCAGATTGCCACATTCATGGGGATTGCGGGCGTAGCCGTGGTGGTCAGCGCGCTTACTGTCTTTTTGGTTAGTCACTATGTCTTCCGTTGGCGCACTGCCATGAACCAGTTTTACATGGAAAACTGGCAAAAGCTGAGGCATATCGAGGGTGCCTCACAGCGTGTCCAGGAAGATACCATGCGTTTCTCCACGATCATGGAGCAACTTGGCGGCAACTTGATCCATTCGGTGATGACCCTCATCGCCTTCACCCCACTTCTCATAGCGTTGTCGTCTCACATCACGGAATTGCCGATTGTAGGCGTCGTGCCGCATCCACTGCTATTGTCGGCTATTTTCTGGGCTCTGTTCGGCACCGTTCTCTTGGCCATCGTCGGTGTTAAGCTGCCTGGGCTCCAGTTCCGAAATCAGCGGGTTGAGGCTGCCTATCGAAAAGAACTTGTCTTAGGTGAGGACGATGTCGACCGCGCGCAGCCGCCTACGGTAGGTGAATTATTCGAAAACGTGAGAAGAAACTACTTCAGACTGTATTTTCACTACGTCTATTTCAATGTTTTCCGTTACCTTTACTTGCAGACAAATAACGTATTCTCGTTGATATTGATGGCGCCGTCCATCGCGGCAGGCGCGATCACTTTGGGTCTGTTAAATCAGATCAGCAATGCCTTTTCTCAAGTGACATCGTCCTTCCAGTATCTTGTGAATTCATGGCCAACTGTGGTCGAGCTGATCTCGATCTACAAGCGCCTTCGCGCTTTCGAGGCGACCCTACATGGCGAGCCGCTTCCGGACATCGACCGGCTTTATCTAGAGCGGCAGGGCGCCGAAGACCCGGCCTGATCACAGTCGGGGAAGGCGTGGGCGGCTCAGCCGCCCACTGCTGCCTGTCTGTCGCCGGCGCGTTGCCGCGTGACATAGTCGCGAAAACTGATGCACTCGACATCGGCCTTGACGCAGACTTCGCCGGCAAAGCGCTCCAGCGCGTTCCAGTAGGCGCCGTCATTCATCAGCGTGAAGTGGAAGCCGAGTTCCAGCGGAATGCGCTTGCCCTGGTATTGCCTGTCGAAGGCGGCGCGGAAGGCGTCATAGGTCCGCTCGGCGAATTCCGCCGCTCCGCTCGGTCGCTCGAAGCCGCCGGAATGGCGGACATAGAGATTGTAGTCCATGGCGATCACCGGTCTTGCCTTCGGGCCCTCCGGAATCTGCGGCAGTGAAAAGCGCGTGATGCCGTTGCTTGTCGGCGGCTGGGCCGGGCCCTTCGAGACGCCGCTGGCGTCGAACTGGAAGCCGGTCGCGGGAAGTGCCTCGTAAAGCGCCTTGTTCGTCGACAGATAGGGCGCGCGAAAGCCGACCACCGCATGCCGCGCGAAAGCGCGCCAGCCTGATGGCTCGGGCGCAATGCCGTTGATCGAATAGGCGTTCTCAAGGATGTGCTGGAAGGAACCGAATTCGCTCAGCCAGTCGGCCTTGCTCCAGCCCTTGCCGTCGAAATGGCCACAGCCATGGCTGCCTATGTCGTGGCCTTCCGAAGCGGCAAGCCGGATCTGCTCGAGCCGCTCGGCCACGTCCTGTTTCGAGGCGGCAAAGCCGATGTTCGATTTGCCGGCGCTCTTGCCGGGCGCGGTGTATTCCGTGCGCGTTTGTGGCGAGAGCAGGAAGACGCAGGACAGAAAATAGGTGAAATGCGCGCCGGTGCGCTCAGCCAGCGCCCGGCTGCGCTTCCACTGCGAAATGTCGCGGGCGCTGTCGAACGAGATGATGACGACCTGCTTCGGCTTCAGCTTCGCCGGCGTCGCGGGCGGATCGGCAAAGGCACCGCCTGCCATCGCAAGCGAGGCAAGAGACGACGCAACAACGCGGGACAGAGGAGGCATCGGCAAGGTCTGGGTATCCGGAAGGTCGAGGACCGGCTAGCGGCGAAATGTGGCGCGGATGCGGTCACCCGCAGCGGTGCTCTTTGCCGCGCCTCGACCTCTATCCGCCGATTTTCCTGCCAAGCCCCTTCCATGCCGACAAAATTTCGCTAAAACGCGGGCTCAAGAAGCGCCCCGGCCGGGGCTGCAATGGTTTTGATTGATGTCGGACGACAGTTTTATCCGCGAAGTCAACGAAGAGATTCGTCGCGAACAGGCGCAGGCGCTGTGGGACCGTTTCGGCCCGGCCCTGCTTGTCCTTGCCATCCTGGTGGTGCTCGGCACCGCCGCCTTCGTCGGCTACCGCTATTGGGACGAGAGCCGCGCCAACCGCTCGGGCGATGCTTTCTCGCAGGCGCTGAAACTCGCCAATGACGGCAAGAGCGACGAGGCGCTGGCCGCGCTGGATTCGCTGGAGAAGGACGGCTACGGCGCCTATCCGCTGCTCGCCCGCATGCGCGCGGCGACCGTCAAGGCCGACAAGGGCGACGTCGACGCCGCCGTCAAGGATTTCGACGACGTCGCCGCCGACACCGCCATTCCTTCGGGCATCCGCGACATGGCCCGCCTCAGGGCGGCACTCCTGCTCGTCGACCACGGCTCCTTCGCCGACGTCTCCAGCCGCGTCGAGGCGCTGACCGCAGACACCAACACGCTGCGCCACACCGCGCGCGAGGCGCTCGGTCTTGCCGCCTGGAAGGAAGGCAAGTCTCAGGACGCGCTGAAACTGTTCGACCAGATCGCCTCGGATGACGGTGCCCCGCGCAATGCGCGCCAGCGGGCGACCTTGATGTCCGAGCTGATCCGCGGGTCGGGCAGCGCGTCGTAGTGCATGTCGCCCAAAAGTGCGCAGCGGTTTTGGGATCAACGACATGCACCAAAAATGTAGAGCCGGATGACATTCAAAGTCGCCATCATCGGCCGGCCTAACGTCGGCAAATCGACTCTTTTCAATCGGCTGGTGGGAAGGAAGCTGGCGCTTGTCGACGACACGCCGGGCGTCACCCGCGATCGCCGCGTCCATGCGGCAAAGCTCTACGACCTGCATTTCGACGTCATCGACACTGCCGGTTTCGAGGATGCGGGCGCCTCGACGCTGCCCGGCCGCATGCGCGCGCAGACCGAGATCGCCATCCGCGAAGCCGATCTGATCTTCTTCACCATCGACGCCAAATCCGGCCTCTTGCCAGACGACAGGACCTTTGCCGAAATCGTGCGCAAATCCGGCAAGCCGGTCGTGCTGGTCGCCAACAAGGCCGAGGCGAAGGGCGCCCAGGGCGGCATGCTGGAAGCCTGGGAGCTTGGCCTTGGCGAGCCGATCCCGGTCTCGGCCGAACACGGCCAGGGCATGCCCGATCTGCGCGACGCCGTGATCGCGGCCCTCGGCGAGGAGCGCGCCTTCGGCGAGGAAGAGGACGACGTCGAGGAGGTCGCCGCCAGCGAAGTGCTGATCGGCGAGGACATCACCGATCCGGATGCCGAGCCGAGCTATGACGACACCAAGCCGATGCGCATCGCCGTCGTCGGCCGCCCGAATGCCGGCAAGTCGACGCTGATCAATGCGCTGATCGGCGAGGAGCGGCTTTTGACCGGACCGGAAGCCGGCATCACCCGCGATTCCATCTCCGTCGACTGGGACTGGCGCGGCCGCCGCTTGAAACTGTTCGACACCGCCGGCATGCGCCGCAAGGCCAGGATCCACGAAAAGCTGGAAGTGATGTCGGTGCAGGACGGCCTGCGCGCCATCCGCTTCGCCGAGATCGTCATCATCGTGCTCGACGCCACCATCCCTTTCGAGAAGCAGGATCTGCAGATCGCCGACCTGATCATCCGCGAGGGCCGCGCGCCGGTGATCGCCTTCAACAAATGGGACCTGATCGACAAGCCGCAGGAACTCCTGGCGGAACTGCGCGAGAAGACCGAGCGGCTGTTGCCGCAGGCGCGCGGCATGCAGGCAGTGACCGTCTCGGCCGAGACCGGGCGCGGCCTCGACAAATTGATGGATGCCGTCATCAGGACGCACAAGGTGTGGAACAGCCGCGTCTCGACCGGCAAGCTCAACCGCTGGCTGGAAGGCATTCTGGCGCATCATCCGCCGCCAGCCGTCGCCGGCCGCCGGCTGAAGATCAAATATGTCACCCAGGCCAAGACCCGCCCGCCGGGTTTTGTCGTCCAGTGCTCGCGGCCCGATGCGATGCCGCAATCCTATGTCCGCTATCTGTCCAACAGCCTGCGCGAAGCCTTCGACATGCCGGGCGTGCCGATCCGCATCGCGTTGCGCACCTCGGACAATCCCTTCGCCGGCAGGGCGAAGAAGCGCTGAGCGGCAGCTGAGAGGGCTTCGGCCAATCTCCACGGCACGGCGAAGCTAGGCGACTTTCCGTAGGTTCTCTTTTGCCTCCGCACCTTCGGGCAGCGCCTGCAGCGTCGCCTGCAACAATATGTCGGCAAGGCGCGCCGCAACGGGATCGAGTTCGGCCTCCTTCTGATGCAGGACCAGCGCCATTTTCGGCAGCGCGGGCAGTCCAAGCGCCTGCGGCGCCATTGCCCTGACATTGGCGGGCAGGCCGATGTCGGTGCGGATCGTCAGTCCGAGCCCGGCGGCGACCGCCGCCCAGATGCCGCCAAGGCTGGGGCTCGAGAACGCCATCCGCCACGACAGGCCGGCGCGGTCGAGCGTTTCCGTCGCCACCGTGCGCAGCAGGCAGGGCGCTTCCAGCGCCACCAGCGGCAGCGGCTCGCCCTGGCGCAGCCCGGCCTCGATCAGCCTTGCCGGGCCGATCCAGCGCATCTGCACCTCGGCGACATGCCGGCTGTAGGGCAGCGTCGCGCCACTGTGCCAGGCCAGCGCGATGTCGAGGCTGCCTGACGTGATCCGCTCGGCGAGCTCGTGGCTGCGCGCGATCCGCGCCTCGATCTTGACCTTGGGGTGGGCGCGGGCGAAGCGCCCGAGTACCTCCGGTAGCACCGCTTCGCCGAAATCCTCCTGCAGCCCGAGCCGCACCCAGCCTTCCAGCTCGACGTCGTGGATGGCGGACGCCGCCTCGTCGTTGAGCTCGATCAGCCGGCGGGCATAGCCCAGCATCGTCTCGCCGGCTTCCGTCAGCGCCAGGCCGCGCCCTGCCTTGCGGAAGATCGGCGTCGCCGCCTGTTCCTCCAGCTTCTTCAATTGTGCGCTGACCGCCGAGGTCGAACGGCCCAGCCGGTCGGCGGCCTTGGCGAAGCTGCCCAGCTCCATTCCGGTGACGAAGCTTCTGAGCACGTCGAGGTCGAAGGTTACGCGTCGCATAGGCAATAATCCCATTTTTCAGGAATGAATGTCAAAAACTTCCCGATATTCAGGATGAAGCTATGGCGGTAGAGACGATGCGTCAAGGTCCGGGCCGAGACGGTCCATCACAGGAGCTACGCCATGTCAGTTGTCGCCACCGACGCAAATTGCCAGCCAGGCCGGGGCCGGCGCCACGCGGCGGACGCCGCTTCGCGCGCTGGACGGCTTCATACCAATCATCGCTGGAAGGTGCTGGGCATCGGCGTCGCCGCCAATGCCAGTTTCTCCGCCACCTTCGCCGGCATCCCGGCGACGGCGGTGTTTCTGCGTTCGGGCTATCATCTCTCCAACGGCAATCTCGGCCTCGTCCTCGGCCTCCTCGGGCTGGGGGTTGCCCTGAGCGAATTGCCCTGGGGCCTGCTCACCGACCGCTGGGGCGATCGCGGCGTGCTGTTGACGGGTCTCGGCGCGACGGCGGCCTGGCTGCTGCTCATGGCGTTGTTCATCGTGCCGTCGATGGCTTATGTGCCCGGCGTTGCGATGCTGGCCGCATGCCTTCTGGTCACCGGTCTGCTCGGCGGCAGCGTCAACGGCTCCAGCGGCCGCGCCATCATGGCCTGGTTCCATGAAGGCGAGCGTGGCTTTGCCATGAGCATCAGGCAGACCGCGGTGCCGCTCGGCGGTGGGCTCGGTGCCCTTGTCCTGCCGTCGCTGGCGTCCGCGCATGGCTTTGCACTGGTGTTCGGGCTTCTGGCAGCTTTGAACGCCGTCTCGGCACTGTTCGCCTGGCGCTGGCTGCACCAGCCACCGGAGATCGATCTATGCCGGCAACATTGCCATGGCCAGGCCGGTCGGTCCGGCGCCGCTGCGCAATGTCGAGGTCTGGCGCCTCGCCACCGGCATCGGCCTGCTCTGTTTCCCGCAGGTGGCGGTGCTCACCTTTGCCTCCGTCTTCCTGCACGATTTCGCCGGCATGGGCACGCTGGTGATCAGCGCCAGCCTTGCCGCGGTCCAGACCGGCGCCATGGTGATGCGCGTCTGGAGCGGCCGCTACACCGACCGCCATGGCAATCGCCGCTCGTTCCTGCGCCTCTGCAGCGTGTCGAGCGCTGCTTGCCTTCGCGGCGCTTGGCCTGCTGGTCCTGGCGGCGGCCACCATGCCGGGCTCGCATGCCGCGCTGATGCCGGCGATCGCGGTGCTTCTGGTCGTTGCCGGCATCTCGGTCTCCGCCTGGCATGGCGTCGCCTACACCGAACTCGCCACGCTTGCCGGCGCCAGCCGCGCCGGAACGGCGCTCGGCCTCGCCAACAGCTTCGTCTTCATCGCCTTCTTTGTGGTGCCGACCGCCATTCCGGGATTGCTGCTGGTCTGGTCGTGGCCGGGCGTCTGGCTGGTGGCTTCCGTCTGCGCGCTGATCGCCTGGCCGATTTTCCTCCGGCCGGCCTGATTTTCTGCTCGGTTGAGGGGGCGCCGGCTGCGTCTCGTTTCGGATCAACATCAAAAAAACACGATCGAACCCGTTAACGCCCCATCAAGGTTAATGCATCATTTTGGCTCTCCAGAGGGTCAGTTGCGTTTCTGGAGAGTTCCGTGCATCGACGTGTCTTGAAGCGGCTGGCCGCCGTCGCCGGTGAGAAAAAACGTTCCTTCCTGTCTCCGCTGATCATCGGGCTCGGCATCTGGGTCGGCTTTCCGACCGTCATTGCCTATCAGGACATGACCAGCCTGGTCTCCGGCCTGGAGCAGCCGAACGCCCGCTGGAACGCCTATGTCGAGAAATCCGTCGCCGGTTCGGTGCACGCCGCCGAAATGCCGTTCGTCGATTCCGTCTCCACCGGCTCGATCTCAGGTTCGGGCGTCAAGCTGCCCGGCATCGGCAGCGTATCGTTTCGCGGCAAGGGCAATGTCGCCGGTACGGCGCCCGACGAGGACCGCATTACGCGCGGCGACAAGAAGGGCCGCATCGTCCACATCTCGCCGGTGGCGCCGCCGAAGAACTTCAACGCCGGTTCGATCTTCGAGCGCACCTCCTCGCTGCTGCGCCCGAGCATGGACAGTGGCCTGAAGCTCGCCTTCGCCAAGCCTGGCGGCATAAGAGGCAAGGAAATCCAGATCGCCCAGGCCTTCCATATCCGCGAGGACGAGAAGCCCGATCCCGGCGTCCCGGCCATGCTGGCGGCTCTCGTCAACAATGACAAACCGGACGTGCTGGCCACCGCCTATGCGCAGGCCGAACCCGACTACGCCAAGGCCTCGCCCTTCGAGGCCCTGCTGCAGGACGAGCAGCCGAACAACGGCCGCTTCATCCCGCCGATGAGCAAGGGCGATCACTCTTGGATACAGAACCCGCTGCCGGCCAGCGTCTTCTCCAAGAAGGAGCAGGCATGCCTTGCCAACGGCATCTACTTCGAGGCGCGCGGCGAATCCGATGCGCGGCCAGGCCGCCGTCGCCCAGGTCATCCTCAATCGCGTCCGCAACCCGGCCTATCCGAATTCGATCTGCGGCGTCGTCTACCAGAACGACCACTGGTACAATCGCTGCCAGTTCTCCTTCGCCTGCGACGGCCGCAAGAAGCGCATCGAAAATCCTGTCGCCTACAAGACCGCCCAGGATGTCGCGCATGGCCGTCACCGCCGGCAAGATCTTCATTCCGGAAGTCGGCTCCTCGACCCATTACTACGCCAACTATGTCCATCCGGGTTGGGCGCGCACGATGAAGAGGATGACCAAAATCGGCCTGCATATCTTCTACCGCACCTATGGCGGCGGCTGGAGCTGAGTATTCCCTGAACGGGCGTTCGCGGCGAGCCGGAGTGGCTTCAAGACCCGGCAGCCAAAGACCTGTCGCCGCAAGGATTCGGCAGGCACTTGCCCGCAACTGCGGCGGGCACGATGTCGCACCTAAATAAGTGATTGATTTAACTAGGAAAAATACATCACATTGAAGTTCGGCCCGTGGCTTGACGGGCGCGGACCCTCTAACTATGTTGCCGGCGACTTTGGTAGCGGACGGACGGCGACGATCTGACCGGGCAGGGGGGTTGCGATGGCCGACAAAAACGGGCCAGACGGAACCGGAGAAACCGGCCGCGGCAAACAGCACGAAGCCGACATCCGCGATGACGATCTTGAGCGCCGCCGGCGCGATCTTGAAGCATCGCTTGCGACAAGACGGCCGGACCGGCTCGAGGGGAAAGACGCGAAAGCGGGCAGTGTGGCCGGATATGGCCAGGCGCTCAAACTATCCAGCGAGTTCATCGCCGGCATAGTGGTGGGCGTCGGCCTTGGCTGGTTCTTGGACCGTGTGGCGGGAACCTCGCCATGGGGTCTGATCGTCGGCCTGCTGCTGGGTTTTGGCGCCGGCGTGCTCAATGTCCTGCGCTCGGCGGGACGTGGTGGCGGAATTCGGAAAGGGCGATAAAACGCGCGATCCGAAAGACTAGGACGAGGCGCCGTCAAAGGCGTGAAACAGGACACTGAAGCCGCACGCGGCTTTGACGGGGATGTAAAGTGGCTGCTGACAAGGTCGATCCGATCCACCAGTTCCATATCGTCAAGCTGATTCCGATCAACATCGGCGGCTACGATCTGTCCTTCACCAATTCGGCGCTGTTCATGGTCGCGACGGTCGCCGTCGCATCGGCCTTTCTTTACCTCTCGACGTCGAGCCGCAGCCTGGTTCCCGGCCGCCTGCAGTCGGTCTCGGAAATGGCCTACGAGTTCGTCGCCAACATGCTGCGCGATGCCGCCGGAACGCAAGGCATGAAGTTCTTCCCCTTCGTGTTCTCGCTGTTCATGTTCGTGCTGGTCGCCAACCTGCTCGGCCTGTTCCCCTATTTCTTCACCGTCACCAGCCACATCATCGTCACCTTCGGCCTCGCCGCGCTGGTGATCGGAACCGTCCTCGTCTACGGCTTCATGAAGCACGGCCTGGGCTTCCTCAAGCTGTTCGTGCCGCATGGCGTGCCCGGTCGTTCCTGCTGCCGCTGGTGGTGCCGATCGAAGTGATCTCCTTCGTTTCGCGCCCGGTCAGCCTCTCGGTTCGTCTGTTCGCCAACATGCTGGCCGGCCACATCACGCTGAAGGTGTTCTCGGGCTTCGTCGTCAGCCTCAGCGCGCTCGGCGCGCTCGGCATTGCCGGCTCGGTCCTGCCGCTGGCCATGGCCGTGGCGCTGACGGCTCTGGAATTGCTCGTCGCCTTCCTGCAGGCCTATGTCTTTGCCGTGCTGACCTGCATGTACCTGAACGACGCCCTGCATCCCGGGCACTGAGCATAACGAGTTTCCGGCATTGTCGCCGGATGGAAATGCAACGGAATTATCAGATCCAAAGGAGTTTAAAATGGACGCAGAAGCAGCAAAGTACATCGGCGCTGGTATCGCTTGCCTGGGCATGGGCGGCGCGGGCATTGGCCTCGGCAACATCTTCGGCAGCTACCTGGCGGGCGCCCTGCGCAACCCGTCGGCCGCCGATGGCCAGTTCGGCCGCCTGATCTTCGGCTTCGCCGTGACCGAAGCTCTGGGCATCTTCTCGCTTCTCATCGCGCTTCTGGCCCTGTTCGGCTGAGCACTCGGCGAAGATTGGGCAGGCCGGCCGCGATCCTGCGGCAGGCCTGATATCAGGGGATAGTCCATGTTCGTGACATCTGCCTTTGCGCAAGAGTCAGCGCCGGCCGCCGAAGGCGCCGAGACCGACGCATGCCGGCCGAGCCGAAACGCATGCCGGCACCGGCGTGCCCGGCGAGGCGCACGGCACGCTTCCCGCCATTCGATCCGGCGACGTTCCCGTCGCAGCTTCTGTGGCTGGCGATCACCTTCGGGCTGTTCTACCTGTTCCTGAAGCGAGGTCGTGATGCCGCGCCTCGGCGGCATCATCGATGTCGCGCAACGATCGCATCACGCAGGATCTCGACCACGCCGCCAAGCTGAAGGGCGAGGCCGACGCCGCCGTTGCCGCCTACGAGCAGGAACTGGCGGAAGCCAAGACCAAGGCCAACGCGATCGGCCAGCAGGCCAACGACGCCGCCAAGGCCGAGGCCGAGGCCGCCCGCAAGAAGGTCGAGGCCGCCCTCGACAAGAAGCTCGGCGAGGCCGAAGCCAGCATCGCCTCCATCAAGGCCAAGCGCCATGAAGGAAGTCGGCTCGATCGCCGAGGACACCGCTTCGGCCATCGTCGAGGCGCTTGTCGGCGGCAAGGCCAGCAAGGCCGAGATCGCGGCCGCGGTCAAATCCGTGGCCCGGTGAGGAGCGCATCATGGACGCCACATCTCTCGCGACATTCTGGGCCACCGTCGCCCTGGTCATCTTCCTCGGCGTCGCCGTCTACATCAAGGTGCCGGGCCTGATCGCCAAGGCGCTTGACGCCCGCGCCGCCAAGATCAGCAACGAGCTCGACGAAGCCCGCCGCCTGCGCGAAGAGGCCCAGCAGCTGCTTGGCCAGTACCAGAAGAAGCGCAAGGAAGCCGAGCAGGAGGCCGCCGACATCGTCGCCGCCGCCAAGCGCGAGGCCGACATGCTTGCCGCCGAAGCGCACAAGAAGACCGAGGACTACGTCGCGCGCCGCACCGCACTTGCCGAGCAGAAGATCGGCCAGGCCGAGCGCGAGGCAGTCGCCGAAGTCCGCGCCAGCGCCGTCGACATCGCCGTCGAAGCGGCCCGCGCGCTGCTTGCCGGCAAGGTCGACGCCAAGGCCGGCGCCGACCTGTTCAAGGCGTCGCTGCAGGACGTGAAGGCCAAGCTGAACTGAGCGGCCTCAGCCGTCGTAGACATCGAAGCCGCCCGGGCAACCTGGCGGCTTTTTTGTTGCCTTATCGATCGTCATCCTAGGGCGAAGCAAGGAGCGAAGCGACGCGGCGCAGACCCTAGGATCCATGCCGTGACCTGCGTACGCCGCAACGATGCAGAAACTCTGATAGGTCGCATTCCTCGGCGACCGTCACGGCATGGATCCTCGGGTCAAGCCCGAGGATGACGACAGTACCCCGTCGCGCTTCACTCCAACCCGGCGAAGCTCTCGTCTTCGACCACCTCAGCTCCGCCCAGCCGGAACGGCGCAAACGACACACGGTGCAGCCGCGCCACGGGGCCGTGTGCTTCGATCGCCGTGCGATGGCGGGCCGTGGCATAGCCCATATGGACCTCGAAGCCGTAGCGGTCGTGGTGGCTGCCGCAGCCGCACATCATGCGGTCGCGCATCACCTTGGCGACGATCGAGGCGGCGGCGATCGACTGCGAGCGCTGGTCGCCCTTGATCAGCGCGCGCCCGGCGCAGGGAGGCCCGGCGGCACGTCGCGGCCGTCGGCCAGCGCCAGCTTCGGCTGCATCGGACAGACCGGCGACGGCGCGGCGCATCGCCTCCAGGCTGGCCTTGAGGATGTTGCTGCCGTCGATGCCTTCGGCGCTGACCGAGGCCATCGAGACGGCCGAGCGCGGATCCGAGGATCTTCGGCGAACAGCGCCTCGCGCTGCAGATGGTCGAGGCGTTTGGAATCGTCGAGCCCTTCGGGAATGTTGGCGGGATCGAGGATCACCGCCGCCGCGACCACCGGCCCGGCCAGCGGACCGCGACCGGCCTCGTCCATGCCTGCCACCGGCCACAGGCCTTCGGCCATCGCCTTCGTCTCGAAGGAGAAGTCGGGCTTCTCGACGATTTCGAAAAGAAGCGGAGAATCGGAACGCGCGCGAGCCATGTTGCGGCGAGGTTCGCATCGGCTCCGATTCTCCGCAAGTCCCTCCGGGTCGAGTGGGGCGCCGGACCGGGAGGGCACCGTCTGCAGGCCGGGGGACAGGGCCGGACGGGATTCTTTCTCCTGCACCGGCCGACGAAGGCCGGTGCAGCGATCTGCCTTCAGAGCAGCATCAACTGCTCCGTCGCATTGGCGGCGGCGACGAACTGGTCGGTCCTGAGCGTCCGCCGCTCGGCATTGAGGCCGAGCCGCTTGGCCGCGATCTCGAAGCGGCGGCCGATCTGCCAGGCATAGGGTCCCGCGCCCTTCATGCGCTTGCCCCATTCCGAATCGTAATCCTTGCCGTCGCGCATCGAGCGGATCAGCGACATCACGTGGCGGTAGCGGTCGGGATAGTGGCGCAGCAGCCAGTCCTTGAAGATCGGCGCCACCTCCAGCGGCAGGCGCAGGATGACGTAGCCGGCCTCGCGCGCGCCGGCGGCGCGTGCCGAATCGAGGATGCGCTCCATCTCCTGGTCGGTCAGGCCGGGATGATCGGCGCCACCATGACCGAGGCCGGAATGCCTGCGTCCGAAAGCTGCCTGATCGCCTCCAGCCGCTTGGTCGGCGTCGACGCGCGCGGCTCCATCGTGCGCGCCAGCATGCGGTCCAGCGTCGTCACCGACAGCGCCACCTTGGCCAGCCCCCGTTCGGCCATGCGCGACAAGATGTCGATGTCGCGCGTCACCAGCGCCGACTTGGTGACGATGCCGACCGGATGGCCGCGCGCCTCCAGCACTTCGAGGATCTCGCGCATGATCCGGTATTGCTTCTCGATCGGCTGGTAGGGATCGGTGTTGGTGCCGATGGCGATGGTGCGCGGCTGGTAGCCGGGCTTCGACAGTTCCTTGTCGAGCAGCCGCGCCGCATCCGGCTTGGCGAACAGCTTCGATTCGAAATCGAGCCCCGGCGACAGGCCCATGAAGGCGTGCGTCGGCCGGGCGAAGCAATAGACGCAGCCATGCTCGCAGCCGCGATAGGGATTGATCGAGCGGTCGAAGGAAATGTCGGGCGAATTCGTTGCGGGTGATGATCGTGCGCGGCTTCTCGACCTGCACCTCGGTCTTGAACGGCGGCAGTTCCTCCAGCGAATTCCAGCCGTCGTCGAAGACATGCCGGCTGACCGGCTCGAAGCGGCCGGACGGGTTGATGCCGGCGGAGCGGCCCCGATTGCGGTCCGGCCTGACGCGCATGCCGCTCTGCTCGATCATCGCATTCGCCATCTCGGCTCTCCCGGCCCCGAAGGCTGCAATGTCGGCACGCACGATCTGTTCCATCTTCGCCCTCTCCCAGGGACTGTCGGCAGGCTGTCGAATTGGTCTGTTCATGAAAATAATCCTATTTTATCTAGGAGAACAAAGCAAGAACTTTTTGCACAGCGATGCGGAACTGGCGCGGGACGCGGCTTTCCGCTATTCGGCTAAAATGCTCAGCGTTCTCATCGAAACCATGAACGACGAAGAGGGCCTTGCCCGCACGCTTGCCTCGCTGATCGGCGGCGCGGTCGAGGGCGTGGTGCGCGATGTCATCGTCTGCGACAATGGTTCGACCGACCAGACGCACCGTGTCGCCGAGCATGCCGGCTGCCACTACGTCGCCGGCGGCATCGCGGCCGGCATCAGGCAGGCCAAGGGCGACTGGCTGCTGTTGCTGGAGCCTGGCGCGCGGCTTTCGGAAGGCTGGATCGACGAGGTTGTCGCCCACACCGCGAGGCAAACCATGCCGGCACGGTTTGCGCGGGCGCGTGGCAGCCGCAAGCCGTTTCTGGCACGCGTCTTTTCAGGCAATCGGGCCCTGGCCGAGGGGCTGGTGATCAGCAAGCGCCAGGCCACCGCTCTGTCGAAAGGCGCCCGCGGCGCCGAGGCCATTGCGCGCGGCCTTGCGACCAGGAGGCTCAACGCGGAGATCTGGGTCGCGCCGTCGAAGTGAGGCTCTTTTGCCCCGCCTTCGCGAACGGACGGAGTTTCACCGGGCCTACGGCCAGTGAATTTGTTGCAGGTGCGTTGTCTATTGTGCATTGCACAAAACATGGCGTGGGCGTAGCATTCCCTTCACGCGGGACAATCGGGTTTGGGTAATGCCGGAGCGGTGAGCAACGCTGCGTCGGCACCGCATTCATACCCGAGGACCCGATGACCTTTACAAGCCCTGACAAATCCGGCGCCGCCAGCTTGGAGGCAATTGCGCGAAATGGCAGCATGTTGCGCCGTATGGCCGCGCGCATCCCGACCTATCTGACCGACCTTCGCGAGAATCCCGCTTGGCTGCCGATGTTCGTCCTCGCCCGCACCATGCCGGGGCGGCGCCTGCACTGGCTTGGTGCCAAGCAGGCCAAGCCGGCACGCAACGAGGATACGATGTTTGCCGGCGTCGACCGCGCCGCGGCCGTCCGTGCGTTGAAATCGGATGGGCTGTTTTCAGGGCTTCTTCTGCCGCAGGCCATTCACGAGGAAATCGCCAGCTTCGCCGAGCGCACGCCGTGCTTCGGCAATTTCGATCGTCGTCTCGAATTCATGCCAGGGGAACATGCCGAGGCCGAAAAGCGTTTTGGTCGCCCGCTGCTCAGCGGGCATTTTTTCGAGCGCATCCTCGATTGCAATGCCGCTTTGGCCATTCAGCACGACCCGCTGCTGCTCGATATCGCCGCGCACTATCTCGGCGGCCAGGCCAAGTTGATCACGACGCGCGTCTGGTGGAGCTTTCCGACCGGCGCGGCCTCGGAGGCCGACAAGAACCTGGCGTCGCTCGGCAAATACCACTTCGACCTCGACGACTGGCGGATGCTGAAATTCTTCTTCTATCTCAAGCCCGTCGACGCCGGCACCGGTCCGCATGTCTATGTCCGCGGCAGCCACAAGCGCCGCGCCGTCAAGCATCAGCTGACGCTGCTCGTCGGCCATCCGGCGCAGGACGTGCTCGACGTCTACGGCAACGACAGCCCGGTGACGCTGACCGGCGAAGCCGGCCTCGGCTTCGTCGAGGATCCGTTCGGCTTCCATATGGGCACCGTGCCGACGCGCACGCCGCGTCTGATGATGGAAGTCGGCTTCGGCGTCTCGGCGCCGTCGCGCCGCCGCTTCCACGGCGAGCCGGTCATCCGCTGATCCGGATCTTATCCGGTCTTGCCACGCCTGAGATGCTCGTCCAGGCGAGGCATGATCTCGACGAAGTTGCAAGGCATGTGCCGGTAGTCGAGCTGCGGCTTCAAAATGCCGTCCCAGGCGTCCTTGCAGGCGCCGGGCGAGCCCGGCAGCACGAAGACGAAGGTGGCGTTGACGACGCCGCCGGTCGCCCGGCTCTGGATCGTCGAGGTGCCGATCTTGTCGTAGGAGATGCGGTGGAAGACTTCGGAAAAGCCGTCCATGCGCTTTTCGAAGATCGGCTCCAGCGCCTCCGGCGTCACGTCGCGGCCGGTGAAACCGGTGCCGCCGGTGGTGATGACGACATCGATGTCCTTGTCTTGCGACCACGCCAGAACCGTGTCGCGGATCTTGTCGCGGTCGTCGGTGACGATGTCGCGGGCGGCGAGGATATGGCCGGCCTCCGCGATACGGTCGGCCAGGGTCTGGCCGGACTTGTCGTCGGCCAAGGCTGCGCGTGTCGGAAACGGTCAGCACCGCGATGCGCACCGGGATGAAGGGGCGGCTTTCGTCAATTCTGGCCATGGGCGTCAGCCTCCGAGCGATGCTTCGCGTCGCGGCGACGAACCAGTCGGGATGGCGGCTGCGTATGTCGAGCAGCGGCGCGCTTTGCGACATTGCCGGTCTCGAACAGTCCGAAGCAGGTCGCGCCGGAGCCCGACATGCGGGCAAATCCTGCCCCGGCCTTGTTCAGCACCGACAATGCCTTGCCGATGGCCGGCTGGATCGCGCGGCGCTGCAGGCTCGAGATCGTTGCGCGTGATCTCCAGCCAGTTGCGGATGCTGTGGAAGTCGATTGTGCTGCGGCAGCGGCGGCAGCACGTCATTGTCGCGGCTGGCGAGCGCCTTGAACACCTCGGCAGTGGAGACGGCGGTGCCCGGATTGACCAGAACCAGGCCGAGCGCCGGAAAATCCGGCACGCATCGACAGCTCGTCACCGATGCCGCGCGCGACCAGGGGTTTTGCCGCCAGGCACATCGGCACGTCGGCGCCGAGCGCAAGGCCGATCCGCGCCAGTTCGGCGTCATCGATGTCCAGCCCCCAGGCATCCGGACGAGCCCGCGCAGCACCGCCGCCGCATCGCTCGATCCGCCGCCGACGCCGGAGGCAACCGGCAGGTTCTTTTCCAGCCTGATGGCGACAGGCGGCGTCCGCTGCAGGCCGGCTTCCCGCCGCAGCGCCTCGCGCGCCTTCACCACCAGATTGCTGTCGTCGAGTCGGGACCGAGGACGCGTACGTGCCGGCCACGGAAAAACGATCGCTGTCGGCGCGCTCGATCTCGACCCTGTCGCCGAAGCGGGTGAAGACGGCGAGGCTCTCGATCAGATGATAGCCGTCGGCGCGCCTGCCGGTGACGTGCAGCGCCAGATTGATCTTGGCGGGCGCAAGCCAGATCCGGGCTTCGGCCTCGGCGTTCAACGTGTCGGCTGCAAGGGAAATGCTGTCAGTCCTTGGCCAGGCGGTATTCGCCGGTCTTGGGATCCTTGACCAGCGTTCCCATCGTGCCGTTGGCCGCCTGCTTTTCGGTGCGCCGGATCTTGGCCGTCACGCGTTCGGCTTCCCTGACGAAGGAGCGGTAGCCGACATAGGCAGCACGCCGACGGCGACGAAGAAAATGATCTGCGGCATCTCAAAACTCCTCCCTCGAAAAGGCGGCGAAGGCGGCCGGTCGGGTCGGTCAAGCGGATATGCTAGACGGTTTCAAAGTTTTTTC
The DNA here is from genome assembly GCA_963788955.1 of uncultured Alphaproteobacteria bacterium. Classification (GTDB taxonomy): domain Bacteria; phylum Pseudomonadota; class Alphaproteobacteria; order Rhizobiales; family Rhizobiaceae; genus Mesorhizobium. The sequence continues at coordinate 284,287 of CAWBIN010000015.1, read as the reverse complement.
AAAGCCCGAAGCGCGCCCATAGCGCGCGCTCTTCCGCCGCATCGATGATGCCGTTGGCGGCAGCGGCGGCGATGTCGGGCGCCGAAAAGCCGCTGCGCGAGCCGAACAGGCCGAAGCGGCCGAACAGGCCGCGCGGCGCTGTGACCAGCTTGAGCTGGGTCTTCGGCCCGAAGCGGGTCTTGAGCACGGTGCGCATGTCGCCCAGCGCGTCGACAAGGCCGAGCTCAAGACCTTTCTTTGCCGGTCCAGAACAGGCCGGTGAACAGGTCCGGGTCGTCCTTGAGCCTGGTGCCGCGCCGCTCCTTGACGAGGTCGATGAAGGTCTCGTGCACCTCGAGCTGCAGCGCTTTCAGCCGCTCGACGTCTTCCTTCTTCTCCGGCTTGAACGGGTCGAGCACGGCCTTGTTCTGGCCGGCCGTGTGGACGCGGCGCTCGACGCCGATCTTCTTCATCAGTTCGGGAAAGCCGAACGAGGCCGACACCACGCCGATCGAGCCGACGATGGAGGAGGGGTCGGCGAAGATCTCGTCGCCGGCGACCGCGATCATGTAGCCGCCCGATGCCGCGACATCCTCGACGAAGACCAGCACCTTCTTGTCCTTTTCCGTCGCCAGGTCGCGGATGCGCTTGAAGATCAGCCGCGACTGCACCGGCGAGCCGCCAGGCGAATTGATCGAGATGGCGACGACTGGCGCATCGAAGGAAAACGCCTTTTCGATCAGGCCGGCGGTCGATGCCAGCGACAGGCTCGGCCGGAACTGGCCGCCGCCAGGCATGATGGTCCCCTGCAGCCGGATGACCGGAACAGTGACGACACTGGAGCGCCAGGATTTCGGCAGCAGGCGGTTCAAAAGGCGTTTCACGAGGGGAGGATCTCCGGGGCAATGTGCAAAAGAGCAAGATAAGGCCAGGTTCGGTCAATTCTTTTTTCGGACGGCGCGGCAATCTTGCTCCGGGCATGTAGGGATTTTCCGGCCAACAGCAATGCCATGTGGCCGGCAGGATCAATCGCCGAACAGCGACGCCAGTCCGTTGTTGATCATCTCGGTCCGTTCCGCTGGTCCGTTACCCGATTCACCATGCAGCATCAGCGGCGGGCGGATCGACAGCTTTCCGCGCGCGCCGAGCGCTGCCCTGACGACGATGCGGATCGCCGCCGCCTCGGGGCGAGGGTGGACGGAGAGCATTTCGGCATCGCCGAAGCGGCCCTCGATCGCATCGAGAAGCGCGCCGAGCTGCTCCGGCCGGGCAATGACGGCCAGCCCGCCGCGCGGCCTCGCGACCGCTGCTGCACTGCGGATCCAGCTCTCGAACAGCCCGTCCTCCATGACATGGGCCTGCTTGCGCAGTGGGTCGGGCGTGGCGCGATCCTCGGCGGCGTTGAAGGGCGGGTTCATGATGACGAAATCGAAGGAATTGTCGGCAAGGCCGGCGTCGCCTCTCGCCTTGCCCGACAGCGTGACATCGGCGGCCAGCACCGAGGCGCGATCGCCGAGATGGGCATTGCCGGGATGGGCAAGCGTGGTCGCCGCGATATCCCGCCATTTCCGTCGGAGCGTTCGACCAGCACGGCCTCGGGCCGGAAGCGCAGCGCGACAGCACCGCCAGGCCCGCAGCACCGGCGCCGGCGCCGAAATCGGCAAGCCGGCCGGCGAAGGAGGATGGCACGGCAGCGGCCAGCATCATGGCGTCCATGCCGGCGCGGTGCCCGCCCGACCGGGGCTGCACCAGCCAGAAGCGGCCGCGATGGAAGCCATCGACCGTGTGGGCCGGCGTGTCCGGAACAAGGGCGGCGGGTGAAGCGGACATTATTGTCGGCGGATCTCGTTGGCGATGCCGGCATCCGTCAGAATGCGCCGCGCCGCATCCGCCTGGTCGGCGTCGACCATGACGCGTCGGGGCAGGATGCCGATCGAACCATCGAGCACGCTCATGTTCTGGTCGGCGACGAAACAGGCAATGCCGGCATCGCGCATCAGCGATTCGACAAAGGAGATGATCACGGCATCGTTGGTGCGGATGAGTTCTATCATCGGACGAAAATCGCAGGTTGCGGCGTTCCTGTAAACGTGGAGCAGTGCCGAAAAGTGTGAGCGGCTCAGGGTTGACACGCCGTCATCGCAACCGCGCCAATTCGCCTCTTGCCGTGCCCGTGGGTGCCGCCCTAGAGTCCATCCGGGACCAGGGTGCCGTCGCGCGCATGGATCATAGACGGGAGTGTTTGTTGGTGGGTGTCGTTCTCAACATCGAAAACGGGAAGCGGGAAGCCGCCTCCATCAAGGATCTGATCGACCTGACGGCGGCCGATATGGGGCGCGTCAACGAACTGATCCTGTCCAAGGCCGGCTCCGACGTCGAGATGATCCCGGAGGTCGCCAACCATCTGATCTCGTCCGGCGGCAAGAGGCTGCGGCCGATGCTGACGCTCGCCGCCGCCCAGATGTTCGGCTATTCCGGCGAAGGCCACGTCAAGCTCGCCACCTCGGTCGAATTCATGCACACCGCCACGCTTCTCCACGACGATGTCGTCGACGAGAGCGGCATGCGCCGCGGCAAGAAGACCGCGCGCATGATCTGGGGCAACCAGGCCAGCGTGCTGGTCGGCGATTTCCTGCTCGGCCAGGCGTTCCGCATGATGGTCGATGTCGGCTCGCTGGAAGCGCTCGACATCCTGTCCAGTGCCGCCTCGATCATCGCCGAGGGCGAGGTGATGCAGCTTGCCGCCGCCAAGAACCTCGAGACCACCGAGGACGAGCATTTCGCCGTCATCAAGGCCAAGACCGCGGCGCTGTTCTCGGCCGCCGCCGAAGTCGGCCCGGTGATCGCCCTGGCGACGCGCAACGATCGCGCGGCATTGCGCTCCTACGGCATGAATCTCGGCCTTGCCTTCCAGCTCATCGACGATGCGCTGGATTATGGCGGCTCCAGCCAGGAGCTGGGCAAGAATGTCGGCGACGATTTCCGCGAGGGCAAGGTGACGCTGCCGGTGATCCTCGCCTACCGGCGCGGCACCAAGGCCGAGCGCACCTTCTGGAAGCGCGCCATCGAGGACAATGTCACCGACGATGCCGGGCTGGAAAAGGCGATCGGCCTGATGACCCGCCACGGCGCCATCGCCGACACGATCGGCCGCGCCCGCCATTTCGGCGAGATCGCCCGCGACGCGCTGGCGCCGCTGGAAGCGACGCCGCAGAAATCGGCGCTGATCGACGTCATCGATTTCTGCATCAGCCGGGTGAACTGAGGCTCGCCCGCGCCGAGGCAACTTTGCACGCGAAATCGGGCAACGACCGTCTCGACAAGCCGGCGCGATGCAAATTATCTATAAAACATGGCAAAGACCGCAGACGACACCATCGCCGTGCGCATCAGCAAGGTGCTGGCCGACCGCATCATATCGGGCGCGATCGAGCCGGGCGCCCGGCTGCGGCAGGACCATATCGCCGAGGAATTCCAGACCAGCCATGTCCCGGTGCGCGAGGCCTTCCGGCGTCTGGAGGCGCAAGGGCTGGCGATCGGCGAGCCCAGCCGTGGCGTGCGTGTCGCGTCTTTCGACCTCGGCGAGGTCAGGGAAGTCGCCGAAATGCGGGCGGCGCTCGAAGTGCTGGCGCTGCGCCATGCCGCGCCGCACCTGACGGCAGCCATTCTCGACCTCGCCGAGGAAGCGACCAAGGCCGGCGACAAATCCCGCGATGTCCGCTCCTGGGAGGAAGCCAACCGCACCTTCCACCGGCTGATCCTGGCGCCCTGCGGCATGCCGCGGCTGCTTCGCCACCATCGACGATTTGCATGCGGCAAGCGCCCGCTTCCTGTTCGCCGCCTGGCGCTCGGAATGGGAAATCCGCACCGACCAGGACCACCGCGCGATCCTGAGCGCGCTCCGCCAGGGCAATACCGAATCGGCCGCCGCCACCCTTGGCCGGCATGTGCAGTGGATCGGCCAGAAGCCGGTCAAGACCGCCTCCGGCAGGACGCGCGACGCCTTCGCTATCGTCGGCTAGGGATCGGAATATCAGCTGAAGGCCAGCGCCGGCGCAAATGCCCCAATGCGATCTCGGAGCTTTTTCGGGGCGAGGGCTTGCCATCGCGCCGCAAATATGGATTTGATAATAGATCGAAGCAAAAATTATCTATAATTTCAAACCAGCAGGGAAACCGCCATGACCGACATCGCTTTTTCGTCCTCAAAGCCGTCCTTCAGCCCGCTGCGCCTGCAAGACCGCTCGCTTGGCTGGCAGGCCGGCGCCGTCGTCCTCGGCACGCTGTTTCTGGCGCTGTCGTCCTACATCGAAGTGCCGATGGTGCCGGTGCCGGTGACCATGCAGACCTTCGCGGTGACGCTGATCGGCGCGCTCTATGGCTGGCGGCTTGGCGCCATCACCATCGCTGCCTGGCTCGTCGAGGGCGCCGTCGGCTTCCCGGTGCTGGCCGGCGGTGCTGCCGGCGTGCAGCATTTCGTCGGGCCGACGGGCGGCTATCTCTTCGCCTTCCCGCTCGTCGGCGCGCTCGTCGGCTGGCTGGCCGAGCGCGGCTGGAACGGCAACCGGGTGATGCTGGCCTTCGCCGCCATGGTGCTCGGCAATCTCGCCTGCCTGGTTCTCGGCACGGCGTGGCTTGCCGTCATGATCGGCGCCGAACAGGCCATCACCTTCGGCTTCCTGCCCTTCATCGTCGGCGGCTTGCTGAAGTCCGCGCTCGGCGCCGCGACGCTCAAGCTGTTTTCAGGCAACAAGACCGAACCCGGCCGAAACCGCATCATAACCGGCGATGACCGTCAGGCTGCGCGCCCATCATCTGCTTTGCCTGCTGACCTATGTCGGCAAGGGATACAGCGCAGCCTTCATCGCCAATTATGACGGCGATCGCCGAAGCGTCTTGGCCGGGGCGAGGACATCCTGATCGTCTCCGGCCCGGACGATATCTGTGCCAGCCGCTGCTCGGCGAGGCCGGAGCCGCACTGCCTGCGCGAAAGTGCTGCCGGCCGGGACGAGCTGGCGGCACGCGACGTCGGCAGAATTGCTGGCCCGGCCGATCCGGGCCGGCGCCCGCCTCAGCCTCGACGCGGCAACCCTGGCCAGCATGCGCGCCGCCTTTTCAGCCGGCGTGACGCGTGAGGCCTGCCAGGGCTGCGAGTGGGCCGGCCTGTGCACCACTGTCGCGGCAACGCTATCGCGATGCCAGGCTGTAGGCTCCGCAGTCCCGATCTGCTATGATCCCGAACCGACAGTGTGTGCGTCGCCATGGTTTGTTGATCGGGTGACCCGATTGTGAATTCGGCCCGGATTGAAGCCTGACCCCAAAAAGGCCATGCTTTGTCCGGAAACATCGAGTCTATGGCGGTCCCGCCGACTTGCGGGTCGCGTCTGGCTGAAAGGGATACGATGCGGCAAGGACGTGCGCGCTGGCTCGCAGGGCTGGCAATTGTGGCAGGGCATGGCGATCTCGGCCGCTGCCGTCGCCTCGCCAAGGAATCCGACCGAGCCGGTCAAGATCACATCCTTCTCGGGAGCCTATCTCGCCGCCCGGATCGCCGAAGGCGACAACGACCTCGACAATGCCATCGCCTATTACAAGCAGGCGCTGGCCTTCGATGCCCGGCGACACCTCGCTGCAGCAGAGCCTGATGCTGTCGCTGATCGCGCAAGGCCGCTTCGAGGAATCCCTTGTCTATGCCGACAAGCTCAAGGAAGTTCCCGATGTCGAGCGCTTCTCGCGGCTGGCGCTGGCCGTCGATTCCTTCCACAAGAAGGATTTCACCAAGGCGCAATACTGGCTCAAGCTGTCGCTCGAATCCGATCTCGACCGGCTGATCTTCCGGCGTCATGTCCGGCTGGGCCAAGGAAGGCGCCGGCGATGCCACCGACGCGATGGCGTCATCGACAAGCTGCAGGGGCCGGACTGGTTCGGCCTGTTCAAGTCCTTCCATCGCGCGCTGATCGCCGATGCCTCGGGCCTGTCGGACAAGGCCGATGCGCTCTATGCCGCGACCCTGACAGACACCACCGCCGGCGGTGCTGCTCCCGAGACATGGATGCGCAACGCCCAGGCCTATGCGTCCTTCCTGGCCCGCAAGGGCGACAAGAACAAGGCGCTCTACGTGCTCGACAAGGCCGAGGCGTTCGCGCCGGGCAAGCTGGACATCACCAGGCGCTTCGCGACAGGATCAGCAAGGGCGACAAGATCGAGCCTCTTCGTCGCCAGCCCGTCGGAAGGCGCCTCCGAGATCCTGCTTGACCTCGCCACCGCGCTCAATCGCGGCGGCGGCGAGCCGTTCGTCCGCCTCTATCTGCAATATGCGCTGGCGCTGAAGCCCGACAGCGACGCCGCCCTGGTGCAGCTTGCCGCCGTTGCCGAGCAGCTGAAGGACGGCGAAGGCGCCATTGCGCTCTATCGCCGTATTCCCGCTCTCTTCGCCGCTGAAGGAGCTTTCCGACCTGCAGCTCGGCCTCAACCTTGCCGATCTCGACCGCCACGAAGAGGCGATCGCCCATCTGAAAGCCTTCGTCGACGCCCATCCCGACGACATGCGCGCCTATCTGGCGCTTGGCGGGGTCTATTCCTCGAAGGAGGATTTCCGCTCCGCCGCCAACCTCTACGACAAGGCGGTTGAGGTGCTGAAGACGCCGACCAACGCCAACTGGAACATCTTCTACCAGCGCGGCATCGCCTATGAGCGGCTGAAGGAATGGCCGAAGGCCGAGCCGAATTTCCGCAAGGCGCTGGAACTGTTCCCCGACCAGCCGCAGGTGCTGAACTATCTCGGCTATTCCTGGGTCGACATGAACATGAACCTCAAGGAAGGCCTGGCGATGATCCAGAAGGCCGTCGATCTGCGGCCAAGCGACGGCTACATCGTCGATTCGCTGGGCTGGGCCTATTTCCGCATGGGCCGGTTCGACGACGCCGTGCGCGAAATGGAGCGCGCCGTGTCGCTGAAGCCGGAAGATCCGGTGCTGAACGACCATCTCGGCGATGCCTACTGGCGCGTCGGCCGCAAGCTGGAAGCCACCTTCCAGTGGAACCAGGCGCGCGACCTGAAGCCGGATCCCGATGTGCTTGCCACCTTGCAGCAGAAGCTGATGAAGGGCCTGCCGCCGATCGAATCCAACACGGCGCAGGAAACCCCGAAGGTCAAGCCGGTCGCCCCGGCGCCTGCGCCGAAAGGGTAAACGGCAACTGATACTTCTAATCAAACGGGGCTCGCTGAGCCCCGTTTTTGTTTTCAGAACATTTTTCGATAGACGACAAACCCCGAGAGCTCGCCGATCTTGTCGTAAAGCTTCATCGCCGTGTGGTTGGTCTCGTGCGTCAGCCAGTACACGCGGCCCGAGCCGGCGGCTTGGCCCGCTCGTAGACGCCTTCGATCAGCGCCCGGCCGACGCCTTTGCCGCGCGACGCTTCGGTGGTGAAAAGGTCCTGCAGATAGCAGTTCGGCGAAATCGCCGTGGTGGTGCGGTGGTAGAGATAGTGCACGAGGCCGAGAAGCTTGCCCTCGCTCTCGGCGACCAGCGCATGCATCGGCTCATAGGCATCGAAAAAGCGCGACCAGGTCATTGCGGTGATCTCGCCGGGCAGCGCGGTCTCGCCCGAGCGGCCGTAAAAAGCGTTGTAGCCGTCCCACAGCGGCAGCCATTGCTCGTAATCCTGCCGCGTGATGGGGCGCACGATGGTCTGGCCGGCATGGCTGAACCTTTGTCGTTGGAACTGCGGGCGAGCAGACGGCCGCAGGCGCCGTCCGGCAATGGGCCAGCCGAACGCAAAGCGTTCAACCTCTCGGCGGTCAAGGCGGTAGTGCTCACTGAGGCACTACCGCCAAGGCACGCTGCCTTGACGCTCGCCGGCCCGGCAACTAGGGAATGTCTTCATTCTCGCGCTTTGCCGAGGCCGCCGTGACGTCGACATCCCAGCCCATATGCATCCCAGCCGCTCGTTCCAGGGGCTGATCCTGACCCTGCACAATTACTGGGCGGACTATGGTTGCGTCATCCTGCAGCCCTACGACATGGAGGTCGGCGCCGGCACCTTCCATCCGGCGACCACGCTGCGCGCGCTCGGGCCAAAGCGCTGGAACGCCGCCTATGTGCAGCCCTCGCGCCGGCCCAAGGACGGCCGCTATGGCGAAAACCCGAACCGGCTGCAGCACTACTACCAGTATCAGGTGATCCTGAAGCCCAACCCGCCGAACCTGCAGGAGCTCTATCTCGGCTCGCTCAAGGCGATCGGCGTCGATCCGCTGCTGCACGACATCCGCTTCGTCGAGGACGACTGGGAAAGCCCGACGCTGGGCGCCTGGGGGCTGGGCTGGGAGTGCTGGTGCGACGGCATGGAAGTGTCGCAGTTCACCTATTTCCAGCAGGTCTGCGGCATCGAATGCGCGCCGGTGGCGGGCGAACTGACCTACGGGCTGGAGCGGCTGGCCATGTATGTGCAGGGCGTCGACAATGTCTACGACCTCAATTTCAACGGCCGCGAAGGCGCCGAAAAGGTCACCTATGGCGAGGTCTTCCTGCAGGCCGAGCAGGAATATTCGCAGCCACAATTTCGAATATGCCAACACCGCGATGCTGCTCAGGCATTTCGAGGACGCCGAAGCCGAGTGCAAGGCGCTGCTCGACGCCGGCGCGCCGGCTTCGAACGACAATCTGCCGATGCACCGCATGGTCTTCCCGGCCTATGACCAGTGCATCAAGGCCAGCCACGTCTTCAACCTGCTCGACGCGCGCGGCGTGATTTCGGTCACCGAGCGGCAGAGCTACATCCTGCGGGTGCGCAATCTGGCGAAAGCCTGCGGCGAGGCGTTTCCTGCTGACGCAGGCGGGCGGGCTGGCGGCCTGAGATCAGACGCGCTTCATCATTTCGAGAGGCGCGGCGATCGGGGAGAGGATCTGGCCACTCGGGCCTGCCATTGTCCGCAGTGCCTGCCGCACACCCGGCATCGAGAAAGCACCGTGGGCCTGCGCGGCGAAGCAGGCGCTGAGTGCGAGGATCTGCAGAAGTCTCGATGCCGTTTTCATGATCGTTCAGCCAATAGGTTCCCTGCCTGAGCGTTGGTCGCTTCAGCGCTGCGTTTGGTTCATGGGATCTTTGATCCTAGGACGGGTGGGGTCGGCTTCGTCCCGACAGGGAGACCTGAAAATTTCTGAAATACGGTGCTCAGCCGATTGGGCGATCGTGCGGGCAAGGGTGACAGCGGCCAGCCGAGTTGCTATGCCCCGCCCAGACCGATTGCCGCGATCGAGCTCCACCCGATGCCCGACCTCTTGCTCGAACTTCGCTCCGAGGAAATCCCTGCCCGCATGCAGCGCAAGGCGGCGGGCGATCTCAGGAAGATGCTGACCGACGGTCTGGTCGAGGCCGGGCTGACCTATGAGGCGGCGCGCGAATACTGGACGCCGCGGCGGCTGGCGCTCGACATCAGGGGCCTGACCGCGCGCTCGAAGGACATCCACGAGGAGATCAAGGGGCCGTCGACGACGGCGCCGGAACAGGCGGTGCAGGGTTTCCTGCGCAAGGCAGGCCTTGCCTCGATTGCCGAGGCGCATGTCCATTCCGACCCGAAGAAGGGCGATTTCTACGTCGCCCATATTTCGAAGCCGGGCAGGGCGGCGGAAGAGATCATCGCCGAACTGGTGCCGGGCATCATCCGCAGCTTCCCTTGGCCGACATCGATGCGCTGGGGGCCGGCTTCGGCCAAGCCCGGCTCGTTGCGCTGGGTGCGGCCGCTGCAGTCGATCCTGTGCACCTTCGGCCCGGAGACCGAGGAGCCGGTGGTGGTCGATTTCGAGATCGACGGCATCCGCTCGGGCAACGTCACCTACGGCCACCGCTTCCATGCGCCGGGCGAAATCACCGTGCGCCGCTTCGACGATTACGTGACCAAGCTGGAAGCGGCCAAGGTCGTGCTCGACGGCGACCGCCGCAAGGAGATCATCCTGGCCGACGCCCGCAACCTCGCCTTCGCCAACGGGCTCGATCTGGTCGAGGACGAGGGGCTGCTGGAGGAAGTGTCCGGCCTGGTCGAATGGCCGGTCGTGCTGATGGGCGAATTCGAGCAGGCCTTTCCTCGCCATTCCCGCCGAAGTGATCCGGCTGACCATCCGCGCCAACCAGAAATGCTTTGTCACGCCGGCCGCAGGGCGACGGCGAAGACCTCTCCAACCGCTTCATCCTCACCGCCAACATCGAGGCGAAGGACGGCGGCAAGGAGATCGCCCACGGCAACGGCAAGGTGGTGCGCGCGCGCCTGTCCGATGCGCTCTATTTCTGGAAGACCGACCAGGGCGACCTGCCCGATCTCGACCAGCTCAAGGCATCGGCGGAAAAGTTCGGGCTCGATCTGAAAAAGCCGCTCGACCAGCGCATGGCCCGCCTCGACCATCTCGGCGTCACCTTCCATGCCAAGCTCGGCACGCAGGGCGAGCGGGTGGAGCGGATCAAGCGGCTGGCGGAGAGAGCTTCGGCGCCGATCGTCGGCGCCGATCCCGACGCTGGCGCGCCGTGCGCGCCGGCTGCTCTGGCCAAGGCCGATCTCACGACCGAAGTCGTCGGCGAGTTCCCGGAACTGCAAGGCGCCATGGGCCGCAAATATGCGCTGCTGCAGGGCGAGCATCCTTCCGTCGCCGCTGCCATCGAGGAGCACTACAAGCCGCAAGGCCCGTCCGACCGCGTGCCGACCGATCCGTTTCGATTGCCGTGGCGCTCGCCGACAAGCTCGACACGCTGGTTGGCTTCTGGGCGATCGATGAAAAGCCGACAGGGTCCAAGGATCCCTATGCGCTGCGCAGGGCGGCACTGGGCGTGGTGAGGATTGTGGTCGAGAATGGTATCCGGCTGCCACTGACACCCACCTTCGAAAGCGCCTACGAAGTGGCGGACTATCTCGCGTCGAAGGCTGGCGGGGCCAATGGCTCCGACCTCCTGCCTTCTTCCACGACCGCCTGAAAGTCTACCTCCGCGACCAGGGCGCACGGCATGATCTGATCGATGCTGTCATCACGCCGCAGTCCGACGACCTGTTGCAGATCGTCCGCCGCGTCGAAGCGCTTGGCTCCTTCCTTGACACCGAGGACGGCAAGAACCTGCTTGCCGGCACCAAGCGCGCGGCCAACATTCTGGCCGCCGAGGAGAAGAAGAAAACGGCGATCGCCGAGACTGTTGAGCCGGCGCTGTTTCGCGAGGATGCCGAGAAATCGCTGTTTGCGGCGGTGAATCAGGCCGAGAAGGAAGCCGGCGAAGCGATTCAAAACGAAGACTTTTCCGCCGCCATGCTGGCGCTTAGCGTGTTGCGTGAGCCGGTTGATTCATTCTTTGAACGCGTTCTCGTGAATGATGAGGACCAGGCCGTGCGCGCCAACCGGCTGGCTCTGCTCGCCCGCATCCGCGCGGCGACCGATCAGGTCGCGGACTTCTCCAGGATCGCCGGCTAAGGCAGCAACAAGAATTCATGCTGGCCGGCCATTCGAGCCGGCTTACAGTCATATGGCGATGATCTCTCCGTGGCAGAACGGACATGTTCCGCAACCCCACGGAGGCTCCCATGAATTCCGCTCACGACATCGAAGTGACTGAAGAAACGCTCGGCCGCCACCGAGGCGACTGAATCCGCTTCCGACAACATCCTCGACCAGGCCGCCGCCGCCGCGGTCGAAGCCGCCGACCTGTCGGACGACGAGGATGGCGACGACGAAGACAGCGAGGACGCCGGCGAAGGGAAAGCCACCCTTCTCGGACGACGATGAGGATGAAGACGACGAGGACGAAGACGAAGACAGCGCGAAGGCCGAAGGCGGCGACGCTGGCGAAAAAGACGAGTCCGAGGACGACGACGGACGACGACAAGGAAGAGGCGGCCTGAGCCATTTCGGCAGGCTGAGTTGCGAAGAGGGCGGCGCTTGCGCGCCGCCCTTCTGCGAAGTCTTCAAGATGCTGACGCCAGTCAGTCATCCAGACGCATCAGTTTTCCAGGATGCTGACGCGCACGCTGTCGTGAATAGACATCGACCTGGATCAGCGGCTCGCCATTGACGATGGCGCGCCGTGTCGAGGAACTCATCGCGCCGCCGCGTTCCAGCATGCGTTGCAGATCCGCGCGGTCGTCATTGCTCCTGAACCAGTCGTCGCCCTCGTCGTCGCTGTCGCGTCGGTGGAACTTGTGCCAGTTGGCGCGGTCCTGCCGCACCATCTGTGCCGCACTGTCCAGCGGGATAGCCATCGCTGGCCTGGTGGTCGCGTTCGGAAATGCGCGCGACATAGGATCCCAGCATGTCGTCGGCCTTCGCCGCACCTGTGCCCAGCAATGACGCCAGCAACAGCCCGGCGACGGTCAAATGATCTTGCCTTGTTCATGATAGCCCCCTTGTCACAAAACCCGATGCTCTCCTGCCGGAGCCGCTCGACCAAATTCGAGCGGCCGCGACAGAGAGACTGGAGAAGAGATCGCTCACCGGATGCCTGCCCCGGACGACCGATCCGCCTCGGCCGGCATGGCTTACATGGCTTTTCCGACAGCGGGCATCGGCTGACGGCTGCGCTGCCGCCGGTTCTGGCTGCGGTGCGGGCTGTGGCTCGGGAGTGCCGTTCGAGGCGGTCGATGTCGCCGGCTTGCCGCCGGCCGCGGGTTTGGTGCCTGCCGCGGGCTTGGTTTCTTCCGCTGCCGGTGCGGCGGCGGTCGCCTTGGCCGGTGCGGCGGCGGGCGTTGCAAAGGCACCGCCGACGATGCCGCCGCGAATGATCATCGGGCTCTGGCCATGCCTGAGGCTTTTCGGGGATCGCCGCCACTTTCTCATTGGTGACGTCGGGCACGGCCTCGCCGAGCGCCACGACCGATGGCGCGGAAGCGATCTTCATCGGCTCGGACGTCCCGAGCTTGACGACGGATGGCGTCGTGGTCGACGCGCCGAGAAAGAGAATGGACGAGGCCTGCGCCCCGCCGGCCATAGCCGCCAGACTGATGCCAAGCATTGCAAGCATACGCATCGACACGATGAAAACTCCCCAAACCCTTGGAGCCGACATCCTATTCCCGGGGGATTGATGCCGGCTTGCGCGAAAACATAGCATTTTAGGGATTGATAATTCGCCAACGCCCGGACTTGCCCCGTGAACGCCGCCGTACTACGCAGCCCGGCATCTGCAGAGGTGACGAGATTGGCTGAGATACTTGCCGTCGGCGAGGCGATGGAGCGGGCGCTGGCGCTGCTTGAAGGCGGCGATGTCGTCGCCATCCCGACCGAGACCGTCTACGGGCTGGCCGGCGATGCCACCAACGGCATCGGCGTCGCGCGCATCTTCGAAGCCAAGGGCCGACCGCGCTTCAATCCGCTGATCGCCCATGTCGCCGATCATCGCCATGGCCGAGCGCATTGCCGTTTTCGATCCGCTGTCGAAAAGATTGGCCGAGGCATTCTGGCCGGGGCCGCTGACGCTGGTGCTGCCGCAACGGTCCGGCAATGGCATCCATCCGCTGGTCACGGCAGGGCTGGACACGATCGCGCTGCGCATGCCGAGGGGTTTTGGCGGCGAGCTGATCGCCAGGCTCGGCCGCCCGCTGGCCGCGCCCAGCGCCAATTCTTCGGGCAGGATCAGCGCCACGACGGCGGAGGCCGTGGCGGCCGATCTCGGCGCGAAAATCAGGCTGGTCGTCGATGGCGGCGCGACGCCGGTCGGGCTGGAATCCACCATCGTCAAGGTCGAGGGCGAAGACTTGCGGCTGCTGAGGCCCGGCGGCGTTGCCGCGGAGGATATCGAGGCGGTGGCCGGCATCAAGCTGCTGCGCGGCGCGGCGGCCGGCATCGAGGCGCCCGGCATGCTCGCCTCGCACTATGCGCCAGGTGCCGCGGTGCGGCTCAATGCGGGCCAGGTCGCCGAGCGGCGAAGCGCTGCTCGCCTTCGGCAGACGCCGCGCCGAAGGCTGGCAGGATGCCGTCGCCCTGCGCAACCTGTCCGAGAGCGGCGACCTGCGCGAAGCGGCCACCAACCTCTTTGCCCATCTGCAGGAGCTCGACCGCAGCGGCGCCACGACCATCGCCGTCGAGCCGATCCCGTTCGACGGGCTGGGCGAGGCGATCAACGACCGGCTCTTTCGTGCCGCCGCCCCACGTGACAAGGCCGATTGAGGGCCATAGTTTCTGCCCATGAACGACGCCCCCTCCGATCTCGACCCCGCCCTCATCGACCGCTTCGCGGCAATCGTCGGCGAAAAATATGCGCTGCGCGACCAGCAGGATATCGCGCCCTACCTCACTGAGCGGCGCGGCCTGTGGCACGGCCGGACGGCGCTGGTGCTAAGGCCGGGCAGCGTCGAGGAGGTCAGCCATATCATGCGGCTGGCGACCGAGACCGGAACGCCGGTCGTGCCGCAGAGCGGCAACACCGGGCTGGTCGGCGCCCAGGTGCCCGATGCCTCCGGCCGCGAGATCGTGCTGTCGCTGTCGCGGCTCAACCGCATCCGCGAGATCGATGTCCTGTCCAATACGGTGACAGTCGAGGCCGGCGTCATCCTGCAGACGCTGCAGGAAGCGGCCGATGCCGCCGACCGGCTGTTTCCGCTGTCGCTGGCGGCGCAAGGCTCCTGCCAGATCGGCGGCAACCTGTCGTCCAATGCCGGCGGCACCGGCGTGCTTGCCTATGGCAATGCGCGCGAGCTCTGCCTTGGCGTCGAAGTGGTGCTGCCGACCGGCGAGGTGTTCGACGATCTGCGCAAGCTGAAGAAGGACAACACCGGCTACGATCTGAAGAACCTGTTCGTCGGCGCCGAAGGCACGCTCGGCATCATCACCGCCGCCGTGCTGAAACTCTTCCCCAAGCCGAAGGGTAGCGCGAAGTCGCCTTTGCCGGCCTGTCGTCGCCGGAGGCGGCACTCTCCCTGTTCAGCCTGGCGATGGACCGGGCCGGGGCTGCGCTCACCGCTTTCGAACTGATCGGCCAAGCGACCCTACGACTTCACGCTGCAACATGCGCAAGGCGTTACGCGGCCGCTGGCCGAGGACTGGCCCTGGTATGTGCTGATGCAGGTGTCCTCGGGCCGTTCGGCGGAGGACGCGCAGGGCGCTGATCGAGGAGGTGCTGTCGGCCGGCCTTGAGCAGGGCATCGTCGGCGACGCGGTGATCGCGGCAAGCCTGGCCCAGGGCGACGCCTTCTGGAATTTCCGCGAGGTGCTGCCCGAGTGCGCAGAAACCCGAGGGCGCCTCGATCAAGCACGACATTTCGGTGCCGATAGCATCGATCCCCGAATTCATCGGAAAGGCCGCCGGCGCGGTCGCTTCGGTCAGCCCCGATGCGCGCGTCGTCTGCTTCGGCCATATGGGCGACGGCAACCTCCACTACAACATCTCCCGGCCGGAGGGCGGCGACGACGAAGCGTTCCTCGGCCTCTACCATCCCATGAACAAGGCCGTGCACGATGTCGTGCGTTCCTTCCACGGCTCGATCTCGGCCGAGCACGGCATCGGCCAGCTGAAGCGCGACGAACTGATCGCGACGGCGCCGCCGATGGCAATCGATCTGATGCGCCGGGTCAAGGCTGCTTTCGATCCGGCCGGCATCATGAATCCCGGTAAGGTTATCTGATCCTTTCAACATCTTGTGGTTGGTCGCATTCCGATAACCATCGCCTGAGATCAGCAAAATTTAACCGACTTTCTTAAGCGCGGCGGTAAGAAGCCCGCGCTAATATTCCTGCATAAACGAGGCCGGAAAACCGGCCCGGAGAGAACCGGAAAACGGCTCTCAGGAGACAACAGGAAGGCAATCGATGAACACTGGACTGAAGCCAGTCTGGGCCGGACGCAACATGCGTCTCGACCCATTCCGCCTGCCGCAGGTGGTGAGCTATGCCACGCGCGACGACTATGGCGACGTTACCTTCACCATCGACCAGCGTGGCGCCGTCATTCGCCGCATGCTCGAGATGAGCGGCGTGCCGGCGATCATCGCGCTGCCCGCCAACGCGTTTCGCGGCGTCGCCGCCCGCGCTATGGAGGATCCGGATGGCAATGTCACGGTGACGCTGGAACTTCTGCACAATGATCCGATGCTGTCGGTGCCGCTGCTGGTGGCCGACGATCTCGACGACGTCGCCGCCGACTGGCGTGCCTGGGCCGACGCCTACCGTCTGCCGATGCTGCTGATCGAGGCCGACGGCATCGCCCGCACGCTGGAGGAATCGCTCGGCGCCGCCATCAAGGCGCTGCCGCCGCAGGACCGCCGCAAGGGCCGCGTCTCGACCATGCGCCGCCCGCGCTTCCTCGCCCGCCGCAGGGCCGGCGATCTCGGCCTCCGGCTGGTCATCGACGGCCAGGAGATTATTGCGCCCGAGTGAGAGAAGCGGTCCGCGGCAGCGGACGAAAAGCCAATTGCTTGGCTTTTCGAGCTTCGAGCGCCCTGAGCCTGCGAAGGGCTGGTGTGAGCAAGCAACAAGCCCTACACCAGCGGCTTCAACGCCACCCAGAGCGAACCGCCGATCAGGCCGAGGAAGATCAGCCAGCCGACCTGGTTGTTCGACCTGAACAGCCGCAGGCATTGGTCAGGATTGTCGATGTCGAGCACGGCGATCTGCCGCGCCATATGCGCGCCGGCGGCGATCAGCCCGGCCAGCGCCGGCACCGGCGCCTGCGCCGAGGCGAAGGCGATGGCGAAGCAAATCAGCGCCCCGCCATAGAGCCCGACCAGCCAGGTCTTGGTGTTGTCGCCGAACAGCCGCGCGGTTGAGCGCACGCCGACGATAGCGTCGTCTTCCTTGTCCTGATGCGCATAGATCGTGTCATAGCCGATCACCCACAGGATCGAGCCGATATAGAGCATGATTGCGGGGCCATCGAGGTCGCCGAATTCGACCGCCCAGCCCATCAGCGCGCCCCAGGAAAAGGCGAGGCCAAGCACGAATTGCGGCCAGTTGGTGAAGCGCTTCATGAAGGGATAGATGGCGACGATCACGGCGAGCGAGGCGATGCCGAGCGGAATGGCAAAGCTGTTGAACTGCAAGAGCACGGCCAGGCCCACCAGCGCCTGGATGACCAGGAACACCCAGGCCTGCCGGCGCGTCACCTTGCCTGCCGGCAGTGGCCGCGACCGCGTGCGCTCGACCTGGTTGTCGATGTCCTCGTCGACAATGTCATTGTAGGTGCAGCCGGCGCCGCGCATGGCGATGGCGCCGATCAGGAACAGCAGCAGATACCAGGGCGCCGGCAGTAGCGTCAGCAGCGGGTCCGTCGGGCGCGGATAGGCGCTGGCGGCAAGGGCGGCAGACCACCAGCACGGCCACAGCAGCAGCTGCCAGCCGATCGGCCGGTCCCAGCGGGCAAGCTGCGCGTAGGGCCACAGCCAGCGCGGCAGCGCCCGGTAGGCCCAGTGGCCGCTCGGCGCATCGGCGACACGACCCTGGGCTGCTTTCGACTGGATGGGTTCCATGCTGCTGGAGTGGCAGCAGTGGGCAACGCCGTCAAGCGCCAGGAGAAGCCATCACCCGGTGAAAACATCGTGACTGGCAAACCACTCCTTCGCCACCTCGGTGAACGCCAGCGCCGCCTTCGACAGCCGTTGGCGCGTGTCGTGGGCGAGGATGATGCGCTGCATCGGCAGCGGATCGGACAGCGGCTTGCACACCAGCGGCAAGCCGTCATAGCTCATGTCGCCATGCGGCCTGGTGTAGCTGACGGCGACGCCGAAGCCGTTGGCCACCATGCTGCGCTGCAGTTCGAACGAACTCGTCGTCGAGTGCGCGACCGGCGACAGGCCAGGGCTTAAGAACAGGTCCAGCATATGCTGCCAGCTGTGCGGCTGGTCGGTGGTGATCAGCGGATGGGCCGCAAGGTCGGCGAGGCTGACCGTCGCCTGGCTGGCCAGCGCGTGGCCCTGCGGCAGAAGCGCATGCGGCCGCAGTTCGTGCAACAGGATGCGGGCGAAATGCGCCGGCAGGCCGAGATCGTAGGTAAGACCGAGATCGATGGCGGAATCGGCGAGCCGCCGTCCAAGCGTCTCGAAGGTCTCGTCGCGGACGATGACGGTGACGGCAGGACAGCGCTGCGCAAACGAGCGTATCAGCGCCGGCGCGAAATGGGGCGCCAGATCCTCGAAACAGCCGAGCACCAGCTCGCCGCCGACATCGGCTTCACGCGTTCCAAGCCCTACCAGTTCGTCCGCCTCGGCCAGCACCTGCTTCGCCTTGGCCACCGCGCCGCGGCCGAACGAGGTCAGCGCAATGCCGCTGCCGCGTTGGCGCACGAACAGTTTCTGGCCGAGCGTCGCTTCGACATTGTCGATCGCCACCGAAATCGACGGCTGCGAGACGTTCAGCATCCTCGCGGCCCCGGTGACGCTGCCATGGCGCGCCACGGCGACGAGGTAACGCAGCTGGGTGAGGGTCAGGTTCATAGAGTAAAACTATAAGCGAAATGACAAGTTATTATTTTACGCGATGTTGTGGGGCTGCGATAGTCGGGCCATCAACCAGAGGAGAATTGCGATGGCCGCCCAGATCGATGCTGTGACAATCGCCGACTACCAGCGCGATGGCGCGGTCTGCATCCGCGGCGTCTTCAAGGACTGGGTCGAGACAATTGCCGCCGGCATTGAGCGCAACATCCAGAACCGCAGCGCCACCGCCTCCGACATCGCCAATGGCCGCGGCAGCTTCTTCGACGATTACTGCAACTGGGAGCGCATTCCCGAATTCGTCGAGGTGGTGCGGAACTCGCCCGCCGCCGAGCTGGCGGCCGCTGTGATGCAATCGCGCAGCGCCCAGTTCTTCCACGACCATGTGCTGGTCAAGGAACCCGGCACGCAGAAACCGACGCCCTGGCACCAGGACATTCCCTATTATTTCGTCGACGGAAGGCAGACGGTGAGCTTCTGGATCCCCATCGATCCGGTGAAGGAGGCGACGTTGCGGCTGATCGCCGGCTCGCACAAATGGGACAAGATGATCCTGCCGGTGCGCTGGCTCGACGACAGCAATTTCTACGCCGGCGAGGGTGACTATCTGCCGGTGCCAGATCCCGACCAGGATTCCTCGATGAAAGTCCTCGAATGGGAGATGGAGCCGGGCGACGCCATCCTGTTCGACTTCAGGACCGCGCATGGCGCGCGCGGCAATCTGACAGCGGCCCGGCGCCGGGCGCTGTCGCTGCGCTGGGTCGGCGACGATGCGCGCTACGTCGAGCGGCCAGGCCGCACGTCTCCGCCCTATCCCGGCCATGACATGAAGCCCGGGCAGAAACTGCGCGAGGACTGGTTTCCGGTCGTCTTCCAGAGCTGATCGGCCGGATCAACCTTCGTCAGGCACGAACTTGCCTCTTCGATCCCATCGGCGGGCAATGTTCCCGTGCGCAATTGCCGCCAAAGTGTCGAGACGCCTTGACCCGTCGCCCCGAGACGCAATAGCGAGTTCTGGACGAGGACGATCGGCAGCAAGAGGTGGCCATGAATGTTCTTCTTGCTCGGCTCCGGCGGCCGCGAACATGCGCTGGCCTGGAAGATCGCCGCCTCGCCGCTGCTGACCAAGCTCTACGCCGCGCCCGGCAATCCGGGCATCGGCAAGGAAGCCGAACTGGTCAAGCTCGATATCGCCGACCACTGCCGCCGTCGCCGCCTTCTGCCAGGAGAAGCAGATCGACCTGGTCGTGGTCGGGCCGGAAGGGCCGCTGGTCGCCGGCATTGCCGACGATCTGCGCGCCTGGGGCATCCGCGTCTTCGGCCCGTCCAAGGCGGCGGCGCGGCTCGAAGGCTCCAAGGGCTTCACCAAGGACCTCTGCGCCAAATACGACATCCCGACCGCCGCCTATGGCCGCTTCGGCGATCTGGCCGTCGGCGAAGGCCTATGTCGAGAAGACGGGCGCGCCGATCGTCATCAAGGCCGATGGCCTGGCCGCCGGCAAGGGCGTCACCGTCGCCATGACGCTGGACGAGGCGCTCGCAGCACTCGACGCCTGTTTCGACGGCGCCTTTGGCGCGGCCGGCGCCGAAGTCGTGGTCGAGGAGTTCATGACCGGCGAGGAGGCGAGTTTCTTCTGCCTGTGCGACGGCACCACCGCGCTGCCCTTCGGCACCGCGCAGGACCACAAGCGCGTCGGCGACGGCGACACCGGCCCCAACACCGGCGGCATGGGCGCCTATTCGCCGGCGCCGGTGATGACGCCTGAGATGATCGAGCGCACCATGCGCGAGATCATCGAGCCGACCATGCGCGGCATGGCCGAACTCGGCGCGCCGTTTGCCGGCATTCTCTTTGCCGGGCTGATGATCACGGACAAGGGGCCGAAGCTGATCGAATACAACACCCGCTTCGGCGATCCGGAATGCCAGGTGCTGATGATGCGGCTGAAGGACGATCTGCTGGTGCTGCTCAACGCCGCCGTCGACGGCCAGCTTGCGCACAGCTCGGTGCGCTGGCGCGACGAGGCGGCGCTCACCGTGGTGATGGCGGCGAGGGGCTATCCCGGCACGCCGGAAAAAGGCTCGGTCATCCGCGGCCTCGACGAAGCCGCCGGCGACGGCGTCGAGATCTTCCACGCCGGCACCGCCATCAATGGCGGCGCGCTGGTCGCCAATGGCGGCCGCGTGCTCAACGTCACCGCGACCGGCACAGACGGTCGGCGAAGCGCAGAGCACGCGCCTACGCCGCGCTCGACCGCATCGACTGGCCGCAAGGCTTCTGCCGCCGCGACATTGGCTGGCAGGCGGTGGCGCGCGAAAAGGCTGGCGCGAACTAGAGCAATTCCAGGAAAAGTGCGTAGCGGTTTTCCGTCCGGAATTGCGTCAAAAAATGCTCCCGCGCACCAACTGGCAAGCCTTCAGCGCCTGCGACGATCCAGTTCCGTCGAGGCGGTGCTGACCGGGTCTGCCGCCTGCGGTGAAGGCTGCCTCGAGCTGCGCGGTCGAACGCTGACTCGGTCCGCTTCCAGGCGACATACTCGGCAATGCCGAAGCGCGCGACGCCGCGGCACCGTCTTCACCACCGGCATGCGGAAGCCGGCGCGGAATGTCTGCCAGCGCGCGCCGAGCACCGCGACCATTTCCTCGACCGTCGGCGGCGTCGCCACATCGGCATAGGTGATGGTGACTTTGCCGGCGAGCCCGGCCGCGCGCGAGACCGGCACCGGTATCGAGGCGAGATAGTCCGTCGGCACGTCGATCAGGCCGCCGAACGGCCATTGCGCGCGCAACTGCGTCGGCATTCATCGGCGCGACATTGACGTCGATGTCGTTGCGGCGTGCCCGGCACCCGGTAGGGGCAGCGCAGGCGCGCCGCAATTGGCCTGCGCCGAAAACTGCCAGAGCGCGTAGCCCTGCCAGTTGCCCATCGGAAAATGCACGTCGATGTCGGGCTTGTAGCGCGCATACCAGAGCGGCAGCCGCGACAGGAGCCGGTATTGGTAGCGGTTGTCGGCGATGTACTGGGCGGTCTTGCCGTTGGTGTAGAGCACCGGGAAGCGGCCGAGCCGCCGATGCACCTGGCGCACGAATTCCTCGGCATCCTCCAGCGACATCCACTGCGTCGGGTCGTTGCCCTCGAGGTCGAGGGCCATCAGATCGTCCGGCGCCGGTTCGGCGAAATCGATGAAATTGTTGGCCTGCTCGACCGGATTGCCGGGACGGGCAAGATGATAGGCGCCCCATTTCAGGCCGAGCGCCTTGGCCACCACCTTGCGCGTCTGGAACAGTTCGCGCGTCACCGCATGGCGCTTCCACAGCGCCTTGCAGAGCCGGACCTCGGTTTCGTCGCCGGAGCAGAAATAGGGCGGCGGCAGCCCGTCGGAGGCCTTGTTGATGAAGCCGACGATGCGCTTGTCGGTGGCAAGCTGCGCCCAGTCGATGGAATTGTATTCGTAGGCGTCGATGACCAGCGCGCGGTCGGCATTCTTCCACGGCTCGGAGAAATCGGAGGCCTTTGCTGCCGGTGTCAGCGCCACCATCGCCGCGAGAGCGAGCGCTGAGCGGCGAAGAAGATGCGCCGGCGTTTTCAAACAGGGAGTCCCCGCTGACCAAACACCGATGGTGAACCGCTATGGTTAAGGAAATGCTTTTGTAGCGCGGCAACCGATCTCGCCGTCACAGGCGTATCGAGCGGCTGGATCTCGAACGGGTCGGGCGCCGGCTCTTGCGGCAGCGTGCCCTCGGCCGCGCGCTTGCGGTGGTGGGCGAGCGAGCATTGCGGCGAGCACAATATGCCGCGATCGGACCAGTAGGCGGGGCCGTTCTCGAGTCTGCCATGATGATACCAGAAGCCGCGGCCCGATAGGGCAGGCCGCATTCGATGCAGCGATAGGCGTCAGGTCTGGCAAGCATGGCGGTTCCGCAGTCTGTTCGCCGGCCGAATGCCGGGCTGACCGAATTCTAGACGCCCGCCGCGATTGCAAAATCCGCGTGACAAAGTTTGACGTTTACGTAAAAAGAAGATCGGAGACCGCCCAAAGGCGAATGGTTTTGCGGCCGCGCCGGCCCTAGGATCGGCTGGCGGACAGCGGAGGAGGAAGCGGCATGTATCGGGCGCCGGTCGAGGACATCGCGTTCACGCTGAAGCATGTCGCCGGCCTGAAGCCGGCGCTCGACGGCCGGCACGTTCGGCGATCTCGGCGAAGACCTTGTCGATGCCATCCTGGCCGAGGCCGGCCGCTTCGCCAGCGAGGAGGTCGCGCCGCTCTACAAGATCGGCGACGAGCACGGCGCGGTGCTGAAGGATGCCGCCGTCACCATGCCGCCCGGCTGGAAGGACGCTCTACCGCCGCTGGATCGAGGGCGGCTGGAACGCGCTGTCCGGGCCGGAGGAATTCGGCGGCCAGGGCCTGCCGACCATGCTCGGCGTCGCCGCGCTCGAAATGTGGAACTCCGCCGCCATGGCCTTCGGCATCGGCCCGACGCTGACCATGGGCGCGGTCGAGGCGCTCGACAAGCACGCTTCCGAGGCGCTCAAGGCCAAATATCTGGCAAAGCTCGTCTCCGGCGAATGGATGGGCACGATGAACCTGACCGAGCCGCAGGCCGGTTCCGACCTCGCCGCGCTTGCGCAGCCCGCGCCGAGCCGGCCGGCGACGGCACCTACCGCATCTTCGGCCAGAAGATCTTCATCACCTATGGCGAGCACGATTTCACCGACAACATCGTCCATCTGGTGCTGGCGCGGCTGCCCGACGCGCCGGCCGGCACGCGCGGCATCTCGCTGTTCCTGGTGCCGAAATTCCTGGTCGACGAGGACGGCGTCGCTCGGCGCGCCGCAACGACGTCTTCTGCTCCGGCCTCGAGCACAAGCTCGGCATCCATGCCTCGCCGACCTGCACCATGATCTATGGCGACGGCTTTGCCAAGGCGACCGAGCCCGGCGCCATCGGCTGGCTGATCGGCGAGGAGAACAAGGGCCTCGCCTGCATGTTCACCATGATGAACAATGCCCGGCTCTGCGTCGGCATGCAGGGCGTGGCGGTGGCCGAGGCCGCGACGCAGAAGGCGCTCGCCTATGCCAACGAGCGCCGGCAGGGCAAGGCGGCGGGCTACGCCGGCGCCGGCATGGCGCCGATCGTCCATCACCCCGACGTGCAGCGCAAGCTGCTGACCATGAAGGCGCTGACCCAGATCGCCCGCGCCATCAGCTATTCCTGCGCCCATGCCATCGACCTGCGCGCGTGTCGCCGACGGGCGAGGCAGCCGCGCATTGGCAGGAGCGCGCCAATCTGCTGACGCCGCTCGCCAAGGCCTTCTCGACCGATGTCGGCGTCGATGTCGCCTCGCTCGGCGTCCAGGTGCATGGCGGCATGGGCTTCATCGAGGAGACGGGCGCGGCAGCGCTCTACCGCGACGCCCGCATCGCGCCGATCTACGAAGGCACCAACGGCATCCAGGCGATCGACCTGGTGGCGCGCAAGCTGCCGCTCGGCGGCGGCGAGCATGTGCATGGCTACATCGCCGAACTGACAGGCGGTCGCCGACGCGGTGCGCGACGTCCAACCTCGCAGGGCTTCGGCCGCACCGCCGACGACCTCGACCGGGCGCTCGACGATCTCGACGAGGCGACGCGCTTCCTGCAGAAGCTGCTGGCCGACGGCCGGCTCGGACGAGGCGCTGGCCGGCGCCACGCCCTATCTCAGGCTGTTCTCGCTTGCCGCCGGCGGCGCCTATCTGGCGCGCGGCGCGCTTGCCGACGCATCGGACGCGCATCGCGCTCTGCCGCTTCTTTGCCGAAAACCTGCTTGGCGAGACGCGCGCCTTGAAGGACCGCGTCATCGGCGGCGCCGAAAGCCTTGCCGCCGCCGGCAAGACGCTGATTTCAGCCTGACAGTGCTCACAAGGAAAATGACCGTGACAGACCATATCCTCGTCGAGCGCCAGGGCGCCATCCAGATCATCCGCATGAACCGGCCGGACAAGAAGAACGCCCTGACCCGCGCCATGTACGCGACGATGTCGGCGGCCCTCGCCGAAGGCGATGCCGATCCGGCGGTCCGCGTCCATGTCTTCCTCGGCGTGCCCGGCGCCTTCTCCTCCGGCAACGACCTTGCCGACTTCATGGTCGATCGCCACCGGCGGCGAGGGCGGCACGGAGGTCTGGGATTTCCTGATGGCGCTGGCCAAAGTCGGAAAAGCCGATCGTCTCGGGCGTCGACGGCATCGCGGTCGGCATCGGCACCACGATCAACCTGCATTGCGACCTGACCTTCGCCACGCCGCGCACCGTCTTCCGCACGCCCTTCGTCGATCTCGGCCTGGTGCCGGAGGCGGGCTCCAGCCTGCTTGCGCCGCGCATCCTCGGCCGCCAGCAGGCGCCTTCGCGCTGCTTGGCCTCGGCGAAGGCTTTTCCGCCGAGCGCGCGAAGGCCGCCGGGCTGATCTACGAGGTCGTCGAGGAAGGCGCGCTCGAAGCCGCGGTGCTGGAAGCGGCCGGCCAGATCGCCGCCAAGCCGCCGCAGGCGCTGAAGATCGCGCGCGACCTGATGCGCGGCTCGCGCGAGGAACTCGTCGCCCGCATCAGCGAGGAGAGCGAGCATTTCCGCGAGCGGCTGAAATCCGACGAAGCGCGCGCCGCGCTGACGGCGTTCATGACCCGGAAGAAGGGATGACTCCGGCAGCGCCGCGCCTTACGGATAGAGCCGCGTCTTGTCCCAGCCGCCGTCGGCGTTGCGCTGAACAGACGATGCGGTCGTGCAGGCGGAACGGCCGGTCGTGCCAGAACTCGATCGTCTGCGGCACGATGCGGAAACCCGACCAGTGCTTCGGCCGCGGAATCTCGCCGATCGGGTAGCTGCGCCGTGTATTCGGCCACCGCCTTTTCCAGCGCGAAGCGGCTTTCCAGCGGCCGCGACTGTTTCGAGGCCCAGGCGCCGATGCGGCTGCCGCGCGGCCGCGTCGCGAAATAGGCGTCGGCCTCGGCGTCGCTGACGATCTCCACCGGCCCGCGCACGCGCACCTGCCGGCGCAGCGATTTCCAGTGGAAGCACATCGCCGCCTTCATGCTGCCAAGAATCTCGCGGCCCTTGGCGCTCTCGAAATTCGTGTAGAAGACGAAACCCGCCTTCATCGAACCCCTTGAGCAGCACCATCCGCACATCCGGCATGCCGTCGGCATCGACGGTTGCCAGCGCCACGCCGTTGGAGTCGTTGATCTCGCTCTTCGTCGCGTCGTCGAGCCATGCGCCAAACAGCCGGAACGGCTCGGCGGCCTCGGTGAAGTCACCGGTTGTTAACTCTGTTTCGCTCATAGTTTTTCTCAAATTGTCACGATGGCCGGGGAGATTGCCGATTGTCGCGTATCGCGCAAGCTTTTGACAGCAGGCAATGGAGCGTTATCGCTTCGGCCAGCGCCAAAGCCGCGATCGTGATGCGTCGCGCTTGCCTGCTTGCCGCCTGCGGCGCCGGCGGCTTCAGCCTGGAAAAGGCCGAGGTCGACCGTTCCATCCTGACCAGCAGCACGCCGGCTTCCGCCGACCCCGACCGATGCCGGATCGCGCTTCCGACCAGACCACGATCGGCAATGCGGTGTCTTCCGCCGACATCGAGGAGCTCGGCGGCCAGGCCGTGCCTGGGCGAATGCCGACACCGGCTCGCGCGGCTCGATCACCGAACTGGCCGAATTGAAGGACAAGGGCCAGGCTCTGCCGCCGCTTCACCGCCTCGCGCGAAAGCTTCGACGGCGTCGCGCTGTTCAAGGGCGAAGCCTGCATGGCCAGCGCCGGCGGCTGGCGCATGCAGGACTTCGAGGCGCTCTGATTGTTCCACCGCCGATTATCGCTGCCTTGCGCCACTGGAATTTCTTCCTATGCGAGCGCATATAGGGGGCAACCATGGACTCACTCATTCTCGCAGGGCAGGAAGCATGCGCGACCCCTATGAGGTGCTGGGCGTTGCCAAGAACGCATCGGCCAAGGACATAAAATCGGCTTACCGCAAGCTCGCCAAGAAGCATCATCCGGACCAGAATCCGAATGATCCCAAGGCGAAGGACCGCTTCGCCGCCGCCAACCAGGCCTATGAGATCGTCGGCGACGAGAAGAACCGCGCGGCCTTCGACCGCGGCGAGATCGACGCCGACGGCAAGCCGCGCTTCCAGGGCTTCGAGGGCGCGGCCGGTGGCGGCGATCCGTTCGCCGGCTTCCGCCGCCAGCAGGGCGGCCGGGCGGTTCGCGCTTCGAGTTCCGCTCGGGGCGTCCGGGCGGCGATCCGTTCGACGGCAACAGCGACATCTTCAGCCAGATCTTCGGCGACGCCTTCTCGCAGCGCGCGCGGCGCCGGCGCGGGCGACCGCCGCGCAGCCGGCGCCGGCGCCGACCTCAACGTGACGCTCGACGTCACCATCGAGGAGGCGGCGACCGCCGCGAAGGTGACCGCCATGTTCCCCGACGGCCGCAAGATCGCGGTCAAGCTGCCGGCCTATGTCGAGGACGGCCAGACCATCCGGCTGAAGGGCCAGGGCGAGCAGGGGCCGGGCGAGCCGGGCGACGCGCTGGTCAAGATCCGCTTCCGCAGGCATCCGCGCTACCGCGTCGAGGGCCGCGACCTGCATGCCGATCTGCCGGTGCCGCTGGCGGATGCGGTGCTGGGCGCCAAGGTGGCGGTCGAGACGCCGACCGGCAGGCTGGCGGTCAACGTTCCGGCCTGGTCGAGCTCGGACAAGGTGCTGCGGCTGAAGGGCAGGGGCCTGCCGGAAAAGACCGGCGGCCATGGCGATCTCTACGCCCATGTCCGCTCATGCTGCCCGAAGGCGGCGATCCGCGAGCTCGAAGCGCTGATGCGCAAGCCGAAAAGGCTGATCGACGAGCTTTGCTCCGCCGGACTGTCCGCGTATGAACGCTTGAAGGCGCCATGTGCCTGTGCGATAGGGCACTCCGCAAAGCAGCATTCTTGCGGAGAGTGCTCACATGGCGGGTGGACAGGGCCTTATGGCCGGCAAGCGCGGCCTGATCCTGGGCGTCGCCAACAACCGGTCGATCGCCTAGGGCATCGCCAAGGCCTGCGTCGACCAGGGCGCCGAGATCGCGCTGACCTATCAGGGCGAGGCGTTCAAGAAGCGCGTCGAGCCGCTGGCGGCGGAACTCGGCGCCCATGTCGCCGGCCATTGCGACGTCACCGATCCGGCAAGCCTCGACGCGGTGTTCGCCGACGTCGCCAAGCATTGGGGCAAGCTCGACTTCCTCGTCCACGCCATCGCCTTCTCCGACAAGGACGAGCTGACCGGCCGCTATGTCGAGACGACGCGCGACAATTTCCTGCGCACCATGGACATTTCGGTCTATTCCTTCACCACCATCGCCAAGCGCGCCGAGCCGCTGATGACCGATGGCGGCTCGCTGCTGACGCTGACCTATTACGGCGCCGAAAAGGTGATGCCGCACTACAACGTCATGGGCGTCGCCAAGGCGGCGCTCGAAGCCAGCGTGCGCTATCTCGCCGTCGATCTCGGCGCCAAGAAGATCCGCGTCAACGCCATCTCCGCCGGTCCGATCAAGACGCTGGCCGCATCCGGCATCGGCGACTTCCGCTACATCCTGAAGTGGAACGAGTACAATTCGCCGCTGAAGCGCACGGTCACCCAGGAGGAAGTCGGCGATTCCGGCGTCTATTTCCTGTCCGACCTGTCGCGCGGCGTCACCGGCGAAGTCCACCATGTCGATTCCGGCTACCATGTCGTCGGCATGAAGGCGGTCGACGCGCCGGATATTTCGACCGTCAAGGAATAGTCTGCCGCGATCCTGCGCCGCCTGGACCTGATCCCCGGAAGACCTGATGTCTCCGCTCGTCTATTTCGTGCGCCACGGCCAGACGCAGTGGAACGCCGAGGTCCGGCTGCAGGGCCAGGCCGACACCGACATCAACGCGCTCGGCCGCGAGCAGGCGACCGCAACGGCCAGCGGCTGGCCGAACTGATCCACGATCCCGAGGATTTCGACTTTGTCGCCAGCCCGATGAGGCGCACGCGCGAGACGATGGAGCGCATGCGCGCGGCGATGAAGCTCGATCCGCGACGCCTATCGCACCGAGCCGCGCCTGGTCGAGGTGCAGTTTCGGCGACTGGCAGGGCTTTACCTTTGCCGAGCTCGAGGCGCAGGCAGCCCGGCTCGACCAGGCCGCGCGGCGCGACAAATGGAATTTCCAGCCGCCCGGCGAGGGCGCCGAGAGCTACCAGATGCTGCTCGAGCGGGTGAAGCCGTGGTTCGACGCGCTCGACCGCCAGACGGTCTGCGTCACCCATGGCGGCGTCATGCGCGACCCTGTTTCGGATGGTGCGAGGGTATGCCGAGCGACGAAGCGGCAGGCTGGAAGTGCCGCAGGACCGCGTGCTCAGGCTGCAGGACCGGCGTCTGGAGTGGCTGTAGGCTAGAGCAGTTCATCGTTCACGGAAACGCAGAACCGTCGTCCTGTTTTTGAGCAATTCCGGACGGACAAGCTCGCCTTTTCCGGATGCTCAGACTTACTCGGTATCCGGCAGTTCCATGTCGGTGACGACGTTCTCGCCATTCGTCACGTCATAGGCGAGCACGATTTCCATGCCGGGCTTCAGCGCAGTCGAGATCGGTCTCGGCGTTGCAGCTTGTAGGACTTGCCGTCCTCCAGCGTCATCGTCAGCGTGTCCTTGTCGATCTTCTTGATCAGGCCTTCGGTCTGGCCGGCGAAGGCGGCAGTGGAAATCAGCAACGTGGCGGCAACAGCGCCAATCAGGGTACGCATCGTCGTCCTCTTTGTCATTGCGCCGGCACGGGTAGCGGCGAGCTCTTCAACGGCGGATGGAAGAGAGCAGAAACCAACCGAATGTGTCAAAACTAAAACCGCCAGATCACAGTTTGACCACTGTGGAAAACGCCAATAGAAGGCAGGCTTGAGCCGGCTCCGCCGCCGGGCAGGGCACAATCTCCATGTCTCACAACACGTTCGGCCATCTTTTCCGCGTCACCACCTGGGGCGAAAGCCATGGCGCCGCGCTCGGCTGCGTCGTCGACGGCTGCCCGCCCGGCATCCGCTTCACGCTGCGCCGACATCCAGGCCGAGCTCGACAAGCGCCGGCCCGGCCAGTCGCGTTTCGTCACGCAGCGCCGCGAGCCCGACGAGGTGAAGATCCTGTCCGGCTTCATCCTCGACGAGGACGGCGAGACGATGATCACCACCGGCACGCCGGTCTCGATGCTGATCGAGAATGTCGACCAGCGCTCCAAGGACTATGGCGAGATCGCCAGCCAGTACCGGCCGGGCCACGCCGACTACACCTATGACGTCAAATACGGCATGCGCGACTATCGCGGCGGCGGCCGCTCCTCGGCGCGCGAGACGGCGGCGCGCGTGGCGGCCGGCGCGCTTGCCCGCAAGGTCGTGCCCGGCATGGTGGTGCGCGGCGCGCTGGTGTCGATGGGCGAAAAGTCGATCGACCGCGCCAACTGGAACTGGAACTTCATCGGCGATGCCGAAAATCCGTTCTTCACGCCCGATCCGGCTTCGGTTCCGGTCTTCACGCAGTATCTCGACGGCATCCGCAAGGCCGGCTCCTCGGTCGGCGCGGTGATCGAGATCGTCGCCGACGGCGTTCCGGCCGGCCTCGGCGCGCCGATCTATGCCAAGCTCGACCAGGACATCGCGTCGGCCTGATGTCGATCAACGCCGTCAAGGGCGTCGAGATCGGCAACGGCTTCGAGGCCGCCCGCATCACCGGCGAACAGAATGCCGACGAGATGCGCATGGGCAATGACGGCAAGCCGGTCTTCCTGTCCAACAATGCCGGCGGCATCCTTGGCGGCATCTCGACCGGCCAGCCGATCGTCGCGCGCTTCGCCGTCAAGCCGACCTCGTCGATCCTGACGCCGCGCAAGTCGATCGACAAGGACGGCAACGACGTCGATGTCATGACCAAGGGCCGCCACGACCCCTGCGTCGGCATCCGCGCCGTGCCGATCGGCGAGGCGATGGTTGCCTGCGCCATCGCCGATCACTATCTGCGCCATCGCGGCCAGACGGGAAGGGGAATAGGCAGTAGGCAGTAGGCAATATGTGCGTGACACAGATTTTCCTATTCCCTACTGCCTACTGCCCATTCCCTACTCCCGCGAGCGAAGCGAGCTCGATGCCTTACGACCAGAAGAAAATCGTCGAAGCCCTCCGCGCCTTCGAGCGCGGCGAGATCGTCGTCGTCATGGACGATGACGGGCGCGAGAACGAGGGCGACCTGATCGTCGCCGCCGTCCATTGCACGCCGGAAAAGATGGCCTTCATCGTCCGCCACACCTCCGGCATCGTCTGCACGCCGATGCCGCGCGAGGAGGCCAAGCGCCTCAACCTCGCGCCGATGGTGGCCGACAATGATTCCGCCCACACCACGGCCTTCACCGTCAGCGTCGATTTCAAGCACGGCACGACGACCGGCATTTCGGCCGACGACCGCACGCTGACCGTGCGCAACCTCGCCAACGGCAATGTCGGCGCGTCCGATTTCGTCCGCCCCGGCCACATCTTCCCGCTGATCGCGCGCGAAGGCGGCGTGCTGATGCGCTCCGGCCATACCGAGGCCGCGGTCGATCTCTGCAAGCTCGCCGGCCTGCCGCCGATCGGCGTCATCTCCGAACTGGTCAACGACGACGGCACGGTCATGCGCGGCCCGCAGGTGCAGGCTTTCGCCGAGGAGCATGGCCTGAAGCAGGTTTCGGTCGCCGACCTCATCGCCTACCGCCAGCGCAAGGAAACGCTGGTCGAGCGCGTCGCCTGCTCCGACATCGACACGCCGGGCGGCAAGGCGCAGGTCTTCACCTACACGCTGCCCTGGGATCCGATGCACCACCTCGCGATCGTCTTCGGCGACATCCGCGACGGCGAGGACGTGCCGGTGCGGCTGCATTCGGAGGATGTGGTGAGCGACGTCTTCGGCACCAGCCACCGGCTCGACGGCATCATGAAGGCGATGGGCGAGCGCAAGCGCGGCGTCATCGTCTATCTGCGCGAAGGCTCGGTCGGCGTCGCCCATCAGGAGCGCAAGCGCCCGGCGAGCGGCGAGCGCGAAGACCATGAAGAGGCGCGCCGCCGCGAGAACGAATGGCGCGAGATCGGCCTCGGCGCGCAGATCCTCAAGGATCTCGGCATCTCCTCGATCAACCTGATCGCCTCGCGCGAGCGCCACTATGTCGGCCTCGAAGGTTTTGGCATCCAGATCGCGAAGACCGAGATCCTGTGAGGATCGACCGCTAAAGGATAGCGCCCGGCCCGCTCGAGACCGGGCGCTTCGCGGATCATTCCGCGGGAACAGCGGCCGGCTCGCATCCGGCGAGATCGCAGTCCGGCGCGCCAAGGCTGCGCTGGCCGATGAGCACTGTGGCCAGTGCGATTGCGCCCGCCGCCACCGATACAAAGAACCCGTTCTGGGCGCCGAACTCATCCACCACCGCGCCGGCGGCAAACGAGCCCAGTGCCATGCCGATGCCGATACCCGTCATCACCCAGGTGATGCCTTCAGTCAGCATCGCTTCCGGCACATGCCGCTCGATCAGGCCGAAGGCGGTGATGAAGGTCGGCGAAATCGCCACGCCACTGAGGAACACGGTCAGCGCCAAGAGCGGCACCGTGCCGGCAGTGAGCGGCAGCAGCGTGCCGAGCGCGACGAGGGCGACCGCGATAGCGAGCTGACGCTGCAGCGGCGCCTTCAGATTGAGCGCGCCGACGACGAGGCCGAGCACGAACGATCCCAGCGCATAGACGCCGATCACGAGGCTGGCGGCGCCGGGCTGGCCGAGCTCCTTGGTGATCGCCACCGTGCTCACTTCCGTCGTGGCAAAGGTCGCGCCGACGAAGATCAGGGCGAAGGTGATGATCTGCACCGGCCGCAGGCGGATTGCCGAGCCGCTCGAGGCATGGTCCACCGGCCGCACTTGCGGCTCGGTCGAGCGCTGCAGGATGAAGGCTGTCGAGCCAAAGGCAAGGAACAGCGTGCTCACCAGCATGCCCGCTTCCGGAAACAGGGCGGCGCTCAGACCCACCGACAGCGATGCGCCGGCGATGTAGACCAGTTCGTCCGCCGCCGACTCGAAGGCGAAGGCGGTGTTCATCTCCGGCCGGCCGCGGAAAAGCTCGGTCCAGCGCGCGCGCACCATGGCCGGCATGCTGGGCATGGCGGCGGCCGCCAGCGCCGATACGAACAGCGTCCACACCGGCCAGTCCTGATTGGCTGCCGCGATCAGGATCGCGAAGGCAAGCACGGTGAGGATCGTGGTGGGAACGACGATCCGTGTCTGGCCAAGGCGGTCGACCAGCCTTGAGATTTGCGGCGCCACGAAAGCGTTGCTCAGCGCGAATGTCGCGGCGACGGCGCCGGCCAGCCAGTATTCGCCATGCGTCTGCGAGAGCATGGCCACGATGCCGATCGGCGCCATGGCGATCGGCAGGCGGGCCAGGAAGCCGGCGGCGGCAAAGCCCTTGGCTCCAGGGGCGCGAAAGATTTCCGAGTATGGGTTTTGCATGGCTTGGTTCCTCGACAAAGGCCAATTCGACAATTACATACGGTGCGTATGACTATTAGATAGATCATACGTCGCGTATGTCAATTGGCATACGAGGCGTATGTGAAGTAGGTCCAGACCCATGCACAGACCCCGCAAGGAGATGATCGCCGAGACGCGCGCCAAGCTGATCACGGCCGCCCGCCAAGCCTTCGGCACCATCGGCTATGCCGAAGCCTCGATGGATGATTTCACCGCCTCGGCCGGGCTGACGCGCGGCGCGCTCTATCATCACTTCGGTGACAAGAAGGGACTGCTGCAGGCGGTCATTGCCGAGATCGACGGCGAGATGGCGGCGCGGGTCAACGAGGTGGCGGCGATGGCGCCGACCCGCTGGCAGAGCTTCGTCGACGAATGCACCACCTATATCGAGATGGCGCTGGAGCCGGAAATCCAGCGCATCATGTTCCGCGACGGTCCGGCGGTGCTGGGCGATCCGGCACAGTGGGCCAACGCCAATGCGTGCGCGGCTTCGATCACCAATCACCTGACCAGGCTGCAGGAGGAGGGAGTGGTCGTAGCCGACCTCGACCCCGAGACCGCCGCGCGGCTGATCAACGGCGCCAGCAGCCAGGCGTCTCAGCGGATCGCCAATTCGCAACGACCCCGAGGCAACGTCGAAGAAGGTGGTGGCGGCCTTCAAGCAGCTGCTCGAAGGCTTGCTCAAGAAGGCTGACGGCCCCGCCGACCAGCGTCGATAAGCCAAGGATGTGCACCGGTTTTGCGGCGCGCGGCGCTACCCGAGATTGACAATCGCAAGGTTGAGATCATCCTCTGCGGCCATCTCTGAGGCGGGGGATTCGGCGATGTGGGACTTCGAGCATCGGCAGGTCGGTGTCCATCATGATCAGGACATGGCCCTTCATCGTCTTCCGCATGATCGTCTATTTCGGCATCACGCTGGCCTACATCATGGCGACCGGCACCGGCGCCAGTGTCGGCTATGGCGTCGGCCACATCTCCACCGACCCCGACGGACCGATGTCCTTTGCGCTGTGGGGCGGCGTGGTCGGCTTCGGCGTCGTTTCGATCGCCGTCTACTGGATCCGCGAATACATCCTCTACATCGTCAAGGCCGGCCATATCGCGGTCATGGTCCACCTGATCGACGGCCGGACGTGCCCGGCGGCCAGGACCAGATCGCCTATGCCAAGGCCGTGGTGACCGAGCGTTTCGCCGAGGCCAACGTCCTGTTCGTGCTCGACCAACTGGTCAAGGGCGCTATTCGCGCCATCACCGGCCTGATCGGCGGCATCGCCGCCTTCCTGCCCATCCCCGGCCTGAGCGGCCTGGTCAGCTTCATCAACACCGTCATCCGCATGTCGCTGACCTATGTCGACGAGATCATCCTTGGCTACAACATCCGCATCAATTCCACCTCGCCCTTCGAGACGGCCCGGCAAGGCGTCGTGCTCTATGCGCAGAACGGCAAGACCATGGTCAAGAACGCGATCTGGCTGGCAGTCATCATGTGGGGCGTGTCCTTCGTCATCTTCCTGTTGATGCTGGCGCCCGCCGGCGCCATCCTCTGGTTCATGCCGGGGCAGCTCGCCGGCTGGGCTTTCGTGCTCGCCATCGTCTTTGCCTGGGCCTTCAAGGCAGCCTTCATCGAGCCCTTCGCCATCGCCTGCTCTGATGCAGGTCTATTTCAAGCACCATCGAGGGCCAGGTGCCCAATCCCGAATGGGACCAGCGGCTGGCCGAAGCCTCGTCGAAGTTCAGGGAACTCAAGGACAAGGCGCTGGCCTCGTTCGGCGGCTCGCGCTGGACCCAGCCGGCACCCAATAACCAATAGTCTCACCTAATCCCTGTTGAACATCACGCGAGCGGGGCGTCGAAAACATGGTCAAAGCGGCCGGCACGCGCCTATATCGGGGCATGGTCACCAGGCTCTACACCCATCCGATCTTCCTCGAACACCTGACGCCGCCGGGCCATCCGGAGCGGCCAGACCGCTTGCGCGCCATCGAGCGCGTGCTCGACGACGAAGCCTTTGCCGCGCTCGACCGGGTCAAGGCGCCGAAGGCGACGAGGCCACCATCCTCTATGCCCACCCTGAGGATTTCGTCGCGCGCGTCCGCGCCGCGATTCCCGAGACCGGCATCGCCTCGATCGACGCCGACACCAGCGCCAGCCCGAAAAGCTGGCAGGCGGCGGTGACCGCGATCGGCGCGGCCAATGCCGCCGTCGACGATGTCTTCGAGGGCCGCGCCGCCAATGCCTTCGTCGCCGCGCGTCCGCCCGGCCACCATGCCGAAAAGACCACGGCGATGGGCTTTTGCCTGTTCAACACCGCGGCGATCGCGGCGCGCTATGCACAGAAGAAGCATCGGCGCCGAGCGCGTCGCCGTCGTCGACTGGGACGTCCATCACGGCAACGGCACGCAGGACATTTTCTGGGACGATCCGTCGGTGCTCTATTGCTCGACGCACCAGATGCCGCTTTATCCCGGCACCGGCGCGAAGAACGAAACCGGCGCCGGCAACATCGTCAACGCGCCGCTGGCGCCGCAGCACCGGCAGCGAGGTTTTTCGCGATGCCTTCCTGTCGCGCGTCCTGCCGGCGCTCGACAATTTCGCGCCCGACCTGATCATCATTTCAGCCGGTTTCGACGCGCACCATCGCGATCCGCTGGCCGAGATCAACCTGACCGAGGACGATTTCGACTGGGCGACCGGCCAGCTGATGGAGCGCGCCGGGCGCCACAGCGGCAACCGGCTCGTCAGCCTGCTCGAGGGCGGCTACGATCTGCAGGGATTGGCATTTTCGGTCGCCGCCCATGTCGGGCGGCTGATGAAGGGATAAAGTATGGCTGGCGAAGCCAATGAAGACGTCAAGGCGATGAGCTTCGAGCAGGCGCTCGACGCGCTGGAAAAGATCGTCGATGATCTGGAACGCGGCGACGTGCCGCTCGACCAGTCGATCCGGATCTATGAGCGCGGCGAGGCGCTGAAGGCGCATTGCGACCGGCTGCTGAAGGCGGCGGAAGACAAGGTCGAGAAGATCAGGCTGTCGCGCGACGGCAAGCCGGTGGGAACGGAGCCGCTCGACGCGGATTAACTTGTCAAACGAGGGCGGGCAGAGGAAAGCAGGTAAGGAGTTCAAGCGATGTGCAGAAACATCAAGACCCTGTTCAATTTCGATCCGCCGGCGACCAATGACGAGATCCGCGACGCCGCACTTCAGTTCGTGCGCAAGCTGAGCGGAACGACGCAGCCCTCGAAGCGCAACCAGGCAGCCTTCGATCATGCCGTCGAAGCGATCGCGGCATCGGCGCACGAATTGCTCGATTCGCTGGAAACCAACGCAGCATCCGCGCAATCGCGAAGAGGTGGCGGCCAAGGCGAAAGCCAAATCGGCGCTGCGCTTCGCCTGAGGAGATCCTGATGAGCTTCTTTCCCGGCAACGACCCTGAGCCTGGCGATGCCTTCGCCAGCGACCAGATCGAGCTGATGGTCATTCCGAACGCCAAGGACATTGGCGGTTTCCAGGTTCGCCGCGCTTTGCCGACCGCCAAGCGGCGGCTGGTCGGTCCCTTCATCTTCTTCGACCGCATGGGTCCGGCCATCTTGCGCGCCGGCCAGGCGCTCGATGTGCGTCCGCATCCGCATATCGGCCTGTCGACGGTCACCTATCTGTTCGACGGCAAGATCAGGCATCGCGATTCGCTCGGCACCGAAATGGTCATCCAGCCCGGCGACGTGAATTTGATGACCGCCGGCCGCGGCATCGTCCATTCCGAGCGCACGCCGGAGGAATTGCGCGGCGCGCCGATGTCGATCTCCGGCCTGCAGACCTGGCTGGCGTTGCCCGACGGCAAGGAGGAAGTGGCGCCGGTGTTCGAGAACACCGCGGCGCTCCATCTGCCCGAAATCGATGCCGAAGGCGTCAGCGGCCGCGTCGTGATCGGCGATTTCCAGGGGCTGCGCTCGCCGGTCACGAGCCGACACTCGGAACGCTCTACGCCGATCTGCGCCTGGCGCCCGGCGCCAGCGTGAAAATTCCCGCCGACGCCGAGGAGCGCGCCATCTACACGCTGGAAGGCGAGGTTTCGATCTCGGGCGACCGCTTTCCGGCCGAGCGGCTGCTGGTGTTCCGGCCCGGCGACGAGATCGTCGTGTCGTCGCGAGACGCGGCGCCCATTTCATGCTGTTCGGCGGCGCCTCGCTCGGCTCCCAGCGCCACATCTGGTGGAATTTCGTCTCGTCGTCGAAGGAGCGCATCGAACAGGCCAAGCAAGAATGGAAGACGGGCCGCTTCGACATCGTTCCAGGAGATGAGGAAGAATTCATTCCGTTACCGGACAATTAACGCCAGCTTCACCCGCGTCACTGACACGCATTTACATTCGCCGGCGAGCAGGCATATTTCGCCCATGATCAACGCGCATGAACGAATCAGCTGCAGCAGGCTCCTAAACAGTGAACGCAACGCTGCATACGCCGCTTCTCGACAAGGTCCGCATTCCGGCCGACCTGCAGCAGCTTGACGAAAGCGAGCTGCCGCAGCTGGCCTCGGAGCTGCGCGCCGAGCTGATCGATGCCGTTTCGCACACGGGCGGCCATCTTGGCGCCGGCCTTGGCGTCGTCGAACTGACGGTGGCGCTGCACTATGTCTTCAACACGCCGGAAGACCGGCTGATCTGGGATGTCGGCCACCAGGCCTATCCGCACAAGATCTCTGACCGGCCGCCGCGACCGCATCCGCACGCTGCGCCAGGAGGGCGGCCTTTCCGGCTTCACCCGCCGCGCCGAGAGCGAATACGACCCGTTCGGCGCCGCGCACTCCTCGACCTCGATTTCCGCCGGCCTCGGCATGGCCGATGGCGCGCGACCTCTCCGGCGGCCGCAACAATGTCATTGCCGTCATTGGCGACGGCGCCATGTCGGCCGGCATGGCCTATCGAGGCGATGAACAATGCCGGCGCGCTCGATGCCCGCCTGATCGTCATCCTCAACGACAACGACATGTCGATCGCCCCGCCGACCGGCGCGATGAGCGCCTATCTGGCGCGTCTTGCCTCCGGCAAGACCTATCTCGGCCTGCGCGATTTCGGCAAGAAGCTGACCTCCTATCTCGGCAAGCGCGCCGATCGCGCCATCACGCGGGCGGTCGAGCATGCGCGCGGCTACGTCACCGGCGGCACGCTGTTCGAGGAGCTCGGCTTCTACCATATCGGCCCGATCGACGGGCACAATCTCGAGCACCTGATCCCGGTGCTGAAGAACGTCCGCGACAATGGCGACGGCCCGGTGCTGATCCATGTCGTGACCCAGAAGGGCAAGGGCTATGGCCCGGCCGAGGCCGCCGCCGACAAATATCACGGCGTCAACAAGTTCGACGTCATCACCGGCGCGCAGGCCAAGGCGCCGGCCAACGCGCCGAGCCTACACCAAGGTCTTCGCCGAAAGCCTGGTCCAGGAAGCCCGCGAGGACGACCGCATCGTCGCCGTCACCGCCGCCATGCCGAACGGCACCGGCCTCGACCTGTTCGGCGAGGCGTTTCCGACCCGGACCTTCGATGTCGGCATCGCCGAGCAGCACGCGGTGACCTTTGCCGCCGGCCTCGCCACCGAAGGCTACAAGCCCTTCGCCGCCATCTACTCGACCTTCCTGCAGCGCGCCTACGACCAGGTCGTCCACGACGTGGCGATCCAGAAACTGCCGGTGCGCTTTCCCATCGACCGCGCCGGCTTTGTCGGCGCCGATGGCGCCACCCATTGCGGCGCCTTCGACACCACCTTCCTGGCGACGCTGCCGGGTTTCGTCGTCATGGCGGCGGCCGACGAGGCGGAGCTTGCGCCACATGGTGCGCACCGCCGCGCACTATGATGACGGCCCGATCGCCTTCCGCTATCCGCGCGGCAATGGCGTCGGCGTCGACATGCCGGAGCGCGGCTCGGTGCTCGAAATCGGCAAGGGCCGCATCGTCAGGGAAGGCACCAAGGTGGCGCTGCTGTCCTTCGGCACGCGCCTGCAGGATTGCCTGCTGGCGGCCGAGGAGCTAGGTGCCGCCGGTCTTTCCACGACCGTCGCCGACGCCCGTTTCGCCAAGCCGCTCGACGAGGATCTGATCCGCCGGCTCGCCCGCTCGCACGAGGTGCTGGTGACGGTGGAAGAGGGCGCTGTCGGCGGCTTCGCCAGCCATGTGCTGCAGTTCCTCGCCCATGAAGGCTTGCTGGAAAGCGGCCTGAAGGTGCGGCCGCTGGTGCTGCCGGACGATTTCACCGACCACGCCAAGCCCGAGAAGATGTATGCCGACGCCGGGCTCGACTGCCGCCGGCATCGTGCGCACCGTCTTTGCCGCGCTTGGCCATACCGCGCACGCGCAACGCGCCTGAATCAAAATCTCAAGCCTCTGAATCAGTTTGCCGGCTTGCGGCGGTAACTTGTTGTTAACGCTTCCGTTTGGCGTTTCGCTTACCGTGTCTCTTGGCCGTTTTTCAACGGCGCCCTGCTAGAAGTCAGTCCGGCAGGGGACGACAAAAACAATGAGAACGCTTCTGTATGGCATGGCCCTTTCGGCCGTCATCGCAGCGCCTGCGATGGCCGAAACGCGCTACGACCGCAATCTCGAAAAGGCGGTGCTGGACATCGTCGCCGGCAAGATGGGCGACATCCGCGGCGGCTTCTCCTACAAGCAGGTCCGCAGTTCGTCGTCGTGCCGGACGCTGTCGCGCCGCCGGCGGCTCCTGCCGAGCGTCCGGGCAAGCAGGCTTCCGGCGATCGCAATGACGGTCTGGCGCCGGCCGTCGAGCGGCCGGTTTCGCGAACCATCTTCTAGGAGCAATTCCAGAAAAGTGTGTAGCGGTTTTCCGTCCGGAATTGCGTAAAACAAAGAGACCGCCTCTTTCCAACATCCTTGCCTTCATCGCCAGCTTTCGCCATGAAGGCCGATGAATTCCCCTTTGCCAGCCAGCACGCGCCAGCGGCTCGACGAACTGCTCGTCCAACGCGGCCTGTTCGCCAGCCGCTCTCGTGCCCGCGACGCGATCGAGCGCGGCACGGTGACGGTCGATGGCACCATCGCCCGCAAGCCTGGCCAGACCGTCCTGCCGCAATGCCTGATCGCCATCGACGACCCGGCGCAGGGCTATGTGTCTCGCGCGGCGCTGAAGCTGATTGCCGGGCTCGACCATTTCGGTTTCGATCCCGCCGGCCGCGAAGCGCTCGACATCGGCGCCTCGACCGGCGGCTTCACGCAGGTGCTGCTCGAACGCGGTGCGGCGCATGTCACGGCGATCGATGTCGGCCATGGCCAGATGCATGCCGACGTCGCAGGCGATCCGCGCGTGACGGTCATCGAGGGCCTCAATGCCCGCGACCTCACCGTCGGCGATCTCGGCGGCCGTATTCCGGATTTCATTGTCTGCGATGTCAGCTTCATTTCGCTGAAGCTGGCGCTGCCGCCAGCCCTCGCATTGGCCGGCAGCGGCGCTCGCGCGGTGCTTCTGGTCAAGCCGCAATTCGAGGCCGGCCGCGCGGCGATCGGCAAGGGCGGCCTGCTTAAGGATCCCTATGACGCCGCCCGCGTTGCCGGCGTGCTGCAGGACTGGTTCGACAGCATGCCCGGTTGGCGCTCGCTGGGGCTGCATCTGTCGCCGATCGAGGGCGGCGACGGCAATCGCGAATTCCTGCTTGGTGGGATCAAAGATCGATGAGCGCGCGCTTCACCATCGCCAGGCTGGGCTCGCAAGGCGATGGCGTCGCCGAGACCGAAACCGGCGAGGTTTTCATTCCCTTCACGCTGCCCGGCGAAACCGTCAACGCTGCGCGCGAAAAGGATCGCGCCACGCTGATGGCTGTGCTGGAGGCTTCACCGCTGCAGGATCGATCCGGCCTGCCGGCATTTCACCGAATGCGGCGGCTGCGCCGTCCAGCATCTGGAAGCCGAAGCCTACCGCCAGTGGAAGCGCGACAAGGTCGTGCATGCGCTGAAGAGCAAGGGCATAGTTGGCGATATCGGCGCCTTGGTGCCGTGCGCGCCGGCGACGCGCCGCCGCGTCGTGCTTCTCCGCCCGGCGCACCGAGGCCGGCATGCGGCTGGGTTTCGTGCGCGCGCTGTCGTCGGAAATCATTGCCATCGAGGAATGTCCGATCTCGCTGCCGGAGATCGTCGCTGCGCTCGATCGTCTTAAGAGACTTGCCGAACTGGTCTGCGCCACCACCAAATCGTTCCACATGACGGTGACGGTCACCGGGTCCGGCCTCGACGTCGCGGTCCACGAATTCGGCAAGCTCGGCGAGAACCAGCGCCGCATCGCCTCGAACTTCGTCATCGCCGAGGGGCTGGCCAGGCTTTCGATCGACGGCGAGATCATCGTCGAGTCGAAGAAGCCGGTGGTCAGTTCGGAACCGTGGCGGTCGCGGTGCCGCCGGGCGCCTTCCTGCAGGCCACCGAGGCGGCTGAGCAGGCCATGGCCGATATCGTCGGCCAGCATCTGTCGCGCGCCAAGAAGGTCGCCGACCTTTTCGCCGGTTGTGGCAGCTTTGCGCTGCGTCTGGCCGCGAAGTCGGAGGTCCACGCGGCAGAAGGCGACGCGCCGGCTCTTGCGGCGCTCGACCGCGCCTTCCGTTTCGCCAATGGCCTGAAGCGGGTGACCAGCGAACGCCGCGACCTGTTCCGGCGTCCGCTCACCTTCAAGGAACTCAATGCGTTCGACGGTCTTGTCTTCGACCCGCCGCGTGCCGGCGCCGAGGATCAGTCCAAGCAGATCGCCCGCTCCGACGTGCCGTTCGTCGCCGCGGTATCCTGCAATCCGGTGACGCTGGCGCGGGATCTGCGCATCCTGCTTGACGGTGGCTACGCGCTGAAAAACGTAACCCCAATCGACCAGTTCCTATGGTCGCCGCATGTCGAGGCGGTGGCGCTGCTGGAGAAGCCGAAGAAAAGGCGGTAGTTCGCGCGTCAAACCCGCGTGCCGCCGACCGTCATCTGGTTCATCCTGAGATGCGGCTGGCCGACGCCGACGGGCACGCCCTGTCCGGCCTTGCCGCACATGCCGATGCCGTTGTCGAGCTTCATGTCGTTGCCGATCATCGACACGCGGTGCATGGCATCCGGCCCGTTGCCGATCAGCATCGCGCCCTTGATCGGCTGCGTCACCTTGCCGTTCTCGATCATGTAGGCCTCGGTGCAGCCGAACACGAACTTGCCCGAGGTGATGTCGACCTGGCCGCCGCCGAAGGAGACGGCATAGATGCCGTTCTTGACCGAGGCGATGATCTCGTCCGGCTCCATGTCGCCCGAGGTCATGTAGGTGTTGGTCATGCGCGGCATCGGCTGGTGCGCGTAGCCTTCGCGCCGTCCGTTGCCGGTCGCCTTCATGCCCATCAGCCGGGCGTTCTGGCGGTCCTGCATGTAGCCGACGAGCTTGCCGTCCTCGATCAGCACGTTGCGGGCCGATGGCGTGCCTTCGTCGTCGACGGTTAGCGAACCGCGCCGCTCGGGCATGGTGCCGTCATCGACGACGGTGACGCCCTTGGCCGCCACCTGCTGGCCGAGCAGGCCGGCGAAGGCCGACGTCTTCTTGCGGTTGAAATCGCCTTCCAGCCCGTGGCCGACGGCCTCGTGCAGCATGACGCCCGGCCAGCCGCTGGAGAGCACGATGTCGAATGTGCCGGCCGGCGCCGGGATTGCCTCGAGATTGACCAGCGCCTGGCGCAGCGCCTCCTTGGCGGCATGCTTCCAGCTCTCCTCGACCAGGAACTCGCCGAACGCCTTGCGCCCGCCCATGCCGTAGGAGCCGCTCTCCTGGCGGTCGCCGTCGCCGACGACGACGGATACGTTGATCCTGACCAGCGGACGGATATCGCGCACCATCTGGCCGTCGGCGCGCACGATCTCGACATGCTGCCAGGAAGCGGCGAGCGAGGCCGTCACCTGGCGCACGCGCGGATCCTCGGCGCGCAGCCAGGCGTCGATTTCCTGCAGCAGCTTGGCCTTGGCCTCGAAGGAAGGCGAGGGGATCGGGTTCTCCTCGCCATAGAGATGGCGGTTGGTGCGCGCCGGTGCGGCGGCAAGCGTGCCCGAATAGCCGCCCTTGACCGTCGAAACGGCGTCGGCAGCGCGCAGCAGCGAGGCTTCGGAAAGGTCGCTCGAATGCGCATAGCCGCTGGCCTCGCCGGCAACCGCGCGCAGGCCGAAACCCTGGTCGGTGTTGAAATTGGCGGTCTTCAGTCGACCATTGTCGAACATCAGCGCTTCGCTCTCGCTGTATTCGAGGAACAACTCGCCGTCGTCGGCGCCGTTGATGGTCTCGGCGACGATCTGCTTGATGCGATCGTCGGAAATATCGAATTGGCCGATCAGGCTGTTCATGGCAGGTCCGTCCGCGGGAGGATTGGGTGTTTTCCACGATGTAGGCGCGAAGGCGCGCCGAGACAATCGGCAATGGCGCCAATCACAACGACGTCAGACGGGCGGCGCCAGCGCAATGGCGATATTCATCGCGGATCAGGGCAGGGCGGCAAAACCGTCGGCAAAGCCCTTGAGGTCGACTGGAATGCCGATGCCTTCTTCCGGCGTCTGGAAGACGATGAAGGTGGCCGATGTGCCGGTCTTCAGCGTGTCGAGCAGCGGCTTTTCGAGAATGACCTCGGCATAGCAGCCGTCCTGGAAGCAGCGCACGAAATAGGCGCGGCCGATATCCTTGCCGTCGACATTGAGGCCGAGCCCGTTGGGCAGCAGCACGCCGAGCGGCGCCAGCACGCGCAGGATCTCGGCCTTGTTGTCGGCGGTGCGCAGCACGACCACCGACAGCCCCATCTCCGGGCGATCCTCGGCGACGACGTTCTGCATCATCACGCATTGTTCCGAAGTCGCGCCGGCAGGCGTGTCGCAGATGATCGACCACGCGCCATGCGTCGACTCGCACCGTACCGCTCGGCTGCGCGGCATTGGCGGGCCGATGCCGGACAGGCCGATACCGAACAGGGCGGCGAGAAAGATGACCTTCGCGCCAAACGCTTCTCGAACACCCAGAGTTTCTCGAAAGCCAAGAGGTCATGACGGCTCCATTGCGAATCACGGCACTTTAAGCCGCGCCAAGGCCAAGTAAAGGACAGACCGCCGCCGGTCCGCCCGGACAAGCGGCAATAATGCGCTTTTCCATAGCCAAATTCGCCCGAATTGCGACCGTCCGGGCGCAGTGCCGCGCATGTCCGGAAAGCTAGCGGTTGGCGATCGCGCGTCAACGATTGACGAGAGGCGTCTTGCGGCCAAAAGGCGACGGCCGAGGCTTGCGCGCAAAAATGCCGCACGGTTTCGCCCGCTCCTTTCTTGCGGAGGGAAATAGAGTATGGTTTGAACCAGCCTTGGGACTGTCCGGGATTCCCATCCCGGCATTGTTCGATATTCTTGCGGTCGCGATCGCGAGGAACTGGGAGATGATGAGGGCGATGAGAAAATTCCTAGCAAGCGCCAAATTCGCATGGCAATCTGGCAGTGCGGCTGCCGCTGCATTTTTCGCCGGTGCACTCCGCCCATGCGGCCCAGCCGCAGCCATGGGAGATCGAGTTTTCAGCCGCCGGCGACCGACATGATGCGGCAGATCGAGTGGTTCGGGAACTACACGATGTGGTTCATCGTCCCGATCACCGTCCTGGTGCTGGCTCTGCTCGCCTACTGCATCTGCAAGTTCCGTGCCAGCGTGAACCCGGTCCCGTCGCAAGACCAGCCACAACACGCTGATCGAAGTGATCTGGACGGTCGGTCCGGTCGTCATCCTGCTCTTCATCGCCATCCCCTCGTTCCAGCTGCTGACCGCGCAATACACGCCGCCGGAAGAAGCCAAGCTGACCGTCAAGGCGACGGGCAACCAGTGGAACTGGGACTATGAGTACCAGATCGACAAGACGCTCTCCTTCAACTCGGCCATCCTTCAGGACGCCGATCGCGCGGCCGACCGGCAAGGAAGACCGCAAGGTCTATCCGCGCCTGCTGGCCGT
Source organism: uncultured Alphaproteobacteria bacterium (assembly GCA_963788955.1). GTDB lineage: Bacteria > Pseudomonadota > Alphaproteobacteria > Rhizobiales > Rhizobiaceae > Mesorhizobium. The sequence goes on along the minus strand of CAWBIN010000015.1, from coordinate 239,392 downwards.
CGACAACGAGCTGGTGGTGCCGGTCAACACCATGACCCGCGTGCTGGTCACCGCGACCGACGTCATCCATTCCTTCGCCATGCCGGCCTTCGGCATCAAGATGGACGCGGTTCCCGGCCGCACCAACGAGACCTGGTTCAAGGCGGAAAAGGAAGGCCTCTATTATGGCCAGTGCTCGCAGCTCTGCGGCAAGGACCACGCCTTCATGCCGATCGCGATCCGCGTCGTCTCCGACGCGCAGTACAAGACCTGGCTGGCAGCAGCCAAGACCGACCTTCCCGGCGCCAACAAGGCGCTGATGGCCGAGGTCGACGGCACAAACAAGGTAGCGGCCGCCGGCAACTGATGCCGCGACCGTAAGCAAGATCAGGGAACGGAGCCGAACATGGCAGACGCTGCAGCTCACGACGATCACGACCACAAGCCGTATCATGGCTGGGTCCGGTGGGTGTATTCCACCAACCACAAGGATATCGGCACGCTCTATCTGATCTTCGCGATCTTCGCGGGCATCGTCGGCGGCGCGCTGTCGGTCGTCATCCGCATGGAGCTGCAGGAGCCGGGCATCCAGATCTTCACCGGTCTGGCGCAGATGGTCTACGGCATGAACGGCGATGCCGCCATCGACGGCGGCAAGAGCATGTACAACGCCTTCGGCACCGCGCACGCGCTGATCATGATCTTCTTCATGGTCATGCCGGCGCTGATCGGCGGCTTTGCCAACTGGATGGTGCCGATCATGATCGGCGCGCCGGACATGGCCTTCCCGCGCATGAACAACATCTCGTTCTGGCTGCTGCCGCCGGCCTTCATCCTGCTGATCGCTTCGGCCTTCATGCCGAGCGCGCCCGGCGCCTACGGCGTCGGTGGCGGCTGGACGCTCTATCCGCCGCTGTCGACCTCGGGCCAGCCCGGACCGGCCATGGATCTGGCGATCCTGTCGATCCACATTGCCGGCGCCTCGTCGATCCTCGGCGCCATCAACTTCATCACCACCATCTTCAACATGCGCGCGCCGGGCATGACGCTGCACAAGATGCCGCTGTTTGCCTGGTCGGTGCTGATCACCGCCTTCCTGCTGCTGCTGTCGCTGCCGGTTCTGGCCGGCGGCATCACCATGCTGCTCACCGACCGCAATTTCGGCACCACCTTCTTCGCGCCGGACGGCGGCGGCGACCCGATCCTGTTCCAGCACCTGTTCTGGTTCTTCGGTCACCCGGAAGTCTACATCCTGATCCTGCCGGGCTTCGGCATCATCAGCCACATCGTCTCGACCTTCTCGAAGAAGCCGGTCTTCGGCTATCTCGGCATGGCTTACGCCATGGTCGCGATCGGCGCGGTCGGCTTCATCGTCTGGGCGCACCACATGTACACGACCGGCCTGTCGCTCGACACGCAGCGCTACTTCGTCTTCGCCACGATGGTCATCGCGGTGCCGACGGGCGTGAAGATCTTCTCCTGGATCGCGACGATGTGGGGCGGGTCGATCTCGTTCAAGACGCCGATGCTGTGGGCGCTGGGCTTCATCTTCCTGTTCACCATCGGCGGCGTCACCGGCGTCCAGCTGGCCAATGCCGGCCTCGACCGCTCGCTGCATGACACCTATTTCGTCATCGCCCACTTCCACTACGTGCTGTCGCTGGGCGCGGTCTTCGCCATCTTCGCCGGCTGGTACTACTGGTTCCCGAAGATGACCGGCTACATGTACTCGCCGCGTCATCGCCAACACCCATTTCTGGGTCACCTTCGTCGGCGTCAACCTGATCTTCTTCCCGCAGCATTTCCTCGGCCTCGCCGGCATGCCGCGCCGCACCATCGACTATCCGGACGCGTTTGCCGGCTGGAACTGGTGTCGTCCATGCGGCTCCTATATCTCGGCCGTCGGCGTGATGATCTTCCTCTATGGCGTGTTCGAAGCCTTCCAGAAGAAGCGGATCGCCGGCGCCAACCCATGGGGCGAGGGCGCAACGACGCTGGAATGGCAGCTGCCTTCGCCGCCGCCGTTCCACCAGTGGGAACAGCTGCCGAAGATCAAGTAGGCGGCTGCTCGCGAATACGAAACCGCCGGCACGCCGGCGGTTTTGGCCAACGGAATGATGGACCTAAGTACGCATGGCCCTTGTCGACAAACCATTGATTGACGAAGCGGGCTTTCGCATGTCGGAAGCCACGGCGGGCGATTTCTTCGCCCTGCTGAAGCCGCGCGTCATGTCGCTGGTGGTGTTCACTGCCTTTGTCGGGCTGGTCGCGGCGCCCGTGACCATCAACCCGCTGCTGGCGGTGATCGCGATCCTGTCCATCGCCATCGGTGCCGGCGCCTCCGGCGCGCTCAATATGTGGTACGACGCCGACATCGATGCGGTGATGACCAGAACCGCAAGCCGTCCCGTCCCTGCCGGCCGCATCCAGCCCGGCGAGGCGCTGACCTTCGGCCTGGTGCTTTCGGTGCTGTCGGTGATGACGCTCGGCGTCCTGGTCAACTGGCTGTCGGCGAGCGCTGCTGGCCTTCACCATCTTCTTCTACGCTGTCGTCTACACGATGTGGCTGAAGCGCTGGACGCCGCAGAACATCGTCATCGGCGGCGCCGCGGGCGCCATTCCGCCGGTCATCGGCTGGGCCGCGGTGACCGGAACGATCAGCCTCGAAAGCCTTGTCCTGTTCCTGATCATCTTCCTGTGGACGCCGCCGCATTTCTGGGCGCTGGCGCTGTTCAAGTCCGAAGACTATGCCCGGGCCGGCATCCCGATGATGCCGAACGTCGCCGGCCAGGCTTCGACCCGGCGCCAGATCTTCGCCTACGCGCTGATCCTTGCGCCCATCGGCGTGCTGCCATGGGTCCTCGGCTTCACGACGCCGGCCTACGGTATCGCCGCGCTGCTGCTCGGCGCCGGCTTCGTCTGGTATGCGTGGAAGGTGCTGCGCATGAGCGACGGCGACCGCGTGATGAAGCCGGCCAAGGCTTTGTTCGGCTACTCGCTGCTCTATCTCTTCGCCATCTTCGCCATTTACCTTGCCGACAGCGTCGTCAGCCGCGCGCTTGCCATCGGCGGAGCATGATCATGGTCGACAAGAAGCTCGAACTCGTCACGTTGACGGAACGCCAGAAGAAAGCCCAGCGCAACCGCTCCGCCGCCATTGGCCTGGCGCTGGCGGTGCTTGTCGTCATCTTCTACGTCGCCACCATCGTGAAATTCGGCCATACCGGCGGCGCGGCGATGTGAGGCCGAAGATGACCCGCCAGACAGTCACCGATCCCGCAAAGAAGAACACCAACCGCATTGTCGCGGCCGTTTGCATTGCCTTCTTCGCCGGCATGATCGGCATGGCCTACGCCGCCGTGCCGCTCTACGAGATGTTCTGCCAGGCGACCGGCTATGGCGGCACGACGCAAACGCGCCGACGCAACAATATGCGAGCCGCGTGCTCGACCGCGATATCACCGTCCGCTTCGACGCCAACACCAGCCGGCGTTCCCTGGCAGTTCCAGCCGGTCACCCGTTCGATCACCATCAAGATCGGCGAGACGGTCGCAGGCGCACTACACCGCGACCAACAAGTTCGACCGCCCCGTTACCGGCCGCGCGACCTTCAACGTGCAGCCGGAACTGGCGGGCCCCTACTTCAACAAGGTGGAGTGCTTCTGCTTCACCGATACGACGCTGAAGCCCGGCGAGACGCTGGACATGCCGGTCGTGTTCTACGTGGATCCCGACATCGTCAACGTGCCGGAACTGAAGGACTTGAAGACCATCACTCTGTCCTACACCATGTTCCCGGTCGAAAAGAACAAGCCGGTCGCGTCCTCAGCGCCGGCCGCAAGCAGCAACAAAGTTTCAGATACCGAAGCAAATCTCGGGGGTTGATATGGCCGACGCGCACGCAAAACCACAGCATGACTACCATCTCGTCGACCCGAGCCCATGGCCCTTCCTGGGCTCCATCGGCGCGCTGGTGACCGCTATCGGCGGCGTCGCCTAGATGCAGTATCTCAAGGCCGGCGATTTCCCGATCTTCGGCTACAACATCGCCAATCCGTGGCTGTTTTTCATCGGCCTCCTGATCGTCATCTACACGATGTTTGCCTGGTGGTCGGACACCATCAAGGAAGCGCATGAGGGCCATCACACCCGCGTCGTGTCGCTGCATCTGCGCTACGGCATGATCATGTTCATCGCTTCGGAAGTGATGTTCTTCGTCGCCTGGTTCTGGGCTTTCTTCGACGCCAGCCTGTTTCCCGGCGAAGTCCAGAACTATGCCCGCACCACCTTTACCGGTGGCGTCTGGCCGCCGAAGGGCCTCGAGGTCCTCGATCCCTTCCACCTGCCGCTCTACAACACCATCATCCTGCTGCTGTCGGGCACGACGGTCACCTGGGCGCACCATTCGCTGCTTCACGGCGACCGTAAGGGCCTGATCAACGGCCTGGTGCTGACCGTCGGCCTCGGCATGCTGTTCACCATGGTGCAGGCCTACGAGTACATCCACGCGCCGTTCGGCTTCAAGGATTCCATCTATGGCGCCACCTTCTTCATGGCGACCGGCTTCCATGGTTTCCACGTCATCATCGGCACCATCTTCCTGGCTGTCTGCCTGATGCGGGCCATGAAGGGCGACTTCACGCCGAAGCAGCATTTCGGCTTCGAGGCGGCGGCCTGGTACTGGCACTTCGTCGACGTGGTCTGGCTGTTCCTGTTCGCCTCGATCTATGTCTGGGCCTCGAACGGCGCGCTGATCGAAGGCCACTGACCAAGGCAATTCCAGGAAAAGCGCGTAGCGGTTTTCCGTCCGGAATTGCTTCAAGCAGACAAGGGTCACGATTTGCGAAGGCGGCTGCGGCGACGTGGCCGCCTTCTTCATTTCGGCGCAATGATCGTCGATCGAATGCCGATGCGGCTGACCATCACGTTTGCTATCTGTGCATCAACACTCGCTGCGGCCCCAGCCCTTGCCGGGGACATGGTCGACCTTGTGCGCGTCGACAAGTCGGAGCGGCGGCTGGACCTGGTCGGCGATGGCAAAATACTGCGCACCTACGGCATCGCGCTGGGTGGCGACCCCGTCGGGCACAAGCACAGTGAAGGTGACCAGCGCACGCCCGAAGGGCGCTATGTGCTGGATTGGCGCAACCCCGACAGCATCGCCCACAAGTCGATCCACATCTCCTATCCGAATGCCGAGGAGATGGCGGCTGCCAAGTCGGCCGGCGTCGATCCCGGCGGCATGATCATGATCCATGGCCAGCCCAACGGCTATGGCTGGTGGGGCTGGCTGCTTCAATTGGTCGACTGGACCGACGGCTGCATTGCCGTTACGGACTCCGACATGGATGAAATCTGGACCATGGTGGCCGATGGAACGCCAATCGAGATCGAGCCGTAGAGCATGAGCGACGACAAGGCGATCTGGCCGCCCATCGAGCCGATTTCGGCCGGCCTGCACGGCCGTTGTCCGCGCTGCGGTGAGGGCCGGCTGTTTTCCGGGTTCCTGACCGTCGGCAAGCGCTGCATGAATTGCGGCCTTGACTATTCCTATGCCGATGCCGGCGATGGACCGGCGGTGTTCGTCATCCTGATTATCGGCTTCATCGTCGTCGGGCTGGCGCTGTGGATGGAGGTGACGCTCAGCCCGCCGCTGTGGCTGCATCTGCTGATCTGGATACCGTTGGCGCTGGTGCTGTGCCTGACGGCGCTCAGGCTGATCAAAGGGGTGCTGTTGACGCTGCAATACGCCAACAAGGCGGCCGAGGGCCGGCTGGACCGCGGCGAATGAGCGAGGCATCGGCCAAGACTGTCGGCCGTTCGCGGCCGAAGACGGCATTGCTGCTCGGCCTCGGCCTGGTCGCTGTTCGTCATCCTTCTGGCGCTCGGCACCTGGCAGATCCAGCGCCTGCACTGGAAGGAAGGCCTTCTCCAGACCATCGACCAGCGCACGCATTCGGCGCCACGGCCGCTGGCCGAAATCGAAAGCCAGTTCGCTTCCTCTGGTGATGTCGACTACACGCCGGTGACGGTATCGGGCACTTTCCTGCACCAGGGCGAGCGGCACTTCTATTCGACCTGGGACGGTGCTGCCGGTTTCGACGTCATCACGCCTTTGCAACTGGATGACGGCCGTTTCGTGCTGATCAACCGCGGCTTTGTTCCCTATGACCTCAAGGACGCCGCCAAGCGCCCTCAAGGGCAGGTGGCAGGCAAGGTGACGGTGACCGGGCTTGCCCGCAACCCGCTGCTGGCGAAGCCGTCGATGATGCTTCCAGACAACGATATCCAGAAGAACATCTTTTACTGGAAGGACCGCGATGCGATGGCGGCGAGCGCCGGCCTGCCGGCCGCAACCCGGTTTGTGCCGTTCTTCATCGATGCCGACAAGACGCCAAACCCCGGCGGCCTGCCGGTCGGCGGCGTCACCATCATCGACCTGCCCAACAGCCATCTGCAATATGCTTTCACCTGGTACGGCCTTGCCGCTGCCCTTGCCGGCGTCCTCATCTTCAGGCTTCGCCGGCCGGCGAAAGCGGAATGATCGTTGCCGCCGCCCTTGACAGGGCAGGGGTGCGCCCCTCATTTCGGCTCTGAACAACCGGCCCGGATTCATGCTTCACACCACGACCAAGCCCCCATTGACGATCAGGCTCTGCCAGCCGCGCGGCTTTTGCGCCGGCGTCGACCGCGCCATCCAGATCGTCGTGCTGGCGCTGAAGAAATACGGCGCGCCGGTCTATGTCCGTCACGAGATCGTCCACAACCGCTATGTTGTCGAGGGCCTGCAGAGCCTGGGCGCCGTCTTCATCGAGGAACTGTCGGAAATCCCGGCCGAGCATCGGAAGTCGCCGGTCGTGTTTTCGGCGCATGGCGTGCCGAAATCGGTGCCGGCCGATGCGCAGGCCCGCAACCTGTTCTATCTCGACGCCACCTGTCCGCTGGTCTCCAAGGTCCACAAGCAGGCAATGCGCCACCAGCGGCTTGGCCGCCATGTGCTTTTGATCGGCCATGCCGGGCACCCTGAAGTGATCGGCACCATGGGCCAGCTGCCGGACGGCGCCGTCACGCTGATCGAGACCGAGGCGGACGCCGCGAAGCTTGCGCCTGCCGATCCCGAGGCACTCGGCTTCGTCACCCAGACGACGCTGTCTGTCGAGGACACCGCCGGCATCATTCGAGCATTGCAGGATCGCTTTCCCGCGCTGCATGCGCCGGCAGCGGAATCGATCTGCTATGCCACCACCAACCGCCAGGAGGCGGTCAAGGAGACCGCGGCGGGTGCCGATCTCTATCTGATCGTCGGCGCGCCCAACTCCTCCAATTCGCGCCGTCTTGTCGAAGTCGCGGAACGCGCCGGCGCCACGATGTCGCTTCTCGTGCAGCGCGCTTCTGAAATTCCGTGGAATGACATCGCCGGTATCTCGACGCTCGGCCTGTCGGCCGGCGCGTCGGCGCCGGAAATCATCGTCGACGAAATCATCGATGCCTTCCGCCAGCGCTTCGATGTGACGATCGATCTGGCGATCACGGCAACGGAAACGGAGGACTTTCCGGTCATGCGGGTGTTGCGCGATGTCGAACTGACGAAGGCCGACATGGCTTTCGTCAACGGAGCCGCGTGAACAGCCCATGGCGGTCTACACCGATGTCAGCGAGGGCGAGCTCGGCACGTTCCTGCAGGCCTATCCGGTCGGCGAACTCCTGTCCTACAAGGGCATTGCCGAAGGCACCGAGAATTCGAATTTTTTGCTGCACACGACGAGCGGTTCCTACATCCTGACGCTCTACGAGAAGCGCGTCGACAAGGCCGACCTGCCGTTCTTTCTGGGCCTGATGGGTCATCTCGCCAGGAAGGGCATTTCCTGCCCGCTTCCGGTGACCGCGCATGACGGCACCGTCATCGGCGCGCTGGCCGGCCGCCCGGCGGTCATCATCACCTTCCTCGAAGGCCTGTCGCTGCGCCGGCCGACGGCTGCGCATTGCGGCGAGGTTGGCAAGGCATTGGCCGAACTGCATCTTGCCGGCCAGGACTTTTCCATGACCCGGCCGAATGCGCTGGCGATCGATGGCTGGCGCAAGCTGTGGAACGCCTCTCATGTCCGCGCCGACGAGGTCGAGCCGGGGCTGGCGGCGGAGGTCGATGCCGATTTCGCCGATTTCGAGCGCAATTGGCCGAAGGACCTGCCGCAAGGCATCATCCATGCCGACCTTTTTCCTGACAATGTCTTCTTCCTCGGCGAGAAACTGTCCGGGCTGATCGACTTCTATTTCGCCTGCGACGACCTCTACGCCTATGACGTCGCCACCTGCCTCAACGCCTGGTGCTTCGAGAAGGATTTTTCGTTCAACCTGACCAAGGGCACCGCGCTGCTGGCCGGTTACCAAAGCGTTCGGCCCCTAAGCAGCGAGGAGAAAGCCGCGCTGCCGATCCTGGCGCGCGGATCGGCGCTGCGCTTCATGCTGACCCGCCTCTATGACTGGCTGACCATTCCCAACGGCGGGCTCGTCATGAAGCGCGACCCGACCGAATATATACGCCGCATGCGTTTCCACCGGGCGATCCGGTCCCCTTCCGAATACGGGCTGACATGACTGACATGACCAAGCGGGTTGAAATCTTCACCGACGGCGCCTGTTCGGGCAATCCCGGACCCGGCGGCTGGGGAGCGATCCTGCGCTTCAACGGCAAAACCAAGGAACTGTCGGGCGGCGAGGCCGAGACGACCAACAACCGCATGGAGTTGCTCGCTGCCATCTCGGCGCTCAACGCGCTGAAGGAGCCGTGCGCCGTCGACCTTCACACCGACAGCAAATACGTCATGGACGGCATTTCCAAGTGGATCCATGGCTGGAAGAAGAACGGCTGGAAAACCGCCGACAAGAAGCCGGTCAAGAATGGCGAGCTGTGGCAGGCGCTGGACGAGGCCAACAGGCGCCATCAGGTGACCTGGAACTGGGTCAAGGGCCATGCCGGCCATACAGAGAACGAGCGCGCCGACGAACTGGCGCGCGAAGGCATGGCGCCGTTCAAGAAGGGTCCGTCAAGGCCTTCAGTGACGCCGCAGCCAGCCGCACAGGCAAAGCCAGCCGGCGGTCGCAAAGGCGCGGCGGTCGACCCAGAGCTATTGAATTTCGGCGGTCCGCTGGCAAAAAGATCCCAATCGTGCCTGTCGCATACTACATCACGCATCCCCAGGTTCAGATCGATGCCGGCATTCCGGTGCCGCAGTGGGGGCTATCCGACATCGGGCGAGCAAGAGCCTCCGCAATGCTCGACCAGCCCTGGGTCGGGTCGATCCGGCGTATCGTGTCGTCAGGCGAACGCAAGGCGATAGAAACCGCCGAGATCCTCGCAAGGCATCTGCGCCTTGCGGTCGAGGTGAGGGAACGGATGCATGAGAACGACCGGTCGGCAACGGGGTTCCTGCCGCCGCCGGAATTCGAAGCGGTTGCGGACCGGTTCTTCGCCGATCCACAAACCAGCATTCGCGGATGGGAGCGGGCCATCGACGCCCAGCATCGTATTCTGACCGAGGTCGAAGCCGTGCTTGGCGCCAACGGCGCCGACGATATTGCCTTCGTGGGCCATGGCGGCGTGGGAACGCTGCTGCTGCTTTCTCTCAGCGGCCGGGAAATCAGCCGCGAAGCGGATCAGCCGGCGGGCGGCGGCAACTACTTCGCTTACGATATCGGAGCGCGCCGCGTTCTTCACGGATGGCGGCCGATCGATGGCCCGGCGCAACGCGTTGACGACCAATTCAGCTGAATTCAGCGGATCAGCAGCGCCGTGCCGTAGAGCCCAAGCGCGAACACGGTGTGCGACACCAGGTTGAGCGCCCGGACCTGCATCGGGTTGGGGCGCTTTGAGGCCGCCCAGCCGGCACCCATGCCGGGCGCGAGCAGGAACCAGCCGGCGCCGACGGTCACCATGCCGAGGATGAAGGCCGGCAGGAAGGTCGGCGCGGCAAGCCAAGCCGTTCCCGCCAGCAGGACGAGGATGATGCCGTAGGCGATGCCGACGGCATAGTGGAAGGCCCAGCCCAGCGCCGCTTCCTGTGCGTAGGGCGATGCGTCCGCGATGTCGTCGTGAAACACCTTGTTCCTCAAGTGCCAGACCCAGCGGCCGACCGGCCCCCAGTTCGGCCGCGGCTGGCCAAAGGCTACATGAAGGAAGAAGGCCCAGATATCCATCAGCACCGTCGCGCCAATGCCGATCGCCACACCGCGCCAGACAATATCGAACATCGCCGAGGTCCCCCAAAGGTGAAAATCCAGAAGCACCTACACGCGCGCGGCCGTCACGCCAAGGCGAACCTGACGGCCTTCGACTGACTGCCGTGGAGGTTCAGAGCTGTCCCAGGATATGCGCAGCACCCGACTCGTCGACACCTGGCTTGGTCTCGACATTGAGCGCGGTGACCTTGCCGTCGTCGACGATCATCGAAAAGCGCCTCGAGCGCAGCCCCATACCGTCGCTGGCGAAGTCGAGACCGACCGCCTTGGCAAAATCGCCATTGCCGTCGGCGAGATAGAGGATCTTGCCCTCGCCGCCGGTGAAGCGCGCCCAGGCGCCCATGACATGCACATCGTTGACCGAAACGACGGCGATGGTGTCGACGCCACGCGCGAGGATAGCGTCATGGTTCTCCAGATAGCCGGGCAGGTGGTTGTTGCTGCAGGTCGGCGTGAAAGCGCCGGGAACGCCGAACAGCACGACCTTCTTGCCGGCGAAGATCTCCGCCGTCGTGATCGGCTTGGCGCCGTCGGCGGTCATCGTCTTGAAGGTCGCGTCGGGCAGCTTGTCGCCAACGGAGATGGTCATGAATGCCTCGTTCGATGTGTGGGGAAGGGACCTGTCCTTGCGATAGCGAAGTCGGGCGTCGCCCGCAACCGCCATGGCGCCTGGCGCAATGGATGTTGCCGTTTGTGCATCCCCCGTCGCTGCCCGTCACGGGAAAGGCAGCATGCCTTCGACCGCGCCTTCGGCGCTTGTCAGCGTGTAATACAGCCCGCCATCGGTCGGTGTCGTCGACGGCCGGTCGAGGATCGGCACCGTGAACAACAGCTTGCCGTCTTTCTCGCTGCGAACCGGGGCACCGAACATGTAGTCCCTTTCACCGGCGACGAAGAAGTCGGCGGCTTCCGGGTCGCCGGGAAAGCTCGCCTCGACGATCAGTGTCTCGTGGTCGCCGGGCAGCACGTTGATGCCGAAATCGGGCCGTGGAGCAGCCGGCAGGGTGGCAAGCGCTGCCTTCACCTGTGCAGCGTCCTTGGCATTGTCCGGATCGGCCCCGGGATCGACGCTGAGCCTTGTCTGCACCGGAATGCAGATCGTCTCGCAAATGCCGAGGAAAATGTCGGCGTCGATGACCGCCGGCTGATCCGGCGCCGACAGCGTGAAGGTAACCGGCAGCGAAACCGGATGGTCGTAGCCGGCCCATTTGCCGTAGCCGTCGTCGTGACGCTGCGGCGGCGGAAACGAAAACCGCGCGTCGGAGATGTTGGTGCTGGCCGAGATGTCGATCTGCGGTGGCACGCCGGCGTCGCCAGGATCGCGCCAATAGGTTTTCCAGCCGGGCTTGAGCGCAATGTCGAGCACGCCCTGGATGCGTCCGGCCTCGTCGGGCTTGCCGCTGGTCACCAGCCGCACCTTGCCGCCCTCGCTGTTGTACCACACCGAGGAGGAAGCCAGGGCCGGAAGGCCCGCTCCCAAGACGACAGCGGCGCTGAGCGAGCAGGATTTTCAAGCTTTGCATGGCCGTGATTTGATCGTCCGTTCGTGGCAGCGCAATGATCTCATGACCCATTCGGTATCATATTTGCGTGACATCACAGCTAGGGTTGTTTGAGTTGGACTTTCAGCCCGACGATGCGCGATCCGCGAGTTCATCTGCTCCGAGCACGGTCGGCCGACCTCAAATCGCGCGAGGCGCATCTTTTCGGCGCCCCGGAAACGCGTTACCCTCACGTCATGGACTTGTTGCGCCACAAGAAGACGGCTGCTGGACGCGGCTTTCTCGACGACCAGTTCCTGATTGCCATGCCCGGCATGAAGGACGACCGTTTCACGCGCTCCGTCATCTACGTCTGCGCCCACAGCGACGAAGGCGCGATGGGCCTGATCATCAACCAGACGCAGCAGATGCTGTTTCCGGACCTTCTGGTGCAGCTCGGCATCATGAACGAGCAGGAGGCGATCCGCCTGCCGGCGCAGGCACGCGACTTCGTCGTGCGCAATGGCGGGCCGGTCGATCGCAGCCGCGGCTTCGTCCTGCATTCGGGCGACTACCGGGTGGAATCGTCGCTCACCGTCTCCGACGACATCTGCCTGACCGCGACCGTCGACATACTGCGCGCCATCTCGTCGGGCCGCGGCCCGCGCCGCGCGCTGATGGCGCTCGGCTATTCCGGCTGGGGCGCCGGCCAGCTGGAAAGCGAGATCGCCGAGAATGGCTGGCTGACCTGCCCGGCCAGCCCCGAGCTTCTGTTCGACGCCGACATCGAGCGCAAATACGACCGCATCCTCGCCTCGATCGGCATCGATCTGGCGCATCTCAGCCTGGCCGCCGGTCACGCCTGAACATCACGACTCAGGCTGAGTCAAGCGGATACTGTTCCTTCAGCGTCTTCAGCACCTGGTCGCCGGGCATCGGCGCGCCGAACATGAAGCTCTGCACGTATTCGCAGCCCATCTGGCGCAGCTCCAGCGCATCGCTCTCGTCGGAGATGCCTTCGGCGACCACCGACAGACCGAGTTCATGCGCCATGTTGACCATGGATTTCAGCAGCACCGCGCGCTTCGGCGTCGCGTCGTCGACGAAGCTCTTGTCGATCTTGATGGTGTCGAACGGGAAGCGCGTCAGATAGGACAGTGACGAATAGCCGGTGCCGAAATCGTCCAGCGACAGGCCGATGCCGAGCTGCTTCAGCTTGGTCAGCACATGCGATGTCTGCTCGGGATTGTCCATCACCAGCGATTCGGTGAGTTCCAGCCGGAAGCAGCGCGGCTTCAGATTGGCTCGCGCGATGACCGAGCGGACGTCGCTGACCAGGTCGCGGCGGATCAGCTGGCGGCTGGACAGATTGACCGAAACCGAGAGCGGCGCGTCGCCGATCTGCTTTTGCCAGGCCGGCCAGGTCCTCGGCCGCCTGCTGCATGGCGAACAGGCCAAGCTGCACGATCAGGCCGCAGTTCTCGGCGACCGGGATGAAATCCGCCGGCGGGATCATGCCGCGGCGCGGATGGTCCCAGCGCAGCAGCGCCTCGAAGCCGGCGACGCTGCCGTCCTCCAGCCGCACGATCGGCTGGTAGGCGAGCGTGAATTCGCGCCGCTCGATGGCGCGGCGCAGGTCGGATTCGAACTGCAGCCGGTCGGTGCCGACGGTGCGGAAGGCGGGTCGGAACGGCTCGATCCTGTCGCCGCCGAAGCGCTTGGCCTGGTGCATGGCAAGCTCGGCGTCCTTGACCATGTCCTCGGCCGAAGTCTGCGCCGTGGTCCAGGTGATCAGGCCGATCGAGGCGGTCAGCACGATCTCGCGCTTGGCGAAGGTGATCGGGTTGTTGATCGCGTGCTTGATGGCGTCGGCAACGGCGGCGATGCGGGCCGGGTCCTGTTCGGACAGCAGCATCAGCGCGAACTGGTCGCCGGCAAAGCGCGACAGCGAATCCTTCGGCTTCAGCAGCCGGTGCAGGCGGCGCGCAATGGTCAGCAGGATCGTGTCGCCGGCCGAGATGCCGAGCCCGTCATTGACCTGCTTGAAGCGGTCGATGTCGATGACGAAGACGGTCGGGCGCACCTTCTCCTCGGTGCGGGCGATCGAGATGATCGCCTCCAGCCGGTTCATGAACAAGTTCGCGGTTCGGCAGGCCGGTCAGATTGTCGTGCACGGCATCGTGCAGCAGCCTTTCCTCGGACTTCTTCTGCTCGGTCACGTCGACCATCGTGCCGACGCAGCGGATCACTTCGCCGTCCGAGCCGATCACCGGCCGGGCGCGCAGCGAGAACCAGTGATAGTGGCCGTCGGCGCCGCGCAGGCGGAAATTCTGCGACACCCGGCCGCGCCGGTGTTCGAGCACCACGTCGAGCGTGGTGCGGAATGTGTCGCGGTCGTCGGCATGCAGCACCGGCAGCCAGTTGCGGGCGGCGCCGCCGAGGCTGTTGGGCGTCAGGCCAAGCTGCACGCTGACATCGGGCTTGGTCACGACGCGGTCGCGCAGCACGTCCCAGTCCCAGACGATGTCGCCGGAGCCGGCGACGGCCAGCGCCTGGCGCTCGAGGTCGGAGAACAGGCCCTGATGCAGCGCGCCGCCGGCAAAGGCATGCTGCATGACGGTGAAGCCGATCAGCAGGATGATCAGGATCAGCCCGCCGCCGAGTGCCGGCTGGACGATGTCGTTGTCGAGCATGCCGGTGATCGCCATCCACGACCCGCATAGCCAGAGCAGCACCATCACCCAACTGGGCACCAGCATGATGGCGCGGTCGTAGCCGCGTATGCCGAGGAAGATGATCAGGCCGAGCCCGGTCACCGCGGTGGCGGCGAAGGACAGCCGGGCGATGCCGGCGGCGACCGCCGGATCGATGATGGCGACGCCGGCGATCAGCACCAGCCCGAGGATCCAGACCAGCGCGCCGTAGCTGAAATGGCCGTGCCATCGGTTGAGGTTGAGATAGGCGAACAGGAACACCACGAAGGTCGCCGCAAGCGCCACCTCCGTTCCGGCCCGCCACATCTGCTCATTGCCGGGCGATATCTCGATGACCTTGTTGAGGAAGCCGAAATCGACGCAGATATAGGCAAGCACCGCCCAGGCCAGCGCCGCGGTCGCCGGGAACATCGAGGTTCCCTTGACGACGAAAAGGATGGTCAGGAACAGCGCCAGCAGGCCGGCGATGCCGATGACGATGCCGCGAAACAGCGTGTAGGAATTGACCGAGTCCTTGTAGGATTCCGGATCCCACAGATAGACCTGCGGCAGTTTCGGCGAGGCGAGCTCGGCGATGAAGGTGATCACCGTGCCGGGGTTCAGCGTCACCCGGAACACGTCGGCGTCGGGGCTGGTCTGGCGGTCGAGCGCGAAGCCTTCGCTGGGCGTGATGGCGGCGATGCGGGTCGAGCCGAGATCGGGCCAGAAGATGCCGGAATTCACCAGCCGGAAATGCGGCGCGACGATCAGCCGGTCGAGCTGCTGGTCGGTG
Source organism: uncultured Alphaproteobacteria bacterium (assembly GCA_963788955.1). Classification (GTDB taxonomy): domain Bacteria; phylum Pseudomonadota; class Alphaproteobacteria; order Rhizobiales; family Rhizobiaceae; genus Mesorhizobium. The sequence goes on along the minus strand of CAWBIN010000015.1, from coordinate 224,210 downwards.
GTGTTGGCGAGCGCGAACACCGCCCAGTCGCCGGTCGAGCGCGCGTCATTGGCCTCGACCTCGATGCGCCGCACGATGCCGTCGGGGCCGGGCGCGGTCGAGACCTGGAAATTTTCGCCCTGGTTCCGGTAGATTTCGACGGCGCCCGACAGGTCGAGCGCGACGTCGTCGCGGGCGATCTTGATCGGCTCGACGGCGAAGGCCGAGGACGCCGCGCAGAGCGTCACGATCGCCGCCAGGACAAAGCGCGAACAGCGACCCGATTCGCAGGAAATTCGTCAAAAATCAGTCCTTCGTTCCAGCGCCCGGCGGATCGTCCGCGATCCGGGCGTAGAGGTAGTGGTCCTGCCAGATGCCGTTGATCCTGAGATAGGATCGCAGAAGTCCTTCGCGCCGGAATCCGGCTTTTTCAAGCACGCGGATCGACCGGGCGTTGTCGGGAATACAGGCAGCCTCGATCCGGTGCAACCTCAGCGTATCGAAGGCGAAGTCGCGCAGACCAGCTTGACCGCTTCGGTCATCAGGCCGTGGCCGGCATAGCGCTCGCCGATCCAGTAGCCGATATGGCCGCTTTGCGCGACGCCGTGGCGGATGTTGCCGAGCGTGATGCCGCCGAGCAAGCTTGCCGCTGCTTTTCTCGAAGATGAAGAAGGCGATCGCCGTGCCCTGCGCATAGTCCTCGCGGTAGCGGCTGATGCGCTAGCCGCCAGGCCGTGCGGTCGAGCTCGTCCGGCGTCCAGCGCGGCTCCCACGGCTCGAGGAAGCCGCGGCTTTCGCCGCGCAGCGCCGCCCATTCGCGATAGTCGTTGGTCAGCGGCACGCGCAGCGTGACCCGGTCGCCCTTCAGTGCCGGCAGGTCGCGGCGAAAGAAAGGGAGCGCGAACATGGCGCTTGAGGCGGTCTTAGACGGCGAGCTTGCGGGCCGTCGTCTGCGTGCCCGGAAGCGAATCGAGGATCGCCTCATAGGGCGCGAGCGTACCCACGGGGCCGACGGCGGTCAGCGTCGGCTTGGTCGAAAACAGCCGCGACGACAGGTCGGTCAGCCGCTCGACGGTCAGCGCCGACAGCCGCTCCATCAGTTCTTCCTTGGCGATCGGCCGGCCGAACAGAAGCAGCTGCCGGGCGATCTGCGAGGCGCGGCTGGCCGGGCTTTCGGCCGACATGATCAGCCCGGCGCGATATTGCGCGCGGGCCCGGTCGAGTTCTTCCTGCAGGATGTTTTCGCCGGCCTTCTGCAACTCGTCGATGATGACCGGCACCAGCTTGGCGATGTCGCTCTGCCCGGTCGCGGCATGGACGCCGAAGATGCCGGTGTCGGAAAAGCCCCAGTGGAAGGCATAGACCGAATAGCACAGGCCGCGCTTTTCGCGCACTTCCTGGAACAGCCGCGACGACATGCCGCCGCCGAGGATCATCGACAGCACCTGCGAGGCGTAGAAGTCGCGCACATGATAGGCGCGGCCTTCGAAGCCGAGCACGATCTGCGCATCCATCAGGTCGCGGTCCTCGCGGAAGTCGCCGCCGACATATTGCGCATATTGCGGCATGGTGCTGTCGGCCTTGCTGCGGAAGCCGCCGAGCTGCTTCTCGACCTCGCGCACGAAATTGTCGTGCTTGATGTCGCCGGCGGCCACGACCACCATGCGCTCGGCGCCATATTGGCGCTCGATGAAATCGTGCAGCTGCTTGGAGGTGAAGGATTTGACGGTTTCCGGCGTGCCGAGGATGGAGCGGCCGATCGTCTGATGGCGGAAGGCCGTCTCGGTGAAACGGTCGAAGACGATGTCGTCGGGCGTGTCGTGCGCGGCGCCGATCTCCTGCAGGATCACATGCTGCTCGCGCTCCAGCTCCTGCGGGTCGAACTCGGACTCCTGCAGGATGTCGGCAAGGATGTCGACCGCCAGCGGCACGTCGTCGGTCAGCACCCGGGCGTAGTAGGAGGTCGTCTCGACGCTGGTGGCGGCGTTGATCTCGCCGCCGACATTCTCGATTTCCGAGGCGATCTCGAAGGCGGTGCGCCTTCTCGTGCCCTTGAACGCCATGTGCTCGAGCAGATGCGCCATTCCATGCTCGTCGTCACGCTCATTGCGGGCGCCGGACTTGACCCAGACGCCAAGGGCAACGGATTCGAGGCTTGGAAGGGTTTCGGTGGCGACTGTCAGGCCGTTCGACAGACGGCTTACCTCAACACCCATATAGCTAGTACTCCCTAACGCGCCGCCCGCGCGTGGCGGCTGACATAATCTTCCACCATTTTCAGGTCGGATGGAAGTACCGTGTATTTTTCCTCGGCTGTCCATCAAGCCCGCCAGCCATGCGGGCAGGGCCGGCGACACGCCGCAGGCCGCCTCGACGGCGGCCGGGAACTTTGCCGGATGCGCGGTGCCCAGCACCACCATCGGCGCTGGCGCCGGCAGCCTTGCCGGCGGCGACATGCACGGCCGCGGCCGTGTGCGGGTCGAGCAGATAGTTGCTGGCTTCGAGCGTCGAGCGGATGGTGGCGGCGACCTCGTCGACATCGTCGCGCGGCCGGCGTCGAATTCGGCGCGGATCGCTGGCGATTTCGCCTGTTTCGATGGTGAAGGCGCCGGACTGCTTCAGGCCGTTCATGTAGCGCCGCACCGTCGCGGCATCGCGGCCGGCCGCCTCGAACAGCAGGCGCTCGAAATTCGACGACACCTGGATGTCCATCGACGGCGATGTCGTCGCGACGACGCCCTTGGTGCGGTATTCGCCGGTCGCAAGCGTGCGCGCCAGTATGTCGTTGTCGTTGGTGGCGATGACCAGCCGCTCGATCGGCAGGCCCATGCGTCTTGGCGGCATAGCCGGCGAAGATGTCGCCGAAATTGCCGGTCGGCACGGTGAAGGAAACCGGCCGGTCCGGCGCGCCGAGCGAAAGCGCCGAGGAGAAATAATAGACGATCTGGGCCATGATGCGGGCCCAGTTGATCGAATTGACGCCCGACAGCGAAACCCGGTCGCGAAAGCCGTGGTCGTTGAACATGTCCTTCACCAGGCCCTGGCAGTCGTCGAAATTGCCTTCGATGCGCCAGCGCATGGACGTTGGCGGCGGTCGACGTCGTCATCTGCCGCTGCTGCACCGGCGAGACGCGGCCGTGCGGGAAGAGGATGAAGATGTCGGTGCGGTCGCGCCCGGCAAAAGCGTCGATGGCCGCCCCGCCGGTGTCGCCGGAGGTGGCGCCGACGATGGTGGCGCGCTGGCCGCGCTCGGCGAGCACATGGTCCATCAGCCGGGCCAGCAGCTGCATCGCCACGTCCTTGAAGGCGAGCGTCGGGCCGTGGAAGAGTTCCAGCACGAAGGTGTTCGGCGCCGGTCTGCACCAGCGGGCAGACGGCCTCGTGGCGGAAGGTCGCATAGGCTTCGCGCACCAGCCGCTCGAAGACCGGCGCCGCGATCTCGCCGCCGAGGAACGGCGTCAGCACGCGGATGGCGAGGTCGGGATAGGCAAGGCCGCGCATGGCGCGGATCTCGGCTGCGCTGAAAACTGCGGCCATTCGCGCGGCACATAGAGCCCGCCGTCGCGCGCCAGGCCGGCCAGCACCGCGTCGGAAAATCCAAGCACGGGCGCTTCCCCGCGGGTACTCACATATTGCATCGTCACATTCCGTTGCTTGCCGGGCGTTTCGTTCACCGCAAGGTGGTTAATTTTCCGCGCCGGCTCAGTCGCATTTTTGCCGCGCGGTTGCTATACGTCACCAGCTTTGCGAGAGGGAAGTGCAGTTTCATGGCGTTTTATTCGTTCAACAGCCGCTTTGTCGCGGGTCTGGCGCTCACCGGCTTTATGCTTGCCGCCGCCGGCTGCCAATCGAGCGACAATGGCGTCCTCAACCTCGGCTTCGGCAAGAAGACACCGAGTCGCCACCGCCGCCGCAGGATCCCAAAGTGCTCGCCAGCCAGTTGCGCGCCTATTGCCCGAAGGTGACGCTGCGCGACGGCACGGCCTTCTTCAACACCTATGCCAAGGGCGCCGCAAGCCCAGGAAGAAGACCGATGCCGCGCAGGATGCCGCGGCTGCCGCCCAGCCGGCGCCCGACGGCACCATCGTCGATCCCGACCGCGATCCCGCCAAGATCATCTACCAGGCCTCGATCACCGACGTGACCCGCGACTGCAGCCGCGCCAACGGCCAGCTGACGATGAAGATCGCGGTCGCCGGCAAGGTCGTGCCGGGACCGATGTTCGCGCCGGGCACGATCACCATGCCGATCCGCATCGCGGTGATGCATGGCACCGAGGTGCTCTATTCGCAGATGCACCCATACCAGGTCCAGGTCACCGATCCCTCGGCCGCCACGCAGTTCGTCTTCACCGATCCGAACGTCGTCGGTGCCGGAGCCGACAGCGCAGGACTACCAGGTCTTTGCCGGCTATGACGAGGGCGCGCCGAAAGCCGCGACGGACAAGCAGAAGGGCAGAGGAAGAAAGCCGCCCCCGCGACGAACTGATCGCGGCAGCGGAGTGCCGTTTCAGGCGTCCGCGGACCACTCCGACAAGGCGGCGATCACGCTTTTCAGCTCCGCCCAGCGGCGGATGACGGTTTCCGCGCCGGCCTCGGTCAGCGCGTCGGCATGGCCGGGATAGCTGTGCGCCGCGCCGGTGAAGCCGATGACGCGCATGCCGGCCGCCCTGGCGCCGGCGACGCCGTGCACGGAATCCTCGATGACGAAGGTGTTTGCCGGCTTGGCATTGAGCTTTTCGGCGGCATGCAGGAACACGTCCGGCGCCGGCTTGGCTTTTGCCGGTCGGTGTTTCCAGCGACGAGAAGATGCGTCCGCGAAGAACGGCAGCAGATGCACTTTCTCCAGCATGAACTCGATCCGCTCGGAGCGCGAGTTGGAGCAGATGCAGCGCGGCACGGTCACCGCCGCGACTGCTTCGCGCGCGCCGTCGATGGCGCGCACATCGCTGCGCAGCCTGCGGTCGACCAGCTCTTCGGCCTGGTCGATCAGCGAGGCCTGGAACGGGATGGCGGACTTCTCCTCGACCCGCATCATGATGTCCTTGAAGGTCAGCCCGGCATAGGTCTCGGCAAGTTCCTCCGGCGATATCTCATAGCCGGCCGAGGTCAGAAGCTCGGCTTCGACGCGCGCGGCGATGATTTCGGAATCGACGAGCACGCCGTCGCAATCGAAGATGACAAGGTCTGGCTGGGGCATGGCAATCCGGACAAGGGCAGGATGGTGGGCGGCCCGACAGGGCTCAGGCGGCGCGACATACACCAACAGGCCGGGCTTCGCAAATTACCGCCCAGGCGGCCGAACCGGTTTCGCCCTTCACCGAATATTTACGCTGATCGGTAACCATAACGGGAAGTAAAACAGTAACGCGTGCCTTGGGTGTAAAAATGTCAGCCGTGCGTCTTCTCGACGAGCTTTCCCACGCTCCCCAGCAATCCGAATGGCTGGACACGATCCTGAAGGGCGACTGCGTCGCGGCGCTCGACCGGCTGCCCGAAAAATCGATCGACGTCATCTTCGCCGATCCGCCCTACAATCTTCAGCTCGACGGCGACCTGCACCGGCCCGACCAGTCCAAGGTCGACGCCGTCGACGACGACTGGGACCAGTTCGAGAGCTTCGCAGCCTACGACGCCTTCACCCGCGCCTGGCTGCTGGCGGCGCGCCGCGTGCTGAAGCCGAACGGCACGATCTGGGTGATCGGCTCCTATCACAACATCTTCCGCGTCGGCGCCACGATGCAGGATCTCGGCTTCTGGATCCTCAACGACGTCGTCTGGCGCAAGACCAACCCGATGCCGAACTTCCGCGGCCGCCGCTTCCAGAACGCGCATGAGACGATGATCTGGGCCTCGCGCGACCAGAAGGGCAAGGGCTACACCTTCAACTACGAAGCGCTGAAGGCGTCCAACGACGACATCCAGATGCGCTCCGACTGGCTGTTTCCGATCTGCACCGGCGGCGAGCGGCTGAAGAACGAGAACGGCGACAAGCTGCATCCGACGCAGAAGCCGGAAGCGCTGCTGGCCCGCATCATGATGGCCTCGACCAAGCCGGGCGACATCGTGCTCGACCCGTTCTTCGGCTCCGGCACCACCGGCGCGGTGGCCAAGCGCCTCGGCCGCCACTTCGTCGGCATCGAGCGCGAGCAGGCCTATATCGACGCCGCCAACGAGCGCATCGATGCCGTCCGGCCGCTGGACGGCGAGGATCTCACCGTGCTTACCGGCAAGCGCGCCGAGCCGCGCGTTGCCTTTGTCAGCCTGATCGACACCGGGCTTATGCTGCCCGGCGCCACGCTCTATGACGCCAAGAAGCGCTGGGCGGCCAAGGTGCGCGCCGACGGCACGCTGGCCGTCGGCGACAGCGCCGGCTCGATCCACAAGATCGGCGCCGAGGTGCAGGGGCTGGACGCCTGCAACGGCTGGACCTTCTGGCACTATGAGCGCAGCGGCGGCCTGACCCCGATCGACGAACTGCGCCGCATCGCCCGCCTCGGCATGGAGCGGGCAGGGGCCTGATTCAGCTAACCTTGATCCCAAGACGCTCGAGGTCCGCCTTGAGCGTCTCGGCGTCGGTGAACAGCACCGCCTGCCAGCCGGCCGCCTTGGCGCCGTCGACATTCTTTGGCTGTCGTCGATGAACAGCGTCGCCGCTGGCTCGAGGCCGAACGCGGCGACGTGATGGTCGTAGATGGCGCGGTCGGGCTTGATCTGGCGGATGTCGCCCGACACGGTCACGCCGCGCGGTCGGTTGAGAAAGTCGAAGCGCTGCCGCGCTTCGGCAAGCGTGTCGGCGGCGAAATTGGTCAGCATGGTCACGTCGTGGCCAGTGCTCGATCAGGCTTCGCGCATGATGGCGACGCTGTCCTCATAAGCATGCGGCACCATGTCGTGCCAGTGGCGGCGGAAATTGCGAATGTTTTCAGCATGATCGGGGTGTTCGGCGATCAGCAGCGCCTCCGCCTCTTCCCAGGTCCGGCCACGGTCCTGCTCGATGTTCCAGTCGCTGGTGCAGACATTGTCGAAAAACCACTTTCTCTCTTCGGCATCCGGGATCAGGCGGCTGAACGGGATATTCGGATCGTAATGGATCAGCACTCTGCCGATGTCGAAAACGATGTGGCGGATTTCAGTCATGCAGGCCTCTTTGCGGTATGTGGCGACGGCTTTTTCGTCGCGCCGGGTATCGCAGCCTCGATTGCCTTTTTCATGACAGTCGGCAACGCCTCGCCTGAAATGTCCGATGGCAGCGACCAGAAATGGCCGGCTGGGGTGTCGCCGCTCACCTGCGCATGAAAGACGTCGAGTTCGAGCGCGAAATGGGTGAAAACATGCGCGATCTGCCCGGCACGCCGCCAGTCGGCGGCAAACGGCGCCGCGGCCGCCGTCGTCGCACCGTCCATCCGCGCCGTCCAGGCCGTTGTCGGCACCTCGGTCATGCCGCCGAGCAAGCCCTTGTCCGGGCGCTTGCGCAACAGGATGGCGCCATCGCCACGCACGGCCACGAAGGCTGCCCCGCGCCGCAAGGGCTTTTCCGCCTTCGGCAAGCGAACCGGGAAGCGTTCGGGATCGCCTGAAATTATGGCGCTGCAATCCGCCCGCAGCGGGCACAGCATGCAGCGTGGCCGGCGCGGCGTGCAGATCGTCGCGCCGAGATCCATCATCGCTTGAGCGAAGTCGCCCGGCCTGTTGTCCGGAACCATGCGCCCGACAAGCGCGCGGATTTCGGGCTTGGCCTCGCTGAGCGGCGTGGCGATCGAAAACAGCCGGGAGACGACACGCTCGACATTGCCGTCGACGACGGCCGCCGGCCGGTCGAAGGCGATCGCCGCGATCGCCGCCGCCGTGTAGGCGCCGATCCCCGGCAGTTCCCTGAGGCCAGCTTCGCTGTCCGGAAAGCTGCCGCCACGCCGCGCGACGAGATCGGCGCAGGCCTTGAGATTGCGCGCCCGTGAATAGTAGCCGAGACCGGCCCACGCCTTCATCACGTCTTCGGTCGGCGCAGCGGCCAGCGCCTCGACATCAGGCCATTTCTCGACGAAAGCGCGAAAATAGGCCTTTACTGCTTCGACCGTGGTCTGCTGCAGCATGACCTCGGATAGCCAGACGCGGTAGGGATCGGGTTTTGTACCTGACGCCAGCGCGCGCGGCGCGATGCGCCAGGGCAGGTCGCGGTGATGCGCGTCGTACCAGGCAAGCAGGCGGGGCGCGATCCCGCCAGATCCAGCTTTGCGGGTATCTCCCGACGCAGCTTTGCTGCTGTCCTCGGACACGGCCTTGCCGCTCTCCCCGGATGCGGTCTTGCGAGGCTGGGCGAGCGGTGCCATTGATCGGAACTGCACCTGGCTTGGTTAGGGTGGTGACTGGAGAACGCACATGGCAGGGAAAAAGCCCTTCGGCAATCCCGTTCCGGTGAGCGATCTCGCGACCGAGATCCTTGATCCGGTGCTGCGCAAGCGCGCCGGCATCTCGATCGGGCTGGTCCAGTCATGGGAGGAGATCGCCGGACCCCGGCTTGCCGGCCATTCGCGCCCCGAGAAGATCCAGTGGCCGCGCCGCCTGCATGAGGACGATCCATTCGAGCCGGCGGTGCTGGTCATCGCCTGCGAGGGCATGGCCGCGCTGCATTTGCAGCACGAGGCCGGCGAGATCATCAACCGCGTCAATGCTTTCCTCGGGTTCAATGCCATCGGCCGCATCAAGATCCTGCAGAAGCCGGTGCTGACCGAAAAAGCCCGGCCGAAACCGGCTCTCAGGCCGCTGACATCAGCCGAGAAGGCCAAATTGTCCGATACGGTCGGTAAGATCGAAGACGATGGCTTGCGCGCCTCGCTGGAACGGCTCGGCGCCACTATTCTTGGCGAAAGGAAACCGCGCGGGTCATGAACGCGTCATCTATCTCGCGCATTCGTGATCATGCATATAGTCTTTGGCGATTGGAATGGGGACAGCGATGCCTTAATTCGCGCTAACTCTCGCCTTTTCTAGCCTTTGCATTGCAAAATCCAACTATTGTCAGGTGATTTGCATGAACCGTTCCCCGTTTGGCCAAAGCTTGTCTCGCAGAAACCTCTTGTCTTCGCTGGCCGCCGTTCCGGCTGTGGTTCTGCTTGCCGCTTGCAGCGACTCGGACGAGGAGGCCAAAGCGGCGGATGTGAAGCCTGCCGCTCCCGCCACCCCTGCGACACCAGCCACGCCGGCCGCCGTCAAGGTGCCGGAAGCGCAGGGCACGGTCGACATGGCCGAACTGCTGAAGCCCGGCGCGTTGCCCGACAAACAGCTCGGCAAGGACGACGCCAAGGTCACCATCGTCGAATACGCCTCGATGACCTGCCCGCATTGCGCGCATTTCAACGAGACGACCTTCCCTGAGTTGAAGACGAAATACATCGACACCGGCAAGGCCCGCTACATCCTGCGCGAATTTCCGTTCGATCCGAGCGCCGAGGCCGGTTTCATGCTGGCGCGCTGCGCCAAGGACAACTATTTCCCGATGGTGGACGTGCTGTTCAAGCAACAGGCCAACTGGGTTGGCGTCAACAACACCAAGGACGCATTGCTGCAAATCTCGAAGCTCGCCGGTTTTACACAGGAGTCCTTCGAGGCCTGCTTGACGGACCAGAAACTTCTGGACGATGTGAGAGCGGTCCAGAAGCGCGGCGCCGATGAGTTCAAGGTCGAACTCGACGCCGACCTTCTTCATCAATGGAAAGACCTACAAAGGGGCGATGTCGATTGAGGAAGTGTCGGCCATCCTCGACCCTCTGCTCTGACGTCCAGGCAGCGCCGAAGCGGCTGCGCTTCGGTGTGCGCACGCCCATGCCTTGCCGCGGGTTCAACCGCGGAACACCTTTGCCGAATCCGCTTATGGGGCGGCGCGAATGAAGTTTTCGCGCCTTCGCCTCCTCGGTTTCAAGTCCTTCGTCGAACCCGGCGAGTTCGTCATCGAACGCGGCCTGACTGGCATTGTCGGGCCGAACGGCTGCGGCAAGTCAAACCTTGTCGAGGCGCTGCGCTGGGTAATGGGCGAGAGCTCCTACAAGAACATGCGCGCGTCCGGCATGGACGACGTGATCTTTTCCGGCTCGGGAACGCGTCCGGCCCGCAACACCGCCGAAGTCACGCTTTTCCTCGACAACAGCGACCGCAGCGCGCCTTCGGCCTTCAATGATGCCGATGAACTGCAGGTGTCGCGCCGCATCGAGCGCGAGGCCGGTTCGCTCTATCGCATCAACGGCAAGGAAGCGCGCGCCAAGGACGTGCAGCTTCTGTTTGCCGACCAGTCGACCGGTGCGCGCTCGCCTTCGATGGTCGGGCAGGGCCGCATCGGCGAACTGATCCAGGCCAAGCCCCAGGCACGCCGCGCTCTGCTGGAAGAGGCCGCAGGCATTTCCGGCCTGCATACGCGCCGCCACGAGGCAGAGCTTCGGCTGAAGGCGGCCGAGCAGAACCTGGAACGGCTGGACGACGTCGTCGGCGAGTTGGAAAGCCAGATCGAAAGCTTGAAGCGCCAGGCGCGCCAGGCCTCGCGCTTCAAGAACCTGTCGGCCGACATCCGCAAGGCCGAGGCGACGCTTCTGCATCTGCGCTGGACGCTCGCCAAGACCCAGGAAGGCGAGGCGCGTTCGGCGCTGGCGGTTGCCACGACGCTGGTCGGCGACCGCGCCGCCGCCCAGATGGCCGCCGCCAGGGAACAGGGGATCGGCGCCCACCGGCTGCCGGATTTGCGCGACGCGGAAGCCGCCGCCGCCGCCGCCTTCCAGCGCCTGTCGATTGCCAAGACGCAGATCGAGGAGGAAGCGGGCCGCATCCGTGCCCGCCAGGCCGAACTCGAGCGCCGGCTGCAGCAGCTTGACGGCGACATCGCCCGCGAGGAGCGGATGGTGCGCGACAATGCCGACATCCTCGAGCGCCTTCGCACCGAGGAGGCTACGCTCAATTCCGAAAATGCCGGTGCCGCCGAGCGCGAGGCCACCACGCGTGGCGCCTTCGAGCAAGCTGCAGCCACGCTCTCGCAGAGTGAGGCGAAGCTTGCCGCGTTGACCGCCGAACGCGCCGAAGCGGCCGCCTCGCGCAACCAGATCGAGCGCACCTTGCGCGAAACCGCAGAGCGGCGCGACCGCTTCGCCCGCCAGCTTGCCGAGGTCGATCGCGAACTGTCAGAGATTATTTCCAAGGTCGCCGGCCTGCCCGATCCCGCCGAGAAGCGGCTTCTGGTCGAGGACGCCCAGGCGCTGCTGGAAGGGGCCGAGGCCAGTGCATTATCGGCCGAGCAGGCGGTCGCCGAGGCGCGCGCGGCCGAAAGTGCCGCCCGCCCGCCGCTGCAGGATGCCAAGGCCGAATTGGCGCGCATCGAGACCGAAGCCCGCACGCTGGCCAAGATCCTGAACGCAGCGAGCGGCGATCTCTTCCCCTCCGTTCTCGAACAACTCAGCGTCGAGCGCGGCTATGAGACAGCGCTGGGTGCCGCGCTTGGCGAGGATCTCGATGTCCCGCTCGATCGCAGCGCTCCGGTGCATTGGGGCGAAAGCGCGGTCCACGCCCGGCGATGCCGCGCTGCCGGAAGGCATCAGGAGCCTTGCCAGCGTGGTTCGTGCCCCGGCACAGCTTGCCCGCCGCCTGGCGCAGATCGGCATTGTCGACGCCGCGGACGGCCGGCGGTTGCAGGCCCTGTTGGCTCCGGGACAGCGGCTGGTCAGCCGTGAAGGCGCGCTGTGGCGCTGGGATGGGCTGACCGCCAGCGCCGACGCGCCGACCGCGGCCGCGCAGCGGCTGGCCCAGAAGAACCGGTTGGCCGAGCTCGACGCCGAGGCGGTCCAGGCGACCCTTGTCCTGCGCGAGGCAGAGGCAGCACTCGCCCAGGCCGAGCAGGCGCTTCGCCAGGCGAGCGAGGCCGAGCGCAACGCCCGCCAGGCCGGCCGCGATGCCCAGCACGGGCTGGACGCCGCTCGAAACGCGCTGGCCGAGGCTGAAAAGGCCGGCGGCGAGCTGGTCAGCCGGCGTGCTGCCCTCGACGAGGCGCGCGCCCGCGTCGTCGACAGCCATGAAGAGACGGCGGCCGCCTTCGTCGAAGCTGAAATGCTACTACAGAACGCGCCCGATCTCGGCGACCTGCAACTGCAGCTCGAACAATCCGCCGCCAATGTCGCCCGTGACCGCGCCACGCTTGCCGATGCGCGTGCCGTCCATGAAGGGTTGCGGCGGGAAGCCGAGGCGCGTACGCGCCGCCTCGAAGCCATTGGTGCCGAACGCCGCAACTGGCTGGAGCGGGCCGAGAACGCCTCGACGCAGATCGCCGCCCTTGGCGAGCGCAAGGCTGAGGCCGAGGCTGAGCGCGAGCGGCTGGCTGACGCGCCCGACGAGATCGACGCCAAGCGGCGCGCGCTGCTGTCACAGCTGGCCGAAGCCGAGTCGCTGCGCCAGGCGGCGGGCGATCGCCTGCAGGAAGCGGAAAACAAGCAGGCCGAACTCGATAAGGCCGCAACGGCGGCGATCCAGTCGCTGGCCGAAGCCCGTGAATCCCGCGTCCGCGCCGAGGAGCGACTGACGGCGGCCGACGAGCGGCGGCTGGAGGTCGAGGCGCGCATCCAGGAGACGCTGAACACGCCGCCGCATCTGGTCATCCGCCATACCGGCCTGGAAGCCGACGACCCGATGCCCGAAATGGCCGAGATCGAGCGCCAGCTCGACCGACTGAAGGTCGAACGCGAACGGCTCGGCGCCGTCAATCTGCGCGCCGAGGAGGAGCAGAAGGAACTGTCAGACCGGTTGGAAACCATCGTTTCCGAGCGCGAGGACATCATCGAGGCGATCCGCAAGCTCAGGCAGGCGATCCAGAGCCTGAACCGCGAGGGCCGCGAGCGGCTGCTCGCCGCCTTCGAGGTGGTCAATGGCCATTTCCAGCGGCTGTTCTCGCATCTGTTCGGCGGCGGCACGGCCGAACTGCAGCTGATCGAATCCGAAGACCCGCTCGAGGCAGGGCTCGAGATCCTCGCCCGCCCGCCCGGCAAGAAGCCGCAGACTATGACGCTGCTCTCCGGCGGCGAGCAGGCGCTGACGGCGATGTCGCTGATCTTTGCCGTCTTCCTCACCAATCCGGCGCCGATCTGCGTGCTCGACGAAGTCGACGCGCCGCTCGACGACCACAATGTCGAGCGCTTCTGCAATCTCATGGACGAGATGGCCAAGACCACCGAGACGCGCTTCGTCATCATCACCCACAACCCGATCACCATGGCGCGCATGGACCGGCTGTTCGGCGTGACCATGGCCGAGCAGGGCGTCAGCCAACTGGTCTCGGTCGACCTGCAAGCCGCCGAGGCGATGCGCGAGGCGAGCTGAGGTGGCTGGGCGAGCAGCCCGGATTTGATCTCATTTTTTGTTGGCAGGTGTGGCTGGGGCTCATGGAAGCTTTCGAACTTTCTGGGTCGTGCCTCAGCCCGAATTGCGGGTGCTTGTGAAGGACGTTGGGACGAGCTAAGTCGGGTCCGGCAAGGGCGTGTGCTGCACTCCTAATTTCCGGCATGCTGGAAGATAACGGCGCTTCCATCCTCGCCAACTGCGAACACGTCGTAGCTGGCGTCAGGATCGCTGCCCATGCCCAGCGAGCCCTTCGGCATTCCGGGTACCGCAAGACCGGCGATCGCGGGTCGCTCCTTCAGCAGGCGCGCGATCGCATCAAGTGGCACGTGGCCTTCGACGTAGTAGCCCTCCACCAGCGCCGTATGGCAGCCCTGCAACTTGTCGGGGATGCCCAGCGATTCTTTCATTGGAGCAAGGTCATCGCTGTCATGCAGCGTTATCTCGTAGCCGGCCTGCCGCAGCGCCACGGCCCACGCGCCACAGCAGCCGCACCAGGGATTCTTGTGCACGGCGACGGGAGGCTTCGTGGCAGCCTGGGCGCTGCCGGTAGCGACTGTTGCCAGCAACAGCAATAAGGTTCGCCTGTTCATCGCAACCATCTTTCTTGGGGAGGGCCGGAGGTCGCAGGTCGCCTCCGGCCCTCATGCTACTTTATTTCAACGACGGTGATGCGGCCGTTGACGCGGTCGGCGATGAACTCGATCGCCTGTGCCGGCCTTGACCTTGTCGAGCATGGCGTCCTCCGCGACGACGAACACCATCGTCATCGCCGGCATGTCCAGATTTGCGAGCGGTTCATGCTTGATCGTCATCTTCTTCTGCTTGGCGTCGACCTTGGTGACTTCGCCCTTCAGCGTATTCCGCCGCGAAGGCGCGGTCCCGCCAAGAGCCCAGCATCAGGGCGCGGTGGTAGATGAAATTTGCGAGTATCTTCATAGTGTGTCCTTCCTTGGACTTAGTGGCGACCGCGATGTCACCCTTCATGCCGGCGTCGTAGTGACCCGGGATAAGGCAGGCGAACGCGAAAGTCGCCGGCCTTGGTGAAGGTCCAGACGATCTCGCCTCGCGCTTGCCCGGCGCAAGGCGGATGGAGTTGGGTCGGCGTGCTCCATCTCGGGGAACTTCTCCATCACCGCCTTGTGCTCCATGATGCCTTCATCGTGTCCATGACGAATTCGTGGTCGGTTTCGCCCTTGTTGTAGAACTTCAGGCGGACTGTCTCCCCTTCCTTCGACCTTGAGGACGGCGGGCTGAAAGATCATCTTCCCGTCCTCCGTCTCCGACATGGTGATGTTGACGACTGCGCTTGGCCTTGCCGGCCTTGCCCGGCTTGCCGATGGCGATGTGCCGCTCCTCGCCATGGCCGCCGGCGTGGTTGCCGGTGGCGAATGCAACTCCGGAGCTGGCAGCGGCCATCATCAAAAGGCCGCGGCCGATTTGAGTTTCATGCAGTCGTCTCTCTCTGTTTGTTTCAGGGTTTGGGCTTTCATTTCATCCCTTTTGCCGTGACCGCCATGGCCGGCCGGCGGCACATCGGTTTTGCGTCCCTGATTTCACCGGATGCGGGCACCGTGCTCCCGTCCATTCCCAGGCGACGGTGCCCGCGGGGTGCTCGTACCATCCGGGGTCTGCATAATCGGTCGCTGACAGTCCCTCGCGGACCTTCACGACTGAGAACATGCCGCCCATCTCGATGGGGCCGAACTGGCCCCAGCCCGTCATCATCGGGATGGTGTTGTCGGGGAGCGGCATCTCCATCTCGCCCA
Organism: uncultured Alphaproteobacteria bacterium; assembly: GCA_963788955.1. Lineage (GTDB taxonomy): Bacteria > Pseudomonadota > Alphaproteobacteria > Rhizobiales > Rhizobiaceae > Mesorhizobium. The sequence continues at coordinate 209,101 of CAWBIN010000015.1, read as the reverse complement.
TGTCGGCCATGCCGCGATTGCCCATGGGCATGTACTCGGGCTGAACCTTGCTGGATCTTCTCGGCGATCTCGCGTCTTGTCGACGCCGATGAACGTTGGCACGTCGTGCCCCATGGCGTTCATCGTGTGGTGCGACTTGTGGCAATGGACAGCCCAGTCGCCCTCGATATTTGGCGTCGAACTCGTAAGCGCGCATCGCGCCGACCGGAATGTCGATCGACACTTCCGGCCAGCGCGCCTCGGGCCGCACCCAGCCGCCGTCGGTGCAGGTCACCTCGAAGTCGTAGCCGTGCATGTGGATCGGGTGGTTGGTCATGGTTAGATTGCCAACCCGCACCCGCACGCGATCGTCCTTCGCTACGACGAGATGGCTGATGCCCGGAAACACGCGGCTGTTCCAGGCACCACATGTTGAAATCGGTCATCTCCATGACGCGCGGCACATAGGAGCCGGGGTCGATGTCGTAGGCATTGCAGCAGAAAAACGAAGTCGCGGTCGACGCGCGTGAATGTCGGGTCCTTGGGATGGATGACGAAGAAGCCCATCATCCCCATCGCCATCTGCGACCATCTCGTCCGCATGCGGGTGGTACATGAAGGTCCCGCTCTTCACGAGATCGAACTCGTAGACGAAGGTCTTGCCGGACGGGATGCGCGGCTGGGTAAGGCCGGTCACGCCATCCATGCCGCTCGGCAGGATCATGCCGTGCCAGTGGATGGTCGTGTGCTCGGGCAGCTTGTTGGTGACGAAGATGCGCACCCGGTCGCCCTCGACGGCCTCGATGGTGGGGCCCGGCGACTGGCCGTTGTAGCCCCACAGATAGGCGGTCATGCCGGGCGCCATCTCGCGCTCGACCGGCTCGGCCACGAGGTGAAATTCCTTGACGCCGTTGTTCATGCGGTGCGGCAGTGTCCAGCCGTTCAGTGTTACGACCGGCTGGTAGTCAGGCCCGCTCTTCGGGAAGAGCGGCGGCTGCATGTCAGGCGATTCCATCAGGGCGGCTTCGGGCAGCCCCATCGCGGAGGTTTTGGTCCAGGCGGCCGCGCCGGCCAGAAGCGCGCCGCCGCCGAGAATTGTCGTCTTGTAATCATGGCTATGGTCCTCTCCTGGTTTCAGTGTCCACCGCCGCCGTCGGCGGCGGACGCGGTGACGGTTTCGCCGATGCAGCGGCGCCGCCGCCGTGAATGGCGGTGCCGAGATTGACGTCGGCGAGCCAGAAAGACTGACGTTGGCGTCGAGCGAAAGCATGTTGGCCTCGATGCTTCGCGCGCGTATCGGCCAGCAGCTCGAAGGTGTTGGTGATCATCCCGTTGTAGGTGAGCACCGACTTCCTCCTCGATCTTCTTGCGCAGGGGCACGACGCTGTTCCGGTAGTGCCGGGCGATGTCGATAGGTCGATCGGTAGGCATCAAAGGCAGAGCGCGCCTCCGACCGGATATTGACCGCTTTTTCAGCGAGCCGGTTTGCTGCCTGCATGTAGGCAAGCTCTGCCTTGCGCATACGCGGCTTGCCGGTGTCAAAGACCGGAATGACGAACTCGACCTCGATCCGGGGCGTAGCGATCGTTCTTCGTCTCGCCGTCTTCCTCCTCCTCGCGCTCCATCTCAACGCCTGTCAGGAGCTCAAGGTCGGTCACATAGCGGGTCGCCTCTGTCAGACCGTAGTCACGGCGCGAGCGCTTCCAGCTCCAGTCGCGCGATCTCAAGATCGACACGGCTGCTGCAGCGCTTCGCGCTCGATCGCGCGTCTGGCCATGAGCGCCCTTCGGCAGGCCCGGAAGACGACCCGGGCAGCCTGTAGTCGATGTCCTGCCCCCAAAGGCCCATGAGCCGGGTCAACTCCTCCGCGTCTGGCGCGCATCGAGCCGCGCCTGGCCGCCTGCCCGGCGAGCTCGGCGTTGAACACGATACTCCCGCGCCTGTCCTGTCTTGGTGAAAGCTCCTGTCTCGCCCAGCTTTCGGGCGAGTTCCGATGCCGCGTCCGCGGAGACCTGCGCCTGGTCCCAATAAGCCGACGGTCTCCTGCGCGGCGACCGCATTGACCCAGGCCCGCCGCGTATCGGCGGCCAGCCTCATGGTCTCTTCGGCCGCGCGCAGCTGCGCCTGACGGAAACGGGCATCCGCGACGGCGACGCGCTTCTCCCGGGTCATCAGCGCGAGAATATTGCTGACAACCGCGGCCTCCACCGTGCGCACCGCGTCGAGCGTCATGATGCCGACCGACATGCGCGGATTGACGAGGAGGCTTTCCTGCCAGACGTCGGCCGCCGACAGGCCGATATCGGCATAGGCGGCCTGCAGGCCCTTGTTGTTGAGAAGCGCGGCCTGAACCGCCATGTCGGGCTCGACCGGCCCTGACTTGACAAGGCGGCCGACCTGCTCGGCAAGGGCCTGGGCCTGCGCGTTGGACTGCACCCACACGGGGGTCTTGCCGGTGGCTGCACGGCTGCGCATGGCGACCGTGGTGAAACCCGATTGCGGGTCGCCGATGTCAACCGAGCCGGTGGTGGTGGCGCAGCCCGCCGTGAGCAGCGTCGCTGCGCAGGCTGAAAAAATGCGGAAAGGCAGCCTCACGATCCCGCTCCCTTGCCGGCCGGAGACAGATTGTCGTTGAGCCTGCGCCAGTTCTGTGGGTCGGTCGGCTCGCGATGAATGTAATTCACGACCGGATGATGGTGAGTATGTGTGATGCCGTAGGCGGGATCAGCCGGACTGAAGGCCGGGAGGGCGGCCTCGGGCGGCACGGCATTGCAACCCGCAAGGGCGAGCGACGCGCCGAGCGCCGCGCATACAGGAATGTTCATTGGGGAACCTGAAGCTGGAACGATGGGTCTACGGCGGCGGCAACAGCCGGAACACCGGGCACACTCCGCCTGTGGGCGGACTTGTCAGCTGATGGTTCGGGGCGGTTTGATGACGGACGAAATCTGGCCGTCAGGCAGGGCGTGGGTAAAGTCGAACCGGAATCCGCCGGCTTCGGGCGCATGGATCAGTGGCGATGAGGCCGGCATCGCCTGGCTCATGACGCAATGCATCTCACAGCACAGATCTGCAGAGACCGGCTGGTGATGGTCGCTGCCGCCCTTATGCTCGTGCGCGCTTCCGGCGGAATGCTGCGCGGCATCATCATCCATGCCACTGACATCGTGCCCGCGGCCGGCTGCAGCTGTCGCGACGCTCTCGCTTGTAGCCGCGGCCGCCAGTCCCGGCTGCCAGATGGCAAGCAGAAGGAACATGCACGCGACGACAGCGCGCACAGCCTTTCTGCAGTGAATTATCGGGTATCCGACCATCGGGCATCTTTCGGCACGTGCAGGACGCAAAGTCAACACAAGACACAGCGCGCGCAAGTGCAGCGCACGATTTGTTAGGTCAGGATTTGGGTTAAATGACGGCACTTCTGCTTCTCATGACCGGCCCGCGACCGCTGCTTCTCCGCCAGCCATAGGGTGCGAATGGAATCACGGCGAAGTTCGCGCAAACTTCAGGCAACCGTTTGACTTACTTGCTGAATCAGCGGCGGCGGCTGCGTCGAGTGAGGCCACCAAGTCGAGATTATCTACAGGACATCCAGTTTGGCTGGGGCGCCAGGATTTGAACCTGGGAATGTCGGTACCAAAAACCGATGCCTTACCACTTGGCGACGCCCCAATAGCCATCAGAGTCGCTTGTGCGGCGCGTTATTAGCAGAGCAGCCAAAAAGCACAATGGCAATGAAGGGTGGTGTCGCCCACCTGATTTCGCAGTCCACTGCCGCGGCCAGGAGCGGCGTCTACTCGCTCCAGACCGCCATTTCGTTGCCGGCCGGATCGATGAAATGGAAGCGCCGGCCGCCCGGGAACGAGAAGATCGGCTTGATGATGGTGCCGCCGGCATTTTCGACGGCGGCGAGCGTTTCTTCCAGATCCTGGGAATAAAGCACGGGCAGGGGTTTGGCTGGGGCTTCGCCGGCATCGGCCTGAAAACCGCCGTCGAGCCCTTCGGCAAAGGCCGAATAGGTCGGCCCGTAATCGGTGAACGACCAGGAAAAGGCGGCGCTGTAGAAAGCCTTCACACTGTCCAGCGTGCCTCCGGTCGCCGGCATTTCCAGATAGTCGAGTTTTCCCGTCAGTTTCATAACGCCACTCCATACAATGTTCTTGTTATGTTCTATTCCGTTGCCTCCGATGCCGCAAGTCTTTTTGACGCAGCCCTCGCTTTAATCGGTTGTAGGGGTTTTTCTTAATCGATTGTAGGCGCCGGCCGACTTTGCCCTGCCTTGCCTTTCGCAGTGCAGCATCATATCGCTCGATCTAAGGCGCGTCGGAACCTGGGCCATCGTCCAGGTTTCGCCGATCTTTCCATCTCCGGCATCTGGAGGGCGAGCATGACCAAGTGGGTTTACACTTTCGGCGATGGCGCCGCGGAAGGCCGTGCCGGCGACCGCAACCTTCTGGGCGGCAAGGGCGCCAACCTGGCCGAGATGTGCAGCCTAGGCCTGCCGGTGCCGCCTGGTTTCACCATCACCACCGAGGTCTGCAACGCCTATTACGCCAACGGCCGTACCTATCCGGCTGAGCTGGAATCAAATGTCACGGTGGCGCTGGATCATATCGGCCGGCTGACTGGGCGCCGTTTCGGCGACCCGTCGAAACTGCTCCTGGTTTCAGTGCGCTCAGGCGCCCGCGCCTCGATGCCGGGCATGATGGACACCGTGCTCAATCTCGGCCTCAACGACGAGACGGTCGAGGCGCTGGCCGCCGATTCCGGCGATGCGCGCTTCGCCTATGACAGCTACCGCCGCTTCATCCAGATGTATTCCGACGTCGTCATGGGCCTCGACCATGACGTGTTCGAGGAGATCCTCGAGGACGAGAAGGCGCGCCTCGGCCACGAGCTCGACACCGAACTGACGGCGCTGGAATGGCAGGGCGTGATCGCGCTCTACAAGGCCAAGGTGCGAGGAGGAGCTCGGCAAGCCGTTTCCGCAGGATCCGAACGAGCAGCTGTGGGGCGCGATCGGCGCGGTCTTTTCGAGCTGGATGAACAACCGCGCCATCACCTACCGGCACCTGCACGATATCCCCGAAAGCTGGGGCACGGCGGTCAACGTCCAGGCCATGGTGTTCGGCAATATGGGCAATACCTCGGCCACCGGCGTTGCCTTCACCCGCAATCCCTCGACCGGCGAGAAGCAGCTTTACGGCGAATTCCTGGTCAATGCGCAGGGCGAGGACGTCGTTGCCGGCATCCGCACGCCGCAGAACATCACCGAAGCTGCCCGCATCGCCGCCGGCTCCGACAAGCCGTCGCTGGAAAAGCTGATGCCGGAAGCCTTCCAGGACTTCTCAGCCATCTGCGACAGGCTGGAAACCCACTACCGCGACATGCAGGACCTCGAATTCACCATCGAGCGCGGCAAGCTCTGGATGCTGCAGACCCGCTCCGGCAAGCGCACCGCCAAGGCGGCGCTGAAGATCGCCGTCGACATGGCCGAAGCGAAGGCCTGATCACCAAGGAGGAGGCGGTCGCCCGCATCGATCCCGCCTCGCTCGACCAGCTGCTGCACCCGACCATCGATCCGAAGGCCGCGCGCGACGTGATCGGCACCGGCCTGCCGGCCTCGCCGGGCGCCGCCACCGGCGAGATCGTCTTTACCTCGGAAGATGCCGAGGACGCCAAGGCGAAGGCCGCAAGGTGATCCTGGTGCGCATCGAGACCAGCCCCGAAGACATCCACGGCATGCACGCCGCCGAAGGCATCCTGACCACGCGCGGCGGCATGACCAGCCATGCGGCGGTCGTGGCACGCGGCATGGGCATGCCTTGCGTCTCCGGCGCCGGCACGCTGCGCGTCGACTACAAGCACCGACACGCTGATGGCGATCGGGACAGACCTTGAAGAAGGGCGACATCATCACCATCGACGGCGGCAACGGCCAGGTGCTGAAGGGCGAAGTGCCGATGCTGCAGCCGGAGCTGTCCGGCGATTTCGCCGCGATCATGGACTGGGCCGACGCCGCGCGCCGCATGAAGGTGCGCACCAATGCCGAAACGCCGGCCGATGCGCGCGTGGCGCGCTCCTTCGGCGCCGAAGGCATCGGCCTCTGCCGCACCGAGCACATGTTCTTCGAGGGCGACCGCATCGTCGCCATGCGCGAGATGATCCTTGCCGACACCGACAAGGCCGGCGCGCCGCCGCTTGCCAAGCTCCTGCCGATGCAGCGCTCGGATTTCGTCGAACTCTTCGAGATCATGCACGGCCTGCCGGTGACGATCCGCCTGCTCGATCCGCCGCTGCACGAATTCCTGCCGAAGACGGACGAGGAGATCGCCGATGTCGCCGCCGCGCATGACGTGTCGCCGGCAGAGCTGCGCGCAGCGCGTCGATGCCCTGCACGAGTTCAACCCGATGCTCGGCCATCGCGGCTGCCGGCTGGCCATCTCCTATCCCGAGATCGCCGAGATGCAGGCGCGCGCCATCTTCGAGGCGGCCGTCGAGGCCGGCCGGAAGACCGGCGCGCCGGTGGTGCCCGAAATCATGGTGCCGCTGGTCGGCCTGATGACGGAGCTCGACTACGTCAAGGCGAGCATCGATGCCGTCGCCAAGAGCGTGATGGACGAGGCCGGCATCAAGATCGAATATCTCGTCGGCACGATGATCGAGCTGCCGCGCGCGGCCCTCCGCGCCCATGTGATCGCCGAAGCCGCCGAATTCTTCTCCTTCGGCACCAACGACCTGACCCAGACCACCTTCGGCATCTCGCGCGACGATGCCGCCTCGTTCCTCAAGACCTATCGCCAGAAGGGCATCATCGAGAAGGATCCCTTCGTCTCGCTCGATTTCGACGGCGTCGGCGAACTGATCCGCATCGCCGCCGAAAGGGGCAGGGCGACCAGGCCCGGGCATGAAGCTCGGCATCTGCGGCGAACATGGCGGCGATCCGGCTTCGATCCGCTTCTGCGAGGAGACCGGCCTCGACTATGTCTCCTGCTCGCCCTTCCGCGTGCCGATCGCCAGGCTGGCCGCCGCGCAGGCGGCGGTGCTGGTGGCAAAGGCATCTGCGCCGCGCGCCTGATGGCCGCGACTATTGCCATGGATGACCGATCGATGACTGTCGATTGGCTCCGGCTGCGCGGTTGCCAACTTACGATTTTGTGAGCAAAGTCACGCGAAGTTGCGCGTGACAGTTCTCAATCTCGACATCGTTTCCGCCCAGTTTCCCAAGCCCGACCCCCGGTGCCCGAAACAGATGCTACAGTTTTCCCCCGCTCCCGTCCGCTCGATCCTGATCCTCCAGACCAAGTACATGGGCGATATTGTCCTCGCCTCCACGCTGGCAAAAAACCTGCAGCTCGAATATCCGGGCGTCAGGATCGTATTCCTCTGCGAGGCGCACTTCGCAAGTTTCCTCACCGCCCACGGCATCGCCTCCGACGTCGTCACCTTCAGCCGCGCGCGCCTGCGTGGTTCACCGCTGCAACGCGGGCGTGAGTTCTATTCGATGGTGCGCAGGCTGCGTCAGCACCGCTTCGACATGACGATCGACCTGAGCGATTCGAAAACCTCTCGGGTCGTCGTCAGGCTCGTCAACGCCAGGACCAGGGTAGGCTATCACCCGACTGACAGGCCCTTGCGCTGGTACGAGCGCAATCCGGCAAACATTCGGGTCACGCGGTTCGGCTACGGTGAAAGGCACTATCTCTACCGCTACCTTTCGCCGCTGGAGGCGCTTGGGATCGATCTGCGCGTCAGAACGCCTTCGATCAAGCCGCTGCCGCTGGAAACGGCTCGCGTCCAGGACTTGCTGAACGGGCACGGGCTCCGGCGAAACGCCTTCGTCGCGGTGCATGCCGGAGCGAGCTTCCGCGGCCGGCAATGGCAGCCGGAACGCTTCGCCGCCGTGATTGACGAAATCTCGCGCGAGACCGGGCTGGACTTCGTGCTTGTCGGCGGCCCGGGCGAGCGCAAGCCGGCCGAACGGATCGTCGCCGGGACCGCATCGGCCGTCGTCAACCTCGTCGGCGTCCTGTCGCTCGAAACGTTGCTGGCATTGCTGGAGGAAGCGCGGCTGTTCCTCGGCAATGAGAGTGGCCCGATGCATATGGCCGCTGCGGCGGGAACCCCTGTTGTCGGCCTTTTCGGCCAGACAAGGCCAACCCGCTGGGCGCCGGTCGGTGCGCCGAGCATTTGCCTTCAGCCTTCCATGCCGTGCGAATGCGTGGCGCGCGATCTGTGCCGTTGGCCGGACCCAAGCAAATCCTGCTGCGTTTGGCGCCTGGAAGTCGAGCCTGTCATCGAGGCCGTGCGCGAAATCCTGGCGCAGACCGAGGTCGCTGTGCAACCGCCGCCCGTGGTTCGCGCCACTCGCTGAAAAGTCACACACCAGGAAATTGTCGCCACGGCCGCTTTTGGCATGCGCGCCGTCCCGATTTTCGCCTTGATGCGGGTTTTCTTGGCGCGGCTCCCGCAGGGATCCGCTCCTATATCCGGAAATCAATCATGCGCCTGCTCGGAAAATATCTTTGCGCGATAGCGATCTCGGCCTGCACCGTGTCGGCAGGTCACACCGCACCGCTTCTCGAACCTACGCTGCATTTGACGCCGCGGACCGGCAGCGGCCGCGTGGCGCTGACACTGGACGCCTGCGGCGGCCAGTCCGACACCAGGATACTCTCGGCGCTGGTCGACAACAGGATCCCGGCGACGATTTTCGTCACCGGCATCTGGCTGAAGCGCAATGAAGCGGCGATCGAGATCATGCGCGCGCATCCCGATTTGTTCGAGCTGGAGAACCATGGCGGCCGCCATATTCCGGCAGTCGACACGCCGCGAAAAATCTATGGCATCCGCAGCGCCGGCAGTCCCGACGCCGTGCTGGCCGAAGTCGAATCGGGCGCCGCAGCCCTCGCCCGCACCGGCGAGCCGGCGCCGAAATGGTTTCGCGGCGCGACCGCCGAATACAGCCCATCCGCCATCGCCATGATCCGCAAGCTTGGTTTCAAGATCGCCGGCTTTTCGATAAACGGCGACGGCGGCTCTTTGCTGGGTGCGAAGGAAACCGCCCGGCGCATCGCCGCCGCCAAGGATGGCGACGTGATCATTGCCCATATCAACCAGCCCACCCATGCCGCCGGCGAAGGCGTGGTGCAGGGCCTGCTGTCGCTCAAGCAAAAGGGCGTGACCTTCGTGCGGCTCGATGAAGCCGATGGCGTAGGCAATGACGGCACCACCGACTGATCGGATCAGCCTGATTTGAGTCTCAACGCACGCACCCTTGGGTGAGTGCTCGGCTCGGAACGCTTAGGCCGGCGTCGCTTCGATCGTCACCTTGCCGGGATAAAAGGCGCCGTGATTGCGGATCTCCGTCATCTCGTCGAAGGGGCGCTCATAGGCCCACATCGCGTCCTTGCCGGCCTCTCCAGCCGGCAGTGCGCTCCAATAGCTGGCATCTCCCTTGTAAGGGCAGTGCGTCGAGTGCTCGGTCTTGGCCAACCGGCTGAAATCGATGTCGTCGAAGGGAATGTAGAGAACCTGGGCATAGGGCGGCTCCGACAGGAGCTTTGCGGTCGTCGACGTGGCGATCACCGTTTCGCCGGCACGCACCCTGACAGTGCCGTGATAGGGCTCGATGGTGATGACCTTGTCAGGATTGCGCTGGAAGCCGGGTGCGGGATTTGCGATCTTGTCCATTGGCGGGTTTTCCTTGTCCGGCATGGGGCGCCGTCCGGAATAGGTGTGTCGGGCAAGCACCAAGTGCAAGGCCAAGCCAAACCCGCACCTGGCTTGCGGTCAACTAGCCTTGTCCGAGAAACTTTCAGGCCGCAGTCTTGAACACGTCCATCAGCCCGGCATAGGCGGCAGCGATGCCGGCCACTGGATTGGTGCTTCTCGACGCCGTCTCGACCTTCAGCGCGCCGCCGACCGTTGGCAGGGTCAGCAGCAGGAACTGGCGATTGCCGCCGTCGCCCACGCATGCCGCTGCGACATGCTGGCCTTCGCCGCCATTGTCGACGCACATCTTGAATAGCAGCGTGCCGCCGACCGCCTCGAGGGCGCCGCCGACAACCTCGACGAATTCATCTTCGGAGACGGTTTTGGCGTCAGGCACCAAATCGGCCAGACTTTCGGCAAGTGTGTTTTCAAGTGCCTTGTCGTCGAGCTGCGCGTCCATGCGAACCTCTTCCATTCGCCAATCGCACCCCTGCCCATTAACAGAGCTTAACGCCGACGATGGCCGGATTGTGGCGGTTTTCCTTGTCATTTCGGCCAATGCACCGGGATGGCTGGACAATCCGTCGGTTCGTCCCACAATGGGGCAAAAGCATAGACGTGAAAAAGCGCAGGGGAGGAACAGACATGCTCGGATTGATGCAGGAATGGCCGCTGCTTTGCCACAAGCTGATCGACAATGCCGAACGCCAGCATGGCAGCCGCGAGATCGTGTCGCGATCGATCGAAGGGCCGATCGTGCGCACCACCTACGCCGAAATCCACCGCCGCGCCCTGAAAGTGGCGCAACGGCTTGAGCGTGACGGTTTCGCGCTTGGCGACCGCATCGCGACGCTGGCCTGGAACACCGCACGCCATATCGAGGCCTGGTACGGCATCATGGGCATCGGCGCGATCTATCACACGCTCAATCCGCGGCTCTTCCCCGAGCAGATCGCCTGGATCATGAACAACGCCGAGGACAAGGCAGTCTTCGTCGACCTGACATTCGTGCCGCTGCTGGAGAAGATCGCCGGATCGGTCAAATCGCTGAAGCGTGTGATCGTGCTGACCGACAGCGCGCACATGCCCGAGACGGCATTGCCGAACGCCGTCGCCTACGAGGAATGGCTGGCCGAGACCGACGGCGACTTCGCCTGGAGGACCTTCGACGAAAACACCGCCGCCGGCATGTGCTACACTTCGGGCACGACGGGCGATCCCAAAGGCGTTCTCTACAGCCATCGTTCGAACGTGCTGCACGCCATGATCGCCGCCATGCCCGACGCCATGGGCATCTCGGCCCGCGACACCATCCTGCCGGTGGTGCCGATGTTCCATGCCAATGCCTGGGGCCTTGGCCAGAGCGCGCCGATGATCGGCGCCAAGCTGGTGATGCCCGGCTGCAAGATGGACGGCGCCTCGATCTACGAACTGCTCGATACCGAGAAGGTGACCTTCAGCGCCGCCGTGCCGACCGTATGGATGATGCTGCTGCAATATCTGGAGGAAACCGGCAAGAAGCTTCCCCATCTGAGCAAGGTCGTCATTGGCGGCTCGGCCTGTCCGCGCGCAATCACCAAAAAATTCCAGGACAATTACGATGTCCAGGTCATCCATGCCTGGGGCATGACCGAGATGTCGCCGCTCGGCACGCTGTGCACCATGAAGCCGGACTATGAAGGGCTGAAGGGCGAGGCGCGGCTCGATATCCAGGGCAAGCAGGGCTATCCGCCCTTCGGCGTCGAAATGAAGGTGACCGACGACGACAACAACGCGCTGCCCTGGGACGGCAAGACCTTCGGACGTCTCAAGGTGCGCGGGCCGGCCGTCGCGCGCGCCTATTATGGCGGCGTCGGCGCCGAGCAGTTCGACGCCGAAGGCTGGTTCGACACCGGCGACGTCGCCCATATCGATCCAGGCGGCTACATGCAGATCACCGACCGCGCCAAGGACGTCATCAAATCGGGCGGCGAATGGATCTCGACCATCGATCTCGAAAACCTTGCGGTCGGTCATCCGGATGTCGCCGAGGCGGCCGCCATTGGCGTTGCGCATTCCAAATGGGGCGAGCGGCCCTTGCTCGTCGTCGTGCGCAAGCCGGGCAAGGAGCCGAGCAAGACCGATATCCTCGATTTCATGAACGGCAAGGTGGCCAAATGGTGGATGCCCGACGACGTCGCCTTCGTCGGTGAAATTCCGCATACCGCCACCGGCAAGATCCAGAAGATCACCTTGCGCGAGCAGTTCAAGGACTATCGCCTGCCGACGGATTGATGGGCATGCTGCGTCTTTCGGCTTCAAGCCCGAGCCAAAACGTTTTAAGTCTCGGTTCGGGCATGGGGTGGTGCGGCTGAGAATGGTTAGTATTCCTGAACGACAGACGTCGCGAGCGGCCGGATGGTCGCGCGGGACAGCGGCTTTTTCGCTGGTCCTGCTGCTCACTGTGCTCGTTGGCCACCGTTTCGATCTCGTCGAAACACCTGTTTTCCTCTGGGTATTGGCGATCGTCGCGCTGCTCGCCGCCTTTGCCCTTTTGTTCGCCGGACTTGCCTTCTCCAGGCTGTGGAATTTCGGCGACCGCGGCGGCCGCGATCTCTCCGTCGGCGCTCTGCTGGCGCTTCTGGTGCTCGCCCCCTATGGCGCCGCCGCCTATTGGGCGACGATTTCGCCGCCACTGAGCGACATCTCGACCGATTTCGACGATCCGCCGGCGATCGACACGTCGGACCGCACCAAGGGCATGAACGTGCTATCGACGCCGACGCCAGGCGAGCAAAGCCTGCAAGGTGATGCCTATCCTCTGGTCACCAGTCGCAGCTACAATTTGCCCTTCGAAACCGTCGTCGATGCTGTCGAGACGGTGCTAGACCGGCGCGACTGGCAGCTTCAGGCGCCGTACCCTGAAACCGACGGGCAAAGCGAAGTGACGATCAATGCGCTCGCCAAGAGCTTCGTGCTTGGCCTTCCGGCCGATGTCGCGATCCGCGTGACCGACGATGGCGACACCGTCATCGTCGACATGCGGTCCGCCTCGCGCTACGGCCAATACGACCTCGGCGACAATGCCGCCCGCATCGTGGAGTTCCTGGGCGAGCTCGACCAGGAAGTCGGCCGGCCAGGTGGGGGCAGCGCCGGCCGAATAATGTCTACAGCGCCGGCCTGAAAACGCCGTCGATGGCCGGGTCGCCATCGGTGACGACAAGGCCGCGCGCCACCAGATCTTCCAGATGCGCAAGCACGGATAGGCCGGCGGCGCCATGCAGGCGCGGATCGGTGTCGCGATAGATCGCCGCGACCATCGCCTTGATCGTCCTGTCGCCGCCCCGGATGCGCTCCAGGATCGCCCGCTCGCGCATCTTGCGGTGAGTCTTCAGCCCGCGCATAAAGCCGCGCGGCGCCGTCACCGGACCGCCGTGACCGGGCAGAAGCAGACGGTCGCCGCGCTCGATCAGCCGGTCGAGCGAGGCCATGTAGTCGGCCATGGCGCCGTCCGGCGGCGCCACGATCGAGGTCGCCCACGCCATCACGTGATCGGCCGAAAACAAGACGCCGCGTTCCTTCCAGCGCAAAGGCCGCGTGATTGGCGGCATGGCCCGGCGTCAGCACCGTTCTGATCGCCCAGCCGTCGCCATCGACCAGCGTATCGTCTTTGAGCGCCATGTCCGGGGCGAAAGCCGTGTCGGCGCTGGCGTCGAGCGGGTTGATCTCGCCGATGCGCAGCGGCCGCGCCGGGCGATGCGGCCCCTCCGCCAGCACGATCGCCCCGTGTGCGCTCCTTCAGCCGGGCCGCCAGCGGTGAATGGTCGCGATGCGTGTGGCTGACGAAGATGTGGCTGACCGGCCGCTGCCCGATGGCTTCGAGCAATGTCTCGAAGATGCGCAGTCGTCATCCGGTCCGGGATCGATGACCGCCAGCGTGTCCCGCCCGACGAGATAGCTGTTGGTGCCGTGAAAGGTGAACGGGCTCGGGTTTCGGGCGGTGATGCGTTGGACGTCCGGCGCGACGGTTACGGCCTGGCCGTAGGCAGGATCGAAGCTGGTGTCGAATTTCAGGGCCATGGCGGCGAGGAGCTCTGTTCCTGAGGTGGCAAAACCGATTGCCGCATAACACGGAAGCCAATATAGGAAAATGCGAGGCTGCATGTTGGCGGCTGTCCGGAATGGGGAAGACCATGGCAATTGCAACGACGATGCGTCCGCTTGTTTCTCTGGCTCTGCCTGAAAAAGGCGCGACGCGCCTGGCGACGCAGCTGTTGCTGGCGATTGCCGGCACGCTGCTGCTGACGCTTGTCGGCCAAGACGAAGGTCGTGCTCGGCCCGGTCGATATTTCGCTGCAGACGCTGGCCGTCCTGCTGATCGCCGCGGCATTCGGCCTGCGCCTCGGCGTCGCCACGCTGCTTCTCTACATGGCCGAGGGCGCCATGGGCTTCCCGGTCTTCCAGAGCACGCCGGAAAAGGGCATCGGCATCGCCTACATGCTGGGCTCGACCGGCGGCTATCTTGCCGGCTTCGTTGTCATGGCCGCCATCGTCGGCTGGGCCGCCGACCGTGGCTGGGATCGCCACCCGGTCAAGCTTTTCAATGCGATGCTGGTCGCCGAAATCGTCATGATGGCGATGGGCTTTGCCTGGCTGGCGCTGCTGATCGGCGCGGAAAAGTCATGGCAGTTCGGCGTCGTGCCTTTCATCGTCGGCGACCTGATCAAGGTGGCGCTCGCAGCCAGCCTGGTGCCGGCCGTATGGTCGCTGCTGCCGAAGCGGCCCTGACATCCACAGCTCCTGACATCCACCAAATGAAGGCCAGCCGGCGGAGATCCCGCCGGCTTTCTCATGCCTTGGCCACTGCCAGGTGGTGGCGGAAATAGGTGGTCGGTTCCTCCGGCCAACTTTCGCCTGCAGCTCGTTTCGCCAGTGAGATCACCAGGCGCGACCAGCAGCGAGATTGACAAGCCATTGCGCGAAACCTAAGCACGGGCAACTTGATGTCAGGGCGGGGCCCTCTGTAATTCAAGGAGAGCTTGTTGAAAGGAATTATCCTTGCGGGAGGCAGCGGAACACGTCTTTATCCGCTAACATTGGCAGTCTCTAAGCAAATCCTGCCAATATACGACAAGCCGATGATCTATTATCCGCTGAGCGTGCTGATGCTCGCCGGTATCAGGCGATATCCTGATCATCTCAACTCCACGTGACCTGCCGGCTTTCCGGGATCTTGCTCGGCGACGGCTCGGAGTTCGGGCTTGAGTTCTCCTATGCGGAGCAGCCGCATCCCAACGGGCTTGCCGAAGCCTTCATCATCGGCCGTGAGTTCATCGGCAAGGACAACGTGTCGATGATCCTTGGCGACAACATCTATTTCGGCGAAGGGCTGTCGCAGCTTTGCCGCACGGCTGCGGCCCGCGAAAGCGGCGCGTCGGTGTTCGCCTATCATGTCGACGATCCGGAACGCTATGGCGTGGTGTCGTTCGACAAGCTCAGCGGCACCGCCCTGACGATCGAGGAAAAGCCGCAGAAGCCAAAGTCCAACTGGGCCGTCACCGGCCTTTACTTCTACGACAATGATGTCGTCGACATCGCCTCGACGATCCGGCCCTCGGAGCGCGGCGAGCTTGAGATCACGGCGGTCAACAACGTCTATCTCGAACGCGGGCACCTGCACGTCCATCAGCTCGGCCGCGGCTATGCCTGGCTCGACACCGGCACCCATGACAGCCTGCATGAAGCCTCGTCTTTCGTGCGCACGATCGAGCACCGCCAGGGCATCAAGGTCGCCTGCCCGGAGGAGATCGCCTTCGAACAGGGCTGGCTGACGGCAGACAAGGTGCTGCAGCGCGCCACCCGCCTCGGAAAGAACGAATATGCCGCCTATCTACGCAGGCGCGTCACCGACCTGACGGAGAACTAGGTGCTGGAGGTAAGGCAACTCGGTCTCGACGGCGTGCTGGAGATCGTGCCGAAGCGGCACGGCGACGCGCGCGGCTTTTTCATCTGAAACCTAGAATGCCGAGCGCTTCGCCGAGGCCGGCATCGACCTGCGCTTCGTGCAGGACAATCACTCCTATTCCGCCGCCGCGGGCGTGGTGCGGGGGCTGCACTACCAGCTTCCGCCGCGCGCCCAGGACAAGCTGCTGCGCGTCATCAGAGGCAAGATCCTCGACGTCGCGGTCGATATCCGCCGCGGCTCGAAAAGCTTCGGAAAATGGGTCGCCCTCGAAGTCTCGGCCGAGAAGGGCAACCAGATCCTGGTGCCGAAGGGCTTCGCTCACGGTTTCATCACGCTCGTGCCGGACACCGAGGTTCTCTACAAGGTCACCGACACCTATTCGCCGGCGCATGACCGGTCGATCCGTTTCGACGATCCTGCCATCGGCATAGAATGGCCGGCGGTATCGGGCGGGTTCCAGCTTTCGGACAAGGACCTCAAGGCGCCGCTCCTTGCCGGCGCGGAGGTGTTCCCGTGATGACTGTTCGCGTAAGGAGAGCGGCATGAATTTCCTGGTGACTGGCGGCGCCGGCTTCATCGGCTCGGCCGTGTGCCGGCATTTGTGCGCCAATCCGGCCTACCGGGTGACCAATCTCGACAAGCTCACCTATGCCGGCAACCTTGCCTCGCTGCGGCCGATCGAGAATGCGCACAATTACCGCTTCGAGCAGGCCGACATTTGCGACGAGAGGGCGGTGCTCGACATATTGCGCCGCGACGACATCGACATCGTCATGAACCTGGCCGCCGAGAGCCATGTCGACCGCTCGATCGACGGTCCGGGCACCTTCATCGAGACCAACATCGTCGGCACCTATCGGCTGCTGAATACGACCCTGGAATACTGGCGCGGCCTGCCGGAGGACCGCAAGACCCGCTTCCGCTTCCACCACATCTCGACCGACGAGGTGTTTGGCGATCTTCCCTTCGACGGCGGCATGTTCGTCGAGGAGACGCCCTATGCGCCGTCCTCGCCATACTCCGCCTCCAAGGCGGCGTCGGACCATCTGGTGCGCGCCTGGCATGAGACCTATGGCCTGCCGGTCGTGCTTTCCAACTGCTCGAACAACTACGGCCCCTATCACTTTCCCGAAAAGCTCATTCCGCTGGTCATCCTGAACGCGCTCGACGAAAAGCCGCTGCCGGTTTACGGCGCCGGCGCCAATGTGCGCGACTGGCTGTTCGTCGAGGATCATGCGCGCGCGCTCGAGCTTGTCGCGACAAAGGGGCAAGCGGGCGAGAGCTACAATGTCGGCGGCAATTCCGAGCGCACCAATCTGAGTGTCGTCGAGACCATCTGCGATCTTCTCGACCTGAGAAGGCCGCGCGCCGGTGGCAAGCACTACCGCGACCTGATCTCCTTCGTCACCGACCGCCCCGGCCACGACCGCCGCTATGCCATCGACGCCTCCAAGATAAGCCGTGACCTCGGCTGGTCGCCAAAGGAGAATTTCGACAGCGGCCTGGCAAGGACGGTCGACTGGTTCCTCGACAACAAATGGTGGTGGGGACCGATTCGCGAGCAGCGCTATGCCGGCGAGCGGCTGGGCCAGAGCCCGGTTGAAGACAGACCGGCTGAAGACAGGAAGGGCGCGGCGTGAGGCTTGTCGTCACCGGACGCGAGGGCCAGGTCGCTACCAGCCTGAGCGAGGTGGCGCGCGCGGTCACGGGCGTGGAGGTGATCGCCGTCGGCCGGCCGGCGCTCGACCTGGCGCGGCCCGAGACCGTATTCGAGGCGCTGGCGGCGGCAGGTCCGGACATCATCGTTTCGGCCGCCGCCTACACCGCTGTCGACCAGGCCGAGGACGAGCCTGACCTGGCCTTCACGGTGAACGCCGTTGGCGCGGGCAAGGTGGCGGAGGCAGCGGCGCGCCTCGGTGTTCCTGTGATCCATCTGTCGACCGACTATGTCTTTCGACGGCGCAAAGGACAGCGCCTATGTCGAGACCGACGCGAGCGCGCCGCTCGGCGTCTACGGCGCCTCCAACCTTGCCGGCGAAAAAGCCGTGGCGGCGGCCAATCCGCGCCACCTGATCCTGCGCACGGCCTGGGTCTACAGCCCCTTCGGCAGGAATTTCGTCAAGACCATGCTCAGGCTTGCCGCCGATCGTGACGAGATCTCGGTGGTAGCCGACCAATGGGGAAATCCAACATCGGCACTCGACATCGCCGACGCCGTTGTGCATACGGCGGCGATGCTGCAGGACGACGGCAACTTTGCCGCCCACGGCGTCTATCACCTGGCGGGCAGCGGGGAGACGAACTGGAGCGGCTTTGCCCGCCAGATCATGGACACAAGCCGGGCGTCTGGCGGCCCTCATGCGCGGGTACGCGACATCGCGACCAGTGACTATCCGACCAAGGCAAAGCGCCCGGCCAATTCGCGGCTTTCCAGCGTGAAATTCGCGGCCACGTTTGGATGGACCGCGCCGGCGTGGCGCGAGTCGACGGAGAAGGTGGTGCGTCGGCTGATGGGTGGCGAGACGAGGCAGGCATTGGGCGCGTGAACGAGTTCGGTCGTTCGAGGATCGCACCGCAGGAGGCGGCGAAAGCTGACGCCGCGACCGCTATCGGCCGAAATACTCATCCGCAATCGCTTTAGCCGGGCCATCCATTCTTACCCGGCCGTGCTCCAGCCAAATTAATCGATCGCAATTCCCTAGCAGCAATTCCCTCGAATGGCTGGCCAAGATCAGGATCTTGGTCGAGCTCACGATCTCGTTGAGCCGTTGTCTTGCTCGATCCTTGAAGTCTTCATCGCCTGTCGAGAGCCACTCGTCCATGATCAGAATTTCGGGTCGGATTGACGTTGAAGTTGCGAAAGCCAACCGGAGCTGCATCCCTGAGGAGTAGGTACGGAAGGGCATGTCCAAAAAGTCTCCAAGCCCTGAGAATTCGGCAATTTCATCGTATCTCGAGCTAAGTTCCTTCGCCGTCATGCCCATCATTGCGGCCCGCAATTTGATATTTTCTCGCCCTGTGGCTTCGGGGTCTATGCCAAGCCCAATGTTGATAAGCGAGACGCATTCGCCGTCGATTGCCGCGCTTCCCGAGGTCGGCGCGTAGATGCCTGAAAGCAATCGAAGCAGCGTCGTCTTGCCGGAACCGTTGTGGCCGACAAGCCCTACTCGTTCGCCCTCATGGATTGCGAGGTCAATCTCGTCGAGACCTTTGACGACGACCAGCCCGTCGAATCGTCTTTCGATGGCGCCGCCGGTCGCAACCTTCAGAACCCGGTTCTTCAAAGACCGGCTCGCAGCGTTGTAAACGGGAAAGGAGACCGAGGCCTTATCCAGATGAATCTTAGCCATGCAACTACAACCAGTACGGGATGCGCTTGCGATAGCGGCCGAACAGCCACAACGCGAACAGCCAGCCAACGGCTAACATCGCTATTGCGTAAAGCCAGGTGACAGGTGACGGAACCTGGCCGAGCAACGGACCGCGGATCAGCGTAATCAGATGGTAAAACGGATTTAAATCGAAAAGGTACTGAGGCATACCCGCCGGCAATGTCTTGATCTGCCAGATGATTGGGGTCAGATAGAAAATCACTTGAAGAAAGTTTTGCATCACCTGCGTCATATCGCGGAAGCGCGCGCAAATTGTCGCAAGGACAAGCATCATCCACAGAAGGTTAAGCGAGACGAGTATAAACCCAGGCAGGGCCAGTATCGCGACCCATGAAATAGGTGCCGCTACAATAACCAGCACGACGGGTATGACCACCAAATTATGCGCAAACACTATTGTATTGCGCCAAAGTGTCCTCATCACATGAGTGAACAAAGGCATTCGGACTTGGAGGATGATGCCTTCGGCGCCTATGAAGCTGGTGCAGCCATCGCTTAGACAAGAGGAGATAAAACCCCAGACAATCAGGCCGCATCCGACAAACGGAAGGAACTCTTGCATCGGCGTTCGAAAAAGATTGCCGAAAATAAGTCCCAGGGCACCGATCATCACGCTCATGTTGATGGTGAGCCAGAATGCCCCGATCCGTGAACGGCGATAGCGCTGGGCGACATCTTGCCAGCCAAACGTCGTCGCCAGATGGTGTTTCTTGATGGCCTCGCTGATGTCCGTGACGGCGTCGGGGAAAGTCATAACTGTCATTTCATCGGCCAATTCAGGGAAACTCGGTGACGCTCAAACCAAACTCAGGCGTCTCTACAACTCGCGATAGAGCACACGTCATTCGTTCTGAGGGATTGTCGCCAGCATCGTGCCTCTACTGGGGCCAAGAACCATCAAATCTGGTTGATACGATGCGCATCATGCCAACAGGACCGGCGTCAACCTACCTCAATTACCAGCCGACCCATCCTAATTCGGCGACTTTGGCGGCCATGGCCACCCTTGAAGCAAGCTATTGCTTCTGGTCAGCCGGTCCTCTATCACGGCGCCGAATTCAAATGCAAGGATCATAACCCCGCAGGAGAGCGTGGGCTGTTGAGGGAGCTGTTGGCGGTCAAGGCCGCCGAAAACAGCTGGAAATCCCAAAAGACGGTAAATCGCGAAGATGCTGAATGACGCAAAGACCGCTCAATGAGCTATTTGACGCACACCGTGGCAAAGTGTCAGACAAGTGGGATCACTACCTCAACATGTACGAAAGGCTCTTCGAGCCGCTGCGCCACAAGCCCCTTCGTCTGCTCGAAATCGGTGTGCAGAATGGCGGCTCGCTCGAGATTTGGGCTAAATATTTCGAGCATGCCCGGGAGATAACGGGCGTCGACATCGACCAGGCAGTCGGCCGACTGACATTCGACGACGAACGCATCGGCGTGATAGTTGCCGACGCCACGAATCCCGAATGGAGCGCCACACTTAAGGCAACGCTCGACATCGTGATCGATGACGGTTCGCACCGGTCAGGCGACATGATCAAATCGTTCCTGCTGCTGTTTCCGAAGCTGGCGCGAGACGGAATCTACGTCGTGGAAGACATGCACGCCAGCTACTTCCCGGAGCTGCAAGGGGGGCTCTTCACGCCTGGCTCGGCGATGTCCTTCTTCAAGCGCCTCGCCGATGTCGTCAATCATGAACATTGGGACGTGAATCAACAATCATGGGAACTCGTCATTCCCATCCTCAATCACCACGATATTGGCCCGACTGATCTCACGTGGCTCGCGACGATCAATTCGATAGAGTTCACAAACTCCTGCGTCATTTTGCGCAAGGGACTGCCAGAAGACAATCGACTGGGCAGGGAGCGCATTCGCGGCGAGATTGAACAGGTTTTGCCTGGTCGATTGCCATATGACGGTCAAATGTATGAGCGGGCTCATTTCTCTGCCGGGGCTTCCTCCACGGCGAGAACGGTTCATCCCGAGGATTCAATCGCAAATCTCGAGGCGGAAGTCGTCCATCTTGGCGAGAAGACGCAGAGGTTCAGTGAGGAAGTGCAGGGCATCAGCGAGCGGCTCTTGTCAGTGGAAGACGAATTGTCGGAATCGCTGGAAGCAAGAGCGAAACTGCAGGAGGCATTCGCAAGCGCCGAGGACACTATCAAGGCGCTGAAAGGCGAACTTCATGCATACCGGGGAGAGGTCGCTGCGCTGCGGGCCTCAAACAGTTGGCGAATAACCGGGCCGCTAAGAGCTGTCCGAGTGATCGCGAGAAAGATAGCTCGTTTGCTTGGGTCTGCTCGCCGTTTGATCTCCAGGCAATCGCGAGCAATTCAGGTGTTGATAGAGCCTCGCAAGACGGTCCGCCTTGCCAGGACCATGCGCCGGCGTGCCGGCGGCGTGCGGCCCTTGTTGAAGATTGGCTGGATCGTGCTGCGGCATGAGGGCATACGGGGCCTATGGTCGCGATTGAGCCGTGCCGCCAACGCCAATTCACCCGGCGACGCCTGGCACAGAGATAGTGTTCGCCGCAGCATCTGGCGGCAGATGAATGGCAACGCCTCATCCGTTCTCGGCAAGCACATTGTCCCTGATTTTCGGCAAGTAAGCGATTTCGCCGACAGCCGTCACGATCCTGAAGAACTCCTCTTCTCGATTCTGACGCCGGTCTTCAACACGGACGACGGTGCACTGCGGGCGATGCTCAATTCGGTGGTGGACCAGTCGTTTGGGATTTGGGAACACATTCTCGTTGATGACGGGTCCACCGATTTCAATGTTGTACGAACATTGAAGGAATATGCTGCCGCGGACCCTCGGTTTGCCGTCGTGGAATGCGACAGAAATCATGGAATTTCGGAAGCAACGAACGGGGCTTTGCGGCGCGCTCGCGGCAAATATGTTGTCCTGCTGGACCATGACGACACTCTGCACCCTGATGCCTTGCTCGAGAATGCGCGCGTCATCGGTGCGTACCCGGAAGTCGATCTGATCTACAGTGACGAGGACAAGACCAATTCGGACGACGAGTTCTATGCGCCGTACTTCAAGCCTGATTGGTCGCCAGTGCATCTGTTAACAAGGATGTGCACAGGGCACCTCTCAGTTTATCGCAGGGATTTGGTGAACACCGTAGGAGGTTTTCGGCCGGAGTATGACGGGACGCAAGATTACGATCTTGCGCTGCGTGTTGCGGAAAAAACCTCAAGAGTCGTCCATATACCAAAGGTATTGTATCATTGGCGCGTTGGAGCCACCAGCACTGCCGGTGATCTCGATGCCAAGGCAGGAATATTGGAAAGACAAAGGGAGGCTCTTGAAGATTGCTTTAGGCGCAGGGGTATTGAAGGGAGCATTCACCCCACCAACTACCCAGGGAATTGGAGGCCTGTTCCCGACCTACCCAACCCTGCTCCCTTGGTCTCCATTGTTATTCCAACGGCTGGCCGAAATGGCGTCATTCGTGGCCGGAGTACAAATATCCTGCAGAATTGCTTGGACAGTCTCGCACGGTCCACATACCCGAACTTCGAAATCGTGCTCTCGTGCAATGAGCCGCTTCCAGCCGCAGCGCAGGAGGCCCTGCAACGCTTTCCGCGGCACAAGCTTGTTCAATATGAAAGCCCGGTTCTCAACCTCGCCGAAAAGATCAACAACGCAGCGCGAATGGCCCAAGGAGAATACCTTGTGCTGTTGAATGACGACATCGAGGTCAAGACACCGGACTGGATCGAGAGCATGGTACGCATCTGTGTCCTCGATGGTGTCGGATGCGTTGGTGCGAAGCTCCTGTTCGAGAACGACACAATTCAGCATGCAGGCGTGGTGTTTCAGGATTCCGGCCCTTCGCATGCCATGATCGGCCGCCCCGCTCGTGAGTATGGTCCCAATTTGGAGGCCTATCTGACTCGCGAAGTCGTCGCCGTGACTGGAGCTTGCCTAATGGTCGGATCCCGGTTGTTTTGGGAACTGAACGGCTTCGATGAAAGCTTCCCGCTCAACTACAATGACGTCGATTTCTGTTTGCGCCTGCGCGACCTGGGGCACAGCGTCGTGCAGGAACCGTCGGCTGAGCTCTACCATTTCGAGTCCCTGTCCAAGGAAGGGGTCTTCTCGGCGGAACTCGATCGGTTTGTTGCTCGCTGGGGCGAAATCGACGATCCGTACTACAACGTCAATTTCGACCGCTCCAAGCCATGGTTCAATCCGAAGCCGGGCTGGAACTGGCGCGATCTTCCGTCGGAGGACTATCAAGCCTGGCTCGACCGGAGGGTGGCTGCGCGCATGCCGGGCACACTAGGCCCAAGTCGACCTGAAGAACTCACCCTATCGGTGGTTACCTCGGCCTATAATACCGAGCGCCGGTTCCTCCTTGAGCTTGCTCAATGCGTCAACAACCAAAGCCACCAAAAGCTGGAGTGGATTCTGGTCGACAACGGATCAACCGATCCTGACACGGTTGCGACGCTTCAGGAAATTGCCTCGACAAGCAATCGCGCTACCCTTGTCCGGGTGGAAAAGAACAAGGGTATTTTAGGCGGTATGCGGGTTGGTCTCGAAAACGCGACAGGCGACTACATCCTGCCGATGGATTCCGATGACCTCATTACCTCCGATGCCATGGCACTGATCTCCACCTTTCTGATCGACCACGGTCGTCCGGAACTGGTCTATTCAGACGAAGACAAATGCGGTGTGTATTCCGCTCGCTCCAGTCCCTTCATGAAGAGAGATTGGGATCCCATCATGTTCTACGGTTGCTGTTACGTGGCGCACATGTGTGCGATCCGTCGAGACGTGGCGCTGAGACTGGAAGCCTACACGGACAACAAGGCGGATGGCTGTCACGATTGGGATACCTTCTTGAGGTTTATCCGTGATGGGGCCACTCCAATTCATATGAACGAAATTATCTATTCCTGGCGCATGCACTCCCAATCGACGGCCTCGGCTGACCCGTCGGTAAAGCCCTTTACTCTCACTTCGCAGAGCCACGTTCTGACGCAGCATCTCGAGCTAACGGGGGTCGCTGACAGAGTTGAAATCGCCGAGAACGCGCTGTTTGGCCACGCCGGCATGTGGCGGCTCCGGCGCAAGGCCGGCGAACTGCCAGGAACGCTTGTGATCGCGACCCACCAAAGCGGAGCTGACGGCAAGGTCGAGGGCTCTGTGAGCACCGTATCCGAGCTGATGCACGTCATTGGCGCAAAGTCGAGCGACCATGAATACATTGCGGTTGTGGATTCTGCGCTCGCGATCGACGCTGCCGACTGGGTTTCCGAGGCAATTGGACTGTGTGAGGTTCAGGGTGATGTCGCCTTCGTCGGCGGCACCTTGCACTCTGATAGCGCGACCATGCTCTGGACCGGAGGCTATCGCACTTACCGCAATGGCGAGATATGCCCCTACCATGGCCGCCCTTCATACCATTCGGGCTATCATGGAGAGGTCTTTTTGCAGCGCAGTGTTGACACTTTCACGCCAATGTTTTGGTTGGCTCCTGCCAAGCGCCTGGAGAATCTCTTGAGACAGCTGCCGGCTGACCTATCGTTTGCAGAACTTGCCGGCATCCTCGCGGTCGAAGCTGCCAGGAACGGATATCGGACCGTCGTTTCGCCATTCATGAAGGCGGTTGTACGAGGCTCCGTCGGGGAGCTACCCTATCATCCGGTGGTGAAGCATCCGTTCCCCGATGGCAAGGCATACTATCCATCGAGGATGTCGCCAACAGCAGCTTGGGAAATAGGGCCAGCAAACTAGGCGCTCGTAGTCGACGCCTTCCCGGATCTATGGAGCTTATGAATGAAAGCGGTGATACTCGCCGGCGGACTCGGTACGCGATTGGCGGAAGAGACGTCTATTCGACCCAAGCCATTGGTAGAAATTGGCGGCCGACCGATTCTTTGGCATATTATGAAGAGCTATTCAGCGCACGGTATAAATGAATTTATAGTTTGTTGCGGTTATAAAGGATATATGATCAAGGAATATTTTGCAAATTACTTTCTGCATATGTGTGACGTAACTTTTGACATTGCAAAAAACCAGATGGTAACGCATCAGAGTCGAGCCGAGGATTGGAAGGTTACGCTTATTGACACTGGAGATAGCACCATGACGGGAGGACGCCTTCGTCGCGTGCGTGAATACATAGGCGATGAGACTTTCTGCTTCACCTATGGCGACGGCGTTGGTGACATAGACATTGCGGCAACCATTGAGTTTCATCGTCACCATGGCAAACTCGCAACGCTTACGGCCGCGACACCGCCCGGCCGCTTCGGCGCGCTTAACCTGGACGGTGATGACGTCAAATCATTTCAGGAAAAACCGAAGGCTGATGGGGGAGTGATCAACGCAGGGTTCTTCGTATTGGAGCCGCAGGTGATCGACCGCATCTCCGGCGACGCGACGGTTTGGGAGAGGGAGCCCCTCGAGACCCTCGCGTCAGATGGTCAACTTGCTGCCTGGCGCCACAATGGCTTCTGGCAACCCATGGACACGCTACGTGATCGTCACCAACTCGAGGCGTTGTGGGAGGGCGGCAAGGCGCCATGGCGAGTGTGGCAATGACAGCCGTCAATCCCAACCCGGATTTCTGGGCCGGCAAAAGAGTTCTTGTTACGGGTCACACCGGCTTCAAGGGTAGCTGGATTTGCATCTGGCTTTCGACGATGGGAGCGAGGATCACGGGGCTCTCGTTGGACCCAGACACCACCCCATCGCTCTATGACATCGCTGGAGTGAGCAGGTTCCTTGAGGCAGACTTGCGCTGCGACATTCGCGACGCCGGCAGGCTACGCGACGCAGTTTTGTCCGCGGAGCCCGAAATCGTGCTGCATTTGGCGGCCCAACCGCTGGTGCGCCGCTCATATTCCGACCCGCTTGCGACCTATGCAACGAACGTCATGGGCACCGCGCATCTCCTGGAGGCCGTTCGACATACGCCGTCCGTCAAGGTCGTCGTCAACGTCACCACCGACAAATGTTACGAGAATCGCGAATGGGTTTGGGCCTATCGCGAGGACGAGGCGATGGGAGGTCACGACCCCTATTCGAGCAGCAAAGGCTGCTCCGAACTTGTAACCGCGGCGTACCGCCGTTCGTTCCTGGCCGCGGCGGGCGTTGGCGTCGCGACTGCCCGCGCCGGCAACGTCATAGGTGGCGGAGACTGGTCGGCAGACAGGTTGGTGCCAGATTTTCTACGCGCCATCGATCGCAATGAAACACTCGTCATCCGTTCACCCGAAGCGACCCGTCCTTGGCAACACGTGCTCGAGCCATTGTCTGGCTATCTGCTGGTGGCCGAAGCGTTGTGTCGCGACAATGTCGGCTTCGCCGAAGGCTGGAATTTTGGTCCGGACGAGGATGATGCCAAGCCGGTACGCTGGATCGTCGAGACACTGCATGCCTTACTTCCGCAGACGCGCTGGGAGATTTTCGACGGCGAGCGCCCGCACGAGGCAGGCATGCTGACCCTGTCGAGTTCAAAGGCCCGAGTCAGATTGAAATGGCAGCCCCGCTGGAGGCTTCGTCGCGCGCTCGAAGAGACGGTTCAATGGCATGACGCCTGGACGCGCGGCCAAGACATGGCTGAGTTGTGTCGGGAACAGATCGGCAGCTATCTGGATAGCCCCGTCCCATGAGCGCGCGTTTTTCCGTCGAGCAAACGCCCCTGACCGGGCTTCTGTTGATTGCGCGGAAGGTCATCGGCGATCACCGCGGCTACTTGGAGCGGTTGTTCTGCACCACCGAGTTTGCCCCCTTCCTTGACGGGCGGAAGATCGTCCAGATCAATCACACGTTGACACGGAACACCGGAGCGGCGCGCGGCATGCATTTTCAGCGTGAGCCATATCAAGAGACGAAGATCGTGTCGTGTTTGCGCGGAGAGGTCTTCGACGTTGCCGTCGATCTTCGGAAGGGGTCTGCCACATTTGGCAAATGGTATGGCGCTGTTCTAAGCGCCGAAAATCATAGCAGTCTCTACATTCCTGAAGGCTTCGCCCATGGCTTTCAGACGCTATGCAGCGATTGCGAGATGCTCTATTTCCACACGGCTCCCTACGCCGCCGAGGCGGAGGACGCCGTCAACATGCTCGATCCCGCATTCGGCATCGAATGGCCCTTGGCCATCACCGAACGCTCGGCTCGCGACGAAGGCCATCCTTTCATCACAAGCGCATTCGAGAGTTTGAAGACATGATTTGTAGACACTGCCGTGCGCCGGTCACGCAGAGCTTCGTCGACTTGGGCAGCGCGCCCCCTTCGAACGCATATCTAACTGCAGAGGCAATGCGGGGTCCGGAGAAGTGGTTTCCGCTCCGCGTTCTCGTTTGCACTCAATGTTGGCTGGTGCAAACAGAGGATTTTGCCAGGTTTGACGAACTATTTGACCAGGAATATGCGTATTTCTCCAGCTTTTCGGCCTCCTGGCTTAAGCATTCCAAGAACTATTGTGAGGCAATGACTGCACGGTTCGGCCTCAACCCCGCTAGCCACGTGGTCGAAGTTGCCGCCAATGACGGCTATCTGTTGCAATATTTCAAGGCAGCCGACATCCCATGTCTTGGCATCGAACCTACTGAAAGCACTGCCAGGGCAGCGCGCGAAAAGGGGATCGACATAGTCCAGTCGTTTTTCGGCGAGGCACTCGGTCAAAAGCTAGCGAACGAGGGCCGGGGTGCTGACCTTACCGCGGCGAACAATGTGCTCGCCCACGTGCCGGATATCAATGATTTCGTGAAGGGGTTTGCGAGGATCTTGAAACCGAACGGCGTTTCGACTTTCGAATTTCCTTCCCTGCTCAATCTACGTGATCTCGTCCAGTTCGATACGATTTATCATGAGCATTTCTCCTATCTATCTTTGACCGCAGTAGATCAAATATTCGATGCGAATGGCTTGTCTGTCTTCGATGTCGAAGAGTTGTCGACTCATGGTGGTAGCTTGCGTGTGTTCGCGCAGAGGA
Source organism: uncultured Alphaproteobacteria bacterium (assembly GCA_963788955.1). GTDB lineage: Bacteria > Pseudomonadota > Alphaproteobacteria > Rhizobiales > Rhizobiaceae > Mesorhizobium. The sequence goes on along the minus strand of CAWBIN010000015.1, from coordinate 181,101 downwards.
AAGACACGGGGAAGCGCGAAAAACGCACCTCTGTTGAAGCGATGCTGGAGCGTGAGAGGGCAGCGGGCCTCACTTCTCGCGAAGGTTATGCCGGTTTCCAAGGGAGAACCAATCATGTAAAGAACGCGCTGCTTTCATTTCTCATAGCGGCGCGGGACGACGGAAAGAAGGTCGTCGCCTACGGTGCCGCTGCAAAGGGCAACACATTCCTCAACTATGCCGGTGTCCGCCCCGACCTGATAAGCGTTGTGGTGGACCTCAATCCTGCCAAGCAGGGGAAGTTCATGCCAGGAAGCAGGATTCCAATCGCCGGCGAGGAAAAGATTCGCGACGAAAAGCCAGACTACATAGTTATCCTTCCATGGAATCTGTCTGAAGAGATAACCAGCCAACTTGCATACGTCCGCGAATGGGGTGCAAGCTTTGTGACGTCCATACCCGAACTCAAGGTATTTTGATGCGCGTCGCGGTAACAGGCGCGACAGGCTTTATTGGACGTCATGTCCTGGCCGAACTGTGTCGACGCGGTCATGAAACGACAGCGTGCGTGCGCGACGCTTCGCGCCTGCCGGATGAAGTCCTGCAGATGGGGACGGGAGTCCGGCAGATTGCCATAGGCGCTGGCGACGAGCCTGACTGGCAGAGCTTAGGTTCGCCGGACGCGCTTATCCATCTTGCATGGGATGGATTGCCGAACTACCACTCGCTGCACCATTTTGAGAAAGAGCTGCCGGCCCAGTACTCATTCCTCGCTCGGCTTGTAAAGACCGGATTGCCGGCGCTAACTGTGACAGGAACTTGCTTCGAATATGGTATGCAATCTGGTGCTCTCGGTGAGGAGACCATATGCTTACCGAGCAATTGCTACGGGTTTGCCAAGAACACCTTATACAAGAAGTTGCAATTTCTCTCGGCCAAACATAGCTTTAATCTCGTTTGGGCGAGGTTATTTTATCTGTATGGTGACGGTCAGTCCTCCAACTCGCTTCTTTCGCAATTGCGTAATGCGGTTACTGAAAGAAAGAAAGTCTTCGACATGTCCGGCGGTGAGCAGTTGCGCGACTATCTGCCGGTGACGACCGTTTCAAGGTTTCTTTGTACACTTGCGACGCTGGGGCAAGACATTGGCCCGATCAACATCTGCTCGGGGAAGCCGATTTCGGTTCGTAGATTGGTTGAGACCTGGATTTGGGAATATGGCTGGAAGATAGACCTCAACCTTGGCCACTATCCTTATCCAGACTATGAGCCGATGGCCTTCTGGGGAAAGACCGATAAGCTTTCGACTATCATCTCCATAGCCGATGCGGTTCAACCCGCTTCGATGGAAGTATCAAAAGCGCCCTGAGCGCAAATACCTTTGCCGCTGCCGTCTATGACGGCTGCAGCGGAGCCGGGGCACTGTGGCAGTCCTGCACCCCAGTCTCTTAACCCCAACTCTTTGCAAAAATTCTCTGGTGATGCCCCCAACTCCGCGCTATGCGATAGAGGGCGGCGGGTTGAAGATTTGGCACTCTGATAGGTGGCCGGTGGCGGATGACAGTCGATCTGGCGCCACTTTAGCGCTACTATCTTCGCGCCTGGAGTTCAGTACTAGCCAATGACCTCATACGTAGAAGCCGTGTCCGGACTTCGGCCGAAGATACGGCGCGCCATCATCATGCTTCAGGACATCATCATGGTCCTGATCGCGATGGTGCTCAGCCTGGTGCTGTCGCGGTCGAATCTTTCGTTCGATACGTTCTCACCTACGGGCCTGGCCTTCTGGGCGAGCATTGTCGTTCTCAGCCATTTGCTGTTCAGATATTGCGGCCTCTACAACACCGTGTGGCGGTTCGCCTCGACGCCCGACTTCTTCAACATCCTGAAGGGCTGCGCGACCTTGACTGTGCTGCTCTATAGCGCCTCGCTGGCGTTTCGCGCCTTCCAGCCGGTGATCGGTCTCAACGAGCGCCAGTTCATCGTCTTCTTCCTGGTCTCCTTCACCATCATATCGGCGCCCCGGCTCTACTACCGGTTCCTTCGCGACGGCGCGAGTTGGCGTATCCTCGGCCGCAGCACCAACAACAAGCTGGTCAAGCAGGCACTGTTCATCGGCAGGCTGAGCGAGGCCGACGTGATCATCCGTTTCACGCGCACGGCGCAGCCGGCCGAGTATGCCATCGCCGGCATCATGGCCATCGAGAGCGAGGCGCGGCGGGGCACGCGGATCCAGGGCGTTCCGGTGGTGGCGCTCCGCCCGCGCCTTGTCGAAGTGCTGGAGGAATACACCAAGGGCACCGAGAAGTCTCGACCTGCTGATTTTCGGCAATGGCGCCGAGCGCGAGATCGAGGAATATTCGGAGCTGGTTCGCGTCGCCCGCCACAGCGGCATTGCCGTGGTTCAGTTCTCCGGCTTCTCGGAGCTCGGGCAGGGCGGCAAGCTGGTCCTCGACGCTGTCGAGATGGAAACGATCCTGCGCCGCTCGACCGTTCCGCCCGACATCGAGTGTATCGGCGCTTTCGTCAGCGGCAAGCGCGTCCTGGTGACGGGGGGTGCCGGCTCCATCGGCCGCATCCTGGTCAAGCGCTCGCTGGAACTCGGCGCCGAGGCCGTTCTGGTCGCCGATATCTCGGAATTCGGCATTTTCCAGCTCGACCAGTCCATCGAGGAAAAGGACCATGATCGGCTGAAGTGCCGCATCATCGATGTCACCGACCGGCGCCAGATGACGCGCGTCGTCAGCGAATTCAAGCCGGCCATCATCTTCCATGCCGCGGCGCTGAAGCACGTGCCGCTGCTCGAGGAGAACTGGGAATCGGCCATTCAGACCAACATTTTCGGAACGCTCGCCTGCGCCGAAGTCGCCGCCAAATGCGGGGTGCCGCAGTTCCTGCTGATTTCGAGCGACAAGGCGGTCGACCCCACCTCGGTGCTCGGCATCACCAAAAGGGCGGCCGAGCAGATCGTTAGTTCCTTGCATGGGACGCATGCCACCGGGCTCGGCGGGCGTCGCTCCGGCACCAAGTTCATCGCCGTGCGCTTCGGCAACGTGTTTGGCTCAAACGGATCGGTGGCGACCATCTTCCAGGCGCAGATCGAGGCAGGCGGCCCCGTCACCATCACCGACCGGCGCATGACGCGCTATTTCATGACCGTGGCCGAGGCCGTCGACCTCGTCATCATGTCGGCCGCCGATTCGGAACGGCGCGAGGGCAAGGACGACTATGCCATCTATATGCTCGACATGGGCAAGCCCGTGCCGATCCTCGAGGTCGCCGAAACCATGATCCGCATGGCCGGCAAGAGCCCCTACACCGACATTCCGATCCGTTTCACCGGTATCAGGCCCGGCGAGAAGCTGCACGAGACGCTTCAGGGCGAGAACGAGGAGATCGTCAAGCTCGATATCGCCAAGATTTTCGGCCTGCGGACCGAAGTCGTGGAATGGCCCAGGATCCAGGCCGCGCTGACGATTCTGCAGGCGGCAATGCGTGACCAGGACAAGGCGGCGGCCCTCGCCGTGCTTGCCGGACTGCATCAGGCTGAGAAGCCAATTGAGGGCGCGCGCCAGGAAACCAGACCGAAAACAGTCGGACAAGTCGGCTAGAGCATGATCCCGAAAAGTGGGAACCGGTTTTCGGAAAAGATCATGCTCAAACAAGAAAATAGAGCCCCATCCCGATTCTATCGGGATGGAACAGGCTCTAAACTCTGTCGCAGATGGCCGTGATTGGCTATTGAAACCAATCCGATAGCCATTTCGGGCAGTGCAGGTGATTCTAAACCCGTGATCAGACAAGACCAGCGCGTGGCCGTTCTGTTGGGCACGAAGGACGGCGCGGCCTTCATCGCCGAGCAGCTGGAGTTGCTGCTCGCGCAGTCGCATCCCCACATAGACCTGTGGGTCTCCGACGACGGTTCCACGGACGGCACGACCGATCTGATCCGCGCGTGGCAGGCCCGCTGGCACAAGGGCCGGCTGACCCTGATGGAAGGACCGCGCCGGGGCTTCGCCGCCAATTTCCGTTCGATGATCATCGATCCGCGCATCGATGCCGACTGCTACGCCTTTTGCGACCAGGACGACGTCTGGGAGCCCGACCGGCTGGAAAGCGCGCTGCGCTGGATCGAGACATTGGATGCGGCGACCCCGCTTCTGTTCTGCTCCAGAACCGCGACCATTTCCGAAACCGGAACCGCCGAAGGCCATTCGCCGCTGTTCGGGCAGCAGCCATCGTTTCGCAATGCCCTCGTGCAGAGCATCGCCGGCGGCAACACAATGATGATCAACCGCACCGCGCGTGACCTCCTGGCCAAGGCATCGGCAAGGACGGAGTTCGTCAGCCACGACTGGTGGGCCTACCTGATCGTCACCGCCGCCGGCGGCATTGTCCGCTACGATCCGCGGCCCCTGGTGCGCTACCGCCAGCACGCGGCAAATCTGGTTGGCGCCAATGTCTCCTGGAGGGCGAGGCTTTCCAGGCTCGCGCGCCTGTCCAGGGGCGAGTTTGCCGGCTGGACCGACACCAATCTCGGCGGCCTCGCCGTCAACCGCGATATCCTCACCAAGGATGCGGCGGCCTGCCTCGGCCTGTTCATAAGGGCACGCAAGGGCAATGTCGTTCGCCGCTTGCGCCTGCTGCGCAGGAGCGGCGTCTACCGACAGACGTTTTTGGGAACGCTTGGGCTTTATCTGGCTTTCCTCTGGCGCCGGATCTAGAGCATGGACGCGAAGCGGGCCTTCGATCTCGTTGTCGCGGCCGCGATGCTGGTGGTGACATCGCCGGTGTTGGTGGTCGCGATGCTGGTCATCCGGGCGACATCGCCCGGGCCTGCCATCTTTTCGCAAGTTCGGGTCGGGCGCGCAGGCGTGCTCTTTGCCTGTCACAAGCTGCGCACCATGCATCAGGGAACGCCGTCCTTGCCGACGCACGAGGCGCCGGCCAATTCCGTCACCGCCGTCGGGAAGGTTTTGCGCGGGACCAAGATCGACGAGTTGCCGCAGCTCTGGAACGTCCTGAAAGGCGAGATGAGCCTCGTCGGGCCGCGTCCGTGCCTGCCCACGCAGACGGAACTGATCGGGCACCGCAAGGCGTTGGGCGTGCTGCAGGCTTTCCCCGGCATAACCGGCCTCGCCCAGGTCAGGGGGATCGACATGTCGGATCCCAAGCTCTGCGCCGAAACCGATGCCGCCTATTTCGAGACAGCCTCGATCGGCGGCGATCTCGGGATCTTGCTGCGGACGATCTATCGGAGCTGATCACCCCAAAAAAGAACGCGGCTTGGATCAGGCTCCGAACTTGCTGCGCCTGGCCATCTCGGCCAACTGTTCGAGCGTGTCGGTTTCCGGCGTCCAGCCTTGCGAAACAAGCAGCGACGGATCGCAGATCTGCGCCGCTGTCATGGTCTCCCAGCTTCTGCCCTTGCCCAGCAAGCTTGCGGCTATCCGCATCGGGGCCGCAGGCATGGCAAGCAGGCGTGCCGGCCGCTCGAAGCCTCGCCGAAAGGCGGTGACAATCTCCGCAATCGAACTGGGGTGGTGGTCGCCGGCGACATAGACGGGGCGGAGCGGCGTCGACCGGGTCAACAGGTGCAGCACCGCGCGCGCGGCCGCCTCGCACGATATCAGCGAGCGGACGCCTGTCAGGGCCGCCGCCGGCAGTGGCAGGGCGGTGTCGGCCAGCCGCATCAGCGTCGCGAGGTTTCCCTTCATACCCTCGCCATGGACCGGCGGCAGGCGCAGCACGGCGGCGTCGGAGCGTCCTGCCGACCTATGGGCGTCCAGCGTCCTGATCTCGCCTTCGCGCTTCGAACGCCCATAGGCGCATTGTGGGGCAGGGGGAATTTTCTCGTCGATGGTACCGCTGAAGCCGGGACCGGCCACCGCTCGGATCGACGACAGATAAATGAAGCGTCCGCCGGCCCGCTCGGCAGCGGCCCGTGCCAACTGTCCGGTCAGTTCCGCGTTGGCTTTCAAATAGTCGGCCTCGCTTGCGTCGCGGTCATTGTTCAGGGCAGCGCAGTGAACGACATGCGTGACCTCCCGCATGATGGCCAGGAACACTTCGGGCGGCGCGTCAGGGGCCGGCAGCAGGACAGCATCGCTCGCCGGCTCGGGATGGCGGGAGGCGATCCGCACCTCGAACCCGGCTTCGCCGAGTTGTTGCACGACCTGGCGCCCTACTAACCCCGTCGCGCCTGTGACCAGCACTTTCATGGCCTTGTCCGAAAACTGTCAGCCAACCGCCGATGCTTCCGGCAATGGCTGCCGACGCCCCGAGGCAAGATATGTCCCGCAGACCAGGAACACCATCAAGGTCGAATTGAGAATGTCATGGCCGACCAGGATGCCGGTCAGCCCGCCGATCAGATAGGTGATCACGGTGACGACGAGCATCGTTGCGCCGAAGCGCTCCAGCGGATCGGCGCTGATGCGCAGCACCCTGGCCGCATTTCTGGCGGCAACCACGAATATTCCAGCCAGCGCGATGGCGCCCAGAATTCCAGCCTCTACCATGACCGTCAGGAAGCCGTTGTGGAAATGGCTGAAGCCGCGGTCCATGCCGAACTGGTCCTGGAAACCCTGATGCATAAGCTCACGGCTGGCGGCGATGCCATGTCCGAAAATCGGCATCTCGCGGAATGCGCCAAGGCCGATCTGCCAAAGCGCCACGCGCAGCCCGAGCGCCGTCGAGTGGTCGCCCTTGGTGCTCAGCGCATCCCAGTCGGTGAACAGGAAGTCGGCGCGCTCCACTATGATGGGAAAGCCGACCGCCGCGATCACCAGCCCGATCCCGGCGGCGATCAGCAGCAGGCGCATGGAATTCTTGCCGGTGAGCTTGCGCCGGTTGATCAGAAGCACGGCAATGCCGGCAATCAGCATGGCCAGCCAGATGATGCGCGAACCCGAACAGACAATCGCGACGGCACCGGCCAGCGCCGCCAAGATCAACGGCTTCCACGCCCTCTCTATGCCCGACAAGGCGCCGGCCAGGCACATCATGACGCTGAGACAGGCGACGGTCGCGAATACGATCGCATTTCCCGCCCCGCCTTCAGCCCTCATGCCAAGCCAGTAATATTGCACGATGGCCAAAGCCAGGGCGCCAAAACATGCCGCCATGCTGGCCAGCACGACAATGCGAACAAGCGTGGCTTTTTCGGTAATGCTCCAGGTCGAGTAGGAGAGGGGGAAAAACAGCAAGGTTATCAGCGGCAGGAAATAGACCGCGTCGGCCCTGAGCGTATTGTTGACGATCGAAGCGAGGATCATCGCGGCGCAATAGGCATAGATCGCCACGGTCATGGCCAGCATCGGCCGGTCGATATTGAAGCGCCGCCGCTTCACGGCGAGCAGCAGGACGGACCACAGGGCGCCGCCGCTGAACACGAAGCTGACCACCGATCCCAGAACCGGCGGAGAAAAGAAGCAGACGATGGAGAAGTAGATGTTGATCTGCGAAGGCGTGAAGTGACGTCTTATGGATGAAAGCCGGTTCAATGCTCTGGTTCACAATTGCGGGGGTTGGGGGCGCTGCTTTCTGGTGGCAGCAAACAAGATCACCTTCGAAAGCCAGGCGCCGCAAGGCCGCCGCTGGCTCATCTTCTGCGTCCGGTATAGCGGCTAGGTCCGATCTTCGATAGTGCGGCGAGGCCCGGCTCCTGATCAAAAATCGCCAGCATGGCCTTTACGCCCCGTGACACCTCCTGCCGCCGGGCGACATCTTGCGGCGGCAATAGTTTTTCGCTGCCTTTCAGGCTCATCAACTCGCTAGGCAGGAATTTCCGGTTTTTAAGCTTTGCGTGGAAAATTCATTCTCTATCCGCCCGGTAGCGGACCTCTCTGGCATTGTTCCCGGCAATGGCGATCTGCTAGAACGCCGGCACGAAATCATAATGTCCAGACGTGAAGCTTGAACCGGGCTGTTGAAAAGACTGTACCTGATGCGTCTGATGCAAGGTCTGGATGGCACGAGAGAACGCTCACAGTCCATGAACATCGCACTAACGCACCTGCAGCGGCTTGAGGCCGAATCCATCCACATCTTCCGCGAGGTTGCGGCGGCCTTCACCAAGCCGGTGATGCTCTATTCGGTCGGCAAGGATTCCTCCGTGCTGATGCATCTGGCGATGAAGGCGTTCTATCCGGCCAAGCCGCCTTTCCCGTTCCTGCATGTCGACACGACCTGGAAATTCCGCGAGATGATCGCCTTTCGCGATCAGATGGCGCAGAAGCTCGGCTTCGACCTTCTGGTCCATGTCAACGAAGACGGCGTGCGCGACAGCATCAATCCCTTCGATCATGGCTCCAACACCCACACCCATGTGATGAAGACCGTGGCGCTGCGCCAGGCGCTCGACAAATACGGTTTCGACGCGGCCTTCGGCGGCGCGCGGCGCGACGAGGAGAAGTCGCGCGCCAAGGAGCGCATCTTCTCCTTCCGCAACGCCCAGCACGCCTGGGATCCGAAGAACCAGCGGCCGGAAATGTGGAAGATCTTCAACACCCGCATCGCGCCGGGCGAATCGATCCGCGTGTTTCCGCTGTCGAACTGGACCGAGCTCGATATCTGGCAGTACATTCTGCAGGAGAACATCCCGATCGTGCCGCTCTATTTCGCCAAGGAGCGGCCGGTGGTCGAGCGCGACGGCATGCTGATCCTCAAGGACGACGAGCGCATGGAGCTGCGACCGGGCGAGACGGTGGAGAACCGGCTGGTGCGCTTCCGCACGCTTGGCTGCTATCCGCTGACCGGCGCCATCGAATCCGACGCCGACACGCTTGAAGCCATTGTCGGCGAGATGCTGACGGCGCGCACCTCCGAGCGCCAGGGCCGCCTCATCGACCGCGATGAAGCCGGCTCGATGGAAAAGAAGAAGCGCGAAGGGTATTTCTGAGCATGCGCCACATCCTGGCCAAGAGCCTCGCCCCGACCGACAGCATCCGCGAATACATGGCGGCGCAGGAGAAGAAGTCGCTGCTGCGCTTCCTCACCTGCGGCTCGGTCGATGACGGCAAGTCGACGCTGATCGGCCGCCTGCTGTCCGACACCAAGCAGATCTTCGAGGACCAGCTCGCCGCGCTCGAGCGCGATTCGCGCAAGCACGGCACCACCGGCGACGACATCGACTTCGCGCTGCTGGTCGACGGCCTCGAGGCCGAGCGCGAGCAGGGCATCACCATCGACGTCGCCTATCGCTTCTTCGCCACGCCGAAGCGCAAGTTCATCGTCGCCGACACGCCCGGCCACGAGCAATACACGCGCAACATGGCGACCGGCGCCTCGACCGCCGATCTCGCCATCGTGCTGATCGACGCGCGCCAGGGCGTGCTGCGCCAGACCCGGCGCCATTCGATCATCGCCTCGCTGCTCGGCATCCGCCACATCGTGCTGGCCGTCAACAAGATCGATCTCGTCGGTTTCGACCAGGCGGTCTTCGACCGGATCGTCGAGGACTACCGGCAGTTCTCGCAGGAGCTCGGCTTCCAGACGATCGTGCCGATCCCGATGTCGGCGCGCTACGGCGACAACGTCACCGGCCGCTCCGACAAGACGCCATGGTATTCCGGCCCGACGCTGATCGAGCATCTCGAAACCGTGTCGGTCGACGAAGCTGCCGTCGAGCTGCCGTTCCGTTTTCCGGTGCAGTATGTCAACCGCCCCAATCTCGATTTCCGCGGCTTTGCCGGCACCATCGCGTCCGGCTCGGTTGCGCAGGGCGACGAGGTCGTCGTCGCCAAATCCGGCAAGGCCTCGCGCGTCAAGCGCATCGTCGCGCATGGCGGCGATCTCGGCCAGGCGGTCGCCGGCCAGGCCATCACGCTGGTGCTCGACGACGAGGTCGAGGTCTCGCGCGGCAACATGCTGGTGTCGCCGGCAGCCCGACCGCAGGTCGCCGACCAGTTCGCCGCCAACATCGTCTGGTTCGACGAGACACGCGCTGCTGCCCGGCCGCTCCTACATCCTGCGCACCGAGACCGACCAGACCAGCGCCACCGTCACCGACCTGAAATACCGCGTCAACGTCAACGACTTTGCCCATGAGGCGGCGAAGTCGCTGGAGATGAACGAAGTCGGCATCTGCAACATCTCGACCCAGGCGCCGATCGCCTTCGACACCTTCGCCGAGAACCGCACCACCGGCGCCTTCATCCTGATCGACCGCATCACCAACGCCACGGTCGGCGCCGGCATGATCCTGCATTCGCTGCGCCGCGCCGAAAACATCCACTGGCAGTCGCTCGATGTCGGCAAGCACGGCCGCTCCGACCTGAAGAACCAGCGGCCGGCCGTGTTCTGGTTCACCGGGCTTTCCGGCTCGGGCAAGTCGACCATCGCCAACCTGCTCGAGAAGAAGCTGCTTCGCCTCGGGCCGCCACACCTACATCCTGGACGGCGACAATGTTCGCCACGGCCTCAACCGCGATCTCGGCTTCACCGATGCCGACCGCGTCGAAAACATCCGCCGCGTCGCCGAAGTGGCGCGAGCTGATGGCCGATGCCGGGCTGATCGTCATCGTCTCCTTCATCTCGCCGTTCAGCGCCGAGCGGCGCATGGCGCGCGAGCTGATGGCCGACGGCGAGTTCGTCGAGGTGTTCGTCGACACGCCGTTCGAGGAATGCGCCAGGCGCGATCCGAAGGGCCTCTATGCGCGGGCGCTGAATGGCGAGATCAAGAATTTCACCGGCGTCGATTCACCGTATGAAGCGCCGGAAAAACCGGAAATCCATCTTGAAGACACTCGGCAAGATCGGCCGAGGAGATGGTAGAGGCCCTGGAACACTGGCTGAACGAGCGCGACATTGCTGAAGACCAATACGACAACGGCGGCGGCATCTGACGACGAGGCGATGCTCGGCGTGTTCGAGCGCCTGGCGCTGGAGGCCGGGCGCGAGGTCATGCGCGTCTTCCACGCCGGCTGCGCGGTCGACCGCAAGTCCGACTCCTCGCCGGTGACGGAAGCCGATCGCGAGAGCGAGAAGATCATCCTCGCCGGCCTGCGTGCCGCTTTCCCGATATTCCCTGCGTGGCCGAGGAGGAAGTCGCCGGCCGGCATCATGCCGACCGATCTCGGTGGCGCCTTCTTCCTGATCGATCCGCTCGACGGCACCAAGGAATTCGTCAACCGCAGGACCGATTTCACCGTCAACATCGCGCTGGTCCGCCATGGCGTGCCGGAAGTCGGCGTCGTCTTCGCGCCCTGCAGCGGGCGCTTCTTCTCGGGACGGCCGGGCAGGGCGGAATCGATCGAAGTCGATGGCGATTTCCGCATCGTCGGCCGGCGGCGCGATTTCGGTCACGGACGGCGCTGAGCCGCCGGCCGTCGTTGCCAGCCGCTCGCACAGCACGCCGGAGACCGAAGCCTTCATCCGCGATCTCGGCGCCGCCGAGATCGTCTCGGTCGGCTCGTCGCTGAAATTCTGCCTGCTCGCGGCGGCCGAGGCCGACATCTATCCGCGCTTCGGCCGCACCATGGAATGGGACACGGCGGCCGGCGACGCGGTGCTGCGCGCGGCCGGCGGCATGACGCGCACGCTGGACGGCAAGCCGCTGGCCTATGGCAAGCGCAAGCAGGCTGACGACGCGGATTTCGCCAACCCGCATTTCATCGCCAGCGGGAAGGAGCGTCGGCGCAGCCTGACGGCTAGAGCCGCGGCTACGTGCGCCGAGTTCGAGCCGATATAGTTGCGGATCGTCTCGATGATGCGGTCCTGGTCGGCTTCGCTGAGATAGGGATGCATCGGCAGGCACAGGATGCGCTTCGGCAGGTCTTCCGAAACGGCAAGGCCGGTCGGCGTGCGCGGATAGTCGCGATAGGCGACCTGGCTCGTGCAGCGGCTTCACGTAATAGATGACCGAGGGGATGCCCTTTTCGCCCAGATGCGCCTTCAGCCCGTCGCGCTTCGGCGTCTCGATGGCATATTGCGCCCAGGCCGAGCGGCTGCCGTCCAGATTGCGGGACGCCTTGACGATGTCGCCGAGGCCTTCGGCATAGCGCTTGGCGACCACCTGCCGGGCGACCATCTCGTCTTCGAGGATCGCGAGCTTTTCGATCAGGATCGCCGCCTGCAGCGTGTCGAGTCGCGAATTGATGCCGACGCGGACATTGTCGTATTGCGTCTCGCCCTTGCCGTGGAAGGCGAAGGAGCGAAGCTTGTCGGCCAGCGCATCATCATTGGTGAACATCGCGCCGCCATCGCCATAGCAGCCGAGCGGCTTGGCCGGATAGAAGCTGGTCGAGCCGACATGGCCGAAGGCGCCGCACATCTTGCCGTCGAGCGAACCGCCCATCGACTGCGCGGCATCCTCGATCACCAGCAGCCCTTCGCGCTTGGCGATCGCCATGATCGCCTCATAGTCGGCGGCAAGCCCGAACAGGTCGACCGGGATGATCGCCTTCGGCTTCAGCCGGCCTTCCTCCTTGATCATGGCGATCGCCGCCTCGAGGCTGGCGATGTCGATGTTGTAGGTCTCGGGATCGACGTCGACGAACACCGGCTCGGCCTTGGCCAGCGCCACGACTTCCGCCGTCGCGGCGAAGGTGAAGCTCGGCACGAACACAGCATCGCCCGGGCCGATGCCGGCGGCAAACAGCGGCAGCAGCAGCGCGTCGGTGCCGTTGGCGCAGGCCACGACATGCTTGGTGCCGACATAGGCGGCGAGCTTGTTTTCGAATTCCGTGACCTGCGGCCCGAGGATGTAGCGGCCATCCTCGACGACATGGTCGATCGCGGCCTTCAGCCGGTCGCGGATACGTTCGCGCTGCGCGCCAAGATCGATGAACTGCATGTCGGCCTCAAAACGGTAATGCGCGCCGATTGCCAGGGCGACAATTCGATAACGCGCAGAAACAACAACTTAACCGGCCCGCTGGTACCAGAGTTGGCGCCGGTCGAGAAAGCCGGACCGGCCAGGCCGCGAATTGCCTAGGTGTCGCAGTCTGTTACCGCAGATTTCAGGCGCATTGCAGCAAGATGCCGGAAATCCGGGCTTCGCTGGGCGCGACGCGGCCGATGCATCGCGTCTTTTCGGCTCGCGAAACATAAAGTGATCGGCTGTCATAGCGCCTTTCGGCCGTGATGACGCGTCGGATCAGGCGATTTCATGCCGCCAGGGCGGATTGGCGCCGGCGCGCGATACGGTCACCGCCGCCGCCTTGGCGCCGAATGCCAGCGCCGGCGGATTGCGTCCTCGGAAAGGTCGCCGATGCCGCCTTGGTCAGCAGCCCCTGGTCGTGCAGCGAGGCGAGGATGCCGGCGTTGAAGGTGTCGCCGGCGCCGACCGTGTCGACCACCGTCACCTTCTCCGGCATGACGGTGACCTTGTGCTGCTTCGAAGTAGCCGATCAGCCCGTCGCCGCCGCGGGTCACGACCATCAGCTTCGGCCCGCGATCGAGCCAGTTGCGCGATGACGTCCTCATGCGGCCGGCTCTCGCCGAACCAGTCGAGATCCTCGTCCGACAGCTTGACGATGTCGGCCATAGGCCATCATCGCGCTTCATGCGGCGCGAGATGCGTTGGCCTTGTCCGTGATGAAGTTCTGGCCGGATGTTCGGATCGAGCATCATGACGCGCTTGCCGTGCTCGCGCCGCATCAGCGCCTCATAGGTCGAGCCGCAGGGCTCGGGGATCAGGCTGATGGCAGCCGAAACAGCATCGCCTCGACTCGTCGCCGATTGCCGGCAGATCGTCCTCGAATCAGCATGCGGCCGGCAGTGTTCTCGTCGTAGAAAAGGTAGGTCGCTTGGCCGTCGACCAGCCGCACGAAGGCGAGCGTCGTCGGCGAGTCGGAGATTTGCGCGTAGGTCGAGCCGACCTTGCTTGCCGCCAGCGCGTCGCGGAGCTGGCCGCCGAAATAGTCGGTCGACAGGCCGGAGAAGAAGCCGACCGGCACGTCCAGCCGGCCGAGCGCGATGGCCGTGTTGAAAACCGCGCCGCCGACATAGGGCGCGAAGGCCGGCTCGCCCGCGTCGCTCTCGCGCGGCAACATGTCGATCAGGGCTTCGCCGCAGCAAACGATCATGTTGCTTCCTCTCCGGCGGATAGATCACGCCCTTGCGGATGATGACGTTGGCATAGAGCCGCGGTTCGCTGGTCGCAACGACCGCGTGCGCGGCCTTCACGCGGCGTAGAAGGCGGCGCCGGCCAGCGCGACCACCTTGCGGCCCGGCGCGCGCCTGGCGCAGACCGCCTCGATCTCCTCGATGAACCGGATCGAGCAGCGTCGGGATCGCCCCCGACCGTGGCGCGAAACAGCGCCTCCGGCACGAAATCGTCGACCGGCAGGACGCTGCAGGATCGCGTCAAGCACCGGGATCAGCGCCATGCCCGTCGGCGCGGATCAGCCGCCGCGCATGCTCCTGGGCCGGATAGTTGCCGTCGACCAGCGCGATCTCGTCGCCATGGCCCATGGCGCGCAAGGTCGCACAGCAAGTTCCGGACCGAGCAGCGACGGGATGCCGATCAGCATCATCAGGCGCTCCTGGGATGGCGTGGTCGCGCCGAGCAGGAAGCGCTCGGACAGCGGCAGGCTGGCGCCGCCGAGCGCGCGCGCATGGATGCCGACGGTGCCTTCGCGAACGTGCGGGATCTGCAGGCCTTCGACATCGACTCGTGCCAAGCGCCTGCGCGACGGCATCGACGAGCCGGCGCGCGGACCGCGAGCGGGCATCCAGCCGTCGATCACCGCCGCCTCGAAATCGATGACCGAGGACGCGGAGACGATCGCGTAGGCGAGCGCCGCGGCGGCGCTGGCGATCCAATCGTCGAGCTCGGCGCCGATCGTCGCCCCAGTCCTCCGGCGACGTCCACAGATGCGAAGCCTCGACTGCCGCGCGCATTGAGCGCCTTTTCCAGCATGGCGATCGAGGCGACGTCGATCAGCTGCGTCGGCTTGCCGTCGGGTCCGGGCACCGGCATGGAGCCGAGCGCGCCGGCATTGCCGGTCGGCCCGCCATAGAGCCGGCCGTTGAGCACGATGCCGCCGCCGGCAAAGGCGCCGATGTAGAAATAGACGAAGTCGCGCAGATCGCCGCTCTGGCCGAAAACCAGCTCGGCGCCGCAGGCCGAGGTCGCGTCGTTCTGCAGATAGACCGGGAAAGTCGCACTGCGCGCTGGATCTCGGCGCGGATGTCGAGATGCGCGCCACTGGTCCATGACGTCGCGCGGCGCGCCGACCGTGTCGGCCCAGTTCCACAGTTCGAACGGCATGGCGATGCCGAGCCCGGCGATGCGCTTGTCCTGCGCCGGCGTGAGCTCGGCGCGCAGCGTCTGCGATGCCGCCGCGTGACGAAAGCCACGGTCTCGTCGCGGCGCCGGATAGCGGTAGGAGTGGTGCAGCATCGCAGCGCACATGTGCCGACGAAATCGATCAGCACCAGTTCGGCGCTGCGGCGGCCGATCTTGAGGCCGAGGAAGAACGCGCCTTCCGGATTGAGCGACATCGGCATGGACGGCTGGCCGACCTTGCCGCGCACCGGCGCCTGGCGCAGCAGCAGGCCGTCGTCCTCCAGTTCGCGCATGATGACCGAGACGGTCTGCGCCGAAAGGCCGGTCACGCGGGCGATATCGGACTTGGCGAGGCTGCCGTGCTGGCGCACCAAGCGACAGCACCAGCCGCTCATTGTGGGCGCGCATGCCGCTCTGGTTGGTGCCCGGTGAAACCGGCTTTCGCCGAGCTCCTGGGAGCCGTGCCTGGATGCCGGTCTCCACCTTGTTCCTCCCGTAGTTTCGCTGCACTGCTTTTGGGCGCAGAATGGCGAGCGCGGCATGGCGGCTGTCAATAATAATTCAGATTGATTTATTTATTGACAAGCCGCGCACGATCCTGGTGTCTTGTTGAGCCGGAACGCAGGCGCGGGAGGAGCTTCGGTGGATGCCTGCGATCGCCGGCTAGCCGGCGTCTGCAGTGTTTATCCACTGGGAGGATTATCCGTGAAAAAGTCAGCTATCTGAAGACGACTGTGTTTGGCGCTGCCGCGGCTGGCCTTGCTGGCGCTTGCCGCGCCGGCGTCGGCCGCAAGACGTCGGCGCCTGCCTGATCACCAAGACCGACACCAATCCCTTCTTCGTCAAGATGAAGGAAGGCGCGACAGCCAAGGCGCAGGAACTCGGCATCGACCTGAAGGCCTATGCCGGCAAGGTCGACGGCGACCATGACAGCCAGGTTGCGGCGATCGAATCCTGCATCGCCGACGGCGCCAAGGGCATCCTGATCGCCGCTTCCGACACCAAGGCGATCGTCGACCAGGTGAAGAAGGCGCAGGACGCCGGCATGCTGGTGATCGCGCTCGACACGCCGCTCGATCCGGTCGACCGCCGCCGATGCGACCTTCGCGACCGACAACTTCAAGGCCGGCAAGCTGATCGGCGCATGGGCCGCCGCAACGCTGGGCGACAAGGCCAAGGACGCCAAGATCGGCTTCCTCGACCTGACGCCGTCGCAGCCGACCGTCGACGTTCTGCGCGACCAGGGCTTCATGATCGGCTTCGGCATCGACCCGAAGGACGCCGAACAAGATCGGCGACGAGGACGATCCGCGCATCGTCGGCCATGACGTGACCAACGGCAACGAGGAAGGCGGCCGCAAGGCGATGGAGAACCTTCTCCAGAAGGACCCCGACATCAACGTCATCCACACGATCAACGAGCCGGCCGCCGTCGGCGCCTATCGAAGCGCTGAAGGCCGTCGGCAACGAGAAGGCCACGTGCTGATCGTCTCGGTCGACGGCGGCTGCCCGGGCGTCAAGTCGGTCGCGGAAGGCGTGATCGGCGCCACCTCGCAGCAATATCCGCTGCTGATGGCCGCGCTCGGCATCGAGGCGATCGCTAAGTTCGCCAAGGACGGCACCAAGCCGAAGCCGACGGAAGGCAAGGACTTCTTCGACACCGGCGTCAACCTCGTCACCGACAAGCCGGCCGCGGGCGTCGAATTCGATCGACGTCAAGGAAGGCACGGACAAGTGCTGGGGCTGATCGAGCCCGACATCCTTAGCTCGACTATCGGCTGGAGGAGCGGCCGCTAGGCCGCTCTCTTCGCAAACGACGATCGGCGCAAGACGCGGGAACGCGGTCGATCGGGGAGGCGACGGCGGCCATGGCGAGCCATGCGCCCAGGAATTCGAGAAGGCGCTCGACAAGCAGCGACACGACCGTCGCCTCCTTCGAAGAGCGACGGACGCCGCTTCGAACGCGTGCAGCACTTCCTGCACGCCAACCCGGCGGCGGTGCCGCTGATCGTGCTGGTGCTGTCGATCGCTCTCTTCGGCATCGCGATCGGCGGCGAAGTTCTTCTCGTCCTACACCCTGACGCTGATCCTGCAGCAGATCGCCATCGTCGGCATCCTCGGCGCGGCGCAGACGCTTGTCATCCTGACTGCCGGCATCGACCTGTCGGTCGGCGTCATCATGGTGCTGTCGTCCGTGGTCATGGGCCATTGCGCGTTCCGCTATGGCTTGCCGGCGCCGATCGCCGTCCTATGCGGCTTCGCCTGTCGGCGCGCTGTGCGGCTGGCTCAACGGCTTCCTTGTCGCCCATGTGAAGCTGCCGCCGTTCATCGTGACGCTCGGCACCTGGCACATCATCATGGCGACCAACTTCCTCTATTCCGCCAATGAGACGATCCGCAGCCAGGACATCGAGGCGCAGGCGCCGCTGCTGCACTGTTCGGACGAGTTCCGGTATCGGGCAGCGGTGATCACTCGGCGTCATCGCGATGGTCTGCTGGTCGTCGTGCTCTGGTACGTGCTCAACCACACCGCCTGGGGCCGGCACGTCTACGCGGTCGGCGACGATCCCGAGGCCGCCGAAGCTCTCGGGCATCCGCACGAAGCGCATGCTGATTCAGGTCTATGTCGCTGTCGGGCCTCATCTGCGCGCTCGCGGGCTGGGTGCTCGATCGGCCGCATCGGCTCGGTCTCGCCGACCTCGGGCCAGTTCGCCAACTATCAAATCGATCACCGCGGTGGTGATCGGCGGCATCTCGCTGTTCGGCGGGCGCGGCTCGATCCTCGGCATGATGTTCGGCGCGCTGATCGTCGGCGTCGTTTCGCTGGGCCTCCGCATGCTCGGCACCGATCCGCAATGGACCTTTCTCCTGATCGGCGTGCTGATCATCGCCGCCGTCGCCATCGATCAGTGGATCAGAAAGGTAGCGGGCTAATGGAACGCGAACCCATTCTCACCGCGCGCGGCCTCGTCAAGCGCTATGGCCGCGTCACCGCCCTCGACAATGCCGACTTCGACCTCTATCCGGGCGAAATCCTTGCCGTCATCGGCGACAACGGCGCCGGCAAATCGTCGCTGATCAAGGCGATCTCCGGCGCTATCACGCCCGACGAAGGCGAGATCCAGCTTGAAGGCAAGCCAGTCAACTTCAAGTCGCCGATGGAGGCCCGCGACGCCGGGGATCGAGACAGTCTACCAGAACCTTGCTCTGTCGCCGGCACTGTCGATCGCCGACAACATGTTCCTTGGCCGCGAGATCCGCAAGCCGGGCTTTCTCGGCGAGTGGTTGCGCATGCTCGACCGACCCGCGATGGAAAAGCGGGCGCGCGACAAGCTGACCGAACTTGGCCTGATGACTATCCAGAACATCAGCCAGGCAGTGGAGACGCTCTCCGGCGGCCAGCGTCAGGGCGTGGCGGTGGCGCGCGCCGCCGCCTTCGGCTCGAAGGTCGTCATCATGGACGAGCCGACGGCCGCGCTTGGCGTCAAGGAGAGCCGCCGCGTGCTGGAACTGATCCTCGACGTCAAAAAGCGCGGCCTGCCGATCGTGCTGATCTCGCACAACATGCCGCATGTCTTCGAAGTGGCGGACCGCATCCACATCCACCGGCTCGGTCGTCGCCTTTGCGTCATCGACCCGAAGCAATATACGATGTCCGATGCCGTTGCTTTCATGACCGGCGCGAAGCTTCCGCCGGAGGCGGCGCTGGCGGCCTGATCTGCACCGACGGGTAAATTGCCGCAGGGGAGCCAGGTGGTTTCCCGATCTAAATCGATTGAACATATGCTGCAATGCACTAGGATGGGCTGGGACTAGCGGTGAAAGCCGGTATGATCGCGGTACGATCACGAGAGGCAGCATGACGCGCACGATGACATCCCAAGCCCCGTCCTCGAAATCCCAGACCCCAAGACGCTCGCTGACGAAGTCCTGCTGGCGCTCAAATACAGGGTCGGCAAAGGCACCAACGTCGCCACGCAATACGACTGGCTGACCGCCTCGATCAAGGTGGTGCGCGACCGCATCGTCGATCACTGGATGCAGGCGACGAAGGAGGCCTACGCCCAGCAGGAAAAGCGCGTCTACTATCTGTCGCTGGAATTCCTCATCGGCCGGCTGATGCGCGATGCCTTTTCCAATCTCGGCCTGATGGACAACATGCGCGAGGCGCTCAAGTCTCTCGGCGTCGACCTCGACCTCATCGCCGGGCTCGAACCGGATGCAGCGCTTGGCAATGGCGGCCTCGGCCGGCTCGCCGCCTGCTTCATGGAAAGCATGGCGACCGTCGACATTCCCGCGCATGGCTACGGCATACGCTACGCCAACGGCATGTTCCGCCAGGAGATCCATGATGGCTGGCAGGTCGAGCTGCCCGAAACCTGGCTCGACCATGGCAATCCCTGGGAGTTCGAGCGCCGCGAGCGCTCCTTCGAGGTCGGCTTCGGTGGCTCGGTCGAAGTCGATCACCACGAAGGACGGCCGGCTCGAACGCCATGTCTGGAAACCGACCGAGCATGTGCTGGCCGTCGCCTACGACACGCCGGTGGTCGGCTGGCGCGGCCAACCGCGTCAACACGCTGCGGCTGTGGTCCGGCATGCCGATCGATCCGATCCTGCTCGACAAGTTCAATGCCGGCGACCACATCGGCGCGCTTGCCGAAAGCAACAAGGCCGATGCCCTGTCGCGCGTGCTCTATCCGGCCGATTCCCACAAGGCCGGGCAGGAGCTGCGGCTGCGGCAGGAGTATTTCTTCTCCACCGCCTCGCTGCAGGACATCCTCCAGCGCCATCTCAGCCAGTATGGCGATCTGCAGTCGCTGCCTGACAAGGCGGCGATCCATCTGAACGACACCCATCCGGCGATCGCCGTGCCGGAACTGATGCGTCTGTTGATGGACGTCCACGGCATGGATTTCGACCAGGCCTGGGACATCACCAAGCGCACTTTCGGCTACACCAACCACACGCTGCTGCCCGAAGCGCTTGAAAGCTGGCCGGTGCCGCTGTTCGAGCGGCTGCTGCCGCGCCACATGCAGATCGTCTACGCCATCAACGCCGAGGTGCTTCTGGAGGCGCGCGCCACCAACAAGTTCTCGGGCGAACAGATCAGCCGCATCTCGCTGATTCAGGAAAACGGCGACCGCCGGGTGCGCATGGGCAATCTGGCCTTTGTCGGCTCGCACTCGATCAATGGCGTTTCCGCACTGCACACCGAATTGATGAAGGAGACGGTGTTCGCCGATCTCCACAAGCTCTATCCCAAGCGCATCAACAACAAGACCAACGGCATCACGCCCAGGCGCTGGCTGATCCAGTGCAATCCCGGCCTCACCGCGCTCACCCGAGAGGCGATCGGCGACCGTTTTCTCGACGACATCGATGCGATCAAGGGGCTTGACGCCTTTGCCGACGACGCCGCCTTCCGTGAGAAGTTCGCCGCCGTCAAGCGGGCGAACAAGGCCAAGCTCGCCAACCTGGTTGCCGACCGGCTCGGCATCAGGCTCGATCCCTCGGCGCTGTTCGACATCCAGGTCAAGCGCATCCACGAATACAAGCGCCAGCTGCTCAACATCCTGGAAGCGGTCGCGCTCTACGACCAGATCCGCTCGCATCCCGAGCGCGACTGGATGCCGCGCGTGAAATTCTTCGGCGGCAAGGCGGCGCCCAGCTACCACAACGCCAAGCTGATCATCAAACTCGCCAACGACGTCGCCAGGGTCATCAACCGCGACCCGGCGGTGCGCGGCCTGCTGAAAGTGGTGTTCGTGCCGAACTACAATGTCAGCCTGGCCGAGATCCTGATGCCGGCCGCCGACCTCTCCGAGCAGATCTCGACCGCCGGCATGGAAGCGTCCGGCACCGGCAACATGAAGTTCGCGCTCAACGGCGCGCTGACCATCGGCACGCTCGACGGCGCCAATGTCGAGATCAAGGAATGCGTCGGCGACGACAACATCTTCATCTTCGGCCTGACCACCGCCGAGGTCGCCGAGCGGCGCGGCAACGGCTACGATCCGCGCGCCGTGATCGAGGCCTCGCCGGAACTGTCGCAAGCGCTCGCCGCCATCTCGTCGGGCGTCTTTTCGCCTGACGATCCCGAGCGCTACCGCGAGTTGATCAACGGCCTCTATGGCAGCGACTGGTTCATGGTGGCGGCAGACTTCGACGCCTATGCCGCCACCCAGCGCGACGTCGACACCGTCTGGCGCAACAGTCCCGACTGGTACGCACGCGCGATCCGCAATGTCGCCCGCGTCGGCTGGTTCTCGTCCGATCGCACGATCCGCCAATATGCGAAAGACATCTGGAACGTGCCCGCCTGATATGCTTGCATGAGACCACGAACAATGTGGTCCGCGTGCATGTCGCCCAAAAGTGTGCAGCGGTTTTGGGACGACGACATGCACAACAACAAAGGTGCCGCCCGGGGAGGGTAACTGCCTGATGAGGAAGCCGCGCGCGACCGCTGCGACAAGCGGGCCGGACGGACTGGCGCCAGCCGGCGATGTCGCGGCGATTGTCGCCGGCACGCATGGCGATCCGTTCGCGGTGCTGGGCGTGCATGAAGCCGGCAAGGGCTTTGTCGCCCGCTGCTTCGTGCCGCACGCCGAGTTCGTCACCGCCTATACGCTGACCGGCAAGAATGCCGGCGAATTGTCCCGACGCGACGAGGGCGGCTTCTTCGAGGGCAAGCTGTCGCTCAAGAAACGCCAGCCGCTGCGCTATCACGCCAGGAATGCCGGCGGCGACTGGTGGCTGACTGATCCCTATTCCTTCGGTCCCGTGCTCGGCCCGTTGGACGATTACTACATCGCCCAGGGATCGCACCTCAGGCTGTTCGACAAGCTCGGCGCTCATCTCATCGACCATGAGGGCGCGTCGGGCGTGCATTTCGCCGTCTGGGCGCCCAATGCGCGGCGCGTCTCGGTGGTCGGCGACTTCAACGAATGGGACGGTCGCAGGCATACGATGCGCGACCGCCGCGACACCGGCATTTGGGAGCTGTTCATTCCCGACATCGGCGCCGGCCGGCCCTACAAATACGAGATCATCGCGCCAGATGGCGTACGTTTGCCGCTCAAGGCCGATCCGTTCGCCTTCAAGTCCGAGTTGCGCCCGGCCACCGCTTCGGTGACGGCGGTGCCACCGGCGCACGAATGGGGCGACGAAGCGCACCGCAATTTCTGGCGCAATGCCGATCCCCGCCGCGAGGCGATATCGATCTACGAGGTCCATGCCGGCTCGTGGCAGCTGCGCGACGACGGCACCTTCCTGTCATGGGACGAACTGGCCGACCGGCTGATCCCTTATGTCGCCGAAACCGGTTTCACCCATATCGAGTTCATGCCAATCTCCGAACACCCCTATGATCCGTCCTGGGGCTACCAGACGACCGGCCTCTACGCGCCGTCGGCCCGCTTCGGCGATCCGGACGGTTTTGCCCGTTTCGTCGATGGCGCCCATCGGGCCGGCATCGGCGTCATCCTCGACTGGGTGCCGGCGCATTTCCCGGTCGACGCGCACGGGTTGGCCAATTTCGACGGCACCGCGCTCTACGAGCATGCCGACCCCCGCAAGGGTTTTCATCCCGACTGGAACACGGCGATCTACAATTTCGGCCGCCGCGAGGTGGTGTCTTTCCTTGTCAACAACGCGCTGTTCTGGGCCGAGAAGTACCATGTCGACGGTTTGCGCGTCGATGCGGTCGCCTCGATGCTCTACCTCGATTATTCGCGCAAGGCCGGCGAGTGGATCCCCAACGAGAAGGGCGGACGCGAAAATCTTGAAGCGGTCAGCTTCCTGCAGAGGATGAACAAGGAGATCTACGGCCATCATCCCGGCGTGATGACCATCGCCGAGGAATCGACCTCATGGCCGAAGGTGTCGCAGCCGGTGCATGAGGGCGGCCTGGGCTTCGGCTTCAAGTGGAACATGGGCTTCATGCACGACACGCTGGAGTATTTCTCCAAGGAGCCGATCTTCCGCAAGCATCACCACAACGACATCACCTTCGGCCTGGTCTACGCCTTCTCCGAGAATTTCGTCCTGCCGCTCTCCCATGACGAGGTCGTGCACGGCAAGGGCACGCTGCTCGGCAAGATGGCCGGCGACGACTGGCAGAAATTCGCGACGCTGCGCGCCTATTACGCCTTCATGTGGGGCTATCCCGGCAAGAAGCTGCTGTTCATGGGCCAGGAATTCGCGCAGCGCCGCGAGTGGAGCGAGGCGCGCGCGCTCGACTGGAACCTGCTCGATTTCAGGCTGCATCGCGGCGTCTGGCAGACCGTGCGCGACCTCAACTACCTCTACCGTTCGCGCCCGGCGCTGCATGCGCGCGACTGCGAGCCGGAGGGGTTCTCGTGGCTGATCGTCGACGACAGCGCCAACTCGGTGTTTGCCTGGCTGCGCAGCGCGCCAGGCGGCAACCCGATCGCGGTCATCTCCAACTTCACGCCGGTGCCGCGCGACAATTACCGCGTGCCGTTGCCACAGACCGGCAAATGGCGCGAGATCATCAACACGGATGCTTCGGACTATGGCGGTTCGGGCCAGGGCAATGGCGGCGAGGTCGAGGCACGGGCGGAAGGAGGAGGCATATCGGTGACGATGCTTCTGCCGCCGCTGTCGACGACCATGCTCGAATTTGTTCCGGACTGAGTGATGTTCCAGACTGAGTGACTTGGGAGGGTAATATGGCAGACACGAAACGGACCCAGCCGCTGGCGCGCGACGCTATGGCTTATGTGCTGGCGGGTGGGCGCGGCAGCCGCCTCAAGGAATTGACCGACCGGCGCGCCAAGCCCGCGGTCTATTTCGGCGGCAAGACGCGCATCATCGATTTCGCGCTCTCCAATGCTCTCAACTCAGGCATTCGCCGCCTCGGCGTCGCCACCCAGTACAAGGCGCATTCGCTGATCCGCCATCTGCAGCGCGGCTGGAACTTCCTGCGCCCCGAACGAAACGAAAGCTTCGACATCCTGCCCGCCAGCCAGCGCGTTTCGGAAACGCAGTGGTATGAGGGCACTGCCGATGCCGTCTACCAGAACATCGACATCATCGAGGCCTACGGGCCCGAATACATGGTCATCCTCGCCGGCGACCACATCTACAAGATGGACTATGAGCTGATGCTGCGCCAGCACGTCGACGCCAATGCCGACGTCACCGTCGGCTGCCTCGAAGTGCCGCGTATGGAAGCGACCGGCTTCGGCGTCATGCATGTCGACGCCAAAGACAACATCATCGCCTTCGTCGAAAAGCCGGCCGACCCGCCCGGCATTCCCGACAAGCCGGAGTTCGCCCTGGCCTCGATGGGCATCTACGTCTTCAAGACCAAGTTCCTGATGGAGCAACTGCGCCGCGATGCTGCCGAGCCCGGCTCGAGCCGCGACTTCGGCAAGGACATCATTCCCTATATCGTCCAGAACGGTAAGGCGATCGCCCACCGCTTCGCCAAATCCTGCGTGCGTTCGACCGCCGAGAACGAGGCCTATTGGCGCGATGTCGGAACAGTCGACGCCTATTGGGAAGCCAATATCGACCTCACCGACGTGACGCCGGAGCTTGACCTCTACGATCGCGACTGGCCGATCTGGACCTATGCCGAATTGAAGCCGCCGGCAAAGTTCGTGCACGACGAGGATGGCCGGCGCGGCTCGGCTGTCTCCTCGCTGGTGTCGGGCGATTGCATCGTGTCCGGCGCTTCGCTGAAGCGCAGCCTGATCTTCACCGGCGCGCGCATCAATTCCTATTCGACGCTGGAAGAAGTCGTCATGCTGCCCGACGTTCATGTCGGCCGAAACGCAAAGTTGAAGCGCGTGGTCATCGATCACGGCGTAAGGGTACCGGAAGGGCTGGTGGTCGGCGAAGATCCCGTGCTCGACGCCAAGCGTTTCCGCGTCTCGGAGAAAGGCATCTGCCTGGTCACGCAGGACATGATCGACAAGCTGAAGCTATAGGCAGGATTGGATTGTAGGCGCATGCAGGTTCTGTCGGTCACGCCCGAGATCTTCCCGCTGATCAAGACCGGCGGGCTTGCCGACGTAACCGGTGCGCTGCCCATTGCGCTGGCGGGCAAGGGCGTGGCCATGCGCACGCTGATCCCCGGCTATCCCGTTGTCATGGGCGCTT
Organism: uncultured Alphaproteobacteria bacterium; assembly: GCA_963788955.1. Classification (GTDB taxonomy): domain Bacteria; phylum Pseudomonadota; class Alphaproteobacteria; order Rhizobiales; family Rhizobiaceae; genus Mesorhizobium. Next base: position 155,756 of record CAWBIN010000015.1, on the reverse strand, counting down.
TCAAGAAAAAGAAGGCCGTCTATCAATACCCGCTGCTGCAGGGCGGCAAGGCCTCGATCCATGCCGTCCAGGTCGCCGGGCTCGACCTGTTCGTGCTCGACGCGCCGCATCTGTTCGACCGTCCCGGCGGACCCTATGGCAATGCGACGGGCGCCGACTGGCCGGACAATTGGCGGCGCTTCGCCGCCTTGAGCCAGGCCGGCGGCGATATAGCCGGTGGCGCCATCTCCGGCTACCAGCCCGACATCGTGCACGCCCATGACTGGCAGTCGGCGATGACGCTGGCCTATATGCGTTACGGCAAGGCGGTCGGCATACCGTCGCTGATCACCGTACACAATCTCGCTTTTCAGGGTCAGTTCGGCGCCGGCATCTTCGGCGAGCTTGGCCTGCCGGCGGTGGCGATGGCGCTCGACGGCGTCGAATATTACGGCGGTGTCGGTTTCCTCAAGGCCGGCCTGCAGGCCGCCTGGGCGATCACCACGGTGAGCCCGACCTATGCGCAGGAGATCCGCTCGGCCGAATTCGGCATGGGCCTCGACGGCCTGATCAACATGCGCTCGACCGATCTCTACGGCATCGTCAACGGTATCGATGTCGACATCTGGAACCCGGAAACCGACAAGCATCTGGTGGCAAATTATTCGGGCGCGACGCTCGAGGCGCGGCGCGCCAACCGGACGGCGGTCGAGGACCGCTTCGGCCTCGAGCGCGACGACAGCCCGATCGTCTGCGTCGTCAGCCGGCTGACCTGGCAGAAGGGCATGGACATACTCGCCGCGGTCGTCGACGGCGTCGTCGCGGCCGGCGCGCGGCTGGCGATCCTGGGCTCTGGCGACGCCGGTCTCGAAGGTGCGCTGCTCGCCGCCGCCGCCCGCCATCGCGGTCGTATTGGCGTCGTCGTCGGCTATGACGAGGGGCTCTCTCACACCATGCAGGGCGGCTGCGACGCGATCATCATCCCGTCGCGCTTCGAACCTTGCGGGCTGACCCAGCTCTACGGCCTGCGCTATGGCTGTGTGCCCATCGTCGCCCGCACTGGCGGCCTTGCCGATACCATCATCGACGCCAATGAAGCAGCGATTTCGGCCGGCGTGGCGACCGGCTTCCAATTCGCGCCGAACAATGCCGGCGCGCTGCTGCACGCCATCCGCCGGCTGGTCGACGCGCATGCCAGCGCCGCAACCTGGCAATCGATCCAGCGCCAGGGCATGAAGGCCGATGTCTCGTGGGACAAGAGCGCCGAAAAATACGTCGAACTCTATCGCTTGCTGCTATCGAAAAGGGCTGCCTGAGGCATGATCAGAACCGTCGCCACCAAACCTTATCTCGACCAGAAGCCCGGCACCTCCGGCCTGCGCAAGAAGGTGCCGGTGTTCCAGAAGGAGCATTATGCCGAGAACTTTATCCAGTCGATCTTCGACGCGCTGGAGGGATTTGAGGGCAAGACGCTGGTGATCGGCGGCGACGGCCGCTTCTACAACCGCGAGGTCATCCAGAAGGCCATCGCCATGGCCGCAGCCAACGGTTTCGGCAAGGTGATGGTCGGGCAGGGCGGCATATTGTCGACGCCGGCCGCTTCGCATGTCATCCGCAAATACAAGACCTTCGGCGGCATCATCCTGTCGGCCAGCCACAATCCCGGCGGCCCGCATGAGGATTTCGGCATCAAGTACAATGCCGGCAATGGCGGCCCGGCGCCGGAAAAGCTGACCGACCTGATCTTCGAAAAGACCAAGACGATCGCGAGCTTCAAGATCGCCGATATCGGGCCGATCGACATCGACAAGATCGGTACCGTCAAGGCGGATGGCATGGCCGTCGAGATCATCGATCCGGTCACCGACTATGCGGAGCTGATGGAAAGCCTGTTCGATTTCGACGCCATCCGCGCCAACTTCAAATACGGCTTCCGCATGCGCTTCGACGCCATGCATGCGGTCACCGGGCCTTATGCCAAGGAGATCCTCGAACGGCGGCTTGGCGCTCCCAATGGCACCTGTCGCAACTTCAAGCCATTGCCGGATTTCGGCGCCCATCACCCCGATCCGAACCTGGTCCATGCCAAGCATCTCTACGACGAGATGATGGGACCGGACGCGCCGGATTTCGGCGCCGCCTCCGATGGTGACGGCGACCGCAACCTGATCATCGGCAAGGGCATCTTCGTCACGCCGTCGGATTCGGTGGCGATGCTTGCCGCCAACGCCCATCTTGCGCCCGGCTACAAGGAAGGCCTCAAAGGCATCGCCCGCTCGATGCCGACCAGCGGTGCTGCCGACCGCGTCGCCGAAAAACTCGGTATCGGCATCTACGAGACGCCGACCGGCTGGAAGTTCTTCGGCAATCTGCTCGATGCCGATATGGCGACGATCTGCGGCGAGGAAAGCGCCGGCACCGGCTCCAACCATGTTCGCGAGAAGGATGGCCTGTGGGCGGTGCTGTTGTGGCTGAACATCCTGGCGGTGCGCGGCGAGAGCGCCAAGCAGATCGTCACCGAGCACTGGGCGACCTACGGCCGCAACTATTATTCGCGCCACGACTATGAAGAGGTTGAGACCGATCGCGCCAACGCCCTGGTCGACGAGCTGCGTGCCAAGCTTGGCTCGCTGCCGGGCACCAGCGTGCGCGGCATGACAATCGCCAGCGCCGACGACTTCGCCTACCACGACCCGGTCGACGGCTCGGTCAGCAAGAACCAGGGCATCCGGGTGCTGTTCGAAGGCGGCTCGCGCGTGGTCTTCCGCCTGTCCGGCACCGGCACCTCGGGTGCGACGCTGCGCGTCTATATCGAGCGCTACGAGCCGGACAAGGCGAGGCACGATCTCGACACGCAGGAGGCGCTTGCCGATCTGATAGCGGCCGCCGATGATATTGCCGGGATCAAGAGCCACACCGGCCGCAACAAGCCGAGCGTGATTACTTGAGGGTGGCTGAGGGGGCTCCCCCTTCTCCCCTTGTGGGAGAAGGTGGCCGAGCGAAGCTCGGTCGGATGAGGGGTACTCCAGCCTGGCGCAAACCGGCGTTCAAATCATTGATGCCGCACTCCTTCCAACACCCCTCATCCGTCTCGGCGCTGCGCGCCGATCCACCTTCTCCCACAAGGGGAGAAGGGGAGGCGCGCCCATGACCTCGCTCGGCGCAACCGTCAGCCGCGAGGGCATCCGTTTTGCCGCCTGGTCGTCGTCGGCGAGGCGCCTTTGGGTCTCGATCTACGACGAGACTGGAAGCCGCGAAACCGACCGGCTCGAGCTCCAGCCGGAAGGTGAGGGCGTCCATGCCCTGTTCGTCGCCGGCCTCGGCGCCGGCGCGCGATACGGCCTTCGCGCCGATGGCGATTATGCGCCCGAGCGCGGCTTGTGGTTTGATCCGGAGAAGTTGCTCGTCGACCCCTATGCCGTTGAGATCGACAGGCCTTATGCCCATCACTGGCGGCTTGCCGCGCGGCGCAACGAGGGCGCCGACACCGCGCCGTTGATGCCGAAGGCCGTGGCCAAGACCTTGCCGAAGGCGCTGCCTGTCTTGCCGCCCCTGTTCCGACCTGGTGGCCTGATCTACGAAGTGCCGGTGCGCGCCTTCACCATGCTGCATCCGGATATCCCCGAGAGACAGCGCGGGACGGTTGCGGCCCTTGCCCATCCTGCCATCATCGAGCACCTGAAGAAACTCGGCGTTGGCGCGGTCGAACTGATGCCGGTCACGGCCTCGATCGACGAGCGGCATTTGCCGCCGTTGGGCTTGAGCAACGCCTGGGGCTACAATCCCGTCACCTTCATGGCGCTCGACCCGCGCCTGGCGCCAGGCGGGCTGACCGAATTGCGCGACACGGTCTCGGCACTGCGCAAAGCCGGCATCGGTACCATCCTCGACCTCGTCTTCAACCACACCGGCGAAAGCGACCGGCTCGGCCCGACTCTGTCGCTGCGAGGCCTCGACAACAGCACCTACTACCGGCACGAGCCGGACGGCAGGCTGGTGAACGACACTGGCACAGGCAACACAGTCGCCTGCGATCACCCGATCGTCGCGGAGATGGTGCTGGACACGCTCCGTCATTTCGTCCGCCATGCCGGGGTCGACGGTTTCCGCTTCGACCTCGCGCCCATTCTCGGCCGCATCGACGGCGTGTTCGACCCGGCCGCGCCACTGCTCAAGGCCATCGCCGACGACCCCGTTCTCGCCGACAGGGTGCTCATATCGGAGCCCTGGGACATCGGCCCGGACGGCTATCAGCTCGGCAATTTTCCAGCGCCCTTCCTCGAATGGAACGACAGATACCGCGACGATGTCAGGCGCTTCTGGCGCGGCGACGCCGGCATGGTTGGCGCGCTGGCGACAAGGCTCGCCGGCTCGTCCGATGTGTTCGCCAAGGAAGGTCAGTCGGTGAACCGCACGGTCAACTTCATCGCCGCGCATGACGGCATGACGCTGGCCGACCTCGTCGCTTACGAGCGCAAGCACAACGCGGCCAATGGCGAGCAGAACCGCGACGGCCACAACGAGAACCTGTCGTGGAACAACGGTGTCGAAGGCGAGACTTCGGATACTGGGATTGCCGAAGACCGGTTCAACGATCGTTGCGCGCTGCTCGCCACGTTGTTTGCCTCGCGCGGCACGATCATGCTGACGGCGGGCGACGAATTCGGCCGCACGCAAAGGGGCAACAACAACGCCTATGCGCAGGACAACGCGATCACCTGGCTCGACTGGGCCGGGCGTGACCTCGCGCTGGAACGCCATGCATCGGTGCTCGCCGCAATGCGCCGCGCCGCGCCAGCGCTGTCCGGCGCAGATTTTCTGACCGGAGAGCCGCCGGCGGGTTCGGACGTTCCCGACGTCGCCTGGCTGACCGAGATGGGAGCACCGCTTGGCGAGGCGGACTGGCACGATCCGCGGCGGCATCGCCTGGTCATGCTGCTTGGCGGCGCCGGCGCTGGCGATGGCCGCTTTGCCGTCATCGTCAATGGCGACCGCCGCCAATCGATATTCACGCTGCCCGACCGTGAGGGATTTCATTGGGTTCCGGCGATCGAAGCCCCCGACGGCGCCGACGTCGCACGGCCGGTGCCGGGGCGGACGGTGATTTTTATGATTGAGCGCAAGGCCGGGCGTGCTCGCGCCGGGAAGGATTTGTGATGGCTGAGCGGAATGCCGAGTGGTGGCGCGGCTGCGTCATCTACCAGATCTATCCGCGCTCCTTCCAGGATACGACGGGTGACGGCAGCGGCGACCTGCGTGGCATCACCAACCGTTTGCAGCATGTCGCCTCGCTTGGCGTCGACGCCGTCTGGCTGTCGCCCTTCTTCAAGTCGCCGATGGCCGACATGGGCTACGACGTATCCGATTATCAGGACGTCGATCCGATGTTCGGCAGCCTCGAGGATTTCGACGTGCTGATCGCCGAAGCGCACCGGCTCGGGCTTAAGATCATCATCGATCAGGTCCTGTCGCATTCTTCCGACAAGCATGAGTGGTTCGTCGAAAGCCGCGCCAGCCGCGACAATGCCAAGGCAGATTGGTATGTGTGGGCCGACGCCAGGCCCGATGGCAGCGCGCCCAACAACTGGCTGTCGCTCTTCGGCGGCCCGGCCTGGGAATGGGATGCCACGCGGCGGCAGTACTACATGCACAATTTCCTGGCCTCGCAGCCGGACCTGAATTTCCACAATCCCGAGGTTCAGGACGCGCTGCTGGAAACGGTGCGGTTCTGGCTGGAGCGCGGCGTCGACGGCTTCCGGCTGGACACGGTCAACTACTATTTTCATGACCAATGGCTGCGCGACAACCCGCCTCTGGCGGCAAGCGTCGCCGGCACCAACGAGGCCACCACCACCTATGCCTTTCAAATGCATCTGTTCGACAAGACGCAGCCGGAAAATCTGACTTTCCTCGGGCGCTTTCGGGCGCTGCTCGACGAATATGGCGGCCGCGCCGCGGTCGGCGAGGTCGGCGACGAAGACCGCTCGCTGCAGACGCTCGCCGCCTATACCTCCGGCGGCGACAAGCTGCAGATGTGCTACACTTTCGACCTGCTCGGCCCGCAATTCTCGGCCGCGCACATTCGCGGCTGCGTCGAGGCGTTCGAGACAGCGGTCGCCGACGGCTGGGTCTGCTGGGCCTTTTCCAACCATGACGTGGTGCGCCATGTCAGCCGCTGGACGCGCACGGGCGGCGACCCCGAAGTGGTAGCGAAATTCTCCATCGCGCTGCTCTCCTGCCTGCGCGGATCAATCTGCCTCTACCAGGGCGAGGAACTCGGGCTGGAGGAAGCGGAACTCGCCTTCGAGGATTTGCGCGATCCGTTCGGCATCCGCTTTTGGCCGGGCATCAAGGGCAGGGACGGTTGCCGCACGCCGATGGCGTGGGAAGCGGGCGCCGACAATGCCGGTTTCACCTCGAGCAAGCCCTGGCTGCCCGTGCCGGCCAGCCATCGCGCCCGCGCCGTCGACATCCAGAACGGTGAGCAGGCGTCGGTGCTTGCCGCCTACCGGGCGATGCTCGGCTTTCGCAAGCGTCATCCGGCACTGGTCGCCGGCTCGATCCGCTTCCTCGATGCCGAAGGCGATATCCTTGCCTTTATCCGTGAAGGCGGCGGCGAGACGCTGCTCTGCGTCTTCAATTTTTCCGGCGGGTCGGCAAGCTGGCCGGTTCCGCCTCATCTGGGCGCTGTCGAGGCGATCGATGTTGGAACGGTTGCCGCAGGTGCCCTTGAAGACAACGCATTGGTGCTGCCGCCTTTGGCTTGCTTCCTCGGACGGATGATCTGACCGCGGCCCTACTGGACGAGCACTGAGCGCCCGCAGGTGGCACCGGTGACGCGGATCTCGGCCTCGCCGACATGCACGCCGAGCGCTGCAAGGGTGTTGTAGACCAGGTCGTCGACCGGCGCGGCCACGCCGTTGAGCAGCGTCACCACGGCCGGCTTCACCGTGCCCAGCAAGGCGCTCACGTCGATGCCGAGCCCCAGTGCGCTCACCGAAAGCGACAGATTGTTGACCAGCGAGGTGGTCAGCGACTGCGTCAGGTTCTTCGTCGACACCGTCTTGATCGCCTTGTTGGTGATGTCGGTGCTGGTGAAGATCAGGTTCGTTGGGGTCATGTTGGTGGCTGAGAAGGCCGACGATCCCTTGATTTGCAGCAGTTTGAGATTGATCAGCAGCAGCTTGACGCTGACATCGGCGATCTCGGCGTCGCTGAACGATTGCGGCCTGGTGAAGGCGGCGAAGCCGCTGGCGTCGGCATCGGCGAGATGCGCGGCGACCACGCCTGGCTGCGCGGCAATCGTGACCTTCAGGCTGTCGGGACGCCCGGTCGGGCAGCTTATGTCGGTCAGCTTGGCTTCGGCATAGGCCACTTCGACATGCAGTGGCAGGTTCACGGCGAGCAGCTTGATGCCGCCGCCTAGGTTCATGCTTCCACCGTTGCCGTTGCCGTTGCCGTTTCCGTTTCCGATGCCGACGCTGGCCAGGAGCTTGATCCGCGTCTGCGCGGTGCGCACGACGGTGCCGGTCCCCCCCACAGTCAGCCAAGGCGAGGATTGCGGCGGCTCGCCAATGGCGATGCTGAGCGTAGTGGACGTCAATCCCGGCAAGGTGGCGCCGAGATTGACCTGGACCTGATTGGTGCCGTTGGCCAATGCGGCCGCCGCCGTCACCATGCTCATCGCGCTCGCGGCGACGCTGAGCCCGGCCGGTTTCTGCCCGACGCCAAGGTTGCCGACCGAACCCAAATTGATGAATTGGCTGAGCGGGATTTTGACTTTGTTGGTGGCGCCGGAGGCCATCGTCTGCAGCGCGATCCTGGCTGTGCGGTCGAGCCCGGGGACATTGGCCATGGCAGTGGCAATCTGGCCGACCGTCGCCTTCGAGGCCAGAACGTCCGAATAGCTCACGCCTGTCAGCTTCAGCTCGGTCGCGAGTTGATCAGTGAAGGAGAGCACGTCGATATCGGCTGTGATCAGCGCATTGTAGTCCATCACGCTGAGCGAGATGTTGCTGCCCAGAAGCCCGCCGAGCAAAGCGTTGAGGATGCCGCCATTGACGCTGGCCAGCCGCGATCCGATCGAAAATGCGGCCTCGGCCTGGGCGCTCGCCGTGGCTGTGGTGCCGATGACGGGCGCCGCCATCATCGAGGCCGAGAAATAGAGCGTGCCGCGCTTCTTCAGCGACACCTGGACGGCGTTGTAAGGCAGCTTGCCGGCCTCGAACCGGCTTCCGGCGGCAATCGAGCTGACCCCGGAATAGCGGCCCGGCACCACCTGGATGACCGCCTTGCTGGCTGTGGGATCGACAATTGTGCCCTGTTTCTGGACGGCGACCGAGTTGAACCCGTTATCCTTCAGCGTCGTCAGCACCGCCAGTTCGGCATTGTTGATGTTGGCGGCCGCCGTAATCGCCGCCAGGTCGACGATCGACTGCGCCGCGCGCCGCTCGTTGAACAGGGCGCCTTCGTCGATCGCGAAGGCTGCCAGCGCCAGCGCAACTGGCGCGCTCACCGCCGTCATGATCGCGAAATTGGCGCGCCTGTCGGCGATCAGCCGCCCGATCGATCCCAGTATTAATCCGGCGCTGGCAATGCCCATCATATGCCCCCGACGCGGATCGTCGATTGACGCTGGATTGTCACCGACGGCATCGGCAGGCTCTGAAAGAGATTCCAGATCGGCAGATCCCGCGCGTCGTAGCTGACCGACACAACGAATTGACTGCCGTCGATGGCGCTGTCCTTGGCATCGACCGTCAGTTTGCTGGCGTTGACGAAAGGATAGCCGGTGACGTCGTGAGCGATGAAATCGGTGACAAGGGCCTTTCGCTCGGTCTGGTTTAGCCCCGCAATTGCCGTTCGCGCCGCATCAGCGGCGATCTGCTGCACCGAGTGGCTTGCTCCGAAATAGATGCCGTATGCAACCATGCCGAGCAGAAGCAGGATGAAGATCGGCGCCAGCATGGCGAATTCGATCGCCGACGTTGCCGCGGCGTCTGTCCGGAAACGAGACCATGAAGGGCAGTTTTTGGGGTTCTGCAGCATGATCACAGCATGCCAAATCCCGACTGCAAAAACAGAAAACGGCCCGAGCAACCTTCGGGTGTGCCAAGTTGAAAGGCGCTAGACTTTAGATATCGCTGTTTTAGCGGAAGATTGCTCACTTTGCGTCAAGCAAGACTCGGTTGAAATCGCATTTCCGTCTGTCTAGTCTCCTGCCACCAGCCGCCGGAGAGGGAACCGGTGGCGCGCTCTAAAGGGGCCAGATATCGGTTCCGGGGCGTCAACACGTAAAGGCGCGCCGACGGCAGTGCCACAGGGAGAACTTCATGCTGAGAAACATGCTGAAGGCGACGGTGTTCGCCACGACTATGGCTTTGACCGCCGGCACGTTCTACACGCCGGCTTTCGCCGAGACCGTCTATAACAGAGGCAGCGCCGCCGAAGCGGAGACGGTCGATCCGCACAAGACCTCGACCGTCTACGAAGCCGATATCATACGCGACCTGTTCCAGGGACTGGTCATGCACGATCAGAAGACGAACCTCATTCCGGGCGCCGCCGAAAGCTGGACGGTATCGGATGACGGCACCGTCTACACCTTCAAGCTGCGCAAGGACGGCTTGTGGTCGGATGGCAGCCCGGTGACGGCAGACGACTTTGTCTACTCCTTCCGTCGGCTGGAGGATCCGGCGACCGCCGCCGAATACGCTTCCATGCTCTATCCGGTGAAGAACGCCGAGGAAGTCAACACCAAGAAAGGCAAGCCCGAGGATATGGGCGTCAAAGCGATCGACGCCAACACCCTGGAAGTGACGCTGAAGGCGCCGACACCATACTTCCTGGAGATGCTGACCCACCAGGCCACCTATCCGGTCAACAAGGCCTCAATCGAAAAGCTCGGCGCCGACTGGATCAAGGCGGGCAATCTCGTTTCGAACGGCGCCTATACACTGGCCGAGTGGATTCCCAACGACCACATGAAGCTGGTCAAGAATCCGAAATTCTGGGATGCCGCGACCGTCAAGATGGACGTCGTCAACTATATCCCGACCGAAGACCGCTCATCGGCGATGAAGCGCTTCGAGGCCGGCGAACTCGACAGTTACGGCGACCTGCCGACCGAACAGCTTGCTGACCTCAAGGCCAAGTTCGGCGATCAGGTCCGCGTCGGACCGTATCTCGGCACCTACTATTACGCGATCAAGACCGACAAGGCGCCGTGGGACAATGTCGAGCTGCGCAATGCCATCTCGATGGCGATCGACCGCGACTTCCTCGCGGAGAAAGTCTGGCAGAATTCCATGCTGCCCGGCTACTCGATGGTGCCTCCGGGCATCGCGGGCTACACGCCGGCAATGGCCAAATACGCCGACATGCCGCAGATCGACCGCGAGGACGCCGCCAAGAAGGTCCTCGAGAAACTCGGCTATACGCCCGAGCATCCGCTGAAGATGGAGATCCGCTACAACACCTCGGAAAACCACAAGAACACCGCGGTTGCCATCCAGGAACAGCTGAAGCCGCTTGGCATCGAGGTCACGCTGCTCAACACCGACACCAAGACCCACTACTCCTTCCTTGAGCAGAAGGGCAACTACGACGTGGCGCGTGCCGCCTGGATCGCCGACTACAAGGATCCCGAGACCTTCCTCGGCATCACACGCAAGGCCAGCGGCAACAACTATTCGAACTATGTCAGCCCGGCATATGAAGCGGCTATGGACAAGGCCGCGGCTGCCGGCGGCAAGCCAGAAGAGCGCATGAAGGACCTCACTGAGGCCGAGCGCATCCTTGTTGATGACGTCGGCAACATTCCGCTTCTCTACTACAGCTTCCACGATATCGTTTCCTCGAAGCTGCATGGCTTCGATGACAATGTGATGGACATCCATCCGTCCCGCTTCGTCTCCAAGGACTGAATCATCCTTGACCGGACCGCCGCGCCTCATCTGGGCGCGGCGGGCTGGTCGGTCATCGCATCGCTCCGAAAGTCGTGGTCGATTTTTGGCAAGCCCGGTGCGAAGATTGGAGGCGCCGGAGCATGGCAATGCGTCCGCATTGACGTAATGTCGCTCTGGCCGAAGCGGGGCGCCGATGCTGCGATATATCTTCCGGCGGCTTCTGACCGCCATACCGACGCTATTCGTCATCGTGACCATGGCGTTCTTCCTGATACGCGTCGCACCAGGCGGCCCTTTCAATCAGGAGCGGGGCTTGAGCCCCGAGATCAGGGCCAATCTGGAAGCCCAGTTCGGCCTCGACGATCCGCTGTGGCTGCAATATGCCCACTATCTCGGCAATCTCCTGCGCGGCAATTTCGGGCCGAGCTACAATTTGCCTGACTTCACCGTCACCGAACTGTTCGCCAAGGGCTTGCCGATTTCAGTCCAGCTCGGCACCTCCGCGCTGATCCTGGCGCTTCTGCTGGGTTCGGTGCTCGGCACAATTGCCGCGCTCAACCAGAACAAACTTGGCGACTATACGGTGATCGCGTTGGCGACCGCCGGCAGCACCATCCCCACCTTCGTCATCGCTCCTGTGATTCAACTGGTGTTCGGATTGACCTGGAAGCTGCTGCCGATCGGCGGCTGGGGTGATGGCGCCTTCATCAACAAGGTCGGCCCGGTGCTGACGCTGGCTTTGCCGCAGATCGCCATCGTTGCCCGCCTGATGCGCGGTTCGATGATTGAGAGCTTGCGTTCGCATCATATCCGAACGGCGCGTGCGCTCGGCCTCTCCGACTGGTCGGTGGTGGTCAAGCACGCGCTGCGCGGCGCCATCCTGCCGATCGTTTCCTTCACCGGTCCGGCAGCCGCGGCGCTGCTCACCGGTTCGGTCATCGTCGAGACCATTTTCTCCATTCCCGGCGTCGGCCGCTATTTCGTCGATGCCGCGCTCAACCGCGACTACACGCTGGTGATGGGGACCGTGGTGGTGATTGCGCTCTTCACCATCGTCTTCAATTTGATCGTCGACGTCATGTACGCGGTCGTCGACCCGAGGGTGCGCTATGACTGATATCGCAGCCACCGCCGCTCCGCCGGCCGTCGTCGGCCGCTCGCTCTGGGGCGACGCATGGGCGCGCCTCAAGGCCAACCGCGCCGCCATGTTCAGCCTCTACTATCTGGCTTTCATTGGCGTCATCAGCGTCTTCGGGCCTTGGTTGGTGCCGCATCAATACACCACCATCTACGCCGACTACGTGCGCACGCCGCCAAGCTTCTCGGCCTATCCGAAGGCCGACATGATCGAGACTGCGCTCAAGGATGCAATCAAGCGCATGCGCGTCGACATCAAGGAGTGGAAGCAGGAGGGCGATCGCGTCACCGTAACCGTCACCTCGACCAAGCCGGTCGACGAGCGCAACATCCGCTATCTCGACCGCTCCGATGCTTTCGACGACACCAAGATAGAGAGCAAGTCGCCCGACGGGCTTGAAGTGACGATGAGCACCTCGGTCAAGCAGCAATATTTCCTGTTCGGCACCGACAACACCGGCCGCGATCTTCTCTCGCGAACGCTGATGGCGGGGCGCATTTCGCTGGCCATCGGCCTGCTTGCCGGCGTTGTCGCCGTGGTCATCGGCGTCCTCTACGGGGCGGCGGCCGGGTTTTCTCGGCGGCAAGATCGACGAGGTGATGATGCGCATCGTCGACGTGCTCTATTCGCTGCCCTTCATCTTTTTCGTCATCATGCTGGTGGTGTTCTTCGGCCGCAACTTCGTGCTGATGTTCCTGGCGGTGGGTGCGGTGCTATGGCTCGACATGGCGCGCATCGTGCGTGGCCAGGCGCTGTCGATCCGGCGCCAGGAATATGTCCAGGCGGCCGAGGCCATGGGCGTCGGCCAGCGCGGCATCCTGATCCGCCATGTCATCCCCAATTTGCTCGGACCGGTGGTGATCTACATGACGCTGCTGGTGCCGCAGGTCATCATCCTGGAAAGCTTCCTGTCCTTCCTCGGCCTTGGCGTGCAGGAGCCGATGACCAGTTGGGGCGTGCTGATATCGGTTGGCGCCAAGAACATCGGCACCGCCAACTGGCTGCTCCTGTTCCCCGCCTTCTTCCTCGTCTCGACGCTGTTCGCGCTGAATTTCGTCGGCGACGGCCTGCGCGACGCGCTCGACCCGAGAGATCGATAAAGATGGGAACCGTTGATATGGGAACTGCCGAAACGATCCTCAGCGTCAAGGACCTTCGTGTTCGCTTCCGCACGCTCGATGGTGCGGTCGAGGCGGTCAAGGGCATCAACATCCACGTCAAGGCAGGCGAAACCGTTGCCGTGGTCGGCGAATCCGGTTCCGGCAAGAGCCAGACGATGATGGCGGCGATGAGCCTGCTGGCTACCAACGGCGAGGCGACAGGCCATGTCGATTATCGCGGCCGCAACCTTTTGACGCTGAGCAAGTCCGACCTCAACAAGGTGCGCGGCGCCAAGATCAGCATGATCTTCCAGGAGCCGATGACCTCGCTCGATCCACTCTATTCGATCGGCAACCAACTGATGGAGCCGATCCGCAAGCATCGCGGGCTGAATGCGGCCGAGGCGCGGGAAGAGGCGCTCAAGCTACTGCGGCTGGTGCATATCCCCGATCCCGAGCGGCGGATGAAATCCTATCCGCATGAAATGTCGGGCGGCCAGCGCCAGCGCGTCATGATCGCCATGGCATTGGCCAACGACCCCGACATCCTGATCGCCGACGAGCCGACGACCGCGCTCGACGTCACCATCCAGGCGCAGATCCTGGTGCTGCTCGCCGAACTGCAGCGCAAGCTCGGTATGGCCATCGTCTTCATCACCCACGATCTCGGCATTGTCAGGCGCTTTGCCGACCGCGTCTATGTCATGCGATATGGCGAGGTCGTCGAAGAGGGCGAGGCCGAAGCGCTGTTCGCCAATCCGCAGCATGCCTACACGAAAATGCTTCTGGCCGCCGAACCGAGCGGCACCAAGGCGGCGCCGCCGACCAACGCGCCGGTGCTGCTCGAGGGCAGGAATGTCGAGGTGACCTTCAAGATCGGCGGCGGCTTCCTCGCCGGCGAACCGCTGCTGCTGCGCGCCGTCGACCGCATCTCCATCCGGCTGCAGCGCAACCAGACCATCGGCATTGTCGGCGAATCCGGTTCGGGCAAGTCGACGCTCGGCCGCGCTCTGCTCAGGCTGTTGCCAAGCGACGGCGTCATCCGGTTCGGCGACCGCGACATCTCCACCGCCGACCGCCAGGCGATGCGGCCGCTGCGGCGTGAGATGCAGCTCGTCTTCCAGGATCCGTTCGGCTCGCTTTCGCCACGCATGACCGTCGGCCAGGTTGTCACCGAAGGGCTATTGGTGCATGAGCCGAACCTGTCAGGTAAGCAACGCGATCAGCGCGCCGTCGAGGCCTTGCTCGAGGTCGGCCTCGATCCCAACGCACGCAACCGCTACCCGCATGAATTCTCCGGCGGCCAGCGCCAGCGCATCGCCATCGCGCGGGCCATGATCCTGAAGCCGAAGCTGGTGGTGCTGGACGAGCCGACCTCGGCGCTCGACCGTTCTGTGCAGAAGCAGATCGTCGAATTGCTGCGCAAGCTGCAGGCCGATCACGGATTATCCTATCTGTTCATCAGCCACGATCTCGCCGTCGTGCGAGCCATGGCCGACTACATCATCGTCATGAAACAGGGCAAGATCGTCGAGGAAGGGCCGACCGAAGAGATCTTCAGCAATCCGCAGGCCGCTTACACGCAGACGCTGATGAACGCGGCGATCGATGTCACGCGGTTTCGGTTGAGCGCCTGAGGCGACAGTCGTCCGACGGCATGCGCACTCATTGCGAAGAAGGGCACTGGCGCTCCCTTGCCGCGACGATGGCCAGTTGTTGCTGCTGAAGCCGTTCGATCCGGGCCGTCTCGCGGTTGGCGACCGCTGTCTTGACGGTCGAGCCGCCAAGCAGCCAGCGTGGGACGCTGGTGTTGGCAACCTTGCCGCGGGTGATGGCGGTTTGCGAGATGTCGCTGGCCGTGTCGCCGAGCGCGCTGTTGAGCTCGGTGCACGTCATCTTGTCGTATTTCGCCGGGTCGAGCGATCTGCCCGTCGACGAACAGCCTGCTGCAATAAGGAGCATAGCGGCCAGGGTGAATGGCAAGGCGGCCGTCGACGTCAGCTTCATGTCTTGTCCGGTCTCGCCATTCCTGACTCCATCATACCCGCGCAACTAGGGCAGGGCCGCCATTAGGTCAAAGTGAGGGCCTGCTGTCGAGCATCATCGCGACTGGCCACGATCCGGCTCGCATTTGGAGCTGCTCGATTGATGTGGGGGCGGCGGGAGGAACAAACACCCAAGTGCTTGTTTTTTCTGGTCGGAGTGGCAGGATTTGAACCTGCGACCCCCTCGTCCCGAACGAGGTGCGCTACCAGGCTGCGCTACACTCCGTGACCAGACCGCGGGCTTATAGCCGCCGTGCTTCGTTCCTGCAAGCGGCAATGGCAGCGCTTCTGTCGCATTTCGTCCGCTTTCGTCCGGCATGGCCGGAATGCACTGATTTCCCTCGGGATAAACACGGTCTAAAGGCTTGCGTGCTAAGCCGCTGCCTCGATAGATCGTATTTTCTGCCGCCTGGAGTTCTGCTGTCTTGCCCCTAAAAATCGTTGGCGATGCCCGGCCCAACAGCTTCGAATTCGAAACCGACGCGCTGATCAAGGCGTCCGGCTTTCGCGAATACGACGCGCGCTGGTGGTTCGGCCATCCGGGCTCGACCGTGCAGCCGGAGCTCAACCTGATCGGCGTCCAGGCGCTCGGCATGGGGCTGGGCACGCTGATCCGTCGTCTCGGCGCCGGGCCCGACGTCGTCACTGGGCACGATTTCCGCTCCTATTCGCTTGGCATCAAGCTGGCACTGGTGTCCGGCCTGATGGCCGCCGGCGCCAGGGTGAAGGATATCGGCCTGGCGCTGTCGCCGATGGCCTATTTCGCCCAGTTCGCGCTGGATACGCCCTCCGTCGCCATGGTCACCGCCTCGCACAACGAAAACGGCTGGACCGGCGTCAAGATGGGTGCGGCGCGGCCGCTGACCTTTGGCCCCGAGGAGATGGGCGCGCTGAAGACGATCGTGCTTGCAGGCGATTTCGACCTTGCCGGCGGCGGTTCCTACGAACTCGTCTCCGGCTTTCGCCAGACCTATCTCGACGACTTGGTCGGAGACAAGCGCATCGCGCGCAAGCTGAAGGTGGTCTGCGCTTGCGGCAACGGCACCGCCGGCGCCTTCGCACCGGAGGCGCTGGCGCGCATCGGCTGCGAGGTCATCCCGCTCGACGTCGAGCTCGATCATACCTTCCCGCGCTACAATCCGAACCCGGAGGACATGCAGATGCTGCATGCCATCAGGGACAAGGTTCTGGAGACAGGGGCCGATGTCGGCCTCGGTTTCGACGGCGATGGCGACCGCTGCGGCGTCGTCGACAATGAAGGCAACGAGATCTTCGCCGACAAGGTCGGCGTGATGCTCGCGCGCGATATTTCGCGGATCCATCCCGGCTCGACCTTCGTCGTCGACGTCAAGTCGACCGGCCTGTTCAACACCGACAGCGTTCTTGCGCGCCAATGGCGCCGTCACCGACTACTGGAAGACCGGCCATTCCTACATCAAGCGCCGCGTCGCCGAGCTCGGCGCCGTCGCCGGCTTCGAAAAGTCCGGCCATTTCTTTTTCAACCCGCCGATCGGCCGCGGCTATGACGATGGGCTGATCACCGCTATCGCCATCTGTCAGATGCTCGATCGCAACCCAAAAAGTTCGATGGCCGATCTCTACCGCGCGCTGCCGCTGACCTATGGCACGCCGACCATGTCGCCGCACTGTGCGGACGATGTGAAGTATGGCGTGGTCGCGCGGGTGGTTTCCGACTTTCAGGCAATGCAGCGCGACGGCGCTATCTTCGCCGGCCAGAAAATCGCCGCACTCGTCACGGTAAACGGCGTGCGCGTCGTTGCCGAGGACGGCACCTGGGGTCTGGTGCGGGCCTCCTCCAACAAGCCGGAGCTGGTCGTCGTGGTGGAGAGCCCGGTATCGTCGGAGCGGCGCCGGCAGATGTTCGAAGCCGTCGACGCCGTGCTGCGCCGCAGCCCCGAGGTTGGCGCCTACAACCAGACTTTTTAGATTCAGGTCCCAGAATGGTCAGGCGGCGGAAGACGCCCGCTTGAGAGCACTCCAGTCGAATGCGCGCGCCCAGTCGGCAAAACTGTGCCAGCCGACTTCCGGGAATTCCTTGTGCAGGGCCGCGATGTCGACATCGTAGCCGACGCGGTCGAACCATTCGAACATCGAGCGCTGCATCCTCGCTCTGCTGGCGGGCCACGGCGATCGGGATTTCCTGATAGCTGATCGGCCGGCCGATGGCTTGCGTCAGGATCTTCGCCTGTTCCTCGCCGGACAGCTCGTCCCCGGCAAAATCAAAACGCTTGCCGAACACCTGTTCGCGCCGCTCGACCAGGGCGGCAACGAAAGCGCCGATATCCATCAGGGTGACCAGCTGGAGGACGCGCTTCGGAGGCATCGCAAAGGCATACGTGCCCTGGCTGAGCGCACCGATCGACCATGGCGCGACGATATTCTCCATGAAGGCGACCGGCGCGCTGATCGTGTAGGGGACGCCGAGCCCGACGATATGCTTCTCAACGAGATACTTGCTTTCGAAATGCGGGATGCCGGTTTGCTTGTCGGCGTCGGCAACCGACGAATAGATCAGATGCCCGACGCCGGCAGCCTTCGCCGCATCGGCGGCAAGAATTCCCTGGCGCGTCTCCTCCTCCATGCCGGCCTCATAGCTGTTGCCCATCAGGAACATGGTGTCGACGCCTCTTGCGGCTCTCACGACGGAGGCTGTGTCGGCGAGATCGCCGCCCACGACGTCGGCGCCCGCCGACGCCAGCTGCCTTGCGGCATCGCTGTCCGGCTTGCGTGTCAGTGCCTTGACGCGATGTCCTTTCGACAGCAGGGCGCGCGCAACCGCGCCGCCTTGCTGGCCGGTGGCGCCGGTCACCAGAATGCTTCGTTTGCTGGTCATTCAGTCTGCTCCTTCGTTGCGGTGGAGCAAATTTAGGGACTGCCATATTGATGCATAACTGCCTATAATTGAAAAACTTTGTCCCATTTTCGGATACAATGCTCGATCTCAACGATATCGTCGTGTTCGCTCGCGTCGTCGAAGCCGGCAGCTTCACCGCCGCCGCGCGCCTGCTCGCCATGCCCAAGACGACGGTCAGCCGGCGCATTGCCGCGCTCGAGCGCGAGGTCGGCGTCCGTCTTCTGCAGCGCACGACACGCAGCCTCAACCTGACGGACGCCGGGCGCCTCTACTATGAGCAGAGCAGCCAGGCGTTGCGGACGCTCGAGGAAGCAAATCTGCGCCTCGCGGAAGCAAGGGCCGAACCTTCCGGCACGATCCGCATTTCAGCGCCCGTCGGCTTCGGGGGATATTTCCTCACCGGCGCCGTAGTCGAGTTTCTGGCGATGTATCCAAAGGCCAAGGTCGAGCTCCGCTTGACCGACGACAGGCTCAATCTGGTCGAGGACGGGATCGACCTCGCTTTCCGCACTGGCGTCCTGCAGGATTCGACGCTGATCGCCCGCAAGCTCGGCTCGACCCACAGGCTGCTCTGCGCCAGCCCGGACTATCTCGCACGTCGCGGAGTGCCGGAAGCACCCACGGATCTCGCCGGCCACGACTGTGTCGTCGCGGGTGCCTCGGCTGCTGGCGCTCATTGGGTGCTGGAGGGGCCGGACGGTCAGGTGACGGTCGCCGTAGACGGGCGCTTCGCCGCCAACGAGATGCAGGCAGTCGTTGCGGCCACGCTTGCGGGCTTCGGTATCGCCCAATTGCCGCACGGCATGGCCGAGGCGCTCATCAGCGAAGGGCGCATGAAGCGTGTTCTCAAAGATTACACGACGCCGGCCGGCGGGCTGCATGTCCTTTATCCGAGCAGCCGCCACCTTTCGCCGCTGGTCAAGGCTTTCATCGAGCTGGCGGCCGAGCGCATTTCCAATCGGCTAAACACAGCTTAAAGGCATGTGTAGTAAGCAGTCGGCCACAACCTTGAGCGCGAGACCTGAATGAGCGAGCGGATCGTCAGTTTTGTCATGAGCGGCGGCGTCGGGTCGCGGCTCTGGCCGCTGTCGCGCGAGGACAATCCGAAGCAGTTCCACGACCTTTCCGGCGATGGCTCGATGCTGGCCAAGACCTTGCGCCGGCTGACGGCGAGGCCGGATGGCGAGACGCCGATCTTCCTGATCGCCGCCGAGCGCCATGCCGAGCGCGT
This sequence comes from uncultured Alphaproteobacteria bacterium, assembly GCA_963788955.1. Lineage (GTDB taxonomy): Bacteria > Pseudomonadota > Alphaproteobacteria > Rhizobiales > Rhizobiaceae > Mesorhizobium. The sequence goes on along the minus strand of CAWBIN010000015.1, from coordinate 136,481 downwards.
CCATGCCGATCTCGCCGGCCTCGATCTCGCCGGCGGCGGCCCGCTGTTCGAACCGACCGGCCGCAACACCGCCGCCGCTGTCGCGCTGGCTACGTTGCGCACGCTGTCGGAATTCGGCGACAGCATGGTGCTGGTGGTGCCGTCCGACCATGAGATTTCCACCACGCGGCAATTCTGGGAGAGCATCGAAGCGGGTGCCGCGGCGGCCAGCGATGGCCGGCTGGTGGTGTTCGGCATCAAGCCCAACCAGCCCGAGACCGGCTACGGCTATATCGAGGTATCGGGCGACAAGGCCGGCATCTTCGACGTGTCGCGCTTCGTCGAAAAGCCCGATCTCGCGACCGCGCAGAGTTATCTCGAGGCCGGAAACTTTTACTGGAACACCGGCATCTTCCTGTTTCGCGCCGGCGCCATGCGCGATGCGTTCGCGGCGTTCGAGCCAGAAATCTGGCAGGCGACAGAAACGGCCTACAAGGCGGCGACATCGGACCTCTCCGGCCTCTATATGCCGCTGGAACTCTACGCGGCCATTCCCTCGACCTCGATCGACTACGCCATCATGGAGCGGGCGACGGGCATCGCCATGGTGCCGGCCGGCTTTCGCTGGAACGACCTTGGCTCCTGGCAGTCGCTGCTCGATGTCGGTCCTTCCGACAGCCAGGGCAATGTCATCGTCGGCGATGTGGTCGCCATCGACTGCGAGAACTCCTACATCCGCAGCGACGGTCGGCTCCTGTCGGCCATCGGCATGAAGGACGTCGCCATCGTCTCGACCGCCGACGCCACCTTCGTCGCCCCGGTCAGCCACAGCCAGCACGTCAAGAAGATCGTCGAGCAGCTGGAGAAGAGTCGGGCCGGCTGGAGACCCGCTTCACGCCGGCGCATGACCGGGTCATCGAAAGCGGCGCCTGGCGGCGGCGGGTTCGTCACTGGCTGTTCGAGGAGACCTTGCCGCTGTGGTCGACATCAGGTGTCGACGAGCGCCATGGCGGCTTCCACGAGGCGCTCGGCTTCGACGCCGCGCCGCTGCTGAAGCCGAAGCGCATGCGTACGCAGGCCAGGCAGGTCTATGCCTTCGCCGTCGCCAAGGCGCGCGGCTGGACCGGCCCGGCCGACCGGCTGATCAGCCATGGCATCGACTTCATGGCCGGCAAGGGCCGCACCGACAGCGGCGGCTGGGTGCGCACTCTGAATGTCGACGGTTCGGTCGCGGATTCCGCCGAGGACGCCTACGATCATTCCTGCGTTCTGCTGGCACTGGCGCACGCTCATATGTCGGGCAATCCCGATGCCTTGCTGCTCGGCGAGGAGACCTTCGCCTTCCTCGATGCCCATCTCGAGGATGAGCGCATGACCGGCTTCCTCGAGACTTCGAGCGGCGAGGGCGAGCGACGCTCCAACCCGCATATGCATCTGCTCGAAGCCTTCCTCGCCTGGCATCAGGCGACCGGCGAGCGGGCCTATCTGCGCCGCGCTGCGCGCATCATCGACCTCTTCCGCAGCCATTTCTTCGACCCGGAAAGCTGGACGCTGGGCGAATATTTCGACGCCGGCTGGAAGCCGGTGGCCGGCGAGAAGGGCGCCTGGACCGAGCCTGGCCATCATTTCGAATGGGCCTCGCTGCTGGTCGATTTCGCCGACCGCAGCGGCCAGACCGAGTTGAGCGGCTTTGCCCGAAAACTCTATGCCTCGGCGATCGCCAACGGCCTCAACCGCGCCACCGGCCTTGTCCTACGGCGCCGTCTCCAGGCAGGGCCTGCCGCTCGATCTTGTGTCGCGCAGCTGGCCGCAAGCCGAGGCGGTCAAGGCGGCGATCGCGCTGGATGGCGCAGGCGGGCCGGATCTGAAGCCCGAGATCGAGGCGCGCGTCGGCCGCCTGTTCCGCTGGCACATCGACCCGGCGCCGCTCGGCCTCTGGATCGACCGCATCGACGAGCGCGGCCGCTCGCTGGCATCAGACGTGCCGGCCAGCATCTTCTATCATCTGGTCTGCGCGCTGACGCAGTATCTGGATGGGACGGCGGAGAAGGGTAGCTGAGGGGCTGTCGCATTCCTTCACGCCGGCTCTCTGTCTTGCCAACTCCTCAATATGGGCTCGACCACGTCCCCGGTCTCGACATAGATCGCCTTCAGTTGCGAATAGAGCGCCAGCGCCGCCAGCGAATTCTCGCGCCCGATGCCGGACTGCTTGAAGCCGCCGAAGGGGATTTCCACCGGCGTCAGATTGTAGGCATTGATCCAGCAGGTGCCGGCCTGCAGCTCGGCGATGACGCGATGGGCGCGCTGCAGGTCGCGCGTGAAGACACCGGCGGCAAGACCGAATTCGGTGTCGTTGGCGCGGTCGATCACCTCGTCCTCGCTGTCGAATTTCAGCACGCTCATCACCGGCCCGAAAATCTCCTCGCGGGCGATGCGCATCGTGTCGGTGACGCCGGTGAACACCGTCGGCTCGACGAAGAAGCCGCCGCCAAAACCTTGCAGAGAAGGCACATTGCCGCCGCAGGCAAGCGTCGCGCCATCCTGCTTGCCGGCCTCGATGTAGCGAGATGACCTTTTCATGCTGCGCCTTGTTGACCAGCGGTCCCATCTGCGTTTCCGGGTCGAGCGGGTCGCCGATGCGGATCTTCTTGGTCCGTTCGACCAGCCGGTCGACGAAGCGGTCGTGGATGCCGCTTCTGCACGAAGACGCGCGTGCCGTTGGAGCAGATCTGGCCGGTCGAATAGAAATTGCCGAGCATGGCGCCGCCGATGGCATTTTCGAGATCGGCGTCGTCGAAGACGATCAGCGGCGACTTGCCGCCGAGCTCCATGGTGGCGTGCTTCATCTTCGAGCCGGCGAGCGACAGCACCTTGCGGCCGGTCGGCACGGAGCCGGTCACCGAGACCTTGGCGACGACATCATGGCCAACGAGGCCGGCGCCGACATCGCCATAGCCCTGCACGACGTTGAACAGCCCGTCGGGCAGGCCGGCCTCGGTGTAGATCTCGGCCAGTGCCAGCGCCGACAGCGGTGTGTTCTCCGACGGCTTGAACACCATGGCGTTGCCCATGGCGAGCGCCGGCGCGGATTTCCAGCCGGCGATCTGGATCGGGTAGTTCCAGGCGCCGATGCCGACGCAGACGCCAAGCGCCTCGCGCCGCGTATAGGCGAAGGGTCCACCGAGATCGATGGCCTCGCCATTGAAGGCGGCGACCGCGCCGCCGAAATATTCCAGGCAGTCGGCCGCCGACGGCGCGTCCGCCACCAGCGTCTCCTGGATCGCCTTGCCGGTATCGAGAGTCTCGATGCGGGCGAGATCGGCATTGCGTGCGCGCAGAATGTCGGCGGCGCGGCGCAGGATGCGTCCGCGCTCGACAGGCTTCAAACGTGCCCAGGCGGGCTGTGCCGCCCGCGCGGCCTCGATTGCAAGTTCCAGCACGTTCGGCGTCGCCGAATGCAGCGTCGCGATAATCTCGCCGGTGGCCGGATAGATGACCGGCAGCGGCGCACCGCGCTCGTCGTCGATGTAGCGGCCGTTGACATAGTGCGATGCCGTTGGCTGGGCGCGCATGGCTGTTCTCCAATTCTTTCGCGACATGCGGATCGTTCAGTCCGCCCGACAATGCTCTATCTGTCCGACACCTGCCAGCGCGGATTGATCCAGGGTTCCTGGTTGGACGGCGCCAGCGGCGTGCGGCCGAGGATGTGGTCGGACGCCTTCTCGCCGGTCATGATCGACGGCGCGTTGAGGTTGCCGTTGGTGACGCGCGGGAAGATCGAGGAATCGGCGACACGCAATCCCTCGACGCCGATGACGCGGCATTCCGGATCGACGACGCTCGATTGATCGTCGGCGCGGCCCATCTTGCAGGTGCCGCAAGGATGGTAGGCGCTCTCGGCGTGATCCCGGATGAAAGCGTCGAGATCCTCGTCCGACTGGACATGGCTGCCAGGCGAAATCTCCTTGCCGCGAAAGCCGTCAAAAGCCTGCTGGCCGAAGATCTCGCGCGTCAGCCTGATGCAGTGGCGGAACTCGGTCCAGTCGTCCGGATGCGACATGTAGTTGAAGCGGATCACCGGCTTCGATTTCGGGTCCGGCGAGCGCAGCGTCACCGAGCCGCGCGACTTCGAGCGCATCGGCCCGACATGCGCCTGGAAGCCGTGCGACTTCGCCGCCGCCTTGCCGTCATAGCGCACCGCCGCCGGGATGAAATGATACTGGATATCAGGATAGTCGACGCCGGCCTGCGAGCGCACGAAGGCGGCCGCCTCGAAATGATTGGTGGCGCCGAGGCCCGTCTTGAAGAACAGCCACTGCGCGCCGATCAGTGCCTTCGAGAACGGATTCAGCACCGAGTTCAGCGTGATCGGCCTGGTCGATTCCTGCTGGATGTAGAGCTCCATATGATCCTGCAGGTTGCGGCCGACGCCGGGCCGGTCGGCCACGACCTGGATACCGTTTTCCTGCAGATGCGCGCCCGGACCGATGCCGGACAGCATCAGGATCTTGGGCGAATTGATCGATGATGCGGCAACGATCACCTCACGCCGTGCCTTAACGACTTGAATCTGTTTGTGAGCTTCGATCTCGACGCCGATGGCGCGTTGATTCTCGATGATCACCCGACGGGCGAAACCCTTGAGCAGGCTAACGTTTTTTCGCCTGAGCGCCGGCTTCAGATAGGCGCTTGCCGCCGACCAGCGGCGGCCGCCGCGGATCGTCTGTTCCATCGGCCCGAAGCCTTCCTGCTTGGCGCCGTTATAGTCGTCGGTCAGCTCGAAACCGGCCTGGCGGCCGGCCTCGACGAAGGCGCCGTAGAGCGGATTGCGGCGCGGCCCGCGCTGCACATGCAGCGGGCCGCTTTTGCCCCGCCAGCCGTCCTCGCCGCCATCGGAGTTTTCCATGCGTTTGAAGTAGGGTAGCACATCGGCAAAGCCCCAGCCGGTCGCTCCTTCTTCGGCCCAGTGGTCGAAGTCGCGCGCATGGCCGCGCACATAGACCATGCCGTTGATCGAGGACGAGCCGCCGATGACCTTGCCGCGCGGCGTCGCCAGCACGCGGCCGCCGAGATGCGGTTCCGGCTCGCTGGCAAAGCCCCAGTCGTAGAGGCTCATGTTGAGCGGGATCGACAGCGCCGACGGCATCTGGATCAGCGGCCCGAGATCGGTGCCGCCGAACTCGATGACGATCACCGAATGCTTGCCGTCTTCCGACAGCCGGTAGGCCATGGCCGAGCCGGCCGAGCCGGAGCCGATGATGACGAAATCTGCTTCAAGCATGGTTCATATGCGCCATGAAATCGGCGAGCGAGACATTGCCGCCGGTAGCCACAACAAGGACGGTCTTTCCCGCCACATCGACTTTGCCCCCGAGCAGCGCCGCGAGCGACGCAGCACCCGACGGCTCCAGCACGAGCTTCATCCGCTCGAAGGCGATCTTCATTGCTTGCCGCACCGATTGATCGTCGACCGTGATGCCGCGAACGCCGGCGGTCTTGACCGCCGCGAAGGGTGCCTCGCCGGGCCGCCGCGACATCAGCCCGTCGCAGATCGATTTCGGCCCGATCGGCATGGTTTCGATGGCGCCATGCGCCAATGACGAGCCCATGCCGTTGAAACCCTCCGGCTCGACGCCGATGATTTCGGTGGCCGGCGACAGATAGTGGAAGGCGAGCGACACGCCGCCGATCAGTCCGCCGCCGCCGACCGAGCAGAACAGCAGATCGGCCTTCGCACCCTTGGCATCGAGTTGCTCGAGTGCTTCCAGCCCGGCGCCTGCCTGGCCGGCGACGATTTCCGGATCGTCGAAAGGATGCAGCAGCGTGAGGTTCTCCGTCTCGGCGATCTCGCGCGCCTTGGCCGCCGCGACCTCTTCACGGGCGCGCTCGCCATGGTCGGTCAGCACGACGCGCGCGCCGTAGCCCGCTGTCGCATCGCGCTTGGCGGCCGGCGCGTCGATCGGCATGACGATGGTGACGGGGATGCCGAGCGCCTGGCCGGCGGCCGCCAGGCCTTGCGCGAAATTGCCAGAGGAATAGGCGACGACGCCTTTGCTCGCTTCGTCAGGCGAAAGCCGCTTCAGCCGCCAATAGGCGCCGCGCACCTTGAAGGAACCGGCCCATTGCAGCGATTCCGGCTTGATGAAGACGCGGGCAGCACCCGTCTCGCGGGCAAGTGCGGCCGACTCCAGCAGCGGCGTGATCTGCGTAGCCTTGGCGGTGACCGCGTAGGCCTGCCTGAGGTGATCGAGGGAGGGGACGAGCGTTGTCATCATTCGCCTCGCGGATACCTTTTGCTCTCTTCGAGATTGTCGAGATTCATGTGGTTGCGCATGTAGCGCTCGGACGCCTTTTGCAGCGGCTGGAAATCCCAGGGGTAATAGGCGCCGTTGCGCAGTGCCGGATAGACGACCCAGCGGCGCGCCTGGCTTTCGCGCACGGCGGCGTCGAAACCGGCCATGTCCCAGCGTGCCCGGACCTTGCCCATGAAATCAGCCACCAACGCCGCACGGGCCGGGTCGTCGGCCAGATTGACCCGCTCGAGCGGGTCGGCCTCCAGATCGAACAATTGCGGGGGGTCGAGTTCGCAATGGACGAATTTGTATTGGCCGTCGCGGATGGCGACCAGTGGCGCGTAGGAACCTTCGGCGGCATACTCGATCAACACTGGTGCGGCGCGCTGTCCGCCCTTGGTAAGCGACAGCAGCGACTGGCCATCGGTCCACGGCGCGATGGCGCCGATGTCGATGCCGGCGAGGTCGCAAAGCGTCGGCGTCACGTCGAGATTGGAGACCGGTGCCTCGATCAGACCCGGCCGGCACGCCCTTGCCGGCAATCATCAGCGGCACCCGCACTGAGCCTTCGAAGAAGCTCATCTTGAACCACAGGCCGCGCTCGCCGAGCATGTCGCCATGGTCCGAGCAGAACAGAATGACCGTGTCGTCGAGCATGCGCGTGCGCTTGAGGACGTCCAGCAACTCGCCGAGCTTGTCGTCGACATAGGAGATGTTGGCGAAATAGCCGCGCCGGGAGCGACGCACCTGCTCGCGGGTAATGTCGAAGGAGGGGTAGTCAGAGGCGTGATAGAGCCGCTGCGAATGCGCGTCCTGCTCGTCATGCCCGATAAATCCGGTCTCCGGGTCGAGCGCCTGGCAATGTTCGTAGAGATCCCAGAACTGCTTGCGCGCCACGTAAGGGTCATGCGGATGCGACAGCGAAACGGTGAGGCACCAGGGCCGATGGATGGCATCGTCCTGTTCGCGCGAAAGCTGATAGAGCTTCTGCGTGGCCAGGAACACGACCTCGTCGTCATATTCCATCTGGTTGGTGGTCTCGGCGACGCCGGCGCCGGTCACCGAACCCATATTGTGATACCACCAGTCGATGCGCTCGCCTGGCTTGCGGTAATCCGGCGTCCAGCCGAAATCGGCCGGATAGATGTCGGTGGTCAGCCGCTCCTCGAAACCGTGCAGTTGATCCGGCCCGACGAAATGCATCTTGCCGGACAGGCAGGTGTAGTAGCCGGCGGCACGCAGATGATGGGCGAAGGTCGGGATGGAAGACGCGAATTCGGCGGCATTGTCATAGACCCCGGTACGCGACGGCAATTGCCCGCTCATGAACGAGGCGCGGCCCGGCGCGCAGAGCGGCGAGGCCGTATAGTTGTTGGCAAAGCGCGCCGAGCGCGCGGCAAGCGCCTTTAGATGCGGCACATGCAGGAAGTCGGCCGGTCCGTCCGGGAACAAGGTTCCGTTGAGTTGATCGACCATGACGATGAGGAAATTGGGTCGATTTACTGCGCGCTCCGGCCGCTGAGTTTCGTTTCGAGATAGTCCTCGACCAGCGCGATCGCCGTCGCCGCGTCCGGCACGCCGTCCTTCAGCGCACGCCGGATGTAGAGCCCGTCGATCAGTGCTGCTGTCGCCTCGGCGACGCGGTCGGCTTCGGTGCGCGGCAGGATGCCGGTCAGGCCGCTCAGCAGGTTGGAATGCAGCCGCCGCGCATAGACCTTGAGCAGCCGGCGAAGTGCGGCCGATTTCTGCGCCTCGACATAGAAGGCGAGCCAGGCGGCGATCGTTTCCGGCTGGAACTGGAGATCGGAGAAATTGACCGCGACCACCGCCGAAACACGCTCGCGTGAGGTTTTGGCCGAACCCAGGGCGCGCAACGTGTCGGCGGTCAGTTCGGCCAGTATGTGCCGCATCGTCGCCAGCAAAAGCTCGTCCTTGGCGCCGAAATAGTGATGGGCAAGTGCCGACGACACGCCGGCGCGGCCGGCGATCTCCGACATGGTCACGTCGAGCGAGCCGCGCGCGCCGATCGCCGAGATCGTCGCGTCGATGAGCGCCTTGCGGCGCAATGGCTCCATTCCGACTTTCGGCATTCTTGTTCCCGGCTCTTTCGCCATGATTATTTTTTATTGACCCGTCAATCAACAAAAAATTGACAGGGCGTGTGCGCTGCACCAAGTGATTGTTCGGTTCCGGCCCTTCACGGATCGACAGAAATGGTTCATGCTTGAACAATGCTTGAACGGCGCGCCGCTGCCTAACGTGCTAGGCTGGCGCCGAGGAAGGAGACCGCCATGACCGCATGCATCGTCGGCTGGGCGCATTCGCGCTTCGGCAAGCTCGAAGGCGAGACGCTGGAGGGCCTGATCGTCAAAGTGGCAACGGACGCGCTCGACCACGCCGGCATCGGCCCGGACGATGTCGACGAGATCGTGCTCGGCCATTTCAACGCCGGCTTTTCCGCCCAGGATTTCACCGCAAGCCTGGTGCTGCAGGCCGACGACCGGCTGCGCTTCAAGCCGGCGACCCGGGTCGAGAACGCCTGCGCCACCGGCTCGGCGGCGGTCCGGCAAGGCATCCGCGCCATCGACGCCAATGCCGCGCGCGTCGTGCTGGTGGTCGGCGCCGAGCAGATGACGACGACGCCCGGACCCGAGATCGGCAAGAACCTGCTCAAGGCCTCCTATCTGCCGGAAGACGGCGAGACGCCGGCCGGTTTCGCCGGTGTCTTCGGCAAGATCGCGCAGGCCTATTTCCAGCGCTACGGCGACCAGTCGGACGCACTCGCCATGATTGCCGCCAAGAACCACAAGAACGGCGTCGACAATCCCTATGCACAGATGCGCAAGGATTTCGGCTTTGAGTTCTGCCGCCAGGAGAGCGAGAAGAACCCCTTCGTCGCCGGCCCGCTGAAGCGCACCGACTGTTCGCTGGTTTCCGATGGTGCGGCCGCTCTGGTCCTGGCTGACACGTCGACGGCGCTCAAGATGCGTCGTGCGGTCGCTTTCCGCGCCAACGAGCATGTGCAGGATTTCCTGCCAATGTCGAAGCGCGACATTCTTGCTTTCGAAGGCTGCGAGCAGGCCTGGAACCAGGCGCTGAAAAAGGCCGGCGTGACGCTGGACGACCTCTCCTTCGTCGAGACGCACGACTGCTTTACCATCGCCGAGCTGATCGAATATGAGGCGATGGGTCTGGCCAAGCCGGGCGAGGGTGCGAAACTGGCCCTGGACGGCACGACGGCAAGGGACGGCCGGCTGCCGGTCAACCCCTCTGGCGGGCTTAAGGCCAAGGGCCACCCGATCGGTGCTACCGGCGTGTCGATGCACGTGTTGACCGCCATGCAGCTTGTCGGCGAGGCCGGCGGCATCCAGGTGCCGGGCGCCAAGCTCGGCGGCATTTTCAACATGGGCGGTGCCGCGGTCGCCAACTACGTTTCCATTCTCGACCGGATCAGGTAGAAGCGGCCCGCATTTCGCGGGTGATTTCATGACAAATCCGGTTCTGGTCGAGGTTTTGCGCGGCGCGGTGGTCGAGAGCGGCCATCGCGGTGCGGTCTCCGTGTTCGATGCCGACGGCAAGCCCGTCTGGGAGCTCGGCGACACGGCGCGCCCGGTGTTTCCGCGCTCTGCGGTCAAGGCGATCCAGGCCCTGCCGCTGGTCGAAAGCGGTGCGGCCGATGCTTACGGATTCGGCGACCGCGAACTGGCGCTCGCCTGCGCCTCGCATTCCGGCCAGCCGGCACATGCCGAACTGGCCGACGCGATGCTGGCCAAGGCCGGCCTTGACCGGACTGCGCTCGAATGCGGCGCGCACTGGCCGATGGATCATGACGCGACGGTGGCGCTGGCGCGCACCGGCGGCATGCCGAACCCGCTGCACAACAACTGCTCCGGCAAGCATGCCGGCTTCCTCTGCACCTGCGTGCACGTCGGCATCGCGCATCGCGGCTACGTCAAGGCGGGTCATGCCTTTCAGGAGATGGTCCGCGACGCCATGCAGGCGGTGACGGGTGCCGCCCATGATGTCGATCATTGCGGCACCGACGGCTGCTCGATCCCGACCTATGCCGTGCCGCTGAAAAACTTTGCGCTGGGCTTTGCCCGCATGGCGACGGGTGCCGGCTTCGAGCCGGTGCGCGCCAAGGCGGCGAAGCGACTGTTCGCAGCCTGTATGGCCGAGCCTTTCCTCGTCGCCGGCACCGGCAGGGCCGATGTCGCGTTGATGCAGGCAGCACTAGGCCGCATTTTCGTCAAGACCGGCGCCGAAGGCGTCTATTGCGGGGCAGTTCCGGAGCTTGGCCTGGGCATTGCGCTCAAATGCGATGATGGCGCGGGTCGCGCCGCCGAGGCTATGATCGCAGCGGTGCTGGCAAAGCTGCTGCGCGCCGATGAGGCGCTGGCGGCAAAGCTGATCGAACAGGCCAATCCGGCTATCGAGAGCCGCATCGGCGCCAAGGTGGGTTCGCTTCGGCCAACGGCGGCGCTCAGCTGACGTGGTTTTGTTCAACCGTCAGATGCGCATAGCCGGCATTGCCCAGTGAGGCGAGGTCACCCGTCGCCGGTTCCGCCCAGCGCTGGCCGATGATGGCGCCGTTTTTCGCGCCGTCGATGACGTTGTCCGAGATGACTGCCGTTCCGGCGCCTTCGACCACTGACACGACGATGCCGGTTCCGGCCTTGCGGATGATGTTTCCGGTCGCCACGACATTGCGCAGATACGACCCCCAGCCGATCTGCATACCATAGAGTGGTGCGTTCTCGACGACATTGCCAGAGACGGTGGTGTCGGCCTCGACGCTGATACCGACGCCGAAGCCGGGGGCATCGGCGGGGTAGGGCCCCGTCGTCGAGAGGTTACGCACGATGTTGTTCGAGCACACTCCCAGGCGGCCGCCTTCATTGAAATTGACGATCGAGATGCCGTTGGCCGCGCCATCGATGATGTTGTTGCCGATGATCGCGCCTTCAAAGGAGAATTCGGAATAAAGCGCGGTTTCGCCGGACCGCGAGCAGGTGTTGCCGGTGACCTGCAGGTTGCTCGAACTGTTGGCGCGGATCGCCGAGAAGGCGCAGTCCGAAACGATGTTGCCGGAAATGGCGACATTGCCGGCGCGGAAGGTGTTGATGCCATTGCCGTTCTGGCCGGTGCCGCCGCTGCGCGCCTGGATGCGCTGGACGCGGTTGCCGCTGACGATAGTGCCGTCCTCCGCCTGCTGCCAGCGATGCACGAGGATGCCGCCATTGCCGCAGTCGGACACGGTGTTGCCCGATATCTCCAGGCTGCCGGCCTCGACCGAATAGATGCCGGCGTCCGCCGCGCCCGAAATGTCCGAACGCTCGATGCGACCGGTCACATGCTCCAGCGCCAGACCGTTCTTGCCGCTGCCGGTGACCTGGCAATTGTCGATCACCAGGTGGGCGACGCGGCGCACGTCGAGTAGGCCTTGCGCATAGTCGGCCATCCAGCGGTTGGCACCGTCGAACACCAGCCCGCTGAGTTCGATATGCTCGGCTTGCTCGGCCATCATCAGATGGCCATTGCCGCCATAGACGATCCGTGTCGCGCCCGGCACGCCGGAGAGCCTGACACGGGCTGGAAGTGTCAGATTCGACACGACATAGGTTCCCGGCGGCAGGAACACCGGCAGGTCGCGCTCGGTGGCGTCGCGCAGCAGCTTGGCGAAAGCCTTGCTCTGGTCATCGACCGCGCCGGGCCGTACGCCAAGCTCGGTGGCGTCGATCGAGCCGCGCATCGAGGCCTTCTCGATGCCGGGCAGGACTTTGGCCGAGGCCTTGCCCAGCGCAAGGCCGATGACGGCAAAGCCGGCGGTTCCCGTGAGCAGCGTTCGTCTGTTCAACATCGGCACAGATTCCTGGCGTTTGCCGCTCACATCGCAGGAAACGTGCCAGGCCGGACCGACCTGGCCGGAACGCAGGCAATGGCTTGTGAAGTCACCGTTACACGCCTAAGTTTGGTTTATGAGCAGGGCTTTCACCCGCGAGGAAGACAGCGAAAACGCCATCGCCGGCATCGGCGAGCGGCCGGTCAGCCAACACCGCAACTTGGTGACGGAGCGTGGTCTCGCGCTGATTGACTTCAGAATTGGCGGAATTGCGCGATGAACTGGCCAAGGCCGAGAAAAGGGCCGACCGCGAACGCATCGCGCTGGTGTCACGCGACCTGCGCTACTGGACCGCCAGGCGCGAAAGCGCCGAACTGTCCGTGCCGGAGTCGGGCAGCGACCTGGTTCGTTTCGGCATGGGCGTCACGCTTGAGGGCGATGACGGCAGGAAGGTGCACTGGAAGATCGTCGGCGAGGATGAGGCCGACCCGGCCAAGGGTTCGATTTCCCATGTCTCGCCGATGGCCGTTGCCCTGTTCGGCAAGAAAGTCGGCGATGTAGCTGTTGTCAACGGCAAGGAATGGGAGATCGTCAAGCTGTCGGACGGCTAGTCCTCGAGCTTGACGACATGGTCGCGGAAGAAGGCCGCCGCGCCGGCTTCATCGATCTCGCCGGCGGCGACAGCCATGACGAATTCGTAAAGCGTGCCGTTGTCAGTGGTCAGAACATATTCATTCACGATCAGAAACGTGCCGGCAGCAACGATGGCAGTCCGCTTGTTGCCATCGACAAATGCATGGTTTCTGGCAATGCCGAAAATATAGGCGGCAGCGAGATCCTCGATAGAGGGATCGCCGTAGTTCGCCTTGTTCTCGGCGCGAGCTAGCGCCGATTCGAGGGCATTTTCATCCCTCAAACCTTGCGCTCCGCCATGCCTGCGCAGTTGTTCGGCGTGCATCGCTTCGACCGCACGCCGCGTCAGGAACTCCCAGCTCATTCGGCGAGCTTCTGAAGAGCAACCTTGTATTTGTCCATGACCTGGCGGGCAGCTTCCATCTGCCGCTCGAAGCTGTCGTCTACTGGTTCAAGGGCAATGCCCTTGCTCGTTTCGACGATTTGAAGCTGATCGCCCGCCTTCATGTTCAGGCGGTCGAGAAGCTCCCTCGGCAGGATCACGCCTTCGGAATTGCCGATCTTGCGAATGGTCGTCTTCATGACAATAGCACCTTGTTGCAACGCCGATTATAACTCGGTCGGCATATTGTTGCAACAGATATTATAACAAGGCGCTCAGGCCGCCAGCAACCGATCCATCAGCCGGTCCGCCGCTTCCGGGATGACCGTGCCCGGCGGGAAGATTTCCGCCGCACCTGCTTTGAGCACGGCGTCGTAGTCCTGCGGCGGGATGACGCCGCCGGCGACGATCAGCATGTCGTCGCGGCCGAGCTTCTTCAGCGCGCCCTTGAGTTCGGGGATGAGCGTCAGATGGCCAGCCGCCAGTGACGAGGCGCCGATGATGTGCACGTCATGCCGGACCGCGAGCTTTGCGATCTCTTCCGGCGTCTGGAACATCGGACCGACCGTGACGTCGAAGCCGAGATCGGCGAAGGCGGTGGCGATGACCTTCTGGCCACGGTCATGACCGTCCTGACCCATCTTGGCGACTAGGATACGCGGCTTGCCGCCGGATTTGTCCTCAAAGGCCGCGATCTTGTCCTGCAACCGGTCGACAGCGGCATTGTCGCCGAGCGCGTTGCGATAGACGCCGGAGATCGTCTGCACCGACGCGACATGGCGGCCGAACACTTTTTCCAGCGCCAGCGAGATCTCGCCGACCGTGGCATTGAAGCGCGCGGCGCGTATGGCGAATTCAAGCAGGTTTTCGCCGCTCTCCGCCGCGCGGGTGAGTGCATCCAGCGCGCTCTCGACCGCGCCGACATCGCGCGTGCCCTTCAGGCGTTGCAGCTTCGACAATTGCCGGGCCCGGACCTCGGCATTGTCGATCTTCAGCACATCGACCTCGATATCCTTCTCCGGGCGATGTGCATTGACGCCGACCAGGGTCTGCTCGCCGGAGTCTATGCGCGCCTGGGTGCGGGCGGCGGCCTCCTCGATGCGCAGTTTTGGGATACCTTTCTCGATCGCGGCGGCCATGCCGCCAAGACTCTCGACCTCCTCGATATGGGCAAGCGCGCGCGCCGCCAGATCATGCGTCAGCCGTTCGACAAAGGCCGAACCCCCCCACGGATCGACAATACGCGTGGTGCCCGATTCCTTCTGCAGGATGAGCTGCGTGTTGCGGGCGATGCGTGCCGAATGGTCGGTTGGCAGCGCCATCGCCTCGTCGAAGGAGTTGGTGTGCAGCGACTGGGTATGGCCTTGCGTCGCCGCCATCGCCTCGACCATGGTGCGCGTGATGTTGTTGTAGGGATCCTGCGCCGTCAGGGACCAGCCCGACGTCTGGCAATGGGTGCGCAGCGACAGCGATCGCTCGTCCTTTGGCGCAAAATTCTTCTTCATCAGGTTCGACCACAAAAGCCGCGCGGCCCTGAGCTTGGCGACCTCCATGAAGAAGTCCATGCCGACGGCCCAGAAGAAAGAAAGCCGTGGCGCGAAGCGGTCGATGTCGAGGCCGGCAGCGACGCCGGCACGGGCATACTCGATGCCGTCGGCAATCGTGTAGGCGAGCTCGAGATCGGCGGTCGCTCCCGCCTCCTGCATGTGATAACCGGAGATCGAGATCGAATTGAACTTCGGCATATGATGAGACGTGTAGGAAAAAATGTCCGACACGATCCGCATCGAAGGCTTTGGCGGATAGATGTAGGTGTTGCGCACCATGAACTCTTTCAGAATGTCGTTCTGAATGGTTCCCGCAAGATCCTTCGGCGCAACGCCCTGTTCCTCCGCCGCCACGATGTAAAGCGCCATGATCGGCAGCACCGCGCCATTCATGGTCATCGACACCGTCATTTCGTTGAGCGGTATGCCGTCGAACAGCTGGCGCATGTCGAGGATGGAATCGATGGCGACGCCCGCCATGCCGACATCGCCGGCAACGCGCGGATGGTCGCTGTCGTAGCCGCGATGGGTGGCGAGGTCGAAAGCGACCGACAGGCCTTTCTGGCCGGCGGCAAGATTGCGCCGATAGAAGGCGTTCGATTCCTCGGCCGTCGAGAAACCGGCATATTGCCGGATCGTCCACGGCTGCTGGACATACATGGTCGGGTAGGGGCCGCGCACGAAGGGCGGCAGGCCGGGATAGGTGTCGAGATGCGGCAATCCTTTGAGATCGCCCTGACTGTAGAGATGCTTGACCGCGATGCCTTCCGGCGTCAGCCGCTGGCCCTTGGCCTCGGCCGGCATGCGCCGTGGCGCCGACCAGCCGATCTGGCTGAAATCCGGGATCATGATCCGGCTCCGATCGACTGATCGATGCGGACCGGAAACAGCGGCTCACACACTGCCACGCCCTCGGTCAGGGCTGGCCGCCGCTCGGCCGGCAGCGTCTCGACCGGACGCTCGGTGCCGGACCGGAAAAGCGTCGTGCCGACGATCGCGCGTTCTCCCGATCGGTACTCGGCGTTGCGCTTAGCGGACGCGGTCCGGACGCGGTTCTGGATGTATCCCTGCTGCAGGCTGACCAGCACGCCACCCTCCGCCTCGATCCGCTGGAATTCCTCCCAGGCGGCCGCGCACAGATCGGCGGTCAGCGCTTCGACGGCGCCCGAACCGCTCGCCGGATCGGCGACATGGTCGACATGGCTTTCATTGGCCATGATCAGCTGCGTGTTGCGGGCGACGCGACGGGCAAAGCCGGCCGGCAGTCCATGCGCGATCGTATGCGGCAGGACGGAGATTGAATCGGCGCCCCCAACGGCCGCGGCAAAACCGGCGATCGCGGTGCGCAATATGTTCGTCTCCGGGTCGGCCGCGGTCATCATGCGATAGGACGTCTCGGCATGGATGCTGGCCGTCGAGGCCGGGATCGAGCAGGCTTCCTGGACCCGTGCCCACAGCCGGCGCAAGGCGCGGACCTTGGCCATCGACAGGAACTGGTCCTGGTCGACGCTGAGCGCGAAGCCGATATGGGGTGCGGCATAGACCAGCGGCTGGCGCGCCTGCTCGAACATCCTGAGATAGGAGACCGCCGAAGCCAGCATCGTGCCGAGTTCTTGCGCCTCGGTGGCACCGGCATTGTGGAAGACGCGCCCGTCCGCCTCGAGCAGCACACCCGGAACGCCCATCGAGAAGAAATGCGCCAGCGATTGCGGCATCGAGGCCTGCAGGGCCTCGATCGACATGCGCAGACGGCCGGTGCCGGCGAAGATCGCCGCCGGATCGATGCCGAAGGACAGATTGAGCTTTGCCGGGTCGGAGCGCCGCTTGCCAAGGAATGCCACCAGCCAGTCGGCCACGGCGCGGCTCCAGGGATGGGCGTCGATGCGGATTTGGATGCGGTTGAGCGGCACGCCGTCCAAAACCGTTTCCAGCGCCTCGGCCGTCCTCGGCAAGCCATAGCCGAACGCATTCGGCGCGCCTTCGAAGACCAGCGACAGTCCGGTCGCGCCTTGCGCGACGTCTTCCAGCGCCTGCGCCTTGGCGCGGCCGATATCCGGATCGTCGATGCGCTGGCTGACGATCCATGCCAATTTGGGGTTTGCCCGCACCAGCGGCTCAGCCGTGACCGAACGCTCGTAGAGCGGCTCGATGCGGATGCCGTCGTCGCTATGCGACACCAGCTTGTCCTCGAAGGACCCGCCGGCGAGCGCCTTTTCCGCAAGCGCCAGCCAGCGCTGGCGCTCAACGTTCGGAAGATCGACATCCATGGTCAAGGCGCCGGCGCCCATTGCATTCCCCGTTTTCTCGGCTGCATCAGCCGGGAGCCCAGTCTAAAGTCCCCGGTTGGATATCACAATGCGGCATCCGTTCCGCAAGTTCCCGGCGATAGCTAACCGATTGCCAAACATGTACAAAATCCGCAAGTTTCGAAAGGCCAATTTCAATGGCGGCCATTGCCGCTGCGCGGTAGCGTTACTATACCTCGGATGAGCCCGACATTTTCGACGGATCAGTTTGCGGAGACCGGACATTATGGCTGACGACAAGAGCATTTTCATCGGCGCCAGCCGCAAGCCCGACGACAGCTACCAGCGCGCCGAGCAGCTCCTGCTGCAATACGGCAATCGCCATGGTCTGATCACCGGCGCCACCGGCACCGGCAAGACGGTCAGCCTGCAGATCCTGGCCGAGGGCTTTTCCAATGCCGGCGTGCCGGTGTTCTGCGCCGATATCAAGGGCGACCTGTCGGGCATCGCCATGATGGGCACGGCGCAGGATTTCCTGGTCAAGCGGGCCGAGCAGGTCAAGCTCGATCCCTATGATTTCCGGGAATTCCCGGTCATCTTCTGGGACCTGTTCGGCGAGCAGGGCCACCCGATCCGCGCCACCATCTCGGAAATGGGTCCGCTGCTTCTGTCGCGGCTGATGAACCTCTCCGAGGCGCAGGAAGGCATCATGAACATCGCCTTCCGCATCGCCGACGAGGAAGGTCTGCTGCTGCTCGACCTCAAGGACCTGCAGGCGCTGCTTGCCAACATCGCCGAGCGCGCCGAGGAGATCGGCTCGCGCTACGGCAATGTCACCAAGCCGTCGGTCGGCGCCATCCAGCGCACGCTGCTGGTGCTGGAGCAGCAGGGCGCGGCGAACTTCTTCGGCGAGCCGGCGCTGCACATCGCCGACATCATGCGTACCACCCGCGACGGGCGCGGCGCCATCAGCGTTCTGGCCGCCGACAAGCTGATGATGAACCCCAGGCTCTACGCCACCTTCCTGCTCTGGCTGATGTCGGAACTGTTCGAGGAACTGCCCGAAGTCGGCGATCCCGAGAGGCCGAAGCTGGTCTTCTTCTTCGACGAGGCACATCTCCTGTTCGAAGATGCGCCGAAGGTGCTCGTCGACCGGGTCGAGCAGGTGGTCCGCCTGATCCGCTCGAAGGGCGTCGGTGTCTATTTCGTCACCCAGAACCCGCTTGATATTCCCGAAACCGTGCTCGCCCAGCTCGGCAACCGCGTCCAGCACGCGCTGCGCGCCTATACGCCGCGCGAGCAGAAGGCGGTCAGGACTGCCGCTGACACGTTCCGCCCCAATCCCGATTTCGACTGCGCCACGGCGATCACCCAGCTCGGCACCGGCGAGGCGCTGGTCTCGACGCTGGAAACCAAGGGCGTGCCGTCCATGGTGCAACGGACGCTGGTCCGGCCACCATCGTCCCGGCTTGGGCCGATCACACCGGACGAGCGCCGCCAGCTGATTGGCGAGAGCCCGGTCTCCGGCCAGTACGACCGCACCGTCGATCGCGAATCGGCCTTCGAGATGCTGCAGAAGAAGGCCAAGGACGCGCAGGAGGCGGAAGAACAGGCGCAGCAGGCCGACAGCGGCCGCTCGCGCTGGACCATTCCCGGCTTCGGCAATGACGATCCCGCGCCGCAGTCAGGCGGCCGGCGAGCGCCGGCGCCACGGCCGTCCAACCGCCAGACCGTGGCGGAAGCCGCGATCAAATCGGTGGTGCGCTCGGTGGGGTCGTCGGTCGGGCGGGCGATCGTACGCGGGATTCTAGGGAGCCTGGCAAGGGGGCGCTGAACAGCATCGACCACCGGCGACATGGAACCCGTTGCCAATGAAACCGGCTACGAAGCCGTGGCGGGCAATCTGCATATGCGGTAGGGTCTGCCACGTGTCGGTTGCGGGATCGTAGGCCTCGAAGGCCAAGAATGTGCGCTTGCCCGCTGGGTCCTGGTATTCGCCACCCGTCACATAGATCTTTCCACCATAGGCACTGCCCGACACCCCGCCCCGCGGCGTGGGGGAACGGCCTTGTAGGTCCAGGAACCGGATTTGGGATCGTGCTCCTCGACCAGATCGGTGACGTCGCTCTTGGTCACGAAGGGCAGACCAATTCTACCGTCAATCGCATCCACCGACCCTTTCGTTGGTCATGCGACCTTGTTTCGCCGAGACGAAGCGAAGGTCGTTGCCGCGGCCGATAGGCGGCGCACGAACGCGATGAATTGCGCCCAACGCAAGCCGCCTGGTGTGCGACGGTTGGGCCGCCGTTATTCAACCGAGTTATGATGCTGCCCCTAAACTCTGAATTGGACGGGGTTGGCCATCTCGGCAACGGTACACCCGCAACAGCCCGCCGGGGCGTGCAGAGCTTCGGCGAGTGAACAGCGAGGCGGAAGTCCAGCTGCAGCGCCCCGACAAACCAAAACAGAGGTCCGAAAATGGTCGCTCCCCGGATACCGCTCGATCGCCTGTTCGACGACACCAAAGGCTCTGTCCAGCTGCCCAGCGGCGACGCCGTCAATCCTACCCGCCGCGCCTTTTTGGCAGCAGGCTGTCTTTGCCTGGCCTGCGGTTTTGCGACGCCTCTGCTTGCAGATGCGCCCATGGTGAAAAGCCAGGCACCCGGGTTCTATCGGCTGGCGGTCGGTGATTTTGAGTTAACGGCGTTATCCGACGGCAGCAATATGCTGCCCGCTACGAAGTTGCTGCAGGGCGATCCGGCTCGGATCGAAGAAGCGCTGAAACGCAACTATCTCGGCGACCTCGTCGAGACCTCGCACAATTCCTTTCTTGTGAATACCGGAGCCAAACTGGTCTTGATCGACGCCGGTGGAGGCTCGCTATTGGGGCCAACGACAGGCCATCTGCTCGGCAATCTGCGCGCCTCGGGTTATCGGCCTGAGCAGGTCGACGAGCTTTACCTTACACATCTGCACACGGATCACGTTGGCGGTCTCATGGTCGAGGGCCAGAGGGCCTTTCCCAATGCCATCGTGCGAGTCGAGAAGCGGGACACCGATTACTGGCTAAGCGAGGACAACATGCGCGCTGCTCCGGCCGAGGCGAAGCGGTTCTTTCAGGCGGCGATAGCGTCGATCACGCCATATATGCGAGCCGGCAGGCTCGCCGTTTTCGAAGGCGACACCGATCTCGTGCCGGGTGTGCGCGCGCAAACAGCCTATGGCCACACGCCCGGACACACCATGTACGTGGTCGAGAGCAGGGGCGAGAAAGTAGTGCTGTGGGGCGATGTCGTGCATGTCGCCGCAGTGCAGTTCAAAGACCCTTCCGTCACAATCCAGTACGACGGGGACGCATCCGAGGCCGAACGCGTGCACGAGCTCGCATTCGCGGATGCGGCCGAAAACGGCTACATCGTGGGCGGTGCGCACATATCGTTTCCTGGGCTGGGCCATGTGCGACGCGACGCCGAAAAAACCTACACATACTTGCCTCTAAATTACGGATAGGGCGGTCTATCACGTCAAAGCGGAAGCGCATTCGCGCAAAAGACCTCCTGGAGGTCCATCCCGCTCACAAGACAGCTTATGCCGGCCTGGCGGAGACCGTTTCTCCAATCGGCGGGCCGTCGAATGGCGATCCGCAGACATCTCCCACCAGCGATCGAAACCATTGGTGGGCGGGGTGTGTGTGCAATCGTTCGTGCCAGATCAGCTTGTAGAGCAGTTTCTCCGTTTCGAACGGCAAGTCGCGCACCACCAACTCGTGCTCGTCGGCAACGGCACGCCACGGTCCGCTGAAGAAGCCAAGCGGCACGCAGGTCAGAAGGTCGCTGCGTGAGACGATCCTCAGCGCGTCGGCAAAGTGATTGGCGACGACGGCGATCGTCCTTGTCCGTCCCGTCAGTCCGAGCCAGCCATCCACCAGTCCCAGTTCCAGGCCGGATGGGGTTACCAGGACATGCGTCGCGGCGGTGAACTGATCCAGCGTCAGCCCGCCAGCAAATTCGTGCCCGCTGCGCATTGCGCAGACATAGCGATCCGTCCGCAGGCTTTGCACATGAACGTCTCTTGGCAGCGAGGCAAACATGCCTACGGCGCAGTCAAGCGTACCGCGGTTGATCCCTTCCAGGGAGCTTTCATGGGTATGAACCGCAAAGGAAACACGCGCGCGTGGGGACGCTGCCTGTAGCTTCAGCGTGATTGCGCTGACGCCTTCCATGGCAAGACTGTCGGTGACGGCAATTCGAAAACTGGTCGCATCCGATGCCGGGTCGAAGTCGTCCGGCGCGAAAGAGGCGCGGATTGCGGTAAGCGAGCGATGCAGTTCGGGCCACATTGCGACCATACGCGACGTCGGCTGGACCCCCGTCGCCGTCTTGAGGAAGAGTTGATCCTTCGTCAGCTTGCGGGCCCGACGCAACGCATTGCTGACCGCCGGCTGGCTCATCGCCAGGCTCGCGGCCGCACGTGTCACGTTCCTTTCCAGCATGATGGCCTCGAGGACGGCGATTAGATTGAGATCGAGGCGCACGTTATTCACCCAGGAAATGACGCTTGTGTCTAATTCTAAATTGGACGCGCTGGCCGCGGCAAGCAATCCTGTTTCGAACGAGCCACCGAACACGTGCGAGTGAATGCGCGCGCCTCGCAACCGGTGATAAAAGCTCCGTCCAAAATAGAGGATACGCCATGAATGATCTCGCTTTCGCGGACGTGCTGCCGAAGCTGACCGGCAAGATCAGCGCCGACCGCATCCGGTTGATGCGGACGCCGCGTCCGCCGAAGGAACTGATCGACGGGTTCAAGAGGATCGGCGACGCCACCAGCGTTGTTTCGGATATTTTGGATGAGCTCGGCATCACCGGCGCGATCGGCGCATCGCTTCTAAAGCCGACCCTGCCTTCAACGTCTATTGTCGGTCCAGCGCTGACGGTACGCAACATCCTGCAACGCGAGCATGTCTACGAGACGGCGCGAAACCACGTCAACCGGATGGCGGAGTTCGAAGCCCACAATCTGGCGCTGCCTGGCGACGTTGTGGTCATCGACGGCGTCGCCGGCGTTTCGAACATGGGCGGGATCTCGGCCCAGACGGGAAAAAGACAGGGGGAGGCAGGTGCTATCGTCTCCGGAGGCATTCGCGACCTCGGACATTCGCGACGGGTCGGCTATCCGCTTTGGGCCACCGAGATCACGCCGGTCACCGGCAAATGGCGGATCGAAACCGTGGAAATCAATGGCGACATCCAGATCGCCGGCGTCCGGGTTGCTCCCGGCGATATTGTGGTCGCGGACGAAACCGGCGTCTGCTTCATTCCGATCGCCCGGGCAGCCGAGGTCCTCGCAAAGGCGCTGAAGAAGTCAGCTTTTGAATGGGCGAAGTGCGAAGCAATCGACGCAGGCACCGCCGTCGCGGACCTGCCGGGCAATGCATAAAGCGATGGACCATCCAGTGAAAAAGCTCCGCGTCGCCATCATCAACGATTACCAGGACGTGGTGCGGACTCTGGACTGCTTTTCCAGGCTGGAAGGCCATGACGTTACCATCTGGACCGATATCGTTGACGACATCGAGCTGCTGGCAAATCGTCTGTCCGATGCGGATGTGCTTGTGCTGATGCGCGAGCGCACCAGGATCGATGAAGATCTGCTCAGCCGCCTGCCCAATTTGAAGCTCATCAGCCAGAACGGCCACATCCCCCATATCGACCTGGCGGCGTGCGACCGGCATGGCGTCGTCGTTTCGTCTGCTCTCACGACGCGCCCGTCCTATTCGACGGTGGAGTTTACCTGGGGGTTGATCCTTGCAGCGATGCGCAACATTCCTTTCGAGAGCGCCTCGCTGCGGCAAGGCCATTGGCAGACGACCATCGGGCTGGGCCTGAGGGGCCGTGTCCTGGGCATTTATGGTTTCGGCCGCCTGGGCTCGATGGTGGCGCGCATCGGCAAAGCCTTCGGTATGGATGTTCTGGTTTGGGGCCGCGAGGGCTCGCTGGCTCGTGCCAGGTCCGAGGGGTTTGACACCGCCGCGGACAAGGACTCGCTGTTCAGGCTGTCGGATGTCCTCAGTTTGCATCTGCGGCTGAATGCTGAGACCACCGGTGTGATTGGTTCTGATGACCTGGCCTTGATGAAGCCAACGGCTCTGCTTGTGAACACCAGCCGTGCCGAGCTGATTGAGCCGGGGGCTTTGGTGGCGGCGCTGGAGCGTGGCCGCCCCGGCAAGGCGGCCGTCGACGTGTTCGAACGCGAGCCGCTCACCAATCCGGACGACGGCTTGCTCCGGCTGCCTAATGCACTATGCACGCCGCATCTCGGCTACGTCGAACGCGACAATTACGAGTTCGCCTACGGTAACGCGTTCGACCAGATCGTCGCGTTTGCAAAGGGCAGCCCGATCAATTTGCACAACGCCGACGGCTTAAAACAGGATCACTGATATGAACCTCGAACTCGACGGCAAAGTCGTCCTGATAACTGGCGGCAGCAAGGGCATAGGGCTGGCTTGCGCGCGGGCCTTCGGCAGGGAGGGAGCTCGCGTGGTGATTGTCTCGCGCAGCCAGCAGAACCTGGACGCCGCGAAAACAGCACTCGCTGCCGACGGCCTGTCGGTAGCGAGTTTCGCCGCCGACCTGTCGGACGAGCTTGCGGCAAAGGAAATGGTCGCCGTACTCGAGGATCAGGTGGGGCCGATCGCGTCCCTGGTCAATTCAGCTGGCGGCGCAAGGAGAGTTCCTCCGGACGAACTGACGCCAGACAAGTGGCGTATTGCGATGGACGCGAAATTCTTCACCTACATGAACGTCACGGACTACGTCCTGCCCCTGATGGTGGCACGGCGCGCCGGCACAATCGTCAATATCGTCGGCACCGGCGGCAAAATCGCATCACCCATGCATTTGCCGGGAGGCGCCGCCAACGCGGCGCTGATGCTCGCCTCGGCGGGACTGGCGGCTGCCTGGGGACACGCCGGGGTAAGGGTCAACGTCATCAATCCCGCCGCGACCATGACCGAGCGTCTGCAGTTGTCGCTTGAGGTCGAATCCAAAATGACGGGCAAGACGCCGGAGGAACTGCTGCGATTGAACGAGCAGCGCATTCCGCTACGACGCTACGCAACTCCTGAAGAAGTCGCCGACGCCGCGCTTTTTCTCGCCAGCGCAAGGTCCTCCTACGTGACCGGGGCGTCGCTGACCATGGACGGAGGCCTCACCCCATTGGTCGTTTGACGCGGCCCCACCGCAAAGAAAACTACGGGAGGAAGATATGTTTGCTTGGTACAGGGAGTTGACGGAGCGGGAGCGGAACACCTTCTGGGGTTGCTTCGCCGGCTGGGCTGTCGATGCGATGGACGCGCAACTCTTCAGTTTCGTGCTGCCAATTCTCATTGCAGCATGGGGAATGACGACGGCGCAGGCCGGCTATCTGGCCACGGCAACGCTGCTCTCCGCGGCGATCGGAGGATGGGCCTGCGGGTACCTCGCCGACCGTTTCGGCCGTGCCCGCATTATGCAGTTCACGATCCTGTGGTTCTGCGCCTTCACTTTCCTTGCCGGTTTCGCGCAGGACTTCCAGCAGCTGATGGTCCTGCGCATCATGCAAGGACTGGGCTTTGGCGGCGAGTGGGCAGCCGGGGCGGTTCTCATGGGCGAGATCATTCGCGCCGAACATCGCGGCAAGGCCGTGGGCACCGTTCAGAGCGGCTTCGGCGTCGGATGGAGCGCGGCCGCCATATTGGCAGGCCTGGTTCTGGCGCATTTGCCTCAGGAGTATGGATGGCGCGTTCTGTTGATGATTGGTGTTCTCCCCGGCATTCTGGTTCTCTATTTGCGCCGCAAGATCGAGGAGCCTGAGATTTTCGTCAAAACGCGCGCGCATGTCGAGAAGACCGGGACTCGTCCGGGATTGGGCGCGATATTCCAGCCGGAAACCTTGCGGATAACGATCCTGTCTTCATTGCTTGCCTTCGGCGTGATTGGCGTTGGCGGTGCGATCGTCAACTGGCTGCCCACCTTCATGAAGACCGTGCGCGAACTGTCGCCGAGCACTTCGGGGTACTACGTGTTCGTGGTGACCGGTGGCTCGTTTTTCGGATTTCTGGCGAGCGCATACCTGTCCGATCGTCTGGGACGGCGCCGCACGTTCCAGCTGTTTCTGCTGTGTTCCTGGCTGATCACCATCGCCTACATGTTTTTGCCGCTCTCCGGCTGGCCGCTGGTTGTCCTGGGCGCGCCGTTCGGTTTCTTCACGATCGGAAACTATGCGGCGCTGGGGCCGTTCTTCACCGAGCTGTTCCCCTCCGCCATTCGCGCCAGCGGCCAGAGTTTCGCCTATAATTTCGGCAAGGCGGCAGGCGCGGTAGCCGTGTCCACCATTGGAATACTGGCGCAATACATCACCCTGGCGGAGGCGATCGGCCTGGTTGCGCTGCTGGGCTACAGCATCGCCTTTGTCGCGACCCTTATGCTGCCCGAGACGCGTGGAATCCAACTCACTCCCGGCTATGAGCCCCTTGCGCCGCGTCCGGACAGCGGCGTCTCTTCGCCGTCCGCCGAGGCCGCCGTTGTGCGCGCGAGACGATAGCCGGCCGGTTCCGGTTTGCTCTTGCAGCAACCTGAAGCGCCCCACGAATTATCCCACGGATCAGATCTCGCGGAGGATCATCAGACCATGCGCAAGAGCATTTCGGTGAAAGGACTGAGCCACAGGCATCCGGTTCCCAATGCCTGTCGGATCGGCAACATGGTTTACTCAGGCGCGGTTCACGGGGTGAGCCCGATCACGCACGAATTGCCGTCCGGTATGGCAGATCAGTCCGCCAATGTGTTTGCCAATATGCTTGCCATCATCGAGGCCGCCGGCGGCAGCGTGGAGGACATTATCAAAGTGGAAATCTACCTCCGCGACAGCAGCGACAGGAATGCCGTGAACGAAGAATGGCTACGGATGTTTCCCGATCCGCAGTCGCGTCCGGCCCGGCACGTTCGGCCATTGCCGCCGGATAGCCCATCTCTGGTGCAATCCGAATTCATTGCCGTCGTCGAGGGCGTTGCCTGATCTCGGGACATGTCGGCGTGCGCGCTAGGCAGCCTTGAGGCGATGCTTCATGTGCACAGCCATTCGCGGATTTTGCATTTCTGTCCCGACTGTTCGCAGGCCTGCAGCGTGAGGTCTTCGGCGTCTCGGCGAGTTTGCGCCGTCTCCGCGCCCCAGCTCGTAACCCGTCCTGCTGTCTTCTCGCCGATGGCGAGGGCACCACAGTGGTTGTAGGGAAAGCCGGTGTTGTCGTCGTCGTCCCAATGGCGATGATTGCGGAATACGCTCACCACCGCGCAGTCCTTGCCGCCATCGTGCTGGCAATGCTTGAGTGCGATGTCCATCGCCTCTTGCCGTTTGTCGGCACCCCAAAAAAAGCCGTGCTTCTCGTCAGGGCTCGAATAGGCGATCGCCGCCCAAATGCCTTTCTCCTCATGGGCCGGCGGCTCAGGCACGTCCGCCGCAGGTGGGGAGAGATCCGCCGCGGCGAGCCGCCCGGCGCAGACCAGCAGCATGCCGATCGCCGCAATGGCAAGACTTGACCCTCATTTTACGCCTCCTTGTTTTGCTGTTGCCGAGGCCACGGAAATGACGACGCAGCTGTTTCCTGTGGGCAGAAGCATCGCGTTGCCCCCCTCATTGGCCAGTTCGTAGACGCTGATCTGTCCAAGATTGTTGGCGAGCTTGCTGCCCTTCGGAAGCATAGCCGGAATGTCCGCGCATTTAGCCGCGAACGGTGCCACCCTGACCATCGTGCCTTCGCAAACGGATGCGGTAGGCGCGGCGAACACCATACCCGCGGCCGGGCCGCTATAGCCCTGCGTGGCGTAGTCCATGCCAACCAGGGCCTGTACGACGTGTTTGTCGGGGGCCTCGTTGTTCCAGATCGACTGAACGCTGTAGGTCGTGCCGTTCGTCAACAGTTGCCCAAGGGCCGGAAAGACGTTGGAGCAGGATTGCAAACCGGCCTGTTTGACGTGCTGCAGAAAGGGCGTGTCGGCCAGAGCTGAATTGGGTTCGTTGGTCTCCGCAACCGCCGGCTGCGACAAGAGATTTTGGGCCAGGTCGTATCGCATGGCGGCAACGCCGGCAGCGCCGACGACGGCAATTCCGAGCAACGAAAAGACCGCCGTTTTCAGCCATTTTCGCTTCGGTTTGTTCCGATCACCGGTTTCGATCCGAACAGCATCGCCGCTCTGGCTCCGGGACATTATCCGATCATGGATCGATTGCTGTTTCATCGGCGATGCTTCCGTCAATTTATGGCCTGAACCGCCTTGGAAAGGCCCCTAAGGGTCGCGGTCACGTTAATCGTCCGCCCATCCGTCGTCGGATAGGAGATGGTGGAGGCAGCGTCCTTCGAGATCTGTTCGCGCATGATGGGACCTACCGGGAGCATGCCGACACAAACGGCTTGATTGCATCCATCAAGGTGAATTGTTACCGGCTCTTTGCGCCCCTCGAACATTAGCGAGACGACACCGTCGCTCTTGGCAACCGGCGCGGTGCGCAAGATCATGTAGGGGTTGCCTTCCTTGGTCGCGGCAAGCGACCAGCTGAATGCGACCTGTCCGGCCTGGTCCTCGATGATCTGGGTGACGTTGCAGACCCTTTGGCGGGCCCTGAGGTTCTCGTCGCAGATCAGCGTCCAGTTCTCGAACGGACGTGTGGTCCGCTGATAGTCGCCAGGCTTTACGTCCGGAGGCAGCGCGACTTCGGATGGTTTTATCCTGTAGCCGGAAGCGACTGCCTCCTGCCCGGCCGCGTGTGGGCCGGACAGGAGCAGGCAAGTCATGGAAATTGCAACTGCAGGGACGGCTTGCCTGATCATGAGCAGGTTCAGTTCAGCGTAAGGCTGACACCCGCGCCGGCACCCCAGTGCCCTCCCGCTGCCGTGCCGGACAGATTGGCTCGAACACGCCCTTCCTCGCTGGTGTAGCCGGCACCAAAGGCGAGGGCGCCTTCACCGCGCCAGTAGCCGCCGCCGGCGGCCACGCTCAGCTTGCCGGGACGGTCGTCGTAGCGCAGCGAGGCGGCCGCCAGGCCGATCGCGGCGGCTTGGCGCGCTTCGCCCCGGACCTCACCCATATCCATGTTGAGCTGGCTCAGTTTGGAGTCCGCATAAGCATTGGCCTGCTGCAGCGTGGTGGCTGCCACCTGGTTGGTGTAGGTCTTCGAATCCGCCAGGTTGAGCGACAGCCCGCTGTTGAGCTGCTGAACGTTGACCGCATCGGTGTTGGCAACGCCCGCCCCGACATTGTGGATGACCACCGGCGTGTTCGGGTCACCGCCGGCAAGCGTTATCGAATTGGATTTGCTGCCGTCCCCGTTCTTGTCATACTGGACGGCAGTCTCGTTCAAATCGCCGATGCCACTCTGCAAGCTCTCGACCGCCTGATTGGTCGCGTAGAGCTGGCTGCCGTTGATGGCGTCGGTGGAGGCGGAGGTGATCTGGCCCGCTGCGACATTGGTGACGGTGCGCTCATTGCCGACGCTGCCGACGCTCACCGTGCTCGTCGGATTTGTTCCGGCGAAGGTGTAGTTGACGCCGTTGATCGTGGTGCCGGTGGTTGCGACTGCCGCCGCCGTCGTCGAGCCCGCGCCGAGGGCGACGCTGCCCGGCTCGTTGGCTGTGGCGCCTGCGCCAAGCGCCACGGCCTGGGCGCCGTTGGTGGTCGCGTTCGTGCCCAGAGCGATGCTGTCGGCCTGGTTGACGGTGGAGTCCTGGCCGATCGCTATGCCCCCCGGCGCCGTCTGCTGCACGATGGCGCCGTTGCCGATGCCGATGCCGTTGTCGCCGTTGACGGTGGTGCGCGGTCCAACCGCAACGGAGTCGACACCGACCGCAAGGGAGTCGGAGGCGGTCGAATTGGCATGGAAGTACTGGATCCCAGTCACCGCGAAGGAGGACAGCGCGCCCTTCAGCTGGCGCAGCGTCACCGCATCCTGGTCCTCCGTGCCGTCGGCCAGATTGATGATCTGCCGATAGGAGGTGGAGGTGCCCACCGAGACGGCGCCAAGCAGGGTGTCGTCGGTTGTATTGTAGGGGACGAGGCCGGTGCCGGCGAGGATCGATCCCGATGCCGGCGCTACCGCACGATCCGAAACGGAACCAGCGCCGAGCGCTACGCCGCCGAGCACACTGGCCTGGGTGTTGCGGCCGAGTGCCAGCGAATTGGCGGCCGACGCGGTCGCCTGGTAGCCGACGGCGGAGGAGCCGATCCCCTGCGCGAAGGCATCGGTGACGGGGAGCGTGCTGTCGTTGGTCCGCACGTAGCGGATGCCGTCGCCATTGGCGTCGGTGTAGGCGCTCGACGTGTCGCCGGCGATGTTGTTGATCGAATTGCCTATACCGGTCACACTGCTGCCGATGGCGTCGACCGCCTGGTTGGTGGCGAAGAGCTGCGAACCGTTGATCGCGTCGGTCGAGCTGCCGCTGATGCGACCGGCCGCCAGATTGGTGAGCGTGCGCTCCGCGCCGGGCGCGCCGATGCTGACCGTCGAGGTCGGCGTGGTGCCCTGGAAGGTGTAGGTGGTGCCGTTGATCACGGTGCTCGCTGTGCCAACCGCTACTGCGGTGACACTGCCGGAGCCAAGTGCCACGTCGCCTGCGTTGCTGGCGGTGGAGAGGGCGCCCAGTGCGAGCGCATTCTGGGCGCCGGCATTCGCTCCTACGCCGAGAGCGGTCGCTTGAACGTTTGTTGCAGCCGCGTTCTGGCCGATCGCGGTGCTGGAGGTGGCCGAAGCATTGGCATTGGGTCCGACGGCGGTACTGTATTGGCCTGTGGCCTTGGCTATGTATCCAAATGCCGTTGCGTTGAGGTTCGATGCGACGGCGCCGTTGCCGATGGCCGAGGCGCTGATGCCGGAGGCGCTGGAATTGGTGCCGGCCGCGATGGCGCTCGACCCCGTCGCGGTCGCGACGGGTCCGATCGCGACCGAGTCCGTACCCGTCGCCGACGAATCCGCCAGCGTCGAGTTGGCATGGAAATATTTGATGCCGCCGCCGACATTGATGTTGTTGAGTGTGGTGCCGATGGCGTCGACCGCCTGGTTGGTGGCGAAGAGCTGCGAACCGTTGATCGCGTCGGTCGAGCTGCCGCTGATGCGACCGGCCGCCAGATTGGTGAGCGTGCGCTCCGCGCCGGGCGCGCCGATGCTGACCGTCGAGGTCGGCGTGGTGCCCTGGAAGGCGTAGGTGGTGCCGTTGATCACGGTGCTCGCTGTGCCAACCGCTACTGCGGTCACCGAGCCCGAGCCAAGCGCGACATCGCCGGAGCTTGCCGCCGCCGTCGCGCCATTGCCCAGCGCAACGTTGCCGGCGAGGCCGGCAGCACCGGCGGTCGAGCCGTTGCCCAGCGCCACCGAGCCTTGCCCGATGGCCTTGTTGTTGTTGCCGATGGCGACCGCGCCGGCAGCCTGGTTGGCGGCTGTGGCGGTTGCCGTGCCGTCGCTGTTGGCGATGTTGTTGGCGCCGCCGGTGAAGGCGCCGGTGCCGCTGGCATAGCTGGGATCGCCGATGGCGACCGCGCCGTCGCCGTAAGCCGTGTTACCCGAGCCGATCGACACCGACTTGCCGCCGGTTGCCACCGCATTGGTGCCCATGGCGACCGCCTCGGCCGAATCCGCCTTGGCGTTGTTGCCCACGGCGATGGCGCTCGTCGCGCTGGCGGCGGAGAGGGCCCCCAGCGCGATCGCATTCGCGGCGCCGGCATTCGCTCCTACGCCGAGGGCGGTCGCTTGAACGCCGCTTGCAGACGTGTTCTGGCCGATCGCCGTGCTGGACGTGGCGGTGGCGTTTGCGTTGGCGCCGACGGCTGCGCTGTATTGACCTGTGGCCTTGGCTATGTATCCCAACGCCGTTGAGTCGAGGGCCGACGCGACGGCCTCACGTCCTAGGGCGGTGGAATCGGCACCGCTGGCGACAGATCCCCAGCCTGCGGCTGTCGCATAGTTGTTGCTGGCCGTGGAACCGGTGCCGAGGGCAGTAGAGTTCCCTCCAGAAGCAAGTGAAAAGGTACCCAAGGCGTTGGCGCCGGCCCCGGTGGCTTGGGCCTGAACGCCGAGCGCGACCGAATTGACGCCGCTCGAGACCGTGCCCTGGCCCAGAGCCATAGCGCCGCCAGCGCCTGTGGCCTTCGCTTGCAGGCCGATAGCTACCGAGTATTGTGCCGACGCAACGGATTGGGTCCCGACTCCAATGGCGTTGACCTGAGATGCGTTCACATCCGTGCCAATGCCGATGGCGCCCTGAGCCGTCGCACCTGTTCCAGCAACAGTGCGCGCGCCAAGATAGATGGAGTTTATCTGGGACGCGATCGACTGGAAGCCGATGGCGATGGCATTCTGGTTGCCGGCGTTGGCGCTGGTGCCCTGGGCAATCGAATCGATACTGGCCTGCGTGGCTCCAGAGCCAATCGCGATACCGCGCAGCCCGGGTGTGGTGGCGGAGGGACCAACCGCGACTGAGCCACTGCCCGTCGCCGTGCCGCCGCCGGCGGCATATTGCGCCAGCGCCGGCGTGGTGATGCCCCCGAATGTGATCGCACCCAGCGCCGCCAGAACCCTGCCGCTGCCTAGCGCGCCGAGGCCCAGGCCCTTGCGGCGCATGCCGAGCACGCGATAGGCTCTCCGCAGGATCGCCATGAGGCGGCGACGAACCGAGCGGCTGTCGTTCGCGCCCGAGATCCAGTTTCCGGCAAAGCCGGGACGAAATTCAATCTTTGTCTGCCCCTCGACGCGTTCGGTCATGCTACTTTCCTCGCAATTGCCCAGGTGCTCCGATGTGCCGCATCATTCGCCTGTGCCGCCAATTAAGTCGTCGAAATTGCCATCTGCTCTCGCAGCAAGCCGCCCATCTTCGCGCCTTGTTTTTCAATCAGCTGGTAGGCGCTTGTGACCCAGGGCTGAGTAGACTCCGGGACCGTACGCAATGCAGCTTCGGTGCGCTCCGGCGGCAGATTGACCGCGACCAGCGCCCGGCAGAGATCGAAATGGAATGCCGGATCCCCCGCACCGTAACCCGCAGAGGTCAGGCCAAGCACGAAACAGGCAAAGAGATGATCGAGTTCCGCGCCGCTGATCCGGCTGCCGTATTGGCGTTGCAACGCGGTCCAGGCCGCTTCGGCCTTTGGTGCGAAGACTTCAATTTCTGCGAACTGAAGGTCCATGGAACAATCCGGCATGCCACATCACCGGATTGCCGGAAAACTCCCTGGCGCACCGTATGACTTTCCATGGCGACCATGGGCACGTTCCCGGCGCAGGTATTTTGGAATAGTTCGGAATCTTTTGTAGGAAAGAACGGTCTTTTGTCCTCAGTCCAGCAACTGTGGCCGTTCCGCCACGCAATTTTCGGCTCCATGGACGTATCGCCGCGCCGAAATGAGACGCGCCGCGATAGAGATATCACCGTTGCAGCTTTACCTGCTTGGGGGTTCTGTTGCGGTACTTCGACATGGTGACCGTCAAATGGCTCTGGTCTGAAAATCCACTCAGATGAGCAACTTCCGCAATCGACAAATCGCTCTCGATGAGAAGCTTCTCGGCGAAGTCGAGACGCAGCCGCAGCAGGTACTTGTGCGGCGGCTCGCCGAAGGTTTTTGTGAATGCCTGGATGAAATGGCTCGGTGAAAGGCCGGAGACCGCGGCAAGCTCTGCCACCGCGATCTTGCTGGAAAAATTCACGTCCAGGAATTCTTGCACCCTCTGGGCGCTGCGGTTCGACAAGCCCCCCTTTGGACCCTGCTGCAACTTTCCCGCTCCTGCGTAGTTACGAAGGACATGCACGCCGAACATGGTGACCAGCGCATCGACATAGAATTCGTTTGGAGTTTCCCGCCGCGTCAGTTCCGCCTTCATCAGTTGCGCGAGCTGCAGCGCCTGGGGATCGACGGTACCCAGAGGCGGTGGCTGAAGCTCGGCCCGGCCCGTAGCAAATTCACGCGCGGCCAGTTCGAGCAGACACTCGGGGGTGATCGCCACGATCATGCTCTCCGTGGTGCATGACCATGTCACCTTGCCTCCGATGTTCGCCGGAACGATCATGATCATCCCGACGTCGCCGTCATATTCGTGGATTTCGTTGCCGCCGAGCGATGCCTTAGTTCCGGGCGAGGGCGTGAGCATCACCGACACGAAATGTGCCCGCGCCTTGAATGTGTGCGATTCCGCCGGCCGAATGCAGTGAGCCGCGCCGCCCCTAAGGGTGATCAGGCGCGATCCCGCGCTTTCCGGAATTCCATGGAAGATATGCCGATCTGCGCGCCGCCGATCCGTCCCCAAACCACCGCGTTCGAGGACATCGCCTCTGTCTTGCATCGCCGTCTTGCCTCAGCCGTGCCGCCGACCGATCGGATTCCGTGCTGCATCGAGGGCACCAAGAATCCGCATCGCTGCCTGACCTGCTCCTCACGGAACCTTAGTGGCGTTGCTTTACATTGGAAAGAGGTATTCAGGTCGATCAAAAACCTTTGGCGCGAGCTTGTCAGTATATCTATGTATATTGCTTTTTTAGCATGTCTTAATTTGAAGGTCTTATATTATCTTTTACTGATGAGATTGGGGTTATGCGTGTCGGAGCGATACAATCTAGAGTTGCGCATCTGAGATCCCTCAACGTCTCTCACGACGGCCATCGGTTCGGATTGCGGGTGCCGGTTCCGAGCGATAAGCGTCCTTCCGCATTGTGCCAGCACGGCGAGCTTGGTCGGGGCGCCGCCATCGCCATTGAAGCGTAGCGCGCATGCTGTGGCCAAGGAAAACATTTGTATGTGAAGTAAAAATTATGCGCGAGGAAAAAAGAAAAACGGCCAATGAGGGAAGTTGGCGCAAATTTTCGCTTCGTACCTATCTAGTTCGCGACTGGCCGTTACTGGTCGCCTCGACGTCCCTCATACAAATCCCAAGACAGCTCTACCATGGCTAGAAGAACATCCTCCTGACTCCATCCGGCCGCGACCGCGGCCTCAACGATTTCGCGGACGAGGGGCAGCAACTGGCGCTCGCATTCGGCCGACAGGTTGATGTCGTCGCTTGCGGTCGGCGGACTACGGAAATCGAACCTCCCCATTGGCGCTCCCCGCCATCAATGATCTGACTTAACGTATATCTCGGCAATTCTATTCCTGCCTAATATACAGTTATCCGGGACGAAGCATAGGAGCGATCCGAATTGACGGGACGGCGTCGATTTGCATAGGCGACAGAATCCGATGCCCTGGCGCAAGCATCGAACCCGAAAGTGAGCATCTGCTTTGGGGCAATCCGAAGCCGCAAACGTCAGCGGAGCGGCAATAGCGCGCCGCTCGCCAATCGGATCAGAAGATCAAATTGGTGTTCAGTCCACCGGCCCGAGCAGGATCGATCCATCCGGCACGCCGGCGTCGATCGGAATCGCCCTGCGGTTCGCCGTAGCCACCATCGGCTGACCGATATTGGCGGTAACGATCACCGGCGTCTTCGAAGGCACTCGGTCGTAGAGATCGATGATGTCCTGATTGATCAGGCGAACGCAGCCCGATGATACCGACTTGCCGATCGAGTTCCATTCCGGCGAGCCGTGCAGGCGGTAGAGCGTGTCGACATTGTCGTGGAAGAGATAGAGCGCGCGCGCGCCGAGCGGGTTCTTAGCCCGCCGGGCATGCCGCCATTGTCGGCGCTGTATTGCTCCAGCTCCGGCTGGCGTGCGACCATTTCATCCGGCGGCGTCCATTTCGGCCATTTCTGCTTCCACTGGACGACGGCGTCGCCCGCCCATTCGAAGCCGGCGCGGCCGAGGCCGACGCCATAGCGGATCGCCTGGCCGCCTTCACGCACGAGATAGAGGTGGTGGCCGGTCGTATCGACGATGATGGTGCCCGGCTTCTGGCCGGTCGGATCGGGAACGATCTGGCGCAGGAACTGTGGGTCGATCTTCTGATACGGTATGGCGGGAACCTCGAAGCCACCATCGCTGATCGGACCGTACATCATCGCATAATCGGACAGGGGCGGCTCGACATAGGCCGGCGGTGGCGGCTCGACCGGCTGCTGCCCGACTGTGCCACAGGCGGTGACTGCAACCGAAGCTGCGCCGAGCGCCGCGGCGTTGAGGAAGCCGCGGCGGCTCAGGCGAACGGAGGACGAATTAGGTGTGAACATGGTTGCCTTTTCTATGTCTTAGTTTGCAAGAAAGCGTGAATGCACCGAGCGCTGCGCGTCCACCTAACAGTTGGCGGCGATAGGCGGTTCCGATTCTGGCCTGAAGGTGGACAAACAAAGGCAAAGCTGTGACTGCCGCGCACTGTTGCCCAACAGCACAGGTCGCGCGACAGGCCTTCATGGCCGGGCGCGGTTTCATCCACCGGTCAGCAGCCTTCGAGCGACGGCAGGATCAGCGACGGCGGAAAGTCCCGGTATTCGTCGGGCTGGTTGGCGCGGTTGATCCACACCGTGCGGAAGCCGAATTTGGTGGCGCCGGCGACGTCCCATCGGTTGGAGGACTGGAACGACACCGCAGCCGGGATAGAGACGCCATCCGGTGCTGACCATGTCGTAGA
The DNA here is from genome assembly GCA_963788955.1 of uncultured Alphaproteobacteria bacterium. Taxonomy (GTDB): domain Bacteria; phylum Pseudomonadota; class Alphaproteobacteria; order Rhizobiales; family Rhizobiaceae; genus Mesorhizobium. Next base: position 100,981 of record CAWBIN010000015.1, on the reverse strand, counting down.
CCGACGGGATCGGTCTTGAAGCGCCTGACAGTATCGACGGAAAAGACGTCGTCCAGCACCTGGTCGAGCGCCGCCGACTTGACCGCCGCCTGCAGCATCTCCGGCGAGCCGTTGGACAGGATCGCGAGCTTCGCGCCCGATGCCTTCAGCGCCTTGAGCACGGCCGGCACCTCCGGATAGCAGTCGAGCCGCCAATAGGCGTCGAGCAGCTCGGCCCGCAGCGCCGCGTCGGCCGAGGGCACCTTGCGAAGTGCAAAATCCAGCGCCTGCTCGGTCAGCTGCCCAGAAATCGGCATAGGCGCCCATCAGCGTCCTGACCCAGGAATATTCGAGCTGCTTGGCGCGCCAGATTTCGGACAGCAGCTGGCCGTCCGGGCCGATCTGGTCGGCATGGCGGCGCACGGCGGCATGCACGTCGAACAACGTGCCGTAGGCGTCGAAAACATAGGCTGCGTGTGCATGGCGACAGTTTTGAGGCGAGCAGGCAAAAGGCGCAAGCATTGATTGCAAGGCGCTCACTGCTGGCCTGAACGAATTCTCGGCGATGCCGGTTGACGGCGGCCGTCAAAGCATCTTCCTATGGCTGCACCGACATATCATCCAAGGAAGCAAGCGATGACACTGGCAGCTGCGGCGCAATCCGCGACATGGACCTTCGTCGACGGCGACTGGCACGAGGGCAATGTCGCCATTCTGGGACCGCGCAGCCACGCCATGTGGCTTGGCACCAGCGTCTTCGACGGCGCCCGCTGGTTCGAAGGCGTCGCGCCCGATCTCGAGCTGCCATGCAGCGCGGGTGAATGCGTCGGCGATCGCGCTTGGCCTGAAGCCGACCATGACCACCGACAAGATCGTCGGGCTGACCTGGGACGGGCTGAAGAAGTTCGACGGCAAGACGGCGGTCTACATCAGGCCGATGTACTGGGCCGAGCATGGCGGCTACATGGGCGTGCCGGCCGATCCTGCCTCGACCCGCTTCTGCCTCTGCCTCTACGAATTGCCGATGATCTCGCCGGCGGGCTTTTCGGTCTCCGTGTCGCCGTTCCGGCGTCCGACCATCGAGACCATGCCGACCAACGCCAAGGCCGGCTGCCTCTATCCCAACAACGGCCGCGCCATCCTCGAAGCCAAGATGCGCGGCTTCGACAATGCGCTGGTGCTGGACATGCTGGGCAATGTCGCCGAGACCGGGACCTCGAACATTTTCCTGGTCAAGGACGGTCATGTGATGACGCCGGCCGCGAACGGCACGTTCCTGTCCGGCATCACCCGTTCGCGCACGATAAAGCTGCTCGGCGAATACGGCTTCAAGACCACCGAAAAGACCGCTGTCGGTGCGCGACTTCCTTGAGGCGGACGAGATCTTCTCGACCGGCAACCATTCCAAGGTCGTGCCGATCACCCGCATCGAGGAGCGCAATCTGCAGCCGGGGCCGGTGGCCAAGAAGGCGCGCGAACTCTACTGGGACTGGGCGCATTCGACGTCCGCCGCCTGAGCCGCCAGCCGACTTGCGGCGCAACGTTGTTTTGACGCAGGGTCCGTTCGCAAAACCGTGTGACAGTTTTCCGGAACCTCTCTAGAAAGGGAACCGGCGCTTCATTCCGGAGTTGTCCCTAATCATTCCAGACCTATGTTAGTCCGGTATCGACACCGGATTTTTCCATGAGGGAGTACCATCCATGGCTTTCGAATTGCCCGCCCTGCCCTACGACTACGAGGCGCTGCAGCCTTACATGTCGAAGGAGACGCTGGAATACCACCACGACAAGCACCACAAGGCCTATGTCGACAACGGCAACAAGCTGGCCGCCGAGGCCGGCATGGGCGACCTGTCGCTCGAGGAGGTGGTGAAGCAGTCCTTCGGCAAGAATGCCGGGCTCTTCAACAATGCCGCCCAGCACTACAACCACATCCATTTCTGGAAGTGGATGAAGAAGGGCGGCGGCGGCAACAAGCTGCCGGGCGCGCTGCAGAAGGCGTTCGACAGCGACCTCGGCGGCTACGACAAGTTCAAGGCGGACTTCGTCGCCGCCGGCACCACCCAGTTCGGCTCGGGCTGGGCCTGGGTTTCGGTCAAGGACGGCAAGCTGGCGATCTCGAAGACGCCGAACGGCGAGAACCCGCTGGTCCATGGCGCCACGCCGATCCTCGGCGTCGACGTCTGGGAGCACTCCTACTACATCGACTATCGCAACGCCCGGCCGAAATATCTCGAGGCCTTCGTCGACAGCCTCATCAACTGGGACCACGTCGCTCGAGCTCTACGAAAAGGCCTGATCGCACTTTTGAAAAGCCCCGGTCGACCGGGGCTTTTCTTTTTCGGCATTGAAGCAGCGTCAAACAAAATAGCACCTAGGGAAGCGGAATATTCAGGCCATCCACGCCGTTATCGTTCTGTCTCGAACTATCTTCACCATGGAGCCAATTGAATGAGAAAGCTTGTCATCGCCATCTCTATGCTCGCCTTTGCCGGTTCGGCGGCGTTTGCCGACCCGATCATGGATCGCCAGGCCCTGATGAAGGAACGTGGAAAGATTGCCGGCGGATTGTCGAAAGTGGTCAAGGGCGAGGAGGCTTTCGACGCTGCCGCCGTGCTCACTGCCTTGCAGTCGCTGCAGGCGAATGCCGAGAAACTTGACGTCGATGCCCTCTTCCCGGCCGGCAGCGACAAGGGTGACACCACGGCGTCGCCGAAGATCTGGGAAGACACGGCCGGCTTCAAGGCGGCCAACGACAAATATGTCGCCGACGTCAAGGCGGCGGTCGCGGCCGCCCCCGCTGATGTCGATGCCCTGAAGGCGCAGTTCAACACCATCGGCGGCGATTGCGGCACCTGCCACGAGGGCTTCAGGATCAAGAAGGGCTGACGGCGGGCAATGCCCGTACTGAAAAAGCTCATCGGCGCCGCCCTCGTTCTGGGTGGCGTCGGCGCTGTTGCCGCGTGGTTCCTGTCGGCACCGGTCAGGCTCGACGCTGAAACCGTGGCGCAGCTCGGCCCCGGCGATATGGCCAAGGGCAAACGCATCTTCTATGCCGGAGGCTGCACCTCCTGTCATGCCAAGCCCGGTTCGCAGGGCGAGGCGCGTCTGCAACTGGCCGGCGGTCTCCAGCTCAAGACGCCGTTCGGCATTTTCGTGCCACCGAATATTTCGCAGGATGCCAAGGACGGCATTGGCGCCTGGTCGGAGGAAGACCTGGCCAACGCCATGCTGAAAGGCGTGTCGCCGGGCGGCGAGCACTTCTATCCGGCGTTTCCCTACGCGTCTTACGCCCGCATGAAACCATCTGATATTGCCGACCTCTACGCCTTCCTGAAGACGCTTCCGGCGGTGGCGGGCAAGGCGCCGGGCCATACGCTCGGCTTCCCCTTCAACATCCGCCGCGGCATCGGCCTGTGGAAGCTGCTCTATCTCAGCCCGCAGCCGGTGATCGCATTGGCCGAAGGCACGCCGGACAAGGTGATGGCGGGCCGCTATCTGGTCGAGGGGCCAGGCCATTGCGGCGAATGCCACACGCCGCGCGATCTTGCGGGGGGAACGAAGAAGGCCGAGTGGCTGGCGGGCGCGACCGCCGCCGAAGGCAGCGGCATCGTGCCCAACATCACCTCGGGCGAGGGCGGCATCGGTGACTGGTCGGAGGCCGACATCGCCAACTACCTCGAAACCGGCTTCACGCCGGATTTCGATTCGGTGGGCGGAGCGATGGTCGACGTGCAGCGGAACATGGCTCAACTGACGCCCGAGGACCGTGCGGCCATCGCCGCCTATCTCAAGGCGGCCCCGCCGCATCCCAACGGCTATCCCGCACGCAAAAAACCGGCGGGCTGATCAGGGCATTTTACGGGTGGCGGTCGCCGAGGAAATCGAAGCCGCTGTCGAAGAAGTGATTGTAGTCGCAAGTCAATTCCTCGCCGGGCGCGATGTCGCGCAACGCGTAAGTCTCCTCGGGCGAGGAGACGTCGCAGTTCGGTTCGTCGGCATGGTTCATGTAACGCGCGTCATCGGCTTCGAAGACGATGTATCCGGGGTTGCGCCGATCTGGATAGGAGTAGCGGTCGAGATAACCCTTCACCGGCCCGGACTCCCCTTCGTAGGTGTCGACCTCGATCAGCCGGTCAAACCGCGGGTCGAGCTTCCAGACCAGCGTGCCGCGTGGAATGTGTTTCTTGGCGAAGACGCCGATGCCCTGGATGGGCGATTTGTCGAGATAGACGTCGACGAGCAGCATGGCGGACCCTTGCGAGATTGTGACTGGCAGGTGCGGCTCTGAAAAAGCCGGGCATTGGGTAACGCGCGGCGATGGCAATTGCGAGCGGAAAATCAGCGGCGCTTGCCGCTGATTTCAAAGCTTCGAAAAAGGTCATGCGCAAATCAAAAAATCATTACCCGAGGCGGGGGCGCATCGCATTCACCTGGCCAGACCGGCCTTGCCTGTCACCTTGAGCGCGAAGGCATAGGTGTAGGCGATTTCCTCCAGCCTGGAAAAGCGCCCGGAGGCGCCGGCATGGCCTGAGTCCATGTTGATCTTGAACAGCACCGGATTGTCGCCGCTCTTGCGCTCGCGCAGCCGCGCCACCCATTTGGCCGGCTCCCAATAGGTGACGCGCGGGTCGGTTAGGCCCGCCAGCGCCAGCACCGGCGGATAGTCGAGCGCGCCGACATTGTCATAGGGCGAATAGGCAGCGATCGTCCGGTAGTCCTCCGCCGATGCGATCGGATTGCCCCATTCCGGCCATTCCGGCGGCGTCAGCGGCAGCGTCGCGTCTAGCATGGTGGTGAGCACATCGACGAACGGAACCTCGGCGACGATGCCGCCGAAACACTCCGGCGCCATGTTGGCGATCGCCCCCATCAGCATGCCGCCGGCCGAGCCGCCTTGCGCGACGATACGGTCATGCGCGGTGTAGCGCTCGGCCACGAGATGGCGGGCGCAGGCGATGAAATCCGTGAAGGTGTTCATCTTGTGCTGCCGCTTGCCGTCGTCGTACCAGCCATAGCCCTTGTCCTTGCCGCCGCGGACATGGGCAATCGCATAGACGAAGCCGCGATCGACCAGGGACAGGCAATTGGTGTTGAAGGCAGCCGGCACGGTGATGCCGTAGGAACCGTAGCCGTAGAGCAGGCAAGGTGCCGTGCCGTCGAGCGGCGTGTCGCGGTGATGGATCAGCGAGATCGGCACCAGTTCGCCGTCGGTGGCGGGCGCCATCAGCCGGCGCGTGACATAGTGGTCCGGGTCGTGCCCGGACGGTACTTCCTGGGTCTTCAGCAGCACCCGCTCGCGTGTGCGCATGTTGTAGTCGAAGACCTGCGCCGGCGTCGTCATCGACGAATAGGTAAAGCGCATGAACTCGGTGTCGTATTCATAGGATCCGGACAGGCCAAGCGAAAAGGCCTCCTCGTCGAACGAGATGAGGTGTTCCTCGCCGCTCTTGCGATCGCGCACGACGATGCGCGGCAGGCCCTCCTTGCGCTCGAGACGGACCATATGGTCCTTGAAGCCGATCACCGACAGGATCAGCCGGCCGGCTTCGTGCGGCACCAGCTCCTGCCAGTTGGCGCGCACCGGATCGTTAGCCGGCGCCGTCATGATCTTGAAGTCCTTGGCGCCGTCGGCGTTGGTCAGGATGAAGAAGAGGTCGCCGCCTTCCTCGAGATCGTATTGCAGACCGCTCTCGCGCGGCGCCACCAGCTTCGGCTCGGCATGCGGATTGCCGGCGCGCATCAGCCGGTATTCGGATGTCTCGTGATCGTTGATGCCGATCAGGATCCATTCATTGGAGCGCGTGCCGCCGACATCCATGAAGAAGCCGGGATCGGTTTCCTCATAGATCAACCGGTCGTTTTCGGTTCCGTCGCCAAGCGCATGGAACATCACCTTCGACGGGCGATGGTTGGAATCGAGGCGGGTGTAGAAGAAGCCGCCGTCGCCGGCATCCCAGACACCGCCGCCGCCCGTGTCGGGGATCTGGTCCGTCAGTTCCTTGCCACTGGCGAGATCGCGTACGCGAAGCGTGAAGAATTCAGAGCCCTTGTCGTCGTACGCCCATAGCAGCTTCCCGTGGTCGGCCGAATGGTCGACGCCGCCGAGCCTGAAATAGGCCTTGCCCTCGGCTTCGGCGTCGCCATCGAGCAGGATCTGCTCGTCGCCGCCATCGCGCGGCGTACGGAAATAGCGCGGCTGCTCGCCACCGAGCTTGAAGGACGAGCCGTAGGCGTAGGCGCCATCCTTCATCGGCACGGTGGAGTTGTCTTCCTTGATGCGTCCCTTCATCTCCGAGAAGAGCCGCTTGCGCAGCGGGGCCATGTCGGCCGTCAGCGCTGCCTGGTAGGCGTTCTCGGCTTCGAGATGAGCGCGGATGTCGCCGTCGAGCAGGGAAGGGTTCCTGAACATCGCCTGCCAGTTGTCGGCGCGCAGCCAGCCATAGTCGTCGGCGCGGGTGAAGCCATGGTGCGTGTCGAAGACGGTCCGTTTCTCGGGCTGCGGCGGGCTGGCGGTCGGAAAGGCTGGTGTCCTGGTCATTGCGTCTCGCTGGGAAGTTGTTTGAATGGCAAATGAACACGCCGATCAGCACCGGTTCAAGGGCAGGACGGCAGGATGAGGGTGGCTCTCAGGAGATGGGCCGGAGGAGAGATGATGAAGTTCTATGTTCGCACCGCTGCGGCTCTTGCCGTTGCTTCTACTGTTCTGGCCTTCACCGGTCAGTCTCATGCAACCGTCTTCGCGGCTTGGCAAGTGGCCAACGTGCCGTTCGGCGACACGCTCAACGCGCGCAAATATCCATCAGGTGAATTGCAGAAGCAGGCTGCCTATCCCAACGGGACTGTCTTGCAGATGACCGGCAAATGCACCGGCGGCATAAATCTGCTTGATATTGCCGGCCAGCCGCACTGGAAGCAGGAACAGAAGATCCGCTATCGCTGGTGCGAAATCTGGCATGACCCGGCGCAGAACGGCCATTTCGTCACTGGCTGGGTCTATGGGAAGTACATCACGCCCCGTTGACCGGCCCTGGTTCCCTGCCGCTCAGGTCACGCGCACCAGTAACGCACTGCAACCCATGATTTCATTAGGATCGGGAAACCTTTCGACCTGTTTCCGGTCAAGCAAAGCCGAAGCATTACGCTTCTTTTAGCTGTTGCTGCTGATGTAACGGGCCCCTGACGTCGCGTCAGCCGGCGCTGGTCTGGCCGAAAAAATCTCGCTAAGTTACACATCGCACGAAAGTTTGAAGCTGAACGGCGAATATTTGATTATTATCGCTGAATATAGCGCAATATGCGAATTGACTTACTTGGTTCATAGGCTCATTAAGATTCCCCGACGCGAATCGCAGGTCTCTCACCTGCACGAAAATTCGCGCGATGCCCTGCCAAAAAAGGGCGCAGTTAGAAACAACTCTCGTTGGGGTCTGAATATGATGGATATCGTCGAAACACCTTCCAGAAACAGCGATGCGCTGATCGAGCTGACCGCCGATGTAGTGGCCGCTTATGTCAGTAACAATCCCGTGCCGGTCGGCGAACTGCCGAACCTTATCGCCGATGTCCATGCCGCTCTCGGGCGCGTGGGCGGAACCGCCGAGGCACCTGTCGCCGACAAGCAGAAGCCTGCGGTGAACCCGAAGCGCTCCGTCCATGACGACTACATCGTCTGTCTTGAGGACGGCAAGAAATTCAAGTCGCTGAAGCGCCACCTGATGACCCACTACAATCTGACGCCCGATGAATATCGCGAGAAGTGGGGCCTGGACGCAAGTTATCCGATGGTTGCTCCCAACTATGCCGCAGCCCGCTCGCAGCTTGCCAAGAAGATGGGTCTTGGCCGCAAGCGCAAGGGACGCTGATATTGGTACTTTGCTGATTTCGTTTCGACGACAGACGGCGCCTGCGGGCGCCGTTTTGCTTTGAAGGCCGGCGCTGGCGTGCAACTCAATCGCCCACCTCTGCGACGGCTAGCCTTCCAAAAATCCGATTTGTCCGATTAGGCGGTCAGCTTCAGCGCCGCATCGGCGTCGCGCTTGATGCGCTTGACCATCGAGCGGAGACCGTTGGCGCGCTGCGGCGACAGGTGCTCGTCGAGGCCGAGGCCCTTCAGCGTCGCTTCCGCGTCAGTCTCCCGGATTTCGCTCGCCGGCCGTCCCGAAAACAGCGCCAGCATGATGGCGACTAGGCCGCGCACGATATGGGCGTCGGAATCGCCCTTGAAAGAGATGACCGGATCGGCGCCGGGTCCCTGTTCGGTGGTCAGCCAGACCTGGCTGACGCAGCCCTGCACCTTGTTGGCGGGGGTACGCTCGGCATCGGGAAATGTCGGCAGCGCTTCGCCCAGTTCGATCACATAGCGATAACGGTCTTCCCACTCGTCGAGCAGGGAAAAGTCGTCGCGGATCGTCTGGATCGTCGTCGTCATCATACCGGATATAGTCATCCAGCACTGTCGCGTCACGGAAAAAGAAGAAAAACACCGCAGGCGTCGAGAGGTCGGACGCGCCTGCGGTGTCGCCAAGATCTGCGGCAGGAAAAGGTCTCAGTTGGTCGTCGGCAGTCTTGCCGGTATCTCTACTGTCGCCGGCAGGACGATGGTCTCGGCCACACTGCCGGTTGCAACCGTGATGTCGGGTCCGGCAGCCTGCTGATCGCTTGCCTGCTGGTCGTCCAGCATGGCGGCCGCGATCTTGGCGGTCTCCTTGGCCCGGGCGGTAATCGTGTGCATGGCGGACTTGCCGGTCTCGCAGACATCGGGTTTGCGCTCGCAAATGCCGGCGATGTCGCCGACCGCTTCGCGCGCCGCAAACAAGGCCTGGATAGGCCCGACGCTCTCGTGACCGACCTCGTCGGTGCCGACATTCAGCGGCAGCGCCAGCAGCACCAGCGAGAACCAGAAAGCCGCTCTTATCAGAAAGCCCATCTCAATGCCCTCTCGTCCGTGACCGGATCATGCATCCGTCGGCATGACCTCTTTTATGGGCAGTATGGTGGCACACCTGCGCAAAAGACGGCTTGCGCCGAAACCGAAGATTTTCCTCAAATTTTAGGCAAATTCGAAACGATTGGTTTTGCAATCGATTTGACTTGAAAGTTGTCGATTTTGTTCATCAAGCAGTAACCATCCATCTGTTTGATTTTTATGGATATTCTCGGGAAGGGAGTGACGCTGCCAGCCTAGGCCGAAGGCACGGCTGCGCCCGATCCGCATAACGCTCCATTTACCATGACGGCAGATCGGCGGGCTTTGCCGCGCCGGCGTCCCGATATTTGCCGCGGGCCTGGCGTCGGTCGGGTCCTGCCTTATCCATTCCTTAAACGCTCAATGAGAGTTTCAGATCAATAAGCGCGACCTGCAAAAAGCAGGGCAATTTACGACCGGGTGCGAGTGCGTTGAGTTCGATTACGGCCAGATACGTCGAATTGCCTGGCGCGATAGCGGCCGGCTGCGAACGTATGGTTCATCCGACCATCACCGTGCCGGATGAGCGCTTGCGCCAGCGCCGGTTCATCGGAGTCATGCTGGCAGCCCCCTTCCTTGCCGCAGGCGCCGCGGTGACGCTGGTCACCTCCAGCCTCGGCGCGGCCGTCACCGTGGCTGCGATCTTCGCTGCCTTCGGCCTGTGCTGGTTCGCTGCCTTGCTGGTCGCCGCGACGGGCCGGATGGCCTTGGCCGGCCAGGCGGCGCTCGCGATGAGCGGCCTCGCGCTTGCCGGCGCGATCTTTGCGGCAGGCGGCCTGGCCTCACCGATTGCCCTGTTTGCCGTGGCATTGCCGTTCGAAGCCTGGTGGATCGGCGGATCGCGGCGCGCTGGCCTGTGGGGTGCGCTATGCGCATTCGCAGCGATCCTGCTGCAGCCCTTTGCCGGCTCCATCCTGCCGCTCGGGCCGTCGCAAATCGCCGCCTGGCACTGGCTTCTGCCGCTGGCCTGGGCGTTGACGCTGGCTGTGCGGCTGACGGCGCTGCGCAACCCGGCTAACGCCGGGCATGCGACCCCTGCCGGCGACCATCTCGAGGATATGATCGATGCGGTCGTCCTGCGCGTTACCAGGCATGGCGAGGTGCTGGATGCCTCGGCCAGGGCGCGCAGCATTCTGAAGCTGCCGCCGGAGCTTCTGTTCGGCGCCGGCCTGTTCGAGCGCGTCCATCTTTCCGACCGCGTCGCCTACCTCAGCGCGCTCGCCGACATGCGCGACGGGGCCGTGGCGCGGCGGGTCGACCTGCGCGTCCGGCTGCCGCGCGACGGCGTTTCGTCCGACAATTTCAGGCCTTTCCGCCTCGACCTGATGCGGGCCGAGCATCAGCAGGATGCGTTCACGCTGCTGCTGCGCGAAAACGACGACGTCGCCGGGCTGCGCGAAGAGCTTGCCGCGGCAAAAGAGGCGACCGCGGCCGCCGAAGTGGCCAAGGGCCGCTTCCTGGCGGTGGTCAGCCACGAGCTTCGCACGCCTTTGAATGCCATCATCGGCTTTTCCGACATGCTGCTGCATGAGATGTTCGGCGCCTTCAAGGATCCGCGCCAGAAGGAATATGTCGGCTTGGTCAGGGACTCCGGCCAGCATCTGCTCGGCGTCGTCACCTCGATTCTCGATGTCTCCAGGATCGAGGCCGGCGCCTACGCGACCGAGCCGGAACCGTTCCGTTTCGTCGAAGCGGTCGACATGTGCCGGTCGATGATGCAGTTGCAGGCCGAGGCCAAGAGCATCCGCCTTACGACGCAGATCGCCTCCGACTTTGGCGAGATCAATGCCGATCGCCGCGCCGTGCAGCAGATCCTGATCAACCTTGTCTCCAACGCCATCAAGTTCACGCCCGACGGCGGCGATGTCGTGGTCGGCGCCAAGCGGGTTGGCTCGCGGCTGCATTTCTGGGTCAGCGACACCGGCATCGGCATTGCCGAGGAGGATTTTGAGAATCTCGGTAAGCCGTTCATGCAGATCCAGAACGACTATACGCGCCGCTTCGAGGGAACCGGTCTCGGCCTGTCGCTGGTCAAGGGCCTGGTGGCGCTGCACGACGGCACGATGTCGATCGAGAGCATGCTGGGCGAGGGCACCACGGTGACGATCAGCCTGCCGGTGAACGGGCCGAAGGGACGTTCGAAGGGCAAGGACGGCGGCGTGCTGGCAATGCCCGCGGTGATGACGAAGGGGGACAGGAATGGCTCGCTCCGCAAAACAGGCTAAGGCGGTCAAGCGCCGCGGCAGTGCCTTCGAGGACAGCGCGATGGCCGTCGGCGGCATGATCTCGCGCAACCCTGTCCTGGTCGGCGGCTCGACCGCCTTCCTGGTGACATTGTTCTACGTCTCGGCCAATGCGCTCTGGTACCAGCCGTTTCCGCATGCCGGCGCGTTCTTTGCCACCAGGAGCATCGAGGACTTTCCGCGCACAGGCTCGGACGAGCCCGAAACCACCATCAACATCGTGCGTCCGGCGCCGGTCAAAAGCGACCCGACAATCGAAGAGGTCCAGGGCATATTGAAGGACCTCGATTTCTACTCCGGCACCGTCGACGGCATTTCCGGTCCCAACACGCGCAAGGCCATCCAGGCCTACCAGCAGAAAGTCGGTCTGCCGGCCTCAGGCGAAATCGACGCCGTGCTGCTCGATCAGCTCGGTGCCAGGCAGACGACAGCGGGCATTCCGCATCCGGTGCCGAGGCCCGTGGACACCGCCGCCACGGCCGTCGCCGATCCGACGCCCGCACCCATCCCGGCGTCAGCGCCCGCCAATGCAGAGGCGCAGGCGCCCGATGCCCGTATCGTCAAGATCCAGGCCGGGCTCAAGGCCTTCGGCAATGACGACATGCAGCTCGACGGCGTCGTCGGCGCCCGCACCAAGGCGGCAATCAAGGAATTCCAGTCGCTCTTCGGCCTGCCCGAAACCGGCGAGCCCGACGAGCTCGTCTACGTCAAGATGCGCGAGATCGGCCTGACCAACTGACCCTGGGGGCAGTGGCTGACCGAACCGTTCCTGTTTCCGGCGTGATGCTGTAAGGAGCCGTGCATGTCGACCGGAAACCTCCCATGCGTGTAACCACTGACCTGTGGGTGTCGGCCCTGTTGCGCCGGGTGTTTGCCGCGGGCGGTTTTGCCGCCGTGGTCAAGCGCGGTGCGGCCGAGGCCGGCGCCGTCTTCGTGCTTGCGCGGAGCAGGCTGGGTGAGGTCGCCCTGTTCGGGCCGGCGCCGCAGACAAGCTACGATTCGGCGAAGCCCGACGACCGCTTCTTCACCTTGCTCGGTCCGGGCGACGATGCCGCAATGCTCGACGCCAGGCTGGAGCGGGAGAGGAAATTCGATCCTGATATCTGGGTGGTCGAGATCGAGGCCGGCGCCGTTCCGGTCGAGGAACTGGTTTCGGTCAAGACGGACTAAGGCTTGGATCGATCTCTAGGATGCCTTGCGGCTGGCGGCCGGATCGTCGCCGTTCGACGACTGCCGGCTCTCGGCATTCGCCACTTCGGGGCCATTGCCACGGATCGCCCGCGACAATGCCTCTGCCTTCCAGCCGCGCACCCTGTCCAGCGCCGCCTCGCGATGCAGCAGCCGGTAACGGTCGAGGAACAGCCGGATTGCCTGCGGATGCGGAAACTCCCTCGGGAAGACGGCGACCGCGATCAGAAAGGCTCGGTCCTCGCTGAGGTCGAGTGCCCTGAGCGCGGTAAGCAGCGCGGCATGGCTCGACTGTTCGATCAGCGACCGCGCCGTCTGGAAATCGATGTCGAGCGCATCGGCGAGCGCGGTCTGGAAGAAGGCGGCATTGCCGGTCAGCGCCGTCTCGCGCAGCTTGACGTAGCTCGCCTGGCCGAGGAACGGATTTGCGCTGACATCCTCGCCGGCCGTATCGGGGCGCATCATCGCGCGCAGCCGGCGCCTTGCGTTCTCGGCGGCATTGCCGCGCGGCTCCCGCGTTTCCGCGTCGCCTGCAGCGGCGGCCGCTTCCTTCGCCGGCACCGCTTCTGCGTTGCCCGTCGCTGCCTCGGTTTTCGCCGGCATTGCCGTCACGATCGTCTGCGGCGGCCGCATCCTGACCAGCGTCGGCTTTTCAAGCGCCTTGATCAGATCCGATATGGTCGGGTTCAGATCCTTGCGCCGCGCAATGGCGCGCGCATGCGGCAGGCCGTGCCGTCCGATCAGCGCGATGAGGTCGATGTCGCTCAGCGCCCGCGAGCGGATCAGCAGGGGAGCGGCGGTATCGACCGGCTCCTCAGCCAGGCGCCGCACCAGGGCGCTAGGCGCATACTCGCATTCGGAAAGTGCCGCGGCGACATAGCGGCGCGATTCGACCGACACCTCGTCGAACAGCGGCAGCGTCAGATCTTCGAGCTGGGCGATCTCGCGGCGCGAGGGTCGGGTGAGTGAGCAGAATGCCGACACCACGGCGCGGAACAACCTTTCGGCCTTTCCCGCTTCAGCCCGAATAGCGATTTGCCTGAAATCCGAAGATGACACGGAGGATACGCCCGACACTCGACACGACTTGGACCACGCTCGACCGGGACTGTGTCGGTTTCGCGATTACCAAGAACAAAGATCAAGTTAGCGACGATCCGTTAGCGCTCCGTTAACCCTCTGCCCGCCTTAATCATATTTGGAGGCGTTGCGTTGTGCTCCGGGGCAACCGAGAGGAATGCGCGAACCATGGGCATGGTACTGTCTTTCGTGCCGCGAACGGCACCAACCAATCGAGCAAGTCAAAACACCGGTACGCCGGCGGCGGTGATCATTTTCCCCGGCGTCCGCTACGAACCTTCGCCGCTAACCGGCGATGCGAGGCCAAGCGGTCCGGACAAGCCGGGTGCGCCGAGGACACCGGTCCCGCATCATTAGGGCGCCGCGGTCGAAATCAGTAGTCCTGCAGCTCGCAGGAACTCTGCCCCAGGAACTGTGAGACGACAGGTTTCCAGCTGTCGTCGGGCACGAAGGAACGGATGACGAAGATGCCTTCCTCGATCGGCGCTTCGACGAAGATCGCGCCCTGCAGCTCCTCGGGAAGTTCCCTGCGCACATCGATCATCTGAGCCGGCGTCAGCACCACGGTGTCGAGCACGCCGCCGGTGGCGCTGTGGTCGTTGAAGGAATAGAGGTTGTGGCCACTGCGGTCATAGACCGAGACCGACCAGAACGGCACGTTGCCAGGCGCCTTGATCCGCACCATGCCCTCTGCGAGGTCGAAGCGGCAGGCCGCCGCGTAAAACAGCGGATCGACGGATTTCACCACCGGAGCGCCGCCGGCCTCGGCGTCGAGCCTTGTCATCTTGTAGAGGTCCGAGGCCATCGCCAGTCGCGACCAGGCGTCGCGTTCGGAAAATTCCGGCACCAGCATCAAGACGACGATATGCACGATACCGGCGCCAAGCAGACCGAGCAGGACGGTGTGCAGCAATTTACGCATTGCAGCCGGCTTTCACGATCCTGGGCAGCGTCACATCGGAAAGGCCGGTGCTGCTGGCGATAGGCGTGTCGTAGAAGGTGAGCACGAAATACATCCGTCCGAAGCCCTCGGTCAGAAGCCAATTGCCGGGGGCCGGGCGGTTGCCGACGGTGATGATCACCGAATTGTCGGGTTGGCGCAGCACCTGATAGGACTGCAGAGCCGCAAGCCTCGGCCTGTCGGTGTCGACCACGCCGAGCGATTGGTCGGCGGCATAGAGGGTCCAGAAACGGGCGGTTGGGAAGCCGCCTTCGATCATGTAGGCGCATTCGCGCCTGAGCTGGTCGCCGCCGACATCGCGTTCGGCGATGAAGGACAGCCCCTCGGCCCGGCCGAGTGTCAGCACGCCCTCGCGTGCCACGCGTGCCTTCGAATAGGGGTCGGCCGCTTGCGTGCCGATCTCGGGGAAGGCGGTCCACTGGCCGATCCTGATCGCGCCGACGCCGTCCTGTGCCTTCAGCGCATACCAGACGCTGCCGCCGCCGCCGCCGATGGCGATGGCAAGCGAAAGCAGCGTGAGGAATGCATTCTTGAGCATGAAGGGCCGGAAACAGAGGAGGTTGCTCGGGATATCGCGACGCGGGGCCTCGTGGCAAGCCGGCTTGCTCGATAGGCGTGGCGATATTCAGCTGATGCCGGCCTGCAAATGGTGGCTTCTTGCGCTTCCCGCTCATGTAAATGGCACACTTGCCTTTCAAGTCGTTTCTGCCGAACGAGGAGAGTGCCATTCCCCGTGTTGACGACCGGCTTGTCATGGACGAGGTCCGGCACTGCGCCCCTCTGATCGATGCCTCCTGCGGCGCTGCACGTGGCCATCCAATCACTGACTTGTCAGGCTGCTAGTTCGCGCCGATCCGATGCCTGTGCTTGAAGCCGCCGCCATTTCGTTCCACATCGATGGGGGATGAAGGGCGAGACAGAAGAGCGGCGTTGGAATTTGGTGTGGGCCTTGCCCGCATCGCTGCTCCTGCATGCGCTCATCGCAGCATTTCTTGTCTACAGCCTGCCGAGACCTGCCCAACAGCCGGATCAGGAACAGCCGGTCAATGTCGCGCTTGTGCCTCCGCCCAAGCAGTCGAAACCGAAACCCCTGCCGCAGCCAAAGGAACCCAAGGCCGAAAAGCCGCCGGAACCGAAGCCTGAAAAACCGCCCGAGCAGAAAGTTGAAAAACCGCCCGACAAGCAGCCGCCGAAGCCACCGCCGATCGCGGTGCTAAAGCCCGTTTTTCAGTACGGTCACAAGGATACCGGCCCGAGGAAATCCCTGGATGGAGGCGGCGATCGAGACAACACGCCGGCGCCGGCCAAACAGGATGATTCGAAGCCGCCTGCCGTGCCGAAGCCTGCAGAGAACCAATCGGCCGCGCCGGCAGAAGCCGATCAGCGGCCAGATCCAAGCAAGGCCGACGAGAAGCCGGTAACCGCCCCGACGGACGCCAAGCCCACGCAAAGCGAGGAGAAGCAGGCAACCGGGGCCATCGATAAAAAGCAGGCAGACAAACAGGAGGCAGGAGCCCAAACCGCCGAGAAGCACACAGCCGCGGCTCCGACGCCGTTGGGTGCTGAGAGCGGCGATAAAGTTGAGTTTCCGGCTGCGGCCGAAAAACCGAAGCCCAAACCCGCAAATGCCATGAAGTTCAGGCCTGCAAAGGTATCGAAGCCCCGAAGCAACAGCGCCGCGACGCCAGGCTCCACCAACGCCGCTGCCGGATCGCCGATCTATTCGGGCCTTCCGGGTGTTCGAAAGCTGTACTCGCAGGGCGCCACCGGCGATGCGCTGGCCGCAAGCTCGATGACCGGCGTGCCTCGCGATCAGCGGGTTGCCAACCTTTGCGGCAGCGTTTTGAACCAGGAATTGCGGGACGCCTCTTATTCTCCCAAATGGCTGCCATCCATTCCGCTGAAGGCGGGCAATGTTCTTAACCCTCCGGAGGCCGCCTTCAGCACGACAACCACATGGTACCGTTTACGCTTCCGGTGCGAGGTCGACGCCAATGCGACAAGGGTCTTGTCGTTCAACTTCCGTATCGGCGATGAGATCCCACCCGGCGAATGGGGCCGTCTCAGACTGCCTAGTCTCCACTAAAGCATGTCTCCCGAAAGTGGGAACCGGTTTCGAGACAAGACGTGCGTGGAATCAAAACCCTCAGAGCGCCGACAGCGTCTCCGGCGCCTTGGGCGGCTCGAGCACGGGCGCTGCCTGGAACATCTTGGTCATCTCCCGCAGTGTCTGCGTGGTGCGGCTGGACAGCACCGGCGGGCGCTCGGCGGCGGCTTCGGCCTCCGCCTGCTCGGCGTTCTTCTTTGCCGCCTCCTCGGCCTTGGCCGCGACTTCCGGATCGACGAAGGGATGATCGAGGCCGGGGATCGGCTTCAAGTCGATGTTCTGGTGCGCGTAGACCATCAGCCGCTGCCACACCATCGCCGGCAGCGTGCCGCCGGTCATGTTCTTGGTCGGGGTGAAGTCGTCATTGCCGAGCCAGACAGCGGCGGTGTAATTGCCGGTGAAACCGACAAACCAGGCATCGCGGTAGGATTGCGTCGTGCCGGTCTTGCCGGCGACCACGATGTTGGGAAGCAGAGCGCGCCGGGCCGTGCCGATCACCGGCACTGCCGCCAGCATGGTGTTCATGTATTTCAGCGCCTGTTCCGACAGCACGCGGTGCGGCGGCGGCGCGTCCTTGGCCCAGTCGTAGACCACCTCGCCGGTGCGGGTGACAAGCTGGGTGATTCCGTGCCGCGAGCCGACGAAGCCGTTCTGCGCGAACACGCTGTAGCCGGTCGCCTGGTCCATGACGGTCATGCCCGACGTGCCGAGCACCATGGTCTTGTGCCCTTCGAGCGGCGACTCCACGCCCATCGCTTCGGCCATCGCTTTGATCGGGCCGATGCCGAGATAGTCCTTGGCCAGTCGCACCGGCACGGTGTTGATCGATTTGGCGATCGCCGTGATCAGCGTCACGTTGCCGGCCGAGCCGCCATTGTAGTTGTGCGGCGACCAGCCGCCCCAGCTGATCGCGCCGCCGGAAACGACGGAATCCGGCGTGAAACCATGCTCCATGGCGGTGGCATAGACATAGGGCTTGAAGGACGAGCCGGTCTGGCGCAGTGCCTTGGTGGCGCGGTTGAACTGGCTGGCGCCATAGTCGCGGCCACCGACGATCGCCCTGACCGCGCCATTGGTTTCGATGACCACCACCGCCCCTTCGGTGACGTTGTATTCCTTGCCGAACTGGCGCAGGTGGAATTCGACGGACTCTTCGGCCGCCTTCTGGATGTTGGCGTCGAACGTGGTGTGGGCGACGAGCGAGTGCTGGCCGGACTTGGCAGCGATCTTCTTGACCTCGTCGAAGGCCCAGTCGAGGAAATAGTCCGGGCTCTTCTGTTCGCCGCGATCGACGATTTCGGCCGGATGCAGCCTCGCCTGCAGCACCTGGCCTTCGGTCATGAACCCGGAATCGACAAGGTTCGACAGCACCACATTGGCCCGCGCGCGAGCGGCGGGCAGGTTGATATGCGGTGCGTATTTGGTCGGGGCCTTGAACAAGCCGGCCAGCATCGCCGCCTCGGCGAGGTTGAGGTCCTTGACGCTCTTGCCGAAATAGAAGTCCGCCGCCGCCTCGATGCCGAACGTGCCGCCACCCATATAGGCGCGGTCGAGATAGAGCTGCAGGATCTCCTTTTTCGACAGATTGGCCTCCAGCCACAGCGACAGGAAGGCTTCCTTGATCTTGCGCTGCAAGGTGCGCTCATTCGAGAGGAACAGGTTCTTGGCCAGTTGCTGGGTGATGCTGGAGCCGCCCTGGACGACGGAATTGGCCCGCACATTCTCGAAGATCGCGCGCGACAGGCCGAGCACGTCGATGCCGTAGTGGTCGAAGAAACGCCGGTCCTCAGTCGCCAGCACCGCCTTGATGACATGGTCGGGCATCTCGTCGACCGGCACGGAATCGCGCTGGATGATGCCGCGCTGGCCGATCTCGTTGCCGTAACGGTCGAGGAAAGTGACGGCAAAGTCGCCCTGGGTGCGCCAGTCGCCGGTGGTGATCTGGAAGGCTGGCAAGGCCAGCGCAAAGAGCACCACGATGCCGCCGGCGCCCAGCGTAAACCCTTCGCTCAGCACTTCGACGATGCCGCGCCGCCAGCCTTTGACACGGAAACGCCGGGAAAAGATGGTCGCTGCTTCCCAGAACTGGCGTGCCTTGAAGCCGATCTCGTAGAGCGAGGAATCGAGCCACGCATCCACCGCCAGCAGCGCCGCGGCGATCGGACCTCTTCTCTTGCGTGGCATCAAAGGACTGGTCATTCCAGAATTCCGCCCCACGCCGTGACCTGATTTCAGGACGGCGCCCCCGAGAAGACTATTCGTCCATTCTAGCACTGCTCACAAGGGCAGCGAAGCCACACCGCGCGGTTTGTTGACTGGGCAGAGCAGACTTCGAGGCTGATAGCGCCCGGCCGATGTCAGCGCGCCGCAATGAAGCGCATGAAATGCGCCACGTCGGCCTCGCTCGGCTCCTGGCCGGTGAAGCTGCGCAGATAGGCGGCGAGATGGCTGACCCGGGCCTCGACCGGTTCCTTGAGATCGAGCACGTAGTAGCCGATCTGCATGTAGTAGAGGACGCGGGCGCGGATGAAGGCGTCTTCCTCGTCATAGCCGTGTCGGCGGTACATGTCGCGGATGGCGACGAGGCGCTCGTCGTCGGCCTGGTCGATCATGCGCCGCACATCGTCGGAGCGGCGCGCCCATTCGCGGATCGCGAAGTCAAGCCGGGGATCGAACAGGCGCTCGTCGGCCCAGCATTC
Organism: uncultured Alphaproteobacteria bacterium; assembly: GCA_963788955.1. Taxonomy (GTDB): domain Bacteria; phylum Pseudomonadota; class Alphaproteobacteria; order Rhizobiales; family Rhizobiaceae; genus Mesorhizobium. The sequence continues at coordinate 81,756 of CAWBIN010000015.1, read as the reverse complement.
GAAGACGTTCATGACGCCCATGATGATGCTTTCGGCCGGGCGCCCGGCGCGTTCGACGATCGCCTTGGTGTTGGTGTCGTGCCAGTGCGCGAGCAGCTGGTCGAGCAGATCCTGCCGGCTCTGGAAATACCAGTAGAAGCTCGAGCGCGAGACGCCGAGCTTCTGGCCGAGCGGCAGCACGCGCACGCTTTCGATGCCGTCCGAAATCAGCGTCTGCAGCGCCAGATTGATCCAGTCCCAACGCGTTACCTTGATGTTGCCTGACGCCGGCTCGTCCTGGGGTGCAATCATGATCATGTCCGCAGAAGTGCCATGGCGCGCAGCGGCGTGCAAGCGGTCTGTACACTAGTGTCTAGACACATATGTACAGTGCCTGTATGGTGAGAGCCTCCAAGGAGAGGGAGAGGCTCGTGAAGTCGCACTATCGCGCAGTCATCATCGGGGGTGGGGTGGTTGGCGCCTCGGTGCTCTACCATCTGGCGCGCTTCGGCTGGAGCGACGTGGCGCTGATCGAGCGCGCCGAGCTGACCGCTGGTTCGACCTGGCACGCGGCTGCCGGTTTCCATGCGCTGAACGCCGATCCGAACGTCGCGGCGCTGCAGGACTACACGATAAAACTCTATCGCGAGATCGAGACCGAGTCCGGCCAGAATGCCGGCCTGCACATGACCGGCGGCGTCAACATGGCCAGCGACCCCGCTCGCTGGGAATGGCTGAAATCGGCCTGGGCGGTGTTCCAGTCGGTCGGCATCGAAACGGCGCGGCTGGTGACTCCCGACGAGATCAAGGAGATCTGCCCGATCGTCGATGTCAGCGATGTGCTGGGCGGCCTCTACGATTCCAACGAAGGCCATCTCGACCCCTACGGCACCACCCATGCCTATGCTGGAGCAGCGAAGAAGCGCGGCGCCGAAATCATCCTGCGCAACCGGGTGCTCGACCTCAAGCAGCGCGCCGACGGCGGCTGGGACGTCTTCACCGAACAGGGCATGATCGTCGCCGAGCATGTCGTCAACGCCGGCGGTCTCTGGGCAAAGCAACTCGGTCGCATGGCCGGAGTCGAGCTGCCGGTGACGCCGATGGAGCATCACTATTTCGTCACCGAGGACATTCCGGAGGTCGCCGCCCTCGACAAGGAACTAGGCCTCGCCGTCGATCTCGATGGCTTTGCCTATCTCCGCCAGGAGCGCAAGGGCGTGCTGCTCGGCGTCTACGAGCAAAACCCGAAGCATTGGAACATGGACGGCGCGCCCTGGGATTACGGCATCGAGCTGATCCCGGAAGACATCGACCGCATCAGCCCGGAACTCGCCAAAGCCTATGAGCGCTTTCCCTGCCTCGCGACCGCCGGCATCCGCAAATGGGTCAACGGCGCCTTCACCTTCACGCCCGACGGCAACCCGATCGTCGGTCCGGTGCGTGAGCTCAGCAACTACTGGGTCGCCTGCGGTGTCATGGCCGGCTTCAGCCAGGGCGGCGGCGTCGGCAAATCGCTGGCCGAATGGATGATCCATGGCGAGCCGCAGGCCGATATTTTCGGCATGGACATCGCCCGCTACGGCGCCTTCGCCGCCAACCGCGAATATCTGAAACAAACGACGCGGCAGTTCTATGCGCGCCGCTTCGTCATGACCTTTCCCAACGAGCGCCTGCCAGCCGGTCGGCCGCTGAAGTGCCCCGGCGCCTATGACGGCATGAGCGCTGCGGGATGCGAATGGACCGCTTCATGGGGCCTGGAAATCCCCGCCTATTTCGCGCCGATGGGTTTTCGCGAGAACACCACGCTGAAGCGCTCCAACGCCTTCGACATCGTCGGCGACGAAGCACTGCAGGTGCGCCGTGCCGCCGGTCTCGTCGATACCTCCGCCTTCTCGCGCTACGCAGTGTCCGGACCGGGCGCGGAAGCCTGGCTCGACCGGCTGCTCGCCTGCAGGCTGCCGAAACCGGGGCAGGCGAGGCTGGCGCCAATGCTCGGCCATGACGGAAGGCTGAAGGGCGATCTCACCGTCTTCAACTGGGGCGGCGGTGACTACTGGATCATGGGTTCCTACTATCTCCGGGAATTCCACATGCGCTGGTTCGAGTCGAATGGGGCCGACGGCGTCTCTGTCACCGACATTTCCGACACGATCTCAGGTTTCCTCGTCACCGGGCCGAATGCGCGGGCGATTGTCGAACGCACAACGCATCAGGATGTCTCTGCAAACGCCTTGCCGTTCATGGCCTGCGGCAAGTTCGACGTCGGCATGGCGCAAACACGGGTTGCCCGCCTCTCCATCGCCGGCGAGGTCGGCTTCGAGATCAACTGCCCGGCCGTCATGCATTCCACCTTGCGCGAAACGCTGCTTGCGGCCGGCGAGGATCTCGGCCTGGCGGAAGTCGGCTTCTATGCGCTGAATGCGCTCCGGCTTGAAAAGAGCTTTGGAATCTGGTCGCGCGAATTCACCCAGGCCTATACGCCTGCCCAGACCGGGCTCGACCGTTTCATCGCTTTCTCCAAGGGCGATTTCATCGGCCGCGATGCGGCGCTGACGGAGCGCGATGGCGGCGGCGCTAGGCGATGCCTGGTGATGCTGGAGGTCGATGCTGTCGACGCCGACGCCAGCGGCTTCGAACCGGTCTGGTATCAGGGTCGGCGCGTTGGCTTCGTCACCTCGGGGGGCTATGGCTACACGGTCGGCAAGAGCCTGGCGCTGGCGCTTGTCGAGCGCGATTTTGCAACCGAGGGCACCGCCTTGTCGGTGCATATCGTCGGTGTCGAACGGCCAGCGCGCGTCATTCCGGCCTCGCCCTACGACCCCGAGGGCAAGGCGATGCGGCAATGAGGAGGAACTGCCATGGTTGATGACGCTGCACGCGACACCAGGCGCGAGCGCCGGCGCGGCCGCACCGGCGAGGCCGGCAGCGAGTTCGAGCCGCCGCCCGGACTACCGCTCTCTGAAAAACCCCTTTCTGCCGCAGCCGATCTTTTCGGGCGACCAGGTGGCGGCGATCCACGATACGGCACTGCGCGTGCTGGAGGAACTCGGCATCAAGGTGCTGCTGCCCGAGGCGCGTGAGCGTTTTGCTCGCGCCGGCGCGCTGGTCGACGAGGACAGCCAGATGGTGCGCATCGGCCGCGACATCGTGGCGGCCGCGCTGGCATCGGCGCCAAAATCCATCCGGGCGCTGGCGGGCGACCGTAGCCGCGACCTGATGCTCGAACTCGGCTCGATGACCTTCCTCGCCGGCGCCGGCGCGCCCAACGTCACCGATCTCGAACGCGGCCGGCGGCCAGGAACGCTTGCCGCTTTTGAGGAGTTGACCAAGCTGATCCAGCATTTCGACGTGCTGCACATGCTTTGCCCGTGCATCGAGCCGCAGGACGTCGACAACCGCTTCCGCCACTACGCCGTCAACCGCGCCCAGCTGACGCTGTCGGACAAGGTCCCCTTCATCTTCGCCCGTGGCACGCCGCAGATCGAAGACGGGTTCGAGATGATCAGGCTGGCGCGCGGGCTCTCCGAAGACGCATTCCTTGCCGGTGCTCATTGCTACACTGTCATCAACACCAACTCGCCGCGCCAGCTCGACATCCCGATGGCGCAAGGCATCATCGATTTCGCCCGCGCCGGGCAAATATCGATCATCACCCCTTTCTGCCTGGCGGGCGCCATGGCGCCGATCACTGTGGCCGGCGCGCTGACGCTGCAGCATGCCGAGGCGCTGGCGGGCTTGACGCTCGCCCAGATCGTGCGGCCCGGCGCACCGGTCGTCTACGGCTCGTTCTCGTCCAATGTCGACATGAAGTCCGGCGCGCCGGCCTTCGGCACGCCGGAGCATGTCAAGGCGACACTGGGGGCTGGCCAACTGGCGCGCTTCACCGGACTGCCCTGGCGCTCGGGCGGCGGCAGCGCCGCCAACATCTCCGACGCGCAGGCGGCCCACGAGACGCAGTTCGCGCTGTGGGGCTCGGTGTTGGCCGGCGCCACCGTCTGCATCCACGCCGCCGGCTGGCTGGAAGGCGGCTTGAGCGTCTCCTTCGAGAAGCTGATCACCGACATCGAGGCGCTGCAAACCGTCGCCGAACTCTGCGCGGCGACCCCCGGCGACGATGACTCCATCGGCTTCGAAGCCATCGCCGAAGTGCAGCCCGGCGGGCACTTCTTCTCTGCCGGCCACACGATGGCGCGCTACCGCACCGCCTTCTACGAACCGCTTGTTGCCGACTGGTCGAATTTCGGCAACTGGACGCAGGCCGGCTCGAAGAGCGCGACCGAACGAGCAACGGGTGTCTGGAAGCGGCTGGTCGCCGACTTCCAGCCACCGACATCCGCCGCTGCTACGTCAGGCATCCTCGATGAGTTCATCGCACGCCGCACCGAACAGGGCGGCGCGGCACCCGTCTCCTGACCAGAGCGTGCGCCCGCTACATCGGGCGCTTGTCGCCGGCCTTTTGGGGGTCGAGGCGTATCGTGCCGGCGTCGGCCTTCCGATGCTTGTCGGCGGCAAGCCGGCGAATGCGGTCGAAGCGGCTTTCCTCGGCTGGTTCGGTTGCCGGTACAGAATTTGGCTTCGGTACGAACGTAATCATTTGTCGTTCTCCTTGCCGCTGGGTCGCGCCGGGGAAGATCCCCGGCGGCTGTCTTTCAGGCTCTCATGCAGAGTACGTTTGTCTCGAAGAGGTCGAAGAGTTCATGCCGCGAGAGCAACCGCACAGCTCGTGGCGCCCAGCCTGTCGGGCGATGCTTCTCCGGGCATGGTCGCCCAGCCGCCCGTCTCAATGAACTGCCGCTTCTTGTAGCTGTCGGTCAGCGCCTTGAACTCGACAAGCTTGGCCGCCGCATCGGGCGCTGCGTTGAAGCGATCGACACAGATGGCCGAGGCCAGTTTGCCCCGCGCCACATCGCCGGCCGTTGCCGACAGTGAGCGCGAGGTGCCGCCTGTCACCCATCCACCCCAGTTGAAACCGATGATCAGCGTGGCGACGAGGGTTACCGCGCATGCCCAGAAAAGCGTGGACTTGGCCGGCTGGTAGTCTTCCCATCGCCGCGCGAGAGATGGCTTGCTGCTTTGTGTGGACACGGAACAAGTTCCTTCCTGATTGGGTTGGGATAGGTCGCCCGGCCGGTCGCGGAGCGGCCGGAATTTCATGGAATCTCTTTCTGGAGCCGGCATGAGCGGCCGCTGCTCCTGTATAGGCGCATTGGCACTCGATAGATAGGAGTGCCAAGAATTATTCGTGCGATACGTGGAAATATTGAAACGTATTATTTTACCAGATCGTTTTCCGATATTCGCAATATCTAAAATATTTCCAAGTTTGAATTCTCTCGGCCGAATCCCTATTTATATCGAACAAGTTCGTTTTCACGATTTCGAGCGCAACGGAGATTTGGCGATGGCCGACAGCAATCAAAGTATCATGGAAAAAGCTGAAGCCCGCTTTGTCGACAAGCAGAAAAAGACGGCGGAGCGAAACAAGGCGACCGCCGAATATATGTCCGAGGCCAAGGCCCGGATCATCAAGACGGCAAGGCTGCGCGAATTGCGGCTGGCCAAGGAAGAGGCCGATCGCGTGGCTGAAGCCCTGAACCCGACACCGAAGAAGAAGCGGGTGGTCAAGAAGGTCGCCGCAACGGAGGTCAAGTCATGAGTCTTACATTCCCCAATCGCAGCCGCAGCTATGACGAGTTGGGTCGGCGCATCCGATTTGTCGGCTATGATGGCATGTTCCAGATTTCCTTCTCGGTGGCTGCGGATGCCATGTCGAAAGTGCGACCCGAAACCGCAGCCGACGAGGCCGGCTATCTCGCTGCCTTCGATACGGCCAGCAGCGCCATATACGACGTCGCCAGGACGGCCTACGACCGCACCCGCAAGAGCATATATGTGCTGACCGCGGCCGATTTTCGCTAACTGGGTCGCGCGGGCGGCTCCCCGAAGACGAGTTGCTTGGCGGCGCATGCCGCGGACACCGTTATCGATCCAACTCGCTGCACCAGCTCGATTCCCGATGGCGCTGGGCATCATCGATTTCGCCCGCGATCACGCCCTTTACAGTTTCCAGCTCGCGCCGTCGAGACCGCCGGCCTGCTCGACGACTTGATCGCGAGCCGCACCGCGGAAGGCGGGGCGCCTCCGGTGTCTTGAGGCCTTCCATCAAGGTCGCCAGATCACACGCTCCAGCCTCCGGCTCGCAGGCCATCAAAGACTTCTATCCTTACCGTGGCGTTGGTGCAGCGGCAGGTCGGGCCGATGTCAGTCCAAAGCGGGCGCACAGGCTCGCAACACTCTCGAAGTCCATGTCCAGTTCGTATTTCCGCAGCAGGTCCCCGGACCTTGTCCTGTCGGGCCAGATGGCGGCCAGTTCGCGGAAATAGTCCTCGAATCCGGCCGGCGAAATCACCTCGATGATTTCGCATGGCGTGTCGCCGGCATTCCAGAACGTATGCCACTGGCCGCGCGGCTTGAACACCCATGTGCCCGGACCGGCGGTAACGACATCATCGCCGAGCAATGCGCCCAGCTTGCCGCTCAGCACATATGAGTATTCGTCTTCGCGGTGATGCCGGTGTAATGGCGCCGCCAGCGCGCGCGCCGCCAGCGGATGATGCACGATGGAGAAGCGCTCGCCGGTATCGGCCCCGTCTATTTTCCAGCGGATTCCGAAACCACCTAGATCGAAGCGGTCGCCCGCCCCAGGCATGATTGTGATTGGCCCCCGTGCCGGTTTTGCAGCCGAACGAGTTGGCGCATGATCGGGATTATGGTCAGGCAATGCGCGTTCCATATCATCCTCCCGGAAATGGGTGTACGCTGCCGATCACTCATTTCTAGGCGCTCTTCCAACCCATGTCAATATCAGTGATCACATGAGTTTACCGAAAGAAGGCCAACGACGCTCCTACCGATTGCAGCGCCGCGCGGTCAAGCAGGCCGAAACCCATCTCGCACTCTCCCGCGCGGCCTTTGAGTTGCACAGTTCGGTAGGCCCATCGCGGACCACGGTGAGCGCTATCGCCGAGAAAGCCGGCGTGCAGCGGCTAACCGTCTATCGCCATTTTCCCGATGAGGAAGCGGTCTTCAGTGCCTGCTCCGCCTATTCCTTCGGCCAGGACCCGCCGCCCAACCCCGAGGTCTGGCGATCGATCGCCGAACCGGACGCCAGGCTGCGGACGGCGCTCCTGCAGCTCTACGGCTACTACAGCCGCAAGCGCCAGCTGCTCGCAAATCTGTATCGCGATGCCGAAATGCCGGTTGTCGCTGCGGCACTCGTCCGACGGCGAGAAGTTCTGGCAAAAGGCGTCGCGATCCTCGAATTGGGTTGGCTGCGCCCGGACAGCGAAACCGCACGTCTGCTTGTTGCCGCGATAGGGCATGCGCTGGACTTCACGACCTGGCGCTCGCTTGTCGAAAACCAGGGCCTTTCGGAAGACGAGGCGGTAGAAGCCATGCTGGTCCTAGTCCGTTGCGTAAGCTCGAGTTCGGCGGACTGCCGCGGCGAGAAACCATCAGCCTGAGGGCCAGTATCGGCTGATTGGTGGGTTCCTTCGGAATGGCGTGATCTGGCAGAATGCGTCGAACGCGGCTACGCTGCCAGCGAATGGCGGTAGCAAGGCTTGTTCAAGGCGTAACGGGCGAGGGAGAAAACGATGACGGCGCCCGACGATTTGCTGCAGGCCTTATTCCTGAGATTGAAGAGCGATGCCTCGCTGTCGGCGCTGCTGGGCGGCGCCGGATTGCTCGAGCAGGCGACCGACAACGCCGCCTTCCCCTATGTAACCTGCGGCCACACCAGCGCCTTCGACCTCGACACCGGCGCCGACAACGATGCCGATCAGCTTGTCACGCTGCATGTCTGGTCGAAAGCCCATGGCGGAGCCGAGACGCGTGTCATCATGGACACCATCGAGGCGCGCCTCGCCGGCGCGGCGCTGGCCATCGGCCCGCATGGCCAGACACGCCTGTCGCTGGAATTCGCCGAGACCCGCTATGACGAGGATCTGGCGGTCCATCATGGCATGCTGCGCTTTCGCGCCATCACGCAGGAAAACGCCTGACGCGCTTTCAATATCAGTCAAACCGAGTCTAGACTGGACCTTCGCTGGTTTCACTGGATTGGGCGGTGGAATCTCAGCTTGATTGTCTCGCGTTGCAGGGGTGTGGCGGGCATGGTTTTTCGGGCGTTCACCGTTCATTTCACGTTCAGCACCGATGCGTTACAACGCAGACCATGAAAACGCTTCGCTCCCATTTCCGAACCGCGACACTGGCGCTTGCAGCAGCCGGCCTGTTTGCGTCGCAGGCGACGGCAATGTCGGTCGTCGCGTCCGCCGACACGCAGCCGATCGTGCTGGCTGCGTCGGACTGCTACGCGATCGGCCAGCAGGTGGCCGAGCAGAACGGCGGCACGCTGGCCAAGGCCTCGCAGTCGACACGCGGCGGCCAGCCGGTCTGCGTCATCGTCGTGCTGGTGCCGGGCAAGGATGGTCAGCGTCCGCGCCGCTCCGAAATCGTCGTTCCGCTGAACTGACCGATCTTCGGTCTTACAGGCCTCCGTTTCCCAGGCCGCCGGAATTGGCCTATATCTCACCCCGGATCCGTCAACAGGTTCTAACCGCCATGCGCATACTCGTCGTCGAAGATGACAAGGATCTCAACCGGCAGATAGCGGATGCGCTGGTCGATGCCGGCTATGTCGTCGACCGGCCTTCGACGGCGAGGAAGGGCATTTCCTCGGCGACACCGAGCCTTACGACGCGGTCGTGCTCGACATCGGCCTGCCGCAGATGGACGGCATCAGCGTTGTCGAGCGCTGGCGCCGCGGCGGTCGCAAGATGCCGGTGCTGATCCTGACGGCGCGCGACCGCTGGAGCGACAAGGTGTCGGGCATCGACGCCGGCGCCGACGACTATGTCACCAAGCCGTTCCATATCGAGGAGGTGCTGGCGCGGGTGCGGGCGCTGATCCGCCGCGCCGCCGGCCATGCCTCGTCGGAACTGACCTGCGGGCCGCTGCGCCTCGACACCAAGGCCTCCAAGGCCGATGTCGACGGCCAGCCGCTGAAGCTGACCTCGCATGAATTCCGGCTGCTGGCCTATCTGATGCACCATATGGGCGAGGTGGTGTCGCGCACTGAGCTGGTCGAGCATCTCTATGACCAGGATTTCGATCGCGATTCCAACACCATCGAGGTCTTCGTCGGCCGGCTTCGCAAGAAGATGGGCATCGACATGATCGAAACCGTGCGCGGCATGGGCTACCGCATGCGTGAGCCGGAGGCGTAAGGCGGAACCTCTCACCTCAAAACCGGTCGTCTCCAAGACGCTTTCGGCGCGGTTCTGGCCGCGCTCGCTGGCGTTTCGCGTGATTGCCTTCTCGACCCTGTGGGCGATCCTGACGCTGGTCGTCATCTTCACCCTCATCACCACGCTCTACCGCCAGGCCAGCGAGCGCGGCTTCGACAGCCTGCTTTCGGCGCATCTGTTCAACCTGATCGGCTCGGTCGGCGTTTCCGAAAGCGGCGCAGCTGACCGGCAGCGCCGGACCTCGGCGATCTGCGCTTTTCCGAACCGAATTCGGGCTGGTACTGGTCGGTTGAGCCGGCCTCCGAGGGCGTCCATGGCGAACTGCACTCGCTCTTCGATGACCAAGGCGATTCCTTCGCCGAGCGTCGCCGAGGTGCCCTTCAACGCCAGCTTCCAGCGCAGCTATGGCGCCGAAGGCATCCATGGCGAGGAGCTGGAGGTGTTCGAAAGCGAATTCGTCCTCGATGCCAAGAACCGCGCCGCGCGCTTTCGCGTCATGGGCAACCAGACCGAACTGGAGCAGGAGATCGCCAGCTTCCAGCGCCGCCTCCTGACCTATCTCTCGCTGTTCGGCGTCGGCATGATCGCCATCAACGCCTTCGCCATCCTGCTCGGCCTGCAGCCGCTTGCGCCGCGTCCGCAACGCGCTCGCCATGGTGCGCGAGGGCACGGCGCAGCGGCTCGACGGCAGTTTTCCGGCCGAGATCGAACCGCTGGCCAACGAGACCAACGCGCTGATCGAGAACAACAGGCGCATCGTCGAGCGTTCGCGCACGCAGGTCGGCAACCTCGCCCATTCGCTGAAGACGCCGCTGGCCGTGCTGCTCAACGAGGGCCGGGCGCTCGGCGGCGCCAAGGGCCAGCTCATCACCGAGCAGGCCGCCTCGATGCAGAAGCAGGTCGACCACTATCTGCAGCGGGCGCGCGTCGCCGCGCAACGCGACAGCGTCGTCTACCGCACGCCGGTGGCGCCGCTGGTGCAGCGCATGGTGCGCGTGCTGCAAAAGCTCAACCCGGAGACAACCCTCATCGCTTTCACTGCCGGCCACCGACATCATCTTCGCCGGCGAGCGCGAGGACCTGGAGGAGATCGTCGGCAATCTGCTCGACAACGCCATGAAATGGGCCAAGGGCGCGGTCGCCGTGTCGGTCGTCGCCTGTCCGCCGGCAAGGATGCCACATCTTGTTCGAGATCGCCATCGAGGATGACGGCCCGGGCATTCCCGAGGACAAGGCGCGCGAGGCGCTGAAGCGCGGACGGCGCCTCGACGAGACCAAACCGGGCACAGGGCTCGGCCTTGCCATTGTCGCCGACCTCGTCAACGAGTATGGAGGCGGTTTGGCGCTGGAACGCTCCGCCATGGGCGGGTTGAAGGCGGCGGTGCGGTTGCGGAGCCTTCAGTGATGCGATTTTCAATGGTGGGCTGCGGCCAAATTTCCGACAAATATCAATACTATGGCCTTGCCGGCTTCCCGATGGCGCGGCCCCCAGTTCATCCTGCTCGAGAAATCCGGTTGTTGGCATGAAGATTCGCGTCGCGCTCGTTTCCGCACTGCTCGCCGTTTCCGGCTGCGGGACGTTGGGCAAGGGCGGCCCTGGAGTGGCGGTCACGCCGGCGCCGGCCGCCACGCCTCCGGCCGGCAGCAAGGTGGCGACGACGATCATTTCGGCCATGGCCGGCGGTCTTGTCGGCGGATCGATCGGCTCCGGACTGAGCGATGCCGACAAGCGCAAGGCGCTGGAAGCCGAATACAAGGCGCTCGAATACACGGCGAGCGGCCAGAAGGTGACATGGAAGAGCGACAGTTCGGGCCGCTCGGGCGAAGTCGTTGCTGCCCAGCCCTATCGGGTCGGCTCGCAGGATTGCCGGCAATACACGCATACGGTGTTCAGCGGCGCCGCCGGGGCCACCGCGCGCGGCACCGCCTGCCGCAATGCCGACGGCAGCTGGACGCCGCTGACCTGATCAATGCTTGTCGCCCAAAAGTGCGCAGCGGTTTTGGGATAACGACATGCATCAAGAGGAAGCCGGATCGGGTTCAGATCCGATCCGATTGACATCGGTCAAGGACAGACGGCGCACGTGCCGTCAAAGCGTCGCAGGATGCCTATGTTGGCAGGGCAGGGCTCTGCCGGTATTGGATGAAAGATGCTGTTCTGGGTCATAGCCGCAATCCTCACGCTGGGCGCCAGCCTTGCGGTGCTGCTGCCGCTGGCCGGCGGCCCGAAGGGCGCGTCGGCCCGCCGGCGACCACGACCTTGAAGTCTATCGCGACCAGCTCGCCGAGCTTGATCGCGACGCGGCGCGCGGTCTGATCCAGCCGGCCGAAGCCGAGGAGGCGCGTGCTGAAATCGCCCGTCGCATCCTGCGCCTGGACCACCGGTCAGGCCGGCACGGCCGCGCGGCGGCCGTCGGTGATGACAAGGCTGGTGGCGACTGTGGCGGTGCTGGCGGTTCCGCTTGTCAGCTGGGGGCTTTACATCAAGCTCGGCTCGCCCGATTTGCCCTCGCAGCCGCTAGCCGAGCGGCTGGCCAAGAATCCCGCCGACAGCTCGGTGGACGAGCTTGTGGCGCGCGCCGAGGCGCATCTGGCCGCCAACCCTTCCGATGGCCGCGGCTGGGACGTGCTGGCGCCGATCTATCTGCGCCTGCAGCGTTATTCCGACGCGGTGGCCGCTTATCGCAACGCCATCCGCCTCGACGGCGACAGCGCCGCCCGCCAGGCCGGTCTCGGCGAGGCGATCGCCAATGCCGCCGGCGGCATCGTCTCGGCCGAGGCGCAGGACGCGTTCGAGGCGGCGCTGAAGCTCGATCCGGCCAATGCGAAGGCAAGCTTCTACCTGGCGATGGGCCTGGCGCAGGAAGGCCGTGCCGCGGAGGCGACGGCGGCCTGGCAGAACATGCTCGGCACGTTGCCGCCGGAATTGCCCTGGCGCCGCGCCGTCGAGCAGGCGCTGGCCGAAACCGCGAAGACGGCCGTCGCGTCGGGAACGCCCGCCAACGGCCCGGATGCACAGGCGGTCGAGGCGGCGCAGTCGATGTCGCCGCAGGACCGCCAGACGATGATCGAAACCATGGTCGCCGGGCTCGACGAGAAGCTGCAGACAAAATCCGCGCGACACGGAAGGATGGATGCGGCTCATTCGTTCCTATGTCGTGCTTGGCAAGGCCGACCAGGCGCGCGATGCGCTGAGCCGCGGCATAGCCGTCTTTGGCGCCGACAGCGAGGAAGCGAAGAAGTTCACCGCCTTTGCCGCTTCGCTCGGCCTGACGGCGACGGAGTAGACGATGACGCGCAAGCAGAAACGATTGTCGGTGATCGTCGCGGGGCTGGCTTTCCTCGGCGCCGCCACGGGTCTGACCTTCTACGCGCTCGGCCAGAAGGCCTCCTATTTCTACATGCCCGGCAGATCTCGCCACGGCAACCGTCCAGCCCGGACAGCGCATCCGGCTCGGCGGCCTCGTCGAAAAGGGCACGATCGAGCGCGGGCAGGGCGCGACCGTCGCCTTTTCGGTGACCGACAAGCAGAAATCGGTCAAGGTCACCTATACCGGCATCCTGCCCGACCTGTTCCGCGAGGAGCAGGGCGTCATCACCGAGGGCAGCTTCGGCCCGGACGGCGTCTTTGTCGCCGACAGCGTGCTGGCCAAGCATGACGAGCGCTACATGCCCAAGGAAGTCGCCGACGGCCTCAAGGCCAAGGGCGTCTGGCAGGAGAGCAAGAGTGAGTAACGCGCTATGGTTGAAACCGGACATTTCGCGCTCGTCCTGGCCTTCGCACTGTCGCTGGTGCAGACGCTGGTGCCGCTGTATCGGCGCGCGCGCCGGCAACCAGAAGATGATGGCGGTCGGCGGTCCGGTCGCGGTGACCGGCTTTGCGCTCACCGCGCTCTCTTTCGCGGCGCTGGCAATCGCCTATGCAAGCTCCGATTTCTCGGTGGCGAGCGTCTGGGAGAACTCGCATTCGCTGCAGCCGCTGATCTACAAGATCACCGGAACCTGGGGCAATCACGAAGGCTCGATGCTGCTCTGGGTGCTGATCCTGACCTTCTTCGGCGCGCTGGTCGCCGTCTTCGGCTCCAACCTTCCGGCGACGCTGCGAGCCAATGTGCTGGCCGTGCAGGGCGCCATCGGCGCCGCCTTCTTCCTGTTCATCCTGGCGACGTCCAATCCGTTCATCCGGCTCGATCCGGCGCCGATCGAGGGCCGCGATCTCAACCCGGTGCTGCAGGATCTCGGCCTCGCCATCCATCCGCCGCTGCTCTATCTCGGCTATGTCGGCTTCTCGATCTGCTTTTCCTTCTCGGTCGCCGCCCTCATCGAGGGCCGCATCGACGCCTCCTGGGCGCGCTGGGTGCGGCCATGGACGCTGGCTCGCCTGGATGTTCCTCACCGGCGGCATCGCCATGGGCTCCTACTGGGCCTATTACGAGCTCGGCTGGGGCGGCTTCTGGTTCTGGGATCCGGTCGAGAACGCCTCCTTCATGCCGTGGCTGGCGGGCACGGCGCTGCTGCATTCGGCGATCGTCATGGAAAAGCGCTCGGCGCTGAAGATCTGGACGCTGCTGCTCGCCATCCTGACCTTCTCGCTGTCGCTGCTCGGCACCTTCCTGGTGCGCTCCGGCGTGCTGACCTCGGTGCATGCCTTCGCCACCGACCCGACGCGCGGCGTCTTCATCCTGTGCATCCTGACGCTGTTCATCGGCGGCTCGCTGGCGCTGTTTGCCTTGCGCGCCTCGAGGCTGACGGCCGGCGGCCTGTTCCACCCGATCTCGCGCGAAGGCGCGCTCGTCCTCAACAATCTGTTCCTGACCACGGCGACCGCCACCGTGCTGGTCGGCACGCTCTATCCGCTGGCGCGTCGAAGCCATCTCCGGCGACAAGATCTCGGTCGGCGCGCCGTTCTTCGACCTGACATTCGGCCCGCTGATGGTGCCGCTGCTGGCGATCGTGCCGTTCGGGCCGCTGCTGGCCTGGAAGCGCGGCGATGTCTTCGCCGTCGCCCAGCGCCTGATGGCGGCCTTCGCCGCGGCACTTGCTGGCCATGCTGGTCACGGGCCTGTTCGTCGACGGCGCCTCGGTGTTCGCCGCCCTTGGCGTCGGCCTTGCCGTCTGGCTGGTCTGCGGCGCGCTCACCGATCTTGCCGTCAAATCCGGCTTCGGCATCGGTGGCGCCGGCCGTCATGCTGCGGCGCTTCGCCGGCCTGCCGCGCTCGGTCTTCGGCACCGCGCTCGCCCATCTCGGCCTTGGCCTGACGATGCTCGGCATCGTCGGCACGCTCTGCTTCGGCACCGAGAAGATCCTGTCCATGCATGCCGGCGAGACCGTCGAACTGTCCGGCCACACGCTGCGCTTCGAAGGGCTCTACCCGGCGCAAGGGCCGAACTACAGCGAGGACCGCGGCCGCTTCGTCGCTGCATCGGCGCCGACGGCAATGCCTGCGGCGAAATCAGCTCGGCCAAGCGCTTCTTTCCGGTGCGCCAGACGACGACGACCGAATCCGGCATCAAGACGATCGGGTTCAGCCAGCTCTATCTGTCGCTCGGCGACGAGGGCAATGACGGCTCCGTCGTCGTGCGGCTGTGGTGGAAGCCGCTGGTGACGCTGATCTGGGGCGGCGCCTGGTGATGATGGCGGGCGCGGCGATGTCGCTGATGGACCGCCGCCTGCGCGTCGGCGCGCCGTCACGCGCCGCAAGCAAGCAGCTCGAGCCTTCCGCGAGCCTGCCATGACGGGCAAGGTTCTCGCTGGCCTCGCTGGTGCTGTTGCTGGCGCTTGCTGTTCGCCGGCAGCGGCGCTTGGCGGTGAAGCCGGACGAGGTGCTCGCCGATCCGGCGCTGGAGGCGAGGGCGCGGACGCCTGTCGGAAGACCTGCGCTGCATGGTCTGCCAGAACCAGTCGATCGACGAATCCGATGCCGACCTCGCCCGCGACCTGCGCATCCTGGTGCGCCAGCGGCTTGTCGCAGGCGACACCGACCAGCAGGTGATGGACTATGTCGTTTCGCGCTACGGCGAGTTCGTGCTGCTGAAGCCGCGCTTCAGCCTGCGCAATGCCTTGCTCTGGGGCACGCCGGTGCTCTTGCTTCTGGCCGGCGGCATCTTCATCGTGCTCACGGCGCGATCGCGCCGTTCGACGGCAACGAAGGCCCTGACCGCCGAGGAGCAGGCGGCACTGGACAAGATCCTGCGCGACTGATCGCGCCAACATTACAAAAGTTTCATGCACCGGAAATGGCGCCGTAATGTGCGCCTCTCTATTCCTCGCGATCGAGGATGCCTGGCTAAGCCGCATCCAATCAAAAGAGGATACGAGACCCATGAATATTGCCCCCAATTCATATTCCCGCACCCGCAAGCGCCTTCTGGCCGCCGTCGCCTCGCTGGCCATTGCCGGCGCCGTCGGCTTTGGCGCCGTGACCACCGGAACGGCTCCAGTTCTGGCCGATGCCGTGCGTGTCGAGGCGCCGCAGGTGCCGGGCTTTGCCGATGTCGTCGAGCGCGTCTCGCCGGCCGTCGTCAGCGTCAAGGTCAAGGCCAAGATCGAGCCGGCCGCCGATGATGGCTCCGACCAGTCGGACGACCAGGACGGCATGAACAACCTGCCCGACAATCCGCAGCTGCGTCGCTTCTTCAAGGAATTCCGCGGCTTTGGCGACCAGAACGGCCAGAACCAGTTCGGCAACCGCCGCTTCAACCACCGCGACCACAACAACGACCAGCCGCGCCCGGTGGCGCAGGGTTCCGGCTTCTTCATCTCCGATGACGGCTATCTCGTCACCAACAACCACGTCGTCGAGGAAGGCTCGGCCTTCACCGTGGTGATGAATGACGGCAAGGAACTCGACGCCAAGCTGATCGGCACCGACCCGCGCACCGATCTCGCCGTGCTCAAGGTCGATGGCGTCGGCAAGTTCACCTATGTCGACTTCGCCGACGATTCCAAGGTCCGCGTCGGCGACTGGGTGGTGGCCGTCGGCAATCCGTTCGGCCTCGGCGGCACCGTCACCGCCGGCATCGTCTCGGCTCGCGGCCGCGACATCGGCGCCGGCCCTTATGACGACTTCCTGCAGATCGACGCGGCGGTGAACCGCGGCAATTCGGGCGGCCCGACCTTCAACCTCAACGGCCAGGTCGTCGGCATCAACACCGCGATCTTCTCGCCTTCGGGCGGCAGTGTCGGCATCGCCTTCGCCATTCCGGCTTCGACCGCCAAGCAGGTCGTCGAGGACCTGATGAAGAACGGCTCCGTCCAGCGCGGCTGGCTCGGCGTCGAGATCCAGCCGGTCACGTCCGACATCGCCGAGTCGCTCGGGCTGAAGTCCGAGAAGGGCGCGCTGGTGTCCGAGTGCGCAGGACGACGGCCCCGGCAAGAAGGCCGGCATCACCGCCGGCGACGTCATCACCCAGGTCGACGGCAAGGACGTTGCTTCGCCCAAGGAACTCGCCCGTCTGATCGGCGCCTACTCGCCCGGCAAGCCGGTCGACGTCACCGTGTGGCGCGACGGCAAGAGCGAGACCGATCAAGGTCGACCTCGGCAAGCTGCCGGCAAGCGACAAGCAGGCCTCGGCCGATCAGCAGCAGCCCGCCGCTCCGGCAAAGCCCGACACGCTGGCCGATCTTGGCCTCACCGTTACCAAGTCCGAAAACGGCAAGGGGCTGGTGGTGACCGATGTCGACCCGGACAGCGACGCCGCCGATCGCGGCATCCAGCCCGGTGACGTCATCACCTCGGTCAATTCGGTGGAGGTGAGCGGCACCGACGACGTCACCAAGGCGATGGCCGACGCGGTGAAGTCCGGCCGCAAGGCGGTGCTGATGCAGATCACCCGCGACGACACCAACCGCTTCGTCGCCCTGCCGGTCGCCAAGGGCTGACATTCGAAACTTTTCCGGTGCGGCGGTTTCAACACCCCCGAGCCGCCGCACGGGAAAGCACGGGGCCTGAATGCGTTAGTCAGTCATCGTGTTCCGCCCCCGGCGGCAGCGGGCTTCCCATCGCCCGCTGCCGCTCTAACTTAACAAAGGCCCAGACGCACATGCCGGCCACCACTCATTCTTCCAGCGAAATCGCGTATAACGGCTCTATGAAGATTCTCGTCATCGAAGACGATCGCGAGGCGGCGGACTATCTCGAGAAGGCCTTTGCCGAGGCCGGGCACACCGCCCATGTCGCCGGCGACGGCGAGACCGGCTTCGCGCTGGCCGATGCCGGCGACTATGACGTCATGGTGGTCGACCGCATGCTGCCGCGCCGCGACGGCCTGTCGGTCATCGCCGGCCTGCGCTCGCGCGGCAACACCACGCCGGTGCTGATCCTGTCGGCGCTGGGCGAGGTCGATGACCGCGTCACCGGCCTGCGCGCCGGCGGCGACGACTATCTCACCAAGCCCTATGCCTTTTCCGAGCTGCTCGCCCGCGTCGAGGTGCTGAACCGCCGCGCCAGCGCCAGCGAAGCCGAAACCGTCTACCGGGTCGGCGATCTCGAGCTCGACCGGCTCTCGCACTCGGTGCGCCGCGCCGCGCGCGAGATCACGCTGCAGCCGCGCGAGTTCCGCCTGCTCGAATATCTGATGCGCCACGCCGGCCAGGTGGTGACGCGCACCATGCTGCTCGAAAATGTCTGGGACTATCATTTCGATCCGCAGACCAACGTCATCGACGTCCATGTTTCGCGGCTGCGCGGCAAGATCGAGAAGGGCTTCGACAAGCCGATCCTGCACACGGTTCGCGGCGCCGGCTACATGCTGAAGAGCGGCTGAACCCGCATGGCCCTTTCCGCTGCCGGCCATCATGAGGACGACGGCGGCGCGGCTTTCGGCGCTCTATTTCCTGCTTTTCGCGCTCTGCGCCGTTGCTGCTGGTCTTCTACATGACCTCGCTGTCGGCGCGCATGCTGACCGCGCAGACGCAGGAGACCATCAATGAGGAGGTGCTCGGCCTTGCCCGCGCCTATCAGCGCGGCGGCCTGCCGGTGCTGGTGCGCGTGGTCGAGCAGCGCTCGCGCCAGCCCGGCGCCAACCTCTATCTGATCGCCGATGCCAACGGCCAGATCCTGACCGGCAATGTGCAGAGCCTGGAGCCGGGCGTGCTCGAGACCGAAGGCTGGACGACCGAGCCGTTCTCCTACCGGCGCTTCGGCGAAGGCGAGCTCGAGCGGCAGCGCAACACGGCGGCCGACCAGAACGAGACGCAGCCCGGCCAGAGCGAAGTCCAGGCCGAGGGCGAGAAGGGCCACAATGCCATCGCGCTGGTGCTGCGCCTGCCCAACCAGATGATCATGCTGGTCGGCCGCGATCTCGGCGAACCCGAGCGGTTCCGCGCCGTCATCCGCCGCGCCCTGATGCTGGCGCTGGGCATGATGGGGCTCGGCGGGCTGCTGATCTGGTTCTTCGTCGGCCGCGCGGCGCTGAAGCGCATCGACAGCGTCTCCGAGGCCAGCCGCCGCATCATGGGCGGCGACCTGTCCGGGCCGCCTGCCGGTCACCGGCGCCGGCGACGAGTTCGACCGGCTGTCGGAAAACCTCAACGCCATGCTGGCCAGGATCGCCGACGCTGAACGAAGGGCTGAAGCAGGTTTCCGACAACATCGCCCATGATCTGAAGACGCCGCTGACCAGGCTGCGCAACCGCGCCGAGGCGACGCTTTCCGGCAAGCACAAGACCACCGACTACCGGCAGGCGCTGGAAGGCACGATCGCCGAGTCCGACCAGCTGATAAAGACCTTCAACGCCATCCTGATGATCTCGCGGCTGGAGGCGGGCTATTCCGCCGAGAGCACCAGCCAGCGTCGATCTTGCCGCGGCCGTGCGCGATGTCGTCGAGCTCTACGAGCCGGTGGCCGAGGAGGCGGGCGTGACGCTGGAAGCCGCGTCGAGCGGCGATTTTGCCGTCAACGGCAATCGCGAACTGATCGGCCAGGCGCTGTCGAACATCGTCGACAATGCGATCAAATATTCGTCCGACGCGACCGGCAAGCCGGCGGTGCGCGTGGCGCTCGAGCGCGTCGGCGGCGAAATCCGGCTTTCGGTCGCCGACAACGGCCAGGGCATTCCCGACGATGCCGACCGCGCCCGAGCGACCGAGCGTTTCGTGCGGCTGGAAAAGAGCCGTTCGCAGCCGGGTTCGGGCCTCGGCCTCAGCCTCGCCAAGGCGATCATGACATTTCCATAACGGCCGGCTTGATCTTTTGCCCGCCAATCCCGGATTGTCCGTGGTCATGAGTTTTCCCGCACGGGAGGACCATTGATGGCGGCGAGGATGCCTGCGAAGCGGATCGAAACCGAATGGCATCTGCAACCGGCTGGCAAGGCTGCTGCCGCTGGATGAAAACCGCGCCCGGCGTGAACTGTCGGAGATCGCTGACGCCGCCGAGGAAGAAGGGCTGCCGCGGCTGGCGAAGTTCCTGGCAGCCGAGGGCGCCGGTCAGGATTTCCTCGCTGCGGTCTTCGACCTGTCGCCGTTCCTGCGCGATGCAGCGCGCCGACGTCCTGGCAATTCTCGATCAGCTGTTCGACGCCGATGTCGAGGCCCGGCTGATCGCGATCGGCGAGGCGATCGGCAAGGCGGCCTTTGCCGAGGCCGTTACGGAAACGAGCCTGATGATGGAACTGCGGCAGTGCAAGGCCGAAGCGCATTTCCTGATCGCGCTCGCCGATCTCGCCGGCGAGGCCGAGCCCGCGCTGACGGTCCGCCGCCTCAGCGATCTCGCCGACGCCTGCACCCGCGCGGCCGTCGATTTCCTGCTCCGCGACGCGCATGGGCAGGGCAAGCTCAAACTGCCCGATCCCGAAAATCCGGCGCGGCAATCGGGCTGGATCCTGCTCGGCATGGGCAAGCTCGGCGCGCATGAACTGAATTTTTCCTCCGACATCGACCTCGTCGTCTTCTTCGATCCGGAGGCGCCGGCGATCGACCGATCCGCTCGATGCGACGGACCTGTTCTCGCGGCTGACCCGCCGGCTGGTGCGCATCCTTCAGGACCGCACCGAGCACGGCTATGTTTTCCGCACCGATCTGCAGCCTGCGTCCCGACCCCGGTTCGACGCCGCTGGCGATTCCCGGTCGAGGCGGCGCTGCACTACTACGAGGGGCGCGGCCAGAACTGGGAGCGCGCCGCCATGATCAAGGCGCGCCCGGTGGCCGGCGACCTCGCCGCGGGCGCTGCCTTCCTGAAGGAGTTGCAGCCCTATGTCTGGCGCAAATACATGGACTACGCCGCGATCGCCGACGTCCATTCGATCAAGCGCCAGATCCACGCCCACAAGGGCCATGGCGAGATCGCGGTCAAGGGCCACAACGTCAAGCTCGGCCGCGGCGGCATCCGCGAGATCGAGTTCTTCGTCCAGACGCAGCAGCTGATCGCCGGCGGCCGCTTCCCGGAGCTGCGCGGCCGCGAGACCGTGCCGATGCTCGGCGAGCTCGCCGCGCGCGGCTGGATCACCGCCGACGCGCGCGATGCGCTTGACCCGGCAGTACTGGTTCCTGCGCCGCGTCGAGCATGCCATCCAGATGGTCGCCGACGAGCAGACGCATATCCTGCCCGACAGCGATGACGGGCTGGAGCGCATCGCCCGCATGCTGGGCTTTGCCGATGCCGAAGACCTTTTCCGAGGCCTTTCGCGCGTCGCTGCAAGAGGTCGAGCGCCACTACGCGGCACTGTTCGAAACCGCGCCGGAACTGTCGGCCGGCGTCGGCAATCTGGTCTTCACCGGCGATGTCGACGATCCCGACACGCTGCAGACCCTACAGCGCCTCGGCTTCCAGCGGCCGAGCGACATCTGCCGCGTCATCCGCGGCTGGCATTTCGGCCGCTACCGCGTCACCCAGTCGGCGGAAGCGCGCGAGCGGCTGACCGAACTGACGCCGGCGCTGCTGCAAGGCCTTCGGCCAGACGCGGCGGGCCGACGAGGCGCTGATGCGCTTCGACGAGTTCCTCGCCGGCCTGCCGGCCGGCATCCAGCTGTTCTCGCTGCTGCAGTCCAATCCGGCGCTGCTGAAGCTGATGGCGACGATCATGGGTGCGGCACCCCGGCTGGCGGCGATCATCACCCGGCGGCCGCATGTCTTCGACGGCCTGCTCGATCCGGCGCTGCTCGAACGAATTGCCAAACCGCGCCTATCTGTCGGCGCGGCTGGCGGCCTTCATCGAAGGCGACCGCGCCTATGAGGACGTGCTCGACCGCCTGCGCATCTTCGCCTCCGAGCAGAAGTTCCTGATCGGTGTGCGGCTGCTTGCCGGCGCGATCGATCCAGCCGTGCCGGCCGGGCCTTTTCCGACCTCGCCGATCTCACCATCGACGCGGCACTCAATGCCGTGATGGCCGAATTCGCGCTGCGCCACGGCCGCATCGCCGGCGGCAGGGTGGCGCTGCTCGGCATGGGCAAGCTCGGCAGCCGCGAGTTGACGGCGGGCTCGGATGTCGACCTGATCCTGCTCTACGATCACGACGCCGATGCCGAAGAATCCGACGGCGACAAGCCGCTGGCGCCGTCGCACTACTACACCCGGATGACGCAGCGGCTGATCGCGGCCGTCTCGGCGCCGACCGCCGAGGGCGTGCTCTACGAGCTCGACCTTCGCCTGCGGCCTTCCGGCAACAAGGGGCCGGTCGCCACCCATATCGACGCCTTCAAGAAGTATCAGCGCCAGGACGCCTGGACCTGGGAGCACATGGCGCTGGCGCGGGCCCGCGCCATCGGCGGCGATGCCGCGCTGTGCGCCGAGGTCGAGGCCGAGGTGGCCGCACGTGCTGGCCCTGCCGCGCGACGCGCGCCAAGGTGATAGCCGAGGCGTCGGAGATGCGCGCGCTGATCGAGAAGGAAAAGCCGCCGCGCGATCTCTGGGACATCAAGCTGATCCCCGGCGGCCTCATCGACCTCGAATTCATCGCGCAAGTGGCGGTCATCACGGGCCAGGTCGAGGCCGGCCGCAGGGCTGACCGCGACCGGCCGAAATCCTGTCGCGGCTGGCGCCGGATTTCGCCGACGCCGACGTCAGGCAAGAGCTTTGCGAAGCCTACCAGCTCTATCTGGCGCTGACCCAGATGATCACGGCTCTGCCTCACCGGCGCCTTCGAACGCGACGACGTTCCGCCGGGCCTGTCGGATCTGCTTCTGGCGGTCACCGACCTGCCGGATTTCGGTGTGCTGGAAGCACACCTCAAGGAGACGTCGCAAAAGGTCAGAAAGGATTTCGACCTTTTGCTTCGTGCGGGACAGCCGCAAGCGGAAGCGAGCGGCGGTTACCGATCGCATCGGGGGTGACGATGCAACAGGAGAAGACCAATGAGAAAGTCAACCAAACTTGCCCTCGCCTTCGCTCGCCCTTGCCGGCGCCGTCGGCACCACGGCCTATGCCGAAAACAATGCCAGCGCCAAAATGCGCGACGACATGATGATGCGCCTCGACAAGACGATGAGGGATTCGAACGGCACCATCACCTTCGACCAGTTTTCCGACGCCATGAATGCGCGGCTGAAGAAGATGGTCGCCGACAATGGCGGCAAGCTCACCGTCGCCCAGCTCGCCGACGCGCTGGAGAAGGCGCGTTACGAGCGCATGGCCAAACGCATCATCGACGCTACGACACCAAGGGCGACGGCACGTTGACCACCGACGACATCACCAGGCACCAGAAGAAGGTCTTCGCCATGCTGGACAGGAACAATGACGGCAAGATCGAGAAGAGCGAACTGCCAAAGGGCGGCCGCTTTGGCCGTTACCGCCACTGGAACGGCGGCAACGACAGCATGCAGTGAGTGGTGACCGGGTCCGGCGGCGAGAGCCGCTAGATTCTGGACGATCTCATGTCTTTCGCGACTACATCGCTGCGGGAACACCCCGAAGGGGGGAGATTGACGTTGACGACCTCGACAATCGCCAGCGTTCAGAACGAGCGAAGCTATGACCGCTGATCTCCCCTCAAGCGGAGGAGCCTGTCCTGCAGGACAATGCGGGGTGCTGTCACGCCGACATTGCATTTATAAAAGACGCCATGAAATCATTCAGCCGCTGCCTTCACCGCCGGCGGCGCCTTCTTCACCGGGATGCGCACCGACACGATGGTGCCGACGCCTTCGGTCGAGCGGATCTTCAGCGCGCCGCCCTGCAGCTCGGCCAGCGAGCGCGAGATGGCCAGGCCGAGGCCGGAGCCGGCATGGTTCTTGGAAAACTGGTTCTGCACCTGCTCGAACGGCCGGCCGAGCTTGCCCAGCGCTTCCTTCGGGATGCCGCAGCCATTGTCCTCGATGGTCAGCACCAGCGCGCCTGAGGTGTTGCGGGCGCGCACCGAGATGTGGCCGCCCTGGCCGGTGAACTTCACCGCGTTCGACAGCAGGTTGATGACGATCTGCTTGATCGCGCGGCGGTCGGCGTAGAGCGTCATCGCATCGGCGATGCGGGTTTCGACCGTGATCGATTTCTCCGCCGCCTGCAGCGAGATGACGCGCACCGTCTCGCTGATCAGCGGGCAGAGGTCGATCTCCTCGCGGTCCATCGAGAACTGGCCGGCCTCGATCTTCGACATGTCGAGGATGTCGTTGATGACGCCGAGCAGATATTTGCCGCTGCCGTTGATGTCGCTGGCATATTCCTCGTAGCGCGGCGAGCCGAGCGGCCCGAACAGGCCCTGTTCCATCAGTTCGGAAAAGCCGATGATGGCGTTGAGCGGCGTGCGCAACTCGTGCGACATGTTGGCCAGGAATTCGGACTTGGCCCGGTTGGCCGCCTCGGCGCGCTCGGTTTCCTTCATGTATTTGCGGTTGAGTTCGACCAGTTCGCGCGCCCGTTCCTCTTCGGCCCGGCGGGCGAGGCTGAGGTCGTGGATGGTCGCCATCAGCCGGCGCTCGCTGTCGACCAGCTTTTCCTGGTGCAGCTTGATCTGGGTGATGTCGGAGCCGACCGAAACGGTGCCGCCATCGCGGGTCCTCAGTTCGTTGACCTGCAGCCAGCGGCCGTCGGCGAGCTGCCGCTCGAAGGTCGCGCCGCCGTGCGGTCCGTTGGTGTTGGCCAGCCGCCGCTCCGAGGCGAAGGCCAGCATGCTGCTCTTCCAGCACCGTCGCGCGCCGCGCCCGGCATCGACGTCGCGGTCCGAAAGGCCGTTGTCCTTCTGGTACTTGGAATTGCACATGACCAGGCGCTCGGACGCATCCCACAGCACGAAGGATTCGTTGATGTTCTCGATCGCGGTCCGAGCCGCAGATCCGCGGCCTCCGAGCGCAGCGCCAGATGCCGCTGTTCGGTGACGTCGACGGCGATGCCGATCAGCTGGATCTCCGGCGCTTCCGGGTCGATCACCTGGGCGCGGGCGCGCATCCACACCCATTGGCCGTCGGCGTGCCGCATGCGGAACACCTGGTCGATATGGTCGATCTCGCGCGCGACGATCCGGTTGGCCAGCTCGAACAGGTCGCCGTCGTCGGGATGGATGATCTCGTCGACCTCGCCGAACGACAGCATCGTGTCGCAGGGCTCGTAGCCCAGCATGTCGTACATCGAGCGCGACCAGTACATCTTGCCGCGCACCATGTCCCAGTCCCACAGGCCGCAGCGGCCGCGCACCAGCGCCATGTCGATGCGCTGGTGCGCTTCGAGGTAGATGCGGTCGGCGGCCTGCGCGCGCGCCGCCTGGCCGAAATAGGCGTAGAGGATGATGATCAGCACGCCGGCCGTCAGCACGAACAGCGTGACGTTGAGCGAGACGGTCTTGCGCCAGCTCGTCGAAGACCGCTTCCTGCGGCACCAGCACGGCGGCCGCGTTCTTGCCGGCTCGCCGGTCAGGCTCGACCGCGGCATACCAGTCCTGCCCGCCGATACTGACGTCCATGACGCCGGCGCGCTCGCCGAACATGAACAGCGGCTGGCCGCCCTGGACGAGGCTGTCGAGCGAGCGCCCTTGCCAGCCGGTCGACAGCGGCGACACGGCAATGATCTTGAAGGCGCTCGTCGGTGATCGCAAGCACATGGCTCCGGCCCATGGCGCCCTGCCGGCCGGCTTCTCCAGCAGGTCGATGCGCGCCGTTGGAGGCGGCGTTCGGGTCGGCGGCGATCGCGCTCGCCATCTGGCCGGCGGCCAGCGCGAGAACCGCCTTGGCGTCGCGCTCGACATCGTCGCGCTCGTTCATCAGCGACAGGACGCGCAGTGCGGCGATGACGACCAGGAAGATGATGATGAGGGCCGGTATCGAACGGCGCAGCAGGGGCTCGGCAGCCAGGAGCCGCCGGTAGGCGGGTTCGGCGATGAGCCGCGTGTTGCCGGCGAGGCCGTCGCCGCGCGCCTTGCGCCGCTCAAAAGCCGTCCCTCCGGGCGCGCCCCACGCGTCCGCCTTGGCCATAAATGGCTACTCCCCGAATTCCCTGTCGCTTGACGATCCGGCAACACCGCACGTCCGAATCGTCTGTAAAGAATCAAAGGTGATTCGCCTTGTCCAGAGGCGCGGCCAAAAAAGATTAAAAATCGACTAAAATAAGTCGCCTTTCCGAAACCGATGCAGGCGCGATGCTGTCGCCGTTCTTCGCCCCACAAGGGGCTGAAGGGAGGGCACTCACGCCAGCGTGCGCTCGACGATGTCGCGCAGATCGGCCGACAGGTTCTCGGCACTCGGCGATCGCGAGCAGCGCTTCCCTGGCCTTGGCTTGCCGCACCGGCTCCAGCGAGCGCCATGAGCGCAGCGCCGTCGCCAGCCTGGCCGCCACCTGCGGGTTGCGCTTTTCGACCTCGAGCACGGTCTCGGCAAAGAAGCGGTAGCCTTCGCCGTCGGCGCGGTGGAAGCCGGTCTGGTTGGCGCTGGAGAACGTGCCGACCAGCGAGCGCACCCGGTTCGGATTGGCCATCGAGAAGGCCGGGTGCGTCGGTCAGCGCGCGCACCGTGTCGACGGTCTGCGGCCCGGGCACGGCGGCCTGGATCTGGAACCATTTGTCCATGACCAGCGGATCGGCCGCCATAGCTGCGTCTCGAAGCCGGCCAGCGCCTTGCCGCCTCGGGCGATCCGCGATGGCGATGCGCAAGCACGGTCAGCGCCGCGGCGCGGTCGGTCATGTTGGTCGCGGCCGCGAAATGCCGGGCGGCGAGCTCGGCGCCTCCCGGCAGCAGCGAGAGATAGTCGAGCAGGATGTTGCGCAGCGCCCGCCGCCCGGCGCTTGCCGCATCCGGGCTGAACGGCCCTTTGTCGGCAAGGCGGTCGTAGAGACTGGCGAAGGCGCTCGCGGTTGGCGCTGGCGATCGCCAGCGCCAGCGCCTCGCGGGCGGCGAAGATCGCGTCCGGGATCGATGTTCTTGCCGATGTCGCGGGCGATGTCGGCCTCGCCGGGAAGCGCCAGCGCCAGCGCGCGGTAGGCGGGCTCCAGCGTCTCGTCGCCGGCGATCTTGCCGGCAAGTCCGGTCAGCCTGCGCGCGTGAAGGCCGGCTCTGCTGCCGCCGAGGATCTGGCGGAAGGCCGCAATCAGCGCGTCGGTCAGCAGCGTGTTGAACGCCTGCCAGCGCGAGAAGGGATCGCTGTCGTGGCCGGCGAGGAAGAACTGGTCGTCGGCCTTCTGCTCGACCGACAGCGTGATCGGCGCCGAGAAGCCGCGGTTGAGCGACACGGCCGGCCGCTCGGCGACGCCGGAGAAGCGCACCATGTGCCGGCGCTTGCGGATGTGGATGACGCCGTCCTCGACGGCGGCGCCCTCGACGCCGTCATAGGCGACCGGTCTCGCCGTCCGGCGCCGACCAGGCCGAAGGCGAGCGGAATGTGCATCAGCCGCTTGCGGCTTTCCGACGGCGTCGGCGGCACCGACTGCTCGATCTCGAGCGTGAATTCGCCGCGTGGCCGGATTGTGCGTCGAGCTGACCGTCAGGTTCGGCGTGCCGGCCTGATGATACCAGAGCGCGAACTGCGACAGGTCGCGGCCCGGAGACATCCTCGAACACCTTCAGGAAATCCTCGATCGTCGCGGCCTCGCCGTCATGGCGTTCGAAATAGAGGTCCATGCCGGCGCGGAAAGCCTCGGCGCCGAGGATGGTGCGGATCATGCGCACCACTTCCGAGCCCTTTTCGTAGACCGTCGCCGTGTAGAAATTGTTGATCTCGCGGTAGCGGCGCGGCCGCACCGGATGCGCCAGCGGCCCCTGGTCCTCGGGGAACTGATGCGCGCGCAGCGTGCGCACCTCGGCGATGCGCTTGACCGCGCGCGAGCGCTGGTCGGCGGAGAATTCGTGGTCGCGAAAGACCGTCAGCCCTTCCTTCAGGCAGAGCTGGAACCAGTCGCGGCAAGTGATTCTGTTGCCGGTCCAATTGTGGAAATACTCATGCGCGATGATCGCCTCGATATTGGCGAAATCGGCATCGGTCGCGGTCTCCTCGTCGGCCAGCACATATTTGTCGTTGAAGATGTTGAGGCCCTTGTTCTCCATCGCGCCCATGTTGAAGTCGGACACGGCGACGATGTTGAAGACGTCGAGGTCGTATTCGCGGCCGAAGGCCTGCCTCGTCCCATTGTCATCGAGCGCTTCAGCGCATCCATCGCGTAGCCGGCGAGCCGCTCCTTGCCGTGCTCGACATAGATGCCGAGCTCGACCTTGCGGCCGGACAGCGGTGACGAAACTGTCGGCGACCTGGCCGAGATCGCCGGCCACCAGCGCGAACAGATAGGACGGCTTGGGGAAGGGGTCGTGCCAGACCGGCGTAGTGCCAGCCGTCGGCAAGTCGCCGCTGTCCGACCGGGTTGCCGTTGGACAGCAGCAGCGGCGCCTCGTCCAGCTTCGCCTCGATGCGCACCGTGTAGACCGACAGGATGTCGGGGCGGTCGAGGAAATAGGTGATGCGGCGAAAGCCCTCGGCCTCGCATTGCGTGCAATAGACATCGCTGGAGCGGTAG
This sequence comes from uncultured Alphaproteobacteria bacterium, assembly GCA_963788955.1. GTDB lineage: Bacteria > Pseudomonadota > Alphaproteobacteria > Rhizobiales > Rhizobiaceae > Mesorhizobium. The sequence goes on along the minus strand of CAWBIN010000015.1, from coordinate 53,600 downwards.
AGGCCCATCAGCGCCTCGTTGCTCGCCGGCGCGATCTTCGGTCTCGAGCAGCAGCTGGAAGCGGCGCCGCCGGCGGCTCGCGGAAATGGTCAGCTGGTCCGGCGTCGCCGGATAATCCGTCGGCGCGAAGCTCGCGGCCGTCGATGGCGATGCGCTTCAGCACCAGCCCGTCGCCGTCGAGAACCAGCGGCGCTGATGTCGCGGCGCCGTCGCGGCGTTCGATCGTCAGCTCGGCGGTGACGCGCGTCGCGTCCGGCGAAAGGCGGAAAGTCAGGCTGGTTTCGCGGAATGAGATAGTCGCTGGGGCGATAGTCTTCGAGCCGGAAGACCTGGCCGGTATCGGTGCGCATTCCCTGGGTTTCCCTGTCGATTATCGCGTGGCCGGCAGAGTGTGCCCGCTGGCCCAAAAATTCGAAGTCGCGCGCTCTTTACACGAAACGGCCACTCGACAAAACTGCACCAGTGCCTATTTCAGGCGCTCGTCTCCCAATCATCGCGAGGCATTCATGACCGTCGTCACACCGAAATTCGGCATGGGCGCTTCTGTGCTGCGTCTGGAAGACCAGGCCTTCATCACCGGCAAGGGCCGTTACACCGACGACATCAGCCCGGCCGGCATGCTGCACGGCTATGTGCTGCGTTCGCCGGTCGCCAAGGCGAGCTTCACGATCGCCTCGATCGAAGCGGCAAAGGCCGCGCCTGGCGTCCATCTGGTGCTGACCGGCGCCGATCTTACCCATCTTGGCGACGCTGAAGTCCGGTGTCATGCAGCGGCAGCCCGACGGCACCAGGGCGCCGACCCGCGACATCCCGATCCTATGCAGCGACCGGGTCAATTATGTCGGCGACGCCGTCGCCTTCGTCGTTGCCGACAGCCGCGCGCTGGCGCAGGACGCGGCCGAGACTGATCGAGGTCGACTACGACAGCGAGGACGCCGCCGCCGGCACCGCGACCGCGTTGGATGAGGACACGCCGCTGGTCTGGCCGGAGCTCGGCACCAACCGCGCCTTCACCTACCATATCGGCGACAAGGCCAAGACTGCGGCCGCCTTTGCCAAGGCCGCGCAAAGTCACCCGCATCGAGTTCGTCAACAACCGGCTGGTCTGCAACTACATGGAGCCGCGCTCGGCGATCGGCGAATGGAATGCCGGACGAGAACCGCTTCGTGCTGACCACCGGTCGCAGGGCGTGCACTCCATGCAGTACATCCTCGCCGACGTGTTCAAGATCAAGAAGAGTGAGCTGCGCGTCATCACGCCGGATGTCGGCGGCGGCTTCGGGCCGAAGAGCTTCGTCTACCGCGAATATCCGCTGGTGCTGGAGGCGGCCAAGCGGCTCGGCCGGCCGGTCAAATGGGCGGGCGACCGCACCGAGCATTTCCTCACCGACGCGCAAGGCCGCGACAATATCGTCGACAGCCGAAATGGCGCTCGACAAGGACGGCCGCTTCCTGGCATGAAGGTCGACCTATCGGCCAATATGGGCGCCTATGTCTCGCAATACGGGCCGTTCATTCCCTATGTCGGCGTCACCATGTCGACCGGCGTCTACGACATCCGGGCGCTCGATGTGTCGGTGACCGGCGTCTACACCAACACCTGCCCGGTCGATGCCTATCGCGGCGCCGGCCGTCCGGAGGCGGCGTTCCTGCTTGGAGAAGCTGGTCGACGCCTGCGCCCGCGACCTGGGCCTTGCCGGTCGAAGAGATCCGCCGGCGCAATTTCATCAAGCCCGAGCAGTTCCCGTACCGCACGCAGACCGGCCGCCTCTACGACGTCGGCGAGTTCGACGGCCACATGACGCGCGCATGGAACAGGCGGACTGGAAGGCGTTTCCGAAGCGGCTCGAGCAGTCGAAAGCGGGCGGAAAGATCCGCGGCATCGGCATGGCGACCTATATCGAGGCCTGCGCCTTTCCGGGCTCGGAGCCGGCCTTTGTCGAACTCAACGGCGACGGCACGGTGACGCTGAAGATCGGCACCCAGACCAACGGGCAGGGGCATGCGACCGCCTATGCGCAGTTCGTCGTCGAAAAGCTCAATCTCGACATCGACAAGATCCATGTCCGCCAGGGCGATACCGACGAGCTTGAAGGACGGCGGCGGCACCGGCGGCTCGCGCTCCATCCCGCTCGGCGGCGTGTCGGCTTCGCGCGCGGGCGAGGATCTGGCCGAACAAGATCAAGCGCATCGCCGCCGACGAGCTGGAGGCCTCGGCCGGCGACATCGAACTGTCCGACGGCGTCGCCCGCATCGTCGGCACCGACCGCGCGATCGACTTTGCCGAGCATCGCCAAGGCCGCCAAGAACCCGGACGATCTCAAGGGCTTCGGCGAGTTCGTGCAGGACGAGGCACCTATCCGAACGGCACCCATATCTGCGAGGTCGAGATCGATCCGGAGACCGGCGTGACGGACATCGTCGGCTACACGATCGTCGACGATTTCGGCGTCACGGTGAACCCGATCCTGCTCGCCGGCCAGGTGCATGGCGGCGTCGTGCAGGGCATTGGCCAGGCGCTGACCGAGGACACCGTCTATGGCGAGGACGGCCAGCTTCTGACGGCGAGCTTCATGGACTATGCCGTGCCGCGCGCCGACAATTTCCCGTTCTTCCATTTCGAGACCCGCAACGTGCCGTCGACCACCAACGCGACTGGGCATCAAGGGCGCCGGCGAGGCCGGCACGATCGGCGCGACGCCGGCCGCGCTCAACGCCGTGACCGACGCGCTCTGGCGCGCCTACGGCATCGGCCATATCGAGATGCCGGCGACGCCGGCGCGCATCTGGGCGGCGATCCAGGAAGCGTCGCCGGCGTGACGGCGGAGAAGAGCGGCCGAGCCGAAGCTGCCAGCGATCATCCCGTCGGCCACAGCACTTTGCGGGCATCGCGCTCAAGATCGTTTCGGTGGCGGTCTTCGTCGGCATGTCGACCTGCATCAAGGCGGCAGGCACGTTGCCGGCCGGCCAGATCGTCTTCTTCCGCTCCTTCTTCGCCATCTTTCCGATCATCGTCTTCCTGGCCTTCAGGGGAAAGCTCGGCACCGCGTTTCACGACCAAACGGCCGTTCAACCACATCGCGCGCGGTGTCGTCGGCGTCGGCGCCATGGGGCTCGGCTTCTTCGCGCTGACCAGGCTGCCGCTGCCCGAAGCGATCACGCTCAACTATGCCCAGCCGCTGCTGGTGGTGGTGTTCAGCTCGATCTTCCTCGGCGAGGCCATCCGCGTCTATCGCTGGAGCGCGGTCGCGGTCGGCCTTGTCGGCGTCCTGATCATCTCCTGGCCGGAGCTGACGCTGCTCGCGTTCGGGCGCCGCACTCGGCGACCAGGAGGTGCTCGGCGTCATCGCGGCGCTGGTCGCCGCGGCCATCTCGGCCGTCGCCATGCTGCTGGTGCGCAACCTCGTCCAGACCGAGAAGACGGCGACCATCGTGCTGTGGTTCTCGCTGACGGCGAGCGTCATGGCGCTGTTGTCGCTGCCGTTCGGCTGGCAGGCGCTGACGCCGCGCAGGCGGCGCTGCTGGTCGCGGCCGGTTTCTGCGGCGGGCTCGGCGCAGATCCTGATGACGGCGGCCTACCGCCATGCCGAGGCTTCGGTCGGTGGCGCCGTTCGAATACACCTCGATGATCCTCGGCGTCGTCGTCGGCTATCTCGTGTTCGGCGACGTGCCGACCATCCACATGCTGGTCGGCGGCGCGATCGTCGTCGGCGCCGGCATCTTCATCATCTGGCGCGAGCGGCAGCTCGGCCTGGAGCGCACCCGCACGCGAAAGGCGACGCCGCCGCAGGGGTGAGGATGACTTCGTTCTGTCGAGTTCCTTCAAACCCCGCGACGGTTACGACACCTTCGCCGCCTGCTCCTTCGCCAGCCGCACCAGCACCGCCCTCGTCTGCTCGTCGGCCGGGAAGAAAGATTCGATCGCCAGTTCCGACAGCGTCACGTCGAGCGGCGTGCCGAAGACGGTGATGGTGCTGATGAAGGACAGCACCTGATCGCCATGCGCGAGCCTCAGCGGATGCACGATGCCGTCAGGCTCGACCGGCACGGGCCGCCCGCCTTTGAGGCCGGACGGATAGGACCGCAGTTCACGCTCCAGCTCGACCAGCACCGGATCGCCGGCTGGCATCGTTCTGGTGCTTCAGGCGCTCCAGCAGATGCGTCCGCCATTCCGCCAGATTGACGATGCGCGGCGCGACGCCGTTCGGATGCAGGCTGAGCCGCAGCACGTTGACCGGCGGCTTAAGCAGCGACGGCTTCGGCTGACATCGGCCAGAAACGGGCCGACGGCGGCATTGGCCGAAACCAGGTTCCAGTGCCGGTCGACCGCGAGCGCGGGAATGGTTCATGCCCCTTGAGCACGGTCTCGACCGCCGCCATTGCCGGCGCCAGCGAGGCTCGGTGAGCGACCGCTCGCTGAAACTCGGCGCAAAGCCGGCCGCAAGCAAGAGCTGGTTGCGCTGCCGCAGCGGGATCTCACAGCTGTTCGGCCAGATGCAGCACCATGTCGCGCGAGGGCGCGGCGCGGCCGCTTTCGACGAAGCTCAGATGCCGCTGCGAGATCTCGGCCTCCATGGCGAGGTCGAGCTGGCGACATGCGCCGCCGGTGCGCCATTCGCGGATCAGGCTGCCGGCGGAGGTCTGGGCTGTTGTCATGGGTGAGGACTATGAGTTAGGCCGGGGATGCGGCAGGCGCATTTCAATTACCTGGGAGGTTATCGCTCAGGGGTGAGCGACCCGCAGCTTCGCCTTCACCTCGAGAAAATCCCGCCAGGCCAGCTTCTTGTGCGCCGGGGTCCTCAGCAGATAGGCCGGGTGCAGCGTCGGCATGGCCGGAATGGCGATGCCGGACGCCGTGGTATGGACGCGCCAGTTGCCGCGCAGCCGCAAGATGCCTTCGGTCGTGTTGAGCAAGGTCTTGGCCGATGGGCCGCCGAGATTGACCAGCACCTTCGGATTGACCAGCTCGATCTGCCGCTCGATGAACGGGCGGCAGATCTCGGTCTCGTGCGGCGTCGGCGTGCGGTTGCCCGGCGGCCGCCACGGGATGACGTTGGCGATATAGGCCGAAGTGCCGGTCGAGCCCGATCGCCGCCAGCATGCGGTCGAGCAGCCGGCCCGAGCGGCCGACGAAGGGCAGGCCCTCGATGTCCTCGTCGCGGCCCGGCGCCTCGCCGACCAGCATCAGCGTCAGCCTCCGGATTGCCGTCGGCGAAGACCAGGTTCTTGGCGGTGAATTTGAGGTTGCAGCCGTCGAAGGCGGCCATGTGCTGGCGCAGCTCCTCCAGCGTCGACGCCGTCGCCGCCAGTTGCCGCGCCAGTGCGGCCTGCGCCTCGTCCGGCACCGTCGCGGTGCGCCGGCAGGCGCGCGCGCTGGTGGCGCGTCCGGCAAACGGCTCGTGTCCGGCCGTGACGGCGCTGACGGTGGTTGCTGTGCCACGTTTTCGCGCGCTGGCGCCGGCTGCCGTCGGCGCGCGCTCGGCCGGCTTCGGCGCCGCCTCGGCAAACCGGTTCACCGGCGCGTCCTCCAGCGCCTCGTCGACGCCGGCCTGGCATAGAAGGCGAGCAGGTCGGCGAGGTCGGATCTGTTGTTGGGGGAGGCGGCAGTCATGCCGGCACATTCGGCCGCCGGGCAGCAATTTGCAAGTTGATGATTGGAAGTGCGGTGACAGTGATTCCCCTTGAGGGGAGATACTCACCCGGTCGGTATGCGCGGATCCTGCACCAGATAAAACGTCCAGCGCGGCGTGAAGTCGGTGATCAGGAATTCGAAGCGGCCCGTCTTCGAGCGGATCGATCTTGCCGTTCTTGAACAGCAGCCGGTCATAGGGTTCGAAATCGCGGTCGAAATCGGCAAAGCTGCTCGACATGATGTTGTCGGGCGTCTTGTTGCGCTGGTCGAAGGACAGGCCGTCGCCGAACACGCTCGGCTGGTTGAGGATCTCCTGCAGCTCGAACTGGAATTCGACCCAGGCCTGGCCGCTGTTGTTGAGCACCTCGATGCGCATGTACAGGATGCCGTTGGCGAATTCGCCGGCAGTGCCGAACGGCCTGGATCGGTTTGGTGGTGCGGATGATCAGCGTCACCGGCGTCGCCGAATTCAGTCTCTTCGGTGATGACGATCGGGTCGTCCTTGGTGCCGATGCCCGAAGCGCCGGTGATGTGGAAGCCGCCGAGTTCGTCGGAAAAGGAATAGGCGCCGGTCGCCCAGACCTTCAACTGCTCGCCATGGGCCTCGACCGGCGACCAGCAGCGAAAGGGCGCAGAAGCAGCGCCGCGGCAGGCCTGGCCGGGCAGGCAGAGGAAAGCGCGTCAATGAAAAGCCGGATGGCTCAGGCGTGCGCATGGCGCGAAGTATGGCCGATAAGCAAGCCGTCGAACAATTAAAATATGGACCGCGTGCAGCCGGCGCAAAATGCTTGCTGACCTCGTCAGCCGCGACTTTTTGGCGAAATCGGCATTGTCACGTCAGCGCCGGTTTCCCGTCGCGGATTGATGCGCTATGCAGCGCGATAAGCCAGCAAGATGCCCGGACGCGGCTAAGCCAGTGCGGAGGGGTTGATGAGCGAGATCGAACGCGAAAGCATGGAATTCGACGTGGTCATCGTCGGCGCCGGCCCGGCCGGCCTTGCCGCCGCGATCCGGCTGAAGCAGGTCAATCCCGAGCTTTCCGTCGTCGTGCTGGAAAAGGGCGGCGAGGTCGGCGCGCATATCCTGTCCGGCGCCGTCGTCGATCCGATCGGCATCGACCGCCTGCTGCCGGGCTGGCGCGACGAGGAGCGATCATCCCTTCAAGACGCCGGTGACCGACGACCATTTCCTGGTGCTCGGCCCGGCCGGCTCGTTCCGCCTGCCCAACTTCCTGATGCCGCCGCTGATGAACAATCACGGCAACTACATCGTCTCGCTCGGCAATGTCTGCCGCTGGCTGGCGACCAAGGCCGAGGCGCTCGGCGTCGAGATCTATCCGGGCTTTGCCGCCGCCGAGCCTGCTCTACAACGATGCAGGGCGCCGTCACCGGCGTCGTCACCGGCGACATGGGCGTCGAGAAGCGACGGCACGCACGGCCCGGGCTTTGCGCCGGGCATGGCGCTGATGGGCAAATATGTGCTGATCGGCGAGGGCGCGCGCGGCTCGCTCGCCAAGCAGCTGATCGCCAAATTCAAGCTTTCCGAAGGCCGCGAGCCCGGCAAATTCGGCATCGGCCTCAAGGAGCTCTGGCAGGTCAAGCCGGAGAACCACAAGCCGGGCCTGGTGCAGCATTCCTTCGGCTGGCCGCTCGACATGAAGACCGGCGGCGGCTCGTTCCTCTACCATCTCGAGGACAACCAGGTCGCGGTCGGCTTCGTCCTCCACCTCAACTACAAGAACCCCTATCTCTCGCCCTTCGAGGAATTCCAGCGCTTCAAGACGCATCCGGCGATCCGCGGCACCTTCGAGGGCGGCAAGCGCATCGTCCTATGGCGCGCGCGCCATCACCGAGGGCGGCTGGCAGTCGGTGCCGAAGCTGTCCTTCCCCGGCGGCGCGCTGATCGGCTGTTCGGCCGGCTTCGTCAACGTGCCGCGCATCAAGGGCTCGCACAATGCGGTGCTGTCCGGCATGCTGGCGGCCGAGCATGTCGCCGCAGGCGATCGCCGCCGGCCGCGCCAATGACGAGCTGATCGTCCTACGAGGACGGCCTGGCGCGACACCGACATCGGCAAGGATCTGAAGAAGGTGCGCAACGTCAAGCCGCTGTGGTCGCGCTTCGGCACCATCGTCGGCGTCGGCCTCGGCGGCCTCGACATGTGGATGAACACGCTGTTCGGCTTCTCGCCCTTCGGCACGCTGAAGCACGGCAAGACCGACTACGCGTCGCTGGAGCCGGCCTCGCAAGCACAAGAAGATCGCCTATCCCAAGCCGGACGGCGTGCTGACCTTCGACCGGCTGTCCTCGGTGTTCCTGTCCAACACCAACCACGAGGAAGACCAGCCGGTGCATCTGCAGGTCAAGGACATGGCGCTGCAGAAGCGCTCCGAGCACGACGTCTTTGCCGGCCCGTCGACGCGCTACTGCCCGGCCGGCGTCTACGAATGGGTGGACAAGGACGGCAACGCCGCCGCCGATCCGACGGCCAAGGACGTGCGCTTCGTCATCAACGCGCAGAACTGCGTCCACTGCAAGACCTGCGACATCAAGGACCCCAACCAGAACATCAACTGGGTGCCGCCGCAGGGCGGCGAAGGCCCGGTCTACCAGAACATGTAAGCCACGCGCGACCGGGCCGTCTCGACCGTCGCCGCCGAAGAATGCCGGAGAGAGGCCCGTCTGCCAGAACATGTGAGACATCAGGACTGTTGAAACTGCCACGCGCTTATGGTTCCATTCTGGACGATGGAGATGGCCAATGCGCCTGGCGGTTCTGACATTTGGTGTGGCGATCGCCGCGCTGTGCGGTTCCGCTGCGGCCGCCGTCGGCCGGCGTGAAGGTGTCGGTCAAGACGCGAACCTATGACATCACCGGCGACCACGGGAGCTGGCCTGATCGAGGCCATGGACCGCAACGGGCCCAAGCACGGCTTCATGACCCACGCCATCGCGCAGACCAGCTATACCGTCGACTGGGACCTTGACGTCGGCCAGGACAACGGCGTCTGCCGCCTGCGGCAGGCCAATGGCACGCTCAATATCACCTACACCTATCCGCGCGTCGCCTCGGCCGTGACGCCGGCGCTGCAGAAGCGCTGGAAGCGGTTCTTCGCCGGCGTTCGCACTCATGAGGAGACCCATGGCCGCATTGCCGGGCAGATGATGCGGGCCACCGAGAGGTCGGTTCGCAGGCTGAAAGTTGCCAACGACCCGCACTGCAACAAGACGCGCCGCGAGGCGCAGGCGGCGCATGGAGGCCATCTATGCCGATATATGAAGCGAAGCAGATCGCCTTCGATGCGCGCGAGCATCGTGAAGGCGGCCATGTCGAGCGCCTGATCGAGGCCCTGGTCGGAGCCTTGAGCGTGACGCGCTTCAGCCGCGCGTGCTCGGCGACTGGCTCAGCGACGACGGTCGCGGTCTGCGTGCTCGTCGACCGGCTTCTTGCTCGTCGCGGCCTCAGCGAAAACTCCACCAGCACCGGCAGATGGTCCGAGCCGGTGTCTTCCAGCCGCGTCGACCGAATGGATCGATCACGTCGCCCTTGCTGAACACCTGGTCGATCGGCAGGCCGGCGAAGCGCCGCAGGAAGTCCGGCAGCGTCCGGTAGAATCCAGGTCGGCCCGGCCGGACGGCATCACGGTCAGCCCGCCGAGCGCTGCGACGCGCCGCACCGCGGCGCTCCACGGCACGGCGTTGCAGTCGCCGGCCATGATCGCCGTCTCGCCGAGCGAGGCGAGCGTCTGCGTCAACTCGCCGATCTGCCAGTGACTGCTCGCAACGGCCACGGCCAGCTGCAGATGGATGCGCGCGCGACATCGACGGCGATGCCGCCGAAATCGACCGTGGCGGTCGCCATGGCGCCGCGCCGTTCGCAGGCAGGCTTCGGTGCCGGCGGCAAAGGGCCGCCGCGACAGCAGCGCGACGCCGAACACGCCGTTGGGATAGGGGCAGAGGATGCGATAGGGGTAGGCGCTGGTGATGTAGCCAAGCTCGGTCGCCCACATCGCCGACACTTCGTCGAGCGTGATCACGTCGGGGTTGATCCGGCCGATCAGCGACAGCACCTTCTTCGGCGTCGGATTGTCGAAGCGCAGATTCATCTGCAGCAGCCGGTAGACCGGCTGGTCGTCCTTGGGCTTGGCGACATAGGCGGCCTGCACCGGCCACAGGCCGCGGCAAGGTGCTCGACGTGCGTGGCGAAGGCGGCCACCGCCAAGAGCGAGCGCCAGCAGCCGCCTGCAGGCGAAACGAGGTGGCAAGCAGCGGCAAGCGCAACAGCGCCATCAGCACGGCCAGATGGACGCGGAAATGCGCGAAGGAATCGAAAGCCGGATGCAGCGTGCCGAAGAACCCGGCCACCAGCGCGGCCGAGAGGCCGAGCATTGCCAGGAACGCCATCGAAGCCATCATGTTTCGCACGCGTGCCATCAGACCGCGTTTGCATGGCCGAGGTGTCCGGCCTGTTATCGGCAGAATTGCGGCCCAATCAAGATGACGAATGCCTCGCGGCCTGCGGCCGTCTACTGGAACGCCGTCTCCGAAAAGCTTCGGAGCTTGCGCGAATGCAGCCGCTCCGTCGGCATCTCGGCGAGCTTCTCCATCGCCCGGATGCCGATGGTCAGATGCTGCGCCACCTGCCGCTTGTAGAACTCGGTCGCCATGCCGGGCAGCTTCAGTTCGCCATGCAGCGGCTTGTCGGAGACGCAGAGCAGCGTGCCGTAGGGCACGCGGAAGCGGAAGCCGTTGGCGGCGATCGTCGCCGATTCCATGTCGAGCGCGATGGCGCGCGACTGCGACAGCCGCTGCACCGGCCCGCGCTGGTCGCGCAGTTCCCAGTTGCGGTTGTCGATGGTGGCGACCGTGCCGGTGCGCATGATGCGCTTGAGGTCGTAGCCGGACAGGCCGGTGACTTCGGCGACCGCCTCCTGCAGCGCCACCTGGACCTCGGCCAGCGGCGGGATCGGCACCCAGACCGGCAGGTCGTCGTCCAGCACATGGTCCTCGCGCACATAGGCATGCGCCAGCACATAGTCGCCCAGCGCCTGCGTGTTGCGCAGGCCGGCGCAATGGCCGAGCATCAGCCAGGCATGCGGCCGCAGCACCGCGATATGGTCGGTGATCGTCTTGGCGTTGGACGGGCCGACGCCGATATTGACCATGGTGATGCCGCCATGGCCCGGCTTCTTCAGATGATAGGCCGGCATCTGCGGCAGGCGCGGCGGCGTCGACGCCTTCGCTGGGCGCTGCTTCGCCCGGCCGGGGTGACGACGTTGCCGGGCTCGACGAAGCTCGGCATAGCCGCCGCCGCCCTTGGCCATCAGCTCGCGCGCACAGGCGCAGAACTCGTCGATGTAGAACTGGTAGTTGGTGAACAGCACGAAGTTCTGGAAATGCTGCGGGCTGGTCGCCGTGTAGTGCGACAGCCGGTGCAGCGAATAGTCGATGCGCTGCGCCGTGAACGGCGCCAGCGGCCGCGGCTCGCCGAACGCCACTTCGAAGGTGCCGTTGGCGATCTGGTCGTCGGTGCCGTCGAGGTCCGGCACGTCGAACAGGTCGCGGATCGGCCGCTTGATGCGTTCGGCGGCCGCGCCGTCGACATGCGTGCCTTCGAGGAAGGCGAAATGCAGCGGGATCGGCGTGGTCGATTCCGAAACCGTGACCGGCACGCCGTGATTGCGCATGATCAGGCGAAGCTGTTCGATGAGATAGCTCTCGAAGAGCATCGGCTGGGTGATGGTGGTCGAGAAATGCCCGGGCGTCGGCATATGGCCATAGGCCTGGCGCGAGTTGATCTGGCGTGAAGGAACTCGTGGTGACGCCGATCTCCGGGTAGAAGGCGCGGTAGCGCTTGTTGTTGTCGCCGCCCGCGGCCAGCGCCGCGAAGGAATCGCGCAGGAATTTGGTGTTGCGGTCGTAGAGCGCCTGCAAGGCCGCGACCGCCTTCTTGGCGTCGTCGAAGCTCTGCTTGCCGAAAGGCTCCGGCATGACGACCGATTCGATGGCTTGGGGGTAGATTCGCTTTTCCATGGCTCAATATAGAGATTTGGAAGAGCGCTTGGGAGGGGTCGAAAGCCCGAACGTGACCGGGCGCGTGTTTTTTCTTCAGCCGCGCTGCAGGCTGACCAGCAGCACAAAGCCGACGCCGTTCTTCTTCAACGCCGGGGCCTCGATCGTCGAACCGGCATCGGCGCGCATCATCGGCACGGCCAGCACCGGCGCGGCGAGAAGCATCAGGATGAGCGCTGCCCGCGGCAGGAGCCGAAGGATCATCAGGGCGCTGGTGGCGATGCGGTTCATGGTCGTTTGCTTTTCTCTGGGTTTCTGGTGCTTTGTCGTTTCAGTGGCGAAGATGGTTCGAACAGCCGAAGCTGCAGGAATTGGCCGCGTCCCAGGAGCGGGCCGGACGGCCTGCTTCGGCGACGAGGATGGCGAACAACATGCCGAACAGGCTCATCAGCAGGCAGACGATGGTGAAGCGGCGAGCGAGCATCGGCGTGGTGTCCTCCTTCAATGCCGAGGAGAATGCCCGAATGCCTCTGAACCGGCTCTGATGCCGGCGTTCATCTGCGGTTCAAATTGATTGACGGTGTTTTGGATCGTCGCTCAGGGGCGTGAGGTCGAGGCCGTGCGCCTGTCCGCTCGCGACAACCAGTCGGCGGCGCTGCCGTACCGCGCAAAAAGAAACGGGGCCGCGAGGGCCCCGGTCTCTCATTCTTTGGTGGTGACGACGATCAGAGCTTGTGCCAGGTCTGGCTCTTGCAGATCAGTCCGCCGAGCACGCAGCCGCTCATCTTGAGCGAGGTACCCGAAAGTGTCGCCTTGCCGGAGTAGGTCTTGTCGTTTGCCGGATCGGTGATGCTGCCGGCATATTTGTTGTCGCCGGCAGGTTTGAGCGAGCCGATGGTCTTGCCGGCATATTTGCCGGTCTTCAGCGTGATGGAGAACGAACCGCCGCCGACGATCGCTGCGGTATCGCCGGCCTGCGTCTTCCAATTGCCTTCGATCGGGTCGGCCCAAGCCGCACCGGCCATGATCAACGTGGCCGCCAGGGCCAGGCGCACTTTTCGAAACATGTCTGTCCTCCCTATGGGTTTCGGTGGGGCTCCGTTCCGCCTTCCCGCCCCTTACGCAAACGTAAGCTAATCCAGCTCCCGGCAAAACAAAAGCGGTGCCGCCACGGAAGGTTGCGGGATTTTATTGGCTACGCCATCGGCGAACAAATGAAGCGATCTAGGCAGGGCCTTTGGTTCTCGTGGTTAGCGGAATGTTGATCCCCGGTCTCGCGAATTTTCTTCAAATTTTTCGCGAAGCAGGCAGATAGCTGGCTTTGTATCCTTAACGAATTTCCGTGTTTACCTCTTGTTTTAGCTTTGTTTTCCTCAAATTAAGCACGCCATTTAACGACGGATTCAAGGCTCGGCTGCATTCTCGAAAGCATCGAAAGAGCGGCCCCCCAAGGGACACCAAGGGACAGAAGGAGGCAGCTCTCGGGAGCCAGACAGGGGACTTGAAATGGCACGTTTTGAAATGCTTGAAGCCGGCTTCGGCGCCATGGGGGCAACTGCCCAGGCCGACATTCTTTTCGAACTGGGCATGATGTATGCGACCGGCCGCGATTGCGAGACCGATGTCGTCGCCGCCCACAAATGGTTCAACATCGCCGCCATCAAGGGTTCGGTCCGCGCCGCGGAACTGCGCTCGGAACTGTCGGCCGCGATGTCCAAGGTCGAGATCGCCAAGGCGCTGCGCGAAGCGCGCGAATGGATGACGATGCACTGAGCACCGGGCTCCCGGTGCCCAAAGATCACGTGAGATCACGGGGCAGGAACGCTCCTGGTCAAGGCCGCGAAAGACGGCCGGCCCACCAGGGACAAGGCCGCGAGAAGACGGCCATGCGAACAAGACCAAGAACACGGCAGGCCAAATCCGGCCAAGCCGTGCGGCAGGCAGGGAAGTAAGCGGGGTTTCGGGGCGCGCGGGGGCATTCGGGAAGCTCCATTGGCAAAAGCCGCGACCGGCCGGGACAAGGCCGGCGCGGCTTTTGGCTGTTTCGGCCCGGCCAAGATCATGGTCATACAACAAGACCAAACCTCGTCGATGACTGAAGTATGTTCGGCGGTGACACAGCGCAGGCCCAATCGAGTGCCGACGATGCGCCAAGACATGCCGGGCGAAGGATGAAATTGTCCCGCCTCTGTGGAAGAAGCGTGGCCGGAAGCGGCCGCGCGTGAGTGGAGGAGCACTATCACCATGAAAAAATTGGGTATCTTGAGCGCGGCCGTATTGGGCCTGATGATGAGCGCATCGGTTGCGTTTGCCGACGACATCACCATTTCGGTGGTCGGCCCGATGACCGGCCAGCTCGCCAACATCGGCGACCAGTTCAAGCAGGGCGCACAGGCAGCCGCCGACGCCATCAACGCCGCCGGCGGCGTCAACGGCAACAAAATCAAGCTCGACATCGAGGACGACCAGTGCGATCCGAAGCAGGCTGTTTCGGTCGCCAACCGCATCGTCGCCGACGGCATCAAGTTCGTCGACGGCCATGCCTGCTCGGGTTCGAGCATCCCGGCCTCGGCCGTCTATGCCGAAGCCGGCGCGCTGATGATGAGCCCGGCCTCTTCCAACCCGGAGCTGACCGACGCCGCGGCCAAGGCCGGCTGGCCGACGATCATGCGCCTCTATACGCGCGACGACGCGCAGGGCGCCTTCATCGGTCCGTGGATCGCCAAGAAATACGCCGGCAAGAACGTCGTCATCCTGCATGACAAGAGCGCCTACGGCCAGGGCGTTGCCGACGCCGTCAAGGCGACGATGAATGCCGGCGGCCTCAAGGAGGTGAACTACGAAGGCATCAATGCCGGCGAGAAGGACTATTCGGCTCTCGTCACCAAGCTGAAGGAACTGAAGGCCGACGTGGTCTATTTCGGCGGCTATCACCCCGAAGCCGGCCTCATCCTGCGCCAGGCGGCCGAGCAGAACGTCAAGTTCCAGCTGATCATGCCGGACTTGATCGCCTCGCCGGAATTCTGGCAGATCGCCGGCCCGGCCGGCGAAGGCACCATGTTCGTCTTCCCGTCGGACCCGCAGGCCAAGCCCGAAGCCAAGGAAGCCATCGCCAAGATCAAGGCCGGCGGCTTCGTGCCGGAAGGCTTCACGCTGTTCTCCTATGCCGTGGTCCAGGCTTTCGCCGAAGGCATCAAGCGCGCCGGCAGCGATGATCCGGCCAAGGTCGCCGAAGCGCTGAAGAACGGCCAGCCGATCAGCACCGTTGTCGGCCAGGTCACCTTCGACGAGAAGGGCGACCTGAAGAACGCCAGCTACGACATCAACCAGTGGCACGACGGCAAATACGCGCCGATCCAGCAGTAATCTTCTCTACCTGACAGTCGGAAATGGCCGGGCTTGCCCGGCCATTTTCATTTTCGGGCGGCTATCCCGGTGGTCCTGCTCGGCAAACCGCACCAGTACCGTGCCGTCGGTGACCTGCGCGCCCTCGACCGCGATCTCGGCGATCACGCCGTCATGCGGCGCGGCGATCGTGTGTTCCATCTTCATCGCTTCCAGGATCAGCAGCGGCTGGCCCTTGGTGACGGCGTCGCCTTTGCCCACGCGCACCAGCTTGACCAGGCCAGGCATCGGTGCCCGCAGGGTGTCTGAAGCGGCGGCGGCTTCGTCCGCCTTGGCCAGCGGATCCGGCACCGCGAAATTGTAGCTGGTCGCGCCCTCGAACACGGTGATGTGGCCGGGCCAGCGGGCGAGGCGAGGGACGGCGCGAAGATCGTGCGAATTGACTGCTTCGTAGGGAGCGTCCAGCGCCACCTCGAAGCGTCCGTCCGGCCGCACCGAAACCCGCGCGAGGATATCCTCCTCGCCATGGCGCAGCCGCGTGCGCCGCGCCACCGTGTGGAAATGCGCATAGCCGGCAAGCGATGACCAGGGATCGTTGGATGGCGCCTGCGCCCCGGCGCCGGAGGCCGCAAGGGCGGCCGCGGCGACGGTCTCGCCGCTCGGCGGCGGAACGACGGTCAGCGCCTCCTGATGCCGGCCGATCAGACCGGTGTCGACGTCGCCGGCCGCGAAATCCGCATCGACGGCAAGCGCCGCCAGAAACGCGGTGTTGACGGTCGAGCCGGCAATCTCGGTCTGCGCCAGCGCGGAGCCGAGCGCATCGAGTGCAGCTTGCCTGTCCTTGCCGTGGACGACCAGCTTGGCGATCATCGGGTCGTAGAAGGGCGAGATCGCATCGCCGGCCCGCACGCCGGTCTCGATGCGCATGGTAGCGCCTTCGCGGTGTTGCGTCGGGAAATTTCAGATGATGCAGTGTGCCTGTCGCCGGCAGGAATCCCTTTGCCGCGTCCTCGGCATAGATGCGCGCCTCGAAGGCGTGGCCGGAGAGCGTTATCTCGCTCTGTATCTTCGGCAGCTTCTCGCCGGCGGCCACCCTGAGCTGCCATTCGACCAGGTCGGTGCCGGTGACCATTTCGGTGACGGGATGCTCGACCTGCAGGCGGGTGTTCATCTCCATGAACCAGAAGCGGTCCGCCTTCAGCCCTTGCGAGGCATCGACGATGAACTCGATCGTGCCGGCGCCGGAATAGCCGATCGCCTTGGCGGCCTTCACTGCCGCTTCCGTCATCGCCTTGCGCAATGCCGCCGTCATGCCGGGAGCGGGCGCTTCCTCGATCACCTTCTGGTGGCGGCGCTGCGCCGAGCAGTCGCGCTCGTAGAGATGCACGGCGTTGCCGAAATTGTCGCCGAACACCTGCACCTCGATGTGCCGGGCTTGTCGACATATTTTTCCACCAGCACGCGGTCGTCGCCGAAGGCCGCCTTGGCCTCGCGCCGCGCGCCCGACAGCGCTTCGGAGAAATCGTCGGGATGCTCGACCCGCCGCATGCCCTTGCCGCCGCCGCCGGCGCGCGCCTTGATCAGCACGGGATAGCCGATCTCGCGCGCCTTGGAGGCGAGCAGCACGATCTCCTGCGCCTCGCCATGATAGCCGGGCACCACCGGCACGCCGGCCTTTTCCATCAGCCGCTTGGCCGCGTCCTTCAGCCCCATGGCGCGGATCGAGGCCGCCGACGGGCCGATGAAGGTGAGCCCCGCCGCGGTCACCTGATCGACAAAGTCGGGGTTTTCCGAAAGGAAGCCGTAGCCGGGGTGGATCGCTTGCGCGCCCGTCGCCAAGGCCGCGGCGACGATCCTGTCGCCGCGCAGATAGCTTTCGCCGACCGGCGAGGCGCCGATATGCACGGCTTCGTCGGCCATCGTCGACATGCATGGCTTTGGCGTCGGCGTCGGAATAGACGGCGACACAGCGCACACCCATTTTGCGCGCCGTGCGGATCACCCGGCAGGCGATCTCGCCGCGATTGGCGATCAGGATCTTGGCGAACATGGAGCCTCCCGGGTTTGCTTCGGGCGGCGCCAGTCTCGCAAGAACCAGCCTACTTGGAAGCTGCGATCTCGCAAGCGCCGCCGGTTGTGACCTTGTAATGAGCGCGGGTGGCTTTGCAGGATTTCATCGCCAGGTCCTCGGCCGCCTTCTGCGATTGCGCATTCAGGTGCGCGCCGCAGATGATGTAGATCGACGTCACCCGCATGTAGGGGGTGGTCGCATAGGCCGAGTGGCCGCTGGCCGCCACATAGGCATTGTATGCCTTGGTGCAATCGGATTTCGGGTTTCCCGACAAAGTCGGGTGGAAACGGATATCGCCCTTGTTCCCAGCCAGCGATGCCGCCGACCCGATGCCGGGTATCGCGAATATAAGCAATCCTGCAAGTATCGAGACAGTCGTCTTGCGAAAGTATTTCAGTTCCATTTTCATCCCATGCCCATTGGAAAGTGCAGGATGAGCAATAGCGCCTAATTTCCAGCGCCGCCAGTTCTGGAACGAAAAATCGCACTTCGAGCTGTGGATCGATCGCTTCGGCCATGCAGTCTAGGCTCCACGGCGGGCAGCAACGACCTGCCGGTATAGTTCTGCTGTCTGCTCGTCGAAACAGCAGAAGATGACGGTTTCTGGAACCGTGCTCTTGTCGAGGAATGCGTTTGCCGTGGCGACAGCAATCTCCGTCGCCTCATCCTTCGGGTAGCTGTAGATGCCGGTCGAGATCGCCGGAAACGCCACCGTCCGGCATTCCCGCGCCGCGGCGAGTTCGAGCGAGCGGCGGTAGCAGGAGGCGAGCAGTTCGGCCTCACCCTTGCCGCCGCCTTGCCAGACCGGGCCGACCGTGTGGATGATGTAACGGGCCGGCAGCTTGTAGCCTTTGGTAAGCTTGGCGTCGCCCGTCTTGCAGCCGTTCAGCATCCGGCATTCGAATTCGAGCTCGGGACCGGCCGCGCGGTGAATGGCGCCATCGACCCCGCCGCCACCGAGCAGCGATGAGTTGGCGGCATTGACGATGGCGTCGACCGCCAGCTTGGTGATGTCGCCGGTATGGACGCTGATCCTGCTGCCGACCTCGCTCATCTCACATCCTGAACACGCCGAAGCGTGTCTCCTCGATCCCGGCATTGAGCGCTTCGCTCGATGCCCTCGCACCGGCACCGGCGCCGCCTGCTCGTCGCCCATCACCGAAATGCGGGTATTCGGCCATACCCTGCTTCGCAGTATGGTCATTGTCAAAGCGCATTCGCACCAAGGAAGTGGCTTGGATACTATGACAGGTACGGACCCCGTGGCACGAGACGGCGTTGCGGCCAAATTGCCGTGAATAAATGGTCTGGCTGCGCGGAGCTGAACAACTTTCCCGTTTTCTTGATAGCCGCCGGTGCCGTGTTGGAGAAGCCGAATTGGGACACCAGGCGGGCCGTAACGATGCTGGCCCTATAGACTGTATTAGATAAGCTTCATAGAGTAGGTTTTCTGAACCCGGCGCGGGAAGACCGATGACGGCAGAGATTGTTCGACGGCGGCTTGCTGCGATATTGACAGCAGACGTTGTGGGTTACAGTCGGCTGATGGAGGCCGACGAAGCCGGTACCCTGGAGCGATTTCAAGCCAGTCGCAGCCGGTTGGTACTGCCTCTTGTCGAGGCTCATGGCGGACGGATTGTTAATCTGGTGGGGGATGCGCTGCTAGCTGAATTCCCCAGCGTGGTTTCCGCCGCGGATTGCGCATTGAGCATCCAGGAGGCGCTGGCAAAAGAGGAACGCGGATCCTCAGAGCATCCCCGTATTCAGTACCGTATCGGAGTAAATGTGGGCGATCTGATCGTCAAGGGCGATGACCTTTACGGAGAGAGCATTAATGTCGCTGCTCGTTTACAGAGTTTAGCCAAACCAGGAACTATCGCCGTATCCCAGAGTGTGCGCGACCACGTCGTGGGCCGGTTGGCTGTTGAATTCGAAGACTATGGCGAGCATGTCGTAAAACGGGGCGAACGTCCAATCCGAGTCTTTGCGCTGACAAGAAGCACCGGTCGTGTCGAAGGCATCCCCGAATTGGAACGTTTGAATGTCTCCCGCCAAAGACCCGGCATTTGTGTGTTGCCTTTTTTGAACATGAGTGGTGATACCGAGCAGGAGTACTTCAGCGACGGCATAACTGAAGACGTTATCATCGATTTGTGCAAAGTGTCCGGGCTCTCGGTTGTCGCTCGGAATACAGCGTTCACATTCAAGGGGAAAGCAGTAGACGTTCCCCAAATAGCTCGGCAGTTAGGTGTTACCTACGTGGTCGAGGGTAGCGTGCGCAAGGCGGGGGGGCGGGTCCGCATAGCTGCGCAGTTGATAGATGGCATAAGAGGTGATCATATCTGGGCTGAGCGCTACGATCGCGAGCTTCATAATATCTTTGAGCTTCAGGCTCAGATATCTGAAGAAATTGTGGCAGCATTGAAGATCAAACTGTTGCCAAGAGAGAAATACGCGATTGAGCGGCGGTCAACCAATAATCCTGAGGCATACCAATTCTATCTACTCGCGCGTCACTACCTGCAGCATGGCTCAAGACATGCCGAGATTGCGCTGCGTTTCTGTGGGCGTGCGATTGAGCTTGACCCCAATTATGCACGTGCATGGGCTATGATCGCTTTATACCAAGCTGAGGGGCATTTGGCCGGTACATCAAGTGAGTCAGGATTGGCGGCGGCTGAGAAGGCGCTCTCGCTGGATCCGACATTGGCGGAGGCTCATGCCGCGAAGGGCCGAATTCTAGGCGAGATTGGCCGCTACGATGATGCGTTGAGAGCACACCAAGAATCACTGCGGCTCAGTCCCGATATATACGATGTCCGATACTGTATTGGGCGCACTTATATTAGATTTGGTAAATTTCGTGACGCCGTCGAGCACTTCCGGCGGGCGGCTGTTCTCTTACCAACGGATTATGTTTCTCCTGGCTTTGTGGCTCAGAGCTGCAGAGCACTTGGCCTTGAAGATGAAGCCCTTGCCGCCGCTAGGCAGTCGCTGGATCGTGCTGAGAAGGAAATTGCAGTCCGACCCGACAACTCACATGCGTTGGCGAGCGGTGCTTTGGCTCTTGCGTACCTGGGAGAAGTCGAACGCGCGAGAGGCTGGGTCTCACGCGCGCTTGTCGTTTGCGACGATTCTTTGGAGCAATATAACGTAGCTTGTGCGATGGCACAGATCGGCGAGATCGAGAAAGCGTTCGAACTGCTGGAGGCTTGTGTCAGCAAGATACCTGCTCAGTTTCTAGATTGGATAAGGAATGACACCGATCTGGAGCCACTCCATGCACATCTGAGATACGACGACCTAATCGCGGCCGGGGAACGGAGGCTCTCAATCAATGAGGCTGACGCAAAACGCGTCAGCCGTCTCCAACGGGCAATCTCATAGGGGAACAGCGGGATTGAATTGCCGGGGCCAGTCACATGCGAGGCTTTCGGCAAGTAGCGACCGCAGGAACTGCCATAGGGTGTGGCAGGTTGCCGACCGAGCCAGTTCTCTTGCTCGGCACTGATGGGTTCTGGCAGCTTTCAGGCAGCGGTGTCCAACACCCACTTGCTCATATGATGCAAATCCCAATCGTTATCCATTTGACATCTGCGAACGCCGAGCATTTACTTCCACTTTCGACGCTATTTTGGTTGGAGAAGATCCGCGATGGCCAAGGGTGGAAAAGACAAAAAACGAAACGGGCCAAAAAGCGGTTTCAAAGTTTCAATCAGGGTACAGATATTACCTGGGCACGAGGTCTCCGAAGAAAAACGTAAACGTCCGAATGTGGCTCGGGTAGATATAGACGGACAGGAGTACTATGTTGTCTGTGGGCGGGCCAGTGTTGATCCGCCTAAGAAGTAGAGTTGGATGATGTCTTAAGATGTCGGCCTCCGACGACGCATGTCCGGGACCGTGGCGATTGTCTCCGAATACATTTTGGCGATCGGAGGGGGATGAAATTATTGTGGCGACAGAGAGAACAATTCTGCGCCTCGACAGCCACTCTGCGGCCATTCTTTGTTCGATCCTTGGATCGTCGCTAAATAACAAAATTGTTTTGTCTGAGTCGAATTTCGCCGCCGAGGAGGTCGAGGACTTGTATCAGTTGCTGAAAAGCGAGAACATGATACTCAGAGCGACCAAGGCACCGGCCACAAATTCGAGAGAGGTTACTCATTTCGGGGCAGGCCCGTATGGAGCGGCACCTTCCAAGTATTTCAGAAAAGATATGTGACAGGTCAATGCAGGCCGGCGATCTTGCGCTGGTGAATGTCCCATACGGTGGGCGCGATGTGGGCCAAAGCATGAGGCCGCTAGGGCTGAGCTACCTAGGCGCCTTTGTGTCGAGGCGAGGTATAAAAACCCAGGGATTTGATTTCTCCGACGCTAGCCTCTCGCCGAGGGAAATTGTTGCCCGATATCTCTCCGGCTATCCGATAGTTGGTTTGTCTTTTTACAACGTGAACGCCAAGCTCGGCTACCAACTCGCTACGGAAATAAAGCTTAGCAATCCTCAATGTATTGTCATAGTCGGTGGTCCGCACGTGTCTGCCGTTCATTCTTCTCTGCTTGTCGAGCAGCAATCAATAGACATAATTGTTCGTAGCGAAGGTGAAGAAACTCTGGCAGAAGTCGTGAATGCCATTAAGAATAGAGTGTCACTTACGGGCATTCGCGGCATTACGTATAGATCGCGCGGCCAGGTCGTTATAGAACCGGACAGAGAGCGTCTTCAGGATCTTGACGATCTTCCGGCACCGACTTTTGAATTCATTTCTCCCTGCGAGGCCCGTCCCCTGTTCTATTTTGATAGGACGATTGGCGTCCGCAAACGAGCTGTGGCTCTCATTACGAGCAGGAGCTGCCCTTATAGTTGCTCGTTCTGCGCGATAATCTTGATTGGCCGACAGTGGCGGAAGCTGAGCGCCGCGAAAGTGGTTTCCGATCTGAAGGATCTGGAAGAATTTCGCGGTGAACTGTATGAGCACGTCTATTTTCTCGACGCGAATTTCTTTGTCAGTGCGGCTCGAGCTGTGGAAATTGCTGAGGCGCTCCACAGCTACAGACCCAGTCTAACATTTAGCTTTTCGACACGCGTCAATCAGCTGATCAAGGGCCGACGTCTGATCTCTCAACTGAGACAGCTGGGTTTAAGGGCCGTTGAGTTGGGCATAGAAAGTGGAAATGACAACGCTCTCCGGAGATTTGCGAAAGACACTACTGTTAGACAAAACAATGAGGCCTTGGAAATACTTAATGAAAATCGAATTCAACTTTTTCTAGACTTCATAATGTTTGATGCGGAAGAGACTGTTGAAGAGTTAAATCAAAATATTGAATTTATATACCAGAATAATCTTGACTTATATATCCCTTGGGACCACTTGTTTTCATACATGACTCCTTATGTGGGTACGGAGATTTGACGTCATTATGAGCAATTAAAAGGATATTCCTTCGAGACAGATGAGTTACCGGATCCGGCGGATTTGTTCGAGAATCACGACGTTAAGGCTGTATTCAAGGAGTTTTGGAGGTTGCGTCAGTATGTTCCGGGGCTAGAGCGTGCTTTGATCCGTGTAGAGCAGCGCGTTAGAAACGCCTCGGAATGGGGACTTGAGGCAGCGCGCGACAAACTCAACGCAGTTACACTTCGGCGCCTTCCGTTCGTGGTTCTGAAGAACCTCATAGCTCAGTCCCGTTCCGGTGGCATCGTTTCTTTCGAGCAAGCAGTGCCAAAATTTGTTGACGACTTCGAGAATGCACACACGTTGATGGATTTTTTGCACTGGCAAGAGGCGCACGGGTGACGCACTCGGAAAATGCCGTCCGAAGTCCATAGCCTGGCCTCTTGGGTCCTAGGCCCCAGCGATCATGCAGATGCTCGATCGATCTCTGCTACGCTGGCTTCAGCCTTCTCGATCGGTGACGTTTCCCAGAACAATCCTTGGTGAGTTTTGCATCGTTGGCGGCATTGACGATGGCGTCGACCGCCAGCTTGGTGATGTCGCCGGTATGGACGCTGATCCTGTTGCCGATCTGGCCCATCTCACATCCTGAACACGCCGAAGCGTGTCTCATCGATCTTGGCATTGAGCGCGGCCGAGAGGCTCAGCGCCAGCACCTCGCGCGTCCTCGCCGGGTCGATGATGCCGTCGTCCCAGAGCCTTGCCGAGGAATAGAGCGGGTGGCCCTCATGCTCGTATTTCATCAGGATCGGTTTCCTGAATTTCGCTTCCTCCTCGGCGCTCCATTCACCACCCTTGCGCTCGATGCCCTCGCGCTTGACCATGGCCAGCACCGTCGCCGCCTGTTCGCCGCCCATCACCGAGATGCGGGCGTTCGGCCACATCCACAGGAAGCGCGGTGAATAGGCGCGCCCGCACATGCCGTAATTGCCGGCGCCGAACGAGCCGCCGATGATCATGGTCACCTTCGGCACTTTGGCGGTGGCGACCGCCATGACCAGCTTCGCGCCGTCCTTGGCGATGCCGCCGGCCTCGTATTTGCGCCCAACCATGAAGCCGGTGATGTTCTGCAGGAACACCAGCGGGATCTTGCGCTGACAGCACAGCTCGATGAAATGCGCCCCCTTCAACGCGCTTTCGGAGAACAGCACGCCGTTGTTGGCGATGATGCCGACCGGCATGCCGTGCAGATGGGCAAAGCCGGTGACCAAAGTGGTGCCGTAATTCTGCTTGAACTCGTCGAACTCCGAACCGTCGACGACACGCGCGATCACCTCGCGCACATCATAGGGCTGACGCAGATCGGTCGGCACAATGCCGTAGAGCTCATGCGGATCGTGAAGCGGTGGAATCGATTTCTGTAAGTTCAGGCTTACGGCCTTGTTCCGATTTAGGTTCTTGACGATGCGCCGGCAAATGGCCAGCGCGTGTTCGTCATCCATCGCGTAGTGGTCGGCAACGCCGGAGAGTCGTGTGTGTACGTCGGCGCCGCCGAGTTCCTCGGCGCTGACGTCCTCGCCGGTGGCGGCCTTCACCAGCGGCGGGCCGCCGAGGAAGATGGTCGCCTGGTTGCGCACCATGATCGTCTCGTCCGACATCGCCGGCACATAGGCGCCGCCCGCCGTGCACGAACCCATGACACAGGCGATCTGCGGAATGCCTGCCGCCGACATGTTGGCCTGGTTGTAAAAGATGCGGCCGAAATGCTCGCGGTCGGGAAACACCTCGTCCTGGTTGGGCAAATTGGCGCCGCCGCTGTCGACCAGATAGACGCAGGGCAGATTGTTCTGCAGCGCGATCTCCTGCGCACGCAAATGCTTCTTGACCGTCAACGGATAGTAGGTGCCGCCCTTCACCGTGGCGTCGTTGACGACGACCATGACCTCGGTGCCCTCGACGCGGCCAATACCGGCGATGAGGCCGGCCGCGGCGATCTCCTCGCCATACATAGACCACGCCGCGAACTGGCCGATCTCAAGGAAGGGCGAGCCAGTGTCGAGCAACTGGGCAAGGCGCTCGCGCGGCAAAAGCTTGCCGCGGCCCTGGTGGCGCTCGCGCGCCTCATCCGAGCCGCCGCGCTCGACGGTGGCAGCCTTCTCCGCAATATCGGCAACCAGCGCCCGCATGCGCTCGGCATTGGCGCGGAAAGTTTCGGAGGAGGGGGATATCTGGGATTGCAGTGTGGCCACGTTGTTCCTCACACCTCTTGATGCCGCAAGGGAACCAGTGTAACAGCCCGCGCCCGGATGCTGCGTGCCAGGCGCGGTATCCTTTGTACCGACGACACCCTCAGGAGGCGACGATGAAAGGCATGCTTTTGCATTTCACCAGATGTCTCCCTTCGGCCATGGCCTGACGCCGCCGAAGGGCGGCCTTCCACGTCCCGAATTTGAGCAAGAGGAACACGGAGCCTGCGAGCGCCGTGGGTGTCAAAATGTATTTGCGGTTTGTAACGCCGCTGATCCATCCGAAGAGCCGGGTGGAGACCGGCTTCTTCCACGCGTCCTGGTATCTGCGCAGGAACGGCTGCCCGGACTGGATTCATGATGAACTGGACGATCAGTTCGACTGGTTCAATCGGCATTTGCCCATTCCTGGCCGGGTTGGTCGGCATTTCAAGCGCCGCAACCCAATCTGGGGCATCTGCTGGTTCCATCCGGACGCAAAGGAATCGATCAGCCGTGCACGCTATTGCGCCTGGCTGATCGAGGAGGGCGGCTTGCCCGTGCGCTCGATCACGTCGGCACGTCAGCGCGAGGTCTTGTGGCGCGATACGCACCAGATCGTCGCTAAGCCAACCGATGACCTGCCCAAGGCGTTCGGCTGAAGCGGCGGAGGGGGACATCACGCCCCCTCCGCCATGATCTCGCGTCCGATCAGCCAGCGGCGGATTTCGCTGGTGCCGGCGCCGATCTCGTAGAGCTTGGCGTCGCGCAAAAGCCGGCCGGTCGGGTAGTCGTTGATATAGCCATTACCGCCGAGCAGCTGCAGCGCGTCGAGCGCCATCTGCGTCGCCTTTTCGGCGGCAAACAGCACGCAGCCGGCGGCGTCCTTGCGGGTGGTCTGACCGCGGTCGCAGGCGGCGGCGACGGCATAGACGTAGGCGCGCGCGGCACTCATCACCGTGTACATGTCGGCCAGCTTGCCTTGCACCAGCTGGAACTCGCCGATCGGCTGGCCGAACTGCTTGCGCTCGTGCACGTAGGGGATCGCCACATCGAGGCAGGCTGCCATCAGCCCGATCGGGCCGCCGGCAAGCACCGTGCGCTCATAGTCGAGGCCCGACATCAGAACCTCGACGCCGCGTCCTTCCTCATGCAGGACATTGTCGAACGGCACCTCGACATTCTCGAACACCAGCTCGCCGGTATTCGAGCCGCGCATGCCGAGCTTGTCGAGTTTTTGCGCCACTGAAAAACCGGCCATCGCCTTTTCGACGATGAAGGCGGTGATGCCGCGCGAGTTTCGCTCCGGATCGGTCTTGGCATAGACCACCAGGGTCTCGGCATCCGGACCGTTGGTGATCCACATTTTCGAGCCGTTCAGCACATAGCGGTCGTTGCGCTTTTCGGCGCGCAGCCTGAGCGAAACGACATCCGAGCCGGCGCCGGATTCCGACATTGCGAGAGCACCAACCTTTTCGCCGCTGCAGAGCGGTGGCAGGTATTTCTCCTTCTGCTTCGGCGTCGCCCAGCGGTTGATCTGGTTGACGCAGAGGTTGGAGTGCGCCCCGTAGGAGAGGCCGACCGAGGCCGAGGCGCGCGAGATCTCTTCCACCGCCACCACATGGGCAAGATAGCCCATGCCGGTGCCGCCGAAATCGGGATCGGCGGTGATACCGAGCAGGCCGAGCGCGCCGAGTTCGGCCCACAGATGCGCCGGGAATTCGTTCGAGCGGTCGATCTCGGCGGCGATCGGCGCGATCCTATCCTGGGCGAAGCGACGCACCGTGTCGCGCAGCGCCTCAACGTCTTCGTCAAGCCCGAAGCTGAGCGTGTTCGTGTACATGCTGTTCCTCCCGGGTATTGGTGTCGATCCTTGCGCCAACGAGGCGCATTGTCATCGAAAGATATGACGCCGTGACCTCGGCGACCGACAGCCGCTCGCCCGGCCGGAACCAGACGATGACGCCGGTCATCATCTGGATCAGCGCCATGGCGGTCAGGCCGGTGTCGTCGATGTCGAAGACGCCCGTCTCCACGCCGTCGCGCAGGATGGCGCGCAGTTCCTTTTCGTAAGCTGTGCGCATGCGCAGGATCTGCGTCAGGCGCTCATGCGACAGGCTGCGCAGCTCCATGTTGGAGACGTGCGTGGCGTGGCGGCGTTCGATGTGGAAGGCAATGTGGTTCCGGACATAGGCGGCGAGCCTCGGCGCAGGGTCGGCAGTTGTCGGGCGTGCCGCCTCCCACGCTGCGCTCAGCCCCTCCATGTGCTCTCGCATCAGCGTGAACAGCAGATCTTCCTTGGTCGGAAAATAGCGGTAGAGCGCTGCCGCCTGCACGCCGACCTCGGCGGCCAACTGGCGCATCGACATCGCTTCGTAGCCGAGACGCGCGATCAGGCTGACCGCCGCCTCGCGGACGGCAGCCTCGGTCTTTTCGCCATCGGAACCGGTCGTGCGGGCCATGCTCACCTCATTGAGGTAATAATAAAACAAACGTTCAATTAATTCAAGAGGGTGCAATCCGCGTGCCCTGTTCACACGACGATCGTGAAGCTCGATGGCGCGTTCCAGGAGCTGAGTTCCTCGACGTCGACGCGCGTAACCGATGCGCCCGCTGGGCCGATCCAAAGGCGTTGGACCATCGACGAGACCGCGGCGTCGGTTCCGGCCATCCGAGCCGTCACCGAACCATCGCTTTCGTTGCGCACCCAGCCGACAAGGCCAAGTCCAATCGCCTCGCTTCGCGCCCAGACCCTGTAGCTGACGCCTTGCACTCTGCCGTAGACGCGTGCCTGCACGGCCTTTTGCCAATGGTTCATCGCTCGCCCCGAAGCGTCTCCATGCACTGTGAGCATGAATCTGGCGCTTCACCCGGCGAATGCAAGCGGCTTCCAACGGGGATTGCGTGGGCCGAGCGCCCGCTCTCCGGACTACGAATGTATGACATGATCCAATAAATAGTTGACTTAATCAAATAACTGGATGAATTATCACCTGAGGAAGGACCTGCATGTCGGTCGAACGAAATGCCCTGGTGAGCGACATCCGCCGCTTCAACCGGTTCTATACCAGCCTGATCGGGCTGCTCGACGAGACCTTGACGCACAGCGCCTACACGCTGACCGAGGCACGGGTGCTGTTCGAGCTGGATCGCAGGTCGGGCGCTCCTGCTGCCGATACGGGTGGCACGGCGGGTATTCTTGCCCGGATGTTCCATCTCGATATTGGATCGGCAGCCACCGAAATGGTCAGGGAACTGCGGCTCGAACCGACTTATCTCACGCGTATCCTGCGAAAATTCGCAGCTGCCGGCCTGGCCGAAATGCGCGCTGACCCGAACGACCGGCATCGCCGGCGCCTGTCCCTGACGGCCCGTGGCAATCAGGCATTGGCGAGGTTGCAGATGACGGCGAACCAAGACCTCGCGCGCCTGACGGCCGGCCTTGCCGATGACGAAGCCCAGCAGCTTTCAGACGCGTTGAAACGGGTCACGCGCCTGCTCGGCGGCGACATGGGTGAAACCGCAACGAGCGGAAATCGCCAATAGGCATGCCGCGTGGCGAGTGCGCGCTCCCGAAAGTCGGGCCATGCGCTAGTCGCCGCGAAACGCGCGGCTGGCCTGGTCGGTCAACGGCTTGAGCAGATAGGAAAGCACCGTGCGGTCGGTGGTCTTGAGAAAAACCTCGGTCGGCATGCCCGGCTTCAGCTCCAGTGGGCCCGCCTCTTCGAGGCTCCTGGCCGACAGCACGATGCGCACGGCATAGTAGGAGATGCCAGCCTTCTGGTCTTCGATGAGATCGGGCGAAATGCGGTCCACCTCGCCTTCGACCTCTGGCGTCGTCTGCTGGCTGAATGCCGAAAGGCGAAGCGTCGCCGGCTGTCCGATGCGCAGTTGGTCGATGTCCTGAGGGGCGACACGCGCCTCGACCACCAGCGCGTCGGCCGTCGGCACGATCTGCATGATGGCTTCGCCGGGCGAGATGACGCCGCCGACCGTATGGATCGCCAGCTGATGCACCCGGCCGGACTGCGGTGCGCGGATGTCGATCTGCTTCAGCGATTGCTGGGCCGCGATCTGGCGCTCGCGCAGCTCGCTCGCCTTGGCGTCGATCTCGCGCAGCTCTCCCGCTACTTCGCTGCGCATGTCCTGGTCGATCTGGATGATTGCCAGTTCCATCTCGCTGATGCGCCCGCGCGTCTGCGCGGCAGCCGCTATCAGCTGGCCATTTTCGCCGTCGAGCCTTGCCTGGGCTCGCTCGCTCTCGGTCTTCCGCGAGATTGGCACCAGCTTCTTCTTCCAGAGGGTCCGCATGCTGTCGAGCTCGACCTTGGTGAGCGCGATTTCCTGCTGCTTGCTCTTCTGCTGGGCTTCGATGCCGGCGATCTCCTGCCGGAATTGCACGACGCGCTCGCGCAATTGCGAGACTTGGCCGTCGCGTGCCTGGCGGCGCAAGGCAAACAGCTTGTTCTCGCCGTCGATCAGTTCGGCGATCTTGGGGTCGGCCGCGCGTGCCGCAAGCTGGTCCGGATAAGCGACCGCCGTGGCGCCGTCGCGTTCGGCGATCAGCCTGGCGCGGCGGGCCGACAGCTCGTCGAGCCCGTTGTCGACGATGGCCAGATTGGCACGCGCCACCGTGTCGTCGAGCCGCACCAGCACGTCGCCGGCCGCGACCATGCTGCCATTCTTCACATTCAGCGCGCCGACCACGCCGCCTTGCGGATGCTGGACTGATTTGACGTTGGAATCGACGACCAGATGGCCGGCCGCGACCACGGCGCCGGAAAGATTGCTTGTCACCGCCCAAAGGCCGAGCCCGCCGACCAGCACGAGGGCAGCGATGCCGCCCAGCCTCACATTGCGGTCAATTGCGCGCCGCAACCGCTGCTGTTGCGGCGACGCGACCTCGACCGGCTTTGCTCCCTTGTCGAGGAAGGCAAGCGCCAGCGTTCTTGCGCGCAACGCCACGTCCCTGGCCGCATGCAGGCCCTCCTTTGCAAAACCGGGCATTGCAAGCGCCATCCTCATCCCGCAGTTCCCACCGCATGAAGCGGCACGGCTGCGGGCTGCAGCGCCTGCCGCGCTATCTCGCTCTTCGGGCCAAAGGCCTGCTGCCTGCCGCCGCCGAGCACCAGCAGATGGTCCAGTGCGGCAAGCGCACTCGGCCGGTGCGCCACCACGATGACGATGCCGCCGCGCGCCTTGATGCCTTCGATGGCTTGCTTCAGAGCCTGGTCGCCGGCGGCGTCGAGGTTGGAATTCGGTTCGTCGAGCACGACCAGGAACGGATCGCCGAACAGCGCGCGCGCCAAGGCCACACGTTGGCGCTGGCCGGCCGAAAGTGCCGCTCCGCTTTCGCCGATTTCCGTCCGATAGCCTTCGGGCAGGCGCAAGATCATTTCATGGACGCCGGCGGCCCTCGCCGCCGCGATGATCGTCTCCGGCACGGCATCGTCGTCGAAACGCGCAATGTTCTGGCCGACCGTGCCGGCGAACAGTTCGACGTCCTGCGGCAGGTAGCCGATATGGCGGCCGAGCGAGCGCGCCGGCCATTGCTCGAGGGCCGCACCGTCGAGCCGGACCTTGCCGCGCATCACCGGCCACACGCCGACCAGCGCGCGCGCCAGCGAGGATTTCCCGGAGCCGCTGGGGCCGATCACGCCAACGCCCGATCCGGCGCGCAGCGAGAATTCGACGTCCTGTACCACCAGGCGCCGGTCGCCGGGGGCCACGACGCTGATGCTCTCGACCGAGAGGTCGCCGGTCGGGGCTGGCAGCTCCATCCCGCTCTCCAATGCTGGGAGCGCCGCAAACAAATCGTCCAGGCGCCGCCAGCTCTGGCGGGCGTTGAGGAAGCCCTTCCAATGCGCAATGACAAGCTCGATAGGCGCCAGCGCACGTGACGTGAGGATTGAGCTGGCGATGATGATCCCGGGCGTCGCCTGCTGGTGGATGACCAGATACGCGCCGAGCGCCAGCACCATCGACTGCAGCATCATGCGCAGGATGCGTGACACCGCGCCGAGCCCGCTTGTCAGGTCGCTGGCGCGCTCCTGCGCCTCGCGAAAGTCGGCATTGGCCCGGCTCCAGCGGCTAGCCAGCCTCTCGCCCATGCCCATTGCGGCCAGCACCTCGGCGTTGCGGGTGCTCGACTGCGCGATCGCGCTGCGGCTGGTGCTGAACCTCGACATCGCTTTGGTCGGCCCGCGAACCAGACGGTCGGTCAGCACCGTCAGCGACACCAGAAGAAGGGCGCCGATGAGCGCTGCAACACCGATCCACGGGTGGAAGAGAAAACAGATCACCACATAGAGCGGCATCCATGGCAGGTCGAACAGGGCGGCGGGGCCGGGGCCGGAGAGGAAGCCGCTCACCTGGTCGAGATCGCGCAGCGCCTGCAGCCCTTCGCCACGGTCGCGCGTGCGCAGCGGCAGGCGCACCACGCAGCCGAAGACGCGCCTGGAGATAGTCTCCTCGATGCCGGCGCCTATGCGCGTCAGCACCCGTGCGCGCACCGCTTCGAGAATGCCCTGAAAGGCGTAGAGCACGGCCACCAGGATGATCAACGCCACCAGCGTGGGCACGCTGCGGCTGGGCAGCACGCGGTCATAGACCTGCAGCATGAACAGCGAGCCGGAAAGCATCAGCACGTTGATCAGCCCGCTGAAGCCGGCAACGGCAACATAGGCACGGCGGAAGGAGGCAAGTGCCTCCCGCAGCTCGGAGCGAGCCTTGCGGTTCGGGTCTGGCGAAAACGGATGAAGCAGTATCTTTACCTCAACTATGCCCGGCCATCGGCATCCGGCGGGCTGGAAATCCGAACGCTGCCGTCAGATGGCTGGGGCGTCAAATCTCCTTCAAATTCGCGGCGGCCCGCGCCTGAAGCACGGACCGCCAGGCAGTCTTGCAGTTCGCGGTCAGCCCACGAGGTCTGCACTCTGATGGTCTGATTGGGCTATCTGAGCCAGGATCTTGGCCACCGCTGCATGCGCCGCGTCGCCGGCATCGACAACGATGTGGCCGTCAGCCGGGGTATGCGCCTGCAGCGCTGCCACCGCGCGATCTATCGCCTGGTGGAATTGGCCGCCGCCATCGAGCAGGTCGGAGACATCGTCTCCACTGGTGTGCGCGGCGATAGCCTGACGGAACTGCAAATGGTCGCCGGCAAGCGGAGCCGCATGCGACGTATCGCCGTCGGCAGTCGCATCGGCGGTGAGAGTGCCTTGCTTCGCCGCCGAATGGGTCTTGAAGAAGTCGGCGAGCCAGCTGTTTGTGGTGTTGCCGGCATTGTTGCTTCCCGCATCCGCAACGGTGGTGGGAGCAGTCGAGGCCGCTGGCTGCGTGTGGCTCGTATCTGAACCCGTGTCTTCCGCCGATGCGGTCGCCGCAAGCGTGCCCGATTTCATCGTCGGATCGATCAGGTCGCGTTTGACGTTCTTGGTGCCGATCGTCGCGGTCTGCGTCGAGGTGGCGATGTTCGCGCCCGAGAATGTCACCGTGTAGGTGCCAGGCTTCAGCACCAGGTCGTAGCCGCCGGCAGCCGATGTCGTGGTCTTGAAGGTCTGGCCGGCGGTATTCTTGGCCGTCACCGTGATGGCGCCGAGCCCTTCGCCCGGATCGTAGAAACGGTCGCCATCCTTGTCGTCGAAGGTGACGCCGGTCAGGAACAGGTCGGTGCCGGTCTTGGCGAAGTCCTCGGTGACGAAGGCGCTGCTGCGGCCCTTGTAGTCGCCGACCTCGAAGCCAAGGCCGACTTCGCGAAAGTTGGGATTGAGGATGTTGGCTCGGTGTCCCGAGGAATTCATCAGATTGGTATGGAGGAGCTTGACCTCGTCGACATAGCCGGTCGGGGCGCGGGTCGTTGCCCAGGCGATGTTCTCGCCGGTGGCCCACGATCCGGACAGGACATAACCTGCAGCCTTCATGCGCGTCGTCGGCGACGAGCCGCCGGAACCGGTATGTGAAAAGATGTCGGTTGCCAGCATCCACCGGTCGTGACCTTCGGCGGCTTCGCTGAGGTCGTTGTCGAAGGCCAGAGGCTGGGCACCTGTCTTGGCACGCTCGGCATTGATGAGTTCGAGCAGATACTGCTCGTTGGCACTGTGTTGCGGCATTGGGTATCCCCGTTGGTTCTGATTGGTGGTGAGCCCCCTGTATTCCCCGTTGCCCGTTCCTCGGTTAGGCACCATATGTGTTTATGATTTGGCGCTAAAGTAAACAAATTAGAACATACGCACATATATCGTGTGCAGCATTGCCTATTCGCCTAGCAAGGTTGAAATCAGTTGTAGGATCAGTATCCGGCAGAGTTCTCAAGTTCTTCTAGCACCTTGGGTGGGTGATGATCTGCTCGGACCATGGCCCGTTTTCGAGGGATCTATGTTTTCCAGGCGCCGGCTCTTCCGAGGACCCTTAACAGCCGGAATTCGCTAATATATCTCCCGTACGAGAGATGCGCGAATGTCCGGAGCGGATGGAGTTTCGGTACTCGATCGAGAGGTGAGCCTCGACAAGAACAGGTCGTTCAAAGAGGATACATCTCGACTTGGCAAGGCCCGCTTCTGCACCGGCGAGACGGCTTCGAAGCGGATGTTGGGTTTCACACGGTTCGCTTGGCGTGAACTAAAAATTCCGAGCTCAGCATCGATCAAGGAAGGCAGGCGTGCCGACGGACGACTCGATTCGATGCAATGCGAAACGAGCGCGCGTCGGCTGCGCGACCGGGAGCTGACTAGATCTAGTTCCCCCGCGCCGCCGCAAGTGCGCCCGGCAGTTCCTCGGCAAGAATGTCGAGTTCGTGGTCAAGGCCGACGCTGACCCTGATGCAGCGGTCGAGCACCGGCACCATGGGCTTGCGGATGAATATGTCGCGCGCCAGCAGCCCCTGCAGCACTTTCAACGCGAAGGCGCCGTCGCTGCCGCAGTCGATGGTGACGAAATTGGTCGCCGAGGCAGCGGCGTCAGGCCGTTGTCGCTCAGCGATCCCGGCGATGCGCTCGCGCCCGGCCGCGACCCGCGCTCACCACGCTCGAGATAGGCCTGGTCGGCGAGAGCGCCTCGACGCCGGCGGTCTGCGCCATGCGGCTGACGCCGTAATGGTTGCGGATCTTCTCGAAATCGCGGATCACCTGGGCCTCGCCACCGCATAGCCGCAGCGTATGCCGGCCAGCCCATAGGCCTTCGAAAAGGTGCGCATGCGGATGACGTTGGGCCGCGCGACATCGATCGGCGGCAGTGCCGAGGCCGGCCCCAATTCGCCATAGGCCTCGTCGAGCACCAGCATGGTGGTTTCGGGCAGCGCCTCGATGAAGCGGATGATCTCGGCGGCCTCCCACCAACTGCCCATCGGATTGTCGGGATTGGAGAGATAGACCAGCGGCGCCTTGTCCCTGCCGCCGCCGCGAGCAGCCCGTCCAGGCTTTCCTTGTCGTCCTCGTAAGGCACCGCAACCAGACGGCCGCCGACGCCGGCAATGTGAAAATTGAAGGTCGGATAGGCGCCGAGCGAGGTCACCACCGCGTCACCGGGCGCGACGATACATGCGCGCCGACGAGGCTGAGCAGACCGTCTATGCCTTCGCCGACGGCGACATTCTCGGCGCCGACGCCAAGATGGGCGGCAAGCGCGACCTTGAGGTCGAAATTGTCGGGGTCACAATACATCCACATGTCGCGGGCAATCCCTGCCATCGCTCGATGACCCGGGCGAAGGGCCAAAGCTGCTCTCATTGGCGCCGATGCGGGCACGAAAAGCACGGCCCGCTCACGCTCCTGCGCCTCCGGCCCGACAAACGGCACCGTCGAGGGAAGCGCTGCGATGAGCGGCGTAAGAGGGGAGGGCGCTGACGCATGGCAAGAAGCTCCGCGAAGGGACTTCTTGCTAGCGTGGCCGATGAGAGGGTGCAAGTTCGATGTAGTGAGGGCAAGGTTTGTACTGCGAACCGATGCTGCCTCCCTCCAGAGCCTTCCGTTCGTCAGTCTCGGCTGGACACGGCACTCCAGAACAGACTGTGACTTGCGACAGCCCCAGGCACAGCCGCCGCCGTTCGCCAAAGGCTGGATTCTCCTGACCGCTTTTGCTAGCGAGACAAAATGAACAGCCGATTGCCGCCCGCCTGGGCCAAGCACCTCAAAGCCCAACCCGCGCCGCCCAAGGCCGCGCCGTCACCGAAAATGGATTGCCTAAGCCCCAGCCCTCGAGGACCGGTCCGTCTCGCGCGCAAGCTGATGACATGCTGTTGAGGCAGGCGCTGGAGTTCAGAAAGCCGAGCGTTTGCCGGAGGCCGAGGAACTCTGTCACCGCGTTCTGGCAAGAACGCCCGAACACGCGCTTGCTTTGTACATACTGGGAACGCTAGGTCTCGATTTCGACACCGATCTGGCCATCAAGTACTTCGAGCGCGCGGCCGCCCGGGGCCCAAAATCCCTATTATCAGCTAAGCTTGGGCGACGCTTGGTTGAAAGTCGCGGACTATTCGCCAGCAATCGAGCATTTTCAGCGCGCGTGCGAACTGAAGCCGGATCTGGTGGAGGCGCTTTTCGGATTGGGCCGAGCATACCACAAGTTTGGCAAGGCTGAGATGGCTTTGGCGACTCTATGAAGGGGCGCTCAAAATCAAAAGGGATCACCCCCAGGTTCGAGTGGGCATGGCAGCGCGCTTGCCAGCTTGGGACGGATGGACGACGCTGCAGCCTGTCTAAGAGAAGCCATCGGCGAGCGCTTAAGTGGCCGGCGGCTTACATGCGCTCGTCAACACGCGAAAATTTCCGACGAGCCGCCCGAGCTCAAGTCATTCTCACGAACTTGACGATCCTGTGTTGGTGACGCCGGCTCGCATGAACTTCACATGCCGCCGGCAAGGTTCTGAACGACCTTAGGCGTTTGACGACTCGATGGATTATTACCTGAAAGCCAAAACGATTGCCGGCGGAACTTCGACCTCGCAGCCTATCGCAGAAGGTGGATTCCTGATCCAGATATTCAACGTCGACCCTGGCTGCCGAGCGGGCTTTGGGGACCCTTCAGAGGTTCCTGTATTCGTGCTCGGGATGCCGCGTTCGGGAACGACGCTGACCGAACAAATCTGTTCAAGCCACCCGGACGTTCATGGTGCCGGAGAAATTGTCAAGCTCGGGGGAATGGCCGGCTTCACGGGCTCACGACCTCAGATTGGAGGTTTCGAGGCCGGTTAAGTCGATGACAAGCGAACAATCGCGACGATTGCTCAGGACTATCTGGCCTATTTGCAGTCAATATTCCCCATACCGCGCACCGAATTGTCGACAAGAGACCTCACAATTTTGAATTTATCGGTCTTATCGCGATCCTGTTTCCGAATGCTAGAATTATTCATTGCAAACGTGACGCAATCGATACTTGTCTGTCTTGTTTCACTTCGAACCTTAATCAAACACACACCTACATCAGACCTTCAAGATTGGGTCTGTACTATCGTGAATATGATCGCCTGATGGACACTGGCAGATGCTCTTCCCGGGACGCATATTTGAAAACCGCTATGAAGACACTTATTTCGGACCAGGAAGGCGCAATCGCATCGTCTGATCGAGCACCTCGGGTTGCCCTGGGATGATGCTTGCCTGCGCTTTTTCGAAAAGGAAGGGTCCGTCAGAACTGATCAGCCGCTGGCAGGTTCGCCAGCCGATTTATACATCGTCGGTCAAGCGCTGGAAAAACTACGGAGACCAGTATCCAGCCATTGATCGACGCGTTGGGTGATCTGGCGGAATCCTGAGAAGTGCCTCGCCAGGGTCATAGTCCGATTTTCATTGCCGTCGAACCATCGAAGTGGCTGGTGAAGCCTCTTCGCGGCAATGATTGCAAACTTGGTCAGCGGCCAGCTTGCCGGTCAGTCAGGAGCACCGGAGGTCGAACCAGCGAATCCGCTCCAGCGAAAAGACCCGGCGGTTGCCCGCCGGGTCTCGATTTCGAAGCAGGCAGCAGATCTATTAGAACGAGCGCTGGAAGCGGAGCAGGCCGCCGACGCTGTTCTTCTTGTCCGCATTGGTCCAGTTGCGATTGTCGGCATCGCCGAACTTGCCGTCGTGGTGCGTAGTCGACTTCGGCCGTGACCGTGAAGCCGGGAACGATGTCGTAGGCGACGTTCGCCGCGACGCCATAGTTCTTGTCGTCGTCAGCAGACGCCTGGAGGTTGAACGAGGTCTTCTCGTTGAACTTGTAGGTGCCACCGCCCCACACCGCCCAGTTGCCGCCCCACTGCTTGTAGAAGTTGCGGTCGATGTTGTCGTCCGGTGTCCGTAGCCGGCCATGATGAACAGCGACAGTTCGTTGGTCGCGTTCACGTCCAGGCGAACCTTGCCGGCCGACTTCTTCCTAGGTGCTGTCATAGGCGACGACGGCGATGATATCACCCCAGCCCTGCGTGTACTTCACGCCGCCGACGACATGCGGCACGTAGCTGTCGATCGTGTCGTTGCCGGACTTGCTGAAGACATAATTGCCAGCCCATCGAGGACAGGAGCAGGCATGCCGGAGCCTTCTTCGAGCGAGACAACCGCCGAGAAACCGTTGCCGGCGTCGAAGTAGTACTGGACGACGTTGGTGTCGAAGCCGCCGTAAGGCACGATCGTGTCGTTGATGACGTTGCCGGCGTAGCCGATGAACGTGTTGAAGGCCGATTCGTCCTTACCGACGCGCAGGCCACCGAGCTGGATCCAGGCGAAGTTCAGCGTGATGCCCTTGTTGACAGCGGTGCATTGCGCGGAGTTCGTCGTCCATAGCCGTTGTGAAGTCGCCGTTGCTGTTGCCGAATTTGATGCGGGTCTCGGTGTAGGTCTTCAAGGTGCCGAGTTCGGTTTCCTGGCCGGTCCAGGTCTTCAGCGTGAAGCGGGTGTTCTTGTACCAGGTGTCCTGTTCCTTGGGGTCGCCGAACTGGTTGAAGGCTCGAGCACCATCGAACGAGCCGACGTCGCCGCACGCCGATGTCGTAACGGACATAGCCGCCGATGCGCAGGCAGGTTTCGGTGCCGGGGATGTAGAAGTAGCCAGCGCCGTAGACGTCGCAGATCTTGACGTATTCAGCGGGTTCCGGCTCGGCGACGACGACGGCGTCGGCGGCGCGCGCACCGGAAACTGCGATCAGGGCCGCAGCGGAGCCAAGAAGAAGGCTCTTGATGTTCATTTTCTGACCTCCAGTCAGAATCGAACAAAACAGCTGGTGTTTCTGCAGGTGCATTCTCAGCGCCGATTTCCGCGCGGAGACTGGCAATGAGCGGCAGCTAGACATTCGAGCTATCCATCTGTTGTTCTATGGGATAATTCTAGCGAAAGCTGCGACGCTTCGAAGCGTGAAGCAGAAGTGGCGGAGAGGATGGGATTCGAACCCACGAGAAGCTTTTGACCTCTACTCCCTTAGCAGGGGAGCGCCTTCGACCACTCGGCCACCTCTCCGTTGCGCCGCTGGATAAAGAAAAGCGCCGGCACAATCAACAAGCTCGCGCCATTATCGCGGAAAAATCCGGCCTAGCCTGACGGACAGCCTACGCCGATGCGGCGATTCTGCGGCAATTCCCTGGCTGGCGACTCGGGCGCCTTGGCCGCGATTGCGGCGGCGCCGTCGCCGGATTCGGCCGCATTGCAAGGGCTGCAGCGGGCCCGATGGTTAACGAGAGCTTTCGGAGTGAGGCCAAATCGTGTCATTTGTGCAACAACGCCGGGGGATAGCGGCCGAACAGCCCTTTCGCCGGTACGATCGTGGTTGAACGCCGCCGGCTCATGGGTAATGTCGAATTCGAAGGAGCGGCGCGGTGCGCATCTTTTTCGGTAGTGGGGATGGGGCAGGGAACGCTGTCCTTCAGCAAAGAATACCCAGACCCGTTTTTTAACTTTTGACTGGAGGTCAGAAAATGAACATCAAGAGCCTTCTCCTCGGCTCCGCTGCGGCCCTGATCGCAGTTTCCGGTGCGCGCGCCGCCGACGCCGTCGTCGTCGCCGAGCCGGAACCGGCTGAATACGTCAAGATCTGCGACGTCTACGGCGCGGGCTACTTCTACATCCCCGGCACCGAAACCTGCCTGCGCATCGGCGGCTATGTCCGCTACGACATCGGCGTGCGGCGACGTCGGCTCGTTCGATGGTGCGAGAGTCGGCCGACCACGACGACGGCGACGTGCAGGACACCTGGGGCAAGAATGCCCGCTTCACGCTTCAAGACCTGGACCGGCCAGGAAACCGAGCTCGGCACCTTGAAGACCTACACCGAGACCCGCTTCAACTTCGGCAACAACAATCGGCACGCCTTCTCACGCCTGATGATCCGGACCACCGTCGATGAACGCTTCGATAGCAATCCGGCCGGCGGCAAGGGCATCTCGCTGAACTTCGCCTGGATCCAGCTCGGTGGTCTGCGCGTCGGTAAGGACGAATCGGCCTTCAACACGTTCATCGGCTACGCCGGCAACGTCATCAACGATACGCTGGTTCCCTACGGCGGCTTCGACACCAACGTCGTCCAGTACTACTTCGACGCTGGCAACGGCTTCTCGGCCGTGCTCTCGCTCGAAGAAGGCGCTGGCATCGTCGGCACCATCGACAGCTATGTTCCGCATGTCGTCGGCGGTCGTGAAGTACACGCAGGGCTGGGGCGCCATCACCGGCGTCATCGCTTATGACAGCAACTACGAAGAAGTCGCCGGCAAGGTTCGCTTGGACGTCACCCCGATGCAGAACCTGTCGCTGTTCATCATTGGCGGCTACGGCACCGACGACAACCTGTCGGATCCGACCTGGGTAATCCCGGCCGGTGGCCGCGGCTTCTACAAGCAGTGGGCCGGCAACTGGGCAGTCTGGGGCGGTGGTACCTACACCATCAACGAGAAGACCTCGTTCAACGTCCAGCTGTCTTATGACGAAGGCAAGAACTTTGGCGCCGCGGCGAACATCGCCTACGACGTCGTCCCTGGCCTGACGGTCACGGCTGAAGTCGACTACATCAACGTTGGCGACGACACCGTCTCCGACTGGACCGATGCACGCCAGGACGACGCCATCGGCGGCATGCTCCGCTTCCAGCGCTCGTTCTAAGGGCTGGTTCTACACAGGTGAAATCCAGCCCGGGCGCTTCAACGCCCGGGCTGGATTTGTTTTCGTGACTGGGTCAACGCAAACGAAAGGATGGGGGTATCGGTAGCTGAATAGAGTCCGTGGGACGATTTCGTGGGATCCGTTGATGGGCGGATGAAATCACAACTGCGTGATTCAAAACTCTTGAAAGGGCGCCTCCAAGCGGATAGGGCTGATCTATCCATTCGGGGGTTGCAGCGAATGATGACGACCGAAGCGATTCAAGAGGAAACACCCTCTGATCATTTTTCGATGTTTTCTTCTCAAAGCGCAAAGATCAAATACAGCTTTAACAAGATAAGAGAAGTAAAGTCGTATAGGGTCGGAGAGCTTTTTTCAGCCTACCGGGACATACTTTGGGATGATGGGCGGCATAAATACAATGTCAGCTCCTTCATCGGCGAAATAGACGAGATCCTCCTTGGGGAGCGTTTCAGCGCCTTTGACCAAAGCACCCTGGACAACCTTATCGGCACCTTGCGCCAGCGCGGCAACAGCAACGCAACCATCAACCGGAAGATGGCTGCCCTTAGCAAACTGTTGCGCAAGGCTCATAAGATGGGAGATATCCACAGCCTGCCCGAGTTCCGCCGCCAGAAGGAGCGGGCGGGACGGATTCGCTTCCTTGAAAAGGACGAAGAGGCAAGGCTGTTCGCGGCCATCAGAAGCCGCAGCGAGGATGCTTACCGCCTTTCCGTATTCCTCGTCGACACCGGATGCCGCCTCGGCGAAGCGCTCGGGCTGATCTGGAACGACATCCAGGAACACCGCGTCTCGTTCTGGATCACCAAGTCCGGCCGCAGCCGCACCATTCCGATGACCGCTCGTGTCAAGGAGGTGATCAAGCTGCCGGTCGCCGAAGGCCGCCGGCCCAAGGGTCCGTTCACCAAGCTCAGCCAGGCGCAGTACCGCGCCATCTGGAACGATGCGAAGGCCGAGGTCGGCCTAGGCGCCGACGAACAGGTGGTGCCGCATATCTTGCGCCATACCTGCGCCTCGCGTCTCGTCCAGGGCGGCATCGACATCAGGCGCGTCCAGATGTGGCTCGGCCACCAGACTTTGTCGATGACCATGCGTTACGCGCATCTGGCCACCAACGACCTCGATGGCTGCGTCGTCGTGCTGGAAACGCCGCGCAGTGAAGGGACGACCGGCGGCACCGAGAACTCGGTGTTCTCGTCTCCGCTGACCACGCCGACATCGGCAGGGCCGGTCAAAAGAGCGAAGCGGGCACGGCGAAGGCGGCCAAGGCGGCCAGGAAAAGCTCCAAGGCCAAATAGCTCCGCCAAACTTTCCTATACTGCAATAACGACCCCGAGACCGATTTGGTCTTGGGGTTTTACTTTGCCTGAACCTGCTGTTCGGCCCGATCCAGAAATGCGGCGATCGCGTCCGGCAGGCCGCCGGTTTCCAGGAAAGGCGCGTGGCCCTGGCCATCGACCGTGATCGTCTCCATGCCAGGATGGCGTTTTCGCATCTCTTCCAGCGTCTCGGCCGACAGCAGCTTCGAGTTGGCCGCCGCGTATGGCAAGCAGCGGCACGGCGGCGAGCGCTTCGAATTGCGGCCATAGGTCCGGCAATGGCTTGGTGAAATCGAGGCCGGCAAGCGTGTCGACCAGATTCGGGTCGAAATCCGGCACCAGCCCCGCCTCCGTCTCCCGATAGATCGCCGACACCATCCGCTCCCAGTCCGCCTCGGTCAGCGCCGAAAAATCGTCACCATGCGCACGGCGCTGGGCGTCGATCGCCGCGGCAGATGTCTTCGGCTTCGGTGTGCGCTCGAGATAGGAGCTGATATGGGCAAGGCCTTCGACCTCGATCACCGGGCCGATGTCGTTGAGCACGATGGCCTTGAGCACGGCCGGCCGCATCGCGCCGAGCACATGGATGATCAGCCCGCCGCGCGACGTGCCGATGAAGGCCGCTTGCTCGATGCCGAGGCCCGCCAGGCCGGCGAGGATGTCGCCGGCTTCGACACCGACATTGTAGTGGCCGATATCGGGATCGTAGGCGGACTGCCCGCGCCCGCGATAGTCGAAGGCGATGACTTTTCGTGGGTTCTTCTCCCGCCTCGACAGATGCAGCGCCAGCTCATGAAAGTCGCGCGCATTGCGGGTCAGGCCGGGCAGGCAGACGACCGGCCAATGGCCCGAATTCGCCTCGCCGTAGACGCGGGCATGAAGCCTGAGCCCGTCCGGCGCGGTGTAGAAGAAATCGGAAAAACCTTGGTCATCTTGCATATGCACTCGATCCCCCGCCGTTGCTCGGATCGCTTCCGACTGCTACAGCCGAGGGCAGGGGGCGGTCAAATGGATGAATGGAAGCGGCCTCAACTCCGCCCGTTCACCAGATCTCCCACGATGTCGTACTTCCCCGAAATACGCATCTTGTAGACCTCGTAATTCTCCATCACGCGCTGCACGTAACTTCTTGTTTCCGTGTAGGGAATCCGCTCGATCCAGTCGACGACGGCGTCCACGTCCTTGCCGCGCGGGTCGCCATATTTCGCCACCCATTGGGCGGCGCGGTTGGGGCCGGCATTGTAGCCGGCGAAGGTCAGCACATAGGAGCCGTCGAAGCGGTCGAGCTGCTCGCCGAGGAAGGCTGCGCCCAGCGTCGCATTGTAGCCGGCATCGCTGGTCAGCCGGGTCTGCGAGAAGGTCAATCCAGCCTTCTTCGCCAATTGCCTGGCGGTGCCCGGCATCAGTTGCAGCAGGCCGCGCGCGCCGGCGCTGGAGATGGCGCCGACATTGAACTCGCTTTCCTGGCGGGCGATCGCATAGGCCAGCGCCTTGCCCGAGCCGGAGATGTTGGCGGTGTCGGGAATGACGCCCAGCGGATGCGACAGCGCCCCGACATCGATGCCGCGCGCGCCGGCGATCTTGCCGATCTTCAGCGCCATGAAATGGTTGCCCTGCTTTTCCGCCAGCACGGCGAGCAGCGCCAGTTCGCCGGGACTGGTCAATTGTCCGGCGAGGTCGCGGTAGAGCGTCTCGGCATAGCGGTCGTAGCCTGCCTCCTGCAGCCGCATGATGGCGCTGACGGCCTCTCGGGCTGCGAAATTCTGGCGGTCAGCGGCACTCGGCGAGGGATAGGCGATGTTGAGGCTCCTCAGGCCGACGCGCTCGCCGGCAAGCTGGCCATAGAAGGTGGTGCCGTAGGCGGCGGCGCGAGAGAAATAGTCCTTGGCGTTGCCGGGGCCACCGACCTCTGCCGCGCGGCCGAGCCAGTAATAGGCGCGCGACAGCGACATCGGCCCCTGCGCCAGGTCGGCAATGCGCGCGAAATGCGTGGCGGCGGTGGCGGGATCGTTGAGGCCGCGCAGCGCGTACCAGCCGGCATGGAACTCGGCCTCGGCGGCGTTGGCGGCACTTTCGGCGGCATGCGCGGCGACAATTCTGTAGGCGGTCTTCATGTCGCCCTGGTCGACCAGCTCGCGCGACAGCACCCGGCGTTCGACCCACCAGGCGTCGGGATCGACCAGCGCCTCACGGTCGCTCGGCGCCTTCATCACGATCGCCGCGGCGTCGGAAAACTTCTGCTGCTTGCGCAGATATTCGGCCTGCGCAAAGAAATAGCCGGCCGAACGTTGCGCGGCGGGCACGGCCTTCAAAAGCTTGGCCGCATTCTTGTCGCCCTTGGACACGGCCGCCCAGGCGTCGGCCAGCGGCTGGGCGCCGGCGAGGCCGGCGACGCGCAGCGCCGAGTTGACCCTGTCGGCATAGAACATGCGCTCCATGCGGAAGCGATGGTCGGCGGCCGGGATCAGCGCGCCGAACTCCTTGATGACGGCGGCTTCGTCCTTCGCCTCGAGCTTTTCCGTGCGCCAGAATGGCGACAGCACCGAACGCGCCGCCTTGGCATTGCCCAGCGCGACATAGGAGCGGGCAAGGATGATCACGCCTTCCGGTGTCAGCGGT
Organism: uncultured Alphaproteobacteria bacterium; assembly: GCA_963788955.1. GTDB lineage: Bacteria > Pseudomonadota > Alphaproteobacteria > Rhizobiales > Rhizobiaceae > Mesorhizobium. The sequence continues at coordinate 9,900 of CAWBIN010000015.1, read as the reverse complement.
TGGCTGCCGTCGAATGCCTTCGCCACGATCTGCGGCGAGGGGTTCTCGCGATAGAGCGCGCGCTCGCTGTTCTTGCGCAGCACAATCGTGCCCGGCCAGTTCGGCAGCATCTTTGCGGCGTCCGCTATTTCGCCGCTCGGCACCTGGTCACCGCCATAGAGCGCGATCGCCCAGGCCAGTATATGCCGGTCGAGCGAATTGGCCGGCAGTGCCTCGCGCACCTGGCGCGCGCCTGCAATGTCGTCGGCCGCCAGCCTGTCGAGGCCGCTCTTCAGCAAGGCGACGCTGGGCGAGGGGCTCGCATCAGGTTGGCCCGGATCCGACTGGCTCTGCAAGTCGGGCATCGGGATCGCCGACGTCAGCTGCACATCGACGCTACCGCCGATCGCCATGCCCGGGATCAGTACGAGCGTGGCGCCCAGAAGCGCAAAACGATGAGGCCGCCGGGTCGGCATGTTATCTTGTCCTGTACGCACTACCAGCAAGGCTGAGACGCCTCGAAGCCTAGACTTAGGTTGTGAAGAGCACGTGAATGAAAGGTTGTCGAGGTCGTTCGAATTGCGCCCGCTGGCACCATGGCAATGCTTGCCGCGCAACAATGTCGAGACTATGGTGCGCGGCTTCGCTTTCGGCTAGAAGGCGCGCACTATAGACCGACCGACAAAACTCGATAAGTCCCAAGGAGTTGGACGACATGCTGAGAGGCTCGCTGACCGCGCTCGTGACACCGTTCGAAAAGAGCGGGCGTTTCGACGAGAAAGCCTTTCGCGCGTTCGTCGAATGGCAGATCGCCGAAGGCACGACCGGGCTGGTGCCCGTCGGCACCACCGGCGAGTCGCCGACGCTGTCGCATGACGAGCACCGCCAGGTCGTCAAGGTGTGCATCGAGGTCGCCAAGGGCGCGTGCCGGTCGTCGCCGGCGCCGGCTCCAACAACACCGAAGAGGCGGTCGGGCTGGTGCAATATGCCGAGAAGGCGGGCGCCGATGCGGCTCTCGTCGTCACGCCCTATTACAACAAGCCGACGCAGCGCGGCCTCTATGCGCATTTCGCCGCCGTCGCCAAGGCAACCAAGCTGCCGATCATCATCTACAACATCCCGCCGCGCTCGGTGATCGACATGACGCCCGGAGACGATGGGCCAGCTGGCACACGACTTCAAGAACATCGTCGGCGTCAAGGATGCGACCGGCAAGGTCGAGCGCGTTTCCGAGCAGCGCGCCACCTGCGGCAAGGATTTCATCCAGCTTTCCGGCGAGGACGCCTCCGCGCTCGGCTTCAACGCCCATGGCGGCGTCGGCTGCATCTCGGTGACCTCGAATGTCGCGCCGCGGCTCTGCGCCGAATTCCAGGAAGCGACGCTTGTCCGGCGACAGCGCCAAGGCGCTCGACCTGCAGGACCGGCTGATGCCGCTGCACAAGGCGATCTTCATCGAGCCTGGCCTGTCCGGCGCGAAATATGCGCTGTCGAAGCTGGGCAAGGTCGAGAACGTCGTGCGCTCGCCGCTGGTGACGATCGAGGCATCGACCGCCGAGAAGATCGATCACGGCGATGAAGCATGCCGGCTTGATAAATTAGGGATGAGGCGCCACCTCTCCACATCATGAATCAAGTCAGAAAAGCCGATCCCAACAACAAGACCGTTGCGGAAAACCGCAAGGCGCGGTTTTCCTATGAGGTGCTCGACACGATCGAGGCCGGCCTGGTGCTGACCGGCACCGAGGTCAAGTCGCTGCGCCAGGGCCAGGCCAACATCCAGGACAGCTACGCCTCGGTCGAGGGCGGCGAGATCTGGCTGATCAACTCCTATCTGCCGGAATATCTGCAGGCCAACCGCTTCAACCACGAGCCGCGCCGGCGCCGCAAGCTGCTGCTCAACAAGCGCGAGATGGCGAAGCTGTCGCAGAGCGTCGACCGCGAAGGCATGACGCTGGTGCCGCTGAAGATCTATTTCAACGACCAAGGCCGCGCCAAGCTGCTTGCTCGCCGTCGGCCGCGGCAAGAAGCTGCACGACAAGCGCGAGACCGAAAAGCAGCGCGACTGGTCGCGCGAGAAGGGCCGGCTGCTGAAGGAACGTGGGTGAGCAACATCAGGCGATAGCCTGAAAAAAGCCAAAGCGTTTGGCTTTCAAGTTTCGAACAGCGGAGTTTGCGAAGCGCAACAGGGGATAGTCTTGAAGAACCGGATCCTCCTCTGGGGCGCGGCTGGCTTGGTCCTTGCGGGTCTCGTCGCAGCGGGTGGTTTTCTCTACTTCCGCACCTTCTCGCCGGATCGCGACAGATATCCGGTCAGGGGCATCGACGTTTCCCATCATCAGCACCAGATCGACTGGCGGCGCGTTGCCGCCGACGATGTTGCCTTTGCCGTCATCAAGGCGACCGAAGGCGGTGATCATGTCGACGATGCCTTCGCCGCCAATTTGCGCGAGGCCCGCGCCGCCGGGCTCGCGGTCGGCGCCTATCACTTCTTCACCTTCTGTCGGCCGGGCGCCGACCAGGCGAAGAACTTCATTTCGGTAGTGCCGCGCGACGGGCCGCTGCTGCCGCCGGTTGTGGATATCGAATTCGGCGGCAATTGCCCGAAACGGCCGTCGCCCGAACAGTTGAACGCAGAACTCCAAGCTTTCCTCGGTCCGGTGGAGGCAGCCTTCGGTAAGCCGGCGATCATCTATCTGATCGACGAGGCTGCGGATGCCTATTCCGGACAGATCGCCAGCCGCCAGCGCTGGGTCCGTTCACTGGCGCTGTGGCCGGGCCATGACGACTGGATCTACTGGCAATACCACAACAGGGGTCGCGTCGATGGCATCAGCGGCGATGTCGACCTGAACGTCCTGCAGGGCGGGCAGGAAAAACTGGCCGAACTCTTCTCTGCAGAAACGCCGCGATCTCCTTGAACAGATTCAAGAACATTGCTGCCGTCAGAACACCGGTGCTGTAGGAATGCTGCGCTCACGCCGCCGCTTGTGACGTCTGCGGGTCAATCGTCACATTCGCATCGCCCCAGGCTTTGAGCGCTGTGATTACCGGCTCCAGGCTCTTGCCGCGCTGGGTCAGGCTATATTCCACCTTCGGCGGCACCTCGGCATAGACCTTGCGGGCAATCAGCCCATCGGCTTCCAGTTCGCGAAGCTGGTTGGTCAGCATGCGCTGCGTGCAATTCGGAATGCGCCGGCGGATCTCGTTGAAGCGCAGCGTGCCTTCCAACAGATGGTAGAGCACGACGCCTTTCCACTTTCCGTCGATATAGCGGAGCGTTCCCTCGACGGTGCAGCCGGGGCTGCAATCGAATCGCTCATGGCGAATGCGCGGCATGACGGTATCCTTTTCGACACTATGTGCTTTATATGTGCATTCTTGCGCTTTACGAACATAATCCGCATCTCTGCCCTGGACAACGCTCAACAGCAATTGCGGAGAAACCAGAATGCGCGCCGTCGGCTATCAGATACCAGCCCCCATCACCGATGAGGCCTCCCTCGTCGATATCGACCTGCCCAAGCCGGAGCCAAAAGGCCGTCAACTGCTGGTCGAAGTGAAGGCGATCTCGGTCAATCCGGTCGACACCAAGATACGGAAGAGCGCCAAACCCGAAGCCGGAAGCTGGCGCGTGCTTGGTTGGGACGCTGCCGGTCGGGTCGTCGCCACGGGTTCGGACGCCAGCCTGTTCAAGCCCGGAGACGACGTTTTCTATTCCGGTGCGCTGGCGCCGCAAGGCACTAATGCCGAGTTCCACCTCGTCGATGAGCGCCTTGTCGGCAGCAAGCCGAGTTCGCTCCACTATGCCGAGGCCGCGGCGCTGCCGCTGACTGCGATCACCGCCTTTGAGGCGTTGTTCGACCGTCTTGACGTGAAGAAGCCTGTCATCGGCGCAGCAAACGCCATCCTGATCATCGGCGGCGCCGGCGGCGTCGGCTCGATTGCGATCCAGCTTGCGCGCCAACTGACCGACCTGACGGTGATCGCCACCGCATCAAGGCCTGAAACACGCGATTGGGTGCTCGGGCTTGGCGCCCATCATATCGTTGATCATTCCAGGCCAATCGCCGCCCAAGTCGCGACCCTCGGCATCGGCGCACCGGCCTTTGTGTTCTCGACCACCAACACTGACAGACACTTGGCCGAGATCGCCGACTTGATCGCACCGCAAGGCCGTTTCGGCTTGATCGACGATCCCCAGACGCTCGACATCAATCCGTTCAAGCGCAAAAGCGTTTCGGTCCACTGGGAATTGATGTTCACCCGCTCGCTATACGAGACGCAGGACATGGCCGCGCAGGGCGAGCATCTGAACGAACTGGCACGGCTTGTCGACGCAGGCACCATCCGCACGCACATTGGGCGAGACGTTCGGCCCTATCAACGCCGCCAATCTGAAGCGCGCCCATGCGCTGATCGAGACCGGCAAGGCCAAGGGCAAGATTGTTCTTGAAGGTTTTTGATCCGAGGTCTCGAGCCCGAACCTAACTCTGCAGAAAAGCTTCTATCTGGCTGAACACATTGACGAACATCGCTTCCGTCAACACGCCGGTATTGGTGTTGTAGCGCGAGCAATGATAGCTGGAGAACAGCGTGATGCGCGCCGGCCTGCTGCTGCCCGCCATGCCTGAACGGATAGGCGGCGACGCGCCCGCCCAGCGCCCGCACCGTCGACTGATGCGCGATCGAGCCCAGCGCCAGCACGGCGCGCAGATTGGGAAAGCGCGCGATGGTCGGCACCAGGAACGTGCCGGCAGGTGGCGATCTCCGCACCCACCGGCTTGTTCTCCGGCGGCACGCAGCGCACCGCATTGGTGATCGCGGTGCCGACGAGTTGCAGCCCGTCGTCGGGCCGCGCCTTGAACTCGCCGCGCGCAAAGCCGTGCGCGATCAGCGTCGAATAGAGCAGGTCGCCGGCATAGTCGCCGGTGAAGGGGCGGCCGGTGCGGTTGGCGCCGCGCAGGCCGGGCGCCAGGCCGACGATCAGAAGCCTGACGGCGTCCTCGCCTTCGGGCGGCAGGAAGGTCGGCACCGGCGCGTTGAACCAGGACGGTTCGCGTTGCCGCCAGTCGGCGATGAAATCATGCAGCCGCGGGCAGAGCGGGCAGTCGCGGCCGGGTTCGGCGGAGGAAGCGGCGACCAAGGCCGCCGCCGTCAAAAATCGTCCTCGTCGACTTCGGCCGGCTCGGGCCGGCGCACCGGCCGCTCGGACGGATCGCGGCCGACTTCGTTCTTCAGCGTCATCAGGTCGATGAAATGATCGGCCTGGCGGCGCAGATCGTCGGAGATCATCGGCGGCTGCGAGGCCATGGTGGAGACGATCGCTGACCTTGCGGCCACGCCGCTGCAGCGCCTCGACCAGGGTGCGGAAATCGCCATCGCCGGAGAAGATGACGTAGTGGTCGACGACATCGGCGAGTTCCAGCGCATCGACGGTCAGCTCGATGTCCATGTTGCCCTTGATCTTGCGGCGGCCGGTCGAGTCGGTGAATTCCTTGGCCGGCTTGGTCACCACCTTGAAGCCGTTGTAGTCGAGCCAGTCGATCAGCGGCCGGATCGAGGAATATTCCTGATCCTCGACCAGCGCCGTGTAATAGTAGGCGCGCAGCAGATAGCCGCGCTTCTGGAAGCTCGACAGCAGCTTGCGGTAGTCGATGTCGAAACCCAGCGCCCGCGAGGTGGCGTAGAGATTGGCGCCGTCGATGAACAGGGCGATTTTCTCACGAGGGTCGAACATGGCAAAATATCCTTTTCGAAAATAGGCGGTCGTCTCAAATGCGTGCGTGACTATCGGCCGGTCTCTGGAAAATCGACCATATGGCCATTCCTTATCCGAGATAGCGCCAGTTTTACGGCAATCCAAGCTGCCTTGCCGCATTGCAAGCAATTGTGATCGGTGCGCAATCGTCGCTGCCAGGCGTGTCGCCAGATCTGGTACCGATCAGCCCTCCGCCCGGGCCGGTGGCGGGCATTGCCAAGAAGCTTGTATTTCGGCGGCGTTCGGGTTATGGACCGCGCCTGTTTTCCATCAAATCCAGGCATGAAAGGGGCAATTCATGGCCCGCGTAACCGTTGAAGATTGCATCGACAAGGTCGACAACCGCTTCGAACTGGTGCTCCTGGCCGGCCACCGCGCCCGCCAGATCAGCCAGGGCGCGCCGATCACCATGCCGCGCGACAACGACAAGAACCCGGTCGTCGCGCTGCGCGAGATCGCCGACGAGACGCTGTCGCCCGACGATCTGAAGGAAGACCTGATCCACTCGCTGCAGAAGTATGTCGAGGTCGACGAGCCGGAAGCCGACGGCGAGGTGATCGCCGATCAGACCGGCACCGCCGTTGCGGCGACCGATGCCGACGACGCCGAGGACAACATCGCCTTCGACCGCATGTCCGAGGAAGACCTGCTCGCCGGCATCGAAGGCCTGGTCCCGCCGGAAAAGAGCGACGACTATTGATCTTCGCCGACGCTGCCGCACACTTTCGCGTCGGCAGTTTCGTGGCTATCTATGACATGCGCCGGATGCATATTGCGGCGCATGATTCATTTCAGCACCGCGAGATCCCGCCCATGATGCGTCAGTATGAGCTCGTCGAGCGCGTCCAGCGCTACAACCCTGACGTCAACGAGGCGCTGCTCAACAAGGCCTATGTCTATGCCATGCAGAAGCATGGCCAGCAGAAGCGCGCCTCCGGCGATCCCTATTTCTCGCATCCGCTCGAAGTCGCCGCCATCCTCACCGATCTGCACCTCGACGAGGCGACGATCGCCGTCGCGCTGCTGCACGACACGATCGAGGACACCACCGCCACCCGGGCCGAGATCGACGAGCTGTTCGGCCCGGACATCGGCAAGCTGGTCGAGGGCCTGACCAAGCTCAAGAAGCTCGACCTCGTCTCCAAGAAGGCCGAGCAGGCGGAGAACCTGCGCAAGCTGCTGCTGGCGATCTCGGAGGACGTGCGCGTGCTTCTGGTCAAGCTCGCCGACCGCCTGCACAACATGCGCACGCTCGACCATATGCCGGAAGACAAGCGCCTGCGCATCGCCGAGGAGACGATGGAGATCTATGCGCCGCTCGCCGGGCGCATGGGCATGCAGGGCATGCGCGAGGAGCTGGAGGAGCTCGCCTTCCGCTACATCAATCCGGAAGCCTACCGCGCCGTCACCGCGCAGGCTCGCCGAGATCTTCGAGCGCAACAAGGGCGTGCTGTCGGCGAGATCGAGAAGTCGCTGTCCGACCCTGTTCGAAAAGCACGGCATCAAGGCCGACGTGAAGAGCCGCCAGAAGAAGCCCTATTCGGTCTTCCGCAAGATGGAGGGCAAGGCGCTGTCCTTCGAGCAACTGTCCGACATCTTCGGCTTCCGCGTCGTCGTCGATACGGTCGAGGATTGCTACCGCGCGCTCGGCGTCGTCCACACCGACCTGGCCGATGGTGCCGGGCCGCTTCAAGGACTACATCTCGACGCCGAAGCAGAACGACTACCGCTCGATCCACACCACCATCGTCGGCCCGTCGCGCCAGCGCGTCGAACTGCAGATCCGCACCCGCGAGATGCACAAGATCGCCGAATACGGCGTCGCCGCGCATCGCTCTACAAGGACACCGGCGGCAAGACGAACGGCGCCGGCCCACGCGATCTCGAAGGAGACCAACGCCTATGCCTGGCTGCGGCGCACCATCGAGCAGCTGGCCGACGGCGACAATCCCGAGGAGTTCCTCGAGCACACCAAGCTCGAACTGTTCCAGGACCAGGTCTTCTGCTTCACGCCGAAGGGCATGCTGATCGCGCTGCCGCGCGGCGCGACGCCCATCGATTTCGCCTATGCCGTGCACACCGATGTCGGCGACACCTGCGTCGGCGCCAAGGTCAACGGCCGCATCATGCCGCTGATGACCGAGCTGAAGAACGGCGACGAGGTCGAGATCATCCGCTCCAAGGCGCAGGTGCCGCCGGCCGCCTGGGAATCGATCGTCGTCACCGGCAAGGCGCGCGCCGCCATCCGCCGCGCCACCAAGAACGCCATCCGCAAGCAATATTCGGGGCTCGGCGCCCGCATCCTCGAGCGTGCCTTCGAGCGCGCCGGCAAGACCTTCACCAAGGAAAGCCTGAAGCCGGTGCTGCACCGGCTGGCGCGCAAGGACATCGAGGACGTGCTCGCCGCCGTCGGCCGCGGCGAACTCGCCTCGACCGACGTCATGAAGGCGGTCTTCCCCGACTACAAGGACGAGCGCGTCACCGCGCCGCGCCCAAGCAGCGCGAGGAGGGCTGGTTCGAAAATCCGCAATGCCGCCGGCATGCTGTTCCAGATGCCCGGGCCGCGCGGCGCGCAAGGACAAGCGACCAAGCCGACGGACGACGGCGCAGTGCCGATCCGCGGCGTGCGCGGCGACCTGCCGGTGCGCTTCGCGCCGGAGGCGCGGTGCCCGGCGACCGCATCGTCGGCATCATGCAGCCGGGCACGGGCATCACCATCTATCCGATCCAGTCGCCGGCTCTGCAGGCCTTCGACGACCAGCCCGAGCGCTGGATCGACGTGCGCTGGGACATCGACGAGCAGCACCAAGGAGCGGTTCCCGGCGCGCATCTCGGTCACCGCCATCAACGCGCCGGGCTCGCTGGCCGACATCGCCCAGGTCATTGCCTCCAACGACGCCAACATCCATACGCTGTCGATGGTGCGCACCGCGCCCGACTTCACCGAAATGCTGATCGATCTCGAAGTCTGGGATCTGAAGCACCTGAACCGGCTGCTGTCGCAGCTCAAGGACAATTCGAGCGTCAGCGATGCGCGGCGCGTCAACGGCTGACAATCTTTTTAGGGACATGGCAGGATGAACACCGACGAAGTGATCGGCATTTTCCGCGAGGCCGGCGCCGTTCTCGAAGGCCATTTCATCCTGACGTCGGGCCTGCGCAGCCCGGTCTTCCTGCAGAAGGCGCGCGTCTTCATGCATGCCGACAAGACCGAGCGCCTGTGCCGGGCGCTGGCCGAAAAGATCCGCAAGGGTGTGCCGGGCCGGATCGACTATGTCGTCGGCCCGGCGGTCGGCGGGCTGATCCCGGCCTATGAGACCTCGCGCCATCTCGGCGTGCCGGCGATCTGGGTCGAGCGGGAAGGGGGCGAGTTCAGGCTGCGCCGCTTCGAGATCGCCAGGGGCGCGCGCGTCGTCATCGTCGAGGACATCGTCACCACCGGCCTGTCGATCCGCGAGACCATCGACTGCCTGCGCGAACTTGGCGCCGAGGTGGTGGCGGCCGCCTGCATCATCGACCGCTCGGCCGGCAAGACCGATGTCGGCGTGCCGCTGATCGCGCTTGCCGAATATGAGGTTCCGGCCTATCCGGCCGACCGACTGCCGCCGGAACTGGCCGCGATACCGGCCGTAAAGCCCGGCAGCCGCAACATCTGATGTCGCCATGTACGAAAACAATCACTTGAGCGCGTCGCCGGAATTTCTTCGGGAGCGACGCGCGCTGTCCGCGACGCCGTAATGATCGCAGGCATCGACCATTTCGTGCTGACGGTCCGCTCGGTCGACGACAGCTGTGACTTCTACCAGCGTGTGCTTGGCATGAAGCGCCACGACGAGCCGAACCGGCCGACGGCGTTGCTCTTCGGATCGCAGAAGATTAACCTGCATGAGGTCGGCCGCACCTTCGAGCCGAAGGCCAAGGCGCCGACAACTGGCGCCGGCGATTTCTGCCTGGTCGCCGCTCGGCCGCTCGCCGAGATCTGTGCCAGCCTGGAAGCCAATGGCGTGGCCATAGAGTCGGTCCGGTCGAGCGCACCGGCGCCCGCGGCCCGATGATGTCGGTCTATTTCCGCGATCCGGACGGCAATCTGGTCGAAGTCAGCGATTACAATAGGTAACCGGTATTTTCCGCGGGAATGAAGTGCATCGGCAAGGCAGGTTGCG
>CAWBIN010000014.1:0-225622 GCA_963788955.1 uncultured Alphaproteobacteria bacterium | reverse complement strand
GCCGATTTGATGGGTCCGTTCGGCTTCGAGGCGAAGTCGGCCAAGGAATACGGCCTGCCGGAACCGGACGAGACCGGCACCACTTTCGAGGAAAACGCCTACATCAAGGCTTTTGCCGCGGCTGAAGCCACCGGCCTGCCGGCGCTGTCGGACGATTCCGGCCTGTGCGTCGACGCGCTCGACGGCGCGCCCGGCGTCTACACCGCCAACTGGGCCGAAACCCCGGAAGGCACGCGCGATTTCGGCATGGCCATGCAGCGCACCGAAGTGGCCTTGCAGGAGGTCGGCGCCGCCGAGCCGGCGCAGCGCAAGGGCCGCTTCGTCGCCGTCATCTGCCTCGCCTTCCCCGACGGCGAGGCCGAATATTATCGCGGCGAGGCCGAGGGCACGCTGGTCTGGCCGCCGCGCGGCGAACTCGGCTTCGGCTACGACCCGGTGTTCTTGCCCGACGGTTTCGACAAGACCTTTGGCGAGATGAGCGCCGAGGAAAAGCATGGCTGGAAGCCCGGCCAGCCGACGGCGCTGTCGCACCGCGCCCGCGCCTTCCAGAAATTCGCCCGCGCGCCGATGATTGGCACGGCTCTGGCTCGGCTGAGATGCCGCTGGACCGCAGCCCGGGCTTCGGCGTCTATATCCATTGGCCGTTCTGCGCGGCCAAATGCCCGTATTGCGACTTCAACAGCCATGTCCGCCACCAGCCGGTCGACCAGGAGCGCTTTGCCCGCGCCTTCGAGACCGAGCTGGCGACGATGCGCGAGCGCACCGGGCCGCGCGAGGTGACCAGCATCTTTCTCGGCGGCGGCACGCCGTCGCTGATGCAGCCGCAGACGGTGGCGGCGGTGCTGGACGCCGTGGCGAAGAACTGGACGGTGCCGGATGGCATCGAGGTGACGCTGGAAGCCAATCCGTCCTCGGTCGAGGCCGAGCGTTTTCGCGGCTATCGCGCCGCCGGCGTCAACCGGGTGTCGCTCGGCGTGCAGGCGCTGAACGACAAGGATTTGCGTTTCCTCGGCCGGCTGCACAATGTCGACGAGGCACTGCATGCCATTGGGCTGGCGCGTGAGATTTTTCCGCGCCTGTCCTTCGACCTGATCTATGCCCGTCCCGGCCAGACGCTGGACGCCTGGCAGGCGGAGCTCGAACAGGCGATCGGCCACGCCGCCGACCATCTGTCGCTCTACCAGCTGACCATCGAGGAAGGCACGCCGTTCCATGCGCTGCATGCGGCGAAGAAATTCACCATTCCCGACAATGACCGGGCCGCCGATCTCTACGCGCTGACGCAGGAGGTGACATCGGCGCATGGCTTGCCGGCCTACGAGATTTCCAACCACGCCAGGCCGGGCGCCGAAAGCCGGCACAATCTGACCTACTGGCGCTATGGCGAATATGTCGGCGTCGGCCCGGGCGCGCATGGCCGCTTCATCGAGAACGGCCACCGCATCGGTCACCATCGCCGAGCGGATGCCGGAGACCTGGGCCAATCTGGTCGAGGCCAAGGGCCATGGCGTCACCGGCGGCGAGATCCTGACGCGCTCGGAAGAGGCCGACGAGTTCCTGCTGATGGGGCTGCGGCTGGCCGAAGGCATCGACCTCACCCGCTACGAGGCGTTTTCCGGCCGTGGCCTGTCGAGCGCGCGGCTGTCGGTGCTGCAGGACGAAGGGCTGGTGGCGCCGATCGGCAATGCACGGCTGCGCGCCACGCCGGCCGGCATGATCGTGCTCGACGCCGTGGTGGCGGATCTGGCGCGGTGAGCATGATCCCAAGTGGGTGCCGGTTTTCGGATAGATCATGCTCGACAATGCACTTGAAGAACGTCCTCTTCGTCTGCAGCCAGAACCGCTTGCGCAGCCCGACCGCCGAGCAGGTGTTTTCAAAGCGCCGGGATATCGAGGTCGCATCGGCCGGCACCAATCACGATGCCGACACGCCGCTGACGCATGAACTGGTGGCGTGGGCCGACATCATCTTCGTCATGGAAAAGGCGCACCGCACCAAACTGCAGAAGAAATTCAAGGCGAGCCTGAAGAAGGCCCGGGTGATCTGCCTCGATATCCCTGACGACTATGAATTCATGGATCCGGAGCTGGTTGACCTTCTGAAGGCACGGTTTCGCGCTATCTCGGTTGAGACCGCCACTGGCGAGGCCACCCAATGAACCTGACCGTATCTTCCTGGCAATTCTGGGCGCTGTTGTCGGCGCCTTCGCGGCTCTGACGGCGATCTTCGCCAAGGTCGGCATCGAGAACATCAATTCCGACTTCGCGACCTTCATCCGGACGGTCATTATTCTGGTCGTTCTCGCGGCCATTCTCGCCGCCAGCGGCCAGTTCCAGCCGCTGGGCTCGATCTCCGGAAAGACCTGGCTTTTCCTCGGCCTATCCGGCCTGGCCACCGGCGCGTCGTGGCTGTGCTCCTTCCGCGCCCTGAAACTCGGCAATGCGGCGCAGGTGGCGCCGATCGACAAGCTAAGCGTCGTGCTTGAGGCGGCGTTTGCCGCGGTCTTTCTCGGCGATGCGCCTCTCCGGACCGGACTGGCTTGGCGTCGGCCTTGTCGCGGCGGACGCTGTGCTGGTCGTTCATCGGATGCGGTGGAACGCCTTCTCTGGCGCTTTTCGTTTCAAGACGGGTGATGAAGATATCGAAGCGATTGGGCATCGTCCGGTCAGTGCTCCGTCGTGCTGTCGGTGTCGGTCTCGATTTCGGTTGCGGGCCTCGGCGAGCACACGGCGCAGAGGCCGCTTTCCGGCTCCCTGCGCATGGCTCGTCCCGGCCTTGGCAGCCGCGCTTTTGTCGCTTCGGCGCGGCAAAGCGCTTGCGCCCGGCATAATAGGGCTCGAAAACGTCCTGCATTTCAGGCTGTCCATCCTGTCCTCCTCCTCAAGAGACTCAGGGATTAATTCGCCGGCCTCGGTTTCGTTCCCCACTATGGCAAAGACATGGCGGCCGGATTACATCGCGTCAGGTTGGGCGGGAGTCGGCGTTTTGCAACCGGGCCTGCGCCGTGCCAAACAGGGCCAAATGCACGGAAGAGGTGCACCGGTGACCGGCGACAAACGCAGCTATGTGATCGGGCAGACCGAGATACCGGCGCGGCCGCTCGAGCCGGCGCTCTATCTGGTGGCGACGCCGATCGGCAATCTCGCCGACATCACGCTGCGCGCGCTGGAGACGCTGGCCGCCGCCGACATCGTCGCCTGCGAGGACACCCGCGTCTCGCGCGTGCTGCTCGACCGCTACGGCATCCGCCGCCGCACCACCGCCTATCACGAGCACAATGCCGGCGAGGCCGGACCGAAGCTGATCGCGGCGCTCGAGGCCGGGCAGAGCGTGGCGCTGATCTCGGACGCCGGCACGCCGCTGATCTCCGACCCCGGCTACCGGCTGGTCGGCGAGGCGCTGGAGCGCGGCCTGCGCGTCGTGCCGATCCCCGGCCCGTCGGCGCCGCTGGCGGCGCTGACGGCGTCCGGCCTGCCGTCCGACGCCTTCCTGTTCGCCGGCTTTTTGCCGGTGAAGACCGGGCAGCGGCTGACCAAGCTGGAGACGCTTCAAGCCGGTGCCGGCAACGCTGATCTTCTTCGAATCGCCGCGCCGGCTGGCCGAGACGCTGGTGCGCCATGGTCGAGGCGCTGGGCGGCGAGCGCAAGGCGGCCATCGGCCGCGAGCTGACCAAGACTTTCGAGGAGATGCGGACCGGCACGCTGCAGGTGCTGGCCGACCACTATGCGGCGGCCGACACGCCGAAGGGCGAGATCGTCATCTGCGTCGGCCCCGCCGAGGCCAAGGCCGACCAACCTGCAGACATCGACCGGCTGCTTCTGTCGCTGGCCGCCGAAATGCCGGCCTCGAAGGCGGCGGCGGAAGCGGCGAAGATGACCGGCGGGCAGAAGCAGGCGCTGTACCGGCGGCTGCTCGAGCTCAGGGATGCCGGTGGAGGCGAGGGTGGCGACTAAGCGTCCGGCCGCTTCACCGCCAAAAGGCCTATCGGCGCGGCCATCGCGGCGAATGGCTGGCGGCGCGGCGCTGATGCTGAAAGGCTACCGGATCCTCGCGCGCCGCCATCGCACCAAACTTCGGCGAGATCGACCTGATCGCCAGGCGCGGCGACCTGGTGCTGTTCGTCGAGGTCAAGGCGCGGCGCACGCTGATGGAAGCGATGGAGGCGATCGGCCACGAATTCGGAGCGCCGCATCGAGGGCGCCGCCGACATCTGGCTGTCGCGGCAGCCGGACTACGGCAAACTGTCGATGCGCTTCGACATGGTGGCGGTGCTGCCCTGGCGCTGGCCGGTGCATGTCGAGAATGCGTTTTATGGGCGGAATTAGAGGTTAAGCCCGGCCCTTCGCATGGCTCCCCAGCGCTTCGGGCGTCAAGTCCTTTGAAAGGTCCACTGGACCTTTCAATCCGCCCGAAGGCGGACCGGACTTTCACCGTTCGTCGCTCGGAAAGCCAAGCAATTGGCTTCCCGTCCGCTTCGGCGGACCGCTCCTCACCCCCAGATCATCAGCGCCACCAGCCCGACGCCGCCAACCACCAGCCGCCACCAGCCGAACAGCGAATAGCCGTTGCGCGAGACGTAATCGAGCAGGAAGCGGACGACGAGCAGCGCGGTGACGAAGGCGGCGACGAAGCCGATGGCGATGATCGGCAGGTCGGCGCTGCGACAGCACGTTGCGGTTCTTGAACAGGTCGAAGGCGAAGGCGCCGACCATGGTCGGGATGGCGAGGAAGAAGGAGAATTCCGCCGCCGCGCGCTTGTCGACGCCCAGCAGCAGCGCGCCGACGATGGTCGAGCCCGAGCGCGACGTGCCGGGAATCAGCGACAGGCACTGGAACAGGCCGATCTGCAGATAGAGCCTGGTCGGGAAGCGCTCGACGTCGCGGTAGACCGGCTTGCAGCTTCATGCGGTCGACCGACCAGCAGCACGACGCCGCCGATGATCAGCATGATGCAGATCAGCCGTGGCGATTCGAACAGCACCGTCTTGATGAAATCATGCGCCAGCGCGCCGATGATCGCCGCCGGCAGGAAGGCGATCAGGATGCCGATGACGAAATGCCGCGTCAGCCGGTCATGCGGCAGGTCGAGCAGCATTTGCCACAGGCGGCGGAAATAGACGCTGAGGATCGCCAGGATGGCGCCGAGCTGGATCAGGATCTCGAAGGCCTTGCCGGTCGAGTGGAAGCCGAGAAAATGGCCGGCAAGCAGGATATGGCCGGTCGAGGAGACCGGAATGAACTCGGTCAGCCCCTCCAGCAGGCCGAGCAGCAGGGCTTCGACGATGGTCTGGCTTTCCATGGCAACCTCGGGATTTGACGGGACGAAGGCTTGGAGAAGGGCTTGCTTGTCATGGCGCGGAAGTCCCCCTATAGGTCGCTGCACCGTGACGGTCCGCTATGACGGGCGGCCAAGACTTACCGGCGCGGCCGGCGATTCGCCAGTGCGCCTTAATTATCGCGGGACCATGCTGACGCTTTTCCACCACCCGATGTTCGCCACCTGCCGCTTCGTCCGCCTCGCCTTTGGCGAATATGGCGAGGAGCTGGCGCTGATCGAGGAAAAGCCGTGGACGCGGCGCAAGGAGTTTCTGGCGCTGAACCCGGCCGGCACCTTGCCGATCCTGCTTGCCGAAGGCGACGTGCCGATCGTCGGCGCGCATGGTGATCGCCGAATATCTCGACGAGACGCGCGGCGTGCTGAAGCGCGACAAGCGGCTGTTCGCCGAAGACCCGATGCAGCGCGCCGAAATCCGCCGGCTGACCGACTGGTATCTCAACAAGGCCGAAGGCGAAGTGACGCGGCATCTGGTGCGCGAGCGCGTGCTGAAGCCGATGATGCCGGAGACGGCGGGCGGCGGTTCGCCCGATTCGGCGCGCGATCCGCGCGGCGCGCGCCAACATCCGCCAGCACATGAAATACACCAACTGGCTGGCCGGCACCCGCCACTGGCTGGCCGGCAGCAAGGTGACCTATGCCGACCTCGCGGCGGCCGCGGCGCTGTCGGTGCTCGATTATCTCGGCGAGATCGACTGGCGCGAACACGCCGCGGCGCGCGAATGGTACACGCGGGTGAAATCGCGGCCGTCGTTCCGGCCGCTGCTCTCCGACCGGGTGCGCGGCCTGTCGCCGGTGTCGCATTATGCGGACCTCGACTTCTAGACGCCGCAAAACCTGCGCGCGCTGATCGACCGCGAGGCGCGGCGCGCCGGCTTCGATGCCGTCGCGGTCACCACGCCCGACGCGATCCCGCTGGCGCCGGCCCGGCTCGCCGAATTCGTCGCCGACGGTTTTCACGGCTCGATGGCCTGGATCGCCGAGACGCTCGAGCGCCGCAGCGAACCCGCGGCGCTGTGGCCCGAGGTGCGCTCGATCGTCGTGCTGGCGATGAATTACGGCCCGGAGCACGATCCGCGCGTGCTGCAGGCAAGGCGCGACCGCGGCGCGATCTCGGTCTATGCGCAGAACCGCGACTATCACGAGGTGATGAAGGGCCGGCTGAAGGAGATCGCCGGCAAGATCGTCGCCCGCGCCGGCGGCGACGTGAAAGTGTTCGTCGACACCGCGCCGGTGATGGAAAAGCCGCTGGCGGAGGCCGCCGGGCTCGGCTGGCAAGGCAAGCACACCAATCTGGTCAGCCGCGAGCACGGCTCCTGGCTGTTCCTCGGCACGATCTTCACCACCGCCGAGCTCGTGCCCGACACGGCGGAGGACGACCATTGCGGCTCGTGCCGCGCCTGCCTCGACGCCTGCCCGACCGACGCCTTCCCGGCGCCCTACCGGCTCGATGCGCGGCGCTGCATCTCCTACCTCACCATCGAGAACAAGGGGCCGATCCCGCACGAATTCCGCGAAACGATCGGCAACCGCATCTATGGCTGCGACGACTGCCTGGCCGCCTGCCCGTGGAACAAGTTCGCCCGCGCCGCCTCCGAGGCCAAGCTCGTCGCCCGCGACGATCTGCGCGAGCCGCCGCTGGCCGAGCTGTTGCAGCTGGACGACGCGGCGTTCCGGGCCTTCTTCTCGGGCTCGCCGATCAAGCGCATCGGCCGCGACCGCTTTGTCCGCAACGTGCTGATCGCCGCCGGCAATTCCGGCGATGCTTCGCTGGCCGGTCCGGTGCGTGACGCTGCTCGGCGATGCCTCGCCGCTGGTGCGCGGCGCGGCCGTCTGGGCGCTGTCGCGGCTGGTGCCGGGACCGAGTTCGCCGAACGTGCGGCAGCCGCGGCGAAACCGAACGCGACGAGGCTGTGCGCGACGAATGGCTTGTGGCGCAGTCAGATCCAATCGAGATGCATGCATGACCGGAAAGCGTATCTTCATCTTCGGCGCCGGCTATTCCGGCAAGGCTTTTGCCCGCGCCAGCAAGGATGCAGCCTCGACGATTTTTGGCACGACGCGCTCGCCGGAGAAGTTCGAAGCGCTGCGGCAGGCCGGCATCGCGCCGTTGCGCTTCGACGGCGCGCTGACGCCCAGAGATCGGCGACGCGCTGGCGAAAACCACCCATCTGGTCGTCTCGGTCGCCCCGGAGGAGGCCGGCGACCCGGTGCTGAATGCCGCGCGCCAGGCGATCGCTGACGGATATGCCGGCGCTCGCAATGGATCGGCTATCTCTCCACCGTCGGCGTCTATGGCGACCATGGCGGCGGCTGGGTCGACGAGACCGCCGAATGCCGGCCGGTGTCGAAGCGCTCGGTGATGCGGGTGGCCGCCGAGCAGGATTGGCTGGCGCTGGGCGAGGAGATCGGCGGCCGGTCGCGATCCTGCGGCTCTCCGGCATTTACGGCCCCGGCCGCAACGCGCTGGTCAATCTGGACGACGGCACCGCGCGGCGGCTGGTCAAGCCGGACCAGGTGTTCAACCGCATCCATTGCGACGACATTGCCGGCGCGCTCTGGCATCTCGGCGGAGCGCAATCTCGGCGGCATCTTCAACGTCACCGACGACCTGCCGGCGCCGCCGCAGGACGTCGTCGCCTATGCCGCGTCGCTGATGGGCGTCGACGCCGCCGCCGGAAATTCCGTTCGAGACCGCCCAACTTTCGCCCATGGCGCGGTCCTTCTATGGCGAGAACAAGCGCGTCGCCAACGCGGCGATCAAGGCGGCCGGCTATCGACTTCCGCTTTCCCGACTACCGCGCGGCGTTCGACCATATGTGGGCCGACGGCAGCTGGCGCGACGGCGAGGCGCGCAGCCCGATGAAGCGGGCATGATCGAAGCGCGGCGCCGGGCGTGGTATGATTCGCCATGGTTCGCGGCCTGTTGCGGAGGGGATCCGGTTCATGACGATGTCGATGCGATCATTGCCCGGCAGAACGGCCGTTCCTGACGGCGGCGCTGGCCATCGCTTGCCCTCGCCGGGCTGGTCGCGGGCGCGCTCGACGGCCGAGCCGCGGGCAAAAGACCTGTTCGGCGCCAAGAAGCTGCCGGCGGTGGCGGCGGCGCAATCCTTCGGCTTCTATTCCAAGGGCTGCTTTGCCGGCGGCGTCGCCATCCCCATGGACGGCCCGACCTGGCAGGTGATGCGGCCGTCGCGCAACCGCCGCTGGGGCCATCCGACGATGATCGCGCTGATCGAGAAACTGTCGCGCGACGCCGCGCGCCGACGGCTGGCCGGGCCTGCTGATCGGCGATATCTCGCAGCCGCGCGGCGGGCCGATGCTGACCGGCCATGCCTCGCACCAGATCGGCCTCGACGCCGACATCTGGCTGACGCCGATGCCCGACCGCAAGCTTTCGACCCAGCGAGCGCGAAAACATGAGCGCCACCTTGATGGTCGACGAAAAGACGCATCTGGTGAAGGACGCGCTGTGGACGCCGGCGCATACGCGGCTGCTGAAGCGCGCGGCGAGCTATCCGGAAGTCGAGCGCATCCTGGTCAATCCCGGCATCAAGAAGAAGCTCTGCGACACCGTCACCGGCGACCGCACCTGGCTGCGCAAGATCCGGCCGTTCTGGGGCCATGACTATCATTTCCACATCCGCATCGGCTGCCAGCCGGGCTCGCCCAACTGCAAGGGGCAGGAGGCGACGCCCGGCGACGACGGCTGCGGCAAGTCGCTGGCCTGGTGGTTCACCGAGGAGCCGTGGCGGCCCAACAAGAACCCGGATGCGCCCAAGGCGCGCGACCTGATGACGATGGCGAACCTGCCGAAGCAATGCCAGCGCCGTGCTCGACGCGCCGGCGCCGGCCTCGGCGGAAGCCGCCACCTATCATGGCGGCGGCGTGCCGGTCGCGGCCAGCGGCGCCGGAGCCGGCGGACGCGCCTGCCGACGGCGCCAGATGTGCCGAGCAACGCCGGCCGCGCTTGCCCGGCCTCGGCCAAGCGCCTTCACCGCCGACGCCCGAGATCGGCATTCCCGCTGCCGCGGCCGACGGCCGCGGCAAACGTGACGGCGCAGTAATGGCGAACCGACGCTTTCCCTTTCCGAAGTCATGCGCTAGTCAATCGATGAAACGGCGCGCAGACGCCGCCGGAATGGGGACGACCAAGAGCATGTCAAGGCGACGACGACGAACAGCGCTGCGGTTTCCGGTCCTGATCGGCGACATCGGCGGCACCAATGCGCGCTTTTCGATCGTGCTCGACGCGAATTCGGAAGCCGACCGAGCCGCAGATCGTCCAGACGGCCAATTTCAACACCATCGACGAGGCGATCCAGGCGGCGGTGCTCGACCGCTCGTCGGTCCGGCCCGAATTCGGCGGTGCTGGCGGTCGCCGGGCCGGTCGACGGCGACGAGATCCCGCTGACCAACTGTCCCTGGGTGGTCAAGCCGAAGGAAGATGTTCGCCAATCTTGGCCTGAGCGACATCGTCGTGCTCAACGATTTCGAGGCGCAGGCGCTGGCCGTCGTCGCGCTCGGCGAAGAGCATATGGAAAAGATCGGCGGCGGCACGCCGGAGGCCAATGCCGGCCGCGTCGTGCTCGGCCCCGGCACCGGGCTCGGCGTCGCCGGGCTGATCCATGCGCTCAACCACTGGATCCCGGTGCCCGGCGAAGGCGGCCATATGGATATCGGCCCGCGCACGCCGCGCGATTTCCAGGTTTTCCCGCATATCGAGAAGCTCGAAGGCCGCATTTCCGGCGAGCAGATCCTGTGCGGGCGCGGCCTGGTCAACGTCTATCGCGCGGTGGCCAAGGCCGACGGCAAGCCGGCGCCCTTCACCACGCCGGCCGAGATCACCGCCGCGGCGCTGGCGAAGACCGATCCGGTCGCCGAAGAAGCGCTGGCGATGTTCGTCACCTGCCTCGGCCGCACCGCCGGCGATCTGGCGCTGGTGTTCATGAGCCGCGGCGGCGTGTTCCTGACCGGCGGCATCGCGCAAAAGATCGTGCCGGCGCTGAAAGCCGGCAATTTCCGCGCCGCCTTCGAGGACAAGGCGCCGCACAGCGCGCTGATGCGCGCCATGCCGGTCTATGTCATCACCCATCCGCTGGCGGCGCTTCTCGGCCTTGCCGCCTATGCCCGAAACCCTTCGCTGTTCGGCGTCCAGACGGCGGGACGGCGCTGGCGGGCATAACCCGCTGACGTGCCGGCGCGGTCGCCACGTCCCGGCCGCACGAAGTTTCGCCATAGGCAAGCCGCGCCAGGGCGCTAAGAGGGGTGCCGAATTCCAGCCCTGCGGCATGACCAGACGACGGACCGACGGAACGCCAGCGACTTGAACCAATCAAATCCCAACACCAAGCGAAGAGCCCGGCCGGGCGAGGTCGTGGCGGTCATTCGCCGCATCCTCGCCGAAAACGGCCGCGACTATCGCTGGTCGCTATGTCGTTGCCGATCACTGTGCCTGCTGATCGTGTCGGCCACGACGGCCTTCACCGCCTGGATCATGAGCCCGATCGTCAACCAGATCTTCTACGAACGGCGCGGCGACCTGATCCCCTGGATCTGCGCCGGTATTGCTCGGGGCCTTCATGCTGCGCGGCTTCGCCGGCTACGGCCAGGCGGTGACGCTGGCCAAGATCGGCAACAATCTGGTCGCGCGCTACCAGCAGCGCATCTTCGACCATCTGATGAAGCTCGGCGTCGAGCTTCTTCAACGACACGCGTTCCGGCCGGCTGGCGGCGCAGGTCAACGAGAACGTCAGCGGCATTCGCGACCTGCTGTCGATGACGCTGACCTCGATCGCGCGCGACGCTGTCTCGCTGGTCGGCCTGGTCGGCGTCATGATCTACCAGGATCCGGTGCTGTCGCTCAGCTCCCTGCTGATCGGGCCGCCGCTGATCTATACCGTCGACCTACCTGATGCGCCGGGTGCGGCGCATCACCCGTGAATCGGTGCAGATCAATTCGCGGCTGATCGGCGCCATGCAGGAGGCCACGCAAGGCATCGCCATCGTCAAGGCCTTCACCATGGAGGACGAGCTGTCGCGCCGCATCGGCAAGCTCGCCGACGATGCCGAACAGCGTCACAACAAGATCGCCCGCGTCTCGGAGCGGCTGACGCCGATCTCCGAGATGCTGGCCGGTTTCGCCTTCGCCAGCGTGATCGCCTATTCCGGCTATCGGGCGACCGTTCTCGGCCAGCCGCCGGGCGCGGTCTTTTCCTTCATCACGGCGCTGATGCTGGCCTATGATCCGGCGCGGCGGCTGGCGCGCATGCAGGTCGGCATGGAACGCGCCCTGGTCAATGCGCGCATGATCTACGAGCTTCTCGACCTCCAGCCGCAGCAGGGCGATGCGCCGGACGCGGCCGAAGCCAGGATCACCACCGGCGAGGTGCGCTTCGACAACGTGCACGTTCGGCTATGCGCCGGAAATGCCGGTGCTGCAGGAGCTGAGCTTCGTCGCCGCACGCCGGCAAGATGACGGCCATCGTCGGCGCCTCCGGCGCCGGCAAATCGACGCTGGTGGCGCTGCTTGCAGCGCTTCTACGATGTCGACGCAGGGCAGCGATCGACGATCGACGGCCAGGACATCTCCAAAGTCACCAAGCAGTCGCTGCGCGGCTCGATCGCCTATGTCTCGCAGCCGCCCTATCTGTTCGAGGGCACGCATCCGCGACAACATCCGCTATGGCCGGCTGTCGCGCCACCGACGCCGAGATCGAGCAGGCCGCGAAGCAGGCCGCGGCCGACGAGTTCATCCGCCAGCAGCCGCAGGGCTATGACACGCCGGTCGGCGAGAACGGCGTCGACGCTGTCCGGCGGCCAGCGCCAGCGCGTGTCGATCGCCCGCGCCATCGTGCGCAATGCGCCGATCCTGCTGCTCGACGAGGCGACCTCGGCGCTCGACAACGAGGCCGAGGCGCGCGTCCAGGAGGCGCTGACCCATGTCATGGAAGGGCGCACCACCATCGTCATCGCGCACCGGCTGTCGACGGTGGTCAATGCCGACCACATCATCGTGCTGGAAGAGGGCCGGCTGGTCGAGGAAGGCACGCATGCCGCGCTGATGGCCGATCCGCACAGCGTCTATGCCCGCTTCCACCGGGTGCAGGGCAAGAAGGGGCTGGGGCTTGTCGACGACGCCAAGCCAATCCAAACTCCGGCTGCCGCGCTCAGCGTGGAAAGAAGGCGGTCGGGAGAACAGCATGAGCGATATGGGCCTGGTGGTGGTGGGCGCGGCCGGCCGCATGGGCCAGACGCTGATCCGCGCCATCCACACGATGCCGGGCGCGCGCGTCGCCGGCGCGGTCGAGCGGCCGGGCTCGCCCTATCTCGGCAAGGATGCCGGCGAGCTCGCCGGCATCGGCATCATCAACGTGCCGATCAGCGACGATCCGCTGCCGGTCTTCGCCAAGGCCGACGGCGTGCTCGATTTCACCGCGCCGGCCGCGACCGTCGAATTCGCCGGCTACGCGGCGCAGGCGCGCATCGCCCATGTCATCGGCACCACCGGCTGCTCGGCCGACGACGATGCGAAGATCGCGGCGGCGGCGCGCCATGCGACGATCGTCAAATCCGGCAATATGAGCCTCGGCGTCAATCTGCTGGCGGTGCTGGTCGAGCAGGCGGCGAAGGCGCTCGACGCCGAGGATTTCGACATCGAGATCCTGGAAATGCATCACCGCACAAGGTCGATGCGCCGTCGGGCACGGCGCTGCTGCTCGGCGAGGCGGCGGCGGCCGGGCGCGGCATTCGCGCTTGCCGGCAACGATGTGCGCGTCGCGCGACGGCCATACCGGCGCGCGCAAGACGGGCTCGATCGGCTTCGCCACGCTGCGCGGCGGCTCGGTGGTCGGCGACCACACCGTGATCCTGGCCGGCACCGGCGAGCGCATCACGCTTGCCCACCATGCCGAGGACCGCGCGATCTTCGCCCGCGGCGCGGTCAAGGCCGCGCTCTGGGCGCGCGGCAAGAAGCCCGGACTGTATTCGATGCGGGACGTGCTCGGCCTGAGCTGAGACGGCCTGATCCACCAACCTTGAAGGAGCAAACATGTCGGGAACTCTCGTGCTCGTGCGCCACGGCCAGAGCGAATGGAACCTGAAGAACCTGTTCACCGGCTGGCGCGACGTCGACCTGACCGAGCAGGGCCACGAGGAGGCCAAGGACGGCCGGCGCAGAAGCTCAAGGCGCGCGGCCTGAAATTCGACATCGCCTTCACCTCGGCGCTGATCCGGGCGCAGAAGACCTGCCAGCACATTCTCGACGCGGTCGGCCAGAGCGATCTGAAGACGATCCGCGACCAGGCGCTGAACGAGCGCGACTATGGCGACCTCTCCGGCCTCAACAAGGACGACGCGCGCAAGAAATGGGGCGAGGAGCAGGTGCATATCTGGCGCCGCTCCTACGACGTCCCGCCGCCCGGCGGCGAAAGCCTGAAGGACACCGGCGCCCGCGTCTGGCCCTACTATCTGCACGACATGCAGCCGCATGTGCTGCGCGGCGAAACCGTGCTGGTCGCCGCGCACGGCAATTCGCTGCGCGCGCTGATCATGGCGCTGGACGGCAAGTCGCGGCGAGGAGATCGTCAAGCTGGAACTCGGCACCGGCGTGCCGGTCATCTACAAGCTCAACGCCGATTCCACCGTGGCGTCGAAGGAAGTGCTGGAAGAGCTGAGCCGGCGCATAGCAGATCGTTGCGGCGTCGCTTGAAAAAAGCGCGTTGACACCCGTCGCTTGCCCGCTTACATGAGCCCGCACCAGCCCAGATGGCGGAATTGGTAGACGCGCACGGTTCAGGTCCGTGTTCCGCAAGGAGTGGAGGTTCGAGTCCTCTTCTGGGCACCAAATTCCCGTTTCGAGACCATTCGATATGGTTCAGAAACCTAAAGAAGAAAGCCCGGTTCGTCCGGGCTTTTTTGTTGGCGCCAACCTGCCCTCCTGGTCAGGCATCTTAACAAACCGCTTCAAACCCGTCGACCGCAGCGCTACGGTCGAAGCCATGGCTCAATCCATCAGCCCGACCATCGCCGCCCGTCGTGACCAGATGTTCCCCATCCTGGCCGAGGCGGACATCGAGCGCATGCGCCGGTTCGGCGAGGCCAGTGCCTACGCCGCCGGCGAGCATATCGTCACCGCCGGCGAAGTGGCGCCCGGCCTGATCGTCGTCCTGTCGGGCAAGGTCGATATCACCCAGGATGCCGGGCTCGGCCGACGCGAGACGATCGTCACCCACGGTGCGGGCAACTTCATCGGCGAATTGGCGCAGCTTTCGAGCCGCCCGTCGCTGGTCAATGCCGAGGCCACCCAGCCGGTCGAGGCCTTCGTCATCCCCTCGCAGCGGCTGCGCGACCTGATGGTGCAGGAGGCCAATCTCGGCGAGCGCATCATGCGGGCGCTGATCCTGCGCCGTGTCGGGCTGCTGGAAAGCGGCACCAGCGGGCCGATCATCATCGGACCCGCCGGCAATGGCGACATGTTGCGGCTGCAGGGTTTTCTGGCCCGCAGCGGCCAGCCGCACCGGGCGCTTGATTCCGACATCGACCCTGCGCCAAAACCCTGATCGAGCGCTTCCACGTCGACCCGCACCATCTGCCGATCGTGCTCTGTCCGAACGGCAAGCTGCTGCACAATCCCGGCGAGAGCGAACTCGCCCGCTGCATCGGCCTGCTGCGGCCGATCGACACCGACCAAAGTCTACGACGTGGCCATTGTCGGCGCCGGGCCGGCGGGGCTGGCGGCCGCGGTCTATGCGGCCTCCGAAGGCCTGTCGACGATCGTGCTCGACTGCCGCGCCTTCGGCGGCCAGGCGGGCGCCTCCTCGCGCATCGAGAACTATCTCGGCTTCCCGACCGGCATTTCGGGAATGGCGCTGATGGCGCGCGCCTACAACCAGGCGCAGAAGTTCGGCGTCGAAATGGTCATCCCCGACGAAGCCAGGCTGCTCAGCAGTGCCGCCGGCGGCTACGCGCTCGATGTCGGCGACGGCGAGACCGTGCGGGCGCGCACGGTGGTGATCGCCAGCGGCGCGCGCTACCGCCGCCTCGATGTCGCCAACCTGGCGCAATTCGAGGGCACATCGCGTGCATTATTGGGCCTCGCCGATCGAGGCGCGGCTGTGCAGCGGCCAGGAGGTGGCGCTGGTCGGCGCCGGCAATTCGGCGGGACAGGCGGCTGTCTACCTGGCCAGCCAGGTGCGCAAGGTGAGCGCTGCTGGCGCGCGGCGGCAGTCTCGACGCCACCATGTCGCGCTATCTGGTCGAGCGCATCAAGGCGCAGCCGAACATCGAAATACTGGCCGAGACCGAGGTCGTGGCGCTGGAAGGCCACGAGGGCAATCTCGACGCGGTGCGCTGGCGCAATCGCGCAACCGGCGCGGAAACGACGCGCCCCATCCGCCATCTCTTCCTGTTCATCGGCGCCGACCCGAACACCGACTGGCTGGCGCAATGCAACGTCGCGCTGGACGCCAAGGGCTTCGTGCGCACCGGGCCGGACCTTGCACCGGCGCATGGCCTGATGGAAACGAGCCGCAGCGGGGTGTTCGCCATCGGCGACGTGCGCTCGGGCTCGGTCAAGCGCGTGGCTGCCGCCGTCGGCGAAGGCGCCCAGGTGGTGGCGGCATTGCACGCCTATCTCGCGCGAACGGCGGCGACGCCGTCGCGCCGCAGAGCGGTCCAGGAGAGAGCTGATGGCGGACGAATGCAGACATGCGGGCGACATCAAGCAAGTGACGCCGAGCGCGCTCGGCTGCGAGGAATGCCTGAAGAGCGGCTCGTGGTGGGTGCATCTGCGGCTCTGCCGCACCTGCGGCCATGTCGGCTGCTGCGACGACTCGCCCAACCGCCACGCCACCAAGCATTTTCATGCGACCAAGCATCCGGTCATCGAGGGCTACGACCCGCCGGAAGGCTGGGGCTGGTGCTATGTCGACGAGGTGTTTATCGACCTCGGCGATCGATGTGACGCCGCAGAACGGCCCGATCCCGCGCTTCTATTGAGCTTGCACCCGCCGGAGCGCTGATGCCGCCGACAGGCGCTCAGCGCCGGTCGTTGCGCCGTTTATCTCACGGAGCCTGTGACGGTCCGGTCGATGGCATCGGGGACGGATTTGCGCTGGTTGCCGGCAAGTGTCGCTATGATCAGCAGGCTGGCGACGACCGGCACGAACAGGATGGCGACACGGGCCTGCACATAGAAAATGGCGCGCCATTCGTTGCGCTTGTCGGGGCTGTCGCTCATCGTGCTCACTCTGTCATGCCCCCCATGGCGGGACATAGAGGCGAACGGTTAAGCAAAGACTTCCGATTCGTTAATCCGTGGATTTCGATCCTGGAGATTATCAAGCTGGCGTCAGCTCGCCGGCAACCCGAATAGCCTGCCGCCTGCGGGCACGACATCATCGATCCCCGCGAGCCGCAAACAATGCCAGGCCATGGCGTGGTTGCTGGAGGTGACGGGGATGCCGATGCGCTGTTCGAGGCCTGCCACCGCTTCGGCGACGCGTAGGCTGGTGCAGGAGATGAAGATCGCCTCCACCCCGGGCGTCGCGGCCATGCGCTCGGCGGCTGCCTCGATCGAGGCGAGCGAGATGCGGGCGGCTTCGCGGTCGTCCTGCCGGTCGAAGGTGGCGACGGCCGCTATGTCGAGGCCACGGCCGGTGAAATAGGCAACGAGGCCTTCGTTGATCTTCGGTGAATAGGGGGTCAGCAGGCCGATGCCCTTGACGCCGAGCGCCTTGAAGGCGGCGAGTGCCCCGGTGACCGGCGTGGTGCAGGCGACGCCGGGCCGCGCCTTGCGGATCTCGGCGAACACCGCCTCCTCGCCGAGCGTCATCGTTGCCGAGGTGCAGCCGAAGCCGACGACGTCGAGCGGGAGGCTGGGCAGGATGAGGTCGACGCATGGCGCGATCCTCGGTCCGATGGCGCGCAGCGTGTCCGGCGTGATGTTGTGGTCGTTGAAGACGCGGGCCTCGTAGAAGGCGACGCCGGGAATGCGCACCAGGGCGCGGAATTCATGTTCCAGCGTCTGGTCGGTGGCGAGGATCGCAAGGCCGATCGCGGCGCGCGAGGCCAAGCCGCCGTCGAGCTCCGACGGCAGCACGCCGAGATCGATCGGTCCGGAAGAGGCAAGGCGGGCGGCGGCAAGGTTGGCGGACATGGCGTACCTCTTCATCTTCTCTTCTGGATCATGCTCTCAGTTCAAAAGTCCGTCCATGGAAATGGCAGGCCGGCGGCCGGCGATCAGATCGGCGGTGATGCGGGCCGAGCCATGCGACATCGTCCAGCCGATATGGCCGTGCCCGGTGTTGAAATAGAGGTTGCGCAGACGCCGTTGGCCGAACTCGGGCAGATTGTTCGGCGTCATAGGCCTCAGGCCCGCCCACATCTCGGCGCGGTCGTAATCGGCGCCTTCGGGGTAAAGCTCCTCGGTCACGCCTTTCATGAAAGCAAAATCGGCCGGCTTGTGGCTGGTGTCGTAGCCGGCGAACTCGGCCGTCGCGGTGACGCGGATGCGGTCGCCGAAGCGCGAGATGGCGACCAGATTGTGCTCGTCGACGGACGCGATGGTCGGCGGCTGCGGCCGGTTGCCGATCGGGATGGTCAGCGAATAGCCCTTGATCGGATAGATCGGCAGGCTGATGCCGATCGTCCTGGCAAGGATCGGGCTGTAGGAGCCGAGCGCCAGCACATAGGCGTCACCCTTGAAGCTGCCCTTGTCGGTCAGCACCTGGGCGACGCCGTCGCCCGATGTCTCGATGCCGGTGATGGTCGTGCCGGTGTGGATTGCGCCGCCGCGCTCGACGATTTTTGCCGCCAGCGCCCTGGTGAATTTGGCCGGGTCGCCGGTCTCGTCGGTCGGGCAATAGATGCCGCCGGCGATCTTCTCCTTGGCGGAAGCCAGCGACGGATCGAGCGCGACGACGCCGTCGCGGTCGAGCACTTTTATCACCTGTCCGTCGGACTCCAGCAGCTTCATATGCTCGACGCCCTTGTCGAGCGCCTGCTGGCTGCGATGGAAATAGAGGATGCCGCGATCATTGCGGTCGTAGGCGATGGCCTCGTCGGCGATGACCTCGTGCAGCACGGATTGCGAATAGGCGGCAAGTCGATGCTTGAGCAGCGTGTTGCGCCGCGCCTTCTCGGCCGTGCACTCCAACAGGAACAGCCAAGACCAGCTGTAGAGCCTGGGATCGGCCGAGAGTTTGAAGCGCAGCGCCTGATCCTTGAGCACCAGCGATTTCAAAAGGATCATCGGCGCCCTGGGCGACGACCAGACGAAGGAATGTCCCGGCGCGATCATGCCGGCATTGCCCCAGCTGGTCTCAGTGGCGACCTGTGCCTGGCGCTCGAGGAGCACCACCTCGTGGCCGTCCTTCTGCAGCTGATAGGCGGTGGTGACGCCGACAACGCCGCCACCCAGCACGATCACGCGCATCACGCCTCCGGAGATCGCAAAGTCGGCTCACTTTAGAGTGGAATCCGAAATTGCAAAGGCTGGACGTTTGGGCCAGGGCGAGGGCGCCGGGAGGCCGGATGCTCAGCCCTTCAGCGCCTGCTCCAGATCCGCGATCAGATCATCGCCATCCTCGATGCCGGCCGAGAGCCGCACCAGCGAGTTCGAAATGCCGATGGCGCCGCGCTTTTCGGCGGGGATCGAGCCGTGCGTCATCAGCGCCGGGTGCTCGATCAGGCTTTCGACGCCGCCGAGGCTTTCGGCCAGCGTGAACAACTGGGTGCGCTCGAGGAAGCGTTTTGTTCCCGCAAGGTCGCGATCGAGCTCGACCGAGATCATGCCGCCGAAGGCATGCATCTGGCGCCTGGCGATGTCATGCTGCGGATGGCTGGGCAGCCCGGGATAGATGACGCGGCGCACATCTTTCCGGCTTTCCAGCCATTGCGCGATCTTCAGGCCGTTCGAGGAGTGCCGCTCCATCCTGAGCGCCAATGTCTTGATGCCGCGCAGCGCCAGGAAACTGTCGAACGGACCGGAGATGGCGCCGATGGCGTTTTGCAGGAATTTCAGCTGGGCGGCCAGATCCTTGTTGTCGCCGACGACCGCCACGCCGCCGACCATGTCGGAATGGCCGTTGAGATACTTCGTCGTCGAGTGGACGACGATGTCGATGCCGAGTTCCAGCGGCCGCTGGATGTAGGGGCTGCAGAAAGTGTTGTCGGCGACGGTGAGCAGACCCTTGCGTTTCGCCAAGGCCGCGACCGCTTCGAGATCGACGACGCGCAGCAGCGGGTTGGTCGGCGTCTCGACCCAGAGCAGTTTTGTCTCCGGGCGGATCGCGGCCTCGACCGCGGCAAGATCGGTGAAGTCGGCGAAGCTGACCTGGAGGCCGGCCGAGCGCTTGCGCACCCGCTCCAGCAGACGGAAGGTGCCGCCATAGATGTCGTCGGTGGCGACGATGTGGGCGCCGGAATCGAGCAGTTCCAGCACGGTCGAGATCGAGGCGAGGCCCGAGGCGAAGGCGAAGGCGGCGGTGCCGCTTTCGAGATCGGCCACTGCGCGCTCGAAGGCGAAGCGGGTCGGGTTCTGGCTGCGGGCGTAC
This sequence comes from uncultured Alphaproteobacteria bacterium, assembly GCA_963788955.1. Lineage (GTDB taxonomy): Bacteria > Pseudomonadota > Alphaproteobacteria > Rhizobiales > Rhizobiaceae > Mesorhizobium. The sequence continues at coordinate 205,728 of CAWBIN010000014.1, read as the reverse complement.
TCGAAACCCTTGTGCACGCCGGGCGACTGCTGGCCGTAGGTGGAGGTGGCGTAGATCGGCACCATCACCGCGCCGGTCAGCGGATCGTGGCTCTGGCCGCCATGGATGGTGCGCGTCGAAAAGGCCAGGCGGTTCTTGCCCGATGGCGGTGTGCTTGCGTGGTCATCGTGCGCGCCTCAAATGGTTGATCAGGTCGATGCGGGTTATCAGGCCAACGAACTCGTCGCCATCGAAGATGATGGCGACCTCGTTGCGGTCGAAGACCGGCAATAGCGCGTCGAGCGTCTGGCTGGCCTGCAGCGTGTGCAGGTTCGAGCGTCATGGCGGTGCGCACCGGGGCGTTGAAACGGTCCCAGCGGCCGTCATAGGGGCCGTCGACCTTGGCCAGGATATCGCTTTCGTCGACGATGCCGACCAGCCTGCCGGCGTCCAGCACTGGCAGCTGCGAGACGTCGGAGCGGCGCATGCGGCCATAGGCGTTGAGCAGGCTTTCGTCCGGGCCGATAGAGACCGTGTCGCCGGTGCGGTGCGAGCGCATGACGAGGTCGCGCAGGTCGCCATGCTGCTCGTGCTCGGCAAGGCCCTGCTCGGCCAGCCAGAAATCGTCGAACACCTTTGACAGATATTTGTTGCCGCTGTCGCAGACGAAGGTGACGACGCGCTTGGCGACGGTCTGCTCGCGGCAATAGCGAAGGGCGGCCGACAGCAATGTGCCCGACGACGAGCCCGCCAAAATGCCTTCCCGGGACAGGAGATCGCGCACCGCCAGCATGCTCTGCTTGTCGGGGATGGAGTAGGCCTTCTTCACCAACGACAGGTCGGCATTGGGCGGCACGAAATCCTCGCCGATGCCTTCCACGGTCCAGCTTCCGGCCTCTTCCATCTTGCCGGTCTTGATCAGCGGCGCCAGCACCGAGCCGACCGGATCGGCCAGCACCATCTCGGTCTTCGGCGATACTTTCGCGAAATAGCGGCCAAGCCCGGTCAGCGTGCCGCCGGAGCCGACGCCGACCACCACCGCGTCGATGTCGCCTTCGAGCTGGGCGAAGATTTCGGGGCCGGTGGTGGTCTCATGCGCCAGCGGGTTGGCCGGATTGGCGAACTGATTGGCGTAGAAGGCGCCAGGCACTTCCGCTGCGATCTTCTCGGCCATGTCCTGATAATATTCCGGATGGCCCTTGCCGACATCGGAGCGCGTCATGCGCACTTCGGCGCCGAGCGCGCGCAGATGCTGGATCTTTTCGCGCGACATCTTGTCGGGCACGACGAGGATGATGCGGTAGCCCTTGGGTATGCCGACCTGGGCAAGGCCGAGTCCGGTATTGCCGGCAGTCGCCTCGACGATGGTGCCGCCGCGCTTGAGCTTGCCCTGCTTCTCGGCGGCGGCGATCATCGACAGCGCGATGCGGTCCTTGATCGAGCCGCCGGGGTTCTGGCTTTCGAGCTTGATGAACAGGCGGCACTTGCCGGTGTCGAACTTGGTCAGTTCGACGATGGGCGTCTGCCCGATCAGGTCGAGCACCGAGGCATAGGGCGGGCGCAGGCGGGACATTGCGTTTTCCGACGGGGCACTGTCGGGTGCAGCGGTTCTATGCGCGCTCATGTCAGAGGCTCCATGGGTCAACCTAGCGTCTTTTCCAGCCGATCGCCGTTGGAAAGAAGATAGACCGTGCCAATCCGACGGCCAGACGAGGAATGAAATTCCACGAACTCTCGCACCGGCGCCAGGGTGTGCTGAGATTCAGGTCAGGCCGAGCCGAGAAAGGTGGTTTCCGAGAACCGGAGCGGAGCGTACTTGAAGTACGTGAGCACCGGAAGCGCAGGAAACCACCATTCGCAGGCCGGCATCACCTGAATGTCGGCGCACCCTATCCCAGCAGCTGCTTGCTGAGCCTCGCGCACTGGACGCGGATATCCGGGATGGCGTCGATCTCGAAGAAGGTGCCTCTGGTCAGCGGCCCGACGGCGAGGATCTTGGCCGATACACTCCCGTCGCTGCCGATGATCTCGCAATTGGCCGATCACGTCGAGGCCAAGCCGCAGCGGGTCCGGCCGCGCCAGCCCGCGCTCGACCAGCGAGCGCACGACGCTGTTCGAGGTGGTCGAGATGTCCCTGGCGATACCGGTGCAATCATAGAGGCGGGCGACTTCCAGCGTTTCGAGCGCCTGCGTGTGACGGGACTGGACCTGCACCTTGAATTGATCGCCGGCCTCGATGCCGACGACGCGGCCGGCGACGGGACGGATGCGGCCCGACTGCACCGCCTCGGTGACGCGGGCATGCACCTGCGGCGCCAGGCGATGCCGGTGGATGTCCCACCAGGCCTTGGTGTGCTCGACGAAGCGGCGCTTGGCGGAGGACGGCCAGTTCTGCCAGATCTTCTGGTTGAAGGGCCGCAGACCGTCGACCACGTCGCGCCAGTCTATGCCCGCCCTTTGGTTTTCGCGGATCAGGTCGCGGAACCAGCCGACGAAATAGGAAAGCTGGGTGCCGAGCGGGATGTCGGCGACATCGAGCTTGATCGGATTGCCCTTGCGGTGCGGCGACGGCAGCAGCCCGCGCCGGGACACGGCGATGATCTCGCCCTTGTGACCGCGTTGCTCGAGCGAGAGAAAGGCATCGACCATGCTGAGGCCGGTTCCCAGCACAAGGACTCGGGCGTCCGCATCGAGCGCGGTGTCGGCTTCCGTCCCCATCCTGATCGCGTGGCCCTGGCCGGCGCCAGGCTGCTCGTCATGGCCGGTGGCAAGCACGGCGAGATGGGCAACCACACTGGTGCCGTTGGCCAAAGCCACCTCGACGCCGGAGGCAGTGGGCGAGATCGACAGGCTCTCCTCGCGGATCAGGCGCAGGCGGCCGGTCTCACGTTCGCGGGCCTCAAGCTCGTCGAGCAACTCCTTCAGGTAGCGGGCATAGAGGCTGCGCGGCGCATAGAACGGCCCCTGGTCCGGATTGGCCAGGCCGCGCTCCAGCAGCCAGCGCGCGAAATTGCCTGGATCGTCGGCATAGGCGCTCATGCCGGCGGCGCTGACATTGAGCACATGCGCCGACAGCAGCGTCGAATAGGCCATGCCCTGGCCGAAATGCGGACGCTTCTCGATCAGCGTGACGCGCAGATCGGGATTGGGCGATTTCAAGAGATGCGCGGCGAGCACGACGCCGCTGGCGCCGCCGCCGACGATGATGATCGAGTTGGCGCGCCCGGTCGTCATGCGCGCACCGCCTGCCTTGGCGTGTTCAGGCCTGGATCTTCGTCGCAACCGGAAGGTCGTCGATGTCCCTCGCGACCGCAAGGTCGTCGAGGCCGATATCGCGCATCTCGGCGAGGCTGCGCTGATCCAGCACCTCGGCGATCGCCTGCCGGACCTCCAGCATCAGATGTCGGACTTGGCATGTCGCCTCGTTGCAGTCTTCGCAGCGCTGGTACTGGGTGCGGCTGGCGCAAGGGATGGGCGCAAGCGGCCCGTCGAGCACGCGCACGACATGGCCGACCTTGATCTCTTCGGCCGGTCGCGCCAGGCGATAACCGCCTTCCTTGCCCTTGCGGCTCTGGACGAAGCCGGCATTGCGCAATTCGCCGAGGATGGCGTCAAGAAACTTCTTCGGGATGTTGTTGCCGGTGGCGATATCGCCGACGAAGGCGAGCTGTCCAACCGGCAAGTGCGCGAGATGGACGAGCGCCTTGAGACCGTACTTGCCCTTCTTGGTGAGCATAAGCCGAACGTTTCTCTATCCTGCGATGGCCTGAAGCCATCGGTTGCGAAACGCCTGGCGTGCCTCCCCGCCGCGTCCAAGCTGTCATGACACATAAATTCTAGTGACATGATATACAAGCCGATCGCTGTTGATTTTGTTTGGTTTTCAAGCCGCAGGAGCGATTTTAGGCCGCGCTTGTGACGCTGAGGACACAGAAACGCGGCTCGGACTCGATGCCACGAGCGATCGCCGGGATGCGGTGGGTGTGGTCGCTCATCGTGTTCAACTCCCTAATGTCGATAAGAATACTATAGTTACTCCCGAAGACAGGGAATGGGGTTTCAATTCGGCGTGAGTTTGAAGCATGGATTTGTCGAATGAGGCTTTCTCCTGAAATCTCGGTTCTTGGCAGGCGGTTGTCGCATTCGCTTCGAGGACGGAGCAGGTGCGAAGCGACGTCGCGGAGACCCTGGGATGACGAACTCGGACGCTTCGGCCAGCCTTGACGGTCCGGTGCCATCTGCCGCGGTCGCGCCCGTAGCAGCCGCGTTTTGTGCTTCGCCAGCCTATCACCAGTGGCTTTTTTCCACTCAAGCTGCCGCTGTTGGAAGGATTTAACTCTACAAGAACGATAGAATTAGCGGACTATGAAAAGGCAATCCGATTTTTGCTTTTCATGGAGCCCATCATGTCGATCATTTCACGACGCATTATCCTGCTCTCGTCGGCGGCACTTGCCGGCGCCGCGTTCCTCGGCCCGGCACAGGCCGACGACCTCAAGATCACCATCGGCTACCAGACCGTGGTCGAACCCTCGAAAGTGCCGCAGGCCGACGGCGCCTATGAGAAGGCCACCAAGGCGGCCATCGACTGGCGCAAATTCGATTCCGGCGCCGACGTGATCGCGGCGGTCGCCTCCGGCTCGGTCGATATCGGCTATGTCGGCTCGAGCCCGCTGGCGGCCGCGGCCAGCCGCGAGCTGCCGATCCAGACCATCTTCGTCGTCGGCCTGATCGGCGAATCCGAAGCGCTGGTCGCCCGCAACGGCGCCGGCATCGAGAAGATCGCCGACCTTGCCGGCAAGAAGGTGGCGGTGCCGTTCGTGTCGACCACGCATTACAGCTTGCTCGCCGCGCTGAAGCATGAAGGCGTCGATCCGAAGTCGGTCGAGGTCCTCAATCTCAGGCCGCCAGAGATCGCCGCCGCCTTCGCGCGCGGCGACATCGACGCGGCCTATGTCTGGGATCCGGCGCTCGGCCAGATCAAGACCACCGGCAAAGTGGTGCTGGATTCCTCGCAGGTCGCCGCCTGGGGCGCGCCGACCTTCGATGCCTGGATCGTGCGCACCGACTTTGCCGAAAAGCACCCGGAAGCGGTGCGCGACTTCGTCAAAGTGACGGGCGCCGCCTATGCCGAATTCCTCGCCAAGCCCGACGCCTGGTCGGTTTCGTCGCCGCAGGCAGCCAAGATCGCCAAGATCACCGGCGCCAAGCTGGAAGAGGTGCCGCAATTGCTCAAGGGTTACGTCTTCCCGACGCTTGAGGAGCAGGCCTCCGCCAAATTCCTCGGCGGCGGCACGGTCAAGGCGATCGAGGCGGCATCGGCCTTCCTCAAGGAGCAGGGCAAGATCGACGCCGTGCTGCCCGACTACTCGAAATACGTGTCGTCGAAATATGTCAGCGAGGCACTGGCCTCGAACTGACGCGCGACGCGTGCTGCCTGCCCGGACCGCTGACGAGGAGCGGTCTCGGGCAGGTGGATTTACAGACCTACTGCGAGGGACCATGCCTCAACTCGTGCTTGATAATGTCTCGGTGCACTACGAAGGCCAGGCAGCGCCAGCCGTCGAGCGTGTCTCGATCAACGTCGCCAAGGGCGATTTCGTCGTGCTGGTCGGCCGCTCCGGCTGCGGCAAGACCTCGCTGCTCAATGTCGCCGCCGGGCTGGTCGAGCCGGTGCGCGGCAGCGCCAGCATCGCAGGCCGACCGATCACGGCACCTGGCCCGGACCGCGCCGTGGTGTTCCAGAACGATGCGCTGTTCCCGTGGCTGACCGCGCGAGAGAACGTCGCTTTTGCGCTCAGGCTGCGCGGCGTGCCGTCAGGCGAGCGGGCACAGCGCGCGGACGAGCTGCTCAGACTGGTCAAGCTCGACGGCGCCGGCGACAAGCGCATCTGGGAGCTTTCCGGTGGCATGCGCCAGCGCGTCGGCCTGGCCCGAGCGCTCGCCGCCGAACCTGAATTCCTGCTGCTCGACGAGCCATTGGGAGCGCTCGATGCGCTGACGCGCGAACGCATGCAGACGACGCTGCTCGATCTGTGGACCGCAAGCCAAGTCGGCGTGCTGATGGTCACGCATGGCATCGAGGAGGCGCTGGTGCTGGCCACCCGCATCGTCGTGCTGGCGCCCGGGCCGGGCCGCGTGGTGCGGATTTTCGAGACCGGCTTCAGCCGGCGCTACTCGGCCGGCGAGGCCATTCGCAGCATCAAGGCCGATCCGGCCTTCGCGGCGGCGCGTGGCGAACTGACCGATGCGATCTTCGAAGGAGAGGCGGCGTGAGCGTTACCTCTTACAGCGAACGGCCGACCACAAGGACCGACGAAAGCAGCGCGCTGTCGGTGCCGTGGTCGCGGCCACGCCCGAAACGGCGCGGGATTTCGGCACGCGCAGTCAGCGCCATCACCATCCTGGCGGTGCTCGCGGCATGGGCGCTGTCGGCCCGCTTGCAGCTGGTGTCGCCGGTCTTTCTGCCATCGCCTTTCGCCGTATGGACCAAGTTCGTCGTCGTCGCCCGTGACGGCTTCGTCGACGCGACGCTCGCCCAACACGTCGTCGCCAGCCTGGGCCGCGTGTTCGCGGCGCTGATCGCCGCGCTTCTCGTCGGCGTTCCCGTCGGGCTCGCCATCGGCATCAGCACCATCGGGCGCGGCATCTTCGATCCGCTGCTGGAATTCCTGCGGCCGATCCCGCCGCTCGCCTATCTGCCGCTGGTCATTATCTGGTTCGGCATCGGCGAACCGTCGAAGATCCTGGTGATCACCATTGCCATGCTGGCGCCGGTGGCACTTTCGACCGCATCCGGGGTTCGCGGCGTCTCGCAGGAGCGCATCAATGCGGCGCGCTCGCTCGGCGCCAGCCGCTTCCAGCTTGTCCGGCATGTGATCCTGCCCAGCGCGCTGCCCTCGATCCTGACCGGGCTGCGTATCGCGCTCGGCGCCGGCTGGTCGACGCTGGTCGCCGCGGAGCTGGTGGCAGCGACGCGCGGCCTCGGCTTCATGATCCAGTCGGCCGCCCAGTTCCTGGTCACCGACGTCGTGGTGATGGGGATTCTGGTGATCGCTGCAATCGCCTTCGTGCTGGAATTCATCATCCGCCGGATCGAGCGCGCGCTCGTTCCCTGGGCGGGACGGGAATAACCGAAGCAGGGGAGAATGACGATGACCCATTCCACCGCCATGCTGTTTGCCCATTTCGGCAACTGGCTGCTCGCCTGGACGAAGGAGCCTGAACGCCAACCCAGATCGCCGGCACCCGTGCAGCTCGATGCCGAGCGCGACCGCCTGCCGCCACGCGACGAAGGCTTTTACTGGGCCTGGCAATATTGGTCCCAGTGATCAACCTCAGTTGACCTGCCTTTTCCCCCAACCAGAAACGAGGAGATTCCCATGAGCAACCCTGCGCCTGTCGACCAGATCATTCCCGCGACCGACGTTGTTCCACTGACCGCCCGCGTGGGCGCGGAAATCCGCGGCATTCGCCTTGGCGGAAACCTGTCGGATGCCACCATAGCATCGATCAACCAGCTTCTTTTGCAGCACAAGGTCATCTTCTTCCGCGGCCAGCAGCATCTCGATGATTCCGAGCATGAACTGTTCGCGCGGCGCCTGGGGGATCTTGTGCCTCATCCGACGCAAGGGCCGATTGCGGGCACCGCTTCGATCCTCAATCTGGATTCGAGCCGCGGCGGCGGTCGCGCGGACCAATGGCACACGGACGTGACCTTCGTGGACGCCTATCCGAAATTCTCCGTGCTTCGCGGCGTCGTCATTCCTCCGGCCGGAGGCGATACGATCTGGTCGAACACCCATGCCGCCTATGAAAGCCTGCCGGCGCCGCTCAAACTGCTGGCGGACAATCTCTGGGCCATTCACAGCAACGCCTACGACTACGCAGCCGTGCGTCCTCGCGCTTCCGCTGAGGAAAGGAAACATTTCGAGGAGGTCTTCACCTCGACCGTCTACGAAACCGAGCACCCTGTCGTGCGCGTTCATCCGGAAACCGGTGAACGCTCGCTGCTGCTCGGCAACTTCGTCCAGCGCTTTGTCGGCCTGTCGAAGAGCGACTCCGCAAAACTCTACGAGTTGTTCCAGGCCTATGTGACCACCCCCGAAAATACCGTGCGGTGGCGGTGGCAGGCCGGCGACGTCGCGATCTGGGACAATCGCGCCACCCAGCATTATGCGGTGAACGACTATGGCAGCCAGCAGCGGGTCGTGCGCCGTGCCACCGTCGACGGCGATGTGCCGGTCAGCGTCGACGGACGCCGCAGCGTGACCCACGTGAAGACGGCCAAGCCGGCGGCAAAGGCCGCCTGACTCTATCGGGCGCTGTCCGTCCAGCCGGACGCACGGCGCCGCCCTTGCCGACGGTCATGTTCGTCAGCGGCAAAGGTCGCGCTTGATGTCATGCCGGTGGCGGGCCGCATCACCTTGGCGATCTCAAGGGCAAGGATCGCCAGCTCTGTCAGCACCGACCGAGCCAGTGGGCGAAGCCGCACGCGGCCCAGTCAGATGCGCGAGCGGTTTGCCCAGCCCAGACCGAGCAAGCCGACCAGCATGGTGAGGAGACCGATACAGAGCCATTGCGACTGGCCGGTCATGAAGCTTCCCGGCACAAGACCGATGCCTTGCAGCGACCACAGCAGGCCGATGGCGAGCACGATCAGCGCCAGCAAATTCCTCATCAACCGCATCGGCGGAATTCCCTTTCCAAGTCGATCGTCAACAGTGTCACTGCGGCAATGAAAGAGCCAAAGGAAGCGATCCGATCGCGTCCATCTCTACTTGCTTGTTAACGCTCGATCTTGCCAGAACTGGCTCGGAACCGGCGTGATGTTCATCACAGATACGCGGCTCGATGCAGGAAGACTCATGACAAACTGTTTCCCGCTGACTCCAAACGTGTGCTTCCGCCACGGAACCGACAGATGATTGCCGCATTTCGCCTTAGTCGTTCCTTAACGGCTGGGGTCTGTCTAAACGGAGCCATTCCCTCAACATGATGAAAACCAAGCAAACCGCGCTTGTCGCGGTAACGATAGCGGCTGGCCTGATGGTCGGCGCCTCCGCCTCCTCCGCGGCCGCCCAGTGCGGCCGTGCGTCCTGGTACGCGCTGCACTCCCGCACGGCGTCCGGCGAGCGCATGAACCCGTCGGCGATGACCGCCGCGCACCGCACCTTGCCCTTCGGCACCAAGCTCAAGGTGACCAACAAGAACAATGGCCGCAGCGTCGTCGTGCGCATCAACGATCGCGGTCCTTTCATCAAGGGCCGTGTGCTCGACCTGTCGAAGGGCGCCGCCAGCCAGCTCGGCTTCATCGGCTCGGGTCACACCGCCGTCTGCATGGCCCGCGTCTAATATGTCCGATATGTCCGGCTAGAGGGGCCGGACACATTTCCTACATATTGCGGCACCGCACATTGAGCCGGCTCTACCGCTCAAGGCTGATTTCCAAGGCTTTTGACAAAAAAACCATTTGTCAGACCAATTGACGTATTGCATCGCAACAACATGTTGTTAACCTCGCCGCGAGAGATTCAAGGCTCGGCGCTGCTCGTCGTCCCTTCGGTCGCATGCAGCAGCGGGGTTCTTGATGTTCTACCAGCTCTACGAAATGAACCATGCGGCACTGCAGCCCGCCCGCTTCTATGCCGATGCGGTGCGGATGTTCTACACCAATCCGCTCAACCCGGTCTCGCACACGTCCTTTGGCCGCTCGGTCGCGGCGACCGCCGAACTGTTCGAGCGCACCACGCGCCGCTACGGCAAGCCAAAGTTCGAGCTGGCTAAGACCGTCGTCGACTGGAAAAGCGTCGAGGTCACCGAAAAGACCGTCTGGTCCAAGCCGTTCTGCAATCTGGTCCGTTTCGAGCGGGCTGTCCCCGCCGGGCGCAAGCCCGATCCGAAGCTTCTGATCGTGGCGCCGATGTCGGGCCATTACGCGACGCTGCTGCGCGGCACCGTCGAAGCGATGCTGCCGCATGCCGACGTGCACATCACCGACTGGGTCGACGCCCGCATGGTGCCGCTGGCCGACGGCAGCTTCGACCTCGACGACTATATCGACTACATCATCGACATGTTCCATGCGCTCGGCCCGGACACCCATGTCATGGCGGTCTGCCAGCCTTCGGTGCCGGTGCTGGCGGCGGTGGCGCTGATGGAAAAGCGCGGCGACCCCTTCGTGCCCTCGACCATGACGCTGATGGGCGGTCCGATCGACACGCGTCGCAATCCGACCGCGGTCAATCTGCTGGCCGAGGAGAAGGGCATCGGCTGGTTCCGCGACAACGTCATCATGCGGGCGCCCTGGCCGGTGCCGGGCTTCGGCCGCGAGGTCTATCCGGGCTTCCTGCAGCTGTCGGGCTTCATGAGCATGAACCTCGACCGCCACATCATCGCCCACAAGGACTTCTTCATGCATCTGGTCAAGCATGACGGCGACAATGCCGAGAAGCACCGCGATTTCTACGACGAGTACCTGGCGGTGATGGACCTGACGGCGGAATTCTACCTGCAGACCGTCGACACCGTGTTCGTGCGCCACGCTCTGCCCAAGGGCGAGATGATGCATCGCGGCGAGCTGGTCGACACCTCGGCGATCCGCAATGTCGCGCTGTTCACCGTCGAGGGCGAGAATGACGACATCTCCGGCCTCGGCCAGACCCAGGCCGCGCACGACCTTTGCGTCAACATCCCGGCCGACAAGCACGCCCATTATATGCAGCCGGCGGTCGGCCATTACGGCGTCTTCAACGGCTCGCGCTTCCGCTCCGAGATCGTGCCGCGCATCGCCGACTTCATCACCAGCTATGGCCGCCAGAACCGGGTTGCCGCAAAGCCGAGGCTGGTGCGCTCCGCCAAGGGCTGACGCAACCAGAAGGTGAGACGCGCAACCGAACCCGCGGAACGGCAGCGCTCGGCGTGCCCGGATGGTCCTGTTGCACAATGGCCGCTGTCAGGATGGTGAAAGTAACCATGCCATCAATCGGACCACAGTCATAATTGACACGGACTGTAAATCGCTCTTAACGTTTCGTTAACAACAAGGGGCGAACGGGGACTATGATTTCCTCACCGATGGCACGGACGCTGCGCTTGTGCGCAGTCGCAGGGCTGGCGATTTCGGGATGCTGGGCGGGACCGGCGTCGGCCGCGGGAGCGATGGCGACCGGCGGGATGACCTCTCAACCGATCGGACATTACGATTTCTGCAAGTCCAACCCGGGTGAATGCTCGATCCGGCCGCGCAGCCTCGCGCCGGCCAGGATGACCGATGCGCTCTGGCGCAAGCTGACCAGCGTCACCGCCAAGGTGAATGCCGCCGTCAAGCCTCTGAGCGACTACGACATCTACGGCAAGGATGAAGTCTGGGCTTATCCGGATAACGGCCTGGGCGACTGCGAGGATTATGTCCTGGAGAAGCGCCGCGACCTCTATCGCATGGGTATATCGCTCGCCGATCTCCTGATGACCGTCGTCCGCAAGCCGGACGGCGAGGGCCATGCGGTGCTGACGGTGCGCACCGACAAGGGCGATTACGTCCTCGACAATCTGACCGACAAGGTCCGCTCGTGGGATGAGACCGGCTACCGCTTCCTCAAGCGCCAGGCGATCGACAACACCGGCCGCTGGGTCTCGATCCGCGATGGCCAGCAAGTGCTGGTCGGCGCGGTTCAGTAAAGCCAGGCGCGACGCGTTCGAAGCACGCCGCGTCAAGCGCCTTAAGCAACGCACCCATAGCCATCGTAGGTCGGCGCCGCCCCTCAATGGGACTACGACTGGCACGCACCGCCTCCGATAAATTCCGCAGTCTCCGTGAACCATTTCCTCCGGGCCGCCGACACACGGCCGTGGACAGAAACCAACCATGGAGATTTCAAATGACTGCTTTTCTGCGTAATGCCTTTCTCGCCGCCGTCGCGATGTCGGCGCTGGCCGGGCCTGCTCTGGCCGATCAGACCGTCACCTGCGCCAGCACGTCGACCAACGATCTGTGGAGCGGCCGCTGTTGCGGTGCCGGCGACTTCGAACTGCCTGGGCGGTGGAAACAATGGCCACGACCGTGGCGATAATGGCCGTGGAGACAAGGGCGGCCAGGCCGGCAAGAAATGATCTCACCACAGCTGCCCGCTGGCTGTCCGCCGGCGGGCATCTGTTCAGGTGAAGCGAAAGTCGGCGCCGGCGCGGGTGAACGCGCGTCCCCTTGGCGTAGATTGCGTACTACACCCGCCGACCAAGTGCTGCGCGGATCAAGGTGGTGATGCGGCGAAGCTCGGCTTCGTCCAGCTTCTCGATGTTTTCGGCCAGGAGATTGGCCAGCTCGGTGGCGGCGGGCGTCAGACCCGACGTGTCGATCCTGACGCGCGGATGCGAGGCCTCGGCAAGGCGCGCAAGCTCCTCGGCATCGTCCCAGATGACGTTGAAATAACCGATGATCTTCTGGATCAGCGTCCAGGTCGGCGCGCCACGGCGGCCATGCTCCAGCGCCGACAGATAGGCGGCGCTGACCCCGATGGCCTCGGCCATCGCCTTCTGGCTGAGGCCGCGCTCGTTGCGCAGCGCGCGCAGCTTTTCACCGAACGGCGTCATGGCACCATCTTCATGGCCGCGCCCTCACGCGCGCACCCGCCGCAAGCGCACATAGAGCGCGCCCGAACCGCCATGGTTGCGGGCGGCGTGGTCGTGGCTGGAAACCAGCGGCCGGAAGGCGGGCGTCGACAGCCAGGCCGGCACGGAGCGTCGCAGCACGCCGTCGCCGCCCGACGAGGAGCCCTTGCCGGTGATGACCAGCACATAGCGGATGCCGCCGGCATGCGCCCGGTGCAGGAACGCAAACAACAGCGAATAGGCCTCGTCCTGGGTCATGCCATGCAAATCGACGCGGCCTTCGATCGGCAGCCGGCCCTTCTTCAGCTTGTCCAGCGTCGGTTCGTCGAGCGCATGCGAAACATGCTGCGTCTTCGGTTTCGCGGCGACGACCGGACTGCCGACAGCAGGCACCGGCGTTGGCTTTGGGTCGACAACGATGTCGGGAATGACAATGGCGGCCTTACCCTTCAGCGGCTTGGCCGTGCGCGCCACCAGGTTCCACAGGACGCGGTCGTCCTCGCTCAGCCTGTCGATGCGGCGGGTCATGGCACCGCACCCGAAACGAGCCCACGCGGGAGCAGCGCATAAAACTCGGCGGCATTGCGCACGACGCCGGCGATCTCGCCGGCGGCGTCGCCGGAGCCGGCGAACAGGTCGCCGCGGGCCGGACCGGTGATGGCCGAGCCGGTGTCCTGCGCGATCATCAGCCGCCGGAACGGTTTTGCGTCGAAGGCGGTCAGCGACGGCGCGTCGATATAGAAGGGCGTGCCGAATGTGTGGAGCAGCCGGTCGACGGCGATCGAGCGGCCCGCCGTCAGCGGCACCTTGGCGGCGGCGATCGGGCCGAGCCCGGCATCGTCGACCGCCGCCTCGCGGAAGAAAATATAGGAGCGGTTCTGCCAGAGGATCTCGTCGACGCGATCGGGATGCGCCTTGAACCAGGCGCGGATCGACTGCATCGTCACTTTTTCCAGCGGGATTTCGCCGTTTTCGCTCAGCACCTTGCCGGGTCCGGTGAAGCGCTGGCCGGACTTGGCGGCATAGGTGACGCGGCAGAGCCTTCCGTCGGTCATCTTCAGCCGCGCCGCGCCCTGGACATGGACGAAGAAGGCGTCGACCTTGTCGGCGACCCACGCGATTTCCAGGTCCTTGCCTTCAATCGCACCGCGCTCGATCGGCGCCGCGGTCGAAATATTCGACCGGCCCGTTCGGCGTATCGCGGGCGAAAGCGAGATAGGGGTCCATGCCCGCCGGCCGGTTGGCGTCATCGATATCGACGAGATCGGCGGGGCGCGACAGAAGCGGCACCGAAAACCGGTCGGTCCGTACCGGCGAGGCCTCGACCTCCGGCTCGTAGAAACCGGTGACGAGGCCGTCGCCGCCATTTTCAGCGCCGATGCGCGCCGGGACGAAGTAACGTTCGAAGAAGCTTCGGGATTCGGATCGATTCGGCTGCGAAACAGCGCGCGCTTCCTGATAGGCCGCGGCGAAGGCGGTGAAATCGACACCGAGCGCGCCGGTGCGATAGGGCTTTGTCAGGACATGGAAGGCCGAACGGCGAAAGGCGGCAAAGGCAGCCGGATGGTCGTCATCGACCCAGCCGGGCAGCCGGTCAAAGATGTTTCGCTGAAAGCCGGAGATAGCGACACGATAGGCCCGCCGCTGGTTAAAGCGCGTCGCGTTTGAAGAGAGTCATGCGACGCACTTCCAGTCTTTGTTTTCATGCATGTCGTTGTCCCAAAACCGCTTCGCACTTTTGGGCGACATGCATCCGGTTCAGTCTTCTTCTTCGGTGGCGACGAGCTTCCAGTTCGGATCGCGCGAGCGCGTGTCGCGGGCAAAGGTCCAGACGTCCTTGACCTCGGCGACGGTTTCGGGATCGCCGTCGATGACGGTGCCGGCCTTGTCGCGGGTCGCCGAAATCAGTTCGCTGACGATGCGCAGCGTGATATGCGCCTCGCCGCCCTTCATCTCGGCGGCGACGATATCGGCCTTGTCGATGCCGACGAAAGAGGACTGGATCTTTTCCGACTTCGCTTCGCGGTCGCCGATCGCGGCGACGAAGCCGTCATAGACCTCGCGCGACAACAGGTTCTTCAGCGTTTTGCGGTCGCCGTCGGCATAGGCCATGACGATCATCTCATAGGCCATCTTGGCGCCGTCGACGAAGGTCTTCGGATCGAAGGCCGGATCGTTGTCCTTGATCGTCCGCAGGCCCTTGTTGAGATCGCGTGCCGGGCTTGGCGAAGGCGTCGATCGCCACATAAGTGTCGTCGGCCGGCTCTCCGGCGCATGCGCTTGCGCGGCAGCGAAACCACATTCTCGGATTTCTGCGCCGCATCCGTCGCGGGTGCGGCTGGCGGTATAGGGGTCGAAGGGCGGGCGTTCGTTACCCGTGCGGCGGCCGAGCACGTTGCGCAGCTGGAAAAAGATCACAACCGCCGCAATCAGAAAGAAAATCGTGCCGAAGTCGAAGAATCCCATATCTTCCGCCAATTCGATCCCTGTCCAGGCCGGACCGCCGGCCAACAGAAGGCCACAGTCGCATAGCGTTCAACATTCAAAGCATATAGAACGCAAGGCGCAATCATTCAAATCAAAGGCAGGCATACCTATCTAACAGCTCCGGTGCCAGCGGCGATTGCATGCCGGCCGGCCAAACATGGACATGATCGGCCAAGATTTGCGTATTTCGTCGCTTCCGCTGTTCCTGCTCGCGCTTCCGCTGCTGGAAATCGCCGGTTTCGTCATTGTCGGCCAGCCAGATCGGCGCGCTGGCGACGGTCGGCCTGGTGCTGGCCTCGACCATTGCCGGCGCCGTGCTGCTACGCCACCAGGGTTTCGGCGTCATGAGACGCGTGCGCACCGAAATGGATGCCGGGCGCGACCCGAGCCGCCAGCTCGCGCATGGCGCCATGATCGTGCTCGCCGCGATCCTTCTGATCATTCCCGGCTTCATCACCGATATCTTCGCCATCCTGTTGCTGCTTCCGCCGGTGCGCGATCTGGCCTGGCGGATGCTAAAGGCCGCATCGTGCGTCGGCGACCAGCTTTCAGCGGCAGCCGGTTTCCGGACCGAAGCCGACGCGACAAGGTCATCGATCTCGACGACGGCGACTATTCGCGCGCCGACGATTACAGCCGCGGCCCGGACCACAATTCGCCCTGGCGCCGCCTCAAGGACGATTAGCGGCACGATCCAGATCCGGGACGAGCCGAAGGCGGCAAACCTTGTCTTGTCATGCCGACCATGGTAGCGAACCCCCGGTTTCAATCCGGTCGCACTGCTGCCCAGGCAAAAGGACAAGGCTCATGGCCAGCAACGAAAACGCGCCGGTCGGCGCCGCCAACGGCAACAGCAATGCAGCGCAGCCGGCGCTTAACGTGCTCGCGCAATATGTCAAGGACCTGTCCTTCGAAAACCCCGGCGCGCCGAGTTCGCTGCGGGCCCGCGACAAGGCGCCCGGCATCAACATCAATGTCAACGTCAACGCCAACCCGCTGTCGGATAAGGAGTTCGACGTCATTCTGACGCTGAACGCCAAGGCGGCCGTCGACAAGGAAGTGCTGTTCAACGTCGAGCTCGTCTATGGCGGCGTGTTCGCGATCAGCGGCTTCCCGCAGGAGCACATGCTGCCGATCCTCTTCATCGAGTGCCCGCGCCTGCTGTTCCCGTTCGCCCGGCAGATCATCGCCGACGCGACCCGCAATGGCGGCTTCCCGCCGCTGATGCTCGACCCGATCGACTTCGCGCAGATGTTCCAGCAGAAGCTGGCCGAAGAACAGGCCCGCGTCCAAGGTGCAGGTCAGCTGATCACGAACTGATCGGCCTTCGTGCCTGAAATGCGGATGCCCGGTCTGGCCCGGGCATTTTCGATCGAGGACCGGTTTGATCGCAGGTTGGCGTATTTCGCCCAGATCGCCTTTTCGCCGAGCTTGGCGACGAGCGCGCGCATGCGCCGCGCGCTCGGCCTGCGCTCAGGCGCGGCGCGAGCGGCGCGGCCGTCGGCGCTGACGGCAATGGCCACATCGTCTGCCATCGCCATGTCGACCGCGGCTGCCTGGACGGTTGCCGGCCGTGCCGAGGCCGAGCGCCGCCTGCCTGCCGCCGATCATCTCGATATAGACTTCGGCCAGCAGTTCGGAGTCGAGCAGCGCGCCGTGCTTGGTGCGGTGGGCGTTGTCGATGCCGTAACGCCGGCAGAGCGCATCGAGCGAATTCGGCCCCATCGGATGCTTGCGGCGCGCCAGCGCCAGCGTGTCGACGCACGCGGCCGGGATCGATGGCGGCATGGCCGAGCCGGGCGAATTCGGCATTGATGAAGCCCATATCGAAAGTGGCGTTGTGGGCGACCAGCTTGGCGCCGTCGAAGAAGGCCAGCAACTCGTCGGCGACTTCGGCAAAAGTCGGCTTGTCCGACGAGGTCGGCGGCGCTGATGCCGTGAACGGCCTGCGCATCGGGATGGATCGCCCGGCCTTGCGGGTTGATGTAGATGTGGAACGTGCGGCCGGTCGGGAAGCGATTGACCAGCTCGACGCCGCCGATTTCGATGACGCGGTCCTCGCGCGGGTCGAGGCCGGTGGTTTCCGTATCGAAGATGATCTCGCGCATCGAATCAGCTCCGTCGCGCAAAATCAAATGCTGGCTGTTCGCCGCGCGCGGCGCTGTAGTGTCAGGCCGCCGTCCCCGCCGGACTTATCCCCGGAGAGTTCGGCGATGATCGCATTGACCGCGGCCGCGCGCGGCATCAAAGCCCTCACTAGTGTCGATGACGAAATCGGCCTGCTGGCGCTTTTCGGCATCGGGAACCTGCTTGGCCAGGATCGCCGCCAGCTTCTCTTCGCTCATGCCGGGCCGCGCCAGCACGCGGGCGCGCTGGATTTCTGGCGGCGCGGTGACGACCACGACCTTGTCGACGCGGCTTCGCCCGCCGGTTTCGAACAAGAGCGGAATGTCGAGCACCGCAATCGGCGCGCCTGAGGCGCGGTGGCTGGCCAGGAAGGCGTCGGCGTCGGCGCGGACCAGCGGGTGGACGATCGCTTCCAGTGTCTTCAGCGCGGCGGCGTCGCCGAGCACGCGTCCGGCCAGCCTGGTGCGGTCGACAACGCCGGCATCGGTTGTGCCTGGAAAGACCGCTTCGACCAGCGGTGCTGCCTTGCCAGCATAGAGACGATGCACCGTCTCGTCGGAATCATGCACCGGCACGCCTGCCTCGGCAAACATCTTTGCCGTGGTCGACTTGCCCATGCCGATCGATCCGGTAAGGCCGAGCACGATCATTGTTTGGCGCCAATGTCAGTGACGATCATTTGCCGGAGCTCTGCCGTTACCTCCGGCCTGATGCCGAACCAGCGCTCGAAACCGGGCACGGCCTGATGCAAGAGCATGCCCAGCCCGTCGACCGTCGTGAGATTTCTTGCGCGCGCCGCGGCGAGCAGCGGCGTCTCCAGCGGCACGTAAACAATGTCGGTGACGATGGCATGGTCCGGCAATCCAGCCGGGTCGGTGGCGAGCGCCTCGTTGCCATGCATGCCGAGTGCCGTGGTGTTGATGAGCAGGCCGGCATCGGCAAGCAATTCGCCGGTCGCTTCCACGCCGTGGGCGGAGACGCCGGCGCCGAAGCGGCGAGCCAACTCCTGCGCTCTCGCAAGCGTGCGGTTGACGATGCGGATGTCGCTCACGCCGCGCTCGACCAGCGCATGGATGACGGCGCGCGAAGCGCCGCCGGCGCCGAGCACCACGGCCGGACCATTTTTTGCCCAGCCCGGCGCATGCTCGTCGAGATTGGCGGCGAAGCCATGAGCGTCGGTATTGCCGCCCCACAAGGCGCCGTTCTCGAACCACAGCGTGTTGACGGCGCCGATCGCTTCGGCCGCCTCGTCGCGGCGCGTCACCAGCGCGAAGGCCGCCTCCTTGTGCGGAATGGTGACGTTGCCGCCACTGTAGCTATTGTCGCGCAGTGTGCTCAGAAAGGCGGCGAAACCGTCCGGCGCGACGTCGATCGCCTGGTAGCTGCCGTCGATGCCATATTTTTCCAGCCAGTGGCCATGGATCTTCGGCGACCGCGAATGCGCGATCGGATGTCCGGTGACGAAAGCCTTTTTTTCTCAGCCATCGATGGCTCCGAGCTCGCGCAGTTTCGCCAGAACGGGCAGCAGCGGCAGGCCGACAATGGTAAAATAGTCGCCCTCGATCTTCTCGAAGAGCTGGATGCCTTCGCCCTCGATCTGGTAGGCGCCGACGCTGGACAGCGCCTTGGCGCCGACACGCGCCAGATGGCGGCCGATGAAGGCCGGGTCGAGCTTGCGCATGGTCAGGCTGGCGACGCCGACATGGCGCCACAGAACCTCGCCGTCGCGGCAGAGCACGGCGGCACTGTTCAACTGGTGAGTCTTTCCCGACAAAGCTAGGAGATGTCTCCGCGCGCTTTCCATGTCGGCCGGCTTGTGGAACACCTCGTCGCCGAGCGACAGCGTCTGGTCGCAGCCGAGCACCAGCGCGCCGGGCTTGCGTTCGCTGACTTCGGTTGCCTTGGCTTCGGCGAGGATCGAAGCGACATCTTCCGGCGAGACGCCTTTCAGCGGAGCCTCGAGTGCCCGCTCGTCGACTCGAGCCGGCACCGCCTCGATATCGAGGCCGGCATTGACGAGCATCGCCTTGCGGTACGGACTGCCCGAAGCGAGGATGATTTTCTCGGCCATGATTTTCGCGCCACCCGCGTCCCGGTTTAACGGGGCAATGGGTTATCTGTTCTTGCCCCGCAGGGCAACGATCGCCGCGGCCGTTTCCTCGATCGAGCGGCGGCTGACGTCGATCATCGGCCAGCCATGCCGGGTGCAGATCTGGCGGGCATAGGCGAGCTCCTCGGTGATGGCGGCGCGGTCGACATAGTCGGTCGCCTCATAAGAACTGCTGTTGCCGAGGATGCGGTTCTGGCGGACATGCGAGATGCGCTCGGCGGTGGCGATCAGGCCGACGATCAAGGGCGTCTTGGCGTTGACCAGGCTCTCCGGCACCGGCACGCCGAGCACGATCGGGATGTTGGCGGTCTTGATGCCCCGATTGGCGAGATAGATGCTGGTCGGCGTCTTCGAGGTGCGTGAGATGCCGATCAGCACGATGTCGGCATCGTCCATATTGGCCGGCAGCTGGCCGTCATCATGCTCCATGGTGAAGTTGAGCGCGTCGATGCGGCGGAAATATTCGGCATCGAGCACATGCTGCGCGCCGACGCGGCGGCCGGCCGGCGTGCCGAGATAGGACTGGAAAACGGCAAGCACCGGCTCCAGCACCGAGACGCAAGGCAGGCCCATGGCCGCGCAGCGTTCGTCGATGCCGCGCGCCAGCTTCTGGTCGACGACGGTGTAGAGGATGATGCCCGGCTCCTCCTCGATGTCCTCGAACACCTTGGCCACCTGCTTTTCGGTGCGGATCAGCGGATAGATATGCTCGATGGCGCGCGCATCCTTGTATTGCGCTGAAGCCGCGCGGCCGGCGGCCAGCAGCGTTTCGCCGGTGGCATCCGAAATCAGGTGGAGGTGAAAGAAGCTCTGGGGTTTGTTCACAGGGATTGGTTCCAGGCTGTGGGCGGATGTGGATAAGGCCGGACAAAAAGATCAAGCCGACCGAGGGGACTGTATCAGATGGCAGTTTGTCCACAATTCGCTGTGCTGTAGGCTTCGTCGGGCGGCTGGGGACAAAACTGGGGACGAGCGTTTTCACCCCTTCGCCATCCACAGAGCCATTTTCCTGGCGCTTGCGTCAAGCCATTGACTCCAGTCGTGGATTCCGGGTCTTCCACAAAGTCGTGCAATCCCGCCGGAGAAGCACGCGACAATATGCTGACTGGCCTTTTTGGCGGTCAGGCGGGACAGGTGCCAACCACCACAACCAACAGACTCTTAGAATCAGAAGATTCTTAAGAAATAAGATATTTGATTTAGAAAGAGGCCCGGGAGAGGCGAACGCTGCATGCGGCACAAGCGGATCATGCTGGACGTACTGAAGGGCAAGGCGGTGTCTCCGCCACCGCTCTGGATGATGCGTCAGGCCGGGCGTTATCTGCCGGAATATCGCGAGACCAGGAAGCGGGCCGGATCCTTCCTCGATCTTTGCTACAATCCGGATCTTGCCGTCGAGGTGACGCTGCAGCCAATCGAGCGCTTCGGCTTCGATGCCTCGATCCTGTTCTCCGACATCCTGGTGGTGCCCCATGCGCTGGGGCGCGACGTGCGCTTCGAGGAGGGCCGCGGGCCTCTGCTGACGCCGATCACGGCGGCGGAGATTTTGGCTCTGGAGAGCGAAACGTTTCACGTGAATCTCGAACCGGTCTACGAGACGGTGCGCCGGTTGCGGGCGAAACTGCCCGGTGAGACGACGCTGATCGGCTTCTGCGGCGCGCCGTGGACGGTGGCGACCTACATGATTGCCGGCCATGGCACGCCCGACCAGGCGCCGGCACGGCTGTTTGCCTATCGCGAGCCGGAAGCTTTCTCCCGACTGCTGAAAGTGCTTGCCGATCATTCGGCCGCCTATCTCATCCGCCAGATCGAAGCCGGTGCCGATGTCGTGCAGATTTTCGACTCCTGGTCCGGCGTTCTCGACGATGTTTCTTTCGAAGCCTTTTGCGTCGAGCCGGTTGCGCAGATCGTTCGGCAGGTGAAAGCGGTCCATCCCGACGTGCCGATCATCGGCTTTCCGAAGGGTGCTGGAGAGCGCTATCGCGACTATCGGCAGAAGACCGGGATAACCGGGCTCGGCCTCGACTGGACCGTGCCGCTGGGCCTGGCGAAGGAGTTGCAAGCCGGTGGTGCCGTGCAGGGCAATCTCGATCCGTTGCGGCTGGTGGCCGGCGGCAAGGCGCTGGCCGACGGCGTCGATTCTATCCTGAAGGCGCTGGGCGACGGGCCGCTGATCTTCAATCTCGGCCATGGCATCACGCCGGAGACGCCGGTGGCGCATGTCGAGGCGATGGTGAAACGGGTGAGGACCCGCTGATGGCCGATATGAGCAACAGCACCGGCCAGGCGATGAAGCGCATGGCCATCGGCATTGTCGCTCTGGTGGTGCTGACCGCGCTGCTCTATTTCGTGGCGCCCGATAGCTTCTATCCCTGGGCCAAGGCGATCCACTTATCGCCGTCATCTCCTGGATGGCCGGCATGCTCTATCTGCCGCGGCTGTTCGTCTATCACGCCGATGCCGAGAAAGGTTCTGTCCAGTCCGAGACCTTCAAGGTGATGGAGCGCCGGCTGCTGCGGGGCAATCATCAATCCGGCAATGATCGTCACCTGGGTGTTCGGCCTCTGGCTCGCCTGGAAAGGGTTTGGTTTTCAGGGCGGCTGGCTGCACGCCAAGATCGCCGCGGTGCTTTTGTTGTCGGGCCTGCACGGCTATCTCGCCAGCGCGGTGCGCAAATTCGCCGAGGACAAGAACGAAAAACCGGCGAGGCACTGGCGGATCGTCAATGAGATCCCCACATTGCTGATGATCGTCATCGTCGTCCTGGTCGTCGTGAAGCCTTTCTGACATCACGCCGACCCGCAAAAGGCGGCTTGCTCTTTCAACCGACCGACGATACAAGACGGGTCTTCCTTCCCGTCATGCGCCGCCCCATTTTCGCTTTCGGCCGCGCCCGGCATTTGTCGCATCCCGCCGATTTTTCCCTTCCCAAAGCCTACCCAGAGTCCATCTAATGCAAGAAATGAAACTCACCGAGTTCAAGAACAAGAAACCGCCAGAGCTGATCGCTTATGCCGAATCGCTCGAGGTCGAGAACGCCAGCGTCATGCGCAAGCAGGAGCTGATGTTCGCGATCCTGAAGAAGCTGGCCGCACAGGATATCGAGATCATCGGCGATGGCGTGGTCGAAGTGCTGCAGGACGGTTTCGGCTTCCTGCGCTCGGCCAACGCCAACTATCTGCCAGGTCCCGACGACATCTATATCTCGCCGTCGCAGATCCGCCGCTTTTCGCTGAAGACCGGCGATACGGTCGAAGGGCCGATCCGCAGCCCGAAAGAGGGCGAGCGCTATTTCGCGCTGCTCAAGGTCAACACCATCAATTTCGACGATCCCGAAAAGATCCGTCACAAGATCCACTTCGACAATCTGACGCCGCTCTATCCGACCAAGCGGCTGAAGATGGAGATCGACAATCCGACCAGCAAGGACATCTCGCCACGCGTGATCGACCTGGTGGCGCCGATCGGCAAGGGACAGCGCGCGTTGATCAACGCGCAGCCGCGTACCGGCAAGACGGTTCTGATGCAGAACATCGCCCACTCGATCACTGCCAACCATCCGGAATGCTATCTGATCGTGCTTCTGATCGACGAGCGGCCGGAGGAAGTGACCGACATGCAGCGCTCGGTGAAGGGCGAGGTGATCTCCTCGACCTTCGATGAGCCGGCGGTGCGCCACGTTCAGGTCGCCGAAATGGTGATCGAAAAGGCCAAGCGCCTGGTCGAGCACGGCCGCGACGTCGTCATCCTGCTCGATTCCATCACCCGCCTCGGCCGCGCCTACAACACCGTGGTGCCGTCCTCCGGCAAGGTGCTGACCGGCGGTGTCGACGCCAATGCGCTGCAGCGGCCGAAGCGCTTCTTCGGCGCGGCCCGCAACATCGAGGAAGGCGGCTCGCTGACCATCATCGCGACCGCGCTGATCGATACCGGCAGCCGCATGGACGAGGTCATCTTCGAAGAGTTCAAGGGCACCGGCAACTGCGAAATCCAGCTCGACCGCAAGGTGGCCGACAAGCGCATCTATCCGGCCATGGACATCCTGAAGTCCGGCACCCGCAAGGAAGACCTGCTGGTCCCGCGCGCCGACCTGCAGAAGATCTTCGTGCTGCGCCGCATCCTGGCGCCGATGGGAACCACCGACGCGATCGAGTTCCTCATCGACAAGCTCAAGCAGACCAAGACCAATGCGGATTTCTTCGATTCGATGAATACGTAGGCGACTGGCGAGGGAGCACCCCTCGCCTTCGTCATCCTCGGGCTTGACCCCAGGATCCATTGCCGCGACATCAGGCGGAGGACGCACATCCGCTGCAGCGCTCGAAGGTACGGCATGGATCCAGGGACTTCGCGACGTCGCTTCGGTCCTGCTTCGCCCTGGGATGACGAAGATCATCCCTACCGACGGCGCAACAACCGTTCCAGTTCATCCGGATCCGTAACCACCGGCAAACAAACCTGCCCGGTGCACAGCCAGGCGCCGGGCTTGTCGGTTGGCGGGAGCACCCCACCCGGCAATGTCGGTCGATTCGCTTCCGTGCCGACCTGGACAACAATATCGACGCGCCTCGGATCAGGGTTTCGATTCGCAACCGGAACGAGGCTCGGGTTCTCTGGACTGTCCACCACCACCAGCTTCAGCGGCTCGAGCGCCATTGCGCAGGCATTGACGATGCCGGCCTGGCCATAGGCCTGTTGCGCGGTTCGCCCCATGGCATGCTCGGCTGTCGTCCAGGCTTTTTCGCCAAGGTCGAGGTCGCCCGTGACCGACGACAGCCGCACCAGGGCTTCGATGATCTGGCTGGAGGCTGACGGGATCGCCTCGTCGACATCGCCGCGGATGCGGATCGGCACGTCGCCGCTGTCCGAAGCGGTCAGATAATAGCCGGTCCCCTCGCCGTCCTGATGCCAATGGTCGAGCTGCGCGATGAAATGCCTGGCTCGCTCGACATAGCTCGGATCGCCGGTGGCCTCGAACAGCGAAATCGCCGCATTGGCCATCGCGGCATAGTCACTGGACAGCGCCGGGAACAGTTTCTTGGCGCCGAGCATGGAATGCGGCAAACGGCCTTCGTGGCTGGCTTCGGCAATATGCGAGAAGGCCTGCGCCGCCGCGTCGATCCAGTCGCCGCGGGTCAGGGCGCGGCCTGCCTCGGCCAATGCCGCGATCATCAGGCCGTTCCAGTCGGTCAGCGCCTTGCCGTCGCGACCGGGCCTGACGCGCTGCTCCCTGGCCGCGAGCAATCTTTGCTTTCAGCGGGGCGAGCTGGTCGCGATCGGCGATGCTTTGGCTTTGCTGGGCCTCCGTCTGGTGGATGATCGGCTTGCCTTCCCAGCCATGCGGGGCGGAAAGCGTGAAGTAATTGAAAAACAAGGCAGAATTCGTCACCGAGCACGGAATCGATGTCGTCCTTGCTCCAGGTGTAGAAAAGCCCCTCCTCGCCATCGCTGTCGGCATCGAGGCTGGCGGCAAAGGCGCCGCCATCGACGCGCATTTCGCGCAGCAGCCATTCGACCGTGTCTTCGATTCGTAGCCGGAACAAATCATTTCCGGTCGCGGCATAGGCCCAGTTGCATAGGCGGATCAGCTGGGCGTTGTCATAGAGCATCTTTTCGAAATGCGGCACCAGCCACTCGGCATCGGTCGAATAGCGGCTCAAGCCGCCGCCGACATGGTCGTAGATGCCGCCGGCCAGCATCTTTTCGAGGCTGAGCAGCACGGCGTCACGGTGCGACGCGGTGCCGTCGCGCAGCCAGGACAGCCAGAGCGTATGCATGAACGGGGCGTTGGGGAATTTCGGCGCACCGCGCAGGCCGCCCAATTCCCTGTCGATCATGCCGTCGATGCGGCCGGCGAGGTCGCTGAGCGTGTCGCGGTCGAGCACGGCCTTGCCGTGGGCGCCTGCCAGCCGCGCCTCGACATGGCTGGTCAGGCCGTCGGCGCTTTGCGCGAGGCTCTCTCGCTTTTCCCGCCAGGCCTTGTCGACCGCCTCCATCACCTGGATGAAGCCCGGGCGGCCGTATCGGGCATCGCGCGGAAAATAGGTGCCGCCCCAGAACGGCTTGCCGTCGGGCGTCAGGAACATGGTCAGCGGCCAGCCGCCCTGCTCGCCCATCGCATGCAGCGCCGCCATATAGATCTGGTCGATGTCGGGCCGCTCTTCGCGATCGACCTTGATATTGACGAACAGCCGGTTCATGACGGCGGCCACAGTGTCGTTCTCGAAGCTTTCATGCGCCATGACATGGCACCAGTGGCAGGCGGCGTAGCCGATCGACAGCAGGATCGGCCGCTCGAGCGCCTTTGCTTCGGCGAGTGCTGCAGGCGACCAGGCCCGCCAATGCACCGGATTGCCGCTATGCTGCTGCAGATAGGGGCTGGCCTCTTCGGCCAGCAGGTTTTTGGCAGGCAAGGTCAACGGGCAAGCTCGGTTGCTGGGAAGCCGGGGCGGTTCATCGAAAGCTAGGGCGGTTCAGCAGAGCGGGCAAATGATTTCAGCTCAGTCCATTGTTGCGCTTTCCAGCGGACGCCTGCCCGCCGGCATCGCCGTGATCCGCATTTCCGGTCCGCAGACTCGATTCGTTATCGAAACGATTGCCGGCGACAAGGTTAAGGACCGCGTTGCGACCTTGCGCAAATTCCGGGCGACGGACGGAACGGTGATCGACAACGGCCTAGTGTTGCTTTTCCCGGGCCCTGGAAGCTTCACCGGCGAAGATGTCGCCGAATTCCATGTTCATGGCGGTCGCGCCGTAGCCATGAAGATGCTGGAGACGATCGCCGGCTTCGACGGCGTCCGGCATGCCGAGCCCGGAGAGTTCACGCGCCGCGCGTTTCTCAACGGCAAACTCGATCTGGTCGAAACAGAGGCGCTGGCCGACCTTGTCAATGCCGAGACCGAAGCGCAGCGGCGCTTTGCCGTGCAGAACGCCGAGGGCGCGCAGAGCGAGCTCTACTCAGGCTGGCGCCGGCGGCTGATCCATGCGCGCGCCATGATCGAGGCCGAGATTGATTTTGCCGACGAGGACGACGTGCCCGGCTCTGTTTCTGATGCGGTCTGGTCGGATGTCCGCGCGATGATCGGCGAGATCGATCACCACATCGAAGGTTTTCACGCCGCCGAGATCATCCGCGACGGGTTCGAGGTCGTCATCCTCGGTGCGCCGAATGCCGGCAAGTCCAGCCTGTTCAACGCGCTGGCCCGGCGCGAGGCGGCGATCGTGACGGATGAACCCGGTACGACGCGCGACCTGCTCGAAGTCGTGCTGGACCTGAAGGGAATGCGGGTCAGGATCACGGACACGGCGGGATTGCGAGCAGCGCCCGGCAAGGTAGAGGCGATCGGCATCGAGAAGGCCCGTGCGAAGGCGCGCGGCGCGGATTTGCTGCTGTTGCTCGAGGATATGGTCGATCCAGTCGACGCGGGGACGGTGCCATCCGACGCTCCGATGCTGAGGATCGGAACCAAGGCCGATTTGGTTGGGGCCCAGCACCTGGTGAGTCGCTCGAAGGACTACGATGCGGCCATTTCGACCAGGGACGGCACCGGATTGGCGGATCTGCTGGACGAGATCGGCCGCCGCGCCGCCGCCGAGATTGGCAACGCCGGCGATATCCTGCCGTCGCGATTGCGGCATGTGGAGCTGCTCAATGAGACAAGGGGGTTCTTGACTTCAGCGCTGTCAGGGCACGGACAGGAACTGCGAGCCGAAGAGCTGCGCCTGGCCGCGGATCGGCTCGGCCGGATCGTCGGCGCCGTGGATGTCGAGGATCTGCTCGATGTCATCTTCTCGCAGTTCTGTATCGGTAAATGACTTCACGTGAAACATCGCACGCGGTGGCGGGCGGGTGATTCACGTGAAACACGGCGGCGTGTGCGTTCGTCATCCTCGGCTCGACCCGAGGATCCATGCCGTTACTTCAGGCGAAGGATGCAGCGGCGGAGGATGGGAGCCATGTGTTCTTCACCGGTTTGGCGCTCGGATGTCTCGGCATAGATCCCAGGGACTGCGCCGCGTCGCTTCGCTCCTGGCTTCGCCACAGATGACCTTGCTTCCATTGTTTCACGTGAAACGAAGTCGCCTTGCAACCTTGACAGCGGAGGCTGTCGGGGACATGTCTCCGGCAACTTCAGAATCTGGAATCGTAAAATGAACGATCACTATGATGTGGTTGTGGTGGGCGGCGGCCATGCCGGTTGCGAGGCGGCAAGTGCGGCTGCGCGCGCCGGCGCCCGGACGGCGCTGGTGACGCTGCGCTTCGACACGATCGGCGTCATGTCCTGCAACCCGGCCATCGGCGGCCTCGGCAAGGGGCATCTGGTGCGCGAGATCGATGCCATGGACGGGTTGATGGGCCGCATCGCCGATGCTGCCGGCATTCAGTTCCGCCTGCTCAACCGTCGCAAAGGCCCGGCGGTGCGCGGCCCGCGCACGCAGGCCGACCGCAAGCTCTATCGGCTGGCCATGCAGGCGGCGATCCGCGAGCAAGCCAATCTCGAGGTGATCGAAGGCGAGGTCCTCGATTTCGAGATTGCCAATGAAGCTGTATCGGCCGTCCTGTTGGCCGATGGAAGCAGGCTGGGCTGCGGCGCGGTGGTGTTGACCACCGGTACCTTCCTGCGCGGGCTGATCCATATCGGCGAGAAGAAAATCGTTGCCGGCCGCATGAATGAGCAGGCGAGCATCGGCCTGTCGGCGACGATGAGCCGGGCGGGCTTCCAGCTTGGACGGCTGAAGACCGGGACGCCGCCGCGCCTGGATGGCCGGACCATCGACTGGGCGTCGCTCGAAAGCCAGGCCGCGGATGAGGATCCGGTGCCGTTCTCGCTGATGACCGACGCCATCCAGAATCCGCAGATCCATTGCGGCATCACGCGCACGACGCCTGCGACGCATGAGTTGATTCGCGCTCAATCTTGGCCGCTCCGCGATGTATTCAGGCTCAATTGAAGGTGTAGGACCGCGCTATTGTCCGTCTATCGAGGACAAGATCGTCAAGTTCGGCGATCGCGAAGGACACCAGATATTCCTTGAGCCCGAGGGCCTCGACGATGACACCGTCTATCCGAATGGCATCTCGACCTCGCTGCCGGAAGACGTGCAGCTCGATATTCTGAAGACCATTCCAGGGCTGGAACGGGCAACCATGCTGCAGCCCGGCTATGCGATTGAATATGACCATATCGATCCGCGCGAATTGCAGCCGACGCTGGAAACCAAGCGCATCGGTGGCCTGTTCCTCGCCGGGCAGATCAACGGCACCACCGGCTATGAGGAAGCCGGCGCACAGGGGCTGCTCGCCGGCCTCAACGCGGCACGCAAGGCGTCCGCCAGCGACCCGGTCGTGCTCAGCCGTACCGAAGCCTATATCGGCGTCATGGTCGACGATCTGACCAGCCGCGGCATAACCGAGCCCTATCGTATGTTCACCTCAAGGGCTGAGTTCCGGCTGTCGCTTAGGGCAGACAATGCCGACGAGCGGCTGACGCCGTTGGCCGGCAGGCTGGGGATTGCGTCGCCAGAGCGGATGCATCGCTTTAACGACATCATGCTGGACCTTAAGAAGGCCCGCGAGCTGGCGCTAGGCGTTAGCTTCACGCCCAACGAAGCGGCGCGCCACGGACTTGAGATCAACAGGGACGGCGTCCGCCGCACCGCCTATGAATTGCTCGCCTATCCCGGCGTCGACATCGCCTGGTTGGCTCGCATCGAGCCCAGCTTTGGTGACATCGACGCCAAGACCGCCGAGCGCCTTGAAACGGAGGCGAAATATTCGGTCTATCTCGACCGCCAGCGAGCGGATGTCGCCCAGATACGGCACGAGGAGAGCCGGCTGATCCCGGCCGCGATCGATTTCGCCAATGTGCCCGGTCTCTCCAATGAGTTGAAGCAGAAGATGCTGGTGCGTCAGCCGCGCTCGATTGCGGATGCCCAGCGGATGGAGGGCATGACGCCGGCGGCGCTGGCGATCATTGTTGCGCATGTCCGCAATGCCGAGGCCGCCGCGCAGAGAGATGTCGCGTGAGCGCTGCGTCATGGACGAGCCTGCAAGAAGCCGCGGGTCCGGTTTCACGTGAAACATTCGAGCGCCTGATGGCGTTCGAACAGCTCTTCCTGAAATGGAACCGCAGCATCAACCTCGCCGCGCCGTCGACGCTGGACGATGTCTGGGGTCGCCACATCCTCGACAGCGCGCAGCTAGGCCGAATCGCACCCCAGGCGAAGCGCTGGGTCGATCTCGGTTCGGGCGGCGGTTTTCCCGGCCTGGTGCTGGCGTTTCTGCTGGTCGAGCGCGAAGGGGCTTCGATCGACCTGGTTGAAAGCAATCGCAAGAAAGCGTCGTTCCTGCAGGCGGTCATCGGCCAGTTCGGTTTGCCGGCGCGGGTCATCGCGCGGCGCATCGATGACAGCTATCCGCTTGTTTCCGCTCCGGAAATCGTGACGGCGCGAGCGCTGGCATCGTTGCCGGACCTGCTTGATCTGTCGGCACCCTGGCTGACCAAGGGGGCTTGCGCGCTGTTCCACAAAGGCCGGGATTACCGGGCCGAGGTGGAAGAAAGCACTCACCGATGGGGATTCGATCTGGTAGAACATCCGAGCATGACCGACCCGCAAGGGGTCGTCCTCGAACTGTCAAATCTGCGCCCGGCGATCCGCAATGAATTACTGGCATAGACCCATGAAAACTGGACCGCGTATCATCACCGTCGCCAACCAGAAGGGCGGTGTCGGCAAGACCACCACCGCCATCAATCTGGCCACGGCGCTGGCGGCTATCGGCGAACAGGTGCTGATCGTCGACCTCGACCCGCAAGGCAATGCCAGCACCGGCCTCGGCATCGACCGCAAAGACCGCACCGTCTCGTCCTATGATGTGCTGACCGGCGAGCTCGATCTGGAAGCGGCGGCGATACCGACGGCGGTGCCAGGCCTGTCCATCGTGCCGTCGACGCTCGACCTGCTCGGCATCGAGATGGAGATCGCCTCGGCGCCGGACCGGGTGCTCAGGCTGCGCAACGCGCTGCGCGCCGCTGCCGAGCGCGCGGCGCCTTTCGGCTATGTGCTGATCGATTGCCCGCCGTCGCTCAACCTTTTGACGCTGAACTCGATGGCTGCGGCCAATTCGGTGCTGGTGCCGCTGCAATGCGAATTCTTCGCGCTCGAAGGCTTGAGTCAATTGCTGGAAACGGTCGAGCAGGTGCGCCGCTCGATCAATCCGGACCTCACCATCCAGGGCATCGTGCTGACCATGTATGACGGCCGCAACAATCTCGCCAACCAGGTGGTGCAGGATGTGCGGCAGCATATGGGCGACAAGGTCTACGAGACCATCATTCCGCGCAATGTCCGCGTTTCCGAGGCGCCGTCCTACGGCAAGCCGGCGATCCTCTACGACCTCAAATGCTCGGGCAGCCAGGCCTATCTGCAGCTTGCTTCCGAAGTGATCCGCCGCGAGCGCAAATTGCGCGCCGCCTGACACCGATCCCATTTTGACGCCGATTCGATACCGTAACGATCTGGACAGATTATGACTGAAGACCTTTCGAGAAAAAGACTGGGCCGCGGACTGGCGGCGCTGATCGGCGAAATCGATCGTCCGGCGATCGCCGGAAAAGCCGAGCGCGGCGGCCGACGGCAAGGTGCCGATCGAATTCGTCAGCCCCAACCCGAAGAATCCGCGCCGCCATTTCGGCGAGGCCGAGCTTACCGACCTTGCCCAGTCGATCCGCGAGCACGGTGTGGTGCAGCCGGTGGTGGCGCGACCGTCGCCGACTCAAGCCGGCCGCTACGAGATCATCGCCGGTGAGCGGCGCTGGCGGGCGGCGCAGCGCGCCGGCCTGACCGAGATCCCGATCATCGTACGCGACGTCAACGACCGTACGGCGCTGGAGCTGGCGATCATCGAAAACGTCCAGCGCGCTGATCTTAATCCGGTCGAGGAGGCGCAGGGCTATCAGCAATTGATCGACGAACACGGCTATACCCAGGCCGATCTCGGCCAGGTGATCGGCAAGAGCCGCAGCCATGTCGCCAACACGCTGCGGCTGTTGAAGCTGCCCGACGTGATCCGCGACATGCTGGTCGATGGCGAACTGTCGGCGGGCCACGCCCGCACGCTGGTGACGGCGGAGGATCCGGCCGGACTCGCCAAGCGCATCGTTGACGGAGGGCTGTCGGTGCGCCAGGCCGAGGCGCTGGCGCAGATGCCGGCCGGGCCTACACCGGCCAAGACCAAGTCGGCACCGAGCGCGCCGGAAAAGGATCCCGACACGCTGGCGCTGGAAAAGCTGATGACCGATACGATCGGCATGATCGTGTCGATCGAGCACAAGGAGCGCGGCGGCGTGCTCCGGGTGAATTATCGGACGCTGGACCAGCTTGATGAATTGTGCCGACGGCTGAAGCAGGAGCGGTAGGTGCTTAGCCGGCAAAATTATATTTGATTTGGCAGCATCGCTGGCCAGGCAAAGGCAATCAATCAGGTCTGAATACACCCCCGTTCTGGGCGGCGCTTATCGTCCCGACGTTGAAGGCCTCGACTGCTCCCTTCTCCCCTTGTGGGAGAAGGTGTCGCCGAAGGCGACGGATGAGGGGTGTTCCAGCTTGGCACAACCTTGTCTCGAGCGGTTCAGGTGAGAGAATCGCCTCGCTCTAAGTATTTGTTTTTACGCAATTCCGGACGGGGTGCAGGGCGCCCGATAGCCCACGCCTCGTTCCTTCCAACACCCCTCATCCGTCTCGGCGCTGCGCGCCGATCCACCTTCTCCCACAAGGGGAGAAGGAAAGATGCACCTACCGCTGCGCCAGCCTATTACTCTCTACCGCAATGCCAAGCAGCGCCTGCCGCGCCAGCGCCACCGACAGATCCGGCCGCCGCCGCGTTTGCAGCACCGCCGCCTGCAGCCGGTTCAGCGCGCGTCCCAACGCCTCGACGTTCCAACGCTCCAGCGCCTTTTCCACCAGCTTGCGCCGCGAGAAAAACACCGGCGGGCGGGCGGCGGCAACCACGGCGGCGGCGTTGCGGCCGCCTGCCTCCATCTGGCCGCGCATGGCCTGGATCGCCTGCAATTGCCGCATCGCCGACGACAGCACCAGAAAGGGCTGGCCGCCGGACTGGCAGTGGCGGGTGAAGGCGGTGTCGAAGTCGCCGATCTTGCCCTCCAGCAACGCATCGACGGCGTCGTCGAAGGAGGCGCCGGAGACGTCGCCGGACATCGCCCTGACGTCGTCGAGGCCGATCTCCTTCTGACCATGGGCGTAGAGCACCAGCTTCTCGATCTCGCCGCGCGAAGCCAGCCGGTCGCCGCCGAGGTTGCGGCGCAGCGCCTGTCTGGCCTCCATCGTCATCGACATGCCGGCCTTGCGCAATTCGTCGTCGATGACGGTATCGATGTCCCTGGCCTCGTCGGCGTAGCAGGGCAGGGCCATGGCGTTGTCCGCCGCCTCGACCACGGCGCGCAGGCCGACGCCCTTCTTGAGGTCGCCTGCCTCGATGAGAATGATGGCATCCGGCGCCGGCTCCGATGTCAGCGCCTTGACGTCGTCGGCCAGCGCCTTCTGGCCGCTGGCGTTGCGGACCCAGAGCAGGCGCCGGTCGGAAAACATCGGCACGGTGCGGGCCTCGTCGAGCAGGCGGCCTTCGTCGCGGTCGACCTCGGAACCGTCAAGCCGGACCACCGAGAACGGATCGTCGAGCGGCAGGCCGGTCTTGACGGCAAAGGCCTTGGCACGCTCGGCGACCAGCCCGCGGTCGGGACCGTAGAGCAGGACGATCGAGATACGCGCGTCGGGGCGCGCCAGCCAGGAATCGACCTCGTATGCTTTCTTCTGTGCCATGGGGTTTGGTTAGCATGGTGTGGGGTCGGCGTGAACGGCCTCCAGCTTGGGTTCCTCGCCCCACGAGGGTGTCCGATCGACGGGAAAGGAGAGGTGCGGGGTTCGCCGCCCTCGGCGCCCTTCCTCTTCCTCCGGAGGGGGGAGAGGTGGCGCTGCGAAGCAGCGACGGAGTGGGGGAAGCCATTCGCTAAACGCGCTGCCGCAAGACAGGCACAACCCGGCGAGCAAGAAAATGCAGGCAAGCGGTAATCAGGCGGAAGCATAACTTCGATGAAAGATCGACCCCCACTCCGTCGAGCTTCGCTCGCCACCTCTCCCCCGATCGACGGGGGAGAGGAAAGGCACGAATTCGCCGACCTTGGCGCCCTTCCTGTCCCTCCGCAGGCGTTAAAGTGAGGGAGAGGAATCCAAGTATTGCCGCCCAAACACCTTATCTGGCGAAAAACCCGGCGCAACCTTGCGCCAAATTGCGCATCTCAGACGAAATATCGACAAGAAATTTCGGCCGCTTGTCGTCATTTTACGCCGCAGCGAGGGGGCTCGCCTGGGCTGAGGCTAGGCGACAGCAGGCCAATCAAGAAACGGACCCGACGAATTGGCACTGGTCTGGCGGCGAGGATGTGCAAATATCGCGCCGGCAACATTGGAGGACGAAGGTCATGGCCGATGCTGGAATGTTGCGCTTCCATGTTCCCGAACCGGAGGTGCGGCCGGGCGGGACGCCTGACTTCTCCAACGTGCCCATCCCCAAGGCGGGTTCGGCGCCGCGCCCTGAGATCGATGTCGATCCGCGCACCATCCGCGACATGGCGTTCTCGATCATCCGCGTGCTGAACCGCGACGGCGAGGCGGTCGGTCCGTGGGCCGGGCTGCTTTCCGACGAGGAACTGCTCGAGGGCCTGCGCCACATGATGACGTTGCGCAGCTTCGATGCGCGCATGCAGATGGCGCAGCGCCAGGGCAAGACCTCGTTCTACATGCAGCATCTCGGCGAAGAGGCGGTGAGCTGCGCCTTCCGCAAGGCGCTCGCCGCCGGGCGACATGAACTTCCCGACCTATCGGCAAGCCGGCCTGCTCATCGCCGACGGCTATCCGATGGTCACGATGATGAACCAGATCTATTCCAACGAGGCCGATCCGCTGAAGGGCCGGCAGCTGCCGATCATGTATTCGTCGAAGGAGCACGGCTTCTTCTCGATCTCCGGCAATCTGGCGACGCAGTACATCCAGGCGGTCGGCTGGGCGATGGCCTCGGCGATCTCCAACGATTTCGAAGATCGCCGCCGCCTGGATCGGCGACGGCTCGACCGCCGAGTCCGATTTCCATTCGGCGCTGGTGTTCGCCTCGACCTACAAGGCGCCGGTCATTCTCAACGTCGTCAACAACCAGTGGGCGATCTCGACTTTCCAGGGCATTGCGCGCGGCGGCTCCGGCACTTTTGCCGCCCGCGGCCTCGGTTTCGGCATTCCGGCGCTGCGCGTCGACGGCAATGACTATCTCGCCGTCCATGCGGTGGCCAAATGGGCGGCCGAGCGGGCGCGCGCACAATCTCGGGCCGACGCTGATCGAATATGTCACCTACCGCGCCGGCGCGCATTCGAGTTCCGACGATCCGTCGGCCTACCGGCCGAAGACCGAGTCCGACGCCTGGCCGCTCGGCGACCCGGTCATCCGGCTGAAGAACCATCTGATCCAGCGCGGCGTCTGGTCGGACGAGCGCCATGCCCAGGCCGAAGCCGAAATCCTCGAAACGGTGATTGCGGCGCAGAAGGAAGCCGAGAGCCACGGCACGCTGCATGCCGGCGGCAAGCCGTCGACGCGCGACATGTTCGAAGGCGCTCTATGCCGAGATGCCGCCGCATCTCAGGCGCCAGCGCCAGCAGGCGGGGGTCTGACCATGCCAAGACGGACGATGATCGAGGCCATCCGCGACGCCATGGACGTGTCGATGGCGCGCGACGAACGCGTCATCGTGTTCGGCGAGGATGTCGGCTTCTTCGGCGGCGTCTTCCGCTGCACGCAGGGCCTGCAGGCCAAATACGGCAAGAGCCGCTGCTTCGATGCGCCGATCAACGAATCCGGCATTGTCGGCTCGGCCATCGGCATGGCCGCCTATGGGCTGAAGCCGTGCGTCGAGATTCAGTTTGCCGACTACATGTATCCGGCCTACGACCAGCTGACGCAGGAAGCGGCGCGGCTGCGCTACCGCTCGAACGGCGATTTCACCTGTCCGATCGTGGTGCGCATGCCGACCGGCGGCGGCATCTTTGGCGGCCAGACGCACAGCCAGAGCCCGGAGGCGCTGTTCACCCATGTGTCCGGGCTGAAGACGGTGGTGCCGTCCAACCCGCATGACGCCAAGGGGCTGCTGATCGCGGCGATCGAGGATCCCGATCCGGTGATCTTCCTCGAGCCGAAGCGGCTCTACAACGGCCCGTTCGACGGCCATCACGACCGGCCGGTGACGCCGTGGTCGAAGCATGAACTCGGCGAGGTCGCCGACGGCCACTACACCGTCCCGCTCGGCAAGGCGGTGATCCGCCGGCCGGGCTCGGCTGTCACCGTGCTTGCCTACGGCACCATGGTCTATGTCGCGCAGGCCGCCGCCGAGGAGACCGGCATCGATGCCGAGATCATCGATCTGCAGGACGCTGCTGCCGCTCGACCTCGACACCATCGTCGCTTCGGTGAAGAAGACCGGGCGCTGCGTGGTCGTGCACGAGGCGACGCTGACCTCCGGCTTTGGCGCCGAGCTTTCGGCGCTGGTGCAGGAGAATTGCTTCTATCACCTCGAAGCGCCGGTGGCGCGCGTCACCGGCTGGGATACGCCCTATCCGCATGCGCAGGAGTGGGATTATTTCCCCGGGCCGGCCCGGGTCGGCCGCGCGCTTGACTTGAAACCATGGGAGCTTGAGATGGGCGAACACATCATCAAGCTGCCCGATGTCGGCGAAGGCGTCGCCGAGGCCGAACTGGTCGAATGGCATGTCAAGGTCGGCGACCTGGTGCGCGAGGACACGGTGCTCGCCGCCGTCATGACCGACAAGGCGACGGTCGAGATCCCGTCACCCGTCGATGGCGAGATCCTGTGGCTCGGCGCCGAGATCGGCGACACGGTGGCGATCGGCTCGCCGATCGTGCGGCTGAAAGTGGCGGGCGAGGGCAATGTGAAGCCGGAGAGCAGCCCGCCAGCAGAAACCATCAACGCCGAACCGCCGGCGAAGCTCGCAACACCGAAGCCCGAAGCTGCGCCGCCGAGCCCGAAGGCATCACCGAAAGCCGACGAGGCGAAGGCGAAACCTGCGCCAGCCGCCGGCCAGTCCGAAAGCAACAGGACGAGCCGTCGGTCTCCGGAGCGCCGCGCGCCGAGGGCGAAAAGCCGCTGGCGTCGCCCGCCATGCGGCTGAGGGCAAGAGAGGCCGGCATCGATCTGCGCCAGGTCGCCGGCAGTGGTCCGGCCGGCCGCATAAGCCATGAGGACATCGATGCCTTCCTGGCGCGCGGACCGCAGGTCGCGAAGATATCCGGCCTTGCCCGCAACGACAGCATCGAGGACATCAAGGTCATCGGGCTGCGGCGCAAGATCGCCGAGAAGATGTCGCTGGCCAAGTCGCGCATCCCGCACATCACCTATGTCGAGGAGATCGACGTCACCGGGCTCGAGGATTTGCGCGCAGCGCTCAACAAGGAGAAGCGCAGCTGATCGGCCGAAGCTGACGCTGCTGCCGTTCCTGATGCGGGCGATGGTCAAGGCGATCGCCGACCAGCCCAACCTCAACGCGCTGTTCGACGACGAGGCGGGCATCGTCCACCAGCATGGCGGCGTCCATATCGGCATCGCCGCGCAGACGCCGTCGGGGCTGGTGGTGCCGGTGGTCAAGCATGCCGAGGCGCGCGACCTCTGGGATTGCGCCGCCGAGGTCAACCGGCTGGCCGAAGCGGCGAAGTCGGGCACGGCGACGCGCGACGAGCTTTCCGGCTCGACCATCACCATCACCTCGCTCGGCGCCATGGGCGGCGTGGCGACGACGCCGGTCATCAACCATCCGGAAGTGGCGATCGTCGGCGTCAACAAGATGATGGTGCGGCCGGTGTGGGACGGCACGCAGTTCATGCCGCGCAAGATGATGAACCTGTCGTCCAGCTTCGACCACCGCGTCATCGACGGCTGGGACGCGGCGGTGTTCGTCCAGCGCATCAAGACGCTGCTGGAAACGCCGGCGCTGATTTTCGTGGATTGAGTGGGATGAGGCTGATCGCGAAGCGTGAGACGGATCGTCGGAAGTCGCCGGCGTCGAGACGTGGGCTCCCCCTTCTCCCCTTGTGGGAGAAGGTGTCGCCGAAGGCGACGGATGAGGGGTGCTCCAGGGAGCGCCAGCGTCTCACTCCGCTGGAACACCCCTCATCCGTCTCGGCGCTAACGCGCCGATCCACCTTCTCCCACAAGGGGAGAAGGAAAAGGCGCGTCGCGCCGCCTTCGCCGAAAGGACGCAGTCGACATGAAAGAAATCTCCTGCAAGCTGCTCGTCATCGGCGCCGGTCCGGGCGGCTATGTCTGCGCCATCCGCGCCGGCCAGCTCGGTGTCGATACGGTGATCGTCGAAGCCGGCAAGCCGGGCGGCACATGCCTCAATGTCGGCTGCATCCCGTCCAAGGCGCTGATCCATGCGGCGGAAGAGTTCGAGAAGGTCGCGCATATGGCCGGCGGCAAAAGCCCGCTCGGCATTTCGGTTGGCGCGCCGAAGCTCGATCTGACAAGACCGTCGCCTGGAAGGACGGCATCGTTAGCCGGCTGAACAGCGGCGTTGCCGGCCTGCTCAAGAAGGCCAAGGTCAAGACCGTGCAGGGCTGGGCGACGTTCCGCGACGGCAAGACCGTCGCGGTCGAGACCGAGATCGGGGACGCAGGTGATCCGCGCAGAAGACGGTGGTGATCGCCACCGGTTCGGCGCCGGTCGAGCTGCCGTTCCTGCCGTTCGGCGGCCCGGTGATTTCGTCGACGGATGCGCTGGCGCTGGGCGAGGTGCCGAAAAGACTGGCCGTGGTCGGCGGCGGCTATATCGGGCTGGAGCTCGGCATCGCCTTTGCCAAGATGGGCGCCGCGGTGACCGTGGTCGAGGCCTTGCCGCGCGTGCTGGCGCAGTATGATGCGGAGCTGACGCGGCCTGTGGTGAAGCGGCTAGCCGAACTCGGCATCGAGGTGATGACTGGGCGCCAAGGCCAAAGGGCTGTCGACCAAGGGCGATGCGCTGCTGGTCGAGACCTCAGACGGCAAGAATGCCAAGATCGCCGCCGACAAAATCCTGGTCACGGTCGGCCGCAAGCCGGTGACCGAAGGCTGGGGCCTCGAGCAGATCGATCTCGACATGTCAGGCAAGTTCATCCGCATCGACGACCAGTGCCGCACCTCGATGCGCGGCATCTTCGCCATCGGCGACGTCACCGGCGAGCCGATGCTGGCGCACCGGGCGATGGCGCAGGGCGAAATGGTGGCCGAGATCGTCGCCGGCCACAAGCGCAGCTGGGACAAGCGGGCTATCCCGGCGATCTGTTTCACCGATCCGGAGCTGCTGACAGCCGGCCTGTCGCCGGAGGAGGCGAAGGCCGTCAGTGGCGAAATCAAGATCGGCCTGTTTCCCTTCGCCGCCAACGGCCGTGCCATGACCAAGCTCGGCGAGGATGGCTTCGTCCGCGTCGTGGCGCGCGCGGACAACCATCTGGTGCTCGGCATCCAGGCGGTCGGGCAAGGCGTGTCGGAACTGTCGGCGGCCTTCGGCCTGGCGCTGGAAATGGGCGCGCGGCTGGAAGACATTGCAGGCACCATCCACGCCCATCCGACGCAGGGCGAAGGATTCCAGGAAGCGGCGCTGAAGGCGCTCGGCCACGCGCTGCATATCTAGGCCGTGGCTGCCGCTGACGGATTGCGAAACGGAACGGACTGGTGTCTTTCCGTGGCTATGGAACTGAAGAAATACATTGCGATTCGCTACAACGCCCCCACCGGTTTCAAACCGAGCCAGTGGAACGGAGAGGGACGCGCCAATCTCGACCCTGTTTGGTTGGTCGAGCGGCTGGCGTTGTTTGACAGATATTGCGCGCCTTCTCTCGAGGCACAGTCCCTGAAGGACTTTACCGTCCTGATCGCCTTCGATGCCGAGACGCACGAGAACTACGTCAGGACCGTCTGCAATTGCGTGGCCGGCATCGACGTCAGGCCAATCCTCGTCGAAGCGCATGAGACCTACAGTCTTCGCTTCAACGCGTTCGTCCAGGGCGATACGGATGCCGAGTTCGTTTCACTGACGCGGCTCGACAGCGATGACGCGCTGGCGCCGGGCTTCATGGAGCGGATCGACCATTACGCGCGCCGGGAGATCGAAAAGGGCGTGGTGAGCCAGCAGCCGCTCTACATCGCCTTTCCGGACGGCCAGAATTTCGACACGGCAACCGGCCGCTATACGCACCACGAATATGTCACGTCGGCGTTCGGCACCCTGGTCGAGAAGCGGTCAGCCGAAATGAAAGGTGTCTATAGCGACCATCACGCGAAGATGGCGACGCGCTTCAACACCGTCGTGGCGGCATCGAAGGGCGCGCAATGGTGCATCGTCATTCACGACAACAATGCCGCCAATGTGCTCAGGGGCAAGCCGGTCGCGGAGCCGTCCTTCACCGTGGGCCGACCTGGGGTCGAGATCGAAAGGCGGGAGCCAGTGCGAAAGGAGAGGCCGCCGCAACTGTCTCACACTTCAGCCAAGGCCTCGCGAACAGTGGGCAATTTTGTCCGGTTTCTGCTCGGGCGGCCGATGATCCTGCGCAAATAGGGAGGTGGAGGTGCCGCGGGCGTCGGCCACTTGGGTGTTCAGGCGGTCGAGGCACGCGCGCATATCTAGAGCTCCCCCTTCTCCCCTCGTGGAAGAAGGTGTCGCCGAAGGCGACGGATGAGGGGTGCTCCAGGGAACGCCAGCCTCTCACTCCGTCCAGCACCCCTCATCCGTCTCGGCGCTGCGCGCCGATCCACCTTCCCCCACAAGGGGGGAAGGGAAAGACGCAACTCAGCTCGCCAGCCGGCTCACCATTTCGTGCTGCGCATAGGCGCGGCCAAAACGGTTGGCGAGGAAGGCGTCGAGCGCGATGTCCTCCTGCTTGACGAAACCTCGTCGCCGGCAGGCTGCCGTCGGCCAGCATGTCGAGCACGGCGCAGATGCCGGACGCCGTGGTGATCTGGATGGCGCTGCGCACCTCGTCGCCGACGCGCTGGCTGTAGATCTTGTTGGCGTAGGTTTCCTGCAGCAGGCGGCCGTTCCTGCGGCCCGCTGACGGTGACGAAGACGATGACCACGTCCTGCAGCGTCGCCGGCAGGGCGCTCTCAAAAATGTCCTTCAGCACGTCGCGGCGGTGGCGCAGGCCAAGATCGTTGAGCAGCGCCTTCATGATCGCGGCGTGGCCGGGATAGCGGATGGTGCGGTAGTTCAGCGTGCGCACCTTGCCCTTCAGCGTCTCGGCCAAAGTGCCCAGCCCGCCCGAGGTGTTGAAGGCCTCGTAGGTGACGCCGTCGAGCGAGAATTCCTCGCGCTCTTCCAGCGGCGGCACTTCGATCAGCTCGCCCTCGACGATCGCCTCGCAAGGCTCGCAATATTCGTTGATGACGCCGTCGGTGCTCCAGGTCAGATTGTAGTTCAGCGCGTTCGACGGATATTGCGGCAGCGCGCCGACGCGCATGCGCACGCTCTCCAGCGTGTCGAAGCGGCTGGCGAGATCGTTGGCGACGATCGAGATGAAGCCCGGCGCCAGGCCGCATTGCGGGATGAAGGCGCTCTTGCCCGAGCGCGGCCAGTTCCTTGACCCGCCGGGTGCTGACGACATCCTCGGTGAGGTCGAGATAGTGGACGCCGGCGCTGGCCGCCGCCTCGGCGATGCGCGTGGTCAGGTGGAAGGGCGCGGCGCTCAGCACCGCGAAGGCGCCGGCCAGGGCCGCTTCGAGTGCGCCCGGGGCGGCGATGTCGAGTTCCAGCGTCGCGACCGTCGGCCGGCAGTTCGGCCGCGGCAAGCTGCGCCGCCGCGCGGTCGACGAGCGTGACATGGTAGTCGCCGGTCGCGGCGAGCATTTCGGCAATGGTCGAGCCGATCTTGCCGGCGCCGACGACAACGATTTTCTTCATGACCGGTTCCCTTCGCCCGAATGTCGAATTGACGAAGGCGTAGAATCGCAGCTTGCCTGTCGAAAGGAAGCGTGGAATTGTTCGGAACGAAACCGCTCTTTTGAACGATATGACGACAAGGATCGTCGAAATGATCAGCGACGCCGAACAGGCCCTGCTTTCCCTGCTGCGCGCCAATGCGCGCGCCTCGACCGCCGAACTGGCGCGCCAGCTCGGCGTGTCGCGCACCACCGTGCAGAGCCGGATCGAGCGGCTGGAGCAGCGCGGCATCATCGCCGGCTATGGCGTGCGGCTGGCGCCGGACTATGAGCAAGGCCTGGTGCGGGC
The DNA here is from genome assembly GCA_963788955.1 of uncultured Alphaproteobacteria bacterium. Taxonomy (GTDB): domain Bacteria; phylum Pseudomonadota; class Alphaproteobacteria; order Rhizobiales; family Rhizobiaceae; genus Mesorhizobium. The sequence continues at coordinate 164,090 of CAWBIN010000014.1, read as the reverse complement.
GCATGTGCTGCTCACCGTCACGCCCAAGCTCGCCGACAAGGTGGTGCGCAGCCTGCAGGCTTTGCCGCCGGTGCAGGACGCTGCATTCGGTGAGCGGCAATTTCGACATGATCGTCATCGTCGACGCGCCGTCGATCCGGGATCTCGATGCGCTGCTCGACCAGATCGGCGCCATGGACGGGGTCGAGCGGACGTCGTCGTCGATTATTTTGTCGACACGGATTGATCGGTAGAACGAGGCGTCGGCGGGGCAGCACCCCCCATCGGCCTGCCGGCCATCTCCCCCTCAAGGGCGGAGATTGGCAGGTTCGGCGCCCACCTGATCTTCCAGCGTTCGAGATGGGCGAAAGCCTGCGTGACGTCCGATCTCCCCCTTGAATCTCCCCCTTGAGGGGGAGATGGCCGGCAGGCCAGAGGGGGGTCGGTCGACTGGACGCGACCTACTTGCGCCGATGAAGTTAGAGCCAGCGGGACGACCCCCTCTGTCGCCTTCGGCGGCATCTCCGCCGCGAGGGGGGAGTCGGCAGTCGCTAAGCCCTGCGCCTCTCCGGCCCATTATCCAGCCACTCCACATCCTCCGGCGACAGCGCGATATCGAGCGCCTGCAGGCTGTCCTCCAGCTCGTCCAGCGTGCGCGGGCCGATCAGCGGCACCGACGGGAAGGGCTGCGCCAGCACATAGGCGAGCGCGACATGGATCGGGCTTTTGCCCAGCCGGTTGCGCCAGCTCGATCGCGCGGTCGCGGCGGCCGAAATTCTTCTCCGAGTACCAGACCCGCACCAGTTCCTCATTGTCACGCTTGTCGCGGCCGGCGCGGTCGGTGAAGAAGCCGCGGCCCTGGCTCGACCAGGCGAAATTCGGCATCTGGCGGGCGGTCAGCCAGGCCTTCCACTCGTCGGTCGAGGAGGTGACGCAGCCGGCCCAGATCGGCTCCAGCATCTCGGCCAGCGAGAAATTGTTGGAGAGCGCGCCGGGCTTCTGCTTGCCGGTCCTTTCGGCATAGGCGATCGCCTCGTCCATGCGCGCCATCGTCCAGTTCGAGCCGCCGAACGGACCGCGGATGCGGCCGGCCTTGACCTCCGCGTCCATGGCGTCGACGAACTCGCCGACCGGCACGTCGGGATTGTCGCGGTGCATGAAATAGATGTCGACATGGTCGGTCTGCAGCCGGTCGAGCGACTGGGCGAGCTGCTTGCCGATGACATCGGGATAGCAGAGCGGCGAATGCGCGCCCTTGCCGATGATCGACCGACTGCTCGCGCACGCCGCGGTTCTTCAGCCACTGGCCGAGCAGCGTCTCGGTATAGCCGGCGCCGTAGACATAGCCGGTGTCGAACAGATTGCCGCCGGCCTCGAAGAAGGCGTCGAGCAGGATCGAGCCCGAGGAAAAGGTGCGGAAATCCTCGAAGCCGAGCGCCAGCCACGGAGGCCGGTCGTCGGCAGACCCGGGATCTTGCGCTTGGCGATGGCTGGTGCCATCGGTGCGCAGCGGCCGGCCGGAGATCGTGTTGATGCGTCTTGCCGGCTTCTCGATCTCGTATTCGAGCCCGACAGCCGCGCGCCATCTGTCGAGCACGCGCAGCGTGCCGAGGCTGTCGGCCCAGCCCATGCCCGGCCAGGCGAATTCCTGGCTGCCGGCGAGGATCGCGTCGCCGGCGGCATCGACCTCGAAGGAATAGAGATGGCGGGTTTCGTTGACGCTGATGGTTTCGCGTGTGCCGTCGGGCCGGATCAGGTCGATCCTGCCCGAGCCCGACGTCGCGGTTGCCGCCGGCGAACCAGAAATCCGGCACCTCGATGCGGCCCTTGGTGCCGAGGATGCGCAGCACATTGTCCTGGTTGAGCGAGATGCTGCAGGAGACCTCGGCGACGATGCCGCCGGGGAAATGCAGCAGCGCCGAGGCCCATTCGTCGACGCCGGACTGGCCGAGATGGGCGGCGCCGGCCACCTTGTCCGGTTCGGCGAAGGGTTTTCCCGCTGCCGCGCCGGCGATCAGCCGCGCCATCGAGACGGGATAGCCGCCGACATCGAGAATGCCGCCGCCGGCGAGATCGTTGGCGTAGAGCCGGTGCTCCGGCATGAAGCCCGGCATGGCGAAGCCGAAGCTCGACTTGATCATCCGGACTTCGCCGATGACGCCCGACTTGATCAGTTCCACCAGCTTCAGCGTCTGCGGATGCAGCCGGTACATGAAGGCTTCGCCGAGGAAGGTGCCGGCCTTGCGCGCCGCATGGATCATCGCGTCGGCCTCGAAGGCGGTCAGCGCCAGCGGCTTTTCGCACAGCACATGTTTGCCGGCTTCGGCCGCCTTGATCGCCCATTCGGCATGGCCGGGATGCGGGATCGCGATGTAGACGGCGTCGACCTCCGGCGTCGTCGAGCAGCGCATCATAGCCGTCGAGGATGCGGGCGCCGGGAAAGGTCTCGGCAAGGCCTGCCTTGCCGGGATTGCGGGCGCCGAGCGCCACCAGCGTGCCGGTGCGCGATCGCGCCACGCCGCCGGCAAAGGCCTTGGCGATGCTGCCCGGCCCGAGAATGCCCCAGCGGATTTTTCTGGCGCGGTTGAAGTCATTGTCATTCTCCTTGGAGTCGCCTCGACGCGTCGGGTCAGGCAAGAAAAGTTCTGGCGCCAGCGAATGCGTGCGCCGCTTGCGTCGAACAGCAGCGCCTTGCCGGCCCTGATCGACGACCATCAGATGGTCGCCGCTCGCCCGTTGCCGCGATGCCTCGCGCTGGATGATCAGTTCCTCGCCGCCGGCTCTGGCATAGACGTAGCTCACCGATCCGAGATGCTCGGCGACGTCGGCCTTGACGGCGATGTCGCATCGCCTTCGCCCGGCATCGAAGAAATGCTCCGGCCGGACGCCGAGCACGACATCGGCGCCGACGGCCGGACGGCGCGGTCGGAGCGGTTTTCGAGACGCGCGCCGGCCTGGTTGACGAGCTCGACGGTCGCCGCACCGTTGTCGCGCCTCGACGACCTTGGCGGCCAGTGAAATTCATCTTCGGCGAGCCGACGAAGCCGGCGACGAACGGTTGGCCGGGATCGTCGTAGAGGTCGAGCGGCGCGCCGATCTGCTCGACATTGCCGGCCTTGAGCACGACGATCCGGTCGGCCAGCGTCATCGCCTCGGTCTGGTCGTGCGTCACATAGATCATGGTCGACGCCGAGCTCCTTGTGCAGGCGCGAGATCTCGACCCGCATCTGCACCCTGCAGTTCGGCGTCGAGATTGCTGAGCGGCTCGTCGAACAGGAACACCTGCGGCTCGCGCACGATGGCGCGGCCGATGGCGACGCGCTGGCGCTGGCCGCCGGACAATTGCTTCGGCCGCCGCTGCCATCAGTTCGTCGATGCGCAGGATCTCGGCGGCCCGCTTCACCCGCCGCTCGGTGTCGGCCTTGGGGTTGCCGGTCATTCTCAGGCCGAAGCTCAGATTCTGCTCGACCGTCATGTGCGGATAGAGCGCGTAGGACTGGAACACCATGGCGATGCCGCGCTCGGCCGGCTCGACATCGTTCATCACCTTGCCGCCGATGGCGATCTCGCCGCCGCTGATGTCCTCCAGCCCGGCGATCATCCGGAGCAGCGTCGACTTGCCGCAGCCGGAAGGGCCGACGAAGACGACGAACTCGCCGTCGGCGATGTCGATGTTGGCGCCATGGATGATCTCATAGACGCCGAAGCGCTTGACGACATTGCTGAGCGTGACGGCCGCCATCTCGCTCCTATCCTATTTGACGGCGCCGGCGGCGATGCCGGCGATGAAATGGCGCTGCAGCAGCACGAAGACGACGAGCATCGGCACGGTCAGCATGACGGCGCCGGCCATGATGCCGCCCCATGACACTTTGGTGAGGCCGATCAGCGTGCCGAGCGCCACCGGCGCCGTCATCGCGCCGGGCTGGCTGTTGATCAGAAGCGGCCAGAGATAATTGTTCCACGAGGCAAGGAAGAGGATGATGGCGAGCGCCGCCAGCATCGGCCGCGCCAAAGGCAGCGCGACGAACAGGAAGATGCGCCATTCCTTGACGCCCTCGACGCGGGCGGCGTCGAACAGATCGTCCGGCATCATCGAGAAGGCCTGGCGCATGAACAGCACGCCGAGCGAATTGAACAGCGGCGGCACGATCAGCGCCACCCAGGTGTTGGCGAGCTGGAAGTCGCGCGCCACCATGATGAATTGCGGGATCAGCACCACCGCATAGGGCAGCGTGATGGTGCCGAGGATGATGGCGACGACCACGCCCTTGCCGACGAAACTGGTAGCGGGCCAGCGCCCAGCCGGCCATCGAGGTCAGCAGCACCGACAGGAAGGTGTAGGTCACCGCCACCGAGACCGAGATGCCGATGGCGCCGACGAAATCGGTGTCGCGCTGCAGATTGTTGAAATTGTCGACGAAATTGTCGTGCGGCAGAAGCTCGATGCCGGGGCTGAAGATGCCGTTGTCGGGCATGGTCGAAAAGACCACCATCATCCACAGCGGAAACAGCCAGATCAGCGCCAGCGGCGTCAGGAACGAGATGCAGCGCGATGCTGCGGCCGAGCCTTGCGCTGCGAGACGCGAGCTCATTTCGGCTCCTTCGTCGAGCCACAGCTGCACCAGCGTGATGGCGATCGCCAGCCCGGCCATGGTGTAGGCGACGGCCGAGGCGTAGCCGAAATTGAGCGAGCGGAAGCCCTGGCGGTAGAGCAACAGGCCGAGCGTCTCGGTGCCGCCGCCCGGGCCGCCGCGCTCGGTGATCAGGAACGGCTCGGTGAACAGCTGCATCGTGCCGATGATCGACAGCACGGCGCAGAAGACGATGACCGGCTTCAGCAGCGGCAGGGTGATGTAGAAGAACTGCTTGACCTTGCTGACGCGGTCCAGCGTCGCCGCCTCATAGACGTCCTCCGGGATCGACTGCAGGCCGGCGAGCAGGATGATGGCGTTGTAGCCGGCCCAGCGCCAGGTCACCGCGATCATGATCAGCGCCATCGCCGGCGTGACGTTGGAGAACCAGTCGATGCTGGGCAGGCCGACGCCGTCGAGCAGCTTGTTGATGATGCCGAAATCGAGGTTGAACATCAGCCGGAACACCGCGGAATAGGCGACCTCGCCGACCACGACCGGGGCGAAGAAGGCAAAGCGGTAGAGGCCGCGCGCCTTGAGCAGCGGCGAATTCAGCAGCACCGCCATCACGATCGCCAGCGAGATCATCACCGGCACCTGGATGACGAGGATGAGCAGCGTGTTCTTCAGCGCATTGAAGAAGGCCGGGTCGCCGATCAGCCGGCCCCAGTTGAAGGTCGGCGCCCAGCGCCACGGCACGGTGCGCGTCGCCTGGAAGGAGATCAGGAACGAGGTGATGATCGGCCACACCCAGAAGACCGAGAAGATCAGCAGATAGGGCGTCAGGAAGCGATAGGCGGTGGCGTTCTGGTGGCGCATCGTTTCCTCCTTCTCCTTCGTGCTTCTCCCGTAGGGTGATATGCGGCCTCGCTGTTAGCCGGACGTCAATTATTGACGGTCGAGCGCCGCCCTCATCTCGCCTGTCCGTCCCCTTGCGGGAGAAGGCTGCGCCGCAGCGTCTCGGATGAGGGGCGTTCCAGGGAACTGCCAACGTCTCACTTCGGCGGAACGGCCGCTCACCGCTCGACGCTTACTCACTTGATCGGCAGGCCGGTCGCCGAGGCGATCTGGTTGGCGGCATCGTCGAGCGCTGCCTTGGCGTCCGGATAGCCGCCGCCCAGATATTTGGTCTGCACGGCGCGCATGATGATCTCGGCGTCGCTCTGGAACGGCGTGCCGCGGCTCGGCACCACCTTGGGCAGCGTGGCGAGGATGTCCTTCCACACCGCCTGGCCGCCCCAATAGGGCAGGCCTTGCGAGACATAGGGGTCGTCGAGCGCCGAGATCAGCGACGGCACCAGGCCGAAATCCTTCAGCATGGTGATCTGGCCCTCATTGGTCTCCAGCGTGTATTTCAGATAGGCGTAGGCGGCTTCCTTGTTCTTGCGAGGCCGAGGTGATGGCCAGCGAGGAGCCGCCGAGATTGGCGGCGCGCGGGCCGTCGGCGGTCAGGCTCGGCATCAGATAGACGCCCCATTTGCCGTTTTCGCCGGCCGATTCGGTGCGGATGGTGCCCTCATACCAGCCGCCATAGATCTGGGTGGCGACGGTGCCGGCGGTGTTGTTGGTGATCTTGGTGCCCCAGTCGGCCGACGAGATGATGCCGGCGTCCTTCATCTCCTTGATCTTGGCCAGCGTATCGACGCATTTCGGCTGGTTGACGGTGATCGACTGCCCGTCGGCGGCGAAATAGCCGCAGCCCTGTTCGTTGGCGATCATGCGGAAGAATTCGGTGTCGCCGTTGAAATCGGCGTTGGTCATGGTGACGCCCGGATTGGCGGCCTGGATCTTCTTGCCGGCGGCGATGAAATCGTCCCAGGTCTTGATCGAGGCGGGATCGACGCCGGCCTTCTCATAGAAGTCGCGGCGGTAGAAGGCGGCGACCGGGCCGGAATCCCACGGCATCGCATAGGCCTTGTCGCCCACTTCGAGTTCGGTGCGCTTGAAATCGGGGAATTTCTTCTGGTCCTCGGCGGTGTAGCCCAGCGTATGCAGGTCGACGAAGCAGTCGGGGAACTGGCTCCAGTAGTTCTCGGCCTCGCCATTCTCGACCGAGACGATGTCCGGCAGGCCGACGCCGCCGGCGGCGCAGCCGGCGATCGACTTGTCATAGGTCGGCTGGTTGCCGAGATCCTCGACGGTCACCTTGACATCGGGGAACTGCTTGTTGAAGCCGGCGACGGTGGCCTTCAGCGACGAAGCGGCGATGTTCCAGCTCCAGATCGTGATTTCGCCGGATTGCGCCAAGGCCGGGCCGGAGCCCAGGGCAAGCGCGAGCGCGGCGCAGGTCAGTGTGGTGCGCATTGAAATCCTCCCATTTCATTTGCTCTCTCTTCGTGAGCGTGGCTAGACTAGGCAGCGCGGAAGGCTTGTCCCCGACAAAGGGAATAAGAAATTGGCGGAAAGTAAGATGCCGGAAAGGCCGTTTTACCAGCCTGGCGCCAGCAGCGTGGAGGGCCTGCCGCTGGCTGTTGCAGATGTTCCACAACCAGCCGCTGGTGATGCTCAAGCCGCATTGGCATGCCCAGGTCGAGGTCAATTTCATCGTCCGCGGCAGCGTGCATTACCGCATGAACGACCATGAGATTTCGCTGTCGGCCGGCGAGATGTGCCTGTTCTGGGGCGGCCTGCCGCACCAGATGGACGATCTCTCGCGACGACGCCGTCTATGCCGGCGCGCATCTGCCGCTGGTGCATTTCTTCCGGCTGCATCTGCCCGACCGATGTCCGCCACCGGCTGATGACGGGCGCTACGCTGGTGACCGATCGCGACCGACCGGTCGGACGACCACAATTTCGAGCGCTGGAACCGCTATGTCCGCTCGGGCGATCCGGCCAAGGCCGAGCATGCGGTGAACGAACTGCTGCTCGGCTGGAGCGGATGCGGTTCGAGCCCTACCGGCTGGTGCCGGAAACCGCCGCCGGCGCAGGACGCCGGCAGCCCGTTCGACCAGCAATCGCTCGCGCAATGTCGGGCGCATGTGCGACTTCATCGCCGAAAATTTCCTCTACGACATCGACTGCGTCGACATCGCCGCGGCCGCCGACATCCATCCGAAATACGCCATGAACATCTTCAAGAAATCGACCGGCATGACGCTCAACGAATATGTGAACCTGCTGCGGCTGAGCTACGCCCAGGCGCTGCTGATGCATGAAGACGCCAATGTGCTGCGCGTCGCCATGGATTCGCGGCTTCGGCTCGCTCAGCGCCTTCAACAAATCGTTCCGCAAGCTGGCCGGCATGTCGCCATCGGATTTCAGGCGCGAGCGTGCGAGCGCCGGCTATTCCGTCCTCTAGATGTTCGGATCTCGAGCCGTCGCGCCGGCCAATCTCGTCGCCAATGGCAAGACGCTGTCGAGCGCGCCCGATCGGCTCGGCCATCTCGTGCCGACCGATCCTGGCGTCGGCGTCGCGGCAATCCGCGCCCTCTACGAGGCAAACGGCTATGTCTGGCTGAAGGGTTTTCTCAGCCGGGCCGATGTCATCGATTTCCGCGGCTGGGTGTTTTCCCACCTCGGCGATACCGGGCTGATCGAGCCCGGCTCGGATCCTGCCTTGGGCATCGCGGCCGGCGGCGTACTCGACAAGAGCCTCGCCGACCGTCGGCTGATGTCACTGGTGCGCTCTGCCACCTATGAAGGTTTTTGCGCCCAGCCGCGCCTTTCCGGTTTCATGGACCGGTTCCTCGGCGGTCTGTCCTATCTGCACAAGCGCAAGCTCATGCGGTTCACGCAGCCCGGAACGCCGACCGCAACCCCGGCGCATTATGATCTGGTCTATCTGCGCGGCGGCACGAGCCGCTTGGTCACCGCCTGGATACCAATCGGCGACACGCCCGCCGAGATGGGCGGTCTTGCCTATCTGGAAGGCTCTCACGCGATCGGAGCGGCGATGGAGGCCCGGTTCGAAAAGGACAATGCCGCTCTGGCGCCCGCGGAGCGGATCAGCGCCTTCAATCGCAACATGACCGAGGGCGGCTGGGTGTCCAAGGATCTTCCCGACATGGCCGAGCGCTTCGAAACGCGATGGCTGGTCGCCGACTTCGAGGCCGGCGACGTGGTGCTGCACTCGCCGTTCATGATCCACGCTTCGACCACCAATCGAAGCGCCGACAGGCGCATCCGCCTTTCGACCGATATCCGCTACCAGAATGTCGACGACGAGATCGATGCCCGCTGGAACAACCACTGGAGCCTCGACGACATGCTTTGAGGGAACCGGCGCGTGGGGAAAGCGACCGTCGGCCGGGATGGCTATCCTCGAGCGTGACAGATGCGCCATGCAGGTCCGGCGATCGCCCGCACGAGGCTGAGGCCCACGACGCACTCTGTCTTGCCGCCTACAGATTCGTAGGAATGGCCAAAATCCCGCGCGGGTACCTCGCCATGAGCATGTGAAACGGCTAATGGATGGCGTCGGGCTGTCTCCACCGACCCCCGGAGCTGCGGACCTACGATGAGCGACGCGTCCCTCAAGCCGGCGATGAAGGTGTTCGAGCAGCGCAAGCGGCTGATCGTCGTCCAGGTCACTGCAGTCGTCGCCATTGTCCTGCTGCTGTTTACGAAGCCATTCCTCGGCGAGGGCTCGGACGGGCACGAATTCGTCGAAACGCTCGGCGTCGGATTTGTTCTTGTCTGCTTCATCGGGCGCCTGTGGAGCACTCTCTATGTCGGCGGCAAGAAGAACGCCGAACTGATTTCGGCGGGACCTTTTTCGGTCACCCAGAACCCGCTCTATTTCTTCTCCACCGTCGGAGCGACAGGTGTTGGATTGATGTACGGGTCCGTGCTGGCCGCCGCGGGCTTGGGTCTGGCCAGCTTCGTTGTCTTCAGGGTCACGGCGCGCAAGGAAGCCGAGTTCCTGCTGGACAAGTTCGGCCCGGCCTACAGCGCCTATACGGAGCGGACGCCGCTGTTCTGGCCGAATCCGTTGCTCTATAACGACCAGGTCGAGCGCCAGTTTTCGACGCGCACCTTGAAGCGCACGTTCCGGGACGGGCTTTATTTCCTTGCCTTGTTCCCGATCGTCGAGCTGGCCGAGCATTTGCGGAACACCGGCATGCTGCCGGTGTTTTTCACCCTCTATTGATCAGTGGCCATTGATCATTGGCTTGTGCGCCGCGCGGCGCGGCGAACGCTGTGCAGCAGGATGGCCAGGCAGCCGCCCAGCAGCAGGACGCCGCCGACGAGCGGCGGCAAGGCCAGCAGCTTTGCCGCCGCGGTGATCGCGGCAATCAGAACCAGCGCCAGCAGCGCCAGACTGCCGTCGTCGACGAACATGCCGACGAGTTCCTTGAGCAAAAGACGGACGAGCGTTTCACCGGGTGTCAAGGCAGCCAGGCCGGTTGGGGCAAGTCGCCCCTGGGCGGCCGGATGGTTCAACCCGCGCTTTCAATGCTGACGGGATCGATCTTCGTCAGGCGTTCCCTCGCCTCGGCCACACGCCTTTGCTCGGACCTTATCCGGCTGCACAACGCGATGTTGATTCCGACGCCGCAATCCTCGTCCAGCAACTCATTCGCGCGCTTCAGAGAGTTCTCGGCTCGTTTCACGCGCTGTCTGGCCTTAGCCAATTCCAAGTTCAAGAGATCAACCATTTTCCCGCACTCGTCGCAGTCCCTTCGATTGTTAACCGGCGTCGATCCCATTTGTTCCGATTTCACCCAAGCATCCACCAAACGGTGGCGGCACACAGCAAAAACACGAGCGCGGCACACGCGATCAATATACCTCTTCGCGTTTGCCACCTTGGCGGCTCAGCCGGCACAAGCCTGAACTGCCGGGCATGCTCCGTAGCGATTTTCAGCAAGGATGCAGCCGTCTCGCGCGGCGTCCAGCCTTGCGCTTCCGAGGCAGTCACCAGCGCTGCGAATGCCGCTTCCATGGCGACTTCACAGTTGGCCTCCCGATCCGGGCTACCCTTTGGCAATAGGGGTGGTTCGACGGCTTTGGACATGCACACAAAGCGGCTCGCGCATGAAAGGTTCCTGAGACCATGTTCAAAACGGGCGGCGCCGATGCAGCGCACCCCGAGGTTTTGCCAAAAGCCTGTATCGGCCGCTCTAATAGGCTGGACTCCTATCTTTAGGTCATGGTGAACAGGGCACTCAGTCGTAATTGAGCGAGTTCCAATGTGCTTCTAACTTGGGCAGCGCGGGGATTTGGTTGCCACCACCCGCAGTGGCCGGCGTGGCCTCCCAAGCCCACAAAGGAGCCCCGGACCTGCGCCGGCCATTTCACCGCTTGCACGCGTCGAACGCCATTCGTTCCGCCTGTGGGCTACGGTCCTATATGAGGGTCCGACTGAAGTCTCAGCTTCAGCGGCAAAGGCCTGAGGGTGGAAACCGATGCCTCGCAAAAACATTTGAACGGACTGCCGAGTATGAAGTCCCCTTCATCGGCGGTTAACCCCGGTGCCCGCTGTTGTCCCCCGGCGGCGGGCACCGATTTAACGAGGCCAGTTTGTGAACCAAATCTCGTCGCGCAATCAAAATGTTGATGATGCCGTATGCCAAGCTGCAAACGACAATCATATCCCTGGCGCCAGTGACTGCTCCATCCTTGATCTCATCCCAAGTGAGGCTGATTTCGCTGACATCTCCAGGCGAGCGGAGCGCTTGGGCATCGCCGTGGTTATCGGAATGGCCATCTGCTGGTTGCTCGTTGCCCCGGTCGTCTATTTGGTCCTGATCCATGGGGTTCTTCGAGGCTGAGGATCGTGAGGACGTGACCAATTCTTGCGGCGCGGCGTGTCGCAAGCCTTCCTCGCCGCGCAGATGCCTGCGGCCGTTGACGGGGTTACCGCGCCAGACGCAAGCGTTCTGTCTCAACCGGATTTGACTCGGAGTTCATCCGATTTATCGGTTCGGGGCATGGCCATTTTGGCAAATTAGCAGAGACGCGCGAATGGCCTATGGATATGCCAGCCGGCGAAAAACTACCCCCCCTCTATCGCCGGTTAGGCCCGGCGGCCGACCCCACACCCAGCCACGACCGCTGGGCCGCTCCGGTGTCAAGCTCCGCGATGCCAGGACCACCGTCCTCAGAAACCGGCCCATGGTCCCGCTTGCGGAGCGGGCTGCCGACAGCACATCATTTTTAGAAACCTGCTGGCCTCGCAATTCCGGTCGGTCAAGGCCCAGCGCGCTTGGCGCCGCGGGCAGTTGGGCCTACTCAGTCGTCCTCCTCAATGCGTGGCAGGAGGCGACCATCGTCTATGGCAGCCATCCTGAAGCACCTCCTGGCCTCCTGCGGCGTCGCCTCACCGGCCAGAGCAGCGATGCAAACGCGTGCCGCTCGGTTCCAATGAGCACCACGCCTGGTCCATGTCAGGAGTTCCTCGGACGCAGCTTGTACACTGCTGATCAGACGTCGGTGACCGGCATTGGTCTTCACAGGCACCTTGGGGGTGAACCAGAGTAGGGACGGGCGCATTTTCAAGGCAGGAGATCGTCCTATCTCGCGGTTCAACATTGGCGGCTCCTCCTCTTAATTGAAAGCCCGCCGCTCATTCTGTGCGGCGGGCTTTCAGCTAAAGCGCTTGGCTCATTCGTAAACTTTGATGATCTTGCGCGTGCCCGGATCCACGAGGACTGTTCGGTTGTCGATCACGACGTAGCGGTATTGCACGTCGGGGACTTCACGCAGCTCGACCGTATCGGGCAGAGCCGTGCCGATATTGAGCTCCACGCCAGGAAGGGTCACTGAAGCCAGGGGCTGCTTCTTCACATATTCCCGGATGACGGTTTCCTGTTCCGGCTGAATGATCACGGTGTCGGCAGCGGCCGCACCGATACCAGCGAGCAGCAAAAACCCGGCAGCGGCCGCGGTGAGATGGATTCTCATAGTTTCCTCCTAGTGGTGTGAGTTGCGCCAGACGACATCGTCTTCACGCCAGAAGCTCACCCAACGCCAGCCATTTGCAAACGTTCCTTGGTTGGGCCTTCGGTCTCAATCGATGTGGGACCTTGGTGCATTTGTCAGGCGCAATAGGCCACGGCATGGGCGGCGGCCGGAACCGCGATGTATTCGTTGCACCGCTGCAAGTTCATTGGGAGGAACTCATGGAGAAGAGTGTCGACCAGGCACGCTGGTTACTCGAACCGATGTTCGCGGTCGCCATCATGTTCTTGGCGATTGGAATAGCGCTTGGCTAAACTCCAAGATGACACAAGAACAATCGTTTGAATGGTATCTGCGCAGTCAAGTCCCTTCCTGCGCCGATAGGGTTCGCGAGCCGCCAGCGGCGGTTTGTAAACCCTGAATTTGCACCGTGCGCAATGCCTGCCCCAGCAGGCCGCGCACTTGTTTCATGGTTACTTGGACTGGGAGGTTTTGATGGATCGGCGATCATTCTTGACGGCAATGTTTGGCGTTGCGGGGGCGGCGGCCCTTGCCAGCACGGTTCGACCACTCAATGCGGTGGCCGGGGTTCCGAATGCCGGTCCCGGCATCCTCGATGAGCTCGACGCGCCGGATACGGAGCCTTTCGACGACGATGGCACGCAGGCGGACCTTCAGCCTGTCTATCATCGCCGCTGGCATCGCCGTCGCAGGCGCCGCGGCTGGAGGCGGATCTGCCGCCGCTATTGGCGCTACGGCCGCTATCGCAGGCGGTGCTATCGCCGGCGTGTCTGGATCCGACTTGGGTTTTAGTGGTTAGCTGCTGACCTTGCCTCGGTGGTTTGTTCCGCCGAGGCAAGAACCCACGCCCTCCAGCTTCAGGGATCTGTGGCAACACGCTCGAAACTCCGCGCAACTATTGGTTCAAATTCGAAACCGCACGGTTGCTTCGGCTCCGTTGGCTCTCGCTTGAATAAGCGCGGTGGAACATTAGCCGGCGGCCATTGTTCTCCTTCCACCAGGGAGGAGCCCCCATGACCGACGACAAAATCAAAACCGATTTCCGTGAACGCGACCGGGTGTCGAGCGACGAGGAATATGAGGTCGCCTACTTCGCGAGGAAATTCCAACTCACGATCCCCGAGGTGCGCGAGCTTATCAAGAGGCATGGCAATGATCGGCCGACGCTGGAACGCGAGGCGAAAGCGATTGCAAGCCGGTGATGACACCAGAGCATTCGCGGGCAGCACGGGCGCTCCTGAACTGGTCGCAGGTGCGGCTCGCCGTCAAGTGCGGTCTTGGCGACGGGACGATACGCGACTTTGAAAGAGGACGCAGGACCCTACGTCCGGAGAAGCTGGCGGCAATACGGCAGGCGTTTGAGGCAGCCGGCGTGGTCTTCACTGCCGCAGGGCCGTCACGAACCAACCTCGCGGAGGGTGAGGTCGGGATAATCGGCAACAGCGAAATGTAGTTTTTGCATCTCAAACGGGCCCAGCCCCTGGCGCATGGTGCAGGCAGCGATCTATGGGTCGAACGCCGCAACTGGGCGGCCCGGCGAAACCCGCACTGCCAACGTCCCCAATCAGCCATAGTGCCAGAAAGCGACCGACGAAGGTGGCCGAGGCGGCATAGGTATTCAATTTTCTTCTTCAATGCGGGGAAGGAGGCGACCATTCTCTATGGCGGCAATCCTGAAGCACCTCCTGGCCTCCTGTGGAGTCGCATTGCCCGTCAAGGCGGCGGTGCAAACGCGTGCCGCTCGGTTCCAGTGCGGGCCACGCTCGGTCCATGTCAGGAGTTCCTTGGACGCAGCCTGGACGTTGCTGATCAGAAGTCGGTCACCGGCATTGGTCTTCACAGGGACCTTGGGGCTGAACGAGAGGGCAGACATTAGGGAATGCTAATGGAAGTCGTGAACGTTGGGTAGAGCAGAGATGGGCGCAGGCTGTAGGCTGCTCGTCGGCAGGCCCGTACGTCACCCCGGAAGCCCGCCGGCCGGAGCCAGTTGTCTCTGCGGTGCTGCCCCTGAAAACGAAAAAGGCCGGATTGATCCGGCCTTTTTCGTATGTGCTTGATCCCCGGAAGGAAACTGGAGCGGGTGAAGCGATTCGAACGCTCGACCCCAACCTTGGCAAGGTTGTGCTCTACCCCTGAGCTACACCCGCTCGCGCGGCTTTTGGGCCGCAAGCCGCGCCTATATGGCTGAAGAGCGCGGCGATTGCAACAGGGAAATGACGAGCTTTTTGGCCTAGCTCTCAAGTGCGACCAACTCTGTTTTGCGGTACCGAGGATTCGCCGGTCCGTTCCAGGACGGCCTTGCCGGGAGGGTACATTGGCCGTAAACGGCATGGCCCTGCTGGAGATAAAGAGAAGACTGATGCCGAAGACCGAAGCCGAGCTTTTCGCCTTTCTCGCCGACCTCGGCATCACTGTCTCGACGCGGCGGCACCCGCCGCTCTATACGGTCGCTGATTCGCAGGCGCTGCGCGGCGAGATCCCCGGCGGCCACACCAAGAACCTGTTCCTCAAGGACAAGAAGGACAATTTCTTCCTGGTCAGCGTCGGCGAGGAGGCCGTGGTCGACCTCAAGCAGATCCACCAGCTGATCGGCGCCGCCAGCCGGGTCTCCTTCGGCAAGCCTGAGATGCTGATGGAGCTTCTCGGCGTCACGCCCGGGCGCGGTTACGGTTTTCGGGCTGATCAACGACACCGAGCGGCGGGTCAAGGTGGTGCTCGACCAGGAGCTGATGGGGCATGATGTCATCAATGCCCATCCGCTGACCAATGAGGCGACGACCTCGATCACAGCCGCCGATCTCGTCAAATTCGTCGAGGCAACCGGACACGATGCTGTTATCTTGAAAGTCTCGGCATGATCGCCACATGGATGGCGAAAACTGATCTCTAGGAAGGACGTTGCGCCCCTGCGCTGGTGGGCGGCGCGACCGGAAGGGCGACGACATGAGCGACAACAATCCGTTCGGCGGCCAATTCGGCAGCAATGCCGGCCAGTATGCCACCACCGTGCAATATGGCGGCACTGACGCAGAGCGCGCGAAAGCCGCGCTTGGCCAGGCGCCGGCGGACGTCATCAAGGATACGACGACGGCCGGCTTTGCCGCCGATGTCGTCCAGGAATCGCGCCGGCAGCCGGTTCTGGTCGATTTCTGGGCGCCCTGGTGCGGCCCGTGCAAGCAGCTGACGCCGCTGCTGGAAAAGGCGGTCAAGGCCGCCGGCGGTACGGTCAAGCTGGTCAAGATGAACATCGACGAGCATCCCTCGGTCGCCGGCCAGCTCGGCATCCAGTCGATACCGGCGGTCATCGCCTTCAAGGACGGCCAGCCCGTGGACGGCTTCATGGGCGCTATTCCCGAGAGCCAGATCGGCGAGTTCATCAAGAAGATCGGCGGCAAGCCCGGCGGCGCCCCGCAAGTGGCCGAGGCGCTTGCCGCGGCCGCGGAAGCGCGCGAGGCCGGCGACATCCAGACCGCGGCCGATATTTATGATGCCGTGCTGGAGCAGGCGCCGGAGACGATCGAGGCGATCGCCGGGCTGGGGGAGCTTTTGTTCGAGGCCGGCGATGCGGAAGGCGCGGAAGCCATCCTGGCCCGCGCGCCGGAAGCCAAGAAGGATGCGCCTGCGCTTGCCGCGCTGCGCACCAAAATGGCGCTGGCCGCGCAGGCGGCCTCGCTCGGCAATCCGGCCGAGTTCGAGCGGCGCCTGGCCGCCAATCCGGACGATCATCAGGCACGGTTCGACCTCGCCATGATCCAGAACGCCAAGGGCGAGCGCACGCAGGCGGCCGACAATCTTTTGGCGATCATCAAGGCCGACCGGACCTGGAACGACGACGGCGCCAAGGCGCAGCTGCTGAAATTCTTCGAAGCCTGGGGCATGACCGACGAGGCGACGCTCGCGGCGCGGCGCAAACTGTCGTCGCTGCTGTTTTCCTGAGGCGCTTTGCCGGCTGTTTTTGCCTGGTGGGCTTGCGGCCGGCGGCCGGCGCGCCAGATTAGAGCAATTCCAGGAAAAGTGCGTAGCGGTTTTCCGTCCGGAATTGCGTGGATAGAGCGGTTCTGCGTTTGCGTGAAACGGTGAACCGCTCTGGGACTGGCGAGGCGAAGGGAGCACTGACGTGCAGGTGGGAAATGCGCACTACCGGCGTGGCGCGGATCTGCCGTCGACGATCCCCGTGTTTCCGCTTGCCGGTGCGCTGCTTCTGCCCGGTGGCCGTATGCCGCTCAACATCTTCGAACCGCGCTATCTGCAGATGGTGGACGAGGCGATCGCCGGATCGCGGCTGATCGGCATCATCCAGCCCAGCCTCGATGGCGCCTTGCGCGACGACGGCGAGCCGGAGCTGTGCAATGTCGGCTGCGCCGGGCGCATCATCTCGCTGGCCGAGAGTGGCGACGGCCGCTACCTGATCTCGCTGCAGGGCGTATGCCGCTTCCGCATTGCGCATGAAACCGCCGCAAAGACGCCGTTTCGCCAGTGCCGGATCACCCCCTTTCTGACCGATCTCGACGAGGACAAGGTCGGGGGCGAGGTCGACAGGCCGTCGCTGCTCAAGGCGTTTCGCGCCTATCTGCAGGCCAATGATCTGGAGGCCGACTGGGAAAGCGTCAGCCGCGCCGAAAACGCCATGCTGGTCAACGCGCTGTCGATGATGGCGCCCTACGGACCGGCGGAAAAACAGGCGCTGCTCGAGGCGGCGGATTTGAAGACGCGCGCCGAAACGCTGATCGCCATCACCGAGATTGCGCTGGCGCGCGAGAACGAGGACTTTGGCTCGAGTCTTCAATAGCTAGCCGGGTACATCGGAGTGGGGGAGAAAGAATGGCGGCGGACGGGCGTGAGGAAAAGAAGGTCGATCCTAAGCTGCTGGAGCTGCTGGCCTGCCCGTTGACCAAGGGGCCGCTGGCCTGGGATCCGGAGCGCGGCGAATTGATCTCCAGGGTGGCAAAGCTCGCCTATCCGGTCCGCGACGGCATCCCGATCATGCTGCCCTCGGAGGCACGGACGATTTCCGCCGATGATGTGCTGCCCCCCGCGCCGCCGCGCCTGAGCGGACCGTCCTGAGCCGCACAGGGTGGAAGCCAGCAAATGTCGACGAGGGTGCGGGGCTTTATTCGGCCGCCTCTTCGATCCGCTCCATATCGTCGTCCGACAGGCCGAAATGGTGGCCGATCTCGTGGATCAGCACATGGGTGACGATGTCGCCCAGCGTCTCCTCGTTTTCGGCCCAGTAGTCGAGGATGGCGCGGCGGTAGAGCGTGATGCGGTTCGGGCCCTCGCCGGTCTGCGGGTTCCAGCGCTCGGCGATGCCGCGGCCCTCGAACAGGCCGAGCAGGTCGAACGGCGTTTCCAGCGACAGATCGTCCATGATCTCGTCGGTCGGGAAGTCGGCGATCTGGATGACGATCTCGCCGGTCAGCTTGCGGAAATCCTCCGGCAGATGGGCGTAGGCCTCCAGCGCCAGGAACTCCATCTCCTCCATCGACGGCGAAAGCTGGTCGTGCCAGGTGCGGGTCTTGTAGATGCGGGCCATGCTTTGTCCTTTGACCCCGGCATATAGGCTTTCACGCGGGTCCAGGCAAATAAGCGGCAATTCGTATTTCAGATCCTTTGCGGCTGTCGGGGAATCGCATACGGGTCAGTTCCGGCCATGTATCAGGAGCTCCCATGCCGGACCTTTCCACCCTTGGACTTTTCGCGATTGCTTGCCTCGCTTTGACCGCGACGCCGGGGCCGGACATGCTGTTGATCGCATCCCGCAGCGCAAGTCAGGGGCGCGCGGCGGGCCTGGCGACTTATGCCGGCATCGCCGCCGGGACATATTGCCATGCGCTGGCCGCCGCTTTCGGCCTGTCGCAACTGTTTCTTGCCGCGCCGATCGCCTACGACATCGTGCGTTATGCCGGCGCGGCCTACCTTGCCTATCTCGCCTGGAAAGCGTTCCGTGCCGACGGTACGGCGCTGACACCGGTCGCCGGCCTGCCGCGCTACTCGCAAACCCGCATCTTCCGGCAGGGATTGCTTACCAACCTGCTCAATCCGAAGATGGCGCTGTTCGTGCTGGCGCTTTTTCCGCAGTTCGTGCAGCCGCAGGCGGGTTCGGTGGCTGCGCAGATCCTGGTGCTGGCGACCGTCCTCAATCTGATCGGGCTGATGGTCAATGGCCTGGTCATCCTGACGGCGAGCCGGATCGGTGCGGCACTGTCGAGGCGCACGCGGTTTCAGCGGGCGCCCCAGATCCTGCTGGGAAGCGTCTTTGCAGGGCTGGCGGCACGGCTGGCCTTCGGCGGCCAACGTTAAGCGTGCACCGCAGAGGAATAAATTCCCCATGACTCTGCTTAACTCTTTTAGCGCCCTCTGGAATCAATAGGAACATAACAGGAACAATGTTGCTGAAAGTTGACCGTCATGGCGATGACCGCCGTGGCGCGGGAGACCGTTTTTTCCCTGCGCCGCCAGATCGCAAAGATCGAGGGGACGCTGCCCGAGCGCCTGGCGGCGCCGGCCGGCGCGCGGCCTGGCGCGCGCGCTGACATCGATGTCAGAGCCGGTATCACGCCTGAACGCACCGATTCTCCGGCGCGGCGTTGCCGCAGCTTTACCGGATGCGTTGCTGCGCATCGGTGTCGGGCGTCTCGATACAGCGCTCAGCGGTGGCCTGCCGAAGGCGGCACTGAGCGAAATCCATGGGCTGGAAACCCGCGACGCCGGGGCCGTCGCCGGCTTTGCGCTGTCGCTCACCAGCCTGATCCTCAGGCAAGAGCCGCATTTGCCGGTTCTCTGGATCGGCACATCGGAGATTTTTCGCGAGGCCGGCTTTCCCTATGCCAGGGGGCTGCATGGCCTGTTCGGCATCGAACCGGAACAGCTTCTGTTTTCCGAGGCGCCAAAACTTGTCGATGCGCTGTGGATCGCCGAGGAGGCCGCCCGGATGACGGCGCTGGCCGCGGTCATCCTCGAGATACGCGGCAGCCCGCAGCGGCTCGACCTCACCGCGACAAGGCGTCTGCACGCGCGGGCGCAAAACGCCGGCCGGCCGGTCCTGCTTTTGCGCCAGGCTGGCGGGCCCGAACCGACCGCCGCACCCGTGCGCCTCATCGTGTCGGCCGCACCCGCGGCCAGCCGCGACACCATTGCCGGGCCGCTCGCCGGCTCGATCGGCCGCCCCGCCTTCACCGTCAGCATCGGCAAGAGCCGCACCGCCCTGCCCGGTCAATTCACACTGGAGTGGAACCCCGATGAACACGCTTTTGAGGAACGGCGCAACGAATCCTGTCGCTGTGGTTCCCGCATCTGGCCGCCGAACGCATCCTGCGCCAGCGTCTGGGGCGGTCCTGGCGTTCCCGGCCGTCGGATCATTTGCCGCTGGTGATCAGCCATCGCGACCGCAACGCCCAGCGCATATCAGCCCTCGACGAGCGGGCTGAGGCACTGCACCTGAAGCGCGGCATGGGCATAGCCGACGCGCGCGCCATGCATCCGTCGATCGACATCGTCGAAGCCGATCCGGAGGCCGATCGTCGCCTGCTCGAAGGCCTCGCCGACTGGTGCGACCGCTACACACCGCTGGTGGCGCTCGACGGTGCCGACGGCCTGTTCCTCGATGTCAGCGGCTGCACCCATCTGTTCGGCGGCGAACGCAAGATGCTGGACGAGATCCTGTCGCGCTTCTTCCATCAGGGTTTTGACGTCCGCGCCGGGCTGGCCGCGACGCCCGGTGCCGCCTGGGCGGCGGCGCGTTTTTGCGGCGACCGCATCGTTGCTGGCGGCGAGGAGGAAGGGCTTCTGGCACCCCTGCCGCTGGCGGCACTTCGCATCGAGCCCGAGATCCGCGCCAGCCTGGAAAGCGTCGGCCTGCGCACGGCGGGCGCGGTGATGGCGGCCCCGCGCGCCCCGCTTGCCCGCCGCTTCGGCGCCACGCTGCTGTTGCGCCTCGACCAGGCGCTTGGCCGCCTCGACGAGGCGGTGTCGCCGCGCCTGCCGGTGGCGCCGCTGTCGGTCGAACGCCATCTCTCCGAACCCATCATGCTGACCGCCGATATAGAACGGCTGGTGAGCCTTTTGGCGCGGGCGCTGAAGAGCGATCTCGAACGCCGCGGCGAGGGCGCCAGGATGCTGGCGCTGCTGCTGTTCCGCGTCGACGGCGCCGTCAGCCGCATCGCTGTCGGCACCTCGCGCCCCCTGCGCGAGCCCGTGCTGATCCAAAAACTGTTCCACGAAAGGCTTGCCGCGCTGGAGCAGGACATCGATGCCGGTTACGGCTTCGACCTGGTGCGCCTCTCGGTGCTGTCTGCCGCCGCCTTCGACATGCAGCAGGCCGACCTTGCCGGCGAGGCGCAGGACAGCGACGCCGACATCGCGCTGTTCGCCGACCGCATCCGCGCCCGCCTTGGCGAAGCCGCGGTGCTGAGGCCGGTCGTCGTCGAGAGCCATCTGCCGGAGCGCGCCGTCACCACTGTCCCCTTTTCGGAAGCGCCGCAAAGGCGCGCGCCGCCGAGACAGCGTAACACTCCGCCGGCGACCGTCTTCCCGCCGGAGCGGCCGATCCGGCTGTTCCGCTCGCCCGAGCCGATCGAGGTGCCGGCCACCGAAATGCCGGAGGGACCGCCGATGAATTTCCGCTGGCGGCGCGCGCTCTACCGCGTCGCGCGCGCCGAAGGGCCGGAACGCATCGCGCCGGAATGGTGGCGCCGGCAGCCCGGCGAGGAAGAGGCGCCGACCCGCGATTATTTCCGCATCGAGGACAGCGACGGTCGCCGCTACTGGCTCTACCGCCAGGGCCTCTACGGCGCTTCCGAGGTGCCGCCGCGCTGGTTCATGCACGGGGTTTTCGCATGAATGCGCTGGCCGCCATCCCCTATGCCGAGTTCGGCATCCAGTCGAATTTCTCCTTCCTGCGCGGCGCCTCGAAGCCGGAGGAACTGGTGGTGGCGGCAAAGTACCTTGGCTTCTCCTCGATCGGGCTGGCCGACCGCAACACGGTAGCCGGCGTCGTGCGCGCCTGGCAGCAGGCCAAGGTCGAAGGCCTTGCCTATCATCCCGGCTGCCGCCTGGTCTTTGGCGACGGCACGCCCGACATCCTCGCCTATCCGCAGGACCGCAAGGGCTGGGGGCATCTGTGCCGCATGCTGACGCAGGCCAATCTGCGCGACGAGAACGAGAAGGGCGCGACGCTGCTCAGCCTTAGCGATCTTCTCGAATGGGGCGACCTCATGTCGCTGGCGATCCTGCCCGACCTGCAGGCCGGTGCCGAAGACGGCCTTGCCTTGATTAGCCGGCTCAAGGATAGGTTCGGCAAGGCATTTCGGTTGGCCGTTGCGCCGGATTATCGCGGCAATGACCGCTTCCGCATCGAGCAGGCGGCGGCGATGGCTGACATGACCGGCGTGCCACTGATGGCGACCAACGATGTCCTCTATCATAGCGCCGGGCGGCGCTCGCTGCAGGACGTGCTGACCGCGATCCGCCTCAACACACCCGTCGCCGAAGTCGGGCTGGAATTGACGGCCAATGCCGAGCGCCATCTGAAGCCGCCGCTGGAGATGGCCCGGCTCTTTCGCAGGCATCCGCAGGCGCTGGCGGAGACGCTGCGCTTTGCCGGGGAGCTGAGCTTCTCGCTGAGTGACCTCCAATACAACTATCCCGACGAGCCGACGGAATCGGGTCTTGGGCCGCAGGCCGAGCTCGAACGATTGGCCAGGGAGGGGGCCGCCACGCGCTACCCGGCGGGCGTCCCTGCTTCCGTGACGCAGCGCATCGAGGAAGAGCTCGCCCTGATCGAGCGGCTGAACTACGCGCGCTACTTCTTGACCGTCTACGACATCGTCAAATTCGCCCGCAACCAGGATATCCTCTGCCAGGGTCGCGGCTCCGCCGCCAATTCCATCGTCTGCTTCTGCATCGGCATCACCGAAGTCGGGCCGGACCGCATCGACACGCTGTTCGAACGTTTCATCTCCGAAGAAAGAAACGAGCCGCCCGACATCGACGTCGATTTCGAGCATGAGAAGCGCGAAATCGTCATCCAGTACATCTACGAAAAATACAGCGCCAAGCGCACCGCTTTGGCCGCCGCCGTCATCAGCTATCGCGGCCGCTCGGCGCTACGCGAGGTCGCCAAGGCGATGGGCCTGTCGGAGGATGTCCGCAGCGCATTGTCCAGCTCGATCTGGGGCTGGTCGACCTCGGAGCTCGGCGAAAAGGAGGCGAGCGCCGGCGGCATCGACCGCAGCGATCCGCTGGCCAGGCAGGTGATCGAGCACGCCAACGAGATCATGGGCTTTCCCCGCCATCTCTCCCAGCATGTCGGCGGCTTTGTCATCACCAGGGACCGGCTCGATGAGATCGTGCCCATCGTCAAGACGGCGATGGAGGAGCGCAAGATGGTCGAATGGGACAAGGACGACCTTGATGCGGTGAAGATCCTCAAGGTCGACGTGCTGGCGCTCGGCATGCTGACCTGCCTGAAGCGCGCCTTCACCTTGCTCACGGATCACTATCCGGACGCGCGGGACCGGTATGGCCAACCCTATGTGCTGGCCACTCTCCCGCCCGAGCACAAGGACGTCTACGACATGATCTGCCGCGCCGACACGCTCGGCGTCTTCCAGATCGAATCGCGCGCCCAGATGTCTATGCTGCCGCGCCTTCGGCCGAAGAGTTTTTATGACCTCGTCATCGAAGTGGCGATCGTGCGACCTGGCCCGATCCAGGGCGACATGGTTCATCCCTATCTGCGTCGCCGGCAGGGCAAGGAAAAGCCCGAGTATCCGAAGCCAGAACTGGAGAAGATCCTCGGCAAGACGCTGGGCGTGCCGCTGTTCCAGGAGCAGGCGATGAAGATCGCCATAGTCGCCGGCGGCTTCCGGCCGGGCGAAGCCGACGAGTTGCGCCGCGCCATGGCCACCTTCAAGCGCACCGGCACGATCGGCAATTACCGCCAGCGCATGATCGACGGCATGGTCGGCAGGGGCTACCAGAAGGATTTCGCCGAGCGCTGTTTCAAGCAGATCGAGGGCTTTGGCGAATATGGCTTTCCCGAAAGCCATGCCGCATCCTTCGCGCTGCTGGTCTACGCCTCCTGCTGGTTCAAGACCTTCTATCCCGACGTGTTCTGCGCCGCGATCCTGAATTCCCAGCCGATGGGCTTTTACCAGCCGGCCCAGCTCGTCCGCGACGCAAGCGACCATGGCGTCGAGGTTCGCGACGTCGATATCAATTTCTCCATCTGGGACTGCACTCTGGAGGAAGCGGCCTTCGACCCCGCCCGCATCCTCGCGCGCCATGCCGAAATGCGCGGCGTCATCCGCACCCTCCATGCCGTGCGGCTCGGCTTCCGCCAGATCAAGGGCCTGTCCGAGGATCGCATGAAGCAGTTCGTCGACCGGCGCGGCTCCGGCTACGAAACCGTCAGGGATGTCTGGCTGCGCTCCGGACTCGATGTCGACGAGATCGAGAAACTGGCACAGGCCGACGCTTTCCGCTCGATCGGCCTCGACCGCCGCGCGGCACTGTGGGCGGTGCGGGCGCTCGACGGCAAGAGTGCGGCCGAAAAACTGCCGCTGTTCGACCAGAAGGATATCCGTCTGCGCGACCTCGAGCCCGAGACGAGGCTGCCCACAATGCCGCTCGGCGAGCATGTCATCCATGACTACCGCTCGCTCGGCCTGTCGCTTAAGGCGCATCCGGTGGCCTTCCTGCGCGAGCGGCTGGACCGCACCGGCGTCACGCCGAATGCGCACCTCCCGTCCGTCCGGGATGGCAGGCGGGTGTCCGTCGCCGGCCTCGTCCTGGTGCGCCAGCGCCCCGGCAAGGGCAACGCCATTTTCCTGACGCTGGAGGACGAGCATTCGGTTGCCAACATCATCTTCTGGGAAAGGACCTTCACCCGCTTCCGGCCCATCGTCATGGGCGCGCGCTTCATCCGCGTCACCGGCAAGCTGCAGTCGGAATCAGGTGTCATCCATATCGTCGCGGAGAAGGTCGAGGATCTGACACCCTGGCTGTCAGCGTTGCTGGAGGAGGCCGCTGGCCAGCTAGGCTCCGATCCGAAGAGTGACCCGGCGAGACCGGTGTATCCGGATCGCTCCAGCCCGCCCGCTACTCGCAGCATGCCGGCCGGACAGGACATCGCAACCTTGTCGGGCAAGGCCGAAAGCGTCATGCCCAAGGGGCGGAATTTTCAGTAGAACATGCTCCACGCCTCGCGGGCGCGCGGCCAAGGTCTCGCGACCTCGCTTCGATGTTATGCCCTGGTGTGACGAAGGGATGAGCGCTTCAGCGACAGGCCTACCAGTCGCTGAGCTTGGTGTCGGGCCCGTATTCCTGGCCATCGACGTCCTTAACCACCGCCTGGCCACAACGCATGGTCTTGGTCTTCTTGTCGTAGGCGTAGGTCGGCGAGCCGAACAGGTGCCAGCCCTTGTTCAGCGCCGCCGTCACCTTGTGGCAGAAGCTGGAATCGTCCGGAGCGGACAGAAAGCGGTAGAGTTTCATGTTTTAGTTCCTGTCGTGAGTACCTATGGCCCGCGCTCTACGCAGGCATCATGCGCCGATGACCGCCGCCTTCGCCAGCAGTTTTTCGGCCTGCGCCAGATGCAGCCGCTCGACCATTTTGCCGTTCAGCGCGATCACCCCCTTGCCGGCATTTTCGGCAAGCGCGAAGGCCTCTTTTACCGTGCGGGCCGCGGCCACTGCCTCGACAGACGGCGCAAAGGCACGGTTGGCAGGCTCGATCTGGGCCGGGTGGATGAGCGACTTGCCGTCGAACCCCATGGCGGCGGCTTCCGCGCATTCGCGCACCAGGGCATCCAAATCGCGAAAATCGTTGGTGACGCCGTCGAGAATATCGAGACCGCCGGCGCGCGCGGCCAGCACCATCTGCATCAGCCAGGGCATGAGATAGCGCCGGTCCGGCGTGGCCAGGATGCCGGTCTCCTTGATCAGATCATTCGTTCCGGCAACGAAACAAGCAAGCCGCGAGGCTGGGTCGCGGCCCAGTTCGGCTATCGCGCCGATGTTGAGCAAGGCCTTCGGCGTCTCGATCATCGCCCAGATCTTGACCGTATCCGCGGCGAAATTGTCATCGAGCACATCGCCGACCTCGAGGATGTCGCGCGGCGTGACGACCTTGGGCAAGAGGATGCCGTCGGCCTCGACCTTCGCCGCCGCCTGCACATCGTCGAGGCCCCATTCGCTGGACAGCGCATTGACCCGCACGATCATCTCGCAGCGCCGGTTCGGGCGACTGGCAAAGATGCCCGCCAGCCTTTCCCGTGCCGCAACCTTGTCGGCGGGGGCGACGGCGTCTTCGAGGTCGATGATGATGGCGTCGCAGGCAAGCGACGCGATCTTGGCCAGCGCCTTGTCGTTCGAGCCGGGGATGTAAAGCACCGAGCGGCGCGGGCGGTAGGTTTCAGTCATGCCCGATCTATGCCGCCTGCGCCCGGGCTAGGCAAGCACTCTTCGCCCTGCACGAAAACTGCACGCAATTGCGGAAAACCTCCTCCAAACCGCCGCGCCTCTTCCCTGCCGGCCTGCGAGACAGGCGGCATGCAACAGCGAACAAATCTCCGTTGGTCCCTGCCTTACCGTCTGCGCAGCGAAGGCTGGTGGCTCGTCGATCCGCCAAAGATCCGCCCGACGGCGAGCCTGCTGCCCTTCATCCCGAGCTCGCCGCCGCGCTATGCCGGCCGCGCGGCACAAGCGAGGACCATCCGCTCATGACGGCGTTGCCTATCCCGAGTTATTGCAGCCGCTTCGGCATCGCCGTGCTGCTGGTCGCGCTGGCGGACTTTCTGTTCTACGGCCAGCCCGCCGGCATCAATTTCTTGCTGTTCGCCATCCTGATCGCCGGCGCGATCGTGGTCGTGCATCCTTCGGCCTTCAGCGACGCCAGGCTCTGGCTCAAGCCCGCCGCCCTGCTCGTCGCGCTGCTGCCGCTGGTCGAAAACGTCAGCCCCTTGTCCGTCTCGATCGCCCTTGTGGCCCTGGCGGTGTTCGCGCTTTCGCTTGCCGGACGGCTGCGTTCCAGCCTTGCCCGCATCGCCGGCCAGCTCTCGGTCTTCCTGCTCTCCGCGCCGTTCCGGCTCATTCGCGACTTCTTCCGCTGGCGCAAGGCGGCGCGGCGGCTTGGCCGGCGGCGCATCCGGCTGGCGGCCATCGCCGTCTGGGTGATGCCGCTGGCGCTCGGCGCGGTGTTCCTTGCCCTGTTCGGCGCCGCCAACCCGGTTATCGAATACTGGTTCACGCTGATCGACCTGTTCGCGCTGCTCGATCTTATCCAGCTGGCGCGGCTGATCTTCTGGCTGCTGGTGCTTGCCGGTGTCTGGGCCCTTCTGCGCCCCCGCCTGCCGCGCATTCTTCGTCGCCTGCCGCGTTTGGCGCTGACCGTGCCTCCAGTTGCCCCGCCGCCGACAAAGGCCGTCACCACGATCGAGGACATCGTCTTCGGCAAGGCCGCGATCGTGCGCGCGCTGATCGTGTTCAACATCCTGTTTGCGATGCAGACCGCGCTCGACGCCACCTATCTCTGGGGCGGCGTCGCCCTCCCCGATGGGCTGACCTACGCCGCCTATGCGCATCGCGGCGCCTATCCCTTGATCGTGACCGCGCTGCTTGCCGCGGGCTTCGTGCTGGCGGCGCTGCGGCCGGGCAGCGAAACCTCCAATGATCCGCTGATCCGCCGGCTGGTCTATGCCTGGGTGGCGCAGAACATCGTACTGGTCATTTCTTCGATCCTGCGGCTCGACCTCTATGTCGGCATCTACGCGCTGACCTATCTGCGCATCGCCGCCTTTGTCTGGATGGGGCTGGTGGCGGCGGGCCTGGCGCTGATCATCGCCCGCATCGCACTCGGAAAATCCAGCGAATGGCTGCTGTCCGCCAATCTTCTGACGTTATCGGCGACGCTTTATGCCTGCTCGTACATCAACTTCGCCGCGCTGATCGCCAACTACAATGTCGACCATTCCTACGAAATGAACGGCCCCGGCACCAGCCTCGATCTCTGGTATGTGCGCTCGCTTGGCCCCAGCGCCCTGCCGGCCCTCGATCGCTTTTTCGACCATCAACAGAAGGTGTTCCTCGCCGACCGCCGCGACGGCGTCGACGCGATGACCGAGGCCCACTATCGCACCATCCAGAGAAACTGGCGCGCTTGGAGCTTTCGCGACTGGCGGCTTCTGCGCTATCTCGACAGGAACGGCGTGCTCGCGAATCCCGCCGTTTCTGAACCCTACGCGCCGGGCCGCTGATCCATGCCGCATAACATCCTCGTCGCCGACGACGATCCGCACATCCGCGAGATCATATGCTTCGCGCTGGAAAAAGCGGGGATGAAGACGGTTTCGGTATCCGACGGCGCCGCCGCCCTGCAGGCGATCGAACGGCGCGCACCCGATCTCGTCGTGCTCGACATCGGCATGCCGGAGATGGACGGGCTGGAGGTCTGCCGGCGGCTCAGGCAACATTCCGACGTGCCGGTGCTGTTCCTGTCGGCGCGGGATGAAGAGATCGACCGCATCCTCGGGCTGGAGATGGGCGGCGACGATTATGTCACCAAGCCGTTCAGCCCGCGCGAGCTGGTGGCGCGGGTCAACGTCATCCTGCGCCGGGCCCGCGCCGCGCCGGCCGAGAGCGACGAGCGGCAGTTTTCGCATGGCAGGCTGGTGCTGGTGCCGGCCAGCCATAGCGCCAGCTTCGACGGCAAGGAGCTGGCGCTGACGGGTATCGAGTTCGCGATCCTCAGAGGATTTCTTGCCCGGCCCGCGCATGTGCTCGCCCGCGAGGCGGTGATGGCCAGCGCCTATGCCGCCAACATCCATGTCGCCGGCCGCACCGTCGACAGCCATATCCGCAACATCCGCGCCAAGCTGGCGGCGGCCGGCTGCGCCGACGCGATCGAGACCGTGCACGGCGTCGGCTTCCGTCTCGGCCGGTGCGGCGCGTGACCTCCGACAAATGGCGGCCGCGCCTGGCCACGGTCGTCATCGCCATTTTGGTCGTGGTGATGGCGCTGCCGCTGGTGGGCCTGTTCTTCTTCCGGCTCTATGAGAACCAGCTGATCCGCCAGACCGAGGCGGAGCTCATCGCGCAAGGCGCGGTGCTTGCCGCCATCTATGCGCAGGACGTGCGCGAGGCCGGCATCCCGGCGGAAAAGCTCGGCGCGCCGATGCCGTCATCGGGAAGCGGCACCGCGGGCCGGAGCGACGTCGCGGGCCCACCCTACCGGCCGATCGAGCCGACCCTCGATCTCGCTTCGGACACTGTTCTTCCGACCCGGCCCGCTGCCATCGCCGCCAATGCTGATCCGGCCTTCGCGGCAATCGGTGCGCGCCTGTCAGGCATCCTTACGGAAACGCAGAAAACGACGCTGGCCGGCTTCCGGCTGCTCGACCCCAGGGGTGTGGTCATTGCCGGGCGCGAAGAGGTCGGGCTGTCGCTTAGGGGGGTCGGGGAGGTGCGTGAGGCGCTCGCCGGCCGCTACGCCAGCGCGCTCAGGCTCAGAATCCCCGACCAGCCGACGCCACCGCTCTATTCGGTCAGCCGCGGCACCAAGGTGCGCGTCTTCGTCGCCATGCCCGTCGCCGTCGACGGCAAGGTCGCGGGCGTGGTCTATCTGTCTCGGACGCCGAACAACATCGTCAAGCATCTCTATGGCGAGCGCGGCAAGGTGACGTTGGCGGCCATCGCCATTCTCGGCGGCACGCTACTGATCGGGCTGGTCTTCCTGCGCACCGTCAGCCGGCCGATCTACGGGCTGATCGAGCGGACAAAGCGCATTGCCGCCGGCGACCGCACCGCGATGCGGCCGCTCGACCACCACGGTACGCGCGAGATGGCCGCGCTTTCCACGGCCTTCCTCGACATGGCCGAGAAGCTGCAGGCGCGCTCCGACAGCATCCAGACCTTTGCCACCCATGTCTCGCATGAGCTGAAATCGCCGCTGACGGCGATCCAGGGCGCGGCGGAGCTTTTGCGCGATTCCGGTTCGACGATGGACGAGGTCGAGCGGCGGCGGTTTTCCAACAACATCGTCACCGATGCCGGGCGGCTCAATCTGCTGGTGCGGCGCCTGCTCGACCTGGCACGTGCAGAAAACCTTGCCCCCAGCGGCGGTACCACCTCGATTGGTGCGGCGCTGGCGCTGCTGCCGGCCGAAAACAGGCTGGCGGTAAGCATCGAGGTGGGTGGCGACATCGGCCTCAGCATCTCCGGCGAAAACGCGGCCATCGTGCTTGCCAATCTCATCGACAATTCGGCGCGGCACGGCGCCACGGCGGTTTCGCTCTCGGCGACCAGCTCGGACGGCAAGGCGACGATTTTTGTCAGCGACGACGGCGCCGGCATTTCGCCGAGCAATCGGACCAAAATCTTCGAGCCGTTCTTCACCACGCGCCGCGAGTCCGGCGGCACCGGCATGGGGCTTGGCATCGTGCTGGCCCTCCTGAAAGCGCATGATGGCACGATCAGGCTGGTTGACTCCGGGCGCGGCACGCGCTTCGAGATCATTTTGCCGGTTGCGTGAAGGTTGCGGGCGGCGGATCGGAGAAAAAATTGCGCTACGACATCATCATCATCGGCGGAGCCATCGTCGGATCCTCGGTTGCCTACTACCTGCGCGAGGAAGGCTTTACGGGCTCCATCGCGCTTGTCGAGCGCGACCCGCAATTCGCCCATGCGGCAACGACGCTGTCCATGGCCTCGATTCGCCAGCAATTTTCCATCCCGGAAAACATCCGCCTGTCGCAATTCACGCTGAAACTGTTCCGCCGGCTGAAGGAGACTTTCGGCACTGATGCCGACATCGGTTTCCGCGAGGGCGGCTATCTCATTCTGGCCGGCGAAAACGGCTTGCCGACCCTCAAGGCAAACTATGATGCTCAGATCGCCGAGGGCGCCGACATCCTGCTCGAGGATGCAGACCAGCTTACGCGCCGCTTCCCCTGGCTGTCGGCCGAAGGCATCACCGCCGGCGCCTATGGCCGCACCGGCGAGGGCTGGTTCGACGCGCATGCATTGCTGATGCTGTTCCGCAAGGCACTGCGCGACAAGAAGATCGATTTCATCACCGCCGATGTCACCGGCATCGCGCGGCAGGGCAACCGCGTGACGGGCGTCAGCCTCGACAATGGCGAGACGCTGGAGGCCGGCATCGTCGTCAACGCCGCCGGCCCGAATGCCGGCAAGGTCGCTGCTCTGGCCGGGCTGGTGCTGCCGGTCGAGCCGCGCAAGCGCAACGTCTTCGTCTTCGAGGCACGCGAGAAATATGCCGACATGCCGCTACTGGTCGATCCCTCCGGCATCTATGTGCGGCCGGAAGGCTCGGTCTATCTCACCGGCGGCGCCGAGCCGGAGGAAGGCGATGATGCTCCTGATCCCAAGGATTTCGAGGTCAACTGGCCCTTGTTCGAAGAGGTGATCTGGCCGGTGCTGGCGACGCGTATCCCGGCCTTCGAGGCGATCAAGCCGACGCGCGCCTGGGCCGGACACTATGACTACAACACGCTCGACCAGAACGCAGTGATCGGCCCGCATCCCGAGGTTGCTAATTTCCTCTTCGCCAACGGATTCTCGGGCCACGGCCTGCAGCAGGCGCCGGCTGTCGGCAAGGCACTGGCCGAGCTGATCGTGCATGGCGGATACAGGACGGTGGACTGCTCGGCCTTTGGATATGGCCGGGTTGCGGAGGGAAGGGCGTTTCGGGAGTTGAATGTGATTTGAGGGTTAGGGATTTGCTTTCGGAGGTTGGCGCTGCCCCTCACCTGCCTGCCGGCATCCTCTCCCCGTAAACGGGGCGATTGCGTCCGCTGAAAGCGTCAGCCCTTGCGGCCGAACCAGAAGGCGTCCGGCATGCGCTTCATGCCGATGCGTTCGTAGAAACCAACGGCGTCGGGCATGGAGATCAGGCTGATGGCGACGGATGGTCCCAGCTGCCGGCGCGCCTCGTCCATCAGGCCCTTGCCGATGCCGAGCCCCTGCGCCGATTGGGAGACGGCGAGTTCGGAAATGTAGCAGACCCAGGCAAAGTCTGTCATGGCCCTGATAACGCCGAGCAACGGCTTGCCCTCGACGTCGAGACGCGCCGTCAGCACCAGGTTGGCGCCTGAAAGCATTTTCTCCAGCCGGGCCTCGTCGTCGACGGGGCGCGTCTCGCCGAGGCCGGATTCCACCAGCACGCGGCGGAATTCGGCGATGCCGAGCTTCGGCTCACTGGCGTAGAGGACTTTTGAAGCTGTTGTCATGCCGTCAAAGTGCACCACAGGCGGCTGGTTTTGAAGCCTTGCGTGCCGATCTTGTGATCGGCGGCCAAGGGCGGCTGCAAACAGCTGCCTTTTATTTGCCCGCGGCTTTGTGTAAACCGGGCGCCAGCAAATCCCCCCGCAGCGAAAAGAAAACGGGCAGACCCATGGACAAGTTCACCAAGCTCACCGGCGTTGCCGCTCCGATGCCGATCGTCAATGTCGACACCGACATGATCATCCCCAAGGACTATCTCAAGACGATCAAGCGCACCGGGCTCGGCAGCGGCCTGTTTGCCGAGATGCGCTACAAGGACGACGGCTCGGAAAACCCCGACTTCGTGCTCAACAAGCCGGCCTATCGCAAGGCACAGATCCTGGTCGCCGGCGACAATTTCGGCTGCGGCTCGAGCCGTGAGCATGCGCCGTGGGCGCTGCTCGACTTCGGCATTCGCTGCGTCATCTCGACCTCGTTCGCCGACATCTTCTACAACAACTGCTTCAAGAACGGCATCTTGCCGATCACCGTCAGCCCGGAAGATCTGGAGAAGCTGATGGACGACGCCTCGCGCGGTTCCAACGCAACAGTGTCGGTAGACCTCGAGGCCAAGGAGATCCGCGGCCCGGACGGCGGCGTGGTCACCTTCGACCTCGACGACTTCAAGCGCCACTGCCTGCTCAATGGCCTCGACGACATCGGCCTGACCATGGAGAAGGCCGGCGCCATCGACTCGTTCGAAAAGAAGAACGCCGAGCAGCGCCCCTGGGCTTGAACAGCCGGATCTGAACGGCTGGCGAAGCGGCGCCGAAGGCCGGCATGGCGGTGAACGGAGGACGGTCATGACACGCTTGCTTCTGGCCGGCGCTTCGGCGCTGGTGTTGATGCTGCTGCCCACGACGAGCACCTATGCCCAGACCCAGACGCCCGCCGCGCAACAGACCCCGGCAGCGGGCGACCAGCCGGCAACTGACCAGGGATCGTCGAGCACCACCGATGCGGCGCCCGCCGACGACGACAAGCAGGCGCCGATCCCGTTCGAGGGCGGCCAGCTGACCATCACGCAGCCGGAACAGGACGGCGAAAAGGTGCTGGCCTATGACGGCAAGAAGCTGGCGAGCAACTACGACGTCTACTTCGACAAGGTCGTCAAGATTGGCGACGTCAACGTGGCGCTGGTCGATGTCGGCGACGGCGGTAACCAATGCGGCCCGGCCAAGGTGATCGTGTGGAAGCCGGAAGGCGGTACCATCCAGACCACAACGGTCGAGCAGGACGAATGCGGCGCGCCGCCGGCCTCCGTGTCGGACAACGCCATCTATTTCGTGCCCTATCTCCTGCCGGGAGAATCGAAGCCGGCGCTGCAATGGTCGCCCACGGACGGGCTGACCACCTCGGGCAATCTCAGCTATATGCCGGAGCCCGGCACGGACTGGAAAGATATCGATCCGGCCAAATACCAGAACATCATCGATGCCTTCCACAATGAGGCCGTCTACAAGGCGGCCGAGGCGCTGCTCGGCGAGACCATGCCCGACATGGCGACCAGCCTTTTGGTCGGCGGCGGCACGGAAAAGACGGCGTCCGGCGCCTTCTACGCCAGCGGCTGCGTGCCGCATGATTGCGGCGGCAATGACGGCTTCATGGCGGTCGACCCGGCCAAGCACACGCTCTATTTCGCCCGCCGCGGCGACAAGCCGGAGCCGGACGCGTGGCCGGACGTCAAGACCTGGCCGGCGGACGTGAAGGAAGCGCTGGACAAGGCGATGGGCTCGGCGAACTAGGGTTCGGCGGCACCTCGCCCCTTCGTCATCCTCGGGCTTGACCCGAGGATCCATGCCGTGACCTCGGCCAAGAGCGCGACGGAGCAGATCTTCCGTCACCCGCTAGCGACGCACCGATGTCACGGCATGGATCCTACGGTCTGCGCCGCGTCGCTTCGCTCCTTGCTTCGCCATAGGATGACGAAGACGCGAAGGCTCGGCTACTCTCCGAAGTGGGCTCGCAGGTGCCGGAACAACAGTCGGCTCCGACTGGCCCTTGGCCAGATGGACCCTTCATTGCTAGATGCTGCAACCATCGCGAGGACCCATGCGCAAACTGATCTCCACCGGTTCGCCCTTCGAAAAAACCGCCGGCTATTCGCGTGCCGTCGTACAGGGCGACTGGTGTTTCGTGTCCGGAACCACCGGCTACGACTATGCGACGATGACGATGCCGGAGACGGTCGAGGCGCAGACGCGCAATTGCCTGGCGACGATTGCCAAGGCGTTGCAGGACGGCGGCTTCGAGATGGCCGATGTGGTGCGGGCGCATTACTACATCACCGACCAGGCCTTCGTGGATGTCGTCTTCCCGATCCTCGGCGAGACCTTCGGCGAGATCAGGCCGGCGGCGACGATGATCGTGTGCCAGTTGAACAAACCGGAAATGAAGATCGAAATCGAAGTCACGGCGTTGCGGCGCACGGTATGAGCTCATGAAGGTCCGGCGCATCGTTGCAAACATAGACACCCAGGACATCGCGGCGGCAAGGCGCTTCTATCAGGATGTGCTCGGCCTCGATGTGCTCATGGATATGGGCTGGATCGCCACTTGCGGCTCGCAAGAGACGATGACCGTGCAGATCAGCTTCATGGCCGAAGGCGGCTCCGGCACGCCGGTGCCGGACCTGTCGATCGAGGTCGAGGATGTCGATGCCGCGCTCGAGGCCATGAAGAGCGCCGGCTTCGCCATCGAATACGGGCCGGCCGACGAACCCTGGGGCGTGCGGCGCTTTTATGTGCGCGACCCGTTCGGCAGACTGGTCAATATCCTCTCGCATCGGTGACCACGCTTCCCACGCGCAGACTTGCGCGCCGGCCGCTTGGCGTTTAGCAAGGCCGCGGTTTCAACTTCTTTCCGGGACGGTTCTCCATGGCTTCGAAAAATCTTCTCCTGCTCGCCGGCGACGGCATCGGCCCCGAGGCGATGGCCGAGGTGAAGAAGCTGATCGCGGCCATGAATGCAAAGCTGGGCAGCGGCTTTGCCACCGACGAGGGACTGGTCGGCGGCTGCGCCTACGATGCGCATGGCGCGGCGATCTCCGATGCCGACATGGAAAAGGCGATGGCGGCCGATGCGGTGCTGTTCGGCGCCGTCGGCGGGCCGAAATGGGACAAGGTGCCTTATGAAGTCCGCCCCGAGGCCGGGCTGCTGCGGCTGCGCAAGGACATGGAGCTGTTTGCCAATCTCAGGCCCGCCATCTGCTATCCGGCGCTGGCGGCATCCTCTTCGCTCAAGCAGGAGGTCGTCGAGGGTCTCGATATCCTCATCGTGCGCGAACTCACCGGCGGCGTCTATTTCGGCGAGCCGAAGCAGATCATCGATCTCGGCAACGGCCAGAAGCGCGGCATCGACACGCAGGTCTACGACACG
Organism: uncultured Alphaproteobacteria bacterium; assembly: GCA_963788955.1. GTDB lineage: Bacteria > Pseudomonadota > Alphaproteobacteria > Rhizobiales > Rhizobiaceae > Mesorhizobium. The sequence continues at coordinate 128,955 of CAWBIN010000014.1, read as the reverse complement.
TTCGAGATCGAGCGCATTTCCGGCGTTGCCTTCGAGCTGGCGCGGACGCGCAAGAACCAAGTCACCTCGATGGAAAAGCGCAATGTGATGAAGTCGGGCGTGCTGTGGAACGAGGTCGTCACCCAGACCCACAAGGCGCGCTATGCCGACGTCAAGCTCGACCACATGCTGGCCGATGCCGGCGGCATGCAGCTGGTGCGCTGGCCGAAGCAGTTCGACGTCATCGTCACCGACAATCTGTTCGGCGACATGCTGTCCGACATCGCCGCCATGCTGACCGGCTCGATCGGCATGCTGCCGTCGGCCTCGCTCGGCGCGCCGGATGTGAAGACCAAGAAGCGCAAGGCACTGTACGAGCCGGTGCATGGTTCGGCGCCCGATATCGCCGGCCAGGGCATCGCCAACCCGATCGCCATGATCGCCTCCTTCGCCATGTGCCTGCGCTATTCCTTCGGCATGGTGGCCGAGGCTGACAAGCTCGAGGGCGCAATCGCCGCCGTGCTCGATCAGGGCTTGCGCACCAAGGACATCATGTCCGAGGGCATGACCGAGGTCGGCACCGTCGAAATGGGCGATGCGATCATCGCCAAGTTCCTGGGCTGATTCCGTGGTGGTCGACGTCCGCTGGGCGACGACCGAAGACGCGGCAGCCCTTGCCGTAATGCTGTGCGAGATGGCGGTGCAGTACCGGCAGCCGCCTCTCGCCGCTGACCGGGCCATAGCTGCGGCGCGTAAATGGCTCGCCGACGAAAGCCTGGCCTATCCGCATTTCGCGCTCGCCTTCGTCGATGGCGAGGTCGCCGGCCTGGCTTCGGTGGCGATCGTGCATCCCGGCATCGATCTCGAACGGCTCATGTTCCTCAAGGATCTGTTCGTGCGCGAGGATGTCCGCAACGCCGGTGTTGGCCGGGCGCTGATCGGCTTTCTCGCCGGCCATTGCCAACGTGAAGGCATCGGCCGCATCGACTTTACGACCGAGGACTGGAACGAGGGTGCCTTGCGATTCTACGCCGGGCTCGGCGCCGAGCGCCACGGCCAGAAGGTCTTCCTCAGACTGTCGGGCAAGGCGCTGGAAACGGCAGCTAAACCCTGACGCCGGCCGGCACCGGTCCCCACCGGTTTTCTTGTCCCTGCGTCGGGATCAGTGCAAAGACCAGCGTGGCCAGGCCGCCGACGGTCGGGATGAAAAACAGCACGGCAAGCCAGCCGGTCAGGCCGATATCGTGCAGGCGGCGCACGATCAGTCCGATCCACGGCACAAACGTTGCCAGGATGAACGTGATGGAAAGCCCCATCGCCATCGCCGGCAGGTCGGTGCCGGCGTCCAGATTGCCCATGGCCGCGTCGGCGGCGACGCCGATACCGAAGATCACGATCAAGCTGACCATCCAGAACAGGCAAAAAGCCCAGAATTCCTTGCGGCGGGCGCGACCGGCGAAGTTGACATAGTTTTCCGTCACCGCCCGCCAGAAATAGCTCCACAATCCGGTGGAGCCGCCGGTCTGGTTCTCGGCAAGGCGGCCGAAATGCTGCGGTTGAGACGCGGCCGCCGCCGGCTTGCTGCTGGCCTGAGGTGGTGTGGCGGCAGCGCCTGCCGGAGCCGCGACGCCTGGGTCGGATCGAATAGACATTGCGCGCCTGGCCACCGCCCGGCTGGAATTCGACAAGCGCGCCCTTGGCCACCGAGGCATCGCGGCGCATGTCCTCGCGCGCGAAGCTGTAGCGGCTGCCGTCCGCTCCGACGATGAAACCGAAGCCCTGGTCTTCGTCATAGTGAAGAACTTCGCCGCGCATGTCCTTGCCCCCGCAATACATCCGGCCGAAATGTGACACGCGCCCGAACCGGCAAGCAAGGCCTGCGCCAGGAAAACGTGGCTTTTGCCGTCGCTGCAAATGAAGCATAAGGCGCAATCTTCCTCGTCTAGAAGTAGGCAATGACCATCCAAAGCTTGAATGCCGGCACGACGGGGGAAGACGAAGCGGGCACGAGAGCGCCAACGCTGTTCATCGACGCGACGGGATTGTTGTTGTGGCCGCCCGACAAGGCCCTGGCGGGCATTCCGCGGATCGAAGAGTTTCTGGTCAAGGCAGCCTTGGCGGATCCCGACCCTGCCGTGGAGGTGGTGGCGTTCAGAGCTGCGGAGTGCAGGTTCGAACGGCTGGCTCCCTTCGAGCAGGATAACTGGGCGGCAAGCGGGATTGCGCCTTTTCGCGCCAGGCGACGGCCAGGGACGATAGAGGCGCTGTCGCAGGCTCTCCGGTCGGTGAGGCAATATCCGTGGGGCAAGCGAGATGCCGACCGTCACCTTGCCATGACGGTGACCAGCGGCAAGAAGGGACCCGGGCTTCACGCGGTGAGGCTGCTGATCCGTGCCTATCGCTCATACCGGCGGGTTCTTGGCAGGCCCGGCTGGTGCCAGGAGGTTCCGCATCGACCCGTCGATGCCGAACGGAGCCTGGTGCTGATCTCCAATCACATTCTCACACGGGAGGACCGATCGGCCATCTCGGGCGACGCCAAAGGCTTTGCCTTCATCTGCCACGATCTCATCCCGGTACTGCGCCCCGACCTGGTAGGCTCGGGCCTGGCCGAGAAGGCCTTCGGGACCTACCTAGAGAGGCTTGTGCGGTCGGGAGCGACGGCTTTCTGCACCTCAGCCGAGGCCAGCGTCACGCTGACCGATCACATGCGCCAGGCCGGCATCGCGCCGCCGGTCATCCACCGCTTTCCAATGCCGTCGATCCTCTACGAGACTGCTTCGCGGCTCGATATGACGTCGCGCTTCGAGCCCGATGAGCCGTTCGTGCTTTACTGTTCGACCATCGAAGTGCGGAAGAACCACATCATGCTGGCGCGGATCTGGCGGCAGGCGCTCGAAGACGGCGTCAGCCTGCCAAGGCTTGTTTGCGTCGGACGCCGGGGATGGATGGTTGAGGCGCTGAACGCCTATCTGAAGGCTCACCCCGAGCTGGCCGGTCCGGTGACGTTCACCGGTCCGATCAGTGACGAGGAGCTTATCCGCCACTACCGCAGCGCGTCCTTCGGCGTCTTCCCTTCGCATATCGAGGGCTGGGGCTATGGCGCCTCGGAATGTCTCGATTTCGGGGTGCCGGTGATCGTCTCGAAAACGCCGTCGCTGATAGAGGCGACCGGCGGCCTGATGCCGGCAATCGAGTCCACCGATCAGGCAGGTTGGTACGCAGCCATCCGCAGGATGGCCGAGGATCCGGAATGGCGTTCCTCGCTGACGGACCGCATCGCGCGGCAGCACCGGCCGACGCCCGCAGCAGCCAGCTGGGCGGCGATCAAGGCCGGTCTCAAGGCAGGCGGATCACGTCCGCCTGAGGCCCTCGGCTGAGGGCCTCAGGCCGGCAAGGGCTCGCCTCTACGCCGGCCGCTTCTTCGACTTCTTGTGCTTTGGCGGTCCGGCCTTGTCGAATTTCGGCTTGCCGGCTTTCGCGGCCCAGGGCTTTGCCTCGAACGGAGGGCGCTGGCCATCCGATGCCGTGGCGCGCTTGTCGAATTTCGGCTTGTGGGCACTTTGGGGCGCATTCTGGTCGAATGCCCGCTTGCCGCGGTGCGGCTTCTTGTCAGGCTGCGGCGGCTGATAACCGGCGCGGGAAAGATCGGGCGTGCCGTCCAGCCGCTTCACCACGATGTTGTTCTGCAGCTTCTTGTCGGGGCCGATTGCCGCCAGGAACCGGTCGGCCCAGTCGGCAGCGATTTGCACGAAGGTCTCTTCCGGCTGCATCTTGATGGCACCGATCTCGCGCTTGGAGATGTTGCCGGTGCGGCACAGCATCGGGATCAGCCAGCGCGGCTCGGCATTCTGCCGGCGGCCGACCGACAGCGAGAACCAGACGCTGGCGCCGAAATCGTCGCGGCGGCTGGGCGTCTCGTCGCGGCGGGCAAACTTTTCGCCCGACGGCGTGAACGGTGCGACATCGAGCAGATCCTCGGGCGCCGAGCGGCTGGCACGACATTGGCGTACGAAGGCGGCCGCCACCTGTTCGGCACCATGCCGGGCGAGAAGTGCGTCGATGAAACCGCGCTCGTCATCCTTCACGGGCTCGTCGAAAGCCGGATCGGCAAGAATGCGCTCGTCGTCGCGCTGGATCACATCGTCGGCCGATGGCGGGCTCGCCCATGTCGCCTTCAGCCCGGCATTATGCAAAAGCCGTTCGGTGCGCTTGCGGGCACTGTTGGGAACGATCAGGGCGCTGACCCCCTTTCGTCCCGCACGCCCGGTTCGCCCGCTCCGGTGCAGCAGCGTCTCAGGATTGGTCGGCAGGTCGGCGTGGATGACCAGCTCGAGGTTGGGCAGGTCGATGCCGCGCGCCGCCACGTCGGTGGCGATGCAGACCTTGGCGCGGCCGTCGCGCATCGCCTGCAAGGCATGGCTGCGCTCGTTCTGGCTGAGCTCGCCTGACAGCGCCACGACGGAAAAATTGCGGTTGTTGAAGCGCGCCGTCAGATGGTTGACGGCGGCGCGGGTGTTGCAGAACACCAGCGCGTTCTTGGCCTCGTAGTAGCGCAGCACGTTGATGATGGCGTTTTCCCGGTCGGCCTGGGCGACGTTCAGCGCCCGGTATTCGATGTCGAGATGCTGCTTTTCCTCGCCGGCGGCCGAGATGCGCACCGCATCGCGCTGGTAGCCCTGGGCCAGCGTTGCGATGGAGCGCGGCACGGTGGCCGAAAACATCAGCGTGCGACGCTCGGCAGGGGCGGCATCGAGGATGAATTCGAGGTCCTCGCGAAAACCGAGATCGAGCATCTCGTCGGCCTCGTCGAGCACGACGGCCTTCAGCGCCGACATGTCGAGCGCGTGCCGAGTGATGTGGTCGCGCAGCCGACCTGGCGTGCCGACGACGATGTGGGCGCCGCGCTCCAGCGCGCGCCGCTCCGTGCGCATGTCCATGCCGCCGACGCAGGACGCCACCGTCGCGCCGGTCAGCTCGTAGAGCCATTGCAATTCGCGCGTCACCTGCAAGGCGAGCTCGCGCGTCGGCGCCACGGCCAGCGCCAGCGGTGCCGCGGCCTGGGCAAAGCGCTCCGCGCCTTCGAGAAGGGTCGGCGCCAAAGCAAGGCCGAAGGCGACGGTCTTGCCGGAACCGGTCTGAGCCGAAACCAGTGCGTCGGCCTGACCGAGCTCGGGGGCGAGAACCGCCTTCTGCACCGGCGTCAGCTCGGCATAGCCGCGTTTTTCCAGCGCCTGTGCAAGCGCAGGAACAATACCTTGGAAACTGGACATCTATCTCTTTCGGAATTCAGGGTCTGCGCTCGCCATGGAGCACATGCCGGCGCATGCCAGCCAAACAATCTTGGCCGTTCGTACTTCCTGCCGCCGCCATTGTACAGGGTGGCATGAAGACCGTGCACGCGCCACCAATTGACTCTTTATGCAAACCGCGTAAAAGCCCGCATCGAACGGGATCGTCATTCGATGCGCGGCCTTTTGATGGCTCTTCTTGCATTCGACTTCCCTGGCCACAATGCGAACCATTGTGCCGGGCGCGTCGGCGCGTCCCCTCGTTCCAGCAAAACCATGGCCAAAACGACCACTAAAACGGTCTGATTCCCTTGGCCTAACCACCCTCTCCCGGGTCCGGCCCGGGGGTTGAAACCCGCATCGGCCGGCGGGTTTTCTCCAAAAACCGAGCGGAGAGGGACAGGAGATCTTTATGAGTTTCAAGGTTGCGATCGTCGGCGCCACGGGCAATGTGGGCCGGGAAATGCTGAACATACTGGAAGAGCGCGGCTTTCCGGTGAGCGAAGTCGTGGCGCTGGCCTCGCGGCGCAGCCAAGGCACGGAAGTGTCGTTCGGCGACCGCACGCTGAAGGTCAAGTCGCTCGACCAGTATGATTTTTCCGACACCGACATCTGCATCATGTCGGCCGGCGGCAACGTCTCCAAGGAATGGTCGCCGAAGATCGGCAAGCAGGGCTGCGTCGTCATCGATAATTCGTCGGCCTTCCGCTACGACCAGGACGTGCCGCTGATCGTGCCGGAAGTGAACCCGGACGCGATCTCGCTGTTCACGCGCAAGAACATCATCGCCAATCCGAATTGCTCGACGGCGCAGTTGGTGGTGGCGCTGAAGCCGCTGCATGATTTCGCGACCATCAAGCGCGTCGTCGTCGCCACCTACCAGTCGGTGTCGGGCGCCGGCAAGGAAGGGATGGACGAACTCTTTACCCAGACCCGCGCGGTCTTCGTCGCCGACCAGGTCGACGTCAAGAAGTTCACCAAGCGCATCGCCTTCAACGTCATCCCGCATATCGACGTCTTCCTCGACGACGGCTTCACCAAGGAAGAGTGGAAGATGGTGGCCGAGACCAAGAAGATGCTCGACCCCAAGATCAAGCTGACGGCGACCTGCGTGCGCGTGCCAGTGTTCATCGGCCATTCGGAAGCGGTCAACATCGAGTTCGAAAAGCCGATCACCGCCGACGAGGCGCGCGATATCCTGCGCGAAGCGCCGGGCTGCCAGGTCTTGGACAAGCGCGAGGACGGCGGCTACATCACGCCGCTCGAATCGGCCGGCGAGGACGCCACCTTCATCTCGCGCATCCGCGAGGATTCGACCATCGACAACGGCCTGTCGATGTGGATCGTCTCCGACAATCTGCGCAAGGGCGCGGCGCTGAACGCGGTGCAGATCGCCGAGCTGCTGGTCGAGCGCGGCCTGATCCAGCCGAAGAAGAAGGCGGCTTAATCTCGCTCACGGATGGTTCCGTTTTCGCTCACGGGCCGCACCGCCGCTAGCGCGGCTGGCCCTCCGCGGGGGCGCCGGACGACCGGCGGCCCGCGGTCGCGGGCTCGGCCTTCGGCCGGGCAGCTCCCTTCTCCCCGTTCACGGGGAGAAGGTCCCGGCAGGGGGATGAGGGGCAGCGCCGGCCTCGCCCCTCAGGCGCTTTCGGTTGCCAGGTCCCTCAGCAGCTCCATCGCTTCTGCCGCCCGGTCGGCCGGCACGAACAGGTGATCGTGATAAAAGGCCGAGACCGGGTTGACGCCCATGCCGGCTCTGGCCAGCCGAGCGGTGATGGCGGCAAGGAAGCCGACCGCCTCCAGCGACGAATGGATATTCAGCGTGATCATGCGGCAGCGAAAGGTAGCTTCCAGGCCAGCCGCCTTTGCCTGGTCCTCGAGCACGATCAGCGTGGTGCCTTCGTGCTCGCGAAACAGCATCACCGGTTCGAGCGTGCCGGAGACCTGTCTACCGGGCAGCAAGGTGACGAAGACATGCACGCCTGGCAGCAGTTCCGGCGTCATCGTCGCCAGGAGTTTTTTCAGGTCGGTCTCGCCAGCCATCGGTTGCTTCCGGATCTTGTGCGCGGCGGTTGAGCGCCTGCGCCTTTTCGTCAAGTTTCGCTGACTTCGATAACGCGCACCGCCCTACCCTCGCAAGGCGACATGGCGATGTCGTTGACGGCTGAGCTTGCGCAGCAGCGCCGTCACACAATAAACGAGTTCAGGGCCGGCGCCGGTCCGCGAAAGGGTTTTCCTATGATCGTTCGCCCGCGTCCGGGGGTCCTGCACCTGTTCTTCATCATGCGCGGCTCGGTGGTGCCGCGCATCCTGCCGCAAATCTTTGGGTTCGCGGCCTACGGCGCGCTGGTGGTGATCATCGTGCGGGCACTGAAGCTCGACTTCGGCAATGCCGGCACAGCACCCTTCGCCCTGCTTGGCGTCGCGCTGTCGATCTATCTCGGCTTCCGCAACAACGCCGCCTATGACCGCTGGTGGGAGGCGCGCAAGCTGTGGGGACAGCTGGTCTTCGACATCCGCAATTTGGCGCGCGCTTCCACCGGGCTGATCGAGGACCGGACCGAGTTGCGCGGCCTGCTGATGGAGGCGACGGCCTTCTGCCACTTCCTGCGCGGACTGCTCAGACGGGTCGATGCCACGGCGGAAGCCCGCACCTTCATCGGCGACGAGGTTGAAAGCGCCGCCAAGGCCGCCAATGCACCGGACGCCATGGTGCGACGGATGGGCGGACGTATCGCAGCACTCCGCAAGGCCGGCGCCATCGATACGATCGGTTATCGCATCCTCGACGAACGGCTGTCGGAGATCGCCGCCGCGCAGGCCGGCTGCGAGCGCATTGCCGGAACGCCGTTGCCCTTTGCCTATACGCTGCTCCTGCAGCGCACCGCCTATATCTTCTGCCTGCTCTTGCCCTTCGGGCTGACTTCCGCCGCCGGCTGGGCGACACCGCTGTTCACGGCGCTGATCGCCTACACGTTCTTCGGCCTCGACGCGCTTTCGGAGGAGCTCGAGGATCCGTTCGGCACCCAGCCCAACGACCTTGCGCTGGACGGCCTGTGCCGCGTCTGCGAGATCTCGGTGTTCGAGGCGCTGGGCGAGACGCCGCCGAAGATGATTGCGGCCGAAAGGTTCTATTTTTCCTAGCCTTGGCAATGGCTTACCGGGCGACACCGCGCCCGGATGCCGAAAAGATTCCGGCCTGTGTCGGATTGCCGCCTCCTGCCGCGTCCTTGGCTCGACTCCCAAGAAAGGGGGCTCGCAGCATCAGGAGGGTACATCAATGTCCATATCGCACACCGCACCCGTCTCATCAGGCGCCTTGTGGACCGGCCGTGCGCTCAGCACGATCATCGTGCTGTTCATGATCTTCGATGGTGTCATCAAACTGCCGCCGCTGGATATCGTCACCCAGACCATGACGCAGCTTGGCTGGCCGGCCGATGCCAATGCTGCGCGCCTGCTCGGCATCATCGGGCTGGTTTCGACCGCGCTCTATGCATTGCCGCGCACCTCGGTGCTCGGCGCCATCCTGCTCACTGCCTATATGGGCGGCGCCGTCGCCACCCATGTGCGCATCGGCAGCCCGCTGTTTTCGCACATTCTGTTCGGCGTCTATCTCGGCGTCATCCTGTGGGGCGGCCTGTTCCTGCGCGACCCCAGGGTGCGCGCGCTGTTCGTCAACTAAGCTATTGAAGGGACAGGACAATGCTTGCCACCATCCTCATCATTCTGCTCGCCATCGTCGCCGCCGTGCTCCTTTATGCCGCGACGCGGCCGAACGACTTCGTCGTCAGCCGCTCGGCCAGCATCAAGGCGCCTGCCGAGGCGATCTTTCCGCTGATCAACGATTTCAGGCGCTGGCCCAGCTGGTCGCCTTACGAAAAACTCGACCCGGACATGAAACGCACGCTCTCCGGCGCCGAAAGCGGCAAGGGCGCCGCCTATGCATGGGCAGGCAACAGCAAGGCCGGGGTCGGCCGCATGGAAATCACCAATTCGGTTCCGTCGTCGCTGGTGGCGCTGAAGCTCGATTTCGAAAAGCCGTTCAGGGCCAACAACACCGTCGACTTCACCTTGACACCGTCGGGCGAGGACACGACCGTCACCTGGGCGATGCGCGGCGGGCGGCCCTTCATCGCCAAGCTGATGGGCCTGTTCATGAATTTCGACACGCTGATCGGCAGGGATTTCGAGGCCGGACTCGCCAATCTGAAGCGAGCCGTTGAAAAGTAAGGTGATCGGTGCGGCGCTCTATCTCTTTGTTTTGACGCAATTCCCAAGGGAAAGCGCTACGCGCTTTTCCCGGGAAAACCGCTTCGCACTTTGCCTGGAATTGCCCTAGGCGGATCAAATCACGCTTCCGTGCGTTATCGGCCCAGGGGTGGGTGAAGATGGTCTCCCCTTGGAGAGGAACGATGATGAAAAAAACATTGCTTTTGCTGGCGCTGCTGGTTCCACTAGGGGCCTGTTCGCAAACGGAAAAGGGTGCCGCGGTCGGCGGCTTGGGTGGCGCCGCCATCGGTGCTGCCGTGGCCAATGATCCGGTGGAAGGCGCAGTCGTCGGTGGCGCCGTCGGTGCCGTTGCCGGCGCGTTGATCGGCCGGGCCAACGAACCGGACCGCTGCCGCTACCGGGATCGCTACGGGCGCACCTACATAGCCCGCTGCCCGGAGGGCTATTGAACCCGCGTGACCTTCTGCGACCGAGCATGCGCTGAAAAGAGAAACGGCGGGCCAAGGCCCGCCGTTTCTCTAAGCGATAGGAACCCGGATTACTCGGCGGTGGCGGCTTCCGCCTCGGCCGGTGCGGCGGCCGCGGCGGCAACAGCGGCGGCGGCATCGTCCTGCGCCTTCTTCAAAAGGGCAGCGCGCTCCTGCGCCTTCTTGCCGGGCTCGGCCTTCTTCGGGTTGGAGCGGGCGTCGCGCTTGGCGAGGCCGGCCTCGTCGAGGAAGCGCAGCACGCGGTCGGTCGGCTGGGCGCCGTGCGACAGCCAATGCTTGACGCGGTCGGCGTCAACCTTGACGCGTTCGCCGTCCTTGGGCAGCAGTGGGTTCCACGAGCCGAGGGACTCGATGAAACGGCCGTCGCGCGGCGAACGGGCGTCGGCAACGACGACGTGGTAGTAGGGACGCTTCTTCGAGCCTGCACGGGCCAGTCTGATCTTCAATGGCATTTCTTTTCTCCTAGAAACTCTGATTTCGTTGGTTGGTTACGGCTGGTCCTCAGCCGGTTTTCGTCACGCCGTTGGCAGCGGCGATCTGTTCGTGGTGACGGATCACTTCGCGGACGACGAAGTTGAGGAATTTCTCCGCGAAATCGGGATCGAGATGCGCATCCTTGGCCAATTGGCGAAGGCGGGCGATCTGCTGTTGCTCGCGCGCCGGATCGGCCGGCGGCAGGCCGTGCTCGGCCTTCAGCACGCCGACCGCCTTGGTGCAGCGGAAGCGCTCGGCCAGCATATGGATGAGGGCGGCGTCGATATTGTCGATCGAAGCGCGATAGCCGGCGAGAATCGTGCGCGCGTCGGCCATGTCCTTGTCCTCGTTCATGACGCCCTCACTTCTTCTTACCAAGGCCTGGCAGCCCGCCGCCGCCCAGGCCGGGAAGACCGGGCAGCTTCATGCCGCCGGGCAATCCGGGCAGGCCAACGCCGCCGGGGAGGCCGCCGGGCAAGCCCTTCATGCCGCCGAGGCCGGCCGCCTGCGCCTGCTTCTGCAGGGCTTCGAGCTGCTTGGGGTCCATCTTGGACAGATCCGGCATGCCTCCCATACCGCCCATGCCACCCGGCATCATGCCGCCAAGCCCCATTTTCGAGGCAAGGCCGCCCATCATGCCGCGCATGAGGCCGCCGCCTTTGCCCTTGCCGCCCATCGCCTTCATCATGTCGGCCATGCCGCGATGCATTTTCAGCAGCTTGTTGATCTCGGCGGCATCGGTGCCGGAGCCGGCGGCGATGCGCTTCTTGCGTGAGTGCTTCAGGATATCGGGGTTGGCGCGCTCGGCCTTGGTCATCGACGAGATGATGGCGAGCTGACGGCCGAACATCCTGTCGTCGAGGCCGGCTGCGGCCATCTGGTCCTTCATCTTGCCCATGCCGGGCATCATGCCCATGATGCCGCCCATGCCACCCATCTTCGACATCTGCTGAAGCTGGCCGGCGAGGTCGTTCAGGTCGAACTTGCCCGATTGCATCTTCCTGGCCATTGCCGCCGCCTGCTCGGCGTCGATGTTTTCGGCGGCCTTTTCGACAAGCGAGACGATGTCGCCCATGCCCAGGATGCGGTCGGCGATGCGCTTGGGATGGAATTCCTCCAGCCCGTCCATCTTTTCGCCGGTGCCGATCAGCTTGATCGGCTTGCCGGTGACGGCGCGCATGGAAAGGGCCGCACCGCCGCGGCCGTCGCCGTCCATGCGGGTCAGCACCAGACCGGTGATGCCGACGCGCTCGTCGAAGCTCTTGGCCAGGTTGACGGCGTCCTGGCCGGTCAGCGAGTCGGCGACCAGCAGGATCTCGTGCGGCGACGACACCTTCTTGATGTCGGCCATCTCGACCATCAGCGGCTCGTCGATATGGGTGCGGCCGGCAGTGTCGAGGATGACGACGTCATGGCCGCCGAGCTTTGCCGCCTGCACGGCGCGGCGCGCAATGTCGACCGGGTTCTGGCCGGCGATGACCGGCAGCGTCGCCACCTTCACCTGCTCGCCGAGCTGGCGCAGCTGCTCCTGCGCGGCGGGGCGCCGCGTGTCGAGCGACGCCATCAGGACCTTCTTATTCTGCCGCTCGGTCAGCCGCTTGGCGATCTTGGCCGAGGTCGTCGTCTTGCCTGAACCCTGCAGGCCGACCATCATGACGACGACGGGCGCCGGCGCGTTGAGGTCGACGGCGACGCCCTCGGCGCCCAGCATGTCGACCAGCTCGTCATGGACGATCTTGACGACCATCTGGCCGGGCTTGATCGATTTCACCACGGCGGCGCCGACCGCCTTCTCGCGCACCTTGTCGGTGAAGGAGCGCACCACTTCCAGCGCCACGTCGGCCTCGAGCAGCGCGCGGCGCACCTCGCGAAGTGCGGCCGAGACATCCGCCTCGGACAGCGCACCGCGGCCGGTCAGGCCGTTCAGGATCGAACCAAGACGTTCCTGTAGCGATTCAAACATTCTTTTTCCTTTTCCCTGGCACCCGGATGGTTGCCCGAGAGGTAGTGCGTTCGCGCCGATCGTCCAACCGGAAGCCAAAGCCAAAAAGCACCCGGGGGCGCACAGCGCTGCCGGGTGTTGGCCTCCAGGATCGATTTATGGCACTCGCCTCAAAAAGGCTTCGGCGTCCTGGTCGGCTTGCTCGGAGGGATACTCGTCGCGGAATTCGCGGCGTGTAGACAGGAAATCGGCCGAAGAGTCAAGGCGCGGGCCGAGATGAGCGTCGAAACGCTGGTTTTGCGACGGTTCAAGGGAGCACCTCTCCGTCGAGAATACGGGCGTAGAGGTCGAGGTAGCCCTTGGCGGTCCGGGCGATCGGAAAGCGCTCGGCGGCCGAGTTGCGGCAGCGTTGCGGGGATAGATCCGCGACGGCGGCGAGGGCCGCGCCGAACTCCGCGTCGGAGTCGAAGAAGCGCCCGGTGTCGGCGTCGACGATCTCGGGCAGCGCGCCGCGCTGCGTCGTCAGCACCGGCGTTCCGCACAGCATCGCCTCGACTGAGGCCATGCCGAACGGCTCTTCCCAGGCGATCGGATTGAGAAAGGCCTTTGCCTCTCCCAGCAGGCGCAGCTTGTCGTCGCCATCGACGATGCCATGGAAGCGGTAGCGGCTGGCAAGGCTTTTGAAGAAGACGCCCTGGTTTCGAACATGGCTGCGCGTGAGCAGTTTCCAGCGCGAGCCGCCGGCGATATCGAGGGGGAAATCAAACTTCTTCGCCAGGTCGACGGCGCGGTTCAGGTTCTTGCCGGCGCGCGCGATGCCGGCAAGGAACATCAGACGATCGGTCTTGGTTTCGGCCAGCCGATAGGCGTCGATCGGAAAGCCGTTGTGGACGAAGGTCTCGCGGCTGTGGTTGCGGGCGTGGCTGGCGCTGACAAAACTCCAGTTCTTCTGCCGTCTGGGCTCGCTTGGAGTATAGCCGTGCTCGGTGTTGAGGGTCGGAAACGGAACCTCGATAAACCAGCTGTTGAAATGGACGATCTCGGTGTCGGCGGGGATGGCGGCCCGGCATTGCTGCGCCGACGACGCCTGCCGCACTTCGCACAACGGATGGCTGGAGCCGGGGTCGGCGATAAGCACCACCCGGTGGCCGAGGCGCGCGAGTTCGCTCGCCAGCCATTCGACCTGACGCTGGGTGCCGCCATAGCCCTTGCAGGGGATTGCGCCCCTGACCACCAATGTGATGCGCATCAGTCCGGCCCGACCTTCAGCGGCGAGCGCGGATGCAACAGGAGCAACACCGTCAGCAGGCTGCTGACGATGCCGATCGCGGCGATCAGGACCGCGTCCCACGTCGTCCAGCCGGGGCCTTCCAACGGCTTGGCGTTGAACAAGGCAAAGGAATTGTAGCTTGCCTGGTGCGAAATAAGCAGGAAGCCGGTCAGGTTGTTGCCGAGATGGGCGCCGAAGGCAGCACCCAGATTGCCCGTCGCATAGGCCAGAAGCGTCAGCACCAGCGCGAAGGTGGCGATCGAGACCAGCACGCAGGCATTGATGGCGAGCGACGAGGCCGAACTCCAATGCAGCGCGGTGAACAGCAGCACCGGCAGCAAGACCCAGATAAGAGGGCTGCGAAACCGGTTTGCCAGGCCTCTCAGCAGATAACCGCGAAACAGCGCCTCCTCGGAGGACGTCTGCAGAAAGGCCAGCACGACGATCGGGACGAGGAACAACAGCCAGGACGGCAGGCTGATCGCGCCGCGCGCGATCTCGGGTTGCAGCCAATAGAGCAACACCTCGGAGAGCAGCGAGGTGATCAGCACCGCCGCCAGGCCCTTGAGGAATCCCTGGCGCGAAATACGGCGGCTGGTTCCGATCAGCGCCGACAGCGGCTCCCCGTGCACCCAGCGCATGGCGATCCAAAGGCCGGTCCAGATGCCGGCGAAGGAGACCAGTGCGATAAGAATCCCTTCGGGCGATGCCAGGAAATCCTGCACCGGCCGGTCGGTCGGCGCACTGCCGGCCATCGAGGCCCGCCAGGCGACGAAGGCATAGGTGCCGCCGAGCAGCACGACCAGGGTCGTCGCCACCCAGAAAAGCACGACAATGGCGCTTCCGAGCAGGAGGCGCGGCAAATTTGTCTTGTCGTTCGGCGAGCGCCGATAGCGCTCGAAAGCGGCATTGTCGATGATCACGCGGCTCCCCTGCCCAACGTATTGGCGACGCATGATCTATGGGATCGGGGCTCCGTGCGCAATCATCCTCGTCTGGCCGCGCATGGGCACGCCCCAAAAAGCAGCGACCGCCTGTTGGCGGCCGCGCGTTTCACACTTTTTCTGGAATCGGTCTAGTCACGCATGACGTAGACGATGCGCCGCGTGCCGGGGTCGACCAGCGCCGGCTGGTTGTTCACATAGACGTAGCGGTAGTCGTAATCGGGGATTTCGCGCAACTCGACCGTGTCCGGCAAGGTCGCGCCTGTCACCACCTCGCCGTCGAGATAGACAGGATCGAGCCGGTGCGTCGTGACGTAGGTGCCGATTTCGGCCGGGGGCCTGGCGATCGGGTCGATCGGTTCGGCCGCGACAATGGCGCTGGTATAGGTATCCGTATAGATATCGTCACTTGGCGGCGTCACAACCGCGATATCGGCGTCAACCGGCCGGCGCGTCAGCACCACCTGATTGCCGCCGAAATCGGCCGTTACATAGTCCGAATAGACCCAGCCCTGGCCATTGGCCTCGGCGATGGTGCACCATTTGCTATTTGCAATGCAGCCTTGGAGCGTTGCCGACTGGCCGGCGGCCAGCACGCCGATCACGGGATATTGCGGGCCAGGGCCGGCGCGCACGTTGAGATCGGTGACAGCCGAAACGGCGGTTTCGGCCAGGGCCGCGCCCGACATGGCGACGAGCGCCCCGGCGATGGCCGGTAACAGTATGGCTTTCATGATTTCTCTCCGTTCTTCGAACTCCCTCGCTAACGGAAACGAAACAAGGCTCTATGCGTTCCGGCTAAAATGCCCCTGCCGGCTCACGAATTGTTCCGGTTTCTTTCGGCAAACCGGTCAAAAGCGCGTGGACGAAGTCCAGTTTCCGCGCCGTCACGTCCGAAATGACGAAGGGATAGAGATCGGGCAGGCCCATGCAGCGGTTGATCGAGTTGGACGCCTCCGACAGCACCAGCCAGCGGGCGAGGATCCTGTCGAAGGGCTCGGGCACGTTGGCGGGCTCGGACGGTGCGGCCTGCAGTTCGCCGCCGGTATCGCCGCGCGGCAGCGCGTCGGCATCCACGGTCTCCAGCCGGCCAAGCGGGAAATTCAGCGCATGCACCATCTCCAGCGTGTCGGTGATGTGCAGATAGTGCGCGAACGTCTCGGCCCAGTCTTCCCAAGGATGCGACGTCGCATAGGCCGAAATGTGGCCCTGCTGCCAGTCGGGTGCGGCACCATTGGCATAGTAGGTCTGCAGCGCCTGCTCATAGTCCGGGCGGTCGTCGCCGAACAAGGCGCGGAAGGCTGCAAGCCTTTGCGGGTCGTCTCGGATCAGACGATCCCAGTAATAGTGGCCGAGCTCGTGGCGGAAATGGCCGAGCAGCGTGCGGTAATTCTCGCCCATTTCGACGCGCCGTCTTTCACGTTCGGCGGAGTCCGCCTCGGCGACGTTGAGCGTGATCAGGCCGTTGTCGTGGCCGGTCAGGATGCGCTCGCCGCCGGGGCCGCCGCCGATCGGATCGGCAAGGAAGTCGAAGGCAAGGCCGGCCTCGTCGCCGGGGTTGTGCTTTGGTGCGGTCGGCAGGCCGAAGGCGAGCAGCGAATAGATGGCGCGCTTCTTGGCCGCCTCGACGCGGATCCAGCGCCGGCGGTTGCCGTCGACCGAGAGGTCCGGGATCAGCTTGTTCAGCGCGCAGGCTCGGCAGAAGGCCTGGCCCGGCTCCGCCCGCCAGTTGCAGGCGCATTCATCGGCATTGGTGCATTGGAAAACGCCGTCGATACCAGACAAGGCAAAGCTTGCCTGCTCGGGATCATAGAGGACGAGGCTGGCGCAGCTCAGGCACTGGGCGTTCTCGAAATAGAGGCGGTGGCCGCAATGCGGGCAGTCGAACAGCTTCATTGTGCTCTCAAATCGTCAGAGCCAGCATATAGGGCGGTATCGCCGGCCACCCAAACGCGAGCCGCCGCCGCCGCTATCCAATCGCAAGCAAGGCGGCCACCTGCCGTGCCACGCTCTCTCCCGACAGGCGCGCGCCGCCGCAGGTCTGGATGAGCGGACCGGCCAGGTGCTCGCCGGCGAAGAAGATCTTTTCCGCCACCGGCTGCATCAGCGTGGCGCGCGCCTCGGAACGTCCCGGGCGGGCTGCCGCATAGGCGCCGCGCACGAAGCGCTCGCCGCCCCAATTGGTCATCATGGCGCGTGCGACATGCTTGCGGGTGTCGGCACCGAAGATGTTGCAGAGACGGTCGACGACGAAGTCGATGCCTGCCGCCTCACCGGCAGCCGACATCTCCCAGGCGAAGTCGCCGCCGACGAAACCGACCATCAGGTCGAGATCGAAGGGAAAGGACAGGAAGTAGATGTCGTGTCTTGCCAACCGCTCGATCAACAGATCGTCGAAGGGCTGCAGGCCAAGCCTGGTGCCCCGGATCTCGACCGGCAGCTTGGTCAGCATGCCCATCGGCAGATCGAAGAAGGCGCCAAAATGCGTATCGGGAAGCGCCGGCGAGAATTCGATCTCCTCGAAGGCGAGCACCGCCGGCGAGGCGGTGACGATGACCGCCCTGGCGCGGATGGTGCCGCGATCGGTGACGCAGGCGACGCCAGGCACGTCCCAGAGGATCTTGCGCACCGGCGTCGACAGTTCCACCGGCAGGTCTGCCCCGAAATGCGCCACCAGGGCGCCAAACCCTTCCTTGCTGAAATAATTGGGGTCGAGATCGGCGGCGGCCTGAAAGTCACGGATCGATATTTCGTCCTCGTCGGCGCCAAAATCCATCGGCCCGGCGAAGGTGGCGGCGGCGCGCGGCGCATGTCCCTTGGCGAGGAGTGCCGAAAGGCGGTCGTCGTCGCCCTCTTCCACCTGGTGCGCGGCCAGCAGTTCGAACAGCCGTGCATCGGCGGCCTTCATCTCGGCCTCTTCGGCCTCGCTTGCCTTGCGCTGGCGGTAATAGAGATGATCGACATTCATGTCGTGATGGTGAAGCGTCCAGCCGGCGGCCTCGGCCTCGGGAAAATAGGGATTGCGGTCCGCGGCATGCAGCCAGGCGCAGCCGATGTCGAACGGGACGCCGAAATGCTGGTCGCTGGTCCAGGCGCGACCGCCGACGCGGCCCATCGCTTCCAGCAGTTTGAAGGAAAGGCCGGCGGCGCGAATGGTCTTGGCGGCGGCGAGGCCAGCGGAGCCGGCGCCGATGATCACGACGTCAACGTCATCCATGAATGCAAGACCCCCGCCACAATAAGTACTTGATCGTAGGCAAATTGCGCGGCATTGGCCAGTGCGGTGTATTTTGAAGGTCCGGTGGCATCAGTGTTCGAAGGCGTCGAAACCGAATTTCGCGCGTAGCCTTGCTGCAAAGGACTGCGATTTTCGGCTTCGCCGCATCGGCGCTCTACCGGAGCCAGTGACAATGAACCGGTTCACTGGCAAATTCGCAACCGGGACGTGATTCAGGCAATCAGGAGAAAAGCATGGCATTTCTTGCCAAGGGAAGAATTTTTGCGGCCGCGGTGGTGGCGGTGCTTGCGCTGGCAACGGGCGCGCAGGCGGCCAGCTGCGGCAAGAACAGCGCCGGCTTCGAGGCCTGGAAGCAGGAGTTTGCCGCGGAGGCCAGGTCCAACGGCGTCGGCTCGAAGGGTCTGGCCGCTCTGGCCGGCGCCACCTACGCAACGAAGACGATCTCGGTCGACCGCGCCATCCATAAGGCTTTCAGTGGCTCTGTCGAAGAGTTCATGAAGCGCCGCGGTGGGGCCGCGATCATTTCCAAGGGCCGTTCGCTGAAGAAGTCGAACGCGGCGCTGTTCAACAAAATCGAAGCGACCTACGGTGTGTCGCCGGGTGTGTTGCTCGCCATCTGGGGCATGGAGACCGGCTTCGGTGCCTCCTTGGGCAAGCAGAATACGGTCTCTGCCATTCTGACGCTTGCCTATGATTGCCGCCGGCCGGGGTTCTTTTATCCGCATGCCATTGCAGCCCTGAAGCTGGTCGATCGCGGCGCGCTGAGCGCCTCGTCGGTCGGCGCTGCGCATGGCGAGATTGGCCATACGCAGTTCCTGCCCGGAAATGTCTTGCAGTATGGCGTCGGCAACGGGAATCTGCGCGACAAGGCCACTGCGCTGGCCTCCACCGCCAACTTCCTCAAGGCTCATGGCTGGCAGGCGGGTGCGAGTGCGAGCGCGAATATGGGCGCCATTGCCGGCTGGAATTCCGCGAGCGTCTATCAGCAGGCCATCGCCCGCATCGCCACGGCGATCGACGGCGACTGACAGAAATCTCTATTCGACAGAGAGCCCGGCTATGCGCCGGGCTTTTCGTTTATGGAGCAGATCAAAACCCAATTACTCGGAACGACCAGGATCGATCTCACCACGACATCACTCAATAATGCGCGTAGCCGCTCAACGGGCATTTCTGGGAAAGGGGAACCTGGAAGGTGCCGTCAATACCGCTGCAGTTGCGGAACTTGGACGACACCGGGGCCCGCGCAGTCGCCTTTGGCTTGCCCTCGATCACCATCGGGACTCCGGAACCTTGCGCGTAGCCGCTCAACGGGCATGTCTGGGAAGCGGGAATCTGGAAGGGACCGTCAAAACTTTTGCAGGTACGAAATTTGGAGTTCCGCGGCGCCGGGGCTTGCGGAGGCGCTTTTGACTTACCCTTGATGACCATCCAGATTTCGGTCGGTTGGTCGAGCTGCAGCCGGTTCAAGTCGGAGTAGCTGATCCGCCCGCTGCGTATCCCTTCGCCAAGGCGATGGCAGAACAAGGCCGGCATGCGCTCCTGCGAGACGCCCATGAAAGAGGCCATTTCGTGCTTGAACGTGATGCTCCATAGGTGGACAGCGGAGATGCACCCATCCGAATTCAGCTTCTGCTCGCGTTTCGCGGCGGCCTGCGAGGACTGGCATCCGGTAAAGACGACAGCCGCCGCAAGCAGTAGAAAAATACCGTTTTTCACTGTAAAAACCCCTCACCCCGCAAGAGAACTAAGATGAAGCCGTTGAAAGGTCAACAGGAAGCGATCTGGACGGGTTTGACTTCCCCTATATTAGAGAGGTCAAATAAAAACCCGGCGTCTCCGCCGGGTTTGTTCGGGCAATAGGTTTAGCTCAGCCCTTGCGGTTGCGCGCGGCAAGTGTGCGCAGCCTCAGCGCGTTGAGGCGGATGAAGCCGGCGGCGTCTTTCTGGTCGTAGGCGCCGCGGTCGTCCTCGAAGGTGACCAGAGCGTCGGAATAGAGCGTCTTTCTCGACTTGCGGCCGGTGACCATGACGTTGCCCTTATAGAGCTTGAGCCGCACCGCGCCTTCAACGTCTTCCTGGCTCTTGTCGATCATCGCCTGCAGCATCAGGCGTTCGGGCGCGAACCAAAAGCCGTTGTAGATCAGCTCGGCATAGCGCGGCATGAACTCATCCTTGAGGTGCGCGGCACCGCGGTCGAGCGTGATCGACTCGATGGCGCGATGCGCTGCGATCAGGATCGTGCCGCCAGGTGTTTCATACACGCCCCGCGATTTCATGCCGACGAAGCGGTTCTCGACCAGGTCGAGCCGGCCGATGCCATTGTCGCGCCCGAGATCGTTGAGCGCGGCCAGCATGGTCGCCGGCGACAGCTTCTTGCCGTTCAGCGCAATCGGATCGCCCTTTAGGAATTCGATCTCGATCTCGGTGACCTTGTCCGGCGCGTCCATCGGCGAAACGGTGCGCTGGTGGACGAATTCCGGCGGCTCGGTCCACGGGTCTTCCAGCACCTTGCCCTCGGAAGATGAGTGCAAAAGGTTGGCGTCGACCGAGAACGGCGCGTCGCCCTTCTTGTCCTTCGGCACCGGGATCTGGTGCTGCTCGGCAAAGTTGATCAGGTCGGTGCGTGATTTGAACGACCAGTCGCGCCACGGCGCGATGACCTTGATGTCGGGGTTCAGCGCATAGGCCGACAGCTCGAAACGGACCTGGTCGTTGCCTTTGCCTGTAGCACCATGAGCAATTGCATCGGCACCCGTCTCCCTGGCGATCTCGACCAGGTGCTTGGAGATCAGCGGCCGGGCGATCGAGGTCCCGAGCAGGTAAGTGCCTTCATAGACGGCGTTGGCGCGAAACATCGGGAAGACGAAGTCGGCGACAAATTCCTCGCGCACGTCGACGACGCGGATGTCCTTGATGCCCATCATCTCGGCCTTGCGGCGCGCCGGCTCCAGCTCGCCGCCCTGGCCGAGGTCGGCGGTGAAGGTGACGACTTCGGCGCCGAGCTCGGTCTGCAGCCATTTCAGGATGATGGAGGTGTCGAGGCCGCCGGAATAGGCGAGCACGACTTTTTTGACGTCTTTTGCTTTTGACATTTGGCGGTTCCGCGACAGGAGTTCTCGGCGGGCGAGGTATCACGGCGTTTCCGGCCTGCGCAAGAGACGAACGGTGGCTGGACCAGATGCTGCATCGGCCAGAAGCTGGCAAGAGCAGGACACTTGCGTTATGGCTGCGCCGTCTTTTGCTGCCTTGAGACCGGCCATGTCCTTCATTCCCGACACCACGACGCTGATCCAGTTTGCCATCGCGACCGTGATCCTGGCGATTACGCCAGGGCCCGACATGACGCTGTTCGTCTCGCGGACACTGAGCCAGGGCCGTGCCACCGGCTTTGCCTCGATGGCGGGTGCGCTGTGCGGCACGCTGATCCACACCACGCTGGTGGTGGTCGGCGTCTCCGCGCTGATCGTCGCCTCGCCGATGGCCTTCTTCGTGCTGAAGATTTTTGGCGCCGGCTATCTGGTGTTCCTGGCCTGGCAGGCGCTCGCCAAGGGGTCGGCGTTTTCGCCGGAGAAGAAGACCGGCCCGCAAATCTCGCTGTCCCGCAGCTGGGCGGCCGGGCTCGGCGTCAATCTGCTCAACCCGAAGATCATCCTGTTCTTCATGACGTTTTTGCCGCAGTTCGTTTCCGCGCACGACCCGAATGCGCCGGGAAAGCTGTTCTTTCTCGGCGTAATGTTCATCGTGCTGTCGATCCCGGTGACGGCGCCGATGGTGTTTGCTGCGGAAAAGTTCTCGGCGGCGATGAAGGCCAGCCCGCGCGTCACGCGGGTGGTCGACTATCTGTTTGCCGGCGTGTTCTCGGCCTTCGCGCTCAAGATCCTGACGGCCCAGGCGAAATAGGCGCTTCGCTTTTCCACCAGCTTCCGGCCCAGCGGCCGGCGGCGAGCCAATAGAAGATGCCACCGACCATGCCGCAGCCGATCACGGCAGCGATGGCACGGGGGTCGGTGACGTCGAAATCGGCGTCGGCGTTCTGATGGACAAAGCCGAGGAAGACCGCGGCAACCACACCGCCGGCAAGCGCGTAGAACAGCCAGTCGCGCCGCCCGAGGATTTCGGAAATCAGGATGACGATCGCCGCCGGCATGAAGCCGAAATAGGCGACGAACAGCGCCACGAACGGAATAGAGAAATAGAGCGAGGCGGTCGCCGTTGGGTGGGTCTGGTCCGGCGAATAGCCGAGCGAAGCCAGGAACAGGATGTTGAGGAAGGCGCTCGCCGCCAGCGCGGCGACGGCATAGCCGAACAGGATGACGGCGAAGCGGATGAGATAAGCGATGAGACGGCTCACGCCTCGCCGTGCCCCGCGATCATCATGGCTTCCAGCGCGAGGCGGTCGACTTTGCGCATGCGCTCCGATTCCGACTTGAGCTGGCCGCAGGCGGCGAGAATATCGCGGCCGCGCGGGGTGCGGATCGGCGAGGCATAGCCGGCATTGTTGATGTAGTCGGCGAACTTCTCGATCGTCTCCCAGTCGGAGCACTGGTAGTTGGTGCCCGGCCACGGGTTGAACGGGATCAGATTGATCTTGGCCGGGATGCCCTTGAGCAGCTTGATCAGCCCCTTGGCGTCCTCGATGGAATCGTTGACGTCCTTCAGCATCACATATTCGAAGGTGATGCGCTTGGCGTTGGAGAGGCCCGGATAGGCGCGGCAGGCGGCGATCAATTCCTTCAGCGGATACTTCTTGTTGATCGGCACCAGCAAGTCGCGCAGATCGTCATTGGTGGCGTGCAGCGAGATCGCCAGCATGACGCCGATCTCCTCGCCGGTGCGGAAGATTTCGGGCACGACGCCGGAGGTCGACAGCGTGATGCGCCTTTTCGACAGGGAAAGTCCGTCGCCGTCGGAAGCGATCAGCAGCGCCTTCTTCACCGCCTCGAAATTGTAGAGCGGCTCGCCCATGCCCATCATGACGATGTTGGAGACTTTTCTGCCCTCGGCCGGCACGATGGCGCCGTCGGGCGTGTCGCGGTCGGGGAAATCACCGAGCCGGTCGCGGGCGGTGCAGCAACTGGGCGAGGATTTCCTCGGCGGTCAGGTTGCGCACCAGTTTCTGCGTGCCGGTGTGGCAGAAGGAGCAGGTCAGCGTGCAGCCGACCTGCGAGGAGATGCAGAGCGTGCCGCGGCCCTCTTCGGGGATGTAGACGGTCTCGATCTCGACCGGCCGGCCGGCGCCGCGCGGCGGAAAACGGAACAGCCATTTGCGGGTGCCGTCGGCGGAAATCTGCTCCTCGACGATCTCGGGCCGGGCGACGGTGAAGTGCTTGCCCAGCTCGGTGCGCAGATCCTTGGAGATGTTGAACATGCCGGCAAAGTCGGAAACGCCGCGTACATACATCCAGTGCCAGAGCTGCTGGGCGCGCATCTTCGCCTGGCGCTCCGGCACGATGCCCGCGGCGACGAGGGCTTCACCGAGTTCGGCGCGCGTCAGGCCGATCAGCGACGGCTTTTCGGGCTGTGCTGCGCGGGCGCGCAACGCGTCACGAGCGCCTTCGGCGGTAAGATCGAATGAAAAGGTCATGGTTGCGCCAATATAAGCGGTTTGCGGCCGATTTCAGCATCGTGCCGGAAATGAAGCGCGGCGCATAGCACAGGTTGCGGGCGGAGTCGATGCGGAGGAGCGGTGACTCACCTTCTCCCCTTGTGGGAGAAGGTGGATCAGCGCGCAGCGCCGAGACGGATGACGGGTGTTGGAAGGAATGAGGCGTTGGCTGGGGAATCGCCGCCGTGAGTCAGTCAGCGTCTGGGCGGAGCGTTCCGCCAAGCCGGAACACTCCTTATCCGACCGAGCTTCGCTCGGCCACCTTCTCCCACAAGGGGAGAAGGGGAGCCGTGCCTACTTGCACTTGGCGATCGACGACAGCGCCGCCGAGATGCCCTTCAACGAGAAGACATAGGTGGTGGTGTTGCCGCGGCCGGACTTGGCCGACACTTTCATGTCGGTGCCGGTCTTCATGGCTGCAATCAGCACCGGCTCCTCGGCGGCGTTCTCGACCCAGGCCGACTTGCCGCGGGTGAACATCGAGAAGGATTTCTTGTCGATGGTGACGGTGGCCTTGGAGCCTTCCTGGAAATTGTAGCCGGCGATGAATTGCGGCTCGTAGGAGACTTGCTGTCCCGGGCGCTGGCTGACGAAGAAGAACATGTCGCCATGGTCGAGCGTCGGCGGCTGCTTGTCGGTCGGCACGGTGAGCACGTAGCAGACCTTGCCGCCGGATGCCTGGTAGCTGTAGGTGCCCCAGGCATTGTGCTGGCCGATCTTGGTCGCCGACTGCGCCAGCGCCGGCGCGGCCAGGGCCACCAGGACCAGGCTGGAAACTGTAGCAATCAATCCGCGCATCGTTTTTCCCGTATTCCAACTGGTGCGGCGGCAGGCCGGTCTGGCGTCCTGCCCGTCGCTTCATTTTGATTTAATCTGGGTTACCAAACGGTGAATTTTCCTCAAGAAAAGGACCCACACCCCTGGAAACCGCCGCCATCACCGCACTGCCGCTCGAAAAGCAGCAGCGCGACGTCCCTGTCTCGGACTTGGAGGCCACGAAAGCGGCAAGAGTTTGTCTTTTCAAACCACCCTGCGTGCGCTGTGCCGGCTCAGCTCTTGTCGGCAATCGCCTGCTTGGCGGCCTGCCGGTGCGCCGGTGTAATATGGGCGCTGACGGTGGTGATCGCGGCCGTCAGCACGGCGATATCGTCGGTGAAGCCGAGGCCCAAGACGAAATCGGGGATGAAGTCCACCGGCAGCACAAAGTAGCCGAGTGCCGCCACCAGGATGCCCTTGGCGCGCAGCGGCGTGTTCTTGTCCATGGTGCAGTAGTAGGCTGCCACCACGTCCTCCATAAACGGGATCTGCCGAGCAGCCTTCTTGGCGGTGCGCCAGAACTTTTCGCGCACCTCACGCTCGCCGGCAAGCTTGTCGCCAAAGCCGAAGAAATCAAAACCGGAATCTTGCGCCATCAATCTCTCCTTGCAGGCGGCTGCGTATCGTTCAACGCGCGGCTGCGAGCAAAAATGTGGTGAAAGCCGACCCCCGCTGCAAGATGCCGGCGCCGATTTGGCACGCTGGGCCTGTCGCGGGGCGTCACTCAGCCGCCGAAATAGCGGTTCATCTTCTTCGCCAGCTCGATATCGAGTGCGGTCACGCCGCCGGCATCGTGCGTGTTCAGCGTGACGTCGACGGTCTTGTAGACGTTCGACCAGTCCGGATGATGATCCATCTTTTCCGCCGCAAGCGCGACGCGAGTCATGAAGGCGAAGGCCTCGGAGAAGTTCTTGAAGGCGAAGCTGCGCTTGATCGAAGCGCCGTCGGCAGCCAGCGACCAGCCGCTCAGTTCAGCAAGGGCAGCAGCGATAGCGTCCTTGCCCAGTTTCTCTCTCGTCATGTCGGATTCCTGTGCTATTCGAAAAATGACCCTCACCATAATGCATGTCGCCCAAAAGTGCGTCGCGGTTTTGGGACAGCGACATGCACAAAAATAGCGCCGGATCGATGAGCGCAAAGCCCATAAAATCCATCCTGTTCGTCTGCCTCGGCAACATCTGCCGCTCGCCAGTGGCCGAGGGCGTTTTTCGCGCCGTCTGGGCCGAGCGCGCTGGGGACCTGGATATGGTGCTCGATTCAGCCGCAACCAGCGGCTGGGAGGTGGGCTCGGCCCCCGACCCACGCTCGATCGCGATCGCCGCCCGCCACGGCATCGACATTTCCGGACAGACAGCACGCAAAGTTGCGCCAGAGGATTTTCACCGCTTCGACCTGATCCTAGGGATGGACCGGCAGAATGTCCGCGACCTGAAGGCGCGGGCGCCTGCCGCCGTGCACGACCGCATCCATCTTTACCTGGAGTTTGCGAGCGGCAGCGGTCGCGATGTGCCGGACCCTTACTATGACGGGCCGGAGGCGTTCGCGACCGTCTACCGCATGATCCGCGAGGCGTCGGAAGCGCTGGCGGCGAGGCTGGCAGTGCGCGTGTCGGCGCCCGACAGCGGCCAGGCTTCCTCGACGATATAGGGGCCGCCGCCGACCGAATCGCGCGACGACATCAAGACGAAGCGGCCGACGCGGAACGGCAGCGTCGAAAAATTGCCGCGTGCCGAAAGATACTGGGCGACGTCGAGCGGGCTCGAATTGCGCAAGCCGCGCCAGCGTCACATGCGGCGTGAATTTGCGCGGGTCGGCCGGCAGGCCGAGCCGCTGGCAGATGCGGTCGATTTCGGCTTGCAGGCGCGGCAAGATCCGGCGAGGCGGAAACGCCGGCCCAGACCGCATGCGGCTTTTTCTGACCGAAGGCGCCGACGCCGGACAAGGCCAGCGGGAAGGACGGGCGGTGGACGCGGTCGAGCGCGTTGGCGATCTCGTCGGCGACATGGCCCTCGACATCGCCGATGAAGCGCAGCGTCAGATGGTAGTTCTCGACGTCGATCCAGCGGGCTCCGGGCAGGCCGCCCCGGAGCAGGGACAGCGAAAGGGCGGCATCACGCGGAATTTCGAGGGCGGTGAAAAGACGCGGCATGGAAAGCCTCCTTCCTCGAATCGAACTCACGCCCCTCAGCGAATCATCGATACTCAAACGGGGCAAGCGGTTTGTTGGCTCCACAGCAACGCTGTTCCCCTAGCGGCAAGCCGTGACGTTTTCGAGCCTCACGACGCTGCCGCCGCGCCGCCGGCAATAGCCTTTTCGACTGTCGGCAGGATGCGCTCGACCATCATTGTCGACGCCCTCGGCGTTGGGATGCATGCCGTCCTCCAGCCGCAGCCCGGGCTGGCCGGCGACGCCGTCGAGAAAGAACGGGTAGAGCGGAACGCCGTATTTCGCGGCCAGCTTCGGATAGATCGCGTCGAAGGCGTTCTGGTAGTCGGCGCCGAGATTGGGCGCGGCGCGCATGCCGGCCAGAAGCACGGCGATCTTGCGCTGCTTCAGCTTGCGCCAGCATCTCGTCCAGGTTCTTTTCGGTGATGTCCGGGCGAGACGCCGCGCAGCATGTCGTTGGCGCCGAGTTCGAGGATGACCAGTTGCGTGCCGTCGGGCACCGACCAGTCGAGCCGCGCCAGGCCGCCGCTCGTCGTGTCGCCGGAAACGCCGGCATTGGCGACCATCACATCATGGCCCTTGGCGCGCAGCGCGGCCTGCAGCTTGTCGGTAAAGCCTTCGCCGGGACCGAGGCCGAAGCCCGCCATCAAGCTGTCGCCGAAACCGACGATGGTGAAGGTCTCGGCGCGCGCCGACGAAATCGCGCCGCTGATCGCAGCGAAAAGAACGAGGGCTGCGGCAAGAGTGTGTTTGAAAGCCATGCGGCAAGCCCCATATGAGCGGAATAGTCTTCAGGCGAAGGCGGATCGGACCGCTCTCACCCTCCCATATAGGACGCTTTCATTTTGACAGAAGCCGTCATCGAGCTGAAAGACGTATCGCTGACGCTCGGCGAAGGCGCGTCGTCGGTCCATGTGCTGAAGGGCGTCAGCCTCGATGTCGCGCGCCGGCGAGGCAACCGGCATCGTCGGCCCTTCGGGCTCCGGAAAGTCGACGCTGCTGATGGTGCTGGCAGGGCTGGAAAGGGTCGATTCGGGCACGGTGCGAATCGCCGGCGAGCTGCTCAACGGCAAAAGCGAGGACCAGATCGCATCGTTTCGCGGCCGCAACATCGGCATCGTCTTCCAGTCCTTCCATCTCATCCCCAACATGACGGCGCTGGAAAATGTCGCGGTGCCGCTCGAGCTCGCCGGCCATGCCGATCCGTTCGGCGTGGCGGCGCGCGAACTCGCGGCGGTCGGCCTCAGCGACCGCGTCACGCACTATCCCGGCGAGCTTGTCCGGCGGCGAGCAGCAGCGCGTGGCGATCGCCCGGGCGCTGGCGCCTCGCCGCGCATCCTGATCGCCGACGAGCCGACCGGCAATCTCGACCAGGCGACGGGCCGGCAGATCGCCGACCTGCTGTTCGCCAAGGCGGCCGAGCGCGGCATGACGCTGGTGCTGGTCACCCATGATCCGGCGCTTGCGGCGCGCTGCTCGCGCCAGGTCTCGATGCGGTCGGGACGGATCGAGGACACGCCGAGCGCCGCTGAAGGTGACGGCCTGATGCCGCTGTCGCAGACGCTGAAGCTCGCCGTCCGCTTCTCGCTGCGCGAAATGCGCGGCGGGCTGTCGGGCTTCCTGATCTTCCTTGCCTGCATCGCGCTCGGCGTCGCGGCGATCGGCGGCGTCAATTCGGTGGCGCAGGCGATCACCGCCGGCGTTGCCAATCAGGGCCAGACGCTGCTTGGCGGCGATCTGCGCTTCGAGCTCAACCAGCGCGACGCGACGCCGGACGAACGCGGCTTTCCTCGACCGGCTGGGCACCGTTTCGCGACAGCGCCAGCATGCGCTCGATGGCGCGGCTCGAGGACGGCTCCGACCAGGCGCTGGTCGAGGCCAAGGCGGTCGACGACGCCTATCCGCTCTATGGCGCGCTGGAGACCGAGCCGCAGCTGTCGAGGCAGGACCTGTTCGGCGAGAAATCCGGCGTCTTCGGCGCCGTGGCGCCCGACCTGCTGTTCGACCGGCTGAACCTCAAGATCGGCGACCGGCTGAAGCTCGGCAGCGCCACATTCGAGCTGCGCGCCAGGCTGATCAGCGAGCCGGACGCGGTGTCCGACGGTTTCGGCTTCGCGCCGCGGCTGCTGGTGTCGACCGAAGGGCTTGCCGCATCCGGCCTGATCCAGCCTGGCAGCCTGGTCGAGCACGCCTACAAGATCCGCCTGCCCGCCGGCGCCAGCGAGGCTGATATCAAGGCGATCCAGGACCAGGCCGCAGCGGACTTTCCGCAGGCCGGCTGGTCGATCCGCACGCGCAGCAACGCCGCACCCGCACTGTCCTCCAACATCGAGCGCTTCTCGCAATTCCTGACGCTGGTCGGGCTGACGGCGCTGGTGGTCGGCGGCGTCGGCGTGGCGAACGCGGTGCGCGCCTATCTCGACGGCAAGCGCGGCGTCATCGCCACCTTCAAGAGCCTGGGCGCCTCGGGCGGCTTCGTCTTTGCCGTCTATCTGGTGCAGATCCTGATGATCGCCGGCCTCGGCATCGTGCTTGGCCTGATCCTCGGCGCGCTGATGCCGTTCGCGGCAAGTGCAGCCCTTCAGTCGGTCATCCCGGTGCCGGCGGAGGGCGGCTTCTATCCCGGCGCGCTTGCGCATGGCGGCGCTGTTCGGGCTGCTGGTGACGCTGGCCTTCGCGCTTCTGCCGCTTGGCCGCGCCCGCGACGTGCCGGCGACGGCGCTGTTTCGCGAGATGGGCTTCGAGAGCCGCGGCTTTCCGCGCCTGCCCTATGTGGCGGCAGCGGTCGGCATCGCGCTTGCTCTGGCGGCGCTTGGCCATCCTGTTTTCCGGCGACCGTCGCATCGCCTCGATCTTCGTCGGCGCCACAGTCGTGTCATTCCTGGTGCTGCGCCTCGTCGGCGCGCTGGTGCAATGGATCGCCAAGAGAAGCCCGCGCGTCCGCTCCGTCGCGCTCAGGCTCGCCATCGGCAACATCCATCGGCCCGGCGCGCTCACGCCGTCGGTGGTGCTGTCGCTCGGCCTCGGGCTGACGCTGCTGGTGACGCTGGCGCTGATCGACGGCAATCTCAGGCGGCAGATCTCCGGCAGCCTGCCGGAACGGGCGCCGAACTTCTTCTTCGTCGACATCCAGAGCAGCGACGTCGATGCCTTCTCGGCGCTGGTCGGCGGGCAGGCGCCGCAGGGAACGCTGGTCAAGGTGCCGATGCTGCGCGGCCGGGTCATGGCGCTGAACGGCGTCGATGTCGAGAAGGTCAAGGTGCCGGCGGAAGGCGCCTGGGTGCTGCGCGGCGATCGCGGCCTGACCTATGACGACCGCCAGCCTGGAAACGCCACGCTGACCGAAGGCTCATGGTGGCCGCAAAACTATGCCGGCGAGCCGCTGGTGTCGTTCTCGGCCGAGGAAGGCAAGGAGATCGGGCTGAAGCTCGGCGACACCGTCACCGTCAATGTGCTGGGACGCAACGTCACCGCCAGGATCGCCAATTTCCGCCAGGTCGAGTGGGAAACCATGGGCATCAATTTCGTCATGGTGTTCTCGCCCAACACATTTGCGGGTGCGCCGCATGGCTGGCTGGCGACGCTGACCGAGAAGAACGCGTCGGCGGCGGACGATGCCCGCCTGCTCAATGCCGTCACCCGCGCCTTCCCGGCGGTGACGACGGTGAGGGTCAAGGACGCGCTCGATATCGTCAACCGGCTGGTGGCGCAGCTCGGAACGGCCATCCGCGCCGCCGCCGGCGTGGCGCTGATTGCGTCCGTGCTGGTTCTGGCCGGCGCGCTCGCCGCGGGCAACCGGGCGCGCATCCACGACGCTGTGGTGCTGAAGACGCTGGGCGCCACCAGGCGAACGCTGATAGCGGCCTTCTCGCTGGAATATATGCTGATCGGCCTTGCCACCGCGGTCTTCGCTTTGGCGGCTGGCGGGGTCGCTGCGTGGTTCGTCGTCGCGCGCATAATGACCCTGCCATCGCATTTCATGCCGGAAGTGGCGGTGGCAACCATAGGCTTCGCGCTGGTCATCACGGTCGGCATCGGCCTTGCCGGAACCTGGCGGGTGCTGGGGCACAAAGCGGCGCCGGTGCTGCGAAATCTCTGATCCGCAACCGCTTGAATCGGCCGCATCTTCGATTAAATCTCGTTAATGTTGCGGCTGGGACGGCTGATAAGCCGCAATTTGGCTGCTTCACGAAGCATTACGCTCGGTTACGGTCTTGTTCTTGTCGCCAAGAACCATCATATTCCGCCGCAGGCATGCTGGAGCCCCGCCAGCGGCGCCTGGGCTCGATCGAGCCTGACACCGGACGGACGGGGCAGAAGCAAAAGAGGAATCCAATGGCTGATCCCATTCGCAATTACCAGACGCGCGCCGTACCCGGCGCCGCCGTCGATCATCGATCAGGGCCTGCGCGCCTATATGATCAAAGTCTACAATCTGATGGGGCTTGGCCTCGCTCATCACCGGCCTTGCCGCTGTCGGCACGATCATGCTGGCCACGACCACCGATCCGGCCTCGGCGGTCGCAACGCTGCCGAGCGGCGAGATGCTGACCTCCTTCGGCTACGCGATCTTCGGGTCGCCGCTGCGCTGGGTCGTCATGCTGGCGCCGCTGGCCGCGGTGTTGTTCCTGTCGTTCCGTGTCCAGTCGATGAGCGTGTCGGCCGCACAGACGACATTCTGGGTCTATGCCGGCCTCGTCGGCCTGTCGCTGTCGTCGATCTTCCTGGTCTACACGACGGCCAGCATCTCGCAGACCTTCTTTGCCACCGCTGCCGCCTTCGGCGCGCTGTCGCTCTACGGTTACACGACCAAGCGCGACCTGACCGCGATCGGCTCGTTCCTGATCATGGGCGTGTTCGGCCTGATCATTGCGATGGTGATCAACATCTTCCTGCAGTCGTCGGCTCTGCCCTTCGCCGTTTCGGCGATCGGCGTGCTGATCTTCTCGGGCCTCACCGCCTATGACACGCAGAAGATCAAGGAGATGTATTTCGAGGGCGACGCCACCGATGTCGCCGGCCGCAAGGCGATCATGGGCGCGCTGACGCTCTATCTCGACTTCATCAACCTGTTCATGTTCCTGCTGCAGTTCATGGGCGACCGTCGCTGATCTCGCAGTTGGACCATCGAGTTCCCGAAGGGCGGCCCAACGGCCGCCCTTTTCTTTTGTGCCGGCCTTTGCTGTTATCTCAGGCAGGCAAATGGCATGCATAAATTATGAGCAGCATCACCATACGGGCCGCCAGTTCGGCCGACCTCGATCGAATCACGGAAATCTACGCCGACGCGGTGACACACGGCACCGCGAGCTACGAGCTTGAGCCGCCGAGCCGCGCCGAGATGGGCAGCCGATTCGATACGCTGATGGCGGGCGGCTTTCCCTTTCTGGTTGCGGAAAAGGACGGCGCCGTGCTCGGCTATGCCTATGCCGGCCCATTCCGGCCGCGCCCGGCCTATCGTTTCGTCGTCGAGGATTCCGTCTATGTCGCTCCGGAGGCCAAGGGCCAGGGCGTCGGGCGGCTTCTGATGGAACGCGCTGATCGGGGCGGCGCGCGTTGCGGGGTTTCGCCAGATCATCGCCGTCATCGGCGACGGCCATGCCGACAGCGCTTCGGTGCGGCTGCATGAGAAGCTCGGCTTTCGCCATTCGGGCCGCCTGGAAGGCTCCGGCTACAAGCACGGACGCTGGCTGGACACGGTGTTCATGCAGCTGTCGGTGAATGGCGGAGCGCAGCTCCCGCCCGATCCGGCCTCGCTGCCGGAGCGGAAATTCCAGCAAAAATCAAATAGTTAAGCTTCGACCACCTTCAGCTTGCTGTCGAAGACGCCAAGCACGCGGCCGAGTTCCTGGCCGCGCTTGAGGATGCTGCCGCCGGCGGCGATGACGGCGAACGCGCCCTGCCGGCGCGCCAGCTTCGGGTCCTTGACGATCTGGAACAGCGGCACTTCGCTGGCGCGGCGGAAGACGGAAAAGACGGCACGGTCGGAGAGATGGTCGATGGCGTAGTCGCGCCATTCATTGGCGGCGACCATGCGCCCGTAAAGTCGCAGGATCTGGTCCAGTTCGCGCCGGTCGAAGCGCACCGGCTGGTCGAGGCGTTCGCGTCTTGCCTCATGCAGCGGGATCAATATTGCGGATGCGTCCCCATCCTCCGTCCCACTGCCGCCGCGATCGGTCATGCCTCGATCCTTCGAATGAATTCCTCGCTTGCAGAAGTTGGCGTGTTCGCTGGCGAATTGCAAGGCCCCGGCGAAGCAAGCCGGAGCCAAGCCGTTTTCGTCACGTCCAGTCACGTTTGTCAAACGCCTGTTGGAATTGGTGATGCTTCGCCACATTCCTGCCTTTTTTTATCCGCGCTGATGCCCCAATGTCCGACGAGTTTACCGGCGTTGCCTGAGACGGTTCGGTCCGGCACCGGCTCGTAAACCCCAAGCCCCCCGCCCACGGGTCTGCGTCGGATCGAACCAACCTCGGTTTTTCCCTCGGAAAAATCGGGTGCGACGATCCCAAAACCTAAATGACCGGCGTCAGAAGCAAGCTGACGCCGGTTTTTTATTGGCTGGGCGGATGCGGTCCAAAAGCGCGCTGCGTTGAATGGCCCCGTGCGAGCGCTTCAATATCGTCGGTCCGCGCTGCCCCTCATTGCCCTGCCGGGCATTTCTATAATGACGGGGAGACAGACGCCGCCACGAATGGCTTCGCCACCTACCAGCGTTTATATGGAGTGCGCGCCGACGTTGGATCAGCGGGCTTCTTCTCCACGTTTACAAGGAGAAGGTGCCGGCACAGGTGGATGAGGGCGGCGCCGATGTCTAAGGCTTGCGGATGAAGGCGGCGCCCAGGATCGGCCCAGGCGGCCGTCCTTGCCGACCGACTGCAGCAGCACCGCGCAGCCACCCTTCTTGGAGATCTCGGTCATCGGCAATTCGTAGCGCTGCGCCTTGCCGTGCCACATGCCGGCGGTCTGGATGCCGGAGACGGCGTTCCAGTAGGTCATGCTGCGACCGCTGTTTTCGCCCTTGGCGATGTCGATCGTCTGCGGCGCATTGAAATAGACGATGACGACATGGGCATCGGTGGGGCCGCCGCCGGCGTCGCCGGTGTCGATCATGACGCGGTCGCTGGTGCGGCTGACCTTGATGCCGACCCGCATGCCTTCGCCGGTCTTCTGCAGGCGGGCAAGCGTGCCGTCGACTTCCTTGCGGCTGGCGCCGTTGACATGGCTGCGGCCGTTGATGACGGCTTGCGGCGTATAGACCGAGCGGCTGCCGAAAGCGCGCATATAGTCATACTGCCGCTCGGTGTTCTCCTTGCGGCTCAGCGTGTCCTGCCAGCCGAGATAGTC
The DNA here is from genome assembly GCA_963788955.1 of uncultured Alphaproteobacteria bacterium. Lineage (GTDB taxonomy): Bacteria > Pseudomonadota > Alphaproteobacteria > Rhizobiales > Rhizobiaceae > Mesorhizobium. The sequence goes on along the minus strand of CAWBIN010000014.1, from coordinate 95,159 downwards.
CCAGTAGTCGACATGATAGGCGAGCGCGACGATGTTTTCCTTGGCGGCGAGCTCGGCGAAGAACGCGTCGGCCGGCGGACAGGAACTGCAGCCCTGGCTGGTGAAAAGCTCGACCACGCCGAGCGGCTTGTCCGACTCTCTGCGGCAAGCCCGTTGCCGGCGAACGCCGACAGGGCCAGCGCTAGGGCCGCAAGCCGCAATGATCCCGAAATGCCATGGCCGTTCCAATTTCCCGCCGGTGACGCCGGCTTTGTTCGTGATTGCTAAAATATGTGGCAGAAGCGACAGTCAACGGGAAGTCACGTTGCGGTGAAATTTTGTGGTTGCACCTGAAGGCAAGCCCGCAATAGGAGAGGCGCCTGCACTTTGCGGTGCGGTTCGATTGGAGGCGGCGGCATCAGCATGTGGCAAACTCTCCTGACGCCGGTCGATCTTTATTGTGAACGCACCGGCCCGGAACTTTGGGCCGAACCGGTCAATGCTCTGACCAATCTTGCGTTTCTTGCCGCCGGTCTGTGGGGTGTGCGGGAGGTGCGCAGGCACGGCACCGGCACTTTCGCCGAAGTGCTGGCCTGGTGGGTGGTGGCGATCGGCATCGGCTCGATGCTGTTCCATACCTTCGCCATCCGAGCCACGATCTGGGCCGACGTGCTGCCGATCGCCGGTTTCACGCTCGCCTACACGCTGTTCAACCTGCGTCGCTTCCTCGGCATGGAATGGGGCAAGGCGATCGCCATCTTCGTCGCCTTCTACGCCGTCGCCGGGCTGCTGACATGGGCGGTGCCGGACTGGCTGCGGCAGGCCTCGAACGGCACGACGGGCTACCTGCCGCCGTTCCTGGCGCTTGCCTTCTTCGGCACACTGGACAGCGTTGAGCGGCAGCCGGCGCCGGCTGGTATAATCTGGCGGCCTTGGCGATCTTCGTCGTCTCGGTCATCTGCCGTATGATCGATCCGCTGGTCTGCGGCACCTTCCCGCTCGGCACGCATTTCCTGTGGCACATGCTGAACGGCTTGATGCTCGGCGTGCTTCTGGCGGCGACGGCGCGCTTTGGCGCGCCGAGGACAGTAGGCAACAGGCAGTAGGGGGTTCTATTCCCTACTGCCTTATTCCCTTCCTATGCCGCCAGATCGCGCAGCACGTATTGCAGGATGCCGCCGTTCTTGAAGTAGTCGAGCTCGTCCAGCGTATCGATGCGGCAGATGATCGGCACGTTCTTCACCGTGCCGTCGCCGTAGGTGACCTTGGCGATCATCTTCTGGCGCGGCTTGATGGCGTCCAGGCCGTCGATCTCGACCATCTCGTCGCCCTTGAGGTTGAGCGAGGCCCAGGATGTGCCTTCCTCGAAGACGAAGGGGATGACGCCCATGCCGACCAGGTTCGAGCGGTGGATGCGCTCGAAGGACTGGGCGATGACGGCGCGGACACCCAGCAGATTGGTGCCCTTGGCCGCCCAGTCGCGCGACGAGCCGTTGCCGTATTCGACGCCGGCGAAGATGACCAGCGGCACGCCTTCCTTCTTGTACTCCATCGCGGCGTCGTAGATCGACATCTCTTCCTTCGACGGATAGTGGATGGTGTAGCCACCCTCGCGGCCGTTCTCGCCCAGCATGTGGTTGCGGATGCGGATGTTGGCGAAGGTGCCGCGCATCATCACCTCATGGTTGCCGCGCCGCGTGCCGTACTGGTTGAAGTCGGCGACGCCGACGCCATGGTCGGTGAGGTATTTTCCGGCCGGCGAGGCCGCCTTGATCGAACCCGCCGGCGAGATGTGGTCGGTGGTGATCTTGTCGCCGAACAGGCCGAGCACGCGCGCGCCCTTGATGTCGCCGATCTTGCCGAAGCCCGCGGTCATGCCGGCGAAATAGGGCGGGTTCTGCACATAGGTCGAATTGTCGTCCCAGGCATAGGTCTGGCCCTCCGGCGCCTTGACCTTCTGCCAGTACTCGTCGCCCTTGAAGACGTCGGCATATTTGCGGGCGAACAGCTCGCGGGTGACGTTCTTCTCGATGAACTCCTGGATCTCGGCCGAGCTCGGCCAGATGTCCTTGAGGTAGACCGGCTTGCCGTTCTTGTCCTCGCCGAGCGGCTCGGTGGTCAGGTCCTTGGTCACCGTGCCGGCCAGCGCGTGGGCGACGACCAGCGGCGGCGAAGCCAGATAGTTCGCCTGCACGTCGGGCGAGACGCGGCCTTCGAAATTGCGGTTGCCGGACAGCACCGCGGCAGCGATCAGGCCCTTGTCGTTGATGGTCTTGGAGATCGGCGCCGGCAGCGGGCCGGAATTGCCGATGCAGGTGGTGCAGCCGAAGCCGACCAGGTTGAAGCCGATCTGGTCGAGCTCCTTCTGCAGGCCGGATTTCTCCAGATATTCGGCGACCACCTGGCTGCCCGGCGCCAGCGAGGTCTTCACCCAGGGCTTCTGCTTGAGGCCGAGCCGGTTGGCGTTGCGGGCCAGCAGGCCGGCGCCGATCAGCACGCTCGGGTTCGAGGTGTTGGTGCAGGAGGTGATGGCGGCGATGACGACGTCGCCATGGCCGAGATCGTGCGAAGTGCCTTCGACGGCGTAGCGCTTGGAGATCTCGGCGGCCTTCTTGTATTCGGTCTCCATCGCCTTGGCGAAGCCGGCCGGAATGCCTTCGAGCGCGACGCGGCCTTCGGGGCGCTTGGGGCCGGCCATCGACGGCACGACTTCGCCGAGTTCGAGTTCGAGCAGGTCGGTGAAGACCGGATCGGCCGATCCGGCGTCGCGCCACATGCCTTGCGCCTTGGAATAGGCCTCGACCAGCGCGATGCGGTTTTCCTCGCGGCCGGACATGGTCAGGTAGCGGATGGTTTCGCAGTCGACCGGGAAGAAGCCGCAGGTGGCGCCATATTCCGGCGCCATGTTGCCGATGGTGGCGCGGTCGGCCAGCGTCATGTTGGAGAGGCCGGGGCCGAAGAACTCGACGAACTTGCCGACGACGCCCTTCTTGCGCAGCATCTGGGTGACGGTGAGCACGAGGTCGGTGGCGGTGACGCCTTCCTTCAGCTTGCCGGTGAGGCGGAAGCCGATGACTTCAGGCAACAGCATGGAGACCGGCTGGCCGAGCATCGCGGCCTCGGCCTCGATGCCGCCGACGCCCCAGCCGAGCACGCCGAGGCCGTTGATCATGGTGGTGTGCGAATCGGTGCCGACGCAGGTGTCGGGATAGGCGGTGGTTTCGCCGTCCTCGGCGTTGGTCCAGACGACCTGGCCGAGATATTCGAGATTGACCTGGTGGCAGATGCCGGTGCCGGGCGGCACGACGCGGAAATTGCGGAACGCCTGCTGGCCCCATTTCAGGAACTTGTAGCGCTCCTCGTTGCGCTCATATTCGAGCTCGACATTGCGGGCGAAGGCCATCGGCGTGCCGAACTCGTCGACGATGACCGAATGGTCGATGACGAGGTCGACCGGCACCAGCGGGTTGATCTTCTGCGGGTCGCCGCCGAGCGAGGCCATGGCGTCGCGCATGGCGGCAAGGTCGACCACCGCCGGAACGCCGGTGAAATCCTGCATCAGCACGCGGGCCGGGCGATAGGCGATCTCGACGCCGGCGGTGCCCTTGTCGGTCAGCCAGCCGGCGACCGCCTGGATGCTTTCCTTGGTGACGGAGCGGCCGTCCTCGTTGCGCAACAGGTTCTCCAGCAGCACCTTCATCGAATAGGGCAGCTGGGCGATGCCGGTGAGGCCGTTCTTCTCGGCCTCGATGAGGTTGTAATAGACATAGTCCGCGCCACCCGCGGTCAGGGTGCGGCGGCAATTGAAACTGTCGAGGGATTTTGACACGTGCGATCCGTCCTTGTCTGTTCAGCCTGAAAGGGAACGGACGCCGATGGCATGCAATCACGCGCAAAGGTGCGGGTACGGCCATTTCCGCTGTCCGCTCCCAGCCAACCCGAGCCGTTCAAGGCGGCGCGTGCGCTGGTTCGGCGCTAATTCTGTTCCCGTGCCGACCGCTGGCACGGATGACCCGGATATAGAGAATTTCCTGGAATAGTTCTAGACACGGAATCGCCATTTTTGCTGCGGCGCACCGAAGTGGCGCTTGGACTTTCGGCGAAGGGGAACGAATGCGGCTGATCGCCGAAAATCTGGGCGGCGAACGCGGCGGCGAGACGGTCTTTTCCGGCATCGGCTTCGCGCTCGACAAGGCGAGGCGCTGGTCGTCACCGGGCCGAACGGAGCAGGCAAGTCGACGCTGCTCAGGGTCATCGCCGGGCTGCTGCCGGTGGCGGAAGGCCGCGTGCGACTCGAAGGCGGCGGCGAAGATTTCCCGTCGATTGCTTCGGCCTGCCATTATCTCGGCCATCAGAACGCGATGAAGACGGCGCTGAGCGTGGCGGAGAACCTGCGCTTCTGGCGGGATTTTGCCGGCGCAGGTTTGTTGAGTGTTGAAGAGGCGCTGGAGACGGTCGGGCTCGGCGGCATCGGCCATCTGCCGTTCGGCTATCTCTCGACCGGGCAGAGGCGGCGCGCGGCGATCGCCAAGCTGCTGGTCAGCCACCGGCCGCTGTGGCTGCTGGATGAGCCGACGGCGGGGCTGGACAAGGCTTCGGAGGCACGGTTTGCGGGGCTGATGACGGAGCACTGTCGGAAGGCGGGATCATCGTCGCGGCGACGCATCTGCCGCTGGGGCTGGAGGGGGCGAAGGCGTTGGTGATGGGGGAGACCGTTTGATGTCGGCGAAGGAACGCTACATTTCGCGTTGCCGCCATCAAGGGCCGCGCATCCTAATGTGGTCGCTCTTCCTCCGCGACATCCGCCTCTCCATCCGCGCCGGCGGCGGGGCGCTGACCGGCGTGATCTTCTTCCTCGCCGTCATCGCCACCATCCCCTTCGGCGTCGGGCCGGACCTCAACCTGCTTGCCCGCATCGGTCCGGCGATCCTGTGGATCGGCGCGCTGCTCGCCTGCCTGCTCGGCCTCGACCGGCTGTTCCAGGCCGACCGCGAGGACGGCTCGCTCGATCTTCTGGTGCTGGGCCACGACCGCCACATGCTGGCGCTGACGGTGCTGGTGAAATGCCTGGCGCACTGGGCGGCAGCGTGCTGCCGCTGGTCGTCGCCGCGCCCTTGCTCGGCCTGTTCATGAACATGGAGCCGCTCGGCATCGGCGCGACCGCGCTGACCCTTCTGGTCGGCACGCCGGCCATCACCTTCATCGGCGCGGCGGGTGCCGCCGTGGCGGTGGCCCTGCCGCGCGGCGGGCTGCTGATCTCGGTGCTGGTGCTGCCGCTGACCATCCCGGTGCTGATCTTCGGCGTCTCGGCAAGCTACGGCGCGGTGGCCGATCCCGATCCGTTCCTGCAGCCCTTCCTCATTCTTGCCGCGCTGACGCTGTTTCTTGCCGTGCTGGGGCCGGTGGCGGCGGCGCTGGCGCTGCGCCACGGGACCGACTGATGCATTGGGCCGTGGGCGGCTGCGGCGCGGCGGCCGATTGCGAAGCCGGGACTGCAAGGCTAAGGGAAGGCATGATCGAACACGGCGACATGGCTGGGTCGGACGCCCGCGCGGAGCAGCTGGCGTGAGCGCGCACGCGCTCTATGTGACCGCCGCCTATGGCATCACGGCGATCGTGCTGGCCGGGCTGATCGGCTGGATCCTGCTCGACCAGCGCGGGCGCAAGCGCGACCTGGCCGAGCTGGAGGCGGCCGGCGTGCGCCGCCGCTCCGACAAGGGCGCCGGCGACAAGAGTGTTCGGGAAAAGGGCGCCAAGTGATGAGCAGCGAAACCGAAACGCCCGCCCGTCGCCGCCTGATCGTGCTGTTGCCGCTGGTGATCTTCCTCGGCCTGGCGGGGCTGTTCCTGTTGCAGCTTCTGTCCGGCCGCGACGTTGCGGAAGTGCCGTCGGCGCTGATCGGCCTGCCGGCGCCGCAGACCAGCCTGCCGGCGCTCGAAGGCACCAACCTGCCTGGGCTCGATTCGAAACAGTTCGCCGGCAAGGTGACGCTGGTCAATGTCTTCGCATCGTGGTGCGCGCCGTGCCGCGAGGAGCATCCGGTGCTGCTGGCGCTGTCGCAGGACAAGCGCTTCGTCATCGCGGCGCTGAACTACAAGGACCAGCCGGAAAACGCGCGCCGCTTCCTTGGCGAGCTCGGCAATCCGTTCCAGGCGATCGGCGTCGACGAAGCCGGACGCGCGGCGATCGACTGGGGCGTCTATGGCGTGCCGGAAACCTTCGTCGTCGGCAAGGACGGCAAGATCGCCTACAAGCATGTCGGTCCGCTGACGGCCGAGTCGGCCGAGACGCTGCTGTTGCCGCAGATCGAAAAGGCGCTGGCGGCACGCTGATATTCAGGTGATGCCGGCCTACGAACGGCGGTTTCCTGCGCTTCCGGTGCTCACGTACTCAACTCAAGTACGCTCCGCTCCGGTTCTCGGAATCCACCATTCTCGACTCGGCCTGACCTGAATCTCAACGTGCCGGACCAAGTCTTTCGACTAAAAGTTCAGCCGTAGATCTGCTTGTGGATCTGGTAGAGCATTTCCGAGCGGTCGGCGCGCATGTCGGCCAGGTCGCGGGCGGTGAAGCTGTCGATTTCAGCGACGAGGCGGTTGTAGTGCTTGCGCTTGGCAATGCTCTGGCGAGCGCGGGTCATGAGGCTGTCGATGATCATAGCAAGGTTCCTTTCGTGCCGCGTTCTGGCGGCGAATTGTTCCTCCCTTGATCGTTACGGAGCATGACATAGTAATGGTGCGTTGCAAAAAGAAGATGTTGCAATGCACCATTGCGCCCAGCGCATAGCCGGTTAACCGGCCCTTACCCGCAATTCCTGCGGGACGGCATCGCTCCCATCTTGCCTGAGGCCTCAAGATGCGGTGAAGCACTCATCATCGATCTTGCCAGATCGGCCGCCGGCTGGCTTGATCGCGCCCGATCTCAAGTGCCTGGAGGAAAAGCATGGCCGCCGCAGACTATTACGAAGTTCTCGATCCGCGTTTCGCGCGGCTGTTCAACTCCAACGCGCAAGTGGAAAAGCTGTTCACCGGCTGCCAGTGGGCGGAAGGCCCGGCCTGGTTTGCCGCCGGCCGCTATGTCGTCTGGTCCGACATCCCCAACAACCGCATGCTGCGCTACGACGAGACCGACGGCAATGTCAGCGTGTTCCGCCAGCCCTCCGGCAATTCCAACGGCAACACTGTCGACCGGCAGGGCCGGCTGGTGACCTGCGAGCATTCGGGCCGCCGCGTCAGCCGCACCGAGCATGACGGCTCCATCATCACCATCGCCGACAAATGGCGTGGCAAGCGGCTGAATTCGCCCAACGACGCGGTGGTGAAGTCCGACGGCTCGATCTGGTTCACCGATCCGACCTACGGTATCGACACCGACTATGAGGGCGACAAGGCCGAGAGCGAGATCGGCGCCTGCAATGTCTACCGGGTCGATCCCGACAGCGGCGAGATCGAAGCCGTGATCACCGACATGGTCAGGCCCAACGGGCTGGCCTTCTCGCTCGACGAGAGCAAGCTCTATGTCGTCGACACCGGCCGCACGCATGGCGCGAAGAACCCTGCGCATATGCGGGTGTTCAATGTCGGCAAGGGCGGCAAGAAGGTTTCCGGCGACAAGGTGTTCGCCGACTGCACTGCCGGCCTGTTCGACGGCTTCCGGCTCGACGAGGACGGGCGCATCTGGACGAGTGCCGCCGACGGTATCCATTGCTACGATCCGGACGGGACGCTGATCGGCAAGGTCAAAGTGCCCGAAGTCACCGCCAATTGCGTGTTCGGCGGCAACAAGCTCAACTGCCTCTACATCGCCGGCACCACCTCGCTCTACATGGTCCGGCTGATGGTCAACGGCGCCAAGACGTTCTGAACCTCATGTCGTTCAGCGGGCACCGATGAAGCCGGCGAAGGCCGAAACCGCCTCGCGCATGGCCAGCCGGCTTGCCGGCTCGGCCAGGATCTTGTCCATCTCCGGCGGCTTCTTGCCGATCAGGACGATCTCGAGCGCTCTATCCTCATAGAGCGCGAACGACATCGTGCGCATGATCTCGGCGAGCGCCGCGCGGGCAAACAGCGAGCGCGGCGAGGCATGCACCAGCATCGCCGGCTTGCCGACGGCGGCATCGCGCGACACCAGCCAGTCGAGCGCGTTCTTCAGCCCGCCCGGCACGCCATGGGCATATTCGGGGCAGGAGACGATGACGCCGTCGGCGCGGGTGACGGCGTCGATCAGCCTTGATGCCTCCGGCGGCGTGCGTTCGCCTTCGTCGTCGGGGTTGAAGATCGGCAGCCGGCCAAGCCCGTCATAGATGCTGACGCGGCAATCAGCAGGCGCGTTCGCGGCCAGCGCCGCGACGAGGGCCGAATTGGTCGAGGCGGCGCGCAGGCTGCCGGAGATGGCGAGGATTTCGATCAAAGGGATGGGATTTGAACGGTGAGTCGTTCCGAATGCTACCACAGGGTCTTGCTGGTAATCCTCGTCCAGCTCAGCGGTCGATATCGCCCGCAGTGTCGGCCAGCGCCAGCTGGTCGCGCATGATCTGGCCCAGCGTCGGCAGCGTCGCGCGGTCGTACCAGGTCTCCGGCTTCCACAGATCGGAGCGCATGAAGGCCTTGGCGCAATGCATGTAGGCGGCTCTTGACCGACACCACGACGACGCTTTGCGGCGCCTTGCCGTCGATCGCGAAGCGTTCGCGCAAACCGGCATCGACGGTGATGCGGGCATCGCCATTGACGCGCAGCGTCTCGTTCATGCCGGGGATGAGGAAGAGCAGCCCGACAGACGGATTGAGGAGGATGTTTTCCAGCGTGTCCAGCCGGTTGTTGCCGGGCCGGTCGGGGATGGCGATGGTCCTGTCGTCGAGCACGGCGGCGAAGCCCGGCCTGTCGCCCTTCGGCGTCACGTCGGCATTGCCGGCGCCGTCGGAAGAGCCGATCAGCACGAAAGGGCTCTTGCCGATGAAGGAGCGGCAGTGGCCGTCGAGCCCCTTCAGTTCCTTGCGGATCGAGCCGTCGGTCGGCCGGGGCGTCTTGTAGATCGTCCTCAGCTCGTCGCGCGTGGTGACGAATTCCATCCCGGTCTCCCTACTTGCCGGCCTTCTCTTCGGTCTTGTCCTCGAGCGAATGGCGCATGATCAGCGGCATCTGGCTGAAGGTGAACAGAAGCGTGATCGGCATGATGCCCCAGACCTTGAAGGTAACCCAGGCATCGGTCGAAAAATTCCGCCACACCACTTCGTTGACGAGGGCCAGGAACAGGAAGAACAGGCCCCAGCGGAAGGTCAGCTTGCTCCAGCCTTCGGCATCGAGGCTGAAGGCGGAATCGAAGACGTAGCCGAGCAGCGACCGGCCGAAGAACAGGCCGCCGAGCAGCACGCCGCCGAACAGCGTGTTGACGATGGTCGGCTTCATCTTGATGAAGACGTCGTCCTGCAGATAGAGCGTCAGCGCGCCGAAGATGAAGACGACGACGCCCGACACCATCGGCATGATCGGCAAGGTGCGGGTGAGCAGCCAGGAGGCGACCAGCGCGATCGCGGTCGCGGCCATGAACAGGCCGGTGGCGACGAAGATCGGGCCGCCGAATTCGGCCAGCACGGGAAATTTCTGCACCAGCCATCCGCTGCGCGCATTGGCGAAGAAGAACACCATCAGCGGGCCGAGCTCCAGCGCCAGCTTGAGCACCGGGTTGACGCCTTCCTTCTTTTGTTTCTGCGGATCCGACGGGTCGCGCTCGAGGATGGGCGGGTTCATGGCTTCCTTCTTGCGCATGATCCAATCCAAAAAGCCTGCGCCTTTTGGGATCATGCTTGTTAGGCCACTCCCGCGATCGCCCTGGCGAATTCGCTTGCCGAGAAAGGTTCGAGGTCGTCGACCTGTTCGCCGACGCCGATGAAATAGACCGGCAATTTGTGCTTTGCCGCGATCGCCACCAGAATACCGCCGCGCGCCGTGCCGTCCAGCTTGGTCATGACCAGGCCGTTGACGCCGGCGACATTGCGGAAGATCTCGACCTGGTTGAGCGCGTTCTGGCCGGTGGTGGCGTCGACCGTCTGCAGCACGGTATGCGGCGCCTCCGGATCGAGCTTGCCGAGCACGCGGACGATCTTTTCCAGCTCCGCCATCAGCTCGGTCTTGTTCTGCAGCCGGCCGGCGGTGTCGATGATCAGCACGTCGGAGCCGGCCTCCTTCGCCTTCTCGAAGGCGTCGTAGGCGAGGCCGGCGGCGTCGGCGCCGAGCTTGGAGGCGATGACCGGCGACTTCGTCCGCTCGCCCCAGATCTTCAGCTGCTCGATCGCCGCGGCGCGGAACGTGTCGCCGGCGGCGAGCATCACCGACAGGCCGCCATCGGTCAGCTTGGCCGCCAGCTTGCCGATGGTCGTGGTCTTGCCGGTGCCGTTGACGCCGACGACCAGGATGACATGCGGCTTGTGGCGAGAGGTCGAGTTCCAGCGGCATGGCGACATGGGTCAGCACCTTCTCCACCTCGGCCGCCATGACGGCGCGCACTTCGGTGTCGGAGACATCCTTGCCGTAGCGGCTGGAGGCCAGCGCGTCGGTGACGCGCAAGGCCGTCTCCATGCCGAGGTCGGCGCGGATCAGCACGTCCTCCAGATCCTGCAGCGTGTCTTCGTCCAGCTTGCGCTTGGTGAAGACGCCGGCGATGTTGCCGGAGAGTTCGCGGGACGAGCGGGCAAGCCCGTCCCTCATGCGCTGGAACCAGGAACGCCTCGGCGCCGGCTCCGGCGCCTTCTGCGGCTCGGCCTTCTGCTCGACCTTCTTGGTGACGGTCACCTTGCCGGGAGCGGGTTTTGGCTCAGGGGCTGGTTGTGGGACGGGCTGCAGCTCGGGCGCGATCTCGGCGAGGATCGGCTGTGGCTCGACAGGCGCGGGCTGGCGAACGGGGGGTTGGATCTCGGCTGGCGGAGCAGAGCTCGTGCCGCCCCTACGTCTGCAACGGGATGGCGCCGCGGCAGGGGAACTGGCGTCCGCTTCTCCCCGTCATCGGGGAGAAGGTGCCGGCAGGCGGATGAGGGGCAGGGCCGAGCTTCTGAAGATGGCGGCGCAGAAGACGGAGTCGATGGTGGTATCTCGACCGGTATGGGCGTCTCCGCCGGGACCTCTGGCAGGAGGCGTCGGCACTTCGACGGGTGCTGGTTCCGGCTGCCTTTCCGGGCGTGACGGGACGATCTCCGGCTCGGTCGGCGCGGGTGGCGGGACTTCCTGAGGCTGCGGTTCGGGGGCAGGCTCGGGAACGACGGGCGCAGGAACTTCCTGAGGCGCTGGCGGCTCGGCAGGTATCTCAGGAGCGCGTTTCGGCTCTTCTATACGGCGCGGGTTCCGGCAGAGGTTCCGGCTCGGACGGAACAATCGGCTCCGGCGCCGGTGGAATGGTCGGGGTCGGCTCGGGCTTCGGCTCCTCGGGCGCTGGTTGCGGTGCTGGCGGCGCTTCTGGCTCAACGGCGGGAGGCGGCGTCGGTTCAGCCTGCGGCGCGACCTCTGCGCACAGGCTCGTCGCGCTTCAAAAACTCCGGCAGACGCCTGCTCAGTCGCCGGCTTCAGCGCGTCCAGCGCCTCCCATTTGATCGGCGGCAGCGGTGCGGTCTCGTCGATCCGCTCCTCGACCACTTCCTTCTTGCCGAACGAAAATATCTTCTTGAAAAAACCAGCCATGCTTTGCGTTCTCAGGCGGCGCGGGCGGTGAGCGGGCGCGGCGATCAGGCGGGCGCCGTCATGGCCGGTGATATCGGCCTCGACGATCTCGCCCGGCGCAGCCGGCGGCGATAGCGGCCAGCGTAAACCCTTCGGTGCGGCCGAGCCCGTCGCGCTCGACCAGGATCGACTGACGCGTGCCGGCGAGCGCGGCAAGGTGGCGGCGATAGGCGGCCTCGCCGGCGGCGCGCAGCCGCGCGGCGCGCTGCTTGACCACCTCGCGGCGGACCTGCGGCATGCGGGCGGCGGGCGTGCCTTCGCGCGGGCTGAACGGGAAGACATGCAGATGCGTCAGGCCGCATTCCTCGACGATCTTTACCGAGTTCTCGAACATCGCCTCGGTCTCGGTCGGGAAGCCGGCGATGATGTCGGCGCCGAAGACGATGTCGGGGCGCAGCTTGCGCACATCCTCGCAGAAGCGGATCGACTGGTCGCGCAGATGCCGGCGCTTCATCCGCTTCAGGATCATGTCGTCGCCCGACTGCAGCGACAGATGCAGATGCGGCATCAGCCGCGGCTCGGTGGCGATCGCGTCGAGCAGATCGTCGTCGGCCTCGATCGAATCGATCGAGGACAGCCGCAGCCGCTTCACGTCGGGCACCTGCTTGAGGATCGTCTTCACCAGCTTGCCGAGCTTCGGCGCTGCCCGGCAGGTCGGCGCCAAAACTGGTCATGTCGACGCCGGTCAGCACGATCTCGGCATAGCCGTTGCCGCCGAGACGCTTGACCTGCTCGACCACGGCGCCCATCGGCACCGAGCGCGAATTGCCGCGGCCGTAGGGGATGATGCAGAAGGTGCAGCGATGGTCGCAGCCGTTCTGCACCTGGACGAAGGCGCGCGCCCGGCCCTCGATGGCGTCGACCATGTGGCCGGCGGTCTCGCGCACCGAGAAGATGTCGTTGACGCGCGCCTTCTCGGTGTCGTTGACGCCGAAATCCGGCAGCGCGCGATAGGAGTGCGCCTTCAGCTTCTCCTCATTGCCGAGCACGAGGTCGACCTCGTCCATGGCGACGAAATTCTGCGGCTCGGTCTGCGCGGCGCAGCCGGTGACGATGATGCGGGCGGCCGGGTTTTCGCGGCGGGCCTTGCGGATCGACTGCTTGGCCTGGCGCACGGCCTCGCCGGTGACGGCGCAGGTGTTGAAGATGATGGCGCCGCCTTCGAGCGCGCCGAGGCCGGCGCTTTCGGCCTCGCGCCGCATCACCTCGGATTCATAGGTGTTGAGGCGGCAGCCGAAGGTGACGACGTCGATGCCCTTGGAGCAGAGCGGCCATCAGGCCGCGCTTTCGGTGTCGCGGGCCCAGGCGCCGGTCGACGGATCGAAGCTGCCGGAAAATTCCCATTCGGCCGGCACCGGTCAGGATGACATGGTCGTCGTCGCGCCATTCGACATGCAGCGAGCCGCCGCCGGGCGTCATCAGCGTGACGCTGCGGCCGGTGCGCCTGGTGCGGGCGGCGGCGACGACGCGATGCGCAAGCGGCCGAGCCGCAGGCCTTGGTCAGGCCGGCGCCGCGCTCCCAGGTGCGGATGATCATGGTCTCGGGCGAGGTCACCTGGGCGATGGTGATGTTGGCGCGCTCGGGGAAGATCGGATGGTTTTCGAGCAGCGGGCCGAAACGGTCGAGCTCATAGGACCAGACGTCGCGGTCGACCCAGAAGATGGCGTGCGGATTGCCCATCGACACGACCGAGGGCGAATGCAGCACCGGCGCGTCGATCGGGCCGATCTGCAGTTCGATCATGCGGGTGTCGCGGAATTCCTCGGCCAGCGGAATATCCTGCCAGCCGAAGCGCGGCGTGCCCATGTCGACCGAGATCGTGCCGTCGGCATGTTCCTCGGCATTGAGGATGCCGGCGACGGTCTCGAAGGTGAAGATCTTCTGGCCGGTCTCGGCGGCCAGCGCCTGGACGACGCAGCGCATGCCGTTGCCGCAGGCCTGCGCGCCGGAGCCGTCGGAATTCAAGATGTCGATGTAAGAAGGCGGTGCCCGGCGTCCGGGCGTCGTGGATCGCCATGATCTGGTCGAACTTGGTCGCCGGCATCGGCATTGAGCGCGACGGCCGCGGCCGGCGTGACCCGATCGGCACGGCCGCGCATGTCGGCAACGATGATCTCGTTGCCGATGCCGTTCATCTTGGCGAAGGGGGCGGTGCCTGCCATGGCTCCGATAGTTCCTGTCCGTTTTGCCGCTATATGGCGGAAACGGCCGGGAATTACCAGTGTGCCGCTTGGCACGGCGAAGACGTCGCGCCTAGGTTACCGCGAAGACGCCGAGCACGATCAGCAGGAAGATGATGAGAACGATGCCGATGAGGATGCGCGCGCCGGTGGCGGCGGCACCCGCCAGCGCCGGCATGCCGAGCAGGCTCGCGGCGGCGGCGACAATCAGAAGAATGATGATCCATTTGATCATGGAAGTGGCTCCCGGCCGAATTGCGTTGTGGAACCAACGCGTTTTCGACGCGTTGGGTTCCTTCAGTCGATCTCCGGCACGTCCCAGACCTCGCCCGGGCCGCAAGGCGCGAAAGCGTTCCCGCGGCAGGCCTTGCGGCGTCCAGCGCCTCGGCCAGTTTCCGGGCCGGCTCGTCGATCGGTTCGTTGGTGAGCTGGAAGGTGCCCCAGTGGCAGCCGGCGGCATAGGCGGCGTTGCACAGCTGCATGCCTTGCACCGCCTCCTCCGGGTTCTGGTGCTGCGGCGCCATGAACCAGCGCGGCTCGTAGGCGCCGATCGGCAGGATGGCGAGGCGGAAGCCGCCATGTTTTTCGGCCATCAGCCGGTAATTGGTGCCGCCATGGAAGCCGGTGTCGCCGGCGAAATAGATCTTTCCGGCCGGGGTTTCGACGACGAAGCCGGCCCACAGCGCCATGCGCCGGTCGCGCGCGCCGCGCGCCGACCAGTGATGCACCGGCTCGACATGGACGGCGACGCCGTCGCCGATCTCGACCCGGTCGCCCCAGTCATGCGCCGTCAGCCGCATGCCGGGCACGGCATCGTCGATGATGGCGTCGTTGCCGAGCGGCGTCAGCACCTGCGGATCATGCTTCGCCTTCAGCCGCTTCAGCGTGGCGAGGTCGAGATGGTCGTAATGGTTGTGGCTGACCAGCACGAGGTCGATCGGCGGCAGCTGGGAAAAGGCGATGCCGGGCGCATTGACGCGCTTTGGCCCGGCAAAGGAGAGCGGCGAGACGCGCGGCGACCAGACCGGATCGGTGAGGATGTTGAGACCGGCCGTCTGGATCAGCAGCGTGGAATGGCCGACCATGGTCAGCCGCAGCCCGATCCCGTCGATCCGCTCGTCCGGCCTTGGCTGATGAAACGGGCTCGGACTGGCCGCCGGCCATTTCGAGCGCTCGCCGCTCAACTGCCATTTCAGCAGATCGGCAAAGCGGCCGGGCGGCTGGCCGTCTGGGTTGAAGAACAAGGTGCCGTCGAAA
Source organism: uncultured Alphaproteobacteria bacterium (assembly GCA_963788955.1). Classification (GTDB taxonomy): domain Bacteria; phylum Pseudomonadota; class Alphaproteobacteria; order Rhizobiales; family Rhizobiaceae; genus Mesorhizobium. Next base: position 80,036 of record CAWBIN010000014.1, on the reverse strand, counting down.
TGATCGCTGGGCGGGCCGCTATAGTAGCGGTTGGCGGCTCTCTTTCTCGCAGCCATTTTTTCTTCCGTCCCGCTGGGTTCGCTTTTTCCTGAGATAGGGGCTGGGGCGGCTGGCGCAAGCATTTGGCTGGCGAATGCCAAGGGCTAGCGGTCTGCATCGACTAGGATCGCGGCAGAGGCAGGACGACGCGATGGCTATGAAGCGGACGAAAACACCGTGGATGAAGGCCGAGGATTTCGGCCGCTCGCTGCCGCGCGGCATCGGCGTCAATCTTCTGGTCACCGACATGCCGGCCATGGAATCCTTCTGCCGCGACGTGCTCGGCGCCCGGATCATCTATGCCGATGAGGATTTCGCCGCGATCGAACTGTTAGGGTCGGTGTTCATGCTGCATGCCGACCATTCCTATCTCGACAACCCGATGACCGGTGTGATCGCTGGCGTGGAGACACGCGGTGCAGGTATCGAGCTGCGTCTCTATGGCGCCGATCCCGACGCGGTTGAGGCCAAGGCGCGCGACCTCGGCCACATCGTGCTCACTGGGGCGGTCGACAAGCCGCACGGCTTGCGCGAATGCCATATCGTCGGCCCGGACGGATACGTCTTCGTGCCCAGCACGCCGCTCCCGCGTAGAGCAATTCCAAGAAAAGTGCGAAGCGGTTTTCACGCCCAAAAGCGAGGCATCCGCATGGCGGGCCGCGAGAAGGCCCGTGAGCGGTCACACGGCTGTTGCGATAAATTTGCAACAATTCTCGCGAAAACCCTATTTTAACCATATCGGGTTGAAATTTCGCCACCTTCTCCATCTTGGTGAGGGAGAGATTGTGCGGACGGCGTCCCCCCAGCCGTATCCGACGGAGGTTGGAATGACTTTTTCGAAGACCGGTCTGGTGGCCGTATCGCTGGCAGCGCTGTTTGCAAGCGGCTGTTCGACCTCGCGATTCTCATCGATGGATGACCAGCAGCCGGCGCCGCTGCAGCCGGCGCCTTCCGGAACGGTGACGCGGAAACCAACTGCCGCCGCCGGCCGCGCCCGGCACCACCGACCCGTCGCAGTTCCCGACGGCGCCGGCGAGCAGCCAGGTCGCCTCGCTGCCGCCGGACGGCATCGGCGCCTGCCGGCGCCACCAGACCTCACCGCGGCCAGCGTCGCCGGCGTCTGGAACGCCAGCGTGTCGGGCCAGAGCTGCAAGGTGGCGACGCCGCAGACCAAATTCGGCGCCGGCTACCGCGCCGGCCCGCTGCATTGCCCGGCGCCGATCGACGGCATCAAGTCCTGGAACGTCGCCGGCAAGCAGCTGACGCTCTATGACGAGAACGGCGGCACGCTGGCGCGGCTCTATTCGTCGGGCGGCTCGAAATTCGACGGCCAGACTTCCACCGGCCTGCCGATCTCGCTTACAAGATAAGCTGCCTATCCCTCGACAGCGACGTGACCGATGCATCTGCGTGACGGCCTCCAGACCCATGCGACCGTCAGGCAGCGCTACGACCATCTGGTCGAGACCGGCGCGATCGAGCGCGATCCGGCGCAGGAGCGCATCGCCGCCGCGCTCGACCGGCTGACCGACGAGATCTCGGTCAAGCGGCTGGCGCACAAGTCGAGCGCGCTCGGCTGGCTGTTTGCCCGCAAGCGCGAGACGCGCGAGGTCGTCAAGGGCCTCTACATCCATGGCGGCGTCGGCCGCGGCAAGACCATGCTGATGGACATGTTCTTCGAGCTGCTGCCGGTCCGGCGCAAGCGCCGCGTGCATTTCAACGACTTCATGGCCGATGTGCAGGACCGCATCCAGAAGCACCGGCAGGCGCGCAAGAACGGCGACGTCAAGGAGGACGACCCGATCCCGCCGGTGGCGCGCGCGCTTGCCGAACAGGCCTGGGTGCTGTGCTTCGACGAGTTCTCGGTCACCGACATCGCCGATGCGATGATCCTGTCGCGGCTGTTTTCGGCGCTGTTTGCCAATGGCGTGGTGCTGGTCGCCACCTCCAATGTCGCGCCCGACGATCTCTACCGCGACGGGCTGAACCGCCAGCTCTTCCTGCCCTTCATCGGCATTCTGGAGCGCCACGCCGAGGTGCTGGCGCTCGATGCCGACAAGGACTACCGGCTGGAGAAGCTCAGCCGCATGCCGGTCTATGTCACGCCGGCGGATGCCGACAGCCGACCAGTTGCTGGACGAGGCCTGGGAAGCGATGACGCGTGGCGCGCCGGTCGCCGAGACGGCGCTGACGGTGAAGGGCCGGCAGGTGGCGGTGCCGCGCGCGGCTGGCGATGCGGCGCGCTTCTCCTTCGCCGATCTCTGCGAAAAGCCGCTCGGCGCGCGTGACTATCTGGCCATCGCCGGCCGCTTCTCGACCATCTTCATCGACCATGTGCCGGTGCTCGGCGAAGGCAGGCGCAACGAGGCCAAGCGCTTCATCCTGCTGATCGACACGCTCTACGACCATCACGTGCGGCTGGTGGTCAGCGCCGAAGCCCCGCCGCAGGAGCTTTACACGGCCAAGCGCGGCATCGAGGTGTTCGAGTTCGAGCGCACCGCCTCGCGGCTGATCGAGATGCAGAGCCGCGACTGGCTGGAGGACTGGGCGGAGCGGCAGAAGGCGAGGACGGCACCGCCGGAAGCGCAGCAGGCGCAGGCGTAGCGCGCCATCTCCTCAGACTTCGATGACGAAGGTGGCGGCAGGCTTCGCGCCAATCCTAAAGCTTATACACATACATGACGAACTCCTCCGCTGGCCCATGCGGCTCCCGGCGCGAACTCGTAAAGCGCCCGCGCCGCAACATTGTCCGGCTCGGTGTCCGACCCACGCTTCCTCGCAGCCATGCTCCCTGCCGATCACGAACATCGCGTCGAGCATTTTTCGCGCGATGCCCTGGCGCTGGAAGGCCGGCGACACGCCGACCTCGTCGATGTAGAGCTCGCTCACCTTGTCGGGATGGCGGTGGATGACGGCGGCGCATTGGCCGACGACGACGCCGTCGGCCAGCGCCACAATCATGAAATGACCCGGCGAAGCGAGGTAGGCGGCAAGCCTGTCCGGCCGCACCGGCTCGTCGAACACGTCTTCGGCGATACGCATCACAAGGGCGTCATCGCCCGCATCCAGCCTTCTGATTTCGATCGTCATTGTGTAAATTCCTCGCAAGTCGGCTCACAAACTTTGACGTTTACGTAAATCCCAATGTTATCTAACCGATTGAAATTCCTTCGCTCCAAAATAATCGTTTGAATTTCATCTCCACCGGGGCTATCTGGATGCGGCGAAATCCGCGGTTCCCCGCAGCATTCCGGCCTCTTCCTCGACGCCGCACCGTCGCGATTTGGCGCCGTCACAGACAAAGGGAAAATATCCTGACATGGCACGCAACAAGATAGCGCTCATCGGCTCCGGCATGATCGGCGGCACGCTCGCCCACCTGATCGGCCTCAAGGATCTCGGCGACGTGGTGCTGTTCGATATCGCCGAGGGCATTCCGCAGGGCAAGGGGCTCGATATCGCGCAGTCGTCGCCGGTCGACGGCTTCGACTCCAGGCTGACCGGCGTCAACGACTATGCCGGCATCGAGGGCGCCGATGTCTGCATCGTCACCGCCGGCGTGCCGCGCAAGCCGGGCATGAGCCGCGACGACCTGCTCGGCATCAACCTCAAGGTCATGGAACAGGTCGGCGCCGGCATCAAGAAATACGCGCCGAAGGCCTTCGTCATCTGCATCACCAACCCGCTCGACGCCATGGTCTGGGCGCTGCAGAAGTTTTCCGGCCTGCCCAAGACCCATGTCGTCGGCATGGCCGGCGTGCTCGACAGCGCGCGCTTCCGCTATTTCCTGGCCGAGGAGTTCAAGGTCTCGGTCGAGGACGTCACCGCCTTCGTGCTCGGCGGCCATGGCGACACCATGGTGCCGATGATCCGCTACTCGACGGTCGCCGGCATTCCGCTGCCCGACCTCGTCAAGATGGGCTGGACCTCGAAGGAAAAGCTCGACCAGATCGTGCAGCGCACCCGCGACGGCGGCGCCGAGATCGTCGGCCTGCTCAAGACCGGCTCGGCCTATCTACGCGCCGGCCGCTTCGGCGATCTCGATGGCCGAAGCCTATCTCAAGGACAAGAAGCGCGTGCTGCCCTGTGCGGCGCATCTCTCGGGCCAGTATGGCGTCAAGAACATCTATGTCGGCGTTCCCGTGGTGATCGGCGCCGGCGGCGTCGAGCGCATCATCGAGATCGACCTCAACAAGGCCGAGCAGAAGATGTTCGACAAGTCGGTGGCGGCGGTGCAGGGCCTGACCGAGGCCTGCGTCAAGATCGCGCCGCATCTCGCCTCGAAGTGATCCCCCAGCAGCCGATCCGGAGACAACGCGCATGAACATCCATGAATATCAGGGCAAGGCGCTGCTGAAGAGCTTTGGCGCGCCGGTGGCCGAAGGCGTGCCGGTGTTCAAGGCGAGCGAGGCGGAAGCCGCCGCCAAGGCGCTGCCCGGCCCGCTCTATGTGGTGAAGAGCCAGATCCATGCCGGCGGCCGCGGCAAGGGCAAGTTCAAGGAGCTTGTCGCCCGACGCCAAGGGCGGCGTGCGGCTGGCGAAGTCGGTGGCCGATGTCGTCGCCAACGCCAACGAGATGCTCGGCAACACGCTGGTGACCAAGCAGACCGGCCCGGCCGGCAAGCAGGTCAACCGGCTCTATATCGAGGACGGCGCCGACATCGAGCGCGAGCTCTATCTGTCGATCCTGGTCGACCGCTCGGTCGGCCGCATCGCCTTCGTCGTCTCGACCGAGGGCGGCATGGACATCGAGGCGGTCGCCCACGACACGCCGGAAAAGATCATCACCGTCGCCATCGACCCGGAAAAGGGCGTGACGATCAGCCGACGTGAAGACGCTCAGCAGCGCGCTGAAGCTCGACGGCGACGCGGCCAAGGACGCCGGCACGCTGTTCCCGATCGCTCTACAAGGCCTTTGTCGAGAAGGACATGAGCCTGCTCGAGGTCAACCCGCTGATCGTCATGAAGAACGGCCGGCTGCGCGTGCTCGACGCGAAAGTGTCGTTCGACAACAACGCGCTGTTCCGCCACCCCGACGTGATGGAACTGCGCGACACCACCGAAGAGGACGAGAAGGAGATCGAGGCGTCGAAATACGACCTCGCCTATGTCGCGCTCGACGGCAATATCGGCTGCATGGTCAACGGCGCCGGCCTCGCCATGGCGACGATGGACATCATCAAGCTCTATGGCGCCGAGCCGGCCAACTTCCTCGATGTCGGCGGCGGCGCGTCCAAGGAGAAGGTCACGGCGGCGTTCAAGATCATCACCAGGGATCCGGCGGTCGAAGGCATTTTGATCAACATCTTCGGCGGCATCATGAAGTGCGACGTCATCGCCGAGGGCGTGATCGCCGCGGTCAAGGAAGTCGGGCTGAAGGTGCCGCTGGTGGTGCGGCTCGAAGGCACCAATGCCGAGCTCGGCAAGAAGATCATCAACGAGAGCGGCCTGAACGTGGTGTCGGCCGACGATCTCGACGATGCGGCCAAGAAGATCGTGGCGGCGGTGAAGGGCTGAGCCTGTGCCTCCGCGCAAGATAAACCTGGTCGAGGCGGCGGACCGAAGATCAACAAGGTCTTCGATCCGCACATCGCCGGCGACGTCAATGACAGCCAGGCGAAAGTCGCCAAGTTCGGCGAGATCTTCGACTGGCATGCGCATGACAATGAGGACGAAGCCTTCCTCGTGCTGCGCGGCAGGATCGCCATCGATTTCCGCGACGGGCCGGTCGAGCTCGGCGAGGGCGACTTCATCGTCGTGCCGCGCGGCGTCGAACACCGGCCGCGCTCGCTCACCGAGCAGCCTGTCGTGCTGATGTTCGAGCCGGCAACGACGCTAAACACCGGCAATGCCAAGAGCGACCTCACCGTCGCCGATCTGAAGCGGCTCTGACCATGAACGCGGCGTCCTTCTCCTCGCTCTCGGCCGATCACCAGCGCCTGCAGGCGCTGGTCGGCGCGTGGCGCGGCGAGGAAGAGGTGGCGGATACACAATGGGCCGATGGCGGCACGGCCACGTCGGAAGTGCTGGCAGAGGCACAGTTCGGCGGCCTGTTCGTGGTGCAGCGCTATCGCCAGCGCCGCGACGGCACGGTCTCGTTCGGCTCGCACAGTGTGTTCGGCTTCGACCAGCAAAACAGCGTCGTCACCATGCACCAGTTCGATTCGATGGGCTTTGTGCCGGCCTCGCCGGCCACAGGCACATGGAACGGCACGGAGCTGGTCCTGGAGCGGTCGTCGCCGCGCGGCTCCGCACGCGTGACGTATAGTTTCGACAATGCCGATGCCTACCGCATGCGACTGCATTTCAAACCCGCCGGCAGCGACGGCTGGCAAGACATGGTGAGCGGCGTCTACCGGCGTGTCTCGCCTTCCTCGATCAACGGTTTTTAGAAAAGGGCTCCAATGTCCATTCTCGTCGACAAGAACACCAAGGTGCTGGTGCAGGGCCTGACCGGCAAGACCGGCACGTTCCATACCGAACAGGCGCTGGCCTATCACGGCACCAAGATGGTCGGCGGCATCCATCCCAAGAAGGGCGGCGAGACCTGGACCGGCGCGACGGGCGAGAGCCTGCCGATCTTCGCCACCGTCGCCGAAGGCAAGGAAAAGACCGGCGCCAACGCCTCGGTCGTCTATGTGCCGCCGGCGGGTGCCGCCGAGGCGATCATCGAGGCGATCGAGGCGGAGATCCCGCTGATCGTCTGCATCACCGAAGGCATTCCGGTGATGGACATGGTCAAGGTCAAGGCGCGGCTCGACCGCTCGACCTCGCGGCTGATCGGGCCGAACTGCCCGGGCGTGCTCACCCCCGACGAATGCAAGATCGGCATCATGCCCGGCAACATCTTCCGCAAGGGCTCGGTCGGCGTTGTTTCGCGCTCGGGAACGCTTACCTATGAGGCAGTGTTCCAGACCACCAATGTCGGCCTCGGCCAGACCACCGCCGTCGGCATCGGCGGCGACCCGGTCAAGGGCACCGAGTTCATCGACGTGCTGGAGATGTTCCTCGCCGACGACGAGACCAAGTCGATCATCATGATCGGCGAGATCGGCGGTTCGGCCGAGGAAGACGCCGCGCAGTTCCTCAAGGACGAGGCCAAGCGCGGCCGCAAGAAGCCGATGGCCGGCTTCATCGCCGGGCGCACCGCGCCGGCCGGCCGCACCATGGGCCATGCGGGCGCGGTCATCTCCGGCGGCAAGGGCGGCGCGGAAGACAAGATCGCGGCGATGGAATCGGCCGGCATCAAAGTTTCGCCGTCGCCGGCACGGCTGGGCACGACGCTGGTCGAGGCGATCAAGGGTTAAGTGAGTAGTCATTAGTGAGTAGGGAAATAGGGAAGAACGTGTGAGTAGCTGCTGAGCGGGAAATTTCCATTTTCCTACTGCACTACTGACTACTCACTATTCCCCTCGAAAAGGAGACGGAGCCAGGCTCCGCAGACAAAAATGGCACGACAAGATCAGGCCAACGACCAGTTTTCGCTCACCTCTTTCCTCTATGGCGGCAATGCCGACTATATCGACGCGCTCTATGCCGCCTATGAGGACGATCCGGAATCGGTCAACCCCGAATGGCAGGACTTCTTCGCGGCGCTGAAGGACGACGCCGGCGATGTCCGCAAGAACGCCAAGGGCGCCTCCTGGGCGAGGCCCTCCTGGCCGCTGCAGGCCAATGGCGAACTGGTGTCGGCGCTCGACGGCAATTGGGGCATCGTCGAGAAGCACGCTCGAAAAGAAGGTCAAGGACAAGGCGGTCACCAACGGCATCGTCGCTTTCCGACGCCGACGTGCACCAGGCGACGCGCAATTCGGTGCGCGCCATCATGATGATCCGCGCCTACCGCATGCGCGGCCATCTGCACGCCAATCTCGACCCGCTCGGCATCGCCAAGCCGCTCGAGGACTATAACGAGCTGTCGCCGGAGAATTACGGCTTCATCGCCGCCGACTACGACCGGCCGATCTTCCTCGACAATGTGCTCGGGCTCGAATTCGGCACCATCCGGCAGATGCTGGAGATCCTGACCCGCACCTATTGCTCGACGCTCGGCGTCGAGTTCATGCACATTTCCGACCCCGAGGAGAAGGCCTGGATCCAGGCGCGCATCGAAGGCGCCGACAAGGAGATCACCTTCACCGCTCACCGGCAAGAAGGCGATCCTGCAGAAGCTGATCGAGGCCGAAGGCTTCGAGCAGTTCATCGACGTCAAGTACAAGGGCACCAAGCGCTTCGGCCTCGATGGCGGCGAAGTCGCTGATCCCGGCGCTGGAGCAGATCATCAAGCGCGGCGGCCAGCTCGGCATGAAGGAAATCGTGCTCGGCATGGCGCATCGCGGCCGGCTCAACGTGCTCTCCCAGGTGATGGCCAAGCCGCACCGCGCCATCTTCCACGAATTCAAGGGCGGCTCGGCCGCTCCCGACGAGGTCGAGGGCTCGGGCGACGTGAAGTACCATCTCGGCGCCTCGTCGGACCGCGAGTTCGACGGCAACAAGGTGCATCTGTCGCTGACCGCCAACCCCTCGCATCTGGAAATCGTCGACCCGGTGGTGATGGGCAAGGCGCGCGCCAAGCAGGACCAGTTTGTTCGGCCGCGAGCCGCGAGCGAGATCGTGCCGCTGGAAGAACGCGCCAAGGTGCTGCCGCTGCTGCTGCATGGCGACGCCGCCTTCGCCGGCCAGGGCGTGATCGCCGAGATCCTCGGCCTGTCGGGCCTGCGCGGCCATCGCGTCGCCGGCACGCTGCATTTCATCATCAACAACCAGATCGGCTTCACCACCAATCCGCGCTTCTCGCGCTCGTCGCCCTATCCGTCCGACGTGGCCAAGATGATCGAGGCGCCGATCTTCCACGTCAATGGCGACGACCCGGAAGCCGTGGTCCACGCCGCCAAGGTGGCGATCGAATTCCGCATGAAGTTCCACAAGCCGGTCGTGGTGGACATGTTCTGCTACCGCCGCTTCGGCCACAATGAGGGCGACGAGCCGGCCTTCACCCAGCCGATCATGTATCGCAACATCCGCAACCACAAGACGACGGTGCAGATCTATGGCGACCGGCTGATCGCCGAAGGCCACATCACCCAGGCCGAGTTCGACAAGATGAAGGCCGACTGGCGCGCGCATCTGGAATCGGAATGGGAGGTCGGCCAGCACTACAAGCCCAACAAGGCCGACTGGCTGGACGGCGCCTGGTCGGGCCTGCGCACCGCCGACAACCAGGACGAACAGCGGCGCGGCAAGACCGCCGTGCCGGTCAAGACGCTGAAGGAAATCGGCAAGAAGCTGACCGAGGTGCCGAAGGATTTCGAGGCGCACAAGACGATCATGCGCTTCCTCGAAAACCGCCGCCAGGCGATCGAATCCGGCGAAGGCATCGACTGGTCGACGGCCGAGGCGCTGGCCTTCGGCGCCATCCTGCTCGACGGCAATCCGATCCGGCTGTCCGGCCAGGATTCCGAACGCGGCACCTTCTCGCAGCGCCATTCCGTGCTCTACGACCAGAGCGACGAGACCCGCTACATCCCGCTCAACAATCTGTCGGCGGCGCAGGCCGGCTACGAAGTCATCAACTCGATGCTGTCGGAAGAGGCGGTGCTCGGCTTCGAATACGGCTACAGCCTGGCCGAGCCGAAGGCGCTGACCTTGTGGGAAGCGCAGTTCGGCGACTTCGCCAACGGCGCCCAGGTGGTGTTCGACCAGTTCATCTCGTCGGGCGAGCGCAAGTGGCTCAGAATGTCGGGCCTCGTCTGCCTGTTGCCGCATGGCTATGAGGGCCAGGGTCCCGAACACTCCTCGGCCCGGCTCGAGCGCTTCCTGCAGCTTTGCGCCGAAGACAACATGCAGGTGGCCAACTGCACCACGCCGGCTAACTATTTCCACATCCTGCGCCGGCAGCTGAAGCGCGACTTCCGCAAGCCGCTGATCCTGATGACGCCGAAGTCGCTGCTGCGCCACAAGCGGGCGGTGTCGACGCTGCCGGAGATGTCGGGCGAAAGCTCGTTCCACCGGCTGCTGTGGGACGATGCCCAGCTGCTTGCCGGACCAGGCGATCAAGCTGGTCAAGGATTCCAAGATCCGCCGCGTCGTGCTGTGCTCGGGCAAGGTCTATTACGACCTCTACGAGGAGCGCGAGAAGCGCGGCATCAACGACATCTACCTGCTGCGCGTCGAACAGCTCTATCCGTTCCCGGCCAAGGCGCTGATCACCGAACTGTCGCGCTTCCGCAACGCCGAGATGGTGTGGTGCCAGGAGGAGCCCAAGAACATGGGCGCCTGGTCGTTCATCGATCCGTATCTGGAATGGGTGCTGGCGCATATCGACGCCAAGCATCAGCGGGTGCGCTACACCGGCCGGCCGGCTGCCGCTTCGCCGGCGACCGGACTGATGTCGAAGCATCTCAGCCAGCTCGCCGCCTTGCTCGAAGACGCGCTCGGCGAATAGAACTCGCATCAGGAAGAAACGGACAGGCACAATGGCTACCGAAATCCGCGTCCCCACTCTCGGCGAATCCGTCACCGAGGCGACCATCGGCAAGTGGTTCAAGAAGGTCGGCGACACGATCGCCGCCGACGAGCCGCTGGTCGAGCTCGAAACCGACAAGGTGACGGTGGAGGTGCCGGCAGCAAGCGCGGGAACGCTTTCGGAGATCACCGCCAAGGAAGGCGAGACCGTCGGGGTCGGCGCGCTTCTGGGGACGATTTCGGCTGGCGGCGCTGCCGCTCCCGCCGACCAAGCCGCAAGCCGTGTCACAGGCGTCGAGCCCGGAGGCGGCGTCCACCGTCAAGCAGGCCGCTGCCGAGAGCGCCAAGATCGCCGGCGACGCCGGCGCGATCGAGACGCGCAGCATGCCGCCGGCGCCGGCCGCGGCAAAGCTGATCGCCGAGGCCAATCTCGCGGTCGACCAGATCGCGGGCTCGGGCAAGCGCGGCCAGGTGCTGAAGGGCGACGTGCTCGACGCCATCGCCAAGGGCGCGCCGTCGCAGCCGGCCGAGACGCCGAAGGCGGCACCGGTTGCCGTGCGCGCGCCGTCCTCCGGCGACGACGCGTCGCGCGAAGAGCGCGTGCGCATGACCAAGCTGCGCCAGACCATCGCGCGCCGGCTCAAGGAAGCGCAGTCGACCGCCGCCATGCTGACCACCTTCAACGAGGTCGACATGAGCGCGGTGATGGCGCTGCGGACCAAATACAAGGACGTGTTCGAGAAGAAGCACGGCGTGAAGCTCGGCTTCATGGGCTTCTTCACCAAGGCGGTGACGCATGCGCTGAAGGAGATCCCGGCGGTCAATGCCGAGATCGACGGCACCGACATCATCTACAAGAACTACGCCCATATCGGCGTCGCCGTCGGCACGGAAAAAGGCCTTGTCGTGCCGGTGGTGCGCAACGCCGACCAGATGTCGATCGCCGAGATCGAGAAGGAGATCGGCCGGCTGGGCCTGGCGGCGCGCGACGGCAAGCTCTCGGTGGCCGATATGCAAGGCGGCACGTTTACGATTTCCAACGGCGGCGTTTACGGGTCGCTGATGTCGACGCCGATCCTCAACGCGCCGCAGTCGGGCATTTTGGGCATGCACAAGATCCAGGACCGGCCTGTCGTGGTCGGCGGCCAGATCGTCATCCGGCCGATGATGTACCTGGCGCTGAGCTACGATCACCGCATCGTCGACGGCAAGGAAGCCGTGACCTTCCTGGTGCGCGTCAAGGAAAGCCTGGAGGATCCGGAACGGCTGGTGCTCGACCTGTGATCGGAGTTGATCGCGATGAGCGGCTGGGTGGAGCAATTCGGGTTTAAGCTGGGCCGTGCGATACGGATTTTGCGACGTGAGCCCTGGACCTCTATGTCCACGCCGGCGATGTCGGCCGAGTGGGATCCGGCGCAGGCGAGCAGCAATCTCGGCATCTTCGGCTTGAGCGAAGCGCAAATGGCGGAGCGCGAGATAACCGCTACTCCGATCGGCGAACTGGATTTACCGACGGGCGAAATCATTGCCTGCGATCCGCTGACCACCGGAATGGACTGGCCAGTATTGAGCCGGAGGGTCAAACCGGGCCGCTACCCGGTTTCGCTGATCGAGGCACAAGGCCGTGTGGCTGCCGCGGTCCTGCGTTTCCGGCCCGGCACGCCGGTTCGCTGGGAGCTGGCAACCTTGCCCGATCAGGATACATCGACCTTGAAGGACGACGAAATATTTGGCTATTCCGTCGACACTGGCCTTGGCTCGTTCATGGACAAGACGGCGATGGTGCTGATGTCGGAGCAACAGGACAAGCTCCAAGCCGGGCAGAATTACTATGACGACGTTCTGGCGGTGGAGTTTGCACCCAACCAGGACAGGTTCGTGATGCATCACCCGGTTGCCGGCAGCCCACTCAACATTGCGATGTTCTCGAGCGGCTGGGGTGATGGGATCTATCCGTCATTCTGGGGTCTCAACGCGGCCGGGGAGCCCCTGCTTCTGATGACCGACTTTGACGTGCTTGAAAACGCTGATGGTCGCGAGGGCGAGTAGACCGGCCGATGCAAAGCGTCCTGTCGCCCACGATCGCATGCGCAGCCGGAGTATTGGCCGTCTTGTTCACAGGCCCGGCCGCGCTCGCCGCCTGCCCGCTGGAGCTCGCCGTCTATGGCGATGCCGAAAGCGAGGCCGGCATCGATTTCAGGCCGACCATGGATTCGGCCACCGTCACCAACAGCTTCAAGATGGTGCTCGACAAGGGCGTCGTGCTGGACGGCATCGTCATGTGGACGGATGGCGTGGCGCGGCCGCATGGTTCGCTGATGTACAAATGCCCGACCGGCGATGTCACCGGTGAGGAGCTCGCCGCCTGCACGGTGTGGGAAGGCGTCGTCTATAGCGCCGATGACAAGGGCAACATCGCACTGCTGCCTGCCGAAGGCGTCGATGCGCCGAAGACACTGATCTTTCCCGATCTCGGGCCGTCGCTGCAGATGTCGTGCGGCCTATGGCGACAATGGTTTTTCCAAGGTGCCGTGGGATGCGTTTCTGCTGAAGGGCTGCCAGGAATGAGCGCGGCGCAAAAAGTTCTTCTGGTCACCGGCGGCAGTCGCGGCATCGGTGCCGCGGTTTGCCGGCTCGGCGCCGAAGCCGGCTATCGCGTCGCGATCAACTATGCCGCCAATGAAAGCGCCGCCAGGGCGCTGGTCGCCGAGATCGAGGCTGGCGGCGGCGAGGCGATCGCGGTCAAGGGCGATGTCGGCAGCGAGGCCGATGTCGTGGCCATGTTCGAGGCGGTCGACCGCGCCTGGGGCCGGCTCGATGCCTTGGTCAACAATGCCGGCATCGTCGACGTCAAGGCGCGCCTCGACGAGATGAGCAGCGCGCGGCTGGAGCGCATGATGCGCATCAATGTCGTCGGCTCCTTCCTCTGCGCCCGCGAGGCGGTCAGGCGCATGTCGACGCTGCACGGCGGCAAGGGCGGCGCCATCGTCAACGTCTCGTCGGCGGCGTCAGCACATGGCTCGGCGGGTGAGTATGTCGACTACGCGGCGTCCAAGGGGGCGATCGATACCTTCACCCTCGGGCTTGCCCGCGAGGTAGCGACCGAGGGCATCCGCGTCAATGCGGTGCGCCCGGGCATCATCGATACCGAAATCCATGCCTCCGGCGGTCAGCCCGACCGGGTCGGCGCGCATCCAGGATACGCTGCCGATGAAAAGGGCCGGCACGGCGGATGAAGTCGCGCGCGCAATCCTCTATCTGTTGTCGGACGCGGCGTCCTATTCGACGGGCGCGATCCTGAATGTAAGCGGCGGCCGCTGACGGCCGGACCAAGAAGGACACCATCATGGCTTATGACGTCGTTATCATCGGATCGGGACCGGGCGGCTATGTCTGCGCCATCAAGGCGGCACAGCTCGGGCTGAAGATCGCCGTGGTCGAGAAGAACGCGACTTTCGGCGGCACCTGCCTCAACATCGGCTGCATCCCGTCCAAGGCGCTGCTGCATGCCTCCGAGATGTTCGCCGAGGCCGGCCATTCCTTCGATACGCTGGGCGTCGAGGTCGGCGCCGAAGCTCAATCTGAAGAAGATGATGGCGCACAAGGACGCGACGGTGGCGGCCAACGTCAACGGCGTCGCCTTCCTGTTCAAGAAGAACAAGATCGACAGTTTCCGCGGCACCGGCAAGGTGGTCGCGGCCGGCAAGGTCTCGGTGACCGGCGAGGACGGCAAGGTCGAGGAGATCGAGACCAAGAACATCGTCATCGCCACCGGCTCCGACGTCGCCGGCATTCCCGGCGTCAAGGTCGACATCGACGAGAAGGTCATCGTGTCGTCGACCGGCGCGCTGTCGCTGGCCAAGGTGCCGGGCCATCTGGTGGTGGTTGGCGGCGGCGTCATCGGGCTCGAACTCGGCTCGGTCTGGGCACGGCTTGGCGCCAAGGTCACCGTGGTCGAATTCCTCGACACGATCCTCGGCGGCATGGACGGCGAGGTCTCCAAGCAGTTCCACCGCATGCTTTCCAAGCAGGGCTTCGAGTTCAAGCTCGGCGCCAAGGTCACCGGCGTCGCCAAGGCCAAGAAGGGTGCGACCGTCACCTTCGAACCGGTGAAGGGCGGCGCCGCCGAGACGATCGAGGCCGACGCGGTGCTGATCGCCACCGGGCGCAGCGCCTATTCGGACAGCCTTGGGCTGAAGGAAGCCGGCGTCGAGGTCGACGAGCGCGGCCGGGTCAAGACCGACGGCCACCTCAGGACCAATGTGCCCGGCATCTACGCGATCGGCGACGTCATCGCCGGGCCGATGCTGGCGCACAAGGCCGAGGACGAGGGCGTGGCGGTGGCAGAGATCGATTGCCGGCCAGGCCGGCCACGTGAATTATGACGTGATCCCGAGCGTCGTCTACACCAGCCCGGAAATCGCCTCGGTCGGCAAGACCGAGGAGGAGCTGAAGAAGGCCGGCATCGACTACAAGGCCGGCAAATTCCCGTTCACGGCCAACGGCCGGGCGCGCGCCATGCTGCACACCGACGGCTTCGTCAAGATCCTTGCCGACAAGGCGAGCGACCGCGTGCTCGGCGTCCACATCGTCGGCTTCGGCGCCGGCGAGATGATCCACGAGGCGGCGGTGCTGATGGAGTTCGGCGGCTCGTCGGAAGATCTCGCCCGCACCTGCCATGCGCACCCGACAATGTCGGAAGCGGTGAAGGAAGCGGCGCTGGCGACGTTCTTCAAGCCGATCCATATCTGAAGGCCCCTTCATAAACTCTACTCCGGCGGCCATCTGACGCGGTTTTCTGCGCTTCCGGTGCTCACGGACCCGAATGTCTGCTGCGCGCCGGTTCTCGAAAGCCACGCCAGCTGACTCACCGGAGCGAGTTTCTAAAGGAGCCTTTCGCGTGTCTTGCCCAAAACAAAACGGCCCGCTTTGCAGCGGGCCGTTCGTCGTTGAATTCAGGGGCCTGATCAGTTGGCCGGTGCGGGCGCCGGGGCTGGCGCAGGAGCCGGTGCGGGCGCAGGGGCTGGTTCTGGCGCAGGCGCCGGGGCTGGTGCAGGAGCGGGCTGGCGCAGGCGCAGGTGCGGGAGCCGGTTCGGCGGGCTTCATCGGTTCAGCCGGTGCAGGCGCAGGCGCCGGTGTGCTGGCGGCCGGCGGTTCGGCGGGCGCCGAGGAGTGCTCGCCGCTTCTGCCGAAAACATAGTACGCGACGATGGCCAGGATGATGACGACCAGCGCAATCAGCCAGCCGCTACCGCCGCCACCCGATTTGGGCGCAGGGCCAGGAGAGGTGAAGGGGTCGTTTGGGTTCGCCATAAAAGTGTCCTCCGTGGATGAAAAGTATCAATCAACACCCATCAACGCGCAACCGTTGAACGGGTTTCATACTACGCTTGGAAAATGCCGAAAGCAGGGCAATTTTGACCCAGAATCGCTGGTTGGCATGTATTTCCCCCGCAAATTTGGCCGCGAGCGAGCGGAAGCCAACCGCTTTGGCCTTTTTCGCTGAAAACAGGACCCATCCGCCATCGATCTGCGAATCAGGGCGAATCCCGACAAGGACGGGGACTTGCGTGATTCGACGTGCAACCCGACCGTGCAGATCAGCGACGGCGGTGACGGTGTAACCCGCCTTGCGAAAATCCTCGACCAGGCCTTGCGCGCCCGGAAGGTGCATGGCGCCGACCGCCATGAAGGCGTTGCCGCGAGCGAGGATCGGCCCGGCATGATCGGCCATCACCTGGTTGCGGCTGGTGATCATGGTTTGATCGAAGGCCGCGTAGCCCGCCGCGTCGTCGCCATCGCCTGGCAGGATCGCGCGGAACAGCGGCCAGAACATGCCGGTGTCGCCGCGTCAAGTAGAGCACGATCATGGTTTCGTTGACGTCGTTTATCCTGTCGCCGAGCTTGAGGGTGTCGACCAGCCCCTTCATGTGAAAGGCGAGCGGCAGCGAGGCCATGGCGCGCAGTTGGCCGGCGACAGTTTCCAGACCTTCGACGGTCTTGCCTGAAGCCATGGCATCCTGCGCGAGCTTGACGTCGAGCACCGGCGTGCCGCCGGCCTGGCGGGCGACCTCGCAGACCGGGAGCGCCACCATGGCCGACAACAGCCACGGCTTCATCTTGGACACGCTGCCGGGCGGAATGCCGCGTGCGTCGAGTGCCTTGTTCACCACCGCGGCATCGTCCGGCGACAGCAGCGACGACAGCGTCGTGTTGTCGGTGAACATCATCAGGTCCGGCTCGTTGAGCATGGCCGCCATCATCTTCTGCTTGTCGAGCACTTCCGTGGTCTCGATGATGATGGTGTCTGCGGCGTCATAGGCCGTTTGCGCGGCGGGCGGCAGCGTGGTGACGCGCGGGTCGGTCATGTGCATGGTGCCGAACAAGAAGGACGGCCTTTCGCCAGCCTTCTCCAGTTTCCACAACAGGCCTTTGCCGTTCGGTGTCGCGGCCGCCTCCGTCTCGATCTTGCGATAGGTGTCCGGGTTGTCTTTCTGCAAGGCCGACAGCATGTCGGCGCCGCTGCAGGCTGGCGTCTGCGCATGCGCCCTGCCGGCGGCAAGCAGCGCGACGATCAGGAAAGACAGGAAAAACAGTACGTTGAGCGCGACAAGCAGCTTCAGCGACACAAGGCCGCGCGGTCGGCGATGGCGATGACGCGTTTCATGCCTGCTTCTTTAGGGGAAAAAAGCGGCAAAACGGTTAATCGGCGCCGCAAATTTGAAGGTTCACGCCCTTGGATGCGCGGATTCGTAAATCTCCAGCAGCCTTGCGGTGTCGACGCCGGTGTAGATCTGGGTCGTCGACAGGCTGGCATGGCCGAGCAGTTCCTGGATGGTGCTCAGGTCGCCGCCGCGGCCGAGCAGATGCGTGGCGAAGGAATGGCGCAGCGCGTGCGGTGTCGCCGTATCCGGCAGATTGAGCGCCGAGCGCAGTTTTGCCATCTCGCGCTGGACGATGGCCGGATTGAGCGGACCGCCGCGGGCACCGCGAAACAGCAGGCCCTTCGGGTCGATATGATAGGGGCAGAGCCGCCGGTATTCGGCAACGGCCCTGAGCGCCACCGGCAGCACCGGCACCAGCCGCGTCTTGCCGCCCTTGCCGGTGATGCGCAGTACGGTGTCGGTCTCCGACGACAGGTCGGCGCCGCTGAGGCCGAGCGCCTCGGAAATGCGCAGGCCCGAACCGTAGAGCAGCGTCAGCACGGCGGCGTTGCGGGCGGCGATCCATGGCTCCTCCGCCAGCTGGCCTTCCACCGAAACGACGCGCCGCGCATCGTCGGCGGTCAGCGGCTTGGGCAGCGACTTCGGCTGGCGCGGCGCGCGCAGGGCTGCCGCGCCCGCCGCATTGGCCAGGCCGCGCCGTTCGAGAAAGCGCAGCAGCGAGCGGATCCCGGCCAGCCCTCGCCCGAGCGTGCGGGCGCCGGCGCCGCATTGCGGCGCGCGGCGAGAAAGCCGCGCAGGTCGGCCGGGCGCAGATCGGCGATATCCGAAATGCCGGGCGGGCCGCCGCAATGGCCGGTCAGGAAATGCAGGAACTGGCGCGTGTCGCGCTCATAGGCTTCGACGGTTTCCGGCGACAGCCGGCGCTCGCGCGCCAGCATCTTCAGCCAGCTTTCGCGCGCTGCCTGAAGGTCGGGTTTTGCCGGGATGAGGAATTCCTGCATGGCGCTCTTCCAGTTCCCGGCCATTTTCCGGCAGCCAGGTTAGGAAGCGGTGAAGAGCGCGTCATTGAAATGACAACTGGCTAGGGCTAGAGCAAGGCAAAGGACCTTTCGCCATGAGCAAGCCCCAGAACCCCGTCCAGATGGCCGTGATCGGCGCCGCGCATGGCATCAAGGGCGAAGTGCGCGTCAAGACGTTCACCGGCGAGCCGCTTGCGCTGGCCGATTACGGGCCGCTCTATGCCAGGGACGGCCGCGCCTTCCAGATCATCGACATCAGGCCGGCCAACACCGTGGTCGTGGTGCGGTTCAAGGGCGTGAGCGACCGCAACGCCGCCGAGGCGCTCGCCGGCACGGAACTCTTCGTCGACCGCTCGATGCTGCCGGACGATGGCGAGGAGGACGAATTCTACCATGCCGACCTGGTCGGCTTGGCGGTCAGGGACGACACCGGCGCCGAGATCGGCAAGGTCGTGGCGGTGCACAATTTTGGTGGCGGCGACATTCTCGACGTGACTCTGGGCGGGCGCAAGGGCGTGCTGATCCCGTTCACGCAGGCCGCCGTGCCGCAAGTGTCGATCGCCGAAGGTTTTGTTCGCGTCGATCCGGCGGCCGCCGGCCTGGTCGACGACGAGGACAGCGAGGCGCCCGACCGCGACGGTTTCGATCCGAAGGGCCGGCCGCGCGGACCAAGGGATGCCGGGGGCAATCGGTGAGCTTTGCCGCCTCGGTGCTGACGCTCTATCCCGAGATGTTTCCGGGCGCGCTCGGCCTGTCGCTGGCCGGGCGGGCGCTGGAGGCCGGGACATGGTCGCTGGACGCGATCCAGATCCGCGATTTCGCCACCGACCGGCACCGCACCGTCGACGACACGCCGGCCGGCGGCGGCGCCGGCATGGTGATGCGCGCCGACGTGCTGGCGAAGGCGATCGACCATGCTTCGCCGCCGGGCGATGCGCGACCGCGCCTGCTGATGAGTCCGCGTGGAAAACCGTTGACGCAGGCTCGGGTGCGCGAGCTCGCCGCCGGGCCGGGCGCCGTCATTCTCTGCGGCCGTTTCGAAGGCGTCGACCAGCGGCTGATCGAGGCGCGCGGGCTGGAGGAGGTTTCGATCGGCGACTTCATCCTCTCCGGCGGCGAGCCGGCCGCACTGGTGCTGCTCGACGCGGTGGTGCGGCTTTTACCCGGCGTCATGGGCAATGCGGTGTCGGGGGAGGAAGAGAGTTTTGAGAACGGCCTGCTCGAGCACCCGCACTATACGCGGCCGCAGGAGTTCGAGGGCAGGCCGATCCCTGACGTGCTGATCTCGGGCAATCACAAGAAGATCGCCGCCTGGCGGCGTGCGGAGTCCGAGGCGCTCACAAAAACACGACGGCCGGACCTGGTGCATAACGGCAAGACCAAAGGCTGAGATCGTTTCAGAGTCTCTGTCGACAACCTGGCTACCCTGTTGGCTATTAGCCGGGCATCCGCTCGAACTTCTGCAAGACGGGATCCATCGTGTCCCAGGCATGGCCGCGAATGCTGTAAGTCACAACCCGCGGATTGAATTGGCCTGGGTCGTCAAGGCTGGTCGCGTGGACCGCGATCAGGTCCGGCATGGCGGCGAATGTCAGATAGACCGGCGTTCCGCAGGTCGGGCAGAACGCATGCATCTTTTCGTTGCCACTGTCGCCCGCCAACCGCCAGGTTTTCGCTTCGCCGGTGATTGCCATATCGGCGCGGTGGCCGAAGGTCAGATAGGATCCGTGGCCAGTGCCACTGCGTTTCTGGCAATCATGGCATTGGCAGTGGTTCTCGAAGATGGGTTCGCTGCTCGTTTCGTAGCGGATTGCGCCGCACGCACATCCGCCGCCATAGATCTTGCTCATCGTCGTTCTCCCGCTAACTCTTTGTTTTCACGCAATTCCGGACGGAAAACCGAAGCGCACTTTTCGTGGAATTGCTCTAGCGTTTCAGGCTGATTTCGGCTTGGCGAAAAGGTCGATGCCGCTGCCGGTTTCGAGGAAGGATTTCATGCTGGACAGCGCCGGCCAGCCCTGGCTGATGCCTTTCGCCATGCCGCTGCCGGCTTCAGCCGTGTGTCATCGCAGCGGCAGACAGGCCGGTCATGACGAATGTGATGCCTGCACCGATATTGATCCCGGCAACCGCGCGCGGACGGCTGAGCAGCCATCGGCTCAAAACCGAAGCAAAGCCGCCGATGAGCGAAAGGCCGATGGCGGCGATGATGGCAAGCCAGGCGCCGTAGGTCAGCATCTGCGTGTTGACCGGGCCGCGGTCGGCGCTGACGAACTGCGGTATGAAGGCAAGCACGAACAGCCCGATCTTCGGATTGAGGACGTTCGACATCAGCCCCGCCAGGTAGATCGCGTGAAGAGGCCGCCGCGCCGTCGGCGCGAAACTGACGAGATTTCGCGAGAAGCAGCGCCTTCGCCCCCAGCCAGACAAGATATGCAGCTCCGGCGAGTTTTAGCGCCAGGAACGCTGCGGCCGAGGTCTGGATCAGCAGCGCCAGCCCGAAGGTGGCGGCAAGCGAGTGGATCAGGATGCCGGTGCCGGCCCCCATTCCTGACACCGTCGCCGCGAGGCGGCCCTGGCTCAGGCCGCGCGCAATCGAGAGCACGATGTCGGGTCCGGGTGCGAGCACGATCAGGACGCTCGCGATTGTGTAGGCCAACCAGATATCGATCGGAAACATGGCTCAGTCCTCCGTGTGAATGCGTTGGTGCCGGCTGGCTGTTTTGCGTGGTCCATTTCGACCACCAGGCCCTGGGGCCGACATCGGTCATGGCTGAACGGTAGATCGCCAGCGTCAGCACGCACAGTCACAGCCAGCGGGCATCTGATATGGTACAGTGAGGACTATCGGGCATCTGTACCAGGCGAAGTGCCTGCAATCTGTGTCAGTCGGCTCAGTCGATTTTGCGGTAGGCATTGCACATGCAAGACGATCAATCCGCAGAGGTCCTTTACCTGCAGCTCGCGCATTCGATCGCGACGCCGATCCGGGCGGGCACGCTGATGCGGGGCGAACGCATTCCGTCCGTGCGCGAACTGGCGCGCAGCCGCGCCGTGTCGATCGGCACCGTGCTGCAGGCCTATCGCATGCTGGAGGATGCGCACCTGATCGAAGCGCGACCGCGCTCGGGCTATTTCGTCGCGACACGGTCGCCGAGCCTGCCCGAACCGGAGACATCGAATCCGCCGGCAGGTTCCATGGCGGTGGACGTCAGTTCGCTCGCGGCGCGAGTGATGCATCTCGCGCACGATCCCGCCTACATCTCCTTCGGCGCTGCCTGTCCGAGTGCGGACCTGTTTGCCGAGGAGCGTGTCCGCCGTGCCGTCAGCCGCGCCGTGCAACGCCACCGGGCGACACTGTGCAGCTACACGACCGGCTATGGCGACGAGAGCCTGCGGCGCGCCATTGCACGCCATGCGCTACGCATGGGCTGCCAGCTCGACCCACAGGACATCGTCGTGACCAACAGCTGCCTGGAATCGATCACGCTGTGCCTGCGGGCGGTGACGAAACCGGGCGACATCGTTGCGCTGGAATCGCCGACCCTGTTTGCCTTCCTGGAGATCCTCGAGAACCTGCACCTGCGCGCGCTCGAGATCCCGACGCATCCACGCACCGGCTTCTCGCTCGATGCGCTGCAATTCGCCTTCGACACTCAACCGATCAAGGCCGTGCTCGCAGTGCCCACGCTTTCCAATCCGATCGGATCAAGCATTCCCTTGGCCGACCGGCAGCGTTTGGCGCGGATGGTTGCCGACCGTGGCATCCCGCTGGTCGAGGATGTCCTCTACAACGATCTCGCCGATCTGGACGAACAGCGCCGCGCGGTGCGCTCATTCGATGCGACCGGGCACGTCATGATGTGTGGGTCGTTCTCCAAGACGATCGCGCCAGGCCTTCGGCTTGGCTGGGTTGAGGCCGGGCGCTGGGGCGCCAAGCTCGTGCGCCTGAAGGAATCGACCAGCGGAAGCCAGACGGCGGTGCTGGAACGTGCGATGGCCGACCTCTTGACGCAGCCGGGCATCGAGGCCGGATACCGTCAATTGCGCGCGACGGTCGCGACGCGGGTCGACGAGGCGCGCGGATTGATAGCGCGGTATTTTCCAGCGGGAACGCGCGTCACCGATCCGCAGGGCGGGTTTATTATCTGGGTGGAACTGCCGCACAGCATCGACTCGCTTGAGCTGTACCGGGTCTGCCTGGCGGAGAACATCGTGATTGCGCCTGGAAAGATGTTCAGCGCCACAAACCATTTCGGCCACTGCATCCGGCTGGGGCTGGGCGGACGCTGGGACGATGCCCACCGGCACGCACTGCGGCGGGTTGGGGAGCTGGCGAATTCCATGGTGGCGAACGAGACCGATGCCGACAAAGCTTCCGGCAATGGTCGGGTTCACCCCTTGGCGAAATAGTAGAAGGCGAGAAAGAGGCCGACGGCGACGACGAAGCCGCGCACGACATTTTGCGGCACGCGCTTGGCGATCCAGACGCCGGCATAGCCGCCCAGCGCCCCGCCCGGGATCATGACGATCGCCTGCGGCCAGGCGACGACGCCGCCGGAGACGAAGACGACGATTGCAACCGCGGCAATGACCATGGCCAGCATGTTCTTCAGTGCGTTCAGCTTGTGATAGTCGCCTGACTGGGTAAGGCCGAGCGTCGCCAGCATCATGACGCCCATGCCCGCGCCGAAGAAGCCGCCATAGATGGAGGTCAGGAACTGCGCCAGCGAGCCGACGAGCGAGCCCACCGACGCTTCATGGTCCGGCTTCGGCGACGGCTTCAGCCATGGCCCGGCAGCGAAGAGAGCGGTCGCCGCCAAGAGCAGCCACGGCACCATGGCGCGGAAGGACGGATTGTCGAGTGCCAAAAGGATGAGCGCGCCGGCCAGCGCGCCGAAGGCCGAGATCAGGCAGAGCAGCAATGCCCGGCGCCAGAAATGTCTGATGTCGGCGGCGTACGCGAGCGTCGAGGTGACGTAGCCGGGAAACTGCGTCACCGAAGAAGTGGCGTTGGCGACGATCGGCGGCAGGCCGACCAGCGTCATGGCACCGAAGGTGATGAACGTGCCGCCGCCGGCGACCGCGTTGGCGGCGCCTGACAGAAAACCCGCCAGAAAGAGCAGGATCACGTCGAAAACAGACATCAGGGCGCCGCCGAAGACTTAGTGCTTGCCCCGGATTAGGAAGCTTGACAGGAGGGCGCAACCCCGCCCGGGACAATTGCGTAATGGCATGCGCGCAAAAAAGACAGGGCCAAGGCGTGACAAAGCGTCGAAATAGCTGTATGTGCCCGCCCGAACCGGAAGAACAATCTGCCAAGCGCGATCTTCTGGCCCGTCAACAATGGCGGTGTAGTCGCCCCTGCCCGATGTCTCCGACAAAGGGCATAGCCGAGCGGTCAATGGAACTGCAAGGCGAGTGTCGGACGCTCTGACTGTCGGAAGAACAAGAAGTGGATTTAAGAGATGGATATCCTCCGTCAGCTCGAGGCCGAACAGGCCGCCAAGATCGAAGCCAAGCGCAAGCTTCCCGAATTCCAGCCCGGCGACACCGTGCGCGTCCAGGTCCGCGTGACCGAAGGCACCCGCACCCGCGTCCAGGCCTATGAGGGCGTCGTCATCGCCCGCTCGGGCGCCGGCTTCCAGGAAAATTTCACCGTCCGCAAGATCTCCTACGGCGAAGGTGTGGAGCGCGTGTTCCCGGTCTATTCGCCGATGGTCGAGGGCGTCGAGATCGTGCGCCGCGGCAAGGTGCGCCGCGCCAAGCTCTATTACCTGCGTGACCGCCGCGGCAAATCGGCCCGTATTTCGGAAAACACCGGCGTGCGCGCCCGCAAGCTGAACGACGAGGAGCGTGATGCGCTGAACGCCGAGAAGGCGCGCATCGAGGCCGAGAAAGTCGCCGCTGCCCAGGCGCTGGCCGCCGAAAAGGCAGCCCAGGAAGCCGCCGAGAAGAAGGCCGCCGACGAGGCTGCCAAGGCTGCGGACGAGGCCGCCAAGGCTGCGGAAGCGGCTACCGCCGAATAAGTTTTTCGATACGCATTCTTCGGAAAGGCGGCTTCGGCCGCCTTTTTTCGTTTTGCGGGCAGAGCCGTCCGCTGGGGTCGGCTTGCTCCAGGCGAAAAATCTGCCTCAGCTTTGGTTGACTCGAATTATCTTGTATACTAAACAATCGTGTACAAAATAATTGGAGAAACGAAATGCCTGCACTCTACTCCACCGAAGCCCGTGCCGTCGGCGGCCGCGCCGGCCATGTCCGGACCAATGATGGCCTGCTCAGCGTCGACCTTGCCATGCCGAAGGAACTGGGTGGCAAGGGTGGCGCCACCAATCCGGAGCAGCTGTTTGCTGCCGGCTATGCGGCGTGCTTCGAAAGCGCCATGCGCTTCATCGCCGGCAAGCAGAAGCTGCCGCTCGAGGATGCCGCGGTGACGGCCAATGTCAGCCTGCACCCCAATGGCCAGGGCGGTTTCGCGCTGGGCGTTTCGCTGTCGGCGGAGACGAAAGGCCTTGATCAGGCGGCCACGGAAGCGCTTGTATCGGCGGCGCACCAGATCTGCCCCTATTCCAACGCCATCAAGGGCAATGTTGAGGTGGCGCTTTCGGCACTGGCGCTTCCGGCAAAGGCAGCATGACGACAAAGACCATAGAGAGTGCCAGCGACGTCCCGGCGGCAACCGCCGGGACTTTTCCCGTTCCGCGGCTCGACCAGCAGCTCTGTTTCGCGCTTTATTCGGCGAGCGGGCTGATGACGAAGCTCTATCGGCCGTTGCTCGATCCGCTCGGGCTCACCTATCCGCAATATCTGGCGATGCTGGCGCTGTGGGAGCACGCGCCGAGCACGGTGGGGGCGCTTGGCGCGGCGCTGGGCCTGGATTCCGCGACGCTGACGCCGTTGCTCAAACGACTGGAAGCAGGTGGTCTGGTCACGCGTCGGCGCGACGCGGCGGACGAGCGCCGCGTGCTGGTCGAGCCGACCGCCAAGGGCCAGGCGCTGCGTGGGCAGATGAAGGAGGTGTCCTCCGGGCTTGCCTGCAGCATGCCGCTGGAGCCTGGCGAGCTGAAAGCCCTGCATGCGACGGTGAGCCGTTTGGTCGCTCGGTTGCGGAACGCTACCGAGAATGCGGCGGATCGCGCTGATCCTCGCCAGGACACGATCGTTCCGGAATCCGACGATTGAAAGCATGGGAATCCGCTATCGCGCCAAGCGGTGCAGCGGATCGGCTTGCATGGCGCTTGCGGAAAGCTAAAGTCGGCGCCGGATTTTCCTGCAAGCCCCAAACGGATCGGGGCGTTTCACGTTCCGGGAGTGTGTCATGACCAAATCGAAACTGCTGCTGGCCGGCCTGCTGGCCTGCCTGCTCGCGCCCGTCGCCGCATGGGCGCAGGCGCTGCCCGATCTCGGCGGCAAGAAAGTGGTGGTGGTGACGGAAAACGCCTATCCGCCGCTGCAGTTCATCGATTCCAAGACGGGAAAACAGATCGGCTGGGAATATGACGCGATGGACGAGATCGCAAAGCGGCTGAACTTCAAGGTCGAGTACCAGAACACCTCCTGGGACGCGATGATCCAGGCGGTTTCCGACAACCAGTACAACATCGGCATGACCGGCATCACCATCAAGGACGACCGCAAGGAGAAGGTCGATTTCTCCGACCCCTATATGCGCTCGGAACAGTTCATGCTGGTGCGTGGCGACGAAAGCCGCTTCACCGACGCCAAGACCTTCGGCGCCTTCAAGGATGGCCTGATCGGCGCGCAGGCCGGCACGACGCCCTTCTACACCGCCGTCTACACCGTGCTCGACGGCAACGAGCAGAACCCGAGGATAAAACTGTTCGAGACGTTCGGCGCCACGGTGCAGGCGCTGAAGTCAGGCGACGTCGACGTGGTGCTTACCGACGGCACTGCCGGCAAGGGCTATGTCGATGCCTCCGAAGGCAAGCTGAAGCTGATCGGCGGACCGCTCGGCACCGAGGATTTTGGGTTTATCTTCCCCAAGGGATCCGACCTGGTGAAGCCGGTCAACGCGGCGATCGCCGCGCTTAAGGCCGACGGCACGCTCGATGCGCTGAACAAGAAGTGGTTTCTTGATTACAAGATGGGGCAATAGGCCATCTTGGTGCGATCCTTTTGTGATGCGCCGGAACTCGCGCCGAATTTGCGCTTGAACACCCCCCTCTGTCCTGCCGGACTGTCCGGCAGGACAGAGGGGGATGCCTTGGCGCGATCCTTTCGTGGCCCTTACGCCAGTGCCGCCTGATGGGCACGTCCGCCATCCTCCACCCCAAAATCCGAGTTCCCCTGGTGGCTAGCCGTAGCCGCGACGCTTGCGCTTGCGGCCGCCGTCTTCATCGCCGCCAACGGCCTCTACGCCCAGGTCTTCGCCACTGTCGCCAAGGGCATCGGCATCACCGTCTTCGTCACCGTCGTTGCCTTCGCGCTGGCGTCAGTGATCGGGCTCGGCATCGCGCTGATGGGATTGTCCGGCTCGCGTGTGCTGCGCCAGGTCGCGCGCTTCTATGTCGAGATCATCCGCGGCGTGCCGATCCTGGTGCTGCTGTTCTGGATCGCCTTCGCCGGCGCGCCGGCCTTCGTCGCTGCGTGGAACGCGCTGACCGCACCGTTGCAGAATGCCGGTATCCTCGGCGAGCTTTTGGTGCGCGACGTGTCGCTCCTGTGGCGCGCCATCATGGCGCTGACCATCGGCTATTCCGCCTTCATTTCCGAGGTGTTTCGCGCTGGCATCCAGGCGGTCGAGAAAGGCCAGATCGAGGCGGCCAAGGCGCTTGGGCTGACGCGCGCGCAGCGCTTCCGGCTGATCGTGTTTCCGCAGGCAATCCGCACCATCCTGCCGCCGCTCGGCAACGACTTCGTCGCCATGGTCAAGGATTTCCTCGCTGGTCTCGGTGCTCGGCGTCGCCGACATCACCCAGATGGGCAAGGTCTATGCCGCCGGCTCGTTCCGTTTCTTCGAGACCTATTCGATCGTCGCCTACATCTATCTCATCCTGACCGTCGGACTGTCCCTGGCCCTGCGGGCGCTGGAGAAGCGGTTGCGAAACCAGCACGGGGAATAGCCGCCAAGCGAAGACGGCGCTACGATCGCAGAATGCGACCAGCTCCGGAGAAATCCCATGATCGTCGACAAGGCCAATGCGGCGCTGGATTCCGTCTATGCGGCCGATACGCCGGAAGCGCTCGCCAAGGCCTATGCGGCATGGGCCGCGACCTATGACAGCGAAACCGCTTCGCTCGGCTATCTGCTGCCGTTCCTGATCACCGCCTGGGTGGCGCGCCATGTGCCGGCAGGCGAAGGGCCGCTGCTCGACGCCGGCTGCGGCACCGGTCTGTCGGGGCCATCTCTCAAGGCGCTTGGCTATCATGACATTGCCGGGCTCGACCTGTCCGATGACATGCTCAAGATCGCCGGCAGCCGCAATGCCTACAGCGAACTGAAGAACGCGATGCTCGGCGGTCCGCTGCCCTGGCCGGACGGGCATTTTCGCGCTTTCTTCTCGACCGGCGTGTTCACCATCGGCCATGCGCCGGCCTCCGGCCTGCACGAACTGGTGCGCATCACCAGAAAAGGCGGCCACGCCATCTTCACCGTGCGCGACCAGGTTTTTGCCAGCGGCGGGTTCCAGGCCGTGTTCGACGAGCTTGCACAGGCGCAAAAATGGCGGCCGGTCGAGGAAAGTCCATGGTTCCGCTGCTATGCGATCGGTGATCCGGAGGCGCTGGTGAAGACGTTCGTGTTCGAGGTGGCTTGAGCGGGGCGCATCTTTCCTTGTCCCACAGGGCGAAAAGGTCGTGCAAGGCAGCCGCAATTGCCGAAAAGCCAAAACATTGATATGAGCAGCGCCATGGAAGAGCTTTTTGGCGATCCGGCCTACAAGGGTTTCGTGCTGCAGGACAGAAAACGCCTGCCGTCGCGTTTCTCCGCGCGCGTCTGCGGCGCGCCGACCAGCCGACTTAGCTAGGCCGGACTGACCAGACCGCTTACCGGGCCGGTTGGCTTCCGGCGCTCACCTCTTCCCCATTTTCATATCGACGGATTTACGCACATGAGCGCACCGCGCACCCTCTACGACAAGATCTTCGACGACCATGTCGTCGACCGCCAGGACGACGGCACCTGCCTGCTCTATATCGACCGTCACCTCGTCCATGAAGTGACCAGCCCGCAGGCCTTCGAAGGCCTGCGCATGACCGGCCGCAAGGTTCGGCATCCGGAAAAGACGCTGGCCGTGGTCGACCACAATGTGTCGACCTCGCCGGAGCGCAAGTTCGGCATCAAGAACGAGGAAAGCCGCATCCAGGTCGAGGCGCTGGCCAGGAACGCCAAGGACTTCGGCATCGAATATTATTCCGAGAACGATATCCGCCAGGGCATCGTCCACATCATCGGCCCGGAGCAGGGTTTTACGCTGCCCGGCATGACCATCGTCTGCGGCGACAGCCACACTTCGACGCATGGCGCCTTTGGTGCGCTGGCGCATGGCATCGGCACGTCCGAGGTCGAGCATGTGCTGGCGACGCAGACGCTGATCCAGCGCAAGGCCAAGAACATGCTGGTGCGCGTCGACGGCGTGCTGCCGGAAGGCGTCACCGCCAAGGATATCATCCTCGCCATCATCGGCGAGATCGGCACGGCCGGCGGCACCGGCTATGTCATCGAATATGCCGGCGAGGCGATCCGCGCGCTGTCGATGGAAGGCCGCATGACCATCTGCAACATGTCGATCGAGGGCGGTGCCCGCGCCGGCCTGATCGCGCCCGACGAGACGACCTTCGCCTATGTCAAGGACAAGCCGCGCGCGCCCAAGGGCGCGGCCTGGGATGCGGCCCTCGCCTACTGGCAGACGCTGCAGTCGGACGAAGGCGCGCATTTCGACAAGGTGATCGTGCTCGATGCGGCGAAACTGCCGCCGATCGTCTCCTGGGGCTCCTCGCCCGAGGACGTCGTCTCGGTGCAGGGCATCGTGCCGAACCCGGAAGACATCACCGATGAGAACAAGCGCACATCGAAGCTGCGCGCGCTCGACTATATGGGGCTGACGCCGGGCACCAAGATCACCGACATCGCGCTCGACCGCGTCTTCATCGGCTCCTGCACCAATGGCCGCATCGAGGATCTGCGCGCCGCCGCCAAGGTGGTCGAGGGCAAGACCGTCAATCCGCGCGTCAACGCCATGATCGTGCCGGGCTCAGGCCTGGTCAAGGAACAGGCCGAGGCCGAGGGTCTGGACAAGATCTTCCTTGCCGCCGGCTTCGACTGGCGCGAGCCGGGCTGCTCGATGTGCCTGGCCATGAATGACGACCGGCTGAAGCCGCATGAGCGCTGCGCCTCGACCTCGAACCGCAATTTCGAGGGCCGGCAGGGCTTCAAGGGCCGCACCCATCTGGTGTCGCCGGCGATGGCGGCGGCGGCGGCGATCGCCGGCCATTTCGTCGACATCCGCGACTGGAAATAGGCGCGACTGGCAATCCGTCGCGAACCATTCAAAACCCGGCCGCATGCAGACCCGCGGACCGCCATGGCGGTTCCGGGGTTCGTTCTTTTCCGCTCGCTTGCAGCCGCGACCCGCCGATAGCGACGATCCCTGCATATCTCCGGTTCGTTTAACTGCTTGTTTGGGCTTCCGGTTAACGTCTTCCCCGACGTAAGCGGGGAAATCAAGGTCCTTTGGACACGGGTCTGTTCATTGCGCTGCTCAATCCGACGATAGCGCTGGCGCTCGGCGCTGCGTTCCTCGTGCTGTGGTTCCATCAGCGCCACCGTCCCTATCTGGCCGTGCTGGCTCTCAGCTATGCCTTCTGTCCGGCGGGTTTCCTGCTGCAGTATTTCACGCTGCCGATCGGCATGGCGCCGACCAAGCTCCTGTCCAACATATGCTTCACCATTGCCGCCTGCTGCCTGGCCGGCGGCGATCGTGGCGCGTTACGGGCGGCGCGTGCCCTATGTCGGGATCGGCATTCTGGCGGGCGGCGGCTTGTCGGCGCTGTGCTGGTTCCTGTTCGTCCAGCCGGACCTGACATGGCGGATTCTCTCGATGAATTTCGGTTTCGGCGGCCTCAGCCTGCTGGTCGCCGCGGAACTGCGCACCGTGCGCAGAAATGGCCCGACGGAGATGATCCTGTTCGTGCTGGCGCTGCTTTCCGGGCTCAATTTCATCGG
This sequence comes from uncultured Alphaproteobacteria bacterium, assembly GCA_963788955.1. Lineage (GTDB taxonomy): Bacteria > Pseudomonadota > Alphaproteobacteria > Rhizobiales > Rhizobiaceae > Mesorhizobium. The sequence goes on along the minus strand of CAWBIN010000014.1, from coordinate 49,665 downwards.
CCGCACCCTCGCCATCGTCGTCGTGCATGGCCCCTTCACGACCTATGACGGGTTTTATTCCTCGTCCTACTGGACGACGGCGCTGCTGTCGCAGGCGTTGCTGTCGCTGTTGATCGCGCTCTCGCTGTTTACCGCCGCCGCGCTCGACGTGATGAAAGCGCTGAAGGCCGAGACCTACACCGATCCGCTCTCCGGCCTGCTCAACCGCCGCGGCTTCGAGGAACGGGCGGCCCTGCTTCTGCGGCAGTGCGCCTCGGCCAAACTCCCGGTTGCGCTGGTGCTGGCCGACCTCGATCACTTCAAGGCGCTCAACGACCAGCACGGGCATGCGGCGGGCGACAGGGTTATCGCCGATTTCGCCGCCAAGCTGAGTTTCGCCACCGGCACGCGGGGTGCTGCCGGCCGCATCGGCGGCGAGGAGTTCGCCGTGCTCCTGCCGCTGTGCGACCTTGCTTCGGCGCGCCTGTTCGCCGAGGCGATCCGTTCGCTCTATTCGTCCGGTGGCGTCACCACCCTGCCGCCGGGTGTCAGGGTGACGGCAAGCTTCGGCGTCGCCGCCCGCACCGGCGATGAAGGGCTGGCGCCGTTGATGCAGCGCGCCGACGAGGCACTCTACAAGGCCAAGAAGAACGGCCGCGACAGCGTGCGCCTGTCCTACGAGCGGGCGGAAACCGTCTTCGTTCCGGAGAACGCCAGCGTCGGCTGAAGGCGAACGCGCTTCGGCCAACGACTATGTCATCGTGCCGCCCGTTAACGTCTTTTTCGCCCGTCGATGGTTTGCTGTCCTGCGGGGTATGAAGAACCATGGGCAGCGCCGAATTCATTCTGATTATCAATCTGTTCGTCGCCGGCCTGCTGGCGGCGGCCTTCATGATGATCGCCATCCACGACGTGGGCCGCGTGTCGGCGCGCTGGCTGGCGTTCGGCTACATGTCTGGGCATGGCCTATTTCGCCATCGAATTCAGCATCCCGGCCTTCGACAATGCCCGGCCGGTGGTTGTCACGGCCTTTGCCGTGTTCCTCGGCGCCACCATCGCCTTCAATGGCGGGCTCGCCCATAAATACGGTGTGACGCCGCCCTGGCCGTCGATGCTGGCCTTTCTGGCCGTCGCTTCGGTCGCGGTCTGGTTCGTGCAGGATCTGCCGCGCCATTCGCTCACCCGCATGATGGCCTACCAGCTTCCCTACGCAGCCATGCAGTTCGCGGCCCTCGGCATCGTCTGGTCGTCCAGGCAAAGGCGCGGGCGGCTCGACGCCCTGCTGATGGCCGTCCTGGCCGCCAGCGCCGCGCAATTCGCCTCAAAGCCGTTCATCGCGCATGCGCTGGGCGGCTGGGGCGCCAATCCGCAAGCCTATGGGACGACCGTCTATGCACTGGTGTCGCAGTCGCTCGGCACGGTGTTCGGCTTCGCGCTGGCGCTGCTGGCGCTGGCGATCCTGGTGCGCGACGTGCTGGCCGAAGCGACGTCGAAGTCGGAGACCGACACGCTGTCGCGGCTGCTCAACCGCGGCGGCTTCGAGCGCCATGCCGAGATCGCGCTGAAGGACGCGGTGCGCCAGGGCGTTCCGGTGGCGCTGGTCATCGCCGATCTCGATCATTTCAAGAGCATCAACGACAGCTACGGGCACGCCGCCGGCGACCGCGTCATCGAGACGTTTGCCGGCTTCCTGCGCGAGGCGGCGGCCGAGCATCACGTCGCCGGCCGCATCGGCGGCGAGGAGTTCGCCATCATCCTGCCGGGCACCAATCTTGCCGCGGCGCGGCTGTTCGCCGAAGGCGCGCGTAGCGCTTTTGGCGCGCTGCCGATCGACAGCCTGCCGGTCGAACATCGCTGCACCGCTAGCTTCGGCGTTGCCGAGCTTCATGCGGGCGAGGATTTTTCCGATCTGCTGCGGCGCGCCGACGAGGCGCTGTATCAGGCCAAGGGCAGCGGCCGCGACTGCGTGCGCGTCTCGGCTGGACCGACCGCGCGACAAGACCGCGCGATGCCCAAGGTCAGCGGCAGGGGCTGAGGTTCGGCATCTCGCCGTCGGAGAGGCCGTACATATAGGAGCGGCCCTTCACGAAGACTGGCGGCTGGTAGCAGCCATGGCCCGAGACATCGTCCGATTCGTTCTCATAGATCACGTCGGGCTGGCCGGCGCCGGTGTAGTCGGACAATTCCTTGGCCAGCTTGCCCTCGCCGACGATGATGCGCTTGTAGCCGGCGGCGCTGTCGATGACGAGATTGCCAAAGGAATCGGCATAGACGCGATCATGATGCCTCAGCCCGGCATAGGCCGGAGCCGTAAAGCCGACGGCCAGCGCCGTCAGCGTGAGCGCCGCAAGGCGCAGTCTGCCCGAATTCGAACGCATGGCGTCCTCCGTGATGTTCGACCTTTTGGTCTGGGGCCTGTTCGAATCGGAAATTAACCTTTTCTTAACCTTTGTTAATAGGCAGGCGGCTTCCGCGGCAAGATCTTGATGAACATGGTTAATATCCTAGGTCCGGCAGCCATCTTTCGGCCATGCTTGCCCGCAACATCGCCGGCCCAGGGGCTAAGGTCTGGTGACCTTGATCTGGCGAGGCATCGTGGCTAGCTTGCCGCGCGGGAGGACAGCCTATGGCGTTACGCCGGGCATTTCGGGTGGCGCCGTTGGTTTTGCTGCTCTTGGCCGTAGCGGCCTGCGTGCCGCAAAACAGCGCGCCGAAGGCTGGAAATGCCGCCGTCCCCACTGCCACCGACCTGACGGCGCCGCAGCCGCGAACTGCGACCTACAACTGCGCCGACGGCGGCAGGATGACCATCGAAAACCTCGGCACGTCGCTGCGCGTGCTCGGCCCCGACGGCACAAGCGAGGATCTGCCGGCCTCGCCCGCCAACCAGAACAGCCGCTTCGGCATCGCACATGACGCAATCGTGATCGATGGACGCGACGCGCTGGTCATGAAGGGTGGAAAGACGCCGCTCACCTGCACACGGTAATGCGGTGCTACCGGTATACCGCACTGCAGCGAACGCTACGCCGGCTTCTCGCCGGTGTCCTAATCGATTGAAGCAAAAGACCGCCGATTTGTCAGACTAAATGACGTTTCCAAAACGATTTTCTGGCTTTGACGCGGTGCAAAAAGAGCATTAGAAACCGGCTGTCCGAAGTCATATGTAAAAGCGGCAAATGCCGCATTCATCGCGGCTCCGGGACGCCGAAACTGGGGGAGCCATGAGCAAATCACCAGCCACCCGAGCCAGACCGCTTTCGCCGCATCTGACCGTATACCGGCCGCCGATCACCATGACGATGTCGATCATCCATCGCATCACCGGCGGCGCGCTCTATTTCGGCACGCTGCTGGTGGCGCTCTGGCTGATGGCTGCGGCGAGCACCGAGGCCACCTTCGATCTCGTCAACTGGGCCTTCGGTTCGTGGCTGGGGCGGCTGGTGCTGTTCGGCTACACTTGGGCGCTTATGCATCACATGCTGGGCGGCGTGCGCCATTTGGTCTGGGACACCGGCGCCGGGCTTGAGAAGCACACCGCCTCGAAGATCGCCTGGGCGACGCTGGCCGGTTCGATCGCGCTGACGCTGCTGATCTGGATCGCCGGCTACATGGCGCGGGGGGCCTGACCATGAGCGGCAAGAATACCGATATGCGCACGCCGCTGGCCAAGGTCCGTGGTCTTGGCTCGGCCCGCGAGGGCACCGAGCATTTCTGGCGCCAGCGCCTTACCGCAATCGCCAACATCCCGCTGACGCTGTTCTTCGTCGGCTTCCTGATCGCGCTCAACGGCGCCGGCTATGCCGAGGTGCGGGCAGCGCTAGCCAATCCGTTCGTGGCGCTGATCCTGGCGCTGGTGCTGATCTCGGGGCTCTACCATATGCGGCTCGGCATGCAGGTCATCATCGAGGACTATGTGCATGGCGAGGGCATGAAGCTGGCGCTGATCGCACTCAACACATTCTTTTCCATAGCGGTCGGCGTCGCCTCGCTCTTCGCCCTGCTCAAACTGGCATTCGGAGGCTGACGTTGGCCAAGGACGCAAAAGCCGCCAGCACGGCTTCCGCCTATACCTATGTCGACCACAAGTTCGACGTGGTGGTCGTCGGCGCCGGCGGTGCCGGCCTGCGCGCCACGCTCGGCATGGCCGAGCAGGGGCTGCGCACCGCCTGTATCACCAAAGTGTTCCCGACCCGCTCGCACACGGTGGCAGCGCAAGGCGGCATTGCCGCCTCGCTGTCCAACATGGGCCCGGATTCCTGGCAGTGGCACATGTACGACACCGTCAAGGGATCCGACTGGCTGGGCGACGTCGACGCCATGGAATATCTGGTGCGCGAGGCACCTGCCGCCGTGTACGAGCTAGAGCACTACGGCGTGCCGTTCTCGCGCACCGAAGAGGGCAAGATCTACCAGCGGCCGTTCGGCGGCCATATGATGAATTTCGGCGAGGGTCCGCCGGTGCAGCGCACCTGTGCCGCCGCCGACCGCACCGGCCACGCAATCCTGCACACGCTCTACGGTCAGTCGCTGAAAAACAACGCGCAGTTCTTCATCGAGTATTTCGCGCTCGACCTGATCATGGAGCCGGACGGCACCTGCACCGGCGTCGTCGCCTGGAATCTCGACGACGGCACCATCCATCGCTTTTCAGCGAAGATGGTGGTGCTGGCGACCGGCGGCTATGGCCGCGCCTATTTCTCGGCGACGTCGGCGCATACCTGCACCGGCGACGGCGGCGGGATGGCTGCGCGCGCGGGCCTGCCGCTGCAGGACATGGAGTTCGTGCAGTTCCACCCGACCGGCATCTATGGCGCAGGCTGCCTGATCACCGAGGGCGCGCGCGGCGAGGGCGGCTATCTCGTCAACTCCGAGGGCGAGCGCTTCATGGAGCGTTACGCGCCGTCGGCCAAGGACCTTGCCTCGCGCGACGTCGTCTCGCGCTGCATGACGCTGGAGATCCGCGAGGGGCGCGGCGTCGGCAAGAACAAGGACCATATCTTCCTGCATCTCGACCATCTCGATCCGGCGGTGCTGCATGAGCGGCTGCCCGGCATTTCGGAATCGGCCAAGATTTTCGCCGGTGTCGACCTGACCAAGGAGCCGATCCCGGTGCTGCCGACGGTGCACTACAATATGGGCGGCGTGCCGACCAATTATTGGGGCGAGGTGCTCAATCCGACGGCGACGAGCCCGGACAAGGTGTCGCCCGGCCTGATGGCGGTCGGCGAGGCAGGCTGCGCCTCGGTGCACGGCGCCAACCGGCTGGGCTCCAACTCGCTGATCGACCTCGTGGTGTTCGGCCGCGCGGCGGCGATCCGCGCTGGCCAGGTCATCGACCGCAAGGCGGCGATCCCCGCGCCCAACGAGGCTTCGGTCGAGAAGATCATGGACCGCTTCGACCGGCTGCGCCACGCTAACGGCTCGACGCCGACCGCCGTGTTGCGCGAAAAGATGCAGAAGGCGATGCAGGACGACGCGGCGGTGTTCCGCACCCAGGAGTCGCTCGAAAACGGCTGCAAGCGCATTTCGCAGATCTGGGGCGAGCTGAAGGACATCAAGGTGTACGACCGCTCGATGATCTGGAATTCCGATCTGGTCGAGACGCTGGAGCTGGAGAACCTGATGGCCAACGCCATCACCACGGTCTACGGCGCCGAGGCGCGCAAGGAGAGCCGCGGTGCGCATGCGCGCGAAGATTTTTCGGCGCGCGATGACGCAACCTGGCGCAAGCATACGCTTTCGAGGCTCAGCGAAGACGGCAAGGTGACTCTTTCCTATCGGCCGGTGCATACCGAGCCGTTGCTGGCGGAAAAGGACGGCGGCATCAACCTCGCCAAGATCGCGCCAAAGGCCAGGGTGTACTGACCATGGCGCTGGCGGCAGCGGGATATTCCGGCACACCTCTTCCGGCCAAGCTCGGCCTGAAGGACGGGATGGTCGCCGCTTTCATCGCTCTGCCGCCGGAACTCGACGAATTGGCCGATGCCGTGAATTTCGCCCAGGTTGACCGGCTGGTCGAATGGTCGGCGATCTCGGGCAGCCTGAAGTATGACGCCGTCCACGCTTTCACCTGGCTGCGCGTCGAGATCGACGATCGTCTCGGCGCCGTCGAGACGGCGATCAAGCGCGACGGCATGGTCTGGGTTTCCTGGCCGAAGAAGGCTTCTAAGGTGCCGACAGATGTCACCGAGGACGTCATTCGCGCCGAGGCGCTGAAACGCGACCTCGTCGACGTCAAGGTCGCCGCCGTCAACGAGATCTGGTCCGGGCTGAAGCTCGTCATCCGAAAGGACCGCAGGTAATGGTCGAACTCACGCTCCCGAAGAACTCGAAGATCCAGCAGGGCAAGACCTGGCCGAAGCCGGAGGGTGCCACCAATCTGCGCGAGTACCGCATCTACCGCTGGTCGCCGGACGATGACGAGAACCCGCGCATCGACACCTACTTCGTCGATATGGACGATTGCGGGCCGATGGTGCTCGACGCGCTGCTCTGGATCAAGAACAAGATCGATCCGACGCTGACGCTGCGCCGCTCCTGCCGCGAGGGCATTTGCGGCTCCTGCGCCATGAACATCGACGGCTCGAACACGCTCGCCTGCACCAAGGGCTGCGACGACATTTCCGGTGCGGTCAAGGTCTACCCGCTGCCGCATATGCAGGTGGTCAAGGACCTGGTGCCGGACCTCACCAATTTCTATGCCCAGCATGCCTCGATCGAGCCGTGGCTGAAGACGGTGTCGCCACAGCCGGCCAAGGAATGGCTGCAGAGCCATGAGGACCGCGAGAAGCTCGACGGGCTCTACGAATGCATATTGTGCGCCTGCTGCTCGACCTCGTGCCCGAGCTACTGGTGGAACGGCGAGCGCTATCTCGGTCCGGCGACGCTGCTGCAGGCCTATCGCTGGCTGATCGACTCTCGCGACGAGGCCAAGGGCGAGCGGCTCGACAATCTCGAGGACCCGTTCCGCCTCTATCGCTGCCACACCATCATGAACTGCGCCCAGACCTGCCCCAAGGGGCTGAACCCGGCCAAGGCGATCGCCGAGATCAAGAAGATGATGGTGGAGAGACGGGTTTAGGTTTTCGGCCCCTCCTCTCGTAAGCGGCGATCCTTCGCGCCCCCTCTGCCCTGCCGACTTTGAGAGGTCGGCCCTGTCGCGGCGCTCTGATGTCTGTCAAAATCACCGCGCCGAGAACCAGCAGCAAGTAGCCAACCCCATGACCGACACCGACCTTCCCATCCTCAATCCCGCCGAGGCCCGCGTGCTCGGCTGCCTGATCGAAAAGAAGGAGCTGACGCCGGACGTCTATCCGCTGACGCTCAATGCAGCACTTGCCGCCGCAAACCAGAAGACGGCGCGCGAGCCGGTGATGGCGCTCGAACAGACCGAGGTGCACCGGGCCCTGAAGCTGCTTGAGCAGAAGGGGCTGGTGCGGCAGATGTTCGGTTCGCGCGTGGAGCGCTATGAGCATCAGATGGCGCAGCGGTTCTCGCTGACCACGCCGCAGGCCGCCTTGGTCGGCCTGCTTCTGTTGCGCGGGCCGCAGACCGCATATGAGCTGTTGGCGCGAAGCGAGCGCATGGCGCGGTTTTCGTCGATCGAGGATCTGCGCGGTGAACTCGACATGCTGATCGGCCGCCGGCCACCGCTGATCCAAGAAATCCCGCGCGGGCCAGGCCAGCGCGAAGACCGCTACGTGCATCTGCTCGGCGGGCCGGTGGACGTTGCAGTCCTAACGGCGCAGCGCAGTGTTCCGGCCATGCCTGCGTCCGATCTGGAAGCGAGACTGGAGGCATTGGAGCAGGAAGTCGCAGCACTTCGCGCCCGGCTCGACGCGCTGGGCGCTTAGAGTGGCTCACCGTTTCACGGAAACGCAGAACCATTCTAACTCTTTGCTTTGACGCAATTTCGGACGGGAAAACCGGCGCGCGATCAACCATGCGCGCCGGGTTTGGGATGCGTCGTCTCAGCCGAGCTTGGCGTCGAGCGATACGTTGATGGCGCCGAGCGCCTTTGACACCGGGCAGCCGGCCTTGGCCTTCTCGGCCAATTCCTGGAATTTCGCGGCATCGATGCCCGGCACCTTGCCGACCACCGTAAGCGCGCTACCGGTGATCCCCGTACCGGGAACCAGCGTTACCACCGCCTTGGCGTCGACTCTGTCAGCGGGCGTGCCGTTCTCGGCCAGGAAATGCGAGAACTGCATGGCGAAGCAGCCGGCATGAGCCGCGGCGATCAACTCTTCCGGATTGGTGCCGGATTTGCCGCTCTCGTCCTCGAAGCGCGCCTTGAACGAATAAGGCGTGCCCTTGAGCGCCCCGCTCTGCGCGTCGAGCGTGCCTTTGCCTTCTTTCAGATTGCCTTGCCAGACGGCGTTTGCGGTGCGGTCCATGGAGTCCTCCTTGATTGTCGTGGTTGCGCCGGCCGGGCGGCGGCGTTCCTCCTGACTATAGCGCCGGCGCGCCGGAAGACCACCGCGAGCCGTCATGCATTGTCGGCGGCGGCAAAAATTCTTCTGAAAAAATGTGCGTGCAAAAATGTCGACTTCCATTCGCCTCGCTCGTCCTGCGGGCGGCCATGGGTTCGTGGCCGGATGGAGGTCAAGATGGACAATCTGTTTTTCGCCCTGTGGAAGAGGCCAGGCCGCAAGGCCGAGCGACCCGAAGATTTTTGGCTGCATCCGCCGCCTTCCGGTCTCGGCCGGTTGCTGGCGGCGGTCGCGATCATCGCGGTCGCGGCGTGCCTTCTCGATCATGCGGCGGCAGTCAAAGGCCCCGCAGACAGCGTCACCGCCGCATCCTATGGTTCGTCACTGCAAGGGAGCCAGAAATGAAATATGTCTGTCTGGTCTACGGTGAGGAAAAAGACCTCCATGCGCTCACCGCCGAGGCGTCGGCCAAGCTCGACGCCGATTCGCTGGCCTATGACAGGTCGTTGGACCAGCAAGGCAAGCTGATCATCGCGCAGGCGCTGCAATCAGTGAAGACGTCGAAGTCGGTGCGGCGGCGCAAGGGCAAGCGGCTGGTCACCGACGGCCCCTTTACTGAGACCAAGGAGCAATTGCTCGGTTTCATCATGATCGAAGCGAAGGATCTCGAAGAGGCGCTGGATATCGCCGGCAACGTCCCGCTTGCCGAACTCGGCACGATCGAAGTCCGCGCGATCTATAACGTACCGGGGTCCTAGGAACGGCATCCTGCTCTCACTCTTGCGGCTGGCGACCCTGAAACCTGGGACGTGCGACTTCGGTGTGTAGATGCCTGAACGAAGACCTCGGATTTCTTCGCCAGCCGCAACTCCAAAGTGTTGAAGCAAGGCTATACTTCTCCTATCCTCGCCGCGGTTTTGGGGGATTTCGACATGCCTTTCCTGCTTGCTATCCTTGGTGTGTTGGGGGCGGCGGCATTCTGGTGGTACCGGATGAAGGCCATGAATGACGCGGCGCGCGAGGTCGCGGATGTCGTCGGGCGCGTGCAAGGCAACATCCGGCGCAAGAAGCTGCGCAAGCAGGCGGCACTGTCGCCGCTGACGGCGATCGACGATCCGGTGGTGGCCGCCGCGACGCTGATTACCGCCATCGTCTCCGAGAGCGGCCCCGTGCTGCCGCAGCGCGAAGCCGTCATCCGCTTGGTGATCTCGGAGATCGCCGACAAGAAAAAGACCGATGAGGCCGTGGTCTATGCCAAATGGGCGGCGGCACAGATCGACGACACCACGATCGTCATCGACAAGCTGGCGCCATTCCTGTGCGAACGTCTCGACGTGGCCGAGCGAAACGATCTGCTGCAGATGGTGAACCGCGCCGCTCAGGGCGGCGAGAAAAAACTGGAGATAGCCGACCAGCGCATTCTGCGCCTGCGGCAGAAGCTCGGCTTCGAGGTCAACTGAGCGACGCTCAGATCGCCTCGCCTTTCAACAAGCGCGGCGTGTCGCCTGAAAGCCCCGATGCCTGGCGGATGAAGAAGTCCTTCAGCTTGGGCATGCGTTCGACGAGGCCGAGGCCGATGTCGCGGACAGTGCGCAGCGGGCCGATGTCGTTCGAAAACAGCCGGTTCAGCACATCGGTGGTGATGCCCATCTGCACGGTGTCGAAGCGCCGCCACTGCTGGTAGCGTTCGAGCACGTCGAGTGCGCCGATGTCCTGTCCGAGGCGGTCGGCCTCGACCACCACTTCGGCAAGCGCGGCCACATCCTTGAAGCCGAGGTTGAGGCCCTGGCCGGCGATCGGGTGGATGCCGTGTGCGGCATCGCCGGCTAAAGCGATGCGCGGCGCGACGAAGGCGCGGGCGAGCGTCAGGCCAAGCGGCCAGGCGCGCGGCTTGTCGGCGACGTGGATCGCGCCGAGCTTGAGGCCGAAACGCTGTTCGAGCTCGTGCTCGAAGACGAGGTCGTCGCCGTCGACCAGTTTTTGCGCATCCTCCGAGCGTTCGACCCAGACGATCGACGAGCGGTTGGTGCCGCTGCCGTCCGGCTTGAGCGGCAATGTGGCGAAGGGGCCGGCGGGCAGAAAATGTTCCTCGGCGCGACCATTGTGCGGGCGCTCATGCGCGACGGTGCAGACGATGCCGGACTGGCCATACTCCCATTTCACCGTCTTGATGCCGGCCATGTCGCGCAGCTTCGAATTGACGCCGTCGGCGGCGACCAGCAGGCGCGCCTTCAGTGTCGCGCCGTCGGCCAGATGCACGGTGATGCCGGCGCCGTCGGTGTCGAAGGCGCTGACGGCGAGACCCTCGATGACGTCGATGCCGAGTTTTTCGGCGCGCCGGCGCAAGGCACCGTTCAAATCCTTGTTGGCGACCATATGCGCGAAAGGCTCGCCGGGCGCCACCTCGCCGTCGAAGGTGAGAAACACCGGACGCACCGGATCGGATGCGCGCGAATCGGTGATGATCATGTCGGTGATCGCCTGCGCCTCCGGCGCGATTTCGTTCCAGACCTGAAGCTGTTCCAGCATGCGGCAGGCGGCCGCCGCGATCGCCGAGGCGCGGCCGTCTCTTTGCCAGACGCCGGCGGGCGCGGCGTCGACCACGGCGACGGCGAGGCTGGGACGTGCCTGTTTCAGCGCCACGGCGCTGGCCAGGCCGACATAGCCGGCGCCGGCAACCAGCACGTCGAGCGAGGCCCGGGTTTTTACATCCGCCTTGCGGTCAACCATGACAAATTCCTTTCGTGGCCCTGGCCCTTGCCGGCCATGTCCGGCCATTCGGCCTTGACTGCCCGTCATTCCTGTCGGAAACCGCCATAACACTTCCGCGGATGGAGCGCGAAACATGACAGCGGCCATGGACGAGCTTCTCGGCATTCTCGACCTCGAGCAGCTCGAACACAACCTGTACCGTGGTCGCAGCCCCAAGCTCGACTGGCAGCGCGTCTTCGGCGGCCAGACCATCGCCCAGGCGCTGGTCGCTGCCCAGCGCACGGTCGAGCCCGAGCGTCATGTGCATTCGCTGCACGGCTATTTCATGCGGCCGGGCGACACCACGGTGCCGATCGTCTACGAGGTCGACCGCATCCGTGACGGCGGCTCCTTCACCACGCGCCGGGTGGTCGCAATCCAGCACGGCCAGGCGATTTTCTCGCTGGAAGCCTCGTTCCAGCAGGATGAGGTCGGTCTCGAGCACCAGGTGCCGATGCCGCAGGACGTGCCGGCGCCCGACAGCCTGCTGTCGCAGCGCGAGTTGCTGGGCAAGTTCGGCGAGGCGGTTCCGGAAGGCATCAAACGCTACTGGGACCGCGACCGGCCGATCGAGATGAAGCCGGTGATGCTGAAGCATTATACGAGCCGGGAAAAGCTGGAGCCGGAGCAGAATATCTGGATCCGCACCACCGGGCCGGTGCCGGCCGACCGCGCCACGCAGGCGGCGGTGCTCGCCTATCTCTCCGACATGACGCTGCTCGACACCTCGACCTTCGCGCATGGCCGCGCCATCTTCGACCGCGACATCCAGGCGGCCAGCCTCGACCACGCCATGTGGTTCCACCGCAGCCATCCGCTCGACGACTGGATCCTCTACACGCAGGACAGTCCGTCGACTCAAGGCTCGCGCGGCTTTACGCGCGGCTCGCTGTTTGCCCGCGACGGCACGCTGATCGCCTCCGTTGCCCAGGAAGGGCTGATCCGGCTCAAGCGTTGAGCAGGACAGGAAGCGGTCGTATGCCGCTTCGGCCTGTCGAATAGGCATTTTCAAAAAATTGCCTACTTTTTAATCAGTGACAGTGCCGTGACTGTGCACGACTTGCCGTTCTGCGGCCTTCAATCTCTTTGTTTACAACAGGTTAACAGGCTGCTTCGGCAACTGGCACGGAGCTTGAATCCTAGCGGGCACTCTCCGGCTCTCATTGGGATCGGCGAAGTCGTGCAAACGCGGGGGACCCGCAACAGCAAAGGGTGAAACCTTATGAAAATCGTGATGGCTATCATCAAGCCGTTCAAGCTCGACGAGGTGCGCGAGGCGCTCACCGCAGTCGGCATCCAGGGCCTGACCGTCACCGAAGTCAAAGGCTACGGGCGTCAAAAGGGACATACGGAAATCTATCGCGGCGCGGAATACGCGGTCAGCTTCCTGCCGAAGATCAAGATCGAAGTCGCGGTCGCTCTCGACATGGTCGACAAGGCTGTCGAAGCCATCACGGCGGCGGCCAAGACCGGCCAGATCGGTGACGGCAAGATCTTCGTTTTCGGCATTGACCAGGCCGTGCGCATCCGCACCGGCGAAACAGACACAGACGCGCTTTGAGCAGCGAGCACGTATTCCAATGGAGAGTTCAATGAACATACCTTCCACCTTGAAGTCGGCGGCGCGCTCCGCGCTGCTGGGCTCGTTCGCGCTCGGAGCCTTGGGCACGGTCGCCGCGCTGGCGCAGGAAGCGGCCCCCGCCGTCGCCGCGGCCGCGCCGCGCAGCCCCCGCTTTCACCGTCGACAAGGGCGACACCACGTGGATGATGATTTCCACCGTGCTCGTGCTGTTGATGACCATTCCCGGCCTTGCCCTTTTCTACGGCGGCCTGGTTCGCACCAAGAACATGCTCTCGGTGCTGATGCAGGTCTTCACCATCACCAGCGTGGTCATGATCATCTGGGTCTTCTACGGCTACAGCCTCGCCTTCACCGCCGGCAACGCCTTCATCGGCGGTCTGTCCAAAGCGTTTCTCTCCGGCGTCAGCGTATCGACGCTCTCGGAAACCTTCACCAAGGGCGTCGCCATTCCTGAGCTGGTGTTCGTCGTCTTCCAGATGACCTTCGCCTGCATCACGCCCGCGCTGATCGTCGGCGCCTTTGCCGAACGCGTCAAATTCTCGGCCGTGATCCTTTTCGTCATCCTCTGGGTGACGTTCGTCTACTTCCCGATCGCGCATATGGTCTGGTTCTGGGGTGGTCCGAGCGCCTATTCCGATCCGTCCGGGCTGATCTTCAGCTTCGGCGCCATCGACTTCGCCGGCGGCACGGTCGTTCACATCAATGCGGGCATTGCCGGCCTCGTCGGCGCGCTCATGATCGGCAAGCGCATCGGCTACAAGAAGGACATCATGGCGCCGCACTCGATGACGCTGACCATGGTTGGCGCTTCACTGCTGTGGGTCGGCTGGTTCGGCTTCAACGCCGGTTCGAACCTCGAGGCGAACGCCTATGCGGTGCTCGCCATGATCAACACCTTCGTCGCCACGGCGGCGGCGGCTGTGACCTGGACCGTGCTTGAAATCGCTGCTGCGCGGCAAAGCGTCCATGCTGGGCATAGCTTCCGGCGCGGTGACCGGCCTTGTCGCCGTCACGCCGGCTGCCGGCTTTGCCGGGCCGATGGGCGCCATCGTGCTCGGCATCGTCGCCACCTTCGTCTGCTACTTCTTCGTCTCGGTGGTGAAGAACACGTTCGACTATGACGACAGCCTCGATGTCTTCGGCGTCCACTGCGTCGGCGGCATCATCGGCGCGCTCGGCACCGGCATCCTGGTCAACCCCGCGCTCGGCGGCGCCGGCATCGTCGACTATTCGACGGCCGATTTCGCCGCCGGCTATGCCGGCACGGCCACCCAGTTGCTGGCGCAGGGCAAAGGCGTGCTGGTGACCGTGCTCTGGTCGGGCATCGGCAGCGCCATCCTCTACAAGATCGTCGACTTGATCGTCGGTCTGCGTCCGTCGGCCGACGCAGAGCGCGAAGGCCTCGATCTCACCTCGCATGGCGAAGCGGCCTACCACTCGTAAGCCTCGCCAGTGCCGGGCGGCCTGCGCCGCCCCGCATCCTCCCATCCCGTCGTGACGCTCCCGAAAAGGGCTCACGCATTGAGGCCCGGACCTGTTCCGGGCCTCTTTTTTGTCCGGAAGTGCGTGCGTGGCCATCCCGGCGGCCCGATCACTATCAGTTGATCGGGCGCGTCTTGGTATGGATCCGGCCCGCCAAGCATCAAGCGAATGTGATTTAGAGTGATTCCACAGGCGCATCGTTTGTCGGCTAGCTTGCGCCTCGATCCCACCCCCGGATCAGCGGAGGGCCAAATCCCACTTTCGCCCTCCTCAAGAAAGGCCTCGCTGGCTCCGGCTCGCGAGGCTTTTTTGCGTCGACCCGTCCGGCTCGGAAAAGCGGGCGTCGGCAGGCATCCGCAACTCATGGTATCGGGTTTTGGCCGCCTCAACTTCTTATAGTTAATGCGGCCTTAACCTTCCCACCGATAGTCTGGCATCCGAATCTGCCGGAGTGCGTGTTGCGCCCGGCCAGTCCATGACAGACGGGGAACGAGGCATGCGTTCAGGGGCTTCAGCACCGCTCGCGCTGACCGATACGGGGCACGGCATCCAGGCATTCGCACGGCGCCAGGTCGGCCGGCTGGTCGGCGTCGCCCTGTTTGTGTTCGTTGCCTTCGGCATCGCCAGCCTCGCCACCTGGAACGTCGCCGATCCGAGTTTTTCCCACGCCACCGCCAACATCGTCACCAACGCCATGGGCTATACGGGCGCGGTCTTTTCCGACCTTGCCATGCAGTTCTTCGGTCTTGCCGCCGTTGCTGCCCTGGTGCCGGCGGTGATCTGGGGCTACCTGCTATTTTCCGCGCGCGGCGTCGACAGGCTACCGAAGCGGGGGCTCACCTGGTTCGGCTTCGCGCTGCTTGCGGCGGCGATCGCCGGCTGCGTGACGCCTCCCAAGACCTGGCCGCTGCCGACCGGGCTCGGCGGCGTGTTCGGCGACATGGTGCTGAAGATCCCCGGCCTGGTCATCGGTGGCTATCCGACCGGTCTCTTCGCCAGTGTGCTCGCCGTGCTGCTTGCCGCGCCGGCGCTGTGGTTGTTCGCCTATGGCTCGGCGCTGATCGCACGCAAGAACGGCTTCGCCGTGCTCGAGCCGGCTGCCGCGCCAGATCCGCGAGAGGATGACCTGCTCTTCGACAATGAAGAGGATGAGGGCGACGAAGGTATATTGGCGCTCGGCGCCATCACCCATTGGTGGCTGTCACTGCGCGCGTGGATGCATCGCCGCGCCGTGCGCCGCCAGCAGGAGCGGGACGAGTTCGAGCCGGAGATGGAGCAGCGCTCCACTGCCTGGCGCCGTGCCGCCGAACGCGTCGAATCGGCGGAATATGCCGAGGCGCGGATGAGCCCGGGCGGCCGCGCCCGGGTCGAGCCGGAATTCTTCGCCGCCATGGTCAACGACCGCAGCATTTCCGTCGACCCCGACGATGACGACGTCTTCGACACTGACGACGACGCCGACATGGATTTTGCCGACGACGAGCCCGTCCAGCGCCGCGCCGTGCCGACCGCCAAGGTGCAGAACTTCCGCTCCGATGCAGCGACCCGCGTCGAGGCACCGGCGCCGCGCCCGGCCCCCGGTGCCCGCGTCCAGCGCGAGGCGCAAACCTCGCTGATCGGCTCGGAAACGTTCGAAATGCCGTCACTGCATTTCCTGTCCGAACCGAAGAACGTCGTGCGCGACGCCAGCCTGTCGAAGGACGCGCTGGAGCAGAATGCTCGCCTGCTCGAGGGTGTGCTGGAGGATTTCGGTGTCAAGGGCGAGATCATCCATGTCCGGCCAGGCCCGGTCGTCACGCTCTACGAGCTTGAACCCGCGCCCGGCATCAAATCCTCGCGCGTCATTGGCCTGTCCGACGACATCGCCCGCTCGATGAGCGCGATTGCCTGCCGCGTCGCCGTCGTGCCCGGCCGCAACGCCATCGGCATCGAACTGCCCAACGCCAAGCGCGAGACGGTCTATCTGCGCGAAATCATGGCCAGCCGCGATTTCGAGACCACCAAGGCAAAGCTGGCGCTGGCGCTCGGCAAGACCATCAATGGCGAGGCTGTCATCGTCGACATCGCCAAGATGCCGCACGTGCTGGTCGCCGGCACCACCGGCTCCGGCAAGTCGGTCGCCATCAACACTATGATCCTGTCGCTGCTCTACCGGCTGACGCCGCAGGACTGCCGGCTGATCATGATCGACCCCAAGATGCTCGAACTCTCGGTCTATGACGGCATCCCGCATCTTTTGACGCCGGTCGTCACCGATCCGAAGAAGGCGGTGGTGGCGCTGAAATGGACCGTGCGCGAGATGGAGGATCGCTACCGCAAGATGTCGAAGGTCGGCGTGCGCAACATCGACGGTTTCAACGCACGCGTCCAGCAGGCGGAGAAAAAGGGCGAGAAAATCTCGCGCACCGTGCAGACCGGCTTCGACCGCCAGACCGGCGAGGCGATCTACGAGACCGAAGAATCTCGATCTCGAGCCGATGCCCTACATCGTCGTCATCATCGACGAGATGGCCGACCTGATGATGGTCGCCGGCAAGGACATCGAAGGCGCCGTGCAGCGCCTGGCGCAGATGGCACGCGCCGCCGGCATCCATGTCATCATGGCCACGCAACGTCCCTCGGTCGATGTCATCACCGGTACGATCAAGGCCAATTTCCCGACCCGCATCTCCTTCCAGGTGACGTCGAAAATCGACAGCCGCACCATTCTGGGCGAGCAGGGCGCCGAGCAGCTGCTCGGCATGGGCGACATGCTCTACATGGCCGGCGGCGGCCGCATCCAGCGCGTGCACGGGCCCTTCGTCTCGGACGACGAGGTCGAGAAGATCGTCGCCCATCTGAAGCTGCAGGGCGTGCCTGAATATCTCGACGCCATCACCGAGGACGATGGCGAGGACGATGACGACGAGTTGTCCGGCAAGGGCGGGTCCGGCGGCGGTGGCGGCAATTTCGAGGATTCCGACGATCCGTACGACCAGGCGGTGGCCGTGGTGCTGCGCGACGGCAAGGCCTCGACCAGCTACATCCAGCGCCGGCTCGGCATCGGCTACAACCGCGCCGCCTCGATCATCGAGAAGATGGAGAAGGAAGGCATTGTCGGTCCGGCCAACCACGCCGGCAAGCGCGAGATCCTGGTGCCGACGGAGGACGACAAGTTCTGATGCGCCGGCAGGCGCTGCGCAGCGCCGTCCGGCAACCTTTGAACCTTCTGGCGCGTTGAAGCGACTGAGCGCTGTCCGACCCGCCAAACTTAAGCCTAACTGGGGGTCCACGGACTGCTACACCATACGCAACAGACGAAAGTGACCGGCATGAAAAACTTGATTTTCGCCAATAGCGATTTTGCCCCAACCCGCCGTCAGGTGCTTGGCCTTGGCATGGTCCTTGCGGGTGCCGCGGCCATAAACGTCGTGCCCGGTTTCCAGCTGCTGGCGTCGGCGCAAGCCGCAGTTCCGCCGGCGGCGCAGAAGATCGCCGACCATTTTTCGTCCGTCAAATCGATGTCCGGCGAATTCGTGCAGTTCGGGCCGAAGGGCGAGCAGACCGGCGGCAAGTTCTTCCTGGAACGTCCAGGCAAGATCCGCTTCAACTATGACGGATCGTCGAACTTCCGGGTGATTTCCGACGGCAAATCGGTGGTCATCCTCAACAAGAAGCTGAAGACGTCAGACCTCTATCCGTTGTCGAAGACGCCGCTGAAGCTGTTGCTCGACGACAGGATCGACCTCTCCGGCAACCGCGTCAAAAGCGTCAAGGAAGAGGACGACCTCACCACGATCCAGCTCTCCGACAAATCCGTGTTCGGCAATGCGAGGATCACCATGATGTTCGATCCGAAGTCCTACGAACTGCGCCAGTGGACCATCACCGACGCGCAGGGCAAGGACACGACGGTGATGATCTTCAACGTCAAGGAAGGCGTCAGGTTCGCCCCCGATACCTTCGCCATCGACTATACGGCCAACCGCGAGCTGAACACCAAGACGCGCTAGGGTCCGCTGTCGTGGGGAACCTTCCCGGCGTTTCCGCCGCCCTCATCTGGCTGCCGCCATCTTCTCCCCGTAAACGGGGAGAAGGACGCTGCCATCGAAGGTTTCGCCAATCGCCAGCGTTGCAGAATGAGCGATGAGCACAAGGCTGCGGCCAGCTTCTTTCCTACGAGGAGAAATGCCCGGCAGGGCAATGAGGGCAGCGCAGACTTTGCCGATTATCACCCAGCTTGTTTTTGCGGCGTGCGACTGGCAGTAGATCGGTGATCTTTGCCGGACCCTGCCGCATGCCCTTTTCCGTCGCCACCTGGAACATCAACTCCGTTCGCTTGCGCATGCCGATCGTCGAGCGCCTGCTTATTGAGCAGGCCCCCGACGTGCTCTGCCTGCAGGAGACGAAAGTTCCCGACGAGTTGTTTCCCGAGAAGGCCTTCCGCAAGCTTGGCTACGAGCATATCGCCTTCCACGGCCAGAAGGGCTACCACGGCGTCGCGACGGTGGCGCGGCGGCCGATCGCGGTGGTCGAGAAGCGGCGCTTCTGCGAGATCGACGATAGCCGGCATCTGTCGGTCACGGTGCGGGCCGGCGGCAAGGCGATTCTGCTGCACAACTTCTATGTGCCTGCCGGTGGTGACGAACCCGACCCGGAGATCAACCGCAAGTTCAGGCACAAGCTCGACTTTGTCGCCGAGATGAACGCCATCCGCGCCGAGCACGACGAGGTGTCCGGCTCGATCCTGGTCGGCGACCTCAACATCGCGCCGCTCGAGCACGATGTCTGGTCGCACAAGCAGTTGCTCAAAGTCGTCAGCCACACGCCGGTCGAGACGGAAAGCTTCGAGGCGATGCGGCGCGCCGGCAACTGGGTCGACTTGATGCGGCTCAACGTGCCGCAGGAACAGAAGCTCTACACCTGGTGGAGCTATCGCGCGCAGGATTGGGAGGCCTCGGACCGCGGCCGCCGGCTCGACCATGTCTGGTCGTCGCCGAACCTGGTCGCGAATTTTGCCGGCTATGAAATCCTGCGCCCGGCGCGCGGCTGGGAACGGCCGTCGGACCATGTGCCGGTCATTGCGCGATTTGATTTAGAGTAGGCGTGGTCGACGCGTAGTCGAACCTACTCCGTAAATCGCGGCGCCAGCTCCTCGATGCGGCGGATCAACGCCTGAAAATCCTCCAGGATGCGCTGATGCAGCTGCACCGCGATCTCGGGATATTCTTCCAGGATGCGGTGGAACATCTTGCGGCTCAAGCGCAGGAATTCTCAAGCCTGGCGGTGTCCTCACAGCGGTGGGCATCTCACGGTTCGCTGCACTGCTCGACGGCCTTTGGAACGGATGGCTCAGCGATCCGCTGTTTCGCGCCATTGCCGAACGCGACCTGTCAGACGGCCAGCACCGAAATCCCGATCCAGTTAGGTATCCACAGTGGTTTACCACCGCCTATTTGCATCGGCCGCAGGAACTCGTGAAAGAGGTGCGAGAAGCGGGCTTTGAACAGGTGTCACTGGTGGGCGTCGAAGGGCCTGGCTGGCTCATGCAAGAGCACTGGTCGGATCCGCAACGACGCGAGCAGATGTTGTTTGCCGCGAAAGCCGTCGAGTCCGAACCGTCCATGAGCGGTCTCAGCGGACATTTGCTCGCGATCGGCTCAAAGCCTTGATTCTCCATCGCCCGTCGAGCAGCGCGCCGAGAGTTCTCGCACACAACAAATGCGGGGCGACGGCAGGGGAGGCCGACGAGTGGCTGATGCGCTACCCAGAGGATGCCTCCGTCATGGCCTACATTGGACGCGCCGGCTAATCAATGGGCAGTTCAGACCTGCGCAGTGCCCAACGAACTGGAAGATGATGTGGTCGTAACCGAACGCCGTCCTGTAGTTGTTGTTCTGGTAGCTCTTGGCCTGGTCGGCTTTGCTATCTGTTCAGTGCTGGCTGGTGCAGCGTTGTCATGGGTGTCGTCCTGCTGCGAGTCTGCGAATGAAGCAGATCCCACGCCCACCGTCGTCGGCCTACTACTAGCCGCTGCTACAGGCATCGCAAGTTACGGATTGTGGTCGGGTGCATTGCCGCGACGAACGCTCCTGGCAATCACACTGGTCGTTCCTGTGGTGTTCATAATCGCGTCATTCTCCTCTGTCGATGTCCAGTCGTTGGCTCCCTTCGCCGTGATCGGCTGGTTCGCCTTTTGGTGGTTCCTACGTCGCCCACAGGTTGACCAGTGGTTGCGCGACTGACCTGACACGCGGTGCGGCAAACAGCCTGTCCTCGGCTGTGTATCTTGGGTTCCGGCGCTTCTAAGGGAGGCCACACTATGAGCAAGCCAATGGTGTTGCGGATCGGAGCATTGGGAGCCGTCTGCGGCGGGGTCCTCATTGTGGTCGGTAACGCCATCCATCCTCGAGAATCCGGGCAGCTGGACAACGCGGAGAACTTCCTGGAGGCTGCCGCAAGCTCTGATCTGTGGGTAGCTGACCATGTTGTTATCGGAGCCGGGATAACGCTCCTCCTAGGAGCGTTCTACGGCCTGATGCAGTCCATCAACGGACGTGGCGCGCCAATCGCTCGCCTCGGCTGGGGCATGGCCATCATTGGTGTCGGCTTGGGAATTGTCTTCATGCTCACCGAGATTGTCGCCGTATCCGCCCTGGCCGACGAGTGGGCTGACAGTTCCGGGGCGGCACAAGACCAAGCATTCGCAGCTGGTAACGCTATCTTCCAAATGTCCTTAGCCCTGTCTGCGGGGGCGGCGCTGTTTCTGTTCGGGCTGACACCGATGCTCTACGGAGCGGCGATTCTCGCGAGCGACGATTTTGCGACTTGGATGGGCTGGACCGGCGTGATCGCTGGCGCCGCTGGGTCGGTGGCTGGCGTGGTTCAGTTATTCACCGGGATCACGACTGTGACCGGATTGATCGTGATACCGCTCGGCATCGTGGTAGTGGTGCTGTGGATCATCTACCTTGGCATTCAAATGTGGAAGAAAATCGGCACCACGTAGAGAGGGGATATCCATGTTCGAAAACACCAAGGCTTTTAGCGGCTTCTCAGTCGATGATGTGCCGAAAGCCAAGCAATTCTATGGCGACACGCTCGGTTTGAAGGTGTCTGAAGACAATGGCATGTTGACGTTGCATATCGCGGGAGCCAGAAACACGCTCCTATACCCGAAGCCCGACCACACACCAGCCTCATTTACCGTCCTGAACTTCCCGGTCGACAATGTCGAGTCGGCGGTCGATGAGTTGTCCGCACGCGGTGTCCGCTTCGAGCGCTACGAAGGGACCGAGATCGAGACCGACGAAAAGGGGATTTTCCGCGGTGCTGGCCCGCTGATCGCCTGGTTCAAGGACCCCGCTGGCAATGTGCTGTCGGTGATCCAAGCCGAGTGAGCGGCTTGGCTCACTCGTTAGAGTCCTGTCACGACGTACAACTCGGCCGGACTCGACCGCGCTTTGCATCTGCGCGAAGTCACGCTCATTCTGGTCGGCATAAGCAACGGCGAACGCCGCCATGGCGCTGTCAAAGTTTCCTTCGCACCCAGGTATGAGGCGATGGCAACCCGATCACCGGAACGCGCGTGAGCACGTGCGAGCGTCCAGCCACACAGCCTCGCGTAAATCGCCATGCCGTCTGGCACCATCTCTTCAACGACCGCAGAACCCTTCCAGTCCCGAAGCTGCCGAATGTAGTAGTCGCGACGGACTCCGTCGTCGCCGTCGACCCGCTGCCATCCCAGGAAGATGTCGCTTGCTGCCTGCATCAGCTTTTGACCAGTCAACCACGCGCTGACCATGGTTCTTGAACTTGCTCTTGCTCGTGAACGGTTCAAGCACCGATGCCCCTGCCTCCTTGGCTTGCAAGAACATGGGATCGGTGCCGTCGATACCCTCCATCAGCAGGATCCAAGCGCGTGTCCCGACGCTACCGACGCCGACGACCTTACGTGCCACGTGAACCAGCCGGAATGTCTCGAGGAGGTGCTGGCGATCAGCCGCAAGACTGCGTCGGTAGGAGCGCACCAGGTTTACGAGCGCAAGCTGGAGTTCTCGGCGCCGCGTTCCGAGAAGACCTCCTCTATCGGGACGACAAGAGGTGGGTTGCTGACGATCCGTGGCTCGCCGTCGACAATCGTGCACAAGTTTGGAGAACGCCTGCATGCTGTCCCGGGTCCGTGCCTTGGCGATCCCGGCCTCAGTGACTTTGCGACGCTTCGGAGCGAGTTGGTCGCCGTACTCGGACATGACCTGGTCCATGTCGATGCTGGCGTACCAGACCCCGAGGTTCGACTGCTTCGCGAAGTTGCGCATGGCTTTCCGGTAGCCGCTCGCTGCCAGCCAACACGATTTTGTTGCGTTGTTTCTTCGTGAAACCGTTTCCTCGACCCGCGATCTCCAGGCTTGCCGCCAGCCGCTTGACGTCCCACTCGAAAGGGCCGGGGTGGGTCTCGTCAAAGTCGTTGACATCGAAAAGCAAACGTCGTTCGGGCGAACCGAATATGCCGAAGTTACTCATATGGGCGTCGCCGCAAAGCTGCGCACTCAAACCGGGGCTGGAAGTCGTCGCGAGGTCGCCGGCCATGAGCACGGCGGCGCCTCGGTAGAAAGCGAAAGGAGAGGTCAGCATGCGCCCGTATCGAATCGGTACGAGGTCTGCCACTCGCGAGGCGTCCTCTTGCCCGAGGAGCTCGACCGGGTCTCGGCGCCCATCCGCACTCTCGTAGTCGGCGAGCGCCGCGAGCGGTGCCTTTTGGCGTGCCTTCTTGCCGATATCCGCACGTTCAGACCTGGTGGGGTGGGGTACGGGTGCCGTCTCTGCTGGGCTCATGACCTTGCCGCCTTCGTGTCTGCCATCTCGAAGCTGTGATCATGCCATCACGATGCTCATGGATGGGTGAAGCACTATGGTCCTGTTCGTCACCATCATCCTGTCCGCCGCCATCTTTGTGAACCTGGCTGAGCACCCGGAGACCCGCCATGACCGACACTCGCACCCTCGGCCCCCTCCGCCCCCGCGCGGGCAATCGCGGCTGCCATCTGCGTCCTGCTCGCATCGATGCTCTTCACCCCAGCTGCGATCGCGTACTGGGGAAACCGCACGCTCACCGACACGGAGCGTTACGTCAACACCGTGGGTCCGCTCGTGGAGTCAACGGCTGTGCAAGATGTCATCGCGAACAAAGTGATCGCAGCCATTGAAGGGCAGGTCGATGTCGAAGCCGTGGTCAACGAGGTGTTCGGAGATGTCATCAAGGACGCACCGCGTCTTCAAGCACTGGTTGGGCCGCTCGCTGGAGCGATCAACGGGCTGATCGAACGTGAAGTCCGCGAGTTCATCGCCTCTGACGCTTTCGCGGACGCCTGGATCGCCGCCAACACGAGGGCGCAACAGGCCTTCGTGCGCCTGCTTGAGGGGGACGACTCTGGCGCTCTATCCCTGCAAGAAGACCAGGTAGTTCTCGACGTTTCCAGTGTCATCGAGCAAGTCAAACAGCGCCTGGTCGCACGCGGCCTGACCATGGTGGAAAACCTGCCAATCCCTGATGTCGACAAGCAGATCGTGCTGATGGAAGCCCCGCGGTTGAAGCAGGCACGCACGATCTACGCGTTTGCAAATCCTGTCGCGCAGTGGATGATCGTGGTCGTAGTCGCGCTGTTCCTTGCAGCGCTCTTGCTGTCGCGACGTCGAGCACGAATGACGGTGATCATCGGGGTAGCGCTCATCGCAAACGCTCTCCTCGTCGCCCTTGCTCTGTCCATCGGCCGCCAGCTGTTCATCAACGGGTTCGCCGGCACCGAGTTTTCCCCCGCCAGTTCGGTCTTCTACGACCAGCTGCTGACCTACCTCCAGCGTGGTTGGCGCGTGTTTCTCGGGCTCGGTCTGATTCTGGTGTTGGTGGGCTGGTTCTCCGGCTCGAATCGTCAGGCACAACGGTCCGCACGAGCTTGTCCGGAAGCTTGCGGAAGGCGGGCGCCTCCCTGGTCGGCACGCCCGGCGTCTCGGCCACCGGCCGCTGGGTCGCTCCCAATGTCAAGTGGCTCCGGGTCGTCGTCGGTGTGCTCGGCGCCGTCGTCTTGATGTGGGGCAACGAGATTTCTGTGCACCGGCTGGTCTGGGCAGCAGGATTGGCCTTTGCCGTGATTGCCGCCCTAGAGGTACTGGTCGGAGCGGGAACGGCGGCCGCCGAGGTCGACGCACCCCCCGACGACCTAGTAACTAGTTCGCCGAACCGGTCATGACCGACGAGCGCGATGACCTGACCGATCCGGCCGTTTTGAGCGCCTCCCAAGGGGTGGTGGTGACCAGTCGACCGCCCCTGACATCGGATGAGGTGGTCGACACGGTCCTTGGTGTTGTTGCCATCACCATCGAGACGCTGCGTACCGGATTGACTGGTCGATCCCCCAACTCGGCGGTGCCGTTGGATGCGGCGTTGGAGTTGACCTGGCAATCCTGGTCACGCTCGGCGCAAGCGATCACGGTGGCTGCGCACGTCGCGGCTCCGCTTGGACGGATCTTGATCGATCCGCCCCTTGTCCCTCGCGCCATCCGTCCTGCTGCCCTCGCCAACGAAGCCGCGAAATCTTGGCGGCGGCGAGCCCCCGGGGTGGCGGCCGCGACTGCGCAATTCCGTGGCGTCGTCGTCAACACCGTCGTCGATCAGATGCTGACCTCGATCAACCTCACTGAACTGGTGATTCGTCGCGTCGACCTCAGCCGGGTGGTCACAACAACGCTCGCCCAGCTCGACCTTACGGACATTGTCGTCAACCAGGTCGACCTAGATCGGGTGGCAACTGAGGTTCTCGACCGAATTGATCTCGACAAAGTGGCACGTGACCGAATGGATCTCGTTGCGATCGCCGACTACATCGTCGAGGGCATCGACCTTCCGGACATCATCCGCAGTTCGACCGGATCTATGGCATCCGAAACGCTACGGACCGTACGCCTGCAAAGCATCGATGCTGACGCCGCCGCTCAACGTTTGGTCGACCGCGTCCTCGTGTGGCGTCGAGCTCGATCCGTTGATGCACCTGACTCCTCGAGCGCGCCAGTCTGACGACGAGGATGCAAGATGAGTCACGACGCTGCCAGCGCTCTGCCCGTGGAAGCGCGGTCCTTCCAGCAGCGGCGCGCGGGGATCGTCACTCGTGTGCTGGCCAGCACCGTCGACTTCGTCGTAGTAGGCCTCGCGCTCGTCGTGCTTGTACGCGTTATGGAGTGCCGTCCGCGTTCCTGATCGACCCGTACGGGTTCGCCTTCGCCAAGCCAGCGGACACTTGGAATACTCCTCGCCGGCGAACTGCTGCTGCTCACCTATTTCACTGCATCATGGGCCACTACCGGACGCACTTACGGCGCTCATCTGATGGGGTTACGCGTCGTCAACTCGCGCGGTGACACGCTGCCGTGGATTCAGGCGCTTTTACGGTCAGGGTTCTGCGTGATCGTTCCCGTTTGGGCTGCTCTGGGTGCTCATCAACAAGGAGAATCGATCGCTCCAGGACTTGGTACTCCGCACGTCGGTCATCTACGACTGGCGTCCAAGGTAACCGCACCGAACAATTCCGCTACTCAGCCAGCGAGAATTTTCGCTTTCTGCGCTTCGAACTCAGCCTCGGTGAGGACGCCCGAAGCCTTCAGATCTCCCAGTTGTTTCAGCTGCGCGAGTTTGTCGTCCGTCCCGGAGGCAGCCGGGGGAGCCGGCGCGTATTGCGGCTGCGCGTAGCCTTGTTGCTGTGCCTGTTGGGCGTCCTGCTCAGCCCACTTGCCCGCTTGACGACGTGAAACGCGGTTCGACACGGTCGTGGCAGTTCCTGCGATGACGGCGGTGCGTGCCACACCTCGAAGCAGTCCTGGCATGTCGGATTTCTCCTTAATGCTGTCTCGGGGGGTGTTCAGGCCTCTAAAGCGTCAAGCGCGGCGACAATCTCCTGCGTCGGAATACGACCACTGGCGACCACCTGTGCGCCGCTGCGTCGCATGGCGCTGCGAACGGACCAGCCCAACTGTTCTCGTAAATCAGGATCCCCGCTGCGCTGCCAGCTTCCAGCACCGCTCCCGCTTCGTTGATGTCATCCTCACCGATCAACCCTGAGCTGACGCCATCGAAGACTGCGAGATCGAGTTCACCATCACCATCGAAATCCGCAATGGTTAAACCAGACAACGATCCATCGTGCTCCTTCATGACGAACACAAGGTCGAGAATCCGGATGACGCCACGGTCGACGAGGTCAATGAGGAGAGGTAGACCTTCACCGGTCAACTTGGCCCCAGGGAACTCAAGTACGAGGTAGTCGATCGGGCCCATCTCGTCAAGTGCTTCAGCCACTGCTGCCCCTTACTGCCTGACGAAGTCCGGCACGATTCCACCGGTAAGACGCGAACAGACTAGTCCATACTCGAGCGCGCCGTCACTAGCCGTTCGCGACCTGTCTCTTTTCATATCGACAAGCTAATCGGGAATGTCGCGATCCAAACCGCGGCGAGCGTGAAGACTCCGACTCCGATGCCAACAATCGCCATTCGTAGCCGTGGGCGCGGGAGTCTGGTGCTGATGCCTGCGAAGAAGAGGGCGACCGCGAACAACACGACACCGAGCACGTAGTTGGTTGCGCGCTGGACGTATTCCTTTGCTGTCTCGGCAGTGGCATCGGCGGTGGCATCCAAGTTTCTCTGCCTGCTCACTCGCTGCAAGCACGTACTCGGGCATCGCAAATGGAGAGTCCGGCGCTGCGGGATCGCGGAACGGGATTGGCGTCAAGCCATGCATGAAAAGCTGGTTCGAACTCGTCCCGGAAGCGTTGCTGGTAGAAGTCTTCGAGTTTCTCGTCCTTCTGCAAGCGCGCATCGACCCACTGGGTGAAAATTGCGATGTCGATCTCCGTCTGCGCATTCGCGAGGTTCGACGCCCTGGTGGACTCGACGCGCGCCGCATTCGCCGCGCTGAATGCCTTCGCTTGCTCGCCCGTCCAGCGGCTTGCTTGGTAACTGCTCCACGCCGTAGCGACTGCCGCCAGGGCCAGCAGGATGGCGGCAACGGTGTCGACCCATCTGTCCAGACCTTGCTGCGTCTTCTCGCTGAGCACTCAACTCGGATTCCCTTGCTCGTCGCAGGGAAGCGGATCATCGATGCCAAGGACGGAGCGGGCTTCGTCCAAGATCGCGAGGGACCGCTGCATGGCCACCGGGCGCACCCCACCTAAGTCCTCTTCAAATGGGCTGTTCAGCGCTCCCAACACCAGCAACGTCGCAGCCATCACCGCCGTAACCGAACCAGCCATCATCGCCTGGACCACGGCTGATTCGCCGCTGTCGGCGAAGAAGAGCAGGTACAACAGGATCATTGCTGCGGAGAAGAACAGTACGAGCCAGACGGGGAAGGGAACGATGCCTTCGGCGGCATGCAGCCGGTCCCGTCTCGCCTCCTCTCGAGTACTCGTCTGAGACAGCCACGCGTCGTAGGCGCTCTGCTCGCTGGCCAGCTTCGGATTCACCGTCTGAAGTGTTCGAAACATTTCAACAGCCCACGGATTGATCTGATCTGTAGCGGTGCTCGATTGCATTGCCGGCCACTCGGTGTAAACCACCGAACGGCCGTAGCAAACCAACTCACCCGAGAACTGAGGTCGTGCGTCTGGTGGCATCAGCTGCGCCGTCTCGAACTGTTGCACCACAGCGAGCGCCTCGGCTTCGGCGCCAGCTCGCGAATCGTCGTACTTTGTGAACGCGAGGAATATGACAAACCCCAGCAAGAGCGCGAAACCAGTCGCCAACACCCCGAAAACCCCGGCGGCGCGGTCGCCGTCCTTGAACCGACTGCCCTCAGGGGCGCCTCGTCGGACAAGCAGCATCGCGCCAATCATGAACGCGGTAACCCCGGCCGTGATCAACACTGCCCAGATGAGTCCCATAAGCGCTCCCTGCGAGGCTGGCGGACCGATGCCGTTCGGTTACGAGAACATAGCCCAGAACTCGATAGGTACGCCGGTATGGGTGTTCTGGCTGCAGAAATGCGCGAGCAAGCGAACGAGCGAGTTGCCTCTCAGCGCTCAGTCGCTACGCGCAGCACTCTGACCGGGTCGTGCAGATCAGGATTCTGCGGCGTCGATAATTTTCTCGCTGCCCTCGTTGACGGCCTTGACCACGGCGTCGTAGTCGCCCTTTTCGATTGCTTTGTTGACCTTCTTACTCGCCTTTTCTACCGCCTTGTCGATGCGGTCGAGATACAGGTCATCGACGACGGCGACGATCGCCGACGAACCCACGGGCAACCACTCCTCCGCGTCGACCCCGATCTCCTTCTCCTCGTGACGCTTCGCGATCGCTCCTACACCCGCGCCGATGCCGGCGCCGACGACGCCCGCGAGTAGCAGCGGCGGTGCGAACAGGCCGACCACCAGCCCGCCGAGCGCGCCGACGGTGGTGCCTCCGGAGACGAGCCCGCCACCGTGTTCCTTGACCTCCACTTTGCCTGAGGCGTCCCGCTGCAAGACGACCGCTGCCACTACGGCGGCGTCATCGATGTTCTTGAGGAGGTCGAAATCTGCTGCCGCCGCCGAAGAGTCGTTTCCGTACGCGGCCACCACCAGCGTGTAGTTCCGATCTGTCATAAGGTGTGCCCCTTCCTGGCGGTTCTGGCCGAATCGCCGACTTCCCACCCTGCCACGGGAGGCGCCAGGCAACAAGAGCAGTCAATGTCGATGCTCACGTGGGGAATGCGTTCCATCGGTTCGCAAGTTGGTCCGCGCTCCGCGGGACTGCGGGCCGCTCGACCCGGTGGGCGAGCCGGACTTGCCTGCGCGTCGGTCGCTCACGGCTCAGTCGATTAGCTTTGCGGCCGCCATTTTCTGGTAGGCGACCAGCCATTCGGCGACCTCGACCTGGACGCCTACGGGCGGCGGCCCGTCGGTCGTGGGTACCTGGAGGACTCCGACGTTAGCGCCCTTCTGCTGGATCCAGGCCACTCCATCGGCCGAGGAGGCCAGCGCCGCACCAGTCTGCGCGATCGGCTCAGTCCGCCATGCAGTGATCGTGCAGGACTCGAGGTTCTCGACCAACCTGGCTGCCGCGTCCGACGCGTGAGCCTGCGACGAGAAACCAACGTCAAAGACGCCGGCGTACGACAGCCGGGTAGAGAGTTCTGCATAGAACCACGTCCGCCGCTCTGCGCCCTTCGACCGGACGAGGAGGGAGAGTTCGTCGGCATCCCCTGAACACGATGACTCAAACGCGTAGTCATAGTCGTCGGGCATCACGTGGTTGATGGCCCAGTTGGGCGCCTGCGCAAGTATTGGTTCCAACTCTCTCGCGAGGGCCTCGTGGGAAGTCGGCGACGGTTCGGCACTCTCCTGCGCCGTGGGTTCCCCGATCGGCGAAAGCTGGTCACTGCCGCCGAGGGTCCCCGCGGCCAGGCCGCCGCCCACGGCGATGAATGCCACGGCGCCCGCGGCCGCGACCGCGACCGCGACGACGCGTCGACGCCCGCGACGGTTGGCTCGGCGCTTGAGGTCGCCGAAGTCCGGCCACGGCGTACGGCTGGCGAGAGTATCGACGGCCTCGCGCAGGGGCGTGAACTCAGACATGGGGTCCCTCCTTGACGAGCAGCGTGGAGAGGGCGGCCCGACCCCGGGACAGTCGTGCCTTGACCGTCCCGGTCGGCAGGCCGAGGGTGTCGGCCACCTGCTCCACCGTCAGGTCGGCCAGGTGGTGCAGCGCGATCACCTCGCGCTGGCCAGCCGGAAGCTGGCGGAGAGCCTGGAGAAGGACGACGTGGCCATCGATGTCACCGTCGCGAGGCTCCTCAACGAGCCGCGGAGCGAGACCGACCAGTCGCTGCGCCCGCCGCCACCGGCTGCGGGCGAGGTTGACCGCGACCGTCCGGAGCCAGGCCTCAGGATTGTCGGCGCCGAGCAGCCGCCGGGGATGGTCGAGCCCACGCACGAACGCCTCCTGGACCACGTCCTCGGCCTCCGCCACGCTGCCCGTCACGCCGATGAGCTGCCCGAGCAGGCGCCGGTACGACGCGGCGTACAGCTCCTGGATCTCGATGTCGCTCACGCGGCACTCCCTTCGCCTTCAGAAGGACGACTCACGGGAGCGGCAGTTTGGTTGCATCAGCCAAGACTTCTTTTCTGGGCGCGGAAGAACCGAGGTCACCACGCGGCAAAGTATCAGCGGGTCCGACATCCACCAGCAGGCAACTCCCGGCATGCAGGCCGACGCAGCCGAGACACGTGGGAAACGTCGGGGCTTGTTGGCGGTGGCGGTGGGATTTGAACCCACGGAGGAGTTACCCCCTCACACGCTTTCGAGGCGTGCTCCTTCGGCCGCTCGGACACGCCACCGCCGCAGAGAGTACCTGATCTGGCTCATTCAGCCGGAATCGCGCTGGGTGGCGAAGAACGTCTGGATCAGGGCGCCGCACTCGGCTTCACGCACGCCAGAGATCACCTCAGGGCGATGGTTGAGCCGTCGGTCGCGAACGACATCCCACAACGTTCCCACAGCACCCATTTCCTCATTCCAAGCTCCGAACACCAGCCGAGCGACGCGCGCCAGCACGAGTGCGCCAGCGCACATAGTGCAAGGTTCGAGTGTGACAACCAAGGTGCAGCCGTCGAGGCGCCACGAACCCAATGTCGCAGCAGCCTGACGCAACGCGAGCATCTCGGCGTGCGCCGTGGGATCACCATCGGCCTCGCGCCGGTTGTGGGCAGATCCAACAATATTTCCCTCGGCGTCGACAACCACCGCACCGATGGGCACATCATTACTCGCCAGCGCCAGACTTGCTTCGTCCAATGCACGTTGCATCGATGAAGCGAACGCGTCGTTGCTCACTCCACGATTCTCCCAGAACAATGCGGAACATTTAGGTGGCTATGCCCACCGAAATGTTCCGCATTGCAATTAGGCGACGCGTTGTACTGCGGCTTGATACTGCTCAGTGAAGCCGAGCTGCTCGGCGAGCTGGGTGAAGACGTCGTCCGGGTAGAGGTCGAGGTTGTCGCACAGTTCGGCGAGCAGCAGGGGGCTGACCCCGAGGTCCTTCAACAGATCGAGGTCCCCAGCGGGCTCGATGT
Organism: uncultured Alphaproteobacteria bacterium; assembly: GCA_963788955.1. Lineage (GTDB taxonomy): Bacteria > Pseudomonadota > Alphaproteobacteria > Rhizobiales > Rhizobiaceae > Mesorhizobium. Next base: position 18,358 of record CAWBIN010000014.1, on the reverse strand, counting down.
CGTCCTCGTCGTCGCCGTCTGGCATCGGAAGTCCGAGTTGGTCGAGGATCTGGCCGGCGAAGGGAGAGTCGAACGCGGCCGTAACATCGCTCAGCAACATGCGGACCGAGCCGCCATCGACGCGAACAAGGACAAAGAAATCCTCCGCGAACGACAACAGCCCGATGGCTCCGATATCGCCGGGTTGCTGTCGGAGAGCATGGAGCAAGTGCTCAAAGTCCTCGGATGACGCAGGCGGCAGCGGTACGACGGACCACAAACCGTCTTCGCGGACCGCAGCCAGCGCAAAGTCGGCTGCCATCTCGTCGCCCATCTCGGACCTCCGCAGGTCAGGCCGTCGGCCACTAGCGACGATGGTGGCAGACCTTACGCCGCCCGGCTAGTCCCGAGTTCGCCGTCGCGGCGGCCCGTGGCGTGCCGGACCGCGTAGACAGGGTTGTTGATGCTGCCGGTCAGAGAGATTTCAGGGCGGTGACGGTCTTGGCGAGCGAGTCCTTGGCGTCACCGAAGAGCAACTGGGTCTTCTCGTCGTAGAGGAGCTCGTTCTCGATGCCGGCAAAGCCCGGTCGCATCGAGCGCTTGAGGAAGACCACCGCCTGTGCCTGGTCGACATTGATGATCGGCATTCCCGAGATCGGTGTTCCCGGCTGCCGGGCGGCCGGGTTCACCACATCGTTCGCTCCCACCACCAACACCACGTCAGTCGTCGGCAGCTCAGGGTTCACCTCGTCCATCTCCTTGAGCTGTTCGTAGGGAACGTTCGCCTCAGCGAGCAGCACATTCATGTGACCGGGCATGCGGCCCGCGACCGGGTGAATGGCATACGAAACCTCGACCCCGCGCTCCGCCAGCAGATCGACGAGCTCCTTTAAGGTGCTCTGCGCCTGAGCGACGGCGAGGCCATAGCCGGGCACTACTACTACTTTGTTGGCGTAGGCGAGCATCACCGCGACGTCCGAGGGGCCGAGCGACTTCACAGGCCGATCGGAAGCGGTTCCGCCGCCGAGTGTGGATGGACCAGAGAACGCGCCGAACAAGGTGCCGGTGAGAGGGCGACCCATGGCCTGGGCCATCAACCGGGTGAGGACTGTACCGCTCGCACCGACGAGCGTGCCCGCAACAAGAAGGAGCACGTTGTCGAGGACAAACCCTGACGCGGCAACCGTCAGGCCGGTGAAAGCGTTGAGCAATGAGATGACAATGGGAACGTCGGCACCACCGACAGGCAGCACGAACAGCACGCCTAGCAGGAGCGACACGCCGGCGAGCGCCAGCACCAAACCAGTGGAGCGCGTGGGTAGAACGGCCACACCCAATCCCACTGCTGCGACCGCCGTTAACGGCAAGAGCAACTGCATTCCCGGGAAGACGATGGGACGCGACGTCATCAGGCCCTGAAGCTTCAAGAACGTGACCAGCGAACCGCTGAACGAGACTGATCCCACCAGCACCGTGAAGGACGTCGCTGCCAGCACCCCCTGCGACTCGTGTTGGCCTGATGCCAGGAATTCGACGACGGCAACGATTGCCGCAGCCGCTCCGCCTACACCATTGAACAGTGCTACTAGCTGTGGCATGGCGGTCATGGCCACACGTCGCGAGGTTGGTACACCGACGGCGGTCCCTAATGCGATGGCCAAAAGAATCCATCCCATGTGATCGATCGATTCGGCGACCAACGTCACGACCACTGCCAGGGTTGCCCCGATAGCGCCCAGCCAGTTACCGCGACGGGCGAACTTCGGCGATGACAAACCCTTCAACGCAAGGATGAAACACACAGCAGCTGCGAGATACGCCAACTGCACCCAGGTCTGGTTCACGCGTCAGACCCTTTCGTCGGAGGCTTGCGCGGCTTGAACATCTCCAACATTCGGTCAGTGACGACGAAACCGCCCACCATGTTGACCGTAGCTAAGACAACTGCCGCCAACCCCAGCCAGAGCTCGGCGTTGTTGTCCGCATGACCCGTAACGATGATGGCTCCAACCAGGATGACACCGTGAATGGCGTTTGCGCCTGACATCAACGGCGTGTGGAGAATCGTCGAGACCTTCGATACCACCTCGAACCCGACGAAGACGCTCAGCACGAACACAGTGAGAAGTGCGACATCACTCATTACGCGTCACTCCCTTCCAGTGCTTCCCGCGCCGGCTCAAAACGCACCTGCCCGGCGTGCGTGACGCAAGCGCCAGCAATAATCTCATCGTCGAAGTCGATGACCACCGATCCGTCCTTGACCATGAGCTGCAGTAGCGTGACCAGGTTCGACGCGTACAGCCGAGACGCTGCGACTGGCATCTGTGATGGAACATTCGACCCACCCCAAACAGTTGCGTTTCCGATCACCGTGTCTTCTCCCGGCACCGAACCCTCCACGTTGCCGCCGCTCTCCGCGGCAAGGTCGACCACCACCGACCCGGGCCGCATCGCCTCGACCATCTGACGCGTCACCAGCATCGGCGCAGGACGCCCCGGAATCGCAGCGGTAGTGATCAGCGCATCTGCAGCAGCAATGTATGGCGCGAGTAACTCCCGCTGTCGGATCGCGCGGTCCTCTGTCATCTCACGGGCATAACCACCGCTACCTTCGAGCGAATCGAGTTCGAGGTCGATGAACTTTGCACCCATGCTTCGGATCTCGTCGGCTGCAGCGGCGCGTACGTCGTACGCCTGCACGACAGCGCCGAGCCGCTTGGCGGTCGCGATCGCCTGAAGTCCAGCCACACCGGCGCCTAACACCACTACCTGCGCAGGCTTGACGGTCCCAGCGGCAGTCATGAACAGTGGGAACATCTTGGATAGCCGATCAGCAGCAACGATGACGCACCTATAACCGGCTACCAGTGCCTGCGATGACAATGCATCCATAGACTGCGCTCGGGAGATGCGTGGAATCAGCTCCATGGAGAGCCAGGTGAGCTGCGCGTCTCGTGCAGCGGCGACCTTGTCGAGCGACGTTGTCGGCGCAAGGAACGACAGGACGAGTGCTGAGGGCTTGAGCGTGCGTAGCCGTTCCACCTCGAGCGAATTGACCGTGAGGATGACGTCTGCGTCCGATAGGACATCGCCTGTAACAACTTTGGCGCCAGCTTGTCTGTAGTCGTCGTCGAGAGCATTGGCGCCCAGACCGGCATCCGTCTCCAACGTCACGTCCACACCGAGCGCGGTCAGCTTGCTGACGAGGTCCGGCGTTAAAGCGACCCGGCGTTCGCCGGGTCGTGTCTCCTTCGGTATCGCGACAGCCGTCACAGCACCACCTTATGGATCAGTCGCCCACATCAAGCGTGATCGGAGTATTTCAGGCATTTCTAACGCACAAAAGCCGGGTTCAATGACTGAGGTGCTCCGATCACGGGGCGGGTTAGGTCAGGACCTTGAGGAGCTTATCGATGGCGAGATCCAGGTCTGGCTTCTCAATGACCAGGGGAGGAGCTAGCCGGATTGTGGTTTCGTGAGTGTCCTTAGCAAGCACGCCGTCGAGCATCAGCTTCTCGCAGCGCGTCCGTGCGGACTCACCGCCGGGGAACATCTCGACCCCCGCCCACAGTCCTCGACCGCGAACCTCCCGCACGGTGGCGGGGGCTTCCTCGCGCAACCGCCCCAACATGTGCTCGCCGAGGCTGCGAGAACGCTCCTGAAACTCGCCGGTCTGCATCATCGCTATGACCTCGCGGCCAATCGCCGCTGCCAACGGGTTGCCGCCAAACGTCGAGCCGTGCTCACCAGGTCGGAAGACGCCGAGTACCGCATGGTTTGCTGCGACGGCGGACACGGGATAGATCCCGCCACCGAGCGCCTTGCCCATGATGTACATGTCAGGCACAACATTCTCCCAGTCGCAGGCGAACGTCTTTCCGGTGCGTCCCATGCCGGACTGAATCTCATCGGCGATGAAAAGTACACCATGTTCGCGGCACAGTTCGCGCGCTGCAGTGAGATATCCAGCAGGCGGGAGCACTACACCCGCTTCACCTTGAATTGGTTCCACGATGAATGCCACAGTCGACGGCGTAATGGCTGCGCGTAAAGCCTCAACATCGCCGTACGCGACCACATCGAACCCAGGCGTGTACGGTCCGAAATCGTTGCGCGAGTCTGGATCGGTAGAGAATGAAATAATCGTGGTGGTTCGCCCATGGAAGTTGCCGTCGGCGACAATGATGCGCGCAGAGTCCGCAGCCAGGCCCTTAACTCGGTATCCCCACATGCGTGCAGTCTTGATGGCTGTCTCAACAGCCTCCGCACCCGAGTTCATCGGCAGCACCATCTCCATACCGCACAGGTCCGCCAATTCCTGCGCGAACGGACCGAACTGGTCGTTGTGGAAGGCACGACTTGTCAGCGTCAGTCGATCCAGCTGGCGTTTCGCTGCCTCGACCAGACGCGGGTGGCGATGCCCGAAGTTCAGAGCCGAATAGGCGGACAGCAAGTCGAGGTAACTCTTGCCGTCCTCGTCGGTAACCCAGGCCCCTTCGCCATGGGTCAGGACGACCGGAAGGGGGTGATAGGTGTGGGCGCTATAGCGATCGACCAACTCTTGTGAATCCATGGCGGCAGTGTGTCATCGGGAATCGCCAAAAGTAAGGATCTTTCAGGTAATTCCTGGGCACCACGCCTAATTAGTACCCTCACGTGTGCTCCGCGGGTCTTGTGACGCCTGGATGTGCCGCGAGAGAAACTCCAACTCCAGTTCAGCGTGCTGGATCTTCTCGTCGACTGAGTTCGCGTGGTGTCCCGCGTCGTAGACGTGCAACAGGACCTCGCGCCCGGATTTCTCAAGCTCCGAGGCGTAGTACCGCACCTGGCGGATGGGACACGCGCTGTCATGTTCACCCGCGATCAACAGCACGGGTGTTCTTACCTGTCGGCAGATACGTGCTGGGTGACCGTTCGGCGTACAGATGCGGCAAGTCAGTCGGCGAACCGCCCATGATGGCAAGGTCGTACGCCTGTTGCGGCGGTGAGCAGTCCTCGTGCGTCATGACCGAGTCGCACACGGGGATCCCGCCTATCGCCGCAGCGAACTTCTGTGGATGCAGACCGATGGCCAGCAGGCTGATGTAGCCGCCCCACGACCATCCCTCGATAGCTGCCCGATCCGGGTCGGCAATTCCTTCAGCGACCAGGTAGTCGAGGCCGGCCACGACGTCAGCGACCTCGGGGAATCCGATGTTTCCGCCATGGAGCGCTGTTCTCCAACTCACCGACGAGCCGGTAGACCCCCGGTAGTTGACCTTGGCCACAGCGAACCCGCTGTCCACGAACGCCTGTTCCCTTGGATCGAAATCGTCCGGGTAGGCCCACTCTGGTCCACCGTGAACCATCATCACAACAGGGTGCGGGCCAGAAGCCGCCGGCACGGTCAGCAGCATGTGAGTCGGCTCGCCAGATGGACCGGGGAACCGCAGCGACTGATGAGCGCGCCCCGCTGGCGGACCCACGCCGCGAGGCGCGAGGACGACGTCACCTGTGACCGTACGCACCGCCGGTGGCCGCGTCGCCGACTCGTCGCGTAGCCAGACGTCGCCGTCTGGTCGAACAGCCGCACCCGAGATCCAACCGTCCGGGTCGTGGACCAAACTCAGATCTCCACTGGCCAACTCGAGCTTGTAGAGCTGGCGACGTCCGTCGTACTCGTGCAGCACCAAGACCGCGGATGCATCGGGCCACCAGTCTGCGACGTCGACCGGTCCTGGCAGGTCGAGCGCGTAGTCGCGATGAATACCCGTTAACGGTTCCCAAAGTGTTGGCCGCTCGAAGCCATCGCGCTCATGAATAACGACAACGCGCTGGTCCCCTTCGATGGGCGACCAGCTAGCTACCTTCAGTGTCAGCCCGGCGTCGACCATTTCGTCTACCGCAGTCCCTGTCACAGGGTCGACGACTCGCAAGCCAAAATGCAGCATGTCTCCTGCGTCGCTGTGTCGGTAGCAAATGAGTTTGCCGTCAGCCGACAACCCGCCATCAGTCGTTTCCCACTCGCGCCCTAATCCCAGTGGTTTCGTGGCCTCACGAATCAATCGCGGCGACTCACCATCTACCGAGACAAGCAGCCGATACGTCGTGTCGTCGGTCATTGCCACCGCGATGGTCGACCCGGCGATAGCTATCCCCTGACTCCACCCGGCAGGAGTTTCTGATAGGAGCGGCACCGTGCTGCCGTCGTCAAGCGACGTCACCACCCATTGGCCCTTCTCGTCCCCGCTGTCGTCGCTCCACCACACAGCACCGGTGCCGTCAGAATTGAGCACTACCTCCTCAACTCCGATGCGTTGATGCGTCACTTCACGCCGCACACCAGAAAGCAGATCCAACGACCAGACCTGGGTCGTTCCTCCTTCATTGCCAATGAAAACCAGAAGGTCTGGTCGGACGCTCGACCACCGAGGAAAATGAACAAAAGGAGCCGTAAACCGCAGCCGCCAGTCACTACCGTCAAACCTCATGGTGCAACGCTACCGGCCGTCTCAGTTTGCCGGTGGTTGTGCGTCAAGCTGCTGAACTAATCCTTTTGGCGCGACCGTGCGAAACGCATCCTCGACGAGGTCTTCGATCAGCGTCCAGTCTGGTTCACGATCGAGTCGGACCCCGATCCAGCCGCGCGTGCCAACGTACGGTGGTTTGAAGAACTGCTCAGGTGATTCGCTTATCAGCGACTCTTGTGATCCAGGCGGTGCCGCGCACCAGAACGCGACACGGTCATCGTGATGCTGATCGGCAAACATGACGAACGTCTTCTTGTCACGAATGAACCACGTCGGTTCGCCGTGGCTAAGCCGTTCGGTGGTCTCCGGAAGCGACAGACAAATTTTCCGCAGTCGCCTTAGTACTCCGACGCTCATGAATAGACCCTCACTCAGCAACCAAGGCAGGTGAGACTAAAAACCTGCCCGCCAGCAACGGATCCGATGAAATTCCCTTGGGGCCGGTTGCCGCCTTCTAGGCTGGTTGCCGTACCGGTGACAGCGACCGGTCTGCCATCGACGGTCGTCCCTGAACAGGACACATCCACAGCCGAGTCTTGTTGAGAAGAGGTGCACGAAAGCGGTCCCGAAACCTCGGCTCCAACTTTCGCCAACTCGACTTGCCCCTGAGTTGCCACCGCAGTTCGAACCAGAACCTCGTCGACATCTGCCACCTGCTGCTCACCAGTCGTCCCACAGCCCACTAGGAGCCAGCTAAGTACGGCCACCCCGCCGACGATTGCCAGAATCCTCATCAATTTGATCGTCTCATGGCACCGGCAATTACGGCCGAATGGGTGATGATGGTCAATTGGGTCAATTGGGTCAACTGCGTGGGAACCGTCAGCGAGGCGCGACAGTCTTACTCACATGAGATTTCAGCGAGTGGCAGCCATGGTACTGACAGCACTCTTGACCATGACGGGCTGTGGCTCAGCAACCGGTCTGCCAGACAACGCTCCGTCAGACATCGACGGACGAACTTTCCTATCGACTTCGGTGACCGTTGACGGCGAGCCGATGTCGTTGGTTTCCGGAACCCGGCTAAGCCTGAGTTTCACCGGTTCAAGCATCAGGGCCAACGCAGGGTGTAACACCATGAGCGGTGACGTGACCATCGACGGCGGGACACTCGTGTTGGGCGATGGGTTAGCGATGACAGAGATGGGCTGCGACAGCCCTCGCATGGAACAAGACGCCTGGTTCGCTGACCTGCTAGCCGCCGAACCATCTGTCGTCATGGACGGCAGCACGCTCACGCTCGAGTCGAATGGCACCGTCGTCACCATGAGCGATGAGCAGGTCGAAGATCCAGATCGTTCGTTAATAGGAACCGAGTGGACCCTGGATGGGATCATCGAAGGCGACACCGCGAGCAGCGTTCCCGCACATCCAAAAGTGACTCTGCACTTCACCGAGAACGGTCAGGTCCTGTTCAGCGATAGCTGTAACAGTCTGGACGGTACCTACACCGTCACCGGTGACAACATCTCTCTTGAAAACATCGCGACGACGTTGATGGCGTGCAGCCCTGCCGGCGAGGTCGAGACGGCCGTCCAATCGGTGCTTCGCGATGTTGTCGAATTTCAAATTGACGGTCCGAGCCTGACGCTCAACAACGGTCCGCATGGTTTGACCTACCGCGCCGAGCGGTGAGCTCCCGGCAAGAACTCGGACAAATCACGCCCGAAATTGCCGGATCAACGCCGTTCGGCGGTCGTGAGTAGCTGCACAATCGTTCGATCACCGGTTATCGCAGCCCGGACCTCCGCTTCATCAAGAGGTGACGTTCGATCGTCGATTCGCGTTCGACGATGCGGATCGGCACCTAGAAGCAGTAATAACTGCACTCCTTCCGCATCACCCTGACCGATTGCCCAGCTCAGGGCGGTCTGATCGTTGACCCCTGGCTCATCGACGTTGGCCCCAGCGTCGGCCAACGTCTGGATCAGCTCGTATTTGTCGTCGCGTTGCGTCGACATCAAGGCAACCATCGGCGGGAACCCGTCGTTCACGTCGGGACACGCAGCTGCGCCGAGAGCCAACAAGTCGTTAACCAGCGACTTCGGTCCGTGATAGATGGCATAGATGAGAATGCTGTCACCGATGGCCAACGGTCCCTGGCAGTTCGGAAAAGTGGATTCCTCCCCGTACGCGACTCGAAGGGCATCGATGTCTCCGGCAACTACGGCTCGATGAATCGCCATTGCCTCTGATACCGCCGACACGGACCAATGATGCCCCAGTGCCAAACGATCGGCCGACTATTCGCGACACCATGACCTGCCGACGCAGCCCGACTACGCTGCCTGACGTGGAGCGCTCGGAGCTGGCAAATATCTATGTCGACCTCCGCACGCGAGCACTCCACTGGAGAGATGAAGAACCCGGAGTTGGCGTACGCGGACTGGTGACGGACATTACGTACGACGAGGGCACGGTCAGCATCGCGTGTCTTTCAGACGATTCAACGAGTATGTTCACCAACCGCGGCGGTGGGATTCTCGGCGCGGGTGACTATGAGCCAGTCGCAGCAGCCAATCGTCAATTGCTGACGCTCACATCGCAACTCGCCAACGAACTCCCTCTCACAGCAGACGAAACTCTCCCAATGCCCGGAAGCGTGCGCTTTTCAATTCTGTCACCCAACGGTTTGCGCAGCCGAATGGTCCCTGAGGACGAATTGGCAACCACGGGGCATCATCTGTCGCCCGTCTACGCCGCGGTACAAGCAGTTGTCTACGAAATGGGACGCATCGACGACGCTGCGCCAACGGCCGACGCGTAACTGCCACCGAAATGGCTAGCTGTGGCTTTCCTTTAGGAATGTGCGGACCTCGCTATTGAATTGGTCGGCAGCTTCCGCATTCCCTAGGTGACCAATGCCAGGTAAGACCCGCAGCGTTGAACCTGGGATGCGGGCATGGAGATCGTGGGCGACGTTCAACGGTGAGCGCTTGTCTGTCTCCCCGTACAAAAGCAGCGTCGGAACGTCGATCTCACCAAGAACGTTCCGAAGGTCGGCCTCGGCCATCGAGTGCGCCATCGCGCGATATCCGACGGGGTGAAACTCGGACATCATCGCCATGAGCTCCTCGGCTAGGCCAACCGCTGCATTCTCCGTGAGCAAGCCCGGCATCCAGCCGGGAATGAACTGCTCAGGCGGCAAGTCGGCCTCTCGCAGACATCCCGCCAACCGCCGCACGACCTCTTCGACGGGTAGGGAACCGGCCCAGCCGGCATAGGCAGACGCCAGTATCAGCGTCCGCGGCAGGCTCGGCCTCCGCTCGTAGAGCCCCAGAGCAAGCGTCCCTCCGAGGGAAAGTCCCAACACATGAGGTGACTCCAGTTCGAGCTCATCGATGAAGCTTGCCAGGCAATCGGCATACTCAGGCAACCGGAATGTCTCGGGCGGATCCGATGAATCACCGCAACCGGGTGCGTCCCACGCGACCACGGTGAAGTCGTCAGCCAGTCCATCCAGTTGACGGCGCCACGCTCGGCTGTCCTGCAAGATTCCGTGCAAGAGGACCAACGGTGGGCCGTGTCCGACGCGCTCATATGCGACGGAAAGGCCGTGAAGATCTACCTGCTCCACGACCGTCTACGCATCTAACTCGGCGCTTCGACGGTCAACGAACTCTCGTAGCTCGCTATCGAGCGCGTCATCGATGCCCGGATCCTCGTACGAATCCAACAACGCCTTCCACTGATCAGTCGCGACCACGTCGGTGGTGCGCGATCCTTGCTTGACCCACGTGGGATAGGCCTGTGACCGAAACAGCGGACTCATAAACAGGTCGGTGCGAAAACGCGCCAGCGTATGTTCATGCGCCAAGAACAGCCCGCCAGGGCCAACGTCTGCGATGGTGTCGAATGCCAGTTGCTCTTCGTCGACAACGATGCCCTCGCGAAGTCGATCGAACATATGGATCACCTCGATATCCAGCGCGAACTTTTCGTACGAAGCAGTGAGACCACCCTCCAACCACCCTGCGGCGTGGACGACCAGGTCACACTCCGACAAATAGGTAGCCCACATAGACATCGTGCTCTCTGTAGCCGCTTGCGCGTCAAGAACGATCCCGGAGCACAGCCCACCGCCACCACGCAGGGGCAAGCCGTATCGACGCGCCAGTTGCGCACCCGCAAATGTCGTCAAAACCGCCTCAGGCAAGCCAAGCGACGGCCCACCAGAGCGCATATCAACTCCGTTGAAAAAACAGCCCAAAATGCACGGAGTTCCTTGTCGGACCAATTGTGCAATGGCAACGCCGGACAACGTTTCGGCTACCAGCAATGACAAGCCAGCCGCCAACGAAACGGGTGCCGAGGCGCCCGCCAGCAGGAAAGGTGTGATGGCAACCGGCTGTCCGAACTCTGCGCATGCCATCAGCTCATCGACCATCAGCTCATCCCAGACAAGTGGGCTGTTGGGATTGACGATCCCGAGCACACCAGGTGTCTGGACCAGTGCCTCGGTACCCCCTGCGGCAATAGCTGCCAGCGTCAACCCGTCACGAGTCTTGGGACCACTAGTTCCGTAGAGAATGTACGGTCGCCCACTCCAGCGAACTATGGAGTAGTCCATCTCCAAGTGACGACTCAGGTAAGAAAGATCCTGAGCCTCGGTTGTCCCGCTCTGTAATACGGGCAGTACGTCACTCGCATGTGCAAGCTTGACCAGCTCGACGTGGTCGGTCATGGTGCCGTCTCGACGGCCCCGTTCGCCGTCGGACGCGAACGGCGGGCCTCCCACAGGTGTGTGAACCAGGCTTCCATTGCCGATGTGAACCTGACGCGCCGGGTCGCGCCCCCGCATTTCAAAGGCTGATGGGGCGTGTGCGAGCTGCTCCATCACGAAGCCGGCGTCCCAACGAACTCGAGTTCCGTCGACCCGCTGACCCGCCTCCTTGAGCAGCTGCAGAGCGGCGTCGCCGTGGACTTCGGTCCCGACATCCTCAAGGATCCGCATTGCCTGTGCGTGTACGCGGTCAAGGGCCTCGTCGTCGAGCAGGTCTGGGCGCATGTGTTGACTCTACTGACACGGTTCACGACACGCCCTTGTCCAGAGGTTCTACGATCGATGTCATGAACCCTGCGACAAATCGTGTGTTCATTCACATTGGAGTTCCGAAGACGGGAACCACGTACCTTCAGGGAGTCCTGGCGGCAAACAGGGGGATTGTTCGAAAGTCCGGCGTGCTCTACCCGGGCCCCGGACAAGCCCACTTCCTGGCGGCGCAGGATCTGACTGAGCATCTCTTCATGGGGCGTGAGAACCCGCGTGTTTCCGGTTCGTGGCCTCGTCTGGTCAAGCAGGCTCGAGGGTGGCGAGGCACCGTCGTTATTTCCCATGAACTTTTAACGCTGGCCTCGCCCGCGCACGTACAACGAGCGGTCTCCGACCTGGCACCCGCCGAAGTGCACGTGATCGCAACTGTCCGTGACTTTGAGCGGCAGTTACCCGCTGTCTGGCAAGAGCGACTCAAGAACGGTGGCAAGGTAGGTTTCCAACGGCACTTCCAACAAGCCCAAGAGGGGCATTCTGATGCAGGCTCAGATGAACTGGAGGGCTTCTGGAAGCAGCAGGATGTGACCACCATCCTCAGCCGATGGTCGGCTGCCATTCCCGCTCATCGAATCCATGTCATCACGGTGCCACCCAAGGGTGCTCCTCGTGATCTGTTGTGGCGACGCTTCGCCGGCGTCATCGGCATCGATCCGAGCGCGGTGGACCTATCCGCCATGCAAGTGCGGAGCAATACATCCCTCAGCGCACCGCAGGCAAGGTTTCTGCGTCGCGTCAATGCCTCCCTGCAAGGCAGCGTGCCACGACCCGTCTACATATCCGTCGTCAAGCGATACCTGACCCAGACGCTGACAAGTGGTGAGAAAATCCAGGGCCATTTCGGCCTGACACCAGGGCAGCGGGCTGTCGCGCAGCGTTGGTCGGCTGAGCTCGCAGCAGCCGTAACCAAGGCTGGCTATGACGTCGTGGGGGATCTGCAGGAACTCGAACCAACGACGGACGGCCCAGCCGAGACAGTGGGGCTTGACGACGTACCTGCCGCGGCCGAGGCCGACGTGGCGATCGATGCGACGGCATCATTGTTGTCGTGGTTGGCTAGCGATCGACAGCCACGAGCACCAACCGAACCTCTGGGCGTGGCGTTGGCAAAACGCTCGGAGCGACTGGATTCCTGGGCCGGGGCTGTGAGGCGAAGGCTTCACTCCCGACGCTAGAGTGGTGGGCGTGACCACGGGGCCCGTCATCTATTTACACATCGGGCTTCCTAAGACTGGTACCACCTTCGTACAGCAGGTAATTGCTCGCAACCGAGATGCGTTACGCGAACAAGGCTTGCTTTATCCGGGAACTGGCCCCGACCATTTCCTACCTGCGCAGGACGTGATGGGCCACGCGTTTCGCGGCCACTACGACGAGCGTGCTCCTGGAACATGGGCACGATTGTTGACACAGATGCACGGCTGGCAGGGTCGGAGCCTGATCTCTCACGAGATTTTGAGTCTGGCGGGGACTGAACAAATTGATCGGATCATGCATGATCTGTCCGGCACAGAAGTGCGAGTGCTTGTCACGGCACGCGACCTGCTGCGTCAACTGCCAGCAGTGTGGCAAGAAGACTTGAAGAACGGGAAGACGGACACGCTGTCGGCGTTCGTCGAGCGAGTGCGTGAAAAAGCAGAATCCGGGACGGACCGCGTGAAGGGATTTTGGGCCTTTCAAGACCTGCCCGCGATCCTTGCCAGATGGCAGAAGGCGGTGCCTGCTGATCGCATCCATATTGTCACGGTGCCACCGCCTGGCGCCGATCGAAACCTCCTATGGGCCCGATTTGCAGAAGTCCTGAATGTCGAGTTACCCACGAACAAGGTCCAAAGCAAGACGGCTAACACCTCCCTAGGTGCAGCAGAAGCTGAGTTCCTTCGGCGACTAAATGAACAAGTTAGCGACGGCATGGCTTGGCCGGTTTATCGCCAACACGTCAAGCGGTTCCTTGTGCGTCGAGTCCTGGCCGAGGGAGAGAACGATCGCCCTATCGAGTTGAATCCGGTCGACGCCCGGTGGGCGTGCGAACGATCCCAACTGATGACAACGTCGATAGAGGGCCGGGGCTACAACGTCGTCGGCACCCTTGACGATCTAGTCTCGCCTCTCGGCGCAATTGAGACGGCACCACCGTCGCCACTCCCAGAGTCAGCTGTTGTCGACGTAGGCGTCGACGCTGTTGACGCCTTGCTGCGGCGGATCAGCCAAGAACAGCGCGGAGCGACGGCTGGGGAGGCGCCTCGGTCGGACCCAGATCAGAAGCGGACACTCCTATCCCGAATACGACGACGCGCTGTCGACTCGAACCCAACAGTCGCTGGCGAACCAGCGAAGTCGGACATAAGGAAGGCCACGTGAGCGTAAAGCGAGTTCGACTGCACATCGGAGCGATGAAGACCGGCACGACCTACGTGCAGGGCATGCTGGCGCGCAACCGAGAACGACTCGCCGTCGCGGGAGTCCTCTATCCGGAGCCTTGGTCGGATCAAGTCGAGGCGGTGCGTGACGTACTGAATCTGAAAGGTGGCAGCCACCTTGGCTCGATCAAAGGTTCCTGGCCGCGCATGGTCGGTCAACTAAACGATTGGACCGACTCCGAAGCAATCATTTCCGTGGAATTCTTGTCGTTTGCCAAGAAGGATCAGGTTCGTCAGATAACCGCGGATCTGGCTCCAGCGGAGGTGAGTGTCGTATTGGGTGCGCGCGACTTGGCACGGGTACTTCCGGCGCAGTGGGCGACAGCCGTGCGAAATGGTCGAACCACCACCTACCGCGACTACATCGAGGGTGTCACTCGCATCGGTCCTTCGTCACCGAAGAAGCACTTTTGGAACCGCCAAGACGTCGGCCGCATCGCTCGCGTTTGGGCCCAGCAGGTCGGACCGGGGAACGTCACGGTGGTGACCGTGCCCCCTCGCGGCGCGGATCCGACTCTCTTATGGCAGCGAATGGCGGAGGCGTTCCAGATTCACGGTCTCGAACTCGAACGGACGACACCAACCAACGAATCACTCGGCCCCACGGCAACCGAACTACTTCGGCGAGTGAACCTTCAATCGGAGTCGATGGATATGTCGACATGGGCATACCAGCACGGGGTCAATCGCGCACTTTCTCACAAAGTGCTGCCTGGCGTGCCGGATCCCCACCCTGGTCTGACCGTGCCCGAGGAGTACCACAAGTGGCTCCGCACTGAGTCCGACCGGGTCATCGACGAAATCAAGACCGCGGGGGTCAACATCATTGGAGACATCGCCGACCTCGACCCACAACTGGAACAGGTGAGCCCGCGCGTTTGGCCTGAGGAGCTGCCGACAGAGGATCTGCTCAGTGTTGCTGTGTCCGCACTCACCGGCTTGGCCGACAAGGTTGCCGCCGACAAACGGCAACAGTTGCAAGGCGGCGGCAAGAAGCGCGGTCGCGGCCGACTCAAAGACAACGGTGAGCAGGCAGAGGAACAAGCCCAATGACCCACACAGTCCACCTCCACATCGGCGAACCCAAGTCGGGGACCACGTACCTCCAGGGGGTGCTACACGAGAATCGTGCCGAACTGAGGGAACGCGGTCTGCTCATCCCCAGTAACCGGGAACAAATCCGCGCATCGCAGGATGCCATACGTGGCAAGGCGGATGGCACGATGTGGAACGAGCTTGTTTCCTCGCTGTTGACGTCGGATCTCCTCCATTCCCTGATTTCAATGGAGACCCTCTGCCGAGCGGATGGCTCCGCAGTGCGACGGGCAGTATCCGCGTTAGGGAACGCCGACGTTCGGGTCTACATCACCGCGAGGGATCTCGTCCGGACTCTCCCAGCCCAGTGGCAGCAGTCAACGCAGCATCACAAGACGTGGAGCTGGCAGGAGTACTTCGGAGCCGTCGTCGAATCGCGCAAAGGGCACCCAGCGTTTCGCAACTTCTGGTCACAGCACGACCTGGAAGCAATTCTTCGACGATGGTCGGCCGCGGTCTCTAGCGATCACATCACGGTGATCACGCTGCCACCAGCAGGGGCAGACCCAGAAATACTTTGGCGGAGGTTTTCCGAAGCGATTGGTATCGAGTCGAGCGGCTACCGGATGGTCAACCCCGCGAACGAATCCTTAGGTGCCAGCTCGGCGGAGTTATTGCGCCGGCTAAACGTCAGCCTCGGTGATTCCACCATTAACGAGAAGAAGTACAACACCGTCGTGCGGAGTTTGCTCGCCCGCCAGATTCTGGCGGGAAGGCGAGCACTGGAGACGAAGGTGGCGCTGCCCAAAGCCGCCGGGCCGTGGGCTACGCGGGAGGCCGAGCGAATCATCGATGCCGTGGGATCATTCGGCGTCAAGGTCATCGGAGACCTGTCCGAGTTGCAGCCTCGATTGGATGACTTGGCGCCACAAGTGGACGCAGCCACTTCCGAAGAAGTCGTTGAGGCGGCAGTGAGCGCACTGCGTGGGCTGGTCGAGGAGTTGGCAAGAGGTCGCTGAATGCACCGACGCCACCGCAGCTTGCTTGACTAGATACCGTACGACCATGACGTCGCCCACGGACAAGTTCATTGAGCACTCGCTGCTTACGTCGACGTTCTTCCCGCGGTCCCGGTTGTTCATCACCGGTAATCCCAAAGTCGCCGGCACCAGCCTTCGCTGGTGGTTGCTCCCACTCCACGACATCGACGTCGATGCCCTCACCGAGCGATCGCTGTGGGGCGAGTCGGCTCCGTATCAAACAGTTTGGGACACGCGTATCGACTTCAGATACACGTGGGACAATCTCACGTCGGAAGAACGCGAAGACGCGCTTACTTCGACCGACGTCCTGACCGTCCAATGCATTCGCCATCCAGTTAGTCGCACGTTCTCTGCCTGGGCCGGGAAGTACCTAACTCTCGAGCCGTACTACTACGAACAACTTCCATCTGGTTTCGACCACCCATTGGGGTCGATTGATTCAGTCGGTCAGATCTCGTCGATGTTCGATGAGTTCATGATCTCTCTGACCTCTCACGTGACCGAGGCGCATGACTGGGAAGACCTGGATGTGCATTTTTGGCCTCAACATCGACTCCTGGGACGTCAACCGCTCGGCCACACTCTCCTGGTGCGACAGGAGAGCATGAGCTCTGGGCTCGATCAGATCAGACAGCATTTGAAAGAGCATGGCATCGACGCACCACCCATGCCGCGAATCAACGAGAGCGTCGTTCCGTATCAGGCCGAGTTCATCAGTGACTCCGCGCTGCAGATGATCGCGGAACTCTACGCAGGGGACTTCGATCGCTGGGACTATCAGGCGCAGGTAGCGGAAGCAAGAGCCAAGGCAGTCGACCTCGCCTGGCTCAACGACGTCCGTGGTCGCAATCGCCGTTACGCGGTCATTCATAGAGCCGCAACACAAGAAGCGGACCGCGTGCACGCCCTGGAACACGAACTCCAGCTGGAACGTCAGAATGTGCAGCACGCGGAAGCTCGGGAGGCAGCGCTGTTGGCGAGCCACTCGTGGCGCGTCACCAAGCCGATGCGCCTAATCTCAGACAAGGTCCGTGGCACCAGATCTCCGGAGCACAGGCACTCTTAGCCGTTTAATGATCGTCTTGGGTGGGGAGTGAACCAGCCAGGTGAATCACCATCGCCAGGTCTCTGGGATGCTGGGGTTTACGTCGCAACGCAAGGGAGTTGATCAGTGCCCACTGCTGAAGGCCATCCAGTGCTTTATCTCATCGGCACCTGCGGCCACCCCAACTACGGCGATGAGTTCATTACAGCGAGTTGGCTGCGCCACTACGCACAGACAATGCCGCAGGCGGAGGTGTGGGTAGACACACCCAGGCCAGGCCAGAGTTCTGTGCTCCACGGAGATCTGCACCCCAAGGTTCGCTTCGTTGACACGCTGTACCACGGCTGCTGGAACGCACCATCGGAGGATCCGGCAGAGGTGGTCGCGTTTGGCGATCGTGTTGCTGGCGAACCTGGCTTGATTCCGCGCGAGGCAACGGGTATCGAGGACCTGTCCCGCGTGGACCTCGTACACATCATGGGTGGAAGTTTCATCAACGCATACTGGCCGCGATACCTCGGATTAATCGCCGCGGCCGCGTCGATCGCTCGACGTTATGGCGCCCGAACCGCGATCACCGGGGCAACACTGACCCCACCGGTTCCCGGCAGCCAGGACCTCCTCGGCAAGATTCTTGCCGAGTTCGACTTGGTCGACACGCGTGACCAGGAATCATTCGATCTACTGTTGGACGCGGTACCACATGCCACGAAATCCGGTGATGACGCCTTTCTCGATCTCGCGAGCGATCTGATCGATCATCGCTCGAAGGCAAAGACGTTGGTCTGCATCCAGCGGGATCTGCTTACTGTTCCACTCGAACAGGTGGCGGATTACGTCATTCGAACATTGCAGGCGTGGGAGGCCGACCAAGCGCCGGTGAGCCTCGTGGAGTGTTTGCCACCGGATGACACGGCGATCGTGTCTCTCCTGGAACCCCACTTGCCGAAAGTCGAGGTGATCCCTTTCTCGGTGATGTGGCGCAACGGTTTCCCGGCCGCACCCCGGTCACGGTGGATAACCACCAGGTTCCATCCACACCTGATCGGGGCAGCCGTGGGTTCATGGGGTGTCGTCCTCCCGGTTGGTGGCGATTACGCCACCACCGCTGCCACGAACCTGACTGATCTCGGTTCAGGATGGGCTCTTGCCCCCGACCTGGAAACGACAATTCCTTCGTCGCGGCGGAGCATGAACCCGTTCGACGGCGCGCTGCCGCAGCTGCAGGCAACCAAGCGCGCCATCGCCGATCAGATTGTCGCCCTTGCCAGCTC
>CAWBIN010000013.1:0-70805 GCA_963788955.1 uncultured Alphaproteobacteria bacterium | reverse complement strand
TCTTTGGCCTATTGGCAGAGGAGCGGCTCGCGGGCCGCTCTTTTTGTTTGAGCTCTTCGCCCTTCAGCCCGATCGCCCGGCGCGCGCCAGCCCATGCGCCACCAGCCGGTCGATGACTTCGGCATAGCTGACGCCGCTTGCCGCCATCGCCTTGGCATACATGCTGATGTCGGTGAAGCCGGGGATGGTGTTGAGCTCGTTGATGACGAAGTCCATGTCCGGCATGACGAAGAAGTCGACGCGCGCCATGGCGTCGCAGCCGACCGCGCGGAACGCCTTCGCCGCCGTCTCGCGGATCCTGGCTT
Organism: uncultured Alphaproteobacteria bacterium; assembly: GCA_963788955.1. Lineage (GTDB taxonomy): Bacteria > Pseudomonadota > Alphaproteobacteria > Rhizobiales > Rhizobiaceae > Mesorhizobium. The sequence continues at coordinate 70,500 of CAWBIN010000013.1, read as the reverse complement.
CGATCTCCTGGCGGCAGGTCGGCAGGCACCTTCAGCGCCGCGCCGTCCTTGTCGATGTATTTGGCATCGTAGCTGTAGAAGCCGTGGCTTTCGGCCGGCACGATTTCGCCGGGGCGGGAAACGAACAGGCCGCCTTCCGTGTCCTCCAGCACGCTGCATTCGATCTCGCGGCCACGGATGAACTCCTCGGCCAACAGCTTGCGGTCGTGCTGAAAACCTTCGGCGAGCGCCCCGGCGAATTCCTGGCTCGCCGAGACTTTGCGGACGCCGACCGACGAGCCTTGCCGCGCCGGCTTGATGAACAGCGGCAGGCCGAGTTCGGCTTCCAGCTCGGCGAGGGAAGGTGCTGCACCCTCATCGATCGTCACCGAGCGCGCGACAGGCAGTCCGGCTGCCTTCAGCAGCCGCTTGGCGATGTCCTTGTCGAGCGCGGTGGCCGAACCAAGGATGCCGCAGCCGGCGAGCGGCACGCGTGCCACCTCGGCCAGCCCCTGCACGGCGCCGTCCTCGCCATGCAGGCCGTGCAGCACGGGAAACACGATGTCGATCCCAGGCAGGTCGTGAGGCGCGCCACTGGCGGGGATCGCCAGCATCCGCCCATGCCCGCCCGGCACCAGGCAGACCTCCGTCCCGCATGACGGTGTCGCCAGTTCGCCGTCCTCGAAACTGCTCAGCAGCCATTGCCCGTCGCGGGTGACGAAGACCGGAACGGCATCGTATTTCGCCGGCTCCAGCGCGCGCCATGACATTGGTCGCCGAAAGCACGGACACGTCATGCTCGGCCGAGCGCCCGCCGAAGAGCACGCCGATACGAAGTCTTTTCGCTGCCATAGACAACTCCACCAATGATCAGGGTTGGAGCTCGCATGCGAAACACAAGGCGCCCCTTAAACTGTTGAGCAATAAGCGAAGGATTGGAGCGGGATTTCGACCGGTTGAAGCAGTTTTTCAGCACAAAGTGTGAAAACGGCTTTCCGTCTGGAACCGCGTCAAGACCAGGAGACGGAGCGGTTCGTCGTTTTCGTGAAACAATGAACCGCTCCAAGGCATGTCTTTACATCCCTAGCGCAGCGCCGCCGCGATGTTGCCGCCATCGACCGTCGTCACGTCGGCGGTGGTCCGCTCGGCCAGCGCCTGGTGCAGGAAGGCCTGCGCGACGTCCTCGGCCGTCACTTCCTGCCCCAGCAGATTGCCGGACATGTATTCCTTCTCCGACACGCCGCGCGCGCCCGAGCGGCTGGCGATCATGGCGTCGGTCAACAGCCCGGAGCGGATGCGGTCGGCATTGACCGCGTTCGAGCGGATGCCTTGTGCGCCGTAGTCGAGCGCATATTGCCTGGACAGGAACAGCGTCGCCGCCTTGGGGATGCCGTAGGCGCCGAACTTCGGTCCCGGGATTGACCGCCTGCTTGGAGGTATTGAACAGGAGCACGCCGCCGGTGCCCTGTTCCAGCATGATGCGCACGGCGTTCTGCGCCGCCGACTGGTGGGCGAAGAAATTGAGCTCGAAACTCTTGCGCAGCAGGGCGTCGTCAAGCTCGCCGATCCGGCCTTCCCAGGCAGCGCCGGCATTGGAGACCAGGATGTCGAGGCCGCCGAAGACGGCGACCGCTCTGTCGAAGGCGGCGCGCAGCTCGGTCGGGATTGGTGATGTCGGCGCCGACGCCGATCGAGCCGTTGCCGGCCTTCTTGGCCGCTTCCGCGGCCTTCGCCGGATCGAGATCGACGATGACGGCGTGCGCGCCATTGTCGGCGAACAGCTTGGCCGTCGCAGCGCCAATCGCGCCGGCGCCGCCGGTGACCAGCACCACCTGGCCGGTCAGCGGCTTCGGCTTGTTCGAGGCAAGCTTGGCCTGTTCCAGCGACCAGTATTCGAGCGGGAACAAATCGGCCTTCGACAGTGGATGGAAATGGCCGACGGCCTCGGCGCCGCGCACCGCCTCGATCCACATCTCGCCGACATCGGAGGCGATCCTGGCGTCCTTCAGCGTGCGGCCATGGCCGAACATGCCGAGGCCCGGCACCAGCGTCAGCCGCGGCATCGGGTCGAGCATGGTGCGCTTGACGTCGTCGAGCGCGTCATTGGTCTCGAAATAGGCGCGATAATCCTTGGCGAAGGTCTCGACATGGCTGCGGATGACGGCTTTGTAGTCGCCGATCTTGTCGGCGTCCGGCGCCGGCACCGCCATCGGTCCGGTCTTGATGCGGATCGACAGGTCCGGCGTCGACACGCCGCGGCCGGCATAGTCGGCGATCTTGGCCGAGTTGATGAAATCGACGATGGCGTCGGAGGTGCGGAAGTCGCTGATCATGCGGTCGAAGCGACCTTCGCCGCGCGCCACCGCCACCGCGCCGCGCAGCATCGGCGCAATGTCCTGCGGCTTCGCCAGCTTCGCCGGCAGCGCCGCCTTTTCGGTGCGTGGCTTGCCGTTCTGCGCCACATAGTCCTCGGCGACATTCACATAATGGATCATCCGGTCGTAGGCCTGCTTGGCATCGTCGCCGAAGGTGAAGATGCCGTGCTTGTCGAGGATCAGGCCCTCGACGCTGGGATCGGCGTCGAAGACGTCGGCCCGCCGCCTTTGCCAGGTCGAATCCCGGCATGATGTAAGGCACGTAGCCCATCTTGGCGCCGAACACTTTTCGCACCAGCGGCTCGCTGTCCTTCTGGTCGACGATGGCAAGGATGGCGGTCGAATGCGTGTGGTCGACGAATTTGTGCGGCAGGAAGGCGTGCAGCAGCGTCTCGACCGACGGATTGGGCGAGGCGGGGTCGATGAGGTTTGCCCGCTGCAGCGCCACCATGTCCTCGTCGCCGAGCTTGTCCAGCGCGCGCGCCTTGAGGAGCGCGCCCATCTTGACCGCCGGCAGGCCCTGCGGCTCGATGACGCCCATGTCCCAGCCGCTGCCCTTGACGCAGAGCACGTCCCACTCGTCGCCGACGAGGTCGGTGGCCTTGGTCTTGCAGGAGGTGTTGCCGCCACCATGCAGCACCAGGCGGGGTTCGCCGCCGAGCAGCCGCGTCGTGTAGACGCGCAGCGCCAGATCGCGGCCGACGCCCTTCTTCGCATAGTCGGCAACCAGTCTTTTCGGCGTCGCCGTCATTCCACAGATTCTTCATTTCGCTTCGTCCGCTTTGCTGTCTTTGTGTTGCTGTGAACAGGAATGCCGCGACGCTTTGATGACAATGCGCCGGCGGCAAGGATTGTGTCTGTCTAGGAGGCCTTTTCGGTCGCCGCTGCCCGGCATGGTCCAGCAGCCGCTTCGCCATGCGCGCGCCGACCACGAGATGCGTGCAGAGCCCGCCGGCGAGGGCCGCGAGCAGCGGTTCGAACTTGCTGTCCTCCTGCACCACCATCAGGCGCTTTTCGATCTGGCGCAGCGACGACAGCGCCGCCGAGATGACGCGGCGGTTGTAGCTGCAGTCGAGCGCCTTGCCGGCGGCATCGATGATCTGCCCGGCGATGACGCCGGCCGCACCCGCCTCGCGCAGCAAAGCCATCTCTCCGACGCTCAGCGCGCCGCATTTGACGACATGGCTGTCGGCATCGACTGTGCCGACCGAATAGAGCGCGAGATCGCAGTCGCTGATCCCGGACAATTGCTCGCGGATCACCGGCTCGGCGCGCAGGCCATGCGCCAGCGCTTCCGTCGTCAGCACCAGCGGCGCGTAGAAATTCAGCCCCTTGGCGTTGAGCCGGCGCGCGATTTCCATCGTGCACTGGTCGGGCCGGTAGGAGTAGGGCGCGCCGAGATTGCCGCAGAGCTGCACCACCGTGACGTCCTGCAGGTCGGCATAGGACATGATGTCGGCGATGGTGTAGATGGTTCGGCCCCAGGCGACGCCGATGCGGTCGCCCTTCTTGACCAGTTCGAGAAAGACGCTCGCCGCCAGCACCGCGATGTCGGTCGACGGATCGATGACATAGTCGTTTTCCGGCGCGATCCAGACCGCGTCGAGGCTCAAGCGCGTCCTCGAGCTGGCGCGCCATGACATCGTCGGTGAAAAGCTGGGTCGAGGTCGAGATGTTGACGATGCCGGTCTCGCGCGCCTTGCGCAGATACATGGCGACCGAAGCGCGGGAAATGTTAAGCTGGCTGGCCACCTGGTCCTGGCGCAGGCCATGGGCGTAATAGAGCCAGGCGGCCTTGTGGATAAGCTGTTCTGCCGGTCGGATCGCCATGCCATCTCCTCGGCTGACATTATTCACGGCTCTCGACAAAAGTCAAATTGGGCGAGGTATACGATGCTCATTCGCTCGCTGAATCTGGATCATCATTGCACCAAATGCGCCCTGTCGTGGCATCGTTGGTGGTGACGCGGCGCGAGGCCTGTGATTAGAAGTCGATGATGGACATTGGGGAGGACGGGATGGGCAATCCGTATGAACAGGATCTCGGCAAGAACGCCGCCAATCACCAGCCGCTGACGCCGCTCACCTATCTGGAGCGGGCGGCAAGGACCTATCCCGACCATGTCGCCATCATCCATGGCAGCCAGCGCATTACCTATCGCGATTTCTGGCGGCGCTCGCTGAAGCTCGCCTCGGCGCTCTCGAAGCGCGGCATCGGCAAGGGCGATACCGTCACCGTGATGCTGTCCAACACGCCGCCGATGCTGGAGGCGCATTTCGGTGTGCCGATGACCAAAGCGGTGCTGCATTCACTCAACACCCGCCTCGATGCTGCGGTAATCGCCTTCCAGCTCGACCATGCCGAGACGAAAGTGCTCATCGTCGACCGTGAATTTTCCGGCGTCATGAAGGAGGCTCTGGCGCAGGCCAAGACCAAGCCGCTGATCATCGACTATGACGATCCGGATTATTCCACCGACGCGCCCTATCCGAAGGGCGAACGGATCGGCACGCTCGACTACGAGGATTTCGTCGCCGGCGGCGACGAGGATTTTGCCTGGTCGATGCCCGACGACGAATGGGACGCCATCTCGCTCAATTACACTTCGGGCACGACCGGCAATCCGAAAGGTGTCGTCTATCACCATCGTGGCGCGGCGCTGATGGCCTACACCAACACCATCCATGCCGGCATGGCCAAGCACGCGGTCTATTTGTGGACGCTGCCGATGTTCCATTGCAATGGCTGGTGCTTTCCCTGGACTCTCGCCGTGCAGGCCGGCACCCATGTCTGTCTGCGCTGGGTGCGGCCGAAGCCGATCTACGACGCGATTGCCGACCATGGCGTGACCCATCTCTGCGGCGCGCCGATCGTCATGTCGGTGCTGATCAATGCGAAGGACGAGGACAAGCGCCAGTTCCCGCAGACGGTCACCTTCAACACGGCCGCCGCCCCGCCGCCGGAGGCGGTGCTGTCGGGCATGGCCGATGCCGGCTTTGCCGTCACCCATCTCTACGGCCTGACCGAGACCTACGGTCCGGCGGTCGTCAACGAATGGCACAATGAGTGGGACGGGCTGGAGAAGGGGCCGAGGACAGCGAAGAAGGCGCGGCAGGGCGTGCGCTATGCAGCGCTCGAAGGCCTGACCGTGATGAACCCCGAGACGATGACGGAAACGCCGGCCGACGGCGAGACCATCGGCGAAGTCATGTTCCGCGGCAACATCGTCATGAAGGGCTATCTGAAGAACCGCAAGGCCACCGACGAGGCCTTCGCCGGCGGCTGGTTCCACTCCGGCGACCTCGGCGTCATGCATCCCGACGGCTACATCCAGCTCAAGGACCGCTCCAAGGACATCATCATTTCGGGCGGCGAGAACATCTCGTCGATCGAGGTCGAGGACGCGCTTTATAAGCATCCCGCCGTCGCCTCCTGCGGCGTCGTCGCCCGGGCCGACGACAAATGGGGCGAGGTGCCGGTCGCCTATGTCGAGCTGAAGCCCGCCAGGACGGCGACCGAGGCCGAGATCATCGAACACTGCCGCGCGCTGCTTGCCCGCTTCAAGGTGCCGAAGGCGGTGATCTTCGCCGAGATCCCCAAGACCTCGACCGGGAAGATCCAGAAGTTCCGGCTGAGGGAAATGGCGAAGGAGGCCTAGCCGTACTGCCGCTTTGGCCTCGACAATTTGCCGCGCCTTCGGAACTTCGTCATCCTGGGGTGGAGCAGTCGCGAAGCGACGTCGCGGAAACCCTAGGATCCATGCCGCGACCTTACGGCCGTACTCCAGCGGTCGAGAATTGCCGGCGGCGGACGTTAGGCGTGTATCGGCGTAACTTCTTGATACCGCTGCATTCTTCGACACGCGTCGCGGCATGGATCCTAGGGTCTGCGCCGCGTCGCTGCGCTCCTTGCTTCGCCCTAGGATGACGACCGGATCAGCGCCATTGGCCAATCGCGAACGTTGGTCATTGCCTCTTTGCAACTGTCACCATCTGTCACCAATTATACGCGTACGTCGAATCCGCGTTGACATCTCACGAATTTCGATTTACGACTGATGAAAATTGAAATTCGTCACTCGTAATTTGACAGAGAGCCATGCCCGAGACCGCCAACATCGTGGCCGACCCGACCCGCCAGGAGAATGTCACCCGCATTCTCGACTGCGCCGAACGCCTGTTCCGCCACTATGGCTACGGCAAGACCAATGTCGCCGACATTGCGCGCGAGCTCGGCATGTCGCCGGCCAACATCTACCGCTTCTTCGCCTCCAAGGTCGAAATCCACCAGGCCGTCTGCGGCCGGATGCTCGGCGCCAGCTACAAGATGGCCTACGAGATTTCCCGCCTGCCGATCAGCGCCGAGGAGCGGCTGCGTCGCTACGTGCATGCGCAATACAAGATGACGATGGAAGTCATGCTCGACGACCAGAAGGTGCATGAGATGGTCATCGTGGCGCTCGAACGCGACTGGGGCGTCATCGACAAGCATGTCGACAGCATCCACGATCTGTTCGCCGAGGTGATCCGCCAGGGTATCGAAGCCGGCGAGTTCGCCGAGCAGGATCCGGTGATCGCGTCGCGCTGCTTCGGCGCCGCCACCGTCATCCTGTGCCATCCGCAGATGGTGGCGCAATGTCTTGCCAAGACCAACCGGGCGATGCCCGACGACCTCATCGATTACGCGATCAAGGCCTTGAAGAAATAGCCGCCGCCCGCCGGGCGCCGGAAGACAGTTCATCTCCAGTTTGGGAGTACCAAAGTGTCTTTGTCCAATTCCATCATGAGCAGGCTTCCGGCAGTCGGTCCGGCCGTGCTCGTCGTCGCGGTGCTCGGGCTTGCCGGCTGCAGCCAGGAGAAGGCCGAAGTCAAGGACATCATCCGGCCGGTCAAGGTGGTCGAGATCGGCCAGGCGCAAACCACCCGCGAGCTCGACTATTCCGGCTCGGTGCGTGCCCGCACCGAGATGAACCTCGGCTTCCGTGTCGCCGGCAAGGTCACCGAGCGCCTCGTCGACATCGGCCAGCATGTGACCTCTGGCGATGTGCTGGCCCGCATCGACCCCTCTGATTACGACTTGTCGGTCAAGAGTGCGGCGGCGAGCCTCGATGCCGCCGAGCGGCAGGTCGAGACGGTCGATCTGACCAAGAAGCGCGCCGAGCAGCTCTACGCCAAGAACTTCGCGTCCAAGTCGCAGCTTGAGCAGGCGACGCTGACCTACAACCAGGCGGTGGCGACGCGCGATGCTGCCCGCTCGACCCTTGCCCAGGCCCGCAACCAGGTTGGTTACACCGATCTCAAGGCAAGCCAGGACGGCATCGTCACCACCGTCACCGCCGATGTCGGCCAGGTGGTTGGCGCCGGCACGCCGGTCATGACGGTCGCCGTCGACGGCGAGAAGGAAGTGCTGATCGCCGTTCCGGAAATGGATATCGCTGAATTCAAGCCGGGCAAGGACGTCAAGGCGAGCTTCTGGTCGGACGATGCGCTGACGCTTGCCGGCAAGGTCCGCGAGGTTGCCGGCAGCGCCGATCCGCAGTCGCGCACCTTTGCCGTTCGCGTCTCGCTGCCCAACGATCCGCGCGTGCTGCTTGGCATGACCGCCAATATCGAGGCCTCGGTGGCGAGCCGGCAGCAGATGGTGTCGGTCCCGCTCAGCGCGCTCGCCGAGAAGGACGGCCAGAAGATCGTCTGGACCGTCGACCGCAGCAGCGACACGGTTCATCCACGCCCGGTCAAGGTCGGCGACTTCACCGCCGACGGCGTCAATGTCGCCGACGGTCTGAAGCAGGGCGACGTCGTGGTTGCCGCCGGCACCCAGTTCATGACCGAGAACCTGAAGGTCAAGCTCTCCGGCGATGCAGCGCAGCAGGCCGCATCGGCGCAAAATGATGGCGAGACCACCAGCAGCCTGCGCTGAAGCCCAGGCGAAATGAAACCCACTTGTCATCACCTTAGGCGGAAAGCCGCAGGGATTTAGTGGGTCACGGTTTCCGGGCGGCGAGTGCCCGATTGTCGAGACGTCAGGTCGATGTAACCCCCACATCCGTCCTCGCGTCCCACCGCGACGAGTGTCTCTCCGCTCGGAAAGCCTCGTCGCCCGGAAGCCAGCATCGGAAATTCCGTGAGCATGCCGCGCGCATGCGCCGACAATCAATTGGATTGGACTGACGCCGATGACCACCGACACGAATGAAAAAAAGCCGTTCAACCTTTCGCGCTGGGCGATCGGACACCCGAGCATCGCGCGCTTCCTGTTTGGCCTGATCATCATCGCCGGCGCGCTCGGCCTGATGCGCATGGGCCAGAAGGAAGACCCGGATTTCACCTTCCGCGTCATGGTCGTCCAGGCGGTCTGGCCGGGCTCCTCGATCAAGGAGATGGAAGACCAGGTCGTCAACAAGATCGAGCGCAAGCTGCAGGAAACGCCGCATCTCGATTTCGTGCGTTCCTACACCCGCGCCGGCAGCGCCATCATCACCGTCCAGATCAAGGGCGACACCAACGCCGACCAGGTGAAGGATGCCTTCTACCAGGTGCGCAAGAAGGTCGGCGATATTGCCGGCGAGCTGCCGCAAGGCTTGCTCGGTCCCTATTTCAACGACGAGTTCGGCGACACCTTCATCACGCTGCATTCGATCAGCGGCGACGGCTACAGCTATCCCGAGCTGAAGAAGTTCGCCATCCAGGCGCGCGACATGCTCTTGACGACGCCCGGCGTCGAGAAGGCGGTCATCATCGGCGACCAGCCGGAGAAACTCTATATCGACGTCTCGTCCAAGGCGCTCGCCGAACGCGGCCTGACGCTGACCGACCTGCAGAACGCCATCAAGGGCCAGAACAATGTCGATCCGGCGGGCTCGGTCGACACCGGCCTGCGTTCGGTGCGCATCTCGGTCGAGGGCGACGTGACCAAGGCGGCCGACATCCGCGAGCTTCGCCTGCGCGCCGGCAATCAGGTGACGCGTCTCGGCGACATCGCTACCGTGACCTCCGGTCTCGAGGATCCCTACCAGCGCAAGTACCGCTTCAACGGCCACGAGAGCGTCCAGGTCGGCGTCGTCATGGCCAAGGGCTTCAACGTCAAGGACGTCGGCAAGGACGTCGAGGCGACCTATCAGCGCTTCGAGGAAGAGCTGCCTTATGGCGTTGCGGTCGACCAGATCTCCGACCAGCCCGAGGTCGTCAAGGACGCCGTCAACGAGTTCATGGAGGCGCTTGGCGAGGCGCTGCTGATCGTGCTCGTCGTTTCGTTCCTGTCGATCGGCTGGCGCTCCGGCCTGGTGATCGCGATTGCCATTCCGCTGGTGCTCGCCGCCACCTTCGCCATCATGTACGAGATCGGCATCGACCTGCAGCGCATCTCGCTCGGCGCGCTGATCATTGCGCTCGGCCTGCTCGTCGACGACGCCATGATCGTCGTCGAGATGATGGAACGAAAGCTCGAGGAAGGGCTGGTCAAGATCGAGGCGGCGAGCTTCGCCTACTCCTCGACCGCCTTCCCGATGCTGACCGGTACGCTGATCACCACCGCCGGCTTCATCCCGGTCGGCTTCGCCGCCTCGACGGCCGGCGAATATGTGCGCACGCTGTTCTACGTCGTCGGTATCGCGCTGGTCGTGTCCTGGTTCGTCGCGGTCTATTTCACGCCGTGGCTCGGCTACATGATCCTGAAGCAGCGCAAGCATGCCGGCAATCATCACGATGCCTTCGACACCAGCTTCTACCGGCGGCTGCGCGCCACCGTCGGCTGGGCGGTGCGCCATCGCATCATCGTGCTGGCAATGACGCTGATGACCTTTGCCGGCAGCCTGTGGGCGTTCCAGTTCATCCCGCAGAATTTCTTCCCGCAGTCCTCGCGTCCGGAAATCCTCGTCGATCTCTGGCTGCCGGAAGGCACCTCAATCAAGGAGGTCGAGACGCAGGCCAAGGCGCTGGAATCCAGGATGATGGACGACCAGGACAAGCGCTTCATCGCCACCTATATCGGCGAGGGCGCGCCGCGCTTCTTCCTGCCGCTCGACCAGCAGCTCAGGAATCCGAACTTCGCGCAGCTTCTGGTGATGGCCAAGGACGAACCGGCCCGCGAGCGGCTGATCGTCAAGCTGCGCACCATATTGGCGCAGGATTTCCCGTCGATCCGTTCCAAGGTCGACCGCCTGTTCCTCGGCCCGCCGACCGGCTGGCCGGTGCAGATGCGCGTCATGGGTCCGGATCGCCAGGAGGTGCGTCGCATTGCCGATGAGGTGAAGGCGAAATTCCAGGCCAATCCGCTGCTCGGCGCCGTCCACGACGACTGGCTGGAACCGGTGCCGGCGATGAAGCTGGTCATCGACCAGGATCGCGCCCGTGCACTCGGCGTCAGCTCGCAGCGCATCCGCCAGATGCTGCAGGCAACCATGTCCGGCGCGCCGCTCGACGACTTCCGCGACGGCGAGGAGACGGTCTCCATCGTCGCCCGCGAGCCGGAGGCAAGCCGCAAGCTGCTGTCCTCGGTCAACTCGGTCTATATCCCGACCGACTTCGGCGGCTTCGTGCCGCTGTCGCAGGTGGCCAAGGTCGTTCCGGTGCTGGAGCAAGGCGTCGAATGGCGGCGCGACCGCTTGCCGACCATCTCGGTGCGCGGCACGCTGCCGGATGGCGTGCAGTCCAACGATGTCGTCACCAAGATGTACAACGACATCAAGGGCCTGCGCGATGGCCTCGCGCCCGGCTACAAGATCGAGATCCAGGGCGGCGCCGAGGATTCCGCCGAAAGCCAGGCTTCGATCGCCGCCAAGGCGCCGATCATGCTGGCCATCATCGTCGTGCTCCTGATGATCCAGCTGCAGCATTTCGGCAAGGCGATGCTGGTGCTGGCCACCGGCCCGCTCGGCATCATCGGTGCGGCGGCGGCACTCCTGATCAGCGGCGCGCCGTTCGGCTTCGTCGCCATCCTTGGCGTCATCGCGCTGCTCGGCATCATCATGCGCAACTCGATCATCCTGGTCGACCAGATCGACCAGGACATAGCCAGAGGCATGGAACGCTCGGAGGCCATCATCGGCTCGGCTGTCCGCCGTTTCCGGCCGATCGTGCTGACGGCGATGACGGCGGTGCTGGCGCTGATCCCGATCTCGCGCGCCGTGTTCTGGGGTCCGCTCGCCTACGCCATGATGGGCGGCATCCTTGTCGCCACCGTGCTCACCATTCTCGTGCTGCCGGCAGCCTACGCTCTGTTCTTCGGCCGCGAGCCCAAGAAGAGTGCGGCCGACGAGCAGGCAAGCGAGCAGGAAACGGCCGAGGGCAACGAAAGACCGCAACTGGCGCTCGCCGCGGAATAAGGTGGCAACCTCAGATCATCCGCCATCGCCACTGGCCGATGGCGGATGATCCGCATCACAGGCAGCCAGGCGGGCGAAAATGCTCCGCAGCGCCGGCTTGGCAAAACACAATTCCTTTTCAGCAGGCTGATAGAGGCCGATCCTGCAGCGATATCGGACATCGCTGGATTGTTTCCCATGGTAGAAAAACGGCAACTGCGGCTCGGCGCCTTCATGCGGCCGGTCAGTCTTCACACCGGAGCCTGGCGCTATCCGGGCGCCTATCCCGACGCCAACTTCAATTTCGCGCATCTGAAGCGCTTCGCGCAGACGCTTGAGGCGGCGAAGTTCGATGCCTTCTTCATGGCCGATCATCTGGCCGTGCTCAACATGCCGATCGAGGCGCTGCGGCGCAGCCACACGGTCACCTCCTTCGAGCCGTTCACGCTGCTGTCGGCGCTTGCCGCCGTCACCGATCACATCGGGCTGGTCGCCACCGCCTCGACCACCTTCGACGCGCCCTATCACATTGCCCGCCGCTTCGCCTCGCTCGATCATATCAGCGGTGGGCGCGCCGGCTGGAACATCGTGACGACGTCGAACCCCGATGCGGCGCTGAATTTCGGCCTCGACGAGCATGTCGAACACGACGAGCGCTACCGGCGGGCACGGGAATTCTACGATGTCGTGACCGGCCTGTGGGACAGCTTCGCCGACGACGCTTTCATCCGCGATGCCGACAGCGGGCTCTATTTCGATCCGGCGCGGCTGCATGTGCTGGACCACAAGGGCGAGCATTTGTCGGTGCGCGGGCCGCTCAATATAGCGCGGCCGGTGCAGGGCTGGCCTGTCATCGTGCAGGCCGGCGCCTCGGAGGCGGGGCGGCAGCTGGCCGCCGAAACGGCGGAGGTGATCTTCGCCGCCCATGCCGATCTCGCGGCGGGGCAGCGCTTCTTCGCCGACGTCAAGGCGCGCGCGCAAAAACTCGGCCGCTCGCGCGACGACATCAAGATTTTGCCCGGCGCCTTCGTCATCGTCGGCGACAGCGTCGAGGACGCGCGGGCCAAGCGCGCCAGGCTCGACAGCCTGGTCTACTATGAGAGCGGCATCTCCTCGCTATCGATCGCTCTCGGCCATGACGCGTCGGCTTTCGATCCCGACGCGGCCCTGCCGGACATACCGGAGACAAATGCCTCGAAGAGCAGCCGCGAGCGCGTCATCGAACTCGCGCGGACGGAGAATCTGACCGTCCGGCAGCTGGCGCAACGGCTGGGTGGCTATTCCGGCCTCGCATTCGTCGGCACGCCGCAGACCATCGCCGACGAGATGGAGGAATGGCTGGTCGCCGAGGGCTCTGACGGGTTCAACATCATGTTCCCCTATCTTCCCGCCGGGCTGGATGATTTCGCCGAGAAGGTGGTGCCGGAACTGCAGCGGCGAGGAATATTCAGGCGGGAATATGAGGGTACGACGCTGCGTGAGAATCTTGGCCTGAAGCGACCGCCAAATCGGTTCTTCGAGGACACGGCAATACGCAAGGCTGGCTGATGCCGGCTTGAGCAGATCGCGGAAAAGAAAGGGCGCGCCGGAGCGCGCCCGTTTCATTGCAAGTCTCGTCGTCAGATGACGAACAGCCAGTTGGCCAGCAGCATCACCACCACGCCGGCGACCAGCGTCAAATAGGGCAGCATTCCCGCCTTCTTGACCTTGAGATCGGCTGACGTCATGCCGAGATCGGCCAGCATGTGGTCGGGGAATTTGCCCTTGTCCTGGATGTAGTGGCGGAAGCAGAACACCGGGATGATCAGCGCCGCGGTGATCAGGCCCGCCCACAGCGCCATCGGGTTCCAGACCTTGGCACCGGCGCCCATGAAGACCGCATTGACATACGCGAAGATCGCCCCGACGCCGAGCAGCCAGCTCGGAGCCTTCCACGGCCGTGCGATATGGCCGTTGTCGATGCGGTGGATCCAGCCGGCATTGAGGTTGAGGAAGTTGAAGATGATGTAGCCGCAGTTCGACACGGCGAGGATGAAGAAGAAGCTCGTCGCGTCGGCCGAGGCGATGGCCAGCACGATCAGGTTGAAGACGAGGTCGGTCCACATCGCCCGCGTCGGCGCGCCATGTTCGTTGACGTGGCTGAGATAGCGCGGCAGCCAACCATCGACCGAGCCCTGGTAGAGCGTGCGCGAGGAGCCGGCCATCGCCGTCATGATGCAGAGCACCAGCGCCAGGATCATCAGCATGACGAGCAGGCTGTGGATCAGATTGCCGCCGCCGACCATGCTGGCCAGCGCATCGGCAACGCCGGAGCCGTCGACGATCGGAGTCGCCAGCATGCCGTTCAAGCCAAGCACGCCTTGGAAGGTGAAGGGCACCAGGATGAACAAAAGCATGCAGAGCAGGCCGGAATAGAAGATCGCCTTGAACGTGTCGGTGCCGGGGTTCTTGAATTCGGACGTGTAGCAGACGGCGGTCTCAAAACCGTAGGTCGACCACGCCGCGATGAACATGCCGCCAAGCACAAGCGTCCACCCGGCGATGTTCCACGCGCCGGGTTCGGGCGCATAGGCGGCCGCCAGCGGCACCAGCGGCGAGAAGTTCGCCCAGTTGATCTGGCCGGTGAAGATCGGCACCACGCCAACGATCAGCATCGGGATGATGACCAGCAGGCCGATATATTTCTGCACATTGGCCGTGCCGAGAATGCCGCGATGCTGGATCGAGAAGATGATCAGCATCAGCACCGCGCCGATGAAGAAGGTCGAGTTGAAGGTGAAGGAGACCGGACCCAGCGTGTGGCTCCACAGCGACCAGGTGCGGATCGCCGGTGTCGCGGCAGCGGTCACCGCTGCGATGGCGTCGGCGGGAGCTGTTCCAACATGCGCCGCGACATAGGCGACGACTTCCGGCGAGGTCTCGCTGAACACCGGCAATGGCGCCAGCGCATTGAGAATGTAGGCGGCGGCGATCGAGCAGCCGAGCGACAGCACCGGCGACCAGGCGAACCAGTTGCACCACACGGAGAGCGGCGCGATGAACTTGGAATAGCGCAGCCAGGCGGTGGCGCCGTAGATCGAGGCGCCGCCGGACTTGTTCGGGAACAGGCCGGCGATTTCCGCATAGGTGAAGGACTGCAGGAAGCCCATGATCATGGACACGGTCCAGATCGCGAAGGCCAGCGTTCCGGTCGTGCCGGCAATGCCGCCGATCGAAAACAGGACGAGGGCTGGAACGCCGCTTGCTACCCAGAAGGCGCCGCGCCAGTCGATGTTACGGTGCAGCTGCCCTTCGGCAGGCTGCACCAGGGCAGTGGTTACCGTGCTCATGTGTCTGTGGTCCCCTTTTTGTTGTCCCCGCCGGCGACGCCTCGGCTTCGCGAAGCTTCCCCCGACATAATCTCGACGACTGTCAGTGTTTCCACTCAGTCGTATTTTTTTCTTAGCAGTGAAGATTGATCCGGCGCGCTTTCACGTCAAGCGTTTTGTGGACATGTGCACATCACTGTGAGCACGCATCCGTTTCGACGCCGGTGCGATCCCGTATGGCGGGCTGATTTGCCGGCCTCGATGCTGCAGCCGTCAGGAGCGCGGTTTGGTCTTCTGCGGGTCGTAATGGGCAAAGGCAACGACCCGCGCCGGCAGCCGCTTCGCATGCCCGTCGAGCTTGCCGATCTCGACCTCGGTGCCGACAGCCGCGTGGGTGACGTCGAGCCTTGCCAGCGCGATGGTCTTGTTCAGCACTGGTGACCGCATACCGGAGGTGACGACGCCGATCTGGGCGTGGCCGACATGGACGCAGTCGCCATGGCCGACCGGAACGTTGGCGTCGATGTCGAGGCCGACCAGTTTCGTCTGCGGGTGCTCCTTGCGGCGGATCAGCGCCTCGCGACCGATGAAGTCGTCGGTCTTGGTCTTCAGCGGCACGGTGAAGCCGATGCCGGCCTCGAACGGATCGGTCTGGTCGGAGAACTCGTAGCCGGCGAAGATCAGCCCGGCCTCGATGCGCACCATGTCGAGCGCCTGCAGCCCCATCGGTTTCAGCCCATGCGGCTGGCCGGCTTCCCAGATCGCGTCGAAGACCTTTTCGGCGTCACGCGGATGACACCAGATCTCGTAGCCGAGCTCTCCGGTATAGCCGGTACGCGAGACGACGACGGGAACTCCGTTGCTGCCGCCAATGCGGGCAACGGCGAAGCGGAACCATTCGAGCTCGTCGATCGACGGCTGCAGCGGCGAGGTCCAGATGACCTCCCGGAGAATGTCGCGGCTCTTCGGCCCCTGCACGGCGACATTGTGCATCTGGTCGGTCGACGAACGCACCAGCA
The DNA here is from genome assembly GCA_963788955.1 of uncultured Alphaproteobacteria bacterium. Lineage (GTDB taxonomy): Bacteria > Pseudomonadota > Alphaproteobacteria > Rhizobiales > Rhizobiaceae > Mesorhizobium. The sequence goes on along the minus strand of CAWBIN010000013.1, from coordinate 54,517 downwards.
CATTGAGGCCGAGCTTCTTGGCGGTCTCGCGCAGCCATTCGCCGGAAAGATCGTCGCCGCCGACCCAGCGGAAATTGTCCTTGCCGAGCCGCAGTAGCGTGCCGTCGTCGATCATGCCGCCATGCTCGTAGCACATGGCCGAATAGACGACCTGGCCGACGCCGAGCTTCTTCACGTCACGGGTCAGCGTGTATTGCAGCAGCGCCTCGGAGTCCGGGCCGGTGACCTCGAACTTGCGCAGCGGCGACAAGTCCATGATCACAGCATCCTGCCGGCAGGCCCAGTATTCGGCGATCGCCCCTTCCTTGGCGAAGGAATTGGCCAGCCAGTAGCCCCTGTACTCGACGAAGTCGCGCGTGTGCTTGGCAAAACTCGAATGAAAGGATGTCTCGCGGGTCATTTTCGGTTCCGAATCGGGCGTCATGCGTTTGGCGATCGCTCGCGAGAATTTGTGCTGGCCGGAATAGGTCCGCACATGGATGTCGGTGAGGTTCCAGCCATTGGCCGGCGTCGTGTCATCGGGGCAGGCCGAGGACACGCAGACGATGTCGGTGAGTGCCCTGAGCAGCACATAGTCGCCCGGCCGCGACCATGGCTCGTCCGACACCATCACGCCATGCGCGTCGATCGCCGTGTTGAAGAAGAAGTTGATCGCCATCCAGCCGGCGCGGGGTGTGACACCCTTGTCCGACAGCGCGCGATTGAAATTCTCCGAGCAGTTGGTGTGACCGGGATAGCCGATGTCATCGTAATATTTGGCGGCACAGGCGAGCGCAAAAGCGTCGTGCCGTCCGCACGTGTCCTGCACCACCTCGACCAGCGGATCCATATCCTGGTCGTAATATTTCGAGTGCAGGCCGGGCATCGGATAGCTCGCGCCCATCAGCGTGCGGGTCGTCGTCACGTCGAGCGGATGGTCGCGTCCCTTGTCGAGCTTGCGCGCCGAAAAACACTGGAAGTCGGTGCATTGGCGGCCGTCGACGTCGATGATCTGCAGATAGTCGCCGGCTTTGACGAAATAGGATTCCGCCGTCGCCGAATGGACGCGCAGATCAAGCACGGGATCGGCGAGCGGATCGGCCAGTTGCGATTTCGCTGCCGGGCGGATCGTAGCACGGCGAACAATCACGGTAAGCGGCGTCGCGGTGTCATGGCCGTCGACCAGCATCGGTCCGCCGGGTGCGGCTATCAGCATCGCACCGTCGCGTGCGACGGTGAAACTTTGCTCGGTGCCGGCGGGCGTGGCGCCGCCGAACACGCGCACCGCCTTCGCCTGGTCGAGCTGCACCTGCCGGCGCTCGAGGCCACGGCGCACAGCCGAAAGACTGTCGTCGCCATCGGCCAGCAGCGCCTTGATGCCGGCTGCATTGCTGTTGGATTTTTCGCCGAGGATAGCGGGATCGGTCGCGCCACTCTTGTCCCAGGCCAGAAGCTCGCAGGCTTGTCCACCCTCGACATTGCGCACGCTGATCGTGTCGCCCGCCTCGACCTCGGTGAGCACCGCGCCATTGCCCTGGATCGTATAGCGCTCCATGCCGGGCGGTAGCGCGATCTGGCCGGGCCGCAGGATAAGGCTAGGCCGGGGCGGCCCGGCTGTTACGGCAGGGTAGGGCGACTGGCTCATCTCACCTCTGGGTCTCTGTTTTGTGCATGTCGCTATCCCAAAACCGCCGGACACTTTTTGGGCGACATGCACCGGAGAAACAAGTTTGCCTGTGTGTGAAATTATTTTAGCAGCAAGAATAGCAGTGCGGTTGGATTTGGCAAGGTGGAGGTGGCACAAGCTCCCCCTTCTCCCCCTGTGGGAGAAGGTGTCGCCGAAGGCGACGGATGAGGGGTGTTCCAGGGAACGCCAGCGTCTCACTCCGCTGGAACACCCCTCATCCGTCTCGGCGCTCCGCGCCGATCCACCTTCTCCCACAAGGGGAGAAGGGAAGAACGCAGCGCTACGCCAATTCCTCCGAATGCGCGATCGTCACACCATACTCAGCAGCCGAGTCCAGCATCGTGTGCCAGAGGCTTTCGGCAAAGGTCGCGAACACCAGCAGATTGAACACCGCTTGCCCGTCGCGATCCGCGCCGCGCCAGAGCGTGACGCTGGTGTGATCCATCGAGGTCGCGGCTGCGGCGCCAATCGGGAATGTCGCCGGATGCAGATCGATCGACGACAGCTTGGCGAGCATTGTGCGCGCCTTGGAGCCCGACACACTGATCAGCACGCGCGCATGCGACTGATCCGACAGCGAAGCCGAGGCCGCGAATGCCTGCCCCAGTGCGTCCATCGCATGCTTGCCGCCCTTCGACAGCGCGAGGAACTGGTCTGGCCCCGACCAGATCAGCGTGGCGTCTGCCGCGCTGACGACCTTGGGCGTGGCCGGTGCCGCAACACCGAAGCGGGCCTTGGCCGCCCCTGCCATGTCGGCCGTCTTGCCACGCCGCGCCATCACCTGCACGAGGTCGAAATTGCGGATCTCGGTCAGCGACATGCCGGCATCGCCGCACGCGCCATAAGGTCCTGCGACGAGCGTTCTCGCGAGTGGGCTTCGGCCTTCCCAGGAAAAATCAGCCACGCTGGCGCCCTCCATCCGGATCGTAGAAGACGGGATTGCAGAGCTCCACATCGTAGTCTTCGCCGCGCAGCGGATCATGCGCATGGACGATCTCGCCGATGCGCTCGCGGCCGCGTTCGACCAGCCCGAGCCCGATCCATTGGTCGAGCGTCGGCGAGAAGCAGACCGAGGTGACATAGCCCTGGTCGTTGTCCGGGCCAGGCGTCTGGCCCTTCGGGATGATGTGGGCGCCGGAGCGCAGGCGGCGCGCCTTGTCCGTCGGCTTGATGCCGACCACGACCTGCCGGTCAGGCGCGACCAGCGCCTCGCGGCCGGCCATGACGCGGCCAATAAAGTCCTTCTTGGTCGACATCATCTTGCCGAGGCCGAGATCGGCAGCGGTCGTCGTGCCGTTCAGTTCCGGTCCCGCGACATGGCCCTTTTCGACGCGCATGACACCGAGCGCCTCGGTGCCGTACGGGGTCACGCCGAATGGCGCGCCGGCCTGCATCAGATTGCGCACCAGCGCCTCGCCGTAACGCGCCGGCACCGAAATCTCAAACGCCATCTCTCCGGAGAAGGAGATACGGAACAGCCTTGCCTTGATGCCGCCACGCAGCGTCACTTCGCGCGCGCCCATGAACGGAAAGCCTTCATTCGACAGGTCCTCGGCCGGATCGACGATTTCCTTGAGCAGATCACGGGTCTTCGGTCCGGCGACGGAGAATTGCGCCCACTGGTCGGAGACCGAGGTCAGCTGGACGTCGAGTTCCGGGAACAGCACCTGGCGGCAGAATTCGAGGTGCTGCATCACCAGTCCGGCCTTGGCCGTGGTGGTGGTCAGGAAATAATGGTCCTCGGCCAGCCGCGACGTCGTGCCGTCGTCATAGACCAGGCCGTCCTCGCGCAGCATCAGCCCGTAGCGCGCCTTGCCGACGGCAAGGTTGGAGAAGGTGTTGATGTAGACGCGGTCGAGGAAGGTGCCGGCGTCCGGGCCGTGCACATCGATCTTGCCGAGCGTCGAGACATCGCAGAAGCCGACGCCGCCGCGCACCGCCTTGACCTCGCGGGTCACCGATTCCAGCCAATCCTTCTCGCCGGCGCGCGGATACCATTGCGCGCGCTTCCACAGGCCCGTGTCGACGAAGATGGCGCCCTGTTCGGCCGCCCAGTGATGCGACGGCGTCAGCCGCGTCGCATGGAAAGTCTCGTCACGGTGGTGACCGGCGAAGGCACCGATGGCGACCGGCACATAGGGCGGCCGGTAGATCGTCGTGCCGGTCTCGGGAATGGATTTGCCTGACACCGCGGCCATGATGGCGAGGCCAGCGATGTTCGAGGTCTTGCCCTGGTCGGTCGCCATGCCGAGCGTCGTGTAGCGCTTCAGGTGCTCGACCAATTCAAAGCCCTCGCGCTGCGCCAGTTCGACATCGGAAGCGGTGACGTCATGCTGGTAATCGACAAAGGCTTTGCCCTTGCCGGCGACATGCCAGAGCGGGGTCAGCGAGTAAGCCTCGTCGTCGGCGACGGGTGCCGCGCCCGCCTTGCCGTTGCGCCCCGCCTCGCTTGCCGCCGCAGCGCCGGCATCAAAACCTTCGCGCAGGCAGGCGCCGAGCCCGAAGGCGCCATTGGCGGCGCCGACGGCGACCATTCCCGGCGGTGCACCATCTGGCACAAAGGCGGCGATGTCTTCGCGCCATTTCGGCCGCCCGCGATGGTAAGAGGTGAGCCCGACCGCCGGGTTCCAGCCGCCGGAAACGGCAAGTCCGTCGGCTTCGACTTCGGCGCGCGCGCCGCCGGTCATCGAGACCGAGATTTTTTTGACACCGTGCTTGCCGCCTTCGACACCGCTGACGGAGCCATTCAGCACGGTGAAGCCGCCCTTGGAAGCCAGCGAACGATGCGCGGGCGAGACCTCCGATCGCGCGTCGATCACGGCGGCGATCTGCAGGCCGGCGCCGAGCGCTGCCTCGACCGTGCGCCAGCCATCCTCATTGTTGGTGAACAGCGCCACGCGCCTTGCCGGCGTCGCCGCATAGCGCGTGACATAAGTCCGCATCGCCGACGCCATCATCACGCCCGGCGTGTCGTTGCCGGCAAAGACGATCGGCCGTTCGATGGCGCCGGCGGCGACCACGCAGCGCTTGGCTACGATCCGCCACAGCCGCTGCCGCACCTGATGCTCCGGCGGTGAAGGCAGATGGTCGTTGACCCGCTCGATGGCGCCATAGGTGCCGCCGTCATAGACCCCGAACAGCGTCGTGCGGGTCATGATCCGGACATCGGGGAATGCCGCGAGTTCGGTCAGCGTGCGCGAAATCCATTCGGACGCCGGCAAACCATCGATCGTGCCGCCATCCGACAGCAGCCGGCCGCCGAGGGCAAAATCTTCCTCGCACAGGATGACGCGGGCTCCGGAGCGGCCGGCGGCGAGCGCCGCTGCAAGCCCGGCCGGGCCGGAGCCGGCGATCAGCACATCGCAATGCGCCCAGGCCTTGTCGTAATGATCGGGGTCGGGGATGCCGGCGGCGCGGCCAAGGCCGGCGGCGCGGCGGATCGCCGGCTCGTAGATCGCCTCCCAGAACTTCGCCGGCCACATGAAGGTCTTGTAGTAGAAGCCGGCGACGAAGATCGGCGCGAACAGCTGGTTGACCGCCATGAAATCGTGGCGCAGCGACGGCCAGCGGTTCTGGCTGGCGGCTTCAAGTCCCTTGTAGAGCTCGGTCGTCGTCGCCTTGGTGTTCGGCTCGCGCCGGGCGCCTGTGCGCAATTCGACCAGTGCGTTGGGCTCTTCCGAACCGGCGGTCAGGATGCCGCGCGGGCGATGATATTTGAACGAGCGGCCGACCAGCTTGACGCCATTGGCGACCAATGCCGAGGCAAGCGTATCGCCTTGGAAGCCGACGAAGCTCTTGCCGTCGAAACGGAAGCTCAACGGCGCCGAGCGGTCGATCAGTCCACCATTGCTCAGCCGATGTGTCTGCGGGCCGCCGACCATCACGCACCAACCTTGGCGGCGCCGGCGCCGGCAGCCGGTTCGACCGCCGAAATCTCATGCGTCAGCGTATTTCGGGTGACCTTCAGCCAGGCCCGGCAGCCGCCGCCATGATACCAGTGTTCGCTCATTGCGCCGGCGACGTTGTCGCGCAGATAGACGTAGTCGAAGACGGCGTCTTCGCCGGCATCAGCAGCCGGCCGTTGCGGCTTGGCATCGCCCAGATAGGTGAACTCGCCGAGTTCGCGTTCGCCACAGAAGGGACAGACAATACGCATGCGCTTCTACACCGCCTTCAATGCAGGTTCGGTTGGGCGCCCTGGCCCTTTTCGTCGATCATCGCGCCGCGCCGGAAACGGTCGAGGTGGAATTTTTCGGCCTCCTTGTGCGGCGTGTCGCGGGCGAGAAGATGAGCAAAGACCAGGCCGGAGCCGGGCGTCGCCTTGAAGCCGCCATAGCACCAGCCGGCGTTGAGATAGAGCCCGTCGACCGGTGACTTGTCGATGATCGGCGAGCCGTCCATCGACATGTCCATGATGCCGCCCCATTGGCGCAGCAGCCGCACGCGGCCGATCATCGGCATCAGCGCCATGCCGCCCTCGCAGACATCCTCCATGACAGGCAGATTGCCGCGCTGGGCATAGGAATTGTAGCCGTCGATGTCGCCGCCGAAGACCAGCCCGCCCTTGTCGGACTGGCTGACATAGAAGTGTCCGGCGCCGAAGGTCATGACACCGGGCAGCAGCGGCTTGATCGCCTCGGAGACGAAGGCCTGCAGCACATGGCTCTCGATCGGCAGGCGCAAGCCGGCCATCGCCGCGACCCGCGACGAACTGCCGGCCACCGCCATGCCGACCTTGCCGGCACCGATCCTGCCGCGCGTCGTCTCGACGCCGGTCACCTTGCCGTTGGCGTCACGGGTAAAGCCGGTGACTTCGCAGTTCTGGATGATGTCGACGCCGAGCGCGCTTGCCGCATGGGCATAGCCCCAGACCACCGCGTCATGCCGCGCCGTGCCGCCGCGTCGCTGCAAGAGCCCGCCCTGCACGGGAAAGCGCGCATTGTCGAAATTCAGGAACGGCATCATCTTCTTGACCGCGGCGAGGTCGAGCAGTTCGGCGTCGATGCCGTTGATGCGCATCGTGTTGCCGCGCCGCGCATAGGCGTCGCGCTGGGCGTCGGAGTGGTAGAGGTTGATGACGCCGCGCTGGCTGACCATCGTGTTGTAGTTGAGGTCCTGCTCCATCCGCTCCCACAGCTTCATCGACAATTCGTAGAAGCCGGTATTGCCGGGCAGGCCGTAATTGGAGCGGATGATGGTGGTGTTGCGGCCGGCATTGCCGGAGCCGATCCAGCCTTTTTCGAGCACCGCGACATTTTTGATGCCGAACTCGCTGGCGAGGAACCAGGCGGTCGCCAGCCCATGGCCGCCGCCGCCGATGACCACCACGTCGTAGCGATCCTTCGGTGTGGCGTCGCGCCAGGTGCGCTGCCAGTTCTTGTGGCCGGAAAGGGCGGCGCGGGCGAGCGAGAAGATCGAGTATTTCATAAAATCATTCCGAGGCCGCTCACACCGCTGGGACTGCTAAATATCCAGCGTGTGGTCGCGCTCCCACTGCGTGAAGTGCGAAGCATAGGAATTCCATTCCTGGTGCTTCAGCTTTAGATAGGCCGACGAGAATTCCTCACCCAGCGCCGCCTTGAGCGATTTGTCCTTGTCGAACTCGCGCAGCGCGTCGAGCAGGTTGAGCGGCAGCTTCGGCGCGCCCTTCACCGTATGGCCGAACTGGTACATGTCGATGTCGTAGCGCTTGCCGGGATCGGCCTTCGAGCGGATGCCGTCGAGGCCGGCGGCAATGATGACCGCCTGCAGCAGATAGGGGTTGGCAGCACCATCCGGCAGCCGCAGCTCGAAGCGGCCGGGTCCGGGCACGCGCACCATATGGGTGCGGTTGTTGCCGGTCCAGGTCACCGTGTTCGGCGCCCAGGTGGCGCCCGAAATGGTGCGCGGCGCGTTGATGCGCTTGTAGGAATTGACCGTCGGATTGGTGATCGCGGCCAGCGCCGAGGCATGCTTCATGATGCCGCCGAGAAAGTTCTTGCCCTTGGCCGAGAGACCGAGCTCCATCGCATTGTCGGCGAAGACATTGGTCTTGCCGGCCTTGTCCCACACCGAGATATGCGCGTGGCAGCCATTGCCGGTCAGGCCCTGGAAAGGCTTTGGCATGAAGGTGGCGCGCAGCCCGTGCTTCTCGGCCACGGACCTGACCATGAACTTGAAGAAGGAGTGCTTGTCGGCGGTGGCTAAAGCATCATCGAAGGCCCAGTTCATCTCGAACTGGCCGTTGGCGTCTTCGTGGTCGTTCTGGTAGGGCCCCCAGCCGAGCGCCAGCATATGGTCGCAGATCTCAGCGATGACATCGTAGCGGCGCATCACCGCCTGCTGGTCGTAGCAGGGTTTTGAGGCCGTGTCGTACTGGTCGGAGATCACGCTGCCGTCCGGCGAGATCAGGAAGAACTCGGCTTCGACGCCGGTCTTGACATGCATGCCGTCGCCGGCCGCCTCGGCGATCAGCCGCCTCAGCGTGTTGCGTGGCGTCTGGTCGACCTCCTTGTCGTCCATGATGCAGTTGGCGGCGACCCAGGCGACCTCGGGCTTCCATGGCAGCTGGATCACCGAATCCGGATCCGGCACCGCCAGCATGTCGGGGTGCGCCGGCGTCAGGTCGAGCCAGGTGGCGAAACCGGCGAAGCCTGCACCATCCTTCTGCATGTCGGCGATGGCTTGCGCCGGCACCAGCTTGGCGCGCTGCCCACCGAACAGGTCGGTGTAGGAAATCATGAAATATTTGACGCCGTGCTTCTTGGCGAATGCGGCGAGATCGTTCCCCATTATAGTTCCTCGCTTATGGTATTTTTGGATGGTGTCTAGAAGCCGTTCTTCCCCGGTATCCAGTTGGTGCCGGCGAGCGGCACGCCGGCCATGGCGGCGGCTTCGATGGTGAGCGCGACGAGATCCTCGGGCTCGAGATTGTGCAGGCTGTTCTTGCCGCACGCACGGGCAATCGTCTGCGCCTCCAGCGTCATCACCTTCAGGTAATTGGCCAGGCGCCGCCCGGCTGCGATCGGGTCGACCCGCTTCATCAGTTCGGGGTCCTGCGTGGTGATGCCGGCCGGATCGCGTCCCTCGTGCCAGTCGTCATAGGCGCCGGCGGTGGTGCCGAGCTCGTTATAGTCGGCCTCCCAGCGCGGGTCGTTGTCGCCGAGCGCGACAAGCGCCGCCGTGCCGATCGACACGGCGTCGACGCCGAGCGCCAGCGCCTTGGCGACGTCGGCGCCGTTGCGGATGCCGCCGGAGACGATCAGCTGCACCTTGCGGTGCATGCCGAGATCCTGCAGCGCCTGCACCGCCGGCCTGATGCAGGCAAGCGTCGGCTGGCCGACATTTTCGATGAACACTTCCTGGGTCGCGGCCGTGCCTCCCTGCATGCCGTCGACAACAACGACATCGGCGCCGGCCTTCACCGCAAGCGCTGTATCGTAATAGGGGCGGGCGCCGCCGACCTTGACGTAGATCGGCTTTTCCCAGTCGGTGATCTCGCGCAGTTCGAGAATCTTGATCTCGAGATCGTCCGGTCCGGTCCAGTCGGGATGGCGCGAGGCCGAGCGCTGGTCGATGCCTTTCGGCAGCGTGCGCATCTCGGCGACGCGATCGGAGATTTTTTGGCCGAGCAGCATGCCGCCGCCGCCGGGCTTGGCGCCCTGGCCGACGACCACTTCGATCGCATCGGCGCGGCGCAAATCGCGCGGGTTCATGCCATAGCGCGACGGAAGATATTGATAGACCAGTTGCTTCGAATGGCCGCGCTCTTCCTCGGTCATGCCGCCGTCGCCGGTGGTGGTCGAGGTGCCGGAAAGCGTGGCACCTCGGCCGAGCGCCTCCTTGGCCGGACCGGACAGCGAGCCGAAACTCATGCCGGCAATGGTGATCGGGATCTTTAGCTCGATCGGCTTCTTGGCATGGCGCGAGCCGAGCACCACGCTGGTGTCGCAGCGTTCGCGATAGCCTTCCAGCGGATAGCGCGAGATCGAGGCGCCGAGGAACAGCAGGTCGTCGAAATGCGGCAGCTTGCGCTTGGCGCCGGCGCCACGGATGTCATAGATGCCGGTCGCCGCGGCGCGGCGGATTTCAGAAAGCGTGTAGTCGTCGAAAGTCGCGGATTTGCGCGGCGTCGTCGGCGGGTTGCGATAGGTCATCTTGCCTCAATACGCGTCGGCGTTGTCGATATTGAAATTGTAGAGCGTGCGCGCCGAGCCGTAGCGCTTGAACTCCGACGGCTTGACGCCAGTCACCCCGGCGCGGTCGAGCAGGCCTTGCAGCAGCTCGATATGCTCGGGCCGCATCTCCTTGGCGATGCAGTCCGCACCGAGGCTCTCGACCTTGCCGCGCACGAACAGCCGCGCCTCGTAGATGGAATTGCCGAGCGCATCGCCGGCATCGCCCAGCACCACCAGATTGCCGGACTGCGCCATGAAGGCCGACATGTGGCCGATATTGCCGTGCACGACGATGTCGATGCCCTTCATCGAGATGCCGCAGCGCGACGAGGCGTTGCCTTCGATGACCAGCAGCCCGCCGCGGCCGGTAGCGCCGGCATACTGGCTGGCGTCGCCTTTGATGGTGATCGAGCCCGACATCATGTTTTCGCCGACGCCGGGTCCGGCCGAGCCGTGCACGGTGATGGCGCCGCCGGCATTCATGCCGCCGCAATAATAGCCGACGCTGCCGCGCACATCGATGGCGACTGGCTGGTCGACGCCGACGGCGACCGAATGGCTGCCTTTCGGGTTGAGCACTTCCCAGGCCGTCTCGTTCGAGCCGGGGGCAAGCTGGTGGAGCGCCTGGTTGAGCTCGCGCAGCGACAGTTCGGCGAGGTCGAACACCCTCGCATGGCTTTGGTCGCGTGTTGCCTTGGACACGTTGGTTGCCGGCATGAACTCAATGCTCCCAGAAATAGACGGTTGCGGGCTCCGGTTCCCAGACCCTTGCATTGTCTATGCCGGGCAGTTTGGTGAGCGCGCGATATTCGGAGCCGAAGGCGACATACTGGTCGGTCTCGGCCATCACGGCGGGCTTGCAGGCGATCGGGTCGCGCACCACGCCAAAACCGTTCTTGGTGCCGACGACGAAGGTGAAGAAACCGTCGAGGTCGGACAGCGTGCCTTCCAGCGCCTCGCCGAGATTCTTGCCATGCGCCATCTTGGAGGAGAGATAGGCGGCTGCCACCTCGGTGTCGTTCTCGGTCTCGAACTTCATGCCGTCGCGGATCAGTTCGCGGCGGACATTGTTGTGGTTGGACAGCGAGCCATTGTGCACCAGGCACTGGTCGGCGCCGGTCGAGAACGGATGCGCGCCCATCGTCGTCACCGCCGATTCCGTCGCCATGCGGGTATGGCCGATGCCATGCGTGCCGGTCATCGAGCGCACGTCGAAGCGATCGACGACGGCTTCCGGCAGGCCGACTTCCTTGTAGATTTCGACCACGTCGCCGGCGCCCATGATGCGGATGTCGGGGCGCAGCGCCTGGATGGTCTCGCGCGCCTCGTCGATCTTGGCCGGCGTGGTCCTGATGACGGCATGCGTCGATTTCACCGCGATGCTCACCGGCGCGCCGATGGCCTTGGCGACTTCGGCGTCAAGACCGCGGAAGTCGCGCTCGGGCTTGGCCGACTGGATGGTGATCTTGGCCTCGTTGCCGGACGGCGCGCCATAGATGGCGATGCCGGCGCTGTCGGGACCGCGGTCGCTGAGCGAGATCAGCATCTCCGACAGCATTGCGCCCAGCTTCGGTTCCAGCGCCTTGTCCTTAAGGAAAAGTCCGACAATTCCGCACATGTCAGCCTCCGACGTTTGCAGCTAGAAGATGATGTACCGAATGCGTTTCCGAAATTCAATCATATGAAAAAAATTTTCCTCTAGTTACGTATGCGGCGCAATGCCGCTCTGCGCATCATCGCCGTCGCGGCGGGCACTGTGAAGCCATTGCGCATGGCGGATGCGCGCAAATTTGTAGGCATCCAGGATCGACAGCGCGTAGATCAGGAAGCCGCCGGCGTTGCGGCCGATGAAGCTGGCATCGGCTGGTGCTATCTTGGTCGTCACCCAGGCCAGGATGACCATGAAGAACAGGAACTGCAGGCCGCGCACCGGCACGCCCAGAATGACATGACCGCTTGCCGGCAAAACGATCGCCGCGCCGAGCACGAGATACGGATTTGCGGCGCGGCTGAAGTCGTCGAACTGGTCATGCGGCCTGCCGTTCACTCTGGTTGATGGCATCCCGAAGCGCCGACGCGGATGCAAGCAATCTCGCGATCAGATCGGGATCAATGCCGGTCGCGCCGAATTCGGCCTGCCGGAACACGCCGTAGCGTGCCCGCTCGGCCTCGGCCATCAGCCAGACGATGCGCACGCCTTTCGGCGTGATCAGCAGTTCCTTGGCGCGCCCCTCGGCGAAGAGGTCGACATGACTGGCGATGATGTCCTGCGGGAAGCGCACGCCCTTGCGGTCCGTGCGCAGCACCGCTTCGGCGGGAAATCCGGCGGCCTTGGGCAGCGTGTGGTCGAGATGATCGAAATTGGAGAATGTCGTCGGCGATCCCGGCCGCATCATCATGTCGAAGGTGCCGGGCACCGCGACCGGCTCGGTGATCGAGACGCTAAGCCAGCGCGCCGGAAGCTTTCGCGTCGCCAGCGTGTCGACGATGGTGCGAATTTGCACCCGCCGGCCGTTCCACGAGCCGGCCCAGGTGACGACTCCAACTGTGCCGTCCGAGACGTCGACGGCATCTGCGATGACTGTGCGGACGCTGGCCGTGTCGGCGGCAAGTGCTGCCGAGGCCCTGTTGCGGCTGGCGCGCGCAAGCCAGGCGATGTGGACAATGAGAGCCAGGGCGAGCACCCCGGCGAGCCATGCTGACGTCACTTCAGACATCCCGTCACGCAACGGCTCGCCCTGCCTCGGGGCGAGCCTGTCTCTCCCTGTTCAATAGCCCTGCGGCTTCGGCCACGGCATGGTGAACTGGTCGCCGCGGCGCACGAATTTGTAGCGGTAGAAGTGGAACCACAGTGAGATCAGGAAATAGAAGGCGACCATGGCGATCAGCTGCGAGCCGAAGCCGAGGAAGATCGCGAAAAATGTCACCACGCACAGGCAGAACAGCACGATCGCCGGCAACGGATGGAAAGGGTGCGTGTAGCCGCGGCGGATCGAGCCCAACGGCCACTTCTTCCTGAACATAACGATGTTGATGCTCATGAAAGTGTACTGCAGCACGCCCGACAGGATCGAGAAGGTGATCGCCTGGTTGAGGTCGGCAATGAAGGCGAAGGCCAGCGCGATCGGCAGCAGGAACAGGATCGAGCGGTAGGGCGTGCGGTATTTCGGATGCACCGCCGAGAACCAACTCGGCAGGTAGCGGTCGCGTCCCAGCGAGAACCAGGCGCGCGCTGCATCGTTAATGCAGCCATTGGCGGAGGCCAGTGCAGCAAGCAGCGTCGCGATGAACAGCAGATTCTCGAGCAGCGGGCTGCCGGTCAGCTTGCCCGCGTCCCAAAGTGGATAATAGGTGATACCGAGATATTCCCACGGCATCATCGAGGCGCAGACATACCAGGTCATGGCGGCGGCGATCAGAAGCGTGATCATGCCGGCCATCGTGCCGTAGGGCAGTGAACGGGCCGGCGAGCGCACTTCCTCGGCCGCCTGCGTCGTGCCCTCGATGCCGAGATAGTACCAGATGCCGAACTGGAAGGCGGCGATGACGCCGATCCAGCCATAGGGCAGCGCATTGCCGGGTGTCACCAGTTCGTTCAGCTTCAGCACCGCCCCTTGCGTCCACGGGCTGACGGAGAAGAACAGGATGACGATCGAGATATAGGCGATCGCGGTGATGATGAAGTTGACGTTGAGCGTCATCAGCACGCCGCGGTAATTCAGCCACGCCAGCACAACGATGGTGGCGGCAATGAAGGAATTGTGGGTGAGCCCCTCGACGCCTGCCTTGGCGACGATCGTGTCGCCGAGCAGGATGGCATCGGAAACCTCCAGCATCGTGTAGGCGAACACCAGGAACAGTGCGACGTTGAAGGCCATCAGCGGCCCGACAATGTGCTTGGCCTGCGCATACTGGCCGCCGGCGGCGGCAACCGTCGACGTCACCTCGGAATTGATCATCGCCACCGAGGTGTAGAGCAGCCCGACGATCCAGCAGACGATCAGCGCCGCCAGCGCGCCGCCCTTGTCCGCCGAGAAATTCCAGCCGGTGAACTCGCCGACCAGAACGATGCCGACGCCGAGCGCCCAGACATGGGCGGGGCCGAGCACCCTGAGCAGCGAAACCCTATCCCCGTGGATTGCCGTTTCCGCCGTTTCAACCGCGACCGTCATCGTTCAATCCTCACACTCAGATCCGGTGTTTTTCGGAGACGGCTTCAAGCTCGCCTTCGCGCGATGAGGTCAGCACATCCTCTGAGAAGGTCGTGTCGACCTTGAACCAGTCATAGAGCATCCACAGCGCGAGCACGATCGAGATGCCCCAGCATGCGTAAGAGAGTGCCATCCACATGAGCGTGCTTCCCCGGTTATTTGTCGTCGAACTTTTCGTTGATGACGTCGCGGTATTCGCGGTCGGATGCGCGGAACAGGAAGACGAAGTAGCCGATCAGGACGGCCGCCATGATGATCAGCGTCGGCCAGTCGATGATATAGTGGAAGCGGTTCTGGATGATGTCGTGCGCGGTCTCCGGCGTGTAGCCGAGCTTTTCCCAGATCGACGCCATGGTCGGGTTCTGTCCCAGCGCTTCCCACGTCTTGGCGTCGAGTGCGTCGATGGATTTAGCCGCACCCGCCAGGCCCAGCTTGAGCGGCAGCCATAGCGCCACGAAGATGGCGACCACCACCACGACGATATCGAAAACCTGTCCGGCCTTGCTTTGCTCCGGCGGTCTATAACGGGACATCTCTTCTACCCCTCAGGACTTGCGGTTGCGGTACGCGTCGGCGTTCTTGATATCGAGCCCGTAGATGAAATCCTTGTCTTCCTTGTAGTGCCTGACCATCGCCAGGATGGCAGCCGTGTTGAAGATCAGCACCGCGGCGGCGGCGACCGCGACGACAAGCTTGATTCCACCGTGGGGGATGTATGGCCATGTCATTAGGAGCACGAAGAAAATTGTCGCCCACAGGCAGACGATCAGGAGCGCAGAGCCGCGCACGTCGGAACGGTACAGCGCTTCGATGCGCTGCTGCAGGTCGGACATCGGTTTCTCCCCTTTTTTCAACGCCGGCTTCCGAATCGGCCGCGCTCTTCGCTCTTTCAAGAGAGTGAAATTTTTTTCATAAATTCAGTCCGATTTGCCGAATTGTCAAGACGGTTTTACGTTTGGTTAACCGCTAGTTTGGCGTTCCGAATTTTGCCTGACAATGAAATTATTTGCTTACGGGTATTGCAGGGGTCGGGCGTTTGCGATCAATATTCGGCCAAAGCTCCGGCCGCAGCGCACGGAGCAGGGAACATCAACGACTTTGAACGGAGGACGAGCGGATGACGGCATCCTGGAGATTTTCGACCTTGGCGGATCGCCATCGCGCGCTCGGCTCGAAGCTCGAGGACTGGAGCGGCATGGGAACCGCCTGGACCTACGACAAGGACGCTGACGAGGAATACGTCGCCATCCGCACCAAGGCCGGGTTGATGGATGTCTCCGGCCTGAAGAAGGTTCACATCACCGGGCCGCACGCTGCGCATCTGATCGACCTGGCGACGACGCGCGATGTCGAAAAGATCTATCCCGGCAAGTCGGCCTATGCCTGCATGCTGAACGAGGCGGGAAAATTCACCGACGACTGCATCATCTACCGCATCAGCCCCAATAGCTGGATGGTCGTGCACGGCTCTGGCACCGGCCATGAGGAACTGCAGCGCGCTTCCGTTGGGCGCGATGTCTCACTGCGCTTCGACGACAATCTGCACGACCTGTCGCTGCAAGGGCCGACTGCGGTCGACTATCTGGCCAAGCATGTGCCGGGCATTCGCGACCTCAACTATTTCCATCACATGCAGACGCAGCTGTTCGGTCTTCCGGTGATGATCTCGCGCACCGGCTACACCGGCGAGCGCGGCTACGAGATCTTCTGCCGTGGCCAGGATGCCGGCACGATCTGGGACAGGATCCTCGACGAGGGCAAGAGCGCCTGCATCATTCCCTGCCGTTTCACCACGCTCGACATGCTGCGCGTCGAAAGTTATTTGCTCTTCTACCCCTACGATAATTCCCAAAAGTATCCGTTCGACAATGAAGGCCCTGGCGACACGCTGTGGGAACTCGGCCTCGACTTCACCGTCAGCCCCGGCAAGACCGGCTTCCGCGGCGCCGAGGAGCACTACCGCCTGAAGGGCAAGGAGCGCTTCAAGATCTACGGTGTGCTTCTCGACGGCAAGGAACCGGCCGACGAGGGCGCGCCGGTCTACCGCGACGGCAAGAAGGTTGGCGTGGTGACCTGCGCCATGTATTCTCCGCTGGTCAAGAAATCGATGGGCATTGCCCGGCTCGACGTCGATTGCGCCGTCAAGGATACCAAGCTCGAGATCCGCAACAAGAGCGGCTCGATCAAGGCCACGGCGCAGCCGCTTCCGTTCGACGATCCCAAGAAGACCAAGCGCACCGCCAAAGGCTGAGGCACGATCAACAGCGAGGGGTTCGAGGCACAAAGACAGAATGGCAGCCAAAAGCATCATCAGCCGGCCGGTTTACGGAACCCTGTCTCCACAGCCCGGCAAGCACCATCTTTTCGTGGCGGATGCGGAAGGTGCGCTCGCGATCATCGACATGGCCAAGAACGCTCCGGCCGGCTTTTTCGACGGAGCGGAAATCGTCTTCATTCCCGGCCCCGACGGCAAGCATGTCGGCGCCCTCGAAGCGCTGAAGCCGGCGCAATTCCATCTGGCCCCGTCCTTCGCCAGTTTGCTGCCACGGCTGAAGCAGACGCTGACCAATGCGCATATGGGTCTGCGGCTCTATCTCTCCGGCACCGAAGGCCTGATCGGGCAGGCCATGCAGGCCGCACTCGAAGCCGGTATCGACCACACGTCGATGCAGGCCGAGCATCGTGGTTCCTTGGCGCGCCGCATGCAATGCGTGCACTGCAAGGGCATCACCGAGAACGTGACGACGCAGCCGGCGACCTGTTCGCATTGCGGCCTGCTGCTTCTGGTGCGCGACCACTATTCCAGACGCCTGGCGGCATTCCAGGGCGTCTGCATCAACGCCGAGGACCGCAGCGAGATTCCTCCGATGGAGGAGATTTTTCGATGAGCACAGGAACAACAAAACTCGATGTCGTGGTCAGCGACGTCATCCCGGTCAACGATCTGGTCACCCGCTTCCATTTCCGCCGGCGCGACGGCGAGCTGCTGCCGACTTTCTCCGGCGGCGCCCATGTCGTGGTCGAGATGCGCGACGGCGAGCGCACCAGGCTCAATCCCTATTCGCTTATGGGCTCGCCGCGCGACACGCGCGAATACACCATCTCGGTGCGCCGCGACGATGTCGGCCGCGGCGGTTCGCTGTTCATGCACCGGAGCGTCAAGCCGGGGCTGGAGATGGTGATCAGCTATCCGGTCAATCTGTTCTCGCTCGATCTGCGCGCCAGGAAACATCTGATGCTGGCCGGCGGCATCGGCATCACGCCGTTCATGGCGCAGACCTCGCAGCTGGCAGGGTCGGGGGGCAATTTCGAATTGCACTACACCTGCCGCACCGCTTCGCTCGGCACTTACGCCGATGTGCTGCAGCAGCGCTACGACCGCAGGGTCAGGCTCTACCACGACGACCTTGACGAGCGCATCGATCTCGAACGGCTGTTGTCCTCGCAGCCGCTCGGCACGCATCTGTATGTCTGCGGCCCGGCTGGCATGATCAACTGGGTGCGCGACCGCGCGGCCGCCCTGGGCTGGCCGGCGGAAACGGTGCATTTCGAGCATTTCGCGGCCCCTCAGCCCGGCGCCCCGTTCGACGTGACGCTGGCCGTCACCGGCAAGACGATCCGGGTCGGCTCGCAGCAGAGCCTGCTCGAGGCAATCGAAGCGGCCGGCGTCGATCCACCCTATCTCTGCCGCGGTGGCGTCTGCGGCCAGTGCGAGACAAATGTCGTCTCCCATGACGGCAAGTTCATCCACAACGACCACTGGCTGAGCGAGGAAGACCATCGTTCCGGCTGCAAGATCATGCCGTGCGTGTCGCGCTTCGAGGGCAAATCGCTGGTCTTGGAAAGATAGGAGGCGAGCTTGGGCATCACCTTTCGCAAGGAAACCTTCCGCGACGATTTCACCTTCAGGAACAGCCCGGAGCACATCAGGCGGTTTCCGTTCCCGTTCCACGAAGACAGCTACATGTATGCAGTCAACATCGAGCCGCATGTCGTTGGGCCGAAGGGCAGCGTGCTCGAAAACCTGATCGACGTCGACGAGCACTATGTCGCCGAGATGCAGGACCGTGCTTTGGTGCTGGCCGAGGACCCGCTGCGCTGCCAGTCGCTGCCGCACATGACGCTCGCCGGCTGGGATCTGCTCGAACTTCTGATGGAGCAGCAGGCGCTCGGCTATCCCGAGCATTTCACGCTGACGCGCGACGGCGACCGCTGGCGCTGGATCAACCGGCCGCTCGGCATCGACGACACCTTCACCTTCGGCGACACCTCGACGCTGCCCTACGGGCCGATGGAATACATCACCCGCCAGAGCCAGGGCGATTTCTGCATTCTCGACCAGCGCGATGGCAATCTTTGGATGGATGCCGGCATGGTCACCACCCAGGCCGACTGGTCGCTCGATTTCGACATCGGCATGAACTTCTTCGAATGGCACGCGCCGGTGCCGCTGGCGCATGAGAAGGGGATCTTTGTCCGTGCTCTAAAATTCCTCACCAACATCCAGCAGGGCAAGCCGGCCAGGCGCCTCAACTGGACGATGACCATCAATCCGCGTCTCGACACCAGCCCGGAGAATTACCACAAATGGGGTCCGGACCGGACCACGGTGACGCCCGAGAATGTCGGCGACAAGGTCCATCTGCGCGTGGAACTGCAGAGCTTCTGGAGGCTGCCGCGTTCGAACGGCATCGTCTTCCCGATCCGCTGCTATCTGATCAAGATGGACGAGCTGGTGACGCAACCGAAATGGGCACGGCGCCTGCACCGCGTGATCCGCGACCTGCCAGAGGAGCTCGCCACCTACAAGGGCCTGACGCGCTATCGACCGACGCTGGTTGAATGGCTGTCGAAGCTGGATGATGGGAGCGCGACATCACCGGGCTTCGGGCCTGATTGAAGCTGCCCGCCCACAAAGCTGCCAATCTCCCCACAGGGGGGAGATTGGCTAACCCGCGCTGCTCTGCGGATAACAGATGATCGACAGATAGCGCATCGGCAGTCGCGTCAGTTGCTCCGGCCCGTGCGGTGCGTCGGCGTCGAAGAACAGGCTGTCACCCGGCTTCATCGGGTAGAGGTTGCTACCATGCCGGTAAACGACCTCGCCCTCCAGCATGTAGAGGAACTCCATGCCTTCATGCTGGAAGGTCGGGAAAACGTCGGAATCCTCGGTCAGCGTGATCAGATAGGGCTCGACCACGACGCCGCTGGTGTTGGAGCCGATATGTCCCAGCAGATTATACTGGTGGCCGGCGCGCGTGCCGCGGCGCTCGACATCGAGCCCTTCGCCGGCCTTGACGAAGACAGCGCTGCGCTCTTCCTCGAAGCGGCGGAAGAACGCGGTCACCGGAACCCCGAGCGCCCTGGACAGCGCCTGCAGCGTCGTCAGCGACGGCGAGGTGATGCCGTTCTCGATCTTCGACAGCATGCCCAGCGAAATGTCGGTGGCGACCGCCAGATCGGCGACGGTGATGCCGAGCTTCTTGCGGAACGCCCGCACCTCGCGGCCGATCGCCACTTCCAGCACCTTTTCGCGCGTGTCGCGAATGGCGTGCGGGTTCTGGGTCAGCGGCGTGCGGATAGCCCGTCCGTCGCCTGCCTTCGGCAGCGGCTTGGCCGCCGCGACTACGAGGCTTGGGATCGGAACTCTTCTTCGCCATGTCGCCGCCTCGCGCTTCGCGGATTTATTTCACTCAAGGTGAACATATTCGCTGCCGATATAGAAGAGCAACCACCACGGCAAGCCATCCACGGCCGAATTGTGCGTTGCCGGCCTGCCACTCAACCGATAGCCTTTTCACCGGAAGTTGCCTGTGCGGAACGCGCTTTCCGCACAAGGCCTGTTGACAGCACCGAAGGGCCAATTACTGTCCTGTGAGTGAAATTTGTTTCGTAAGAGCAATTCCAGGAAAAGTGTGAAACGGTTTTCCGTCTGGAATTGCGTCAGACAAAAGTCGAAATCAGGAACGGGAGGTCCGCCATGAAAAGTCGCGTTGCCGTCATCGGAGCCGGGCCGTCCGGCCTGGCGCAGCTCAGGGCCTTCAAGTCGGCCGCCGACAAGGGCGCCGAGATCCCCGAAGTCGTCTGTTTCGAAAAGCAGTCCGACTGGGGCGGCCTGTGGAACTACACCTGGCGTACCGGCCTCGACGAGCATGGCGATCCGGTGCATGGCTCGATGTACCGTTACCTCTGGTCGAATGGGCCGAAGGAATGCCTCGAATTCGCCGACTACACGTTCGAGGAGCATTTCGGCCGGCCGATCGGCTCCTACCCGCCGCGCGCCGTGCTGTGGGACTACATCAAGGGCCGCGTCGAGAAGTCAGGCCTGCGCCAATGGGTGCGCTTCAACAGCCCGGTGCGCATGGTCACCTTCTCGGACGAAACCAAGAAATTCACCGTCACCGCGCATGACCGCACCAACGACGTCACTTACTCGGAAGAGTTCGACAACGTCGTCGTCGCCTCAGGGCACTTCTCCGTTCCGAACGTTCCCTATTTCGAAGGCTTTTCGACGTTCAATGGTCGCATCCTGCACAGCCACGATTTCCGCGACGCCATGGAGTTCAAGGGCAAGGACATACTGATCATCGGCCGTTCGTACTCGGCTGAGGATATCGGCTCGCAGTGCTACAAATACGGCGCCAAATCGATCACCTCCAGCTACCGTTCCAAGCCGATGGGCTTCAAATGGCCGGAGAACTGGAAGGAAGTGCCGCTGCTGCAGAAGGTCGTCGGCAAGACGGCCCACTTCAAGGATGGCACCACCAAGGATGTCGACGCCATCATCCTGTGCACCGGCTACCTGCATTCCTTCCCGTTCCTCACAGACGATCTGAAGCTCAAGACCGCCAACCGCATGTGGCCGGACGGTATCTATGAGGGTGTCGTCTGGGAGAAGAACCCGAAGCTCTCCTACATCGGCATGCAGGACCAGTTCTACACCTTCAACATGTTCGACGCGCAGGCCTGGTTCGCCCGCGACGTCATCATGGGCCGCATCAAGCTGCCCTCGGCCGAGGCGATGGCGGCCCATGGCGCGAAATGGCGCGCTCGCGAGGAAACGCTCGAAGACGCCGAGCAGATGATCTGGTTCCAGGGCGACTACACCAAGGAGTTGATGGACCAGACTGACTATCCCG
Organism: uncultured Alphaproteobacteria bacterium; assembly: GCA_963788955.1. GTDB lineage: Bacteria > Pseudomonadota > Alphaproteobacteria > Rhizobiales > Rhizobiaceae > Mesorhizobium. The sequence goes on along the minus strand of CAWBIN010000013.1, from coordinate 33,345 downwards.
GCTTCGACGTCGAGGCGGTCAACCACACCTTCATGGAGTGGGAGCACCACAAGATGGAAGACATTATGAGCTTCCGCGACCACGCCTACCGCTCACTGATGACCGGCACCATGGCACCGCTGCACCATACGCCCTGGCTGCAGGCACTGGACAATTCGATGGAGAGCTATCTGGAGGTGAAAGGCGTGGCGGCGGAATAACCATCGCGCCCAGCGACCTATCCCAGCCTTGCCCGTGCCTTCGCCGTCCAGGCGCTGAACAGTCGGTCGGCGACGATGCCGATGAAGGCGATGGCGAGACCGGCGACGATGCCGCGGCCGGAATCGGCCTTGGACAAGGCGATGAACACCTCCTGGCCGAGATCGCGCGTGCCTACCATGGCGCAGATGATGATCATCGCCAGCGCCATCAATATGGTCTGGTTGACGCCGAGCATGATCTCGGGCAGCGCCAGCGGCAGTTGCACTCGAAAGAAGGTCTGGCGCGGGGTGCAGCCCGAGACCTTGGCCGCCTCGATCAGTGCCGGTGGCACCTGGCGGATGCCGTGATTGGTGTAGCGGATGGCCGGCACGACGGCGAAGGCGACGGTGGCGATCATGGCGGTGACGTCGCCGACCCGGAACAGCATCACCACCGGAATGATGAAGCAGAAGGACGGCAGCACCTGCAGCGTGTCGATGATTGGTGTCACGGTCTTTTCGAAACGATCGCTGCGTGACGCCATCAGCCCGATCGGAATGCCGATCAGGCACGAGATGAAGGCCGAGAGGCCGCAGAGATAGACCGTCGCCATGGTCTTTTCCCACAGCCCGGTGATGGCGCAGAAGGCGGTCAGCGCCGCAACCAGGAAGGCCAGGCGCAGGCCGGAAAGCTGGTAGCCGGCAAGGCCGAGCAGGAATACGGCGCCCAGCCACGGAAAGCCCTCGCAGAAGGCGCGCACCGGGTTCAGCACGTTGAGGATCAGCGCCACGCGAAACGCTTCGATCGTGTCGAAGAAGTTGATCGTCACCCAGCTCACCGCCGCCTTCCACAAAGGCGCGGTGGTGAAGGTGATCGCCTTCGGCACCGCGGCGAACGCCGGAACGAACAGACTGAGCAAGGTGGTCGCGGCAAGGATGGCGACGGCCAGCGTCAGATTGGGATAGCGGCGCCAGAAGACCGGGCTCGCCGCCTGATAGATCTGGCCCTGCGCATGATTGTGGGCGATCGCCTGGCTCAGCCGGTCGAGCGCGATCGCCAGCGCCACGATGGCAAGGCCCGCTTCCATCGCCTCGCCGACCTTCAGCGCGCGCAGCGCCAGAAGCACGTCGTAGCCGAGGCCACCGGCGCCGATCATCGAGGCGATGATCACCATGTTGAGCGCCAGCATGATCACCTGGTTGACGCCGACCATCAGCGTCGGCCGCGCCGAGGGCAGCAGCACCCGCCACAGTTTCTGCCGTGCCGTGCAGCCGGCCATCTCGCTGAAATCGTCGATCTCCGACGGCACCCGCGCCAGCCCCAGCATCGTTGCCCGCACCATCGGCGGCGTGGCGAAGATGGCGGTGGCGATCATCGCTGAAACCGGGCTGTTGCCGAACAGAAGCAGCATCGGGATCAGATAGGCGAAGGTCGGGATCGTCTGCATGAGGTCGAGGGCAGGGGAGACGATGAGCCGCTCGGCCCAGGGTTTGCGCCAGGCCCAGATGCCGACGAACAGGCCGGTGACGATGCAGAACGGTACCGCGATCGAGATCAGCCCGAGCGTCAGCATGGCGCTGGTCCATTGGCCGAACAGCGCGATGTAGGCAAAGCAGCCGCCGACCAGCACGCCAAGCTTCCAGCCGCCGGCGGCGCGCCCGGCGAGGTATGCGGCGGCGCAGACGCCGATCCAGGACAGGCGGGGCAGCGCAAAAGCATCTGCGCCGTGGCCGATCTTGAAATTCTTGGCCAGAAGATTGAGCGCGAAATCGAGGGGCACGCCGAGCACCGCGGTGATCGAGCGCGTCAACCAGGACAGGTTCGACTTCACCCAGCGCATCGCCGCGCTGATCCAGTCTGCGACCGGGACAACCGCTTCGGTTGGATAGTTGACGGCCCAGGGCATTCTGTCCTGCAGCAGGAACACGACAAGCACGGCGGTCAGCGCGAGCGTCCAGATCGCCAGCCACCGTTGAACCGGCGGCCTCGCTTCACTGGCGCTTGCCGTCACCGTCATGCGCCGGCTCTCTTGTGCTCGATGCCGGCCAGCAGATCGATAACCGCTTGCGGCGTCACTTCGCCGATCGGCTTGCCGCTTCCGTTGACCACAGCGAACGGCTTGCCGGCAGAAACGATGCTGGCCGAGAAGCTGGCGATCTTGGCGTCCGGCGCCACAGTGCCGCCGTGCTCTGAGCCGTCGCAGGCACGCATCAGGCTGCGCGCCGAGATCACCTTGGCGCGGTCGACGTCGCGGGTGAATTCGGCGACATAGTCGGTCGCCGGGTTGACCACCAGCTCTTCCGGCGTGCCGATCTGGATGACCTCACCGTCCTTCATGATGGCGATGCGGTCGGCCAGCCTTATCGCCTCGTCGAAATCATGGGTGATGAAGACGATGGTCTTGTGCAGCATCGTCTGCAGCCGCATCAGCTCGTCCTGCATCTCGCGGCGGATCAGCGGATCGAGCGCCGAGAACGGCTCGTCGAGGAACCAGATCTCCGGCTTGGTGGCGAGGCTGCGGGCGATGCCGACGCGCTGCTGCTGGCCGCCGGAGAGTTCGCGTGGATAGAAATGTTCGCGGCCACGCAGGCCGACAAGCTCGATGACTTCCTGCGCCCGTTTCTCGCGCGTCGGCCGATCCTGCCCCTGAATGCTCAAGGGGAAGGCGATGTTGTCGAGCACATTGAGGTGCGGCAGCAGCGCGAAATTCTGGAACACCATGCCCATGCGGTGGCGCCTGAGTTCGATCAGCGCCGCGTCCGAAATCTTCAGCAGGTCCTTGCCTTCGAATTCGACCTTGCCATGGGTCGGCTCGACCAGCCGCGACATGCAGCGCACCAGCGTCGACTTGCCCGACCCCGAAAGCCCCATGATGATGAAGATCTCGCCCTGGCGTATTTCGAGATCGACGGCGCGCACAGCGCCGACCAGGCCGGCCGCTGCGATGTCGGCAGGGCTGGCCTTGCCGTCGCGCTGGCGAATGAAATCGGCCGCGTTCGACCCGAACAGCTTCCAGACATTGCGGCAGGCAAGTTTTATTGGACGGGCATTCTTCGGCACGCCAACTGCCTGCGGTTCAGTCGCTTCCGTCATCCAATGGTCCTTCTGGAGAATGGGACAGGGACCCGGCCGCTAGGGACGGGTCCCGTGGCTTCCAGTTGGAACGATCACTGCGCCCAGGCTTTCCAGTCGGCTTCGTGGGCGGCGATCCAGGCGGCGGCGACCTCTTCCGGCGTCTTGCCGCCGAGATCGATCTCGCCGCTCATCTTGTTGAGTTCGTCGGTGTCGACCGTGTAGGCCTTGGCCACCTTGTAGGCGACCGGCCATTTGTCCTTCATGCCGGCCCAGGAATATTTCCAGATCTCGCCGTGCGGCTTGCCGCAATCATATTTGGCGTCCGGGTTCGTGCCCCATTTCGGGTCGGTGTAGCACTCCGGCGTGTATTCGGGGAATTGCACCCATTCGCCCTTGTACTTGGCCGGCGCCCAGTGCGGCGAATAGATCCACAGCATGATCGGCGCCTTGCGCTGGTAGGCCGAAGTCCAGCTCGGCGAACATCGCCGCATCGGTACCGGCATGGATGACGGTGAAGGGCAGTTTCAGCGCCTCGACGCGTTCGTCGTCAAAGCCTTCCCAGGTCACCGGGCCGCCGAGATAGCGCCCCTTCGGCGTCGTCTCGGCTGTCGAAAAGGCCTCGGCGCATTTCGGATCCTTCAGCGCCTCCCAGTTCGGCAGGCCCGGGCATTTCTCCTTCATGTATTCGGGGAACCACCACTCTTCCTTGGCCTTGGGGCCGAGCGCGCCGAGGCGTTCGGTCTGGCCGGTGGCGTCGGAGGCCTTCATGGCCTCGCCGGCGGTCGTGTCCCAGAATTCCAGGCCGACATCGAGATCGCCATTGGTCAGGCCGGTGGTCAGGCTGGAGAGGTAGTCGGCGGTCGGATATTCGACCGTGTAGCCGAGCTTTTCGAGGATGCCGCCAAGGATCTTGGCGTTGAGGTTGACGCTGGTCCAATCGAACAGCGCGATCTTGATCGGGTCGTTGGATTCCGGCGCCGCTGCATGGGCCGGTGGTGTCAGCGCGCTTGCCGCGGCAAGCGCAAGTGCCCCCATTGATGCTGTCGAAATCATGCTCCGAAGTGACATGCTTGTTCTCCTGTCAAGCTCTGGTGAAGATGTCGGTGGTTCCCGTCTTCTTGTGTTTTGATTTCATTGTGTTGGCAAAAGCGGCAGGCGCGCAAGGCACCGATGCATCGGATTGTCGTGCAGGCGCGGGGGATTGGTGAAAATTGGATTGCGGAGGATGCCGAGGGGACACCGTCATGGCTGCCGGCGGGCTGCTGCCGAAGCAGTCATCAACCGGTCGATCGCCGCTCCCGCGGCGCTCCGAAACGTCCCAACCATCGAAGTGGTCCCACAATCCCCAGCCGCCAGCGCCGCAAGCCGTCCCGCTTGCCGCAACCGTTTCATGGGATGAAATTATATATACCAACGTTCATGCCGCGCAACGCATAAAGCCCCTTGTCTCAGTTTGAAATTCACTGACCCAAGTCGGTGCCGCCGTCCGGCGATCTGCTCGCCAGGACCTCATCCGTTAGAAGCCTCGCAAGATGGTCGCGGCTCATGCCCAACGTTTGCTTGAGAAACAAAAGGAACACGCGCGCCCTGTCTGTTGACAGGCCGCTCGCCTCTGCCTGGGCGATTACCTCTTGCTGATGCTCTATCCGCCATTCAAGCTCGCGGATGTACTGCTCGACCCTGGCGATGTCGTCCTCGATGCGCATGCAACGATGATGGCGGCAGAGATAAACAAAAGCTAGGGGTGCGATTGGCGACCCGTCACTGGCTTGCCGGCCGGCGGTCGCTCAAGGCACGATCAGCCTGCTCACGACATGATCAGGCCGCCATCGACATTGATGGTCTGGCCGGTGATGTAGGTCGCATCGTCGCTGGCCAGGAAGCTGACCAGGCCTGAGACATCCTCGCCGCTGCCGGCGCGGCCCATCGGGATGTTCTTCACCCATTCCGCCATCAACTCGCCCGGCTTGTAGTCGCCCATCAGCCTGCCCCAGGCGGCATCGTTGTAGGCCCACATGTCGGTGTCGATGATGCCGGGGCAGATGGCGTTGACGGTGATCTTCTCCTTGGCCACCTCCTTGGCCAGGCTCTGGGTGATGCCGACGACGCCGAATTTCGATGCCGCATAATGCGGCGTGTAGATAAAACCCTGCCGCGCCTGGCCCGACGCCGTGTTGATCAGCCGGCCGCCGTCGCCGTGTTTGCGCATGCGCAGGATCGCTTCCTGGCAACACAGGAACACGCCCTTGGTGTTCACCGCCATCACCTTGTCCCATTCGGCCTCTGTCATGGCTTCGATCCGGGCGATGGTGATGACGCCGGCATTCTGCACGGATATGTCGACGCGGCCGAATTGTTGTTCGGCGAGGTCGTAAAGTGCGGCGACTTCGTCCTTCTTCGTCACGTCCATCCGCATCGAAGCGACCTTCGCGCCCGCCGCCTTCAGGCTGGCGGCGACTTCGTCGACGCGCGGGTCGATGGCGCTGACGACGACCGCCGCACCTTCGGCGGCGAAACGCCTGGCCATGGCCGCGCCAATGCCGCCGCTGGCGCCCGTGACGACCGCGGTCTTTCCTTCAAAACGCTTCTGCACTTTTCTTCTCTCCTACCAGCAGACGAAGCCGCCATCGACGATCAGGTCGATGCCGGTGACGAAACTCGAAGCGCGGCTGGCCAGGAACACGGTCGGGCCGACCATTTCCTCCGGCATCGCCATGCGCCCCATCGGTGTGTCGCGCTCGAAGATCTTGACCTGGTCGGCGACTTCCGGCCGCTTGTTCATCGGCGTCAGCGTGTAGCCGGGGCTCACCACATTGACGCGCAGGCTGCGATCCGCCCATTCCATGGCGAGGCTCTTCGACATGTGGATGACGGCGGCCTTTGAGGAATTGTAGTGCGCCTGGGTCAGGCCGCGATTGACGATCGACCCCGACATCGAGGCGATGTTGATGATCGAGCCCTTGCGCCGCTTGAGCATCGTACGCGCCTCAGCCTGGCAGGACAGGAACACGCCGCTGACGTTGACGTCGTAGATTTTCTGCCATGTCTCCAGCGGCAGCGTCTCGGCCGGTTCGGCGCCGGCGATGCCGGCATTGTTGACCGCGATGGTCAGCGCCCCGAGTTCGTTTTCGGTACGCTCGACCGCTGCCGCAAGATCGTCTTCGGAGGTCACCGTGCCGGTCAGCACCAGCGCCTTGCGGCCGAGTGCGGTGATCCTTTGCGCCGTTTCGTCCAACCCACCCTTGGAGGTGTGGCCGAAGCAGGCGATATCGGCACCGGCTTCCGCAAGCCCGATGGCGATCGCTTGGCCGATGCCGCTGCCGGCGCCGGTCACCAGCGCCACGTCTCCATGAAGATCGAATAGTGTCATCGTCGGTTCCTCTCCTCCAACCGCAGGAATTCCTCAAGGTGAAGGGGCGCCAGTCCAGCTGGCGCCCCGCGCGGTCCGGTGCCTGGGAGGGTATCACCTGCTGCGCTTTGTTCCGATCCCTTGCTTTCTAGCTCGTCGCGAGCTCCATCACCGCGACGTTGCTGGCTTCGCTCCGTTCGAGGATACCGCGCTGGCGGCCACGGCTCAGCACCAGCACGCGATGCGAGAGGCCGAGCACCTCCTCGAGGTCGGAGCTCACCACCACCACCGCCATGCCGGAGCGGGCGAGGTCGGCGATCACATCGTAGATCGCCGCGCGAGCGCCGACATCGATGCCGCGCGTCGGCTCGTCGAGGATGAACACCTTGGGCGGACGCGACACCCATTTGGCGATGATCACCTTCTGCTGGTTGCCACCGGAAAGTTTTGAGACCGCCTGATTCGGCCGGCCCTTGACGCCGAGCCTGGAAATGCCGGCCTCGGCGAATTTCTGCACCGCCTTCGGGAATACCCAACCCTTCGGCGCGACATGGTCGAAATTGCCGAACGCCAGGTTCTCGCCGATGGTCTGGTCGAGCACCACGCCTTGCGCCTTGCGGTCTTCCGGCACCAGCACGACGCCGGCCTTGATCGCCGCCGCCGGGCCGCTGAGATGCACCGGTTGGCCTCCAACGCGCACCGAGCCCGACGAGATCGGGTCGGCACCGGCGATCGCCCGCACCAGTTCCGTGCGGCCGGCGCCGATCAGCCCGGCAATGCCGAGGATTTCGCCCGATTTCACCGAGAAGCTGACATCATTGAAACTGCGCTCCGGCGAGGACAGGTTCTCGACCTCGAGCAAGGTGTCCGTGCCCGGCGGCGACAGCGTCGGGAACATCCGCTCGACGCTGCGGCCGACCATCTGTTCGACGACGGTGCGCACGGACACGTCGGCGCGCTCGTGCCGGGCGACGATGCGCCCGTCGCGCATCACTACTACGCGGTCGGCGATCTGGGCGATCTCGTCCAGCCTGTGGCTGATATAGATGAAGGACATGCCTTCGGCCTTCAGCTTGCGGATCTGCTGGAACAGCAGTTCCGTCTCCTCGCCGCCGAGTGCTGCCGTCGGTTCGTCGAAGATCAGCAATTCGGCATTCAGCGTCAGCGCCTTGGCGATCTCGACCTGCTGCTGGGCGGCGATGCGCAGCGTGCGCACCTTGCGCTCCGGCGAGACGTCGAGGCCGAGGCGCTTCAATTGCGCCGAGGCCTTTGCATTCATGGTCGCGCGGTCGATGCGGCCGCCGCGCATCGGCAGGCGCCCCACATAGACGTTCTCCGCCACCGACAGGTCCGGCAGCAGCTTCAATTCCTGATGGATCATACCGACGCCGGCCTCGATAGCCGCGGCGGGATTGGCGGGGGAATAAGGCTTCCCCCGCCAGACTATGGAGCCGGCATCGGACTTGGTCGCGCCGGCGATAATGTTCGAGACAGTCGACTTGCCGGCGCCGTTCTCGCCGAGCAGCGCCACGACCTCGCCCGGCCGCACCTCGAAGCTCGCATCGGCCAGGACCTGGACCGGTCCGTAGCTCTTGCAGAGGCCGTTGACGAACAGCCCGTTGTGGAGGCTTTCGCTTTGGCGGGGATCAGGCGACATCGTTGCGCTCATCAACTCTCAAACATGCCAGGTCTCAGGGATGCTTGGCGATGAACTGCTCGACATTGTCCTTGGTGGTCAGCGTCGCGTCCTGCAGCTGCTCGGCGGGAATTGTCTCGCCGGCCACCAGCTTGATCGCCGCATCGACGGCGAGCCGGCCCATGCCTTGCGTCTGCTGCGTCGCGGTGACGTCGAAGACGCCGTCCTTCAGCGCCTTCAGCGCCGCCACGTCGCCGTCGAAGCCGGCAACCCAGACCTTGTGGCCGGGATTGGCGACCTTGACCGCCTGCGCGGCACCCAGCGCCAGTGCATCGGCCTGGCCGATGACGATCGACACGTCGGGATGCGACTGCAAGAGGTCCTGCGTCAGCTTGAAGCCTTCGTCCTGGTGCCAGCCTTCGCTCCACAGCTCGCCGACCACCTTGATATCAGGGTAGCCCTTGAGCGCTTCGCCGCAGCCCTTCGAGCGGTCGACTTCCGGCGTCGTGCCCTTCTGGCCGTGGATGATGATCAGCTCGCCTTTGCCGCCGGCCTGCTTGGCGATGTAGTCGCACACTGCCTGGGCCGAGGCGACGCTGTTGGTGGCGATGAAGGTGTCGCCGGGCGCGCCGTCGGCGTTGCGGTCGACATTGACCACCGGGATGCCGGCGGCCTTGGCCGTCTTGGTCGGCACCGTGGCGGCGGTGGCACCGGCCGGGATGTAGATCAGAGCGTCGATGTTCTGGGTGATCAGGTCCTGCACCTGGCTGACCTGCGTTGCCGAATCGCCCTTGGCGTCGACGGTGACGACTTCGATGCCCTTCTCCTTGCCATAGGCTTCGACGGACTGCTTGATCTGGTTGAAGAAGTCGGCCTGCAGATTGGCCACCGCGAGGCCAAGCTTCTTGGCCTCCTTGGCCGAGGCCATGTCGGTAAGGCCGAGCAGCGGAACGATCGCGGCTGCGGCAAGCAAGAGTGAACGTTTGGTCAGCATGGTTTTCCTCCGTTGATATTCAATCTGTCCCGCCTGCGCGTCTCAGCGCCCCTTGGCCGAACATTCCCAGTTTCGGATCGACCGATCCGTTTCCGCCCGGATGCCGGGCGAATTCCTATTGCGCCCCTCGCTTCATTGTGCCCGGCGCCGCCAGGTATCGGTGGCGACCGCCAGCGCGATCACCACTCCGATCACCACCTGCTGGATGAAGGGCGAGACGCCGAGCAGGTTGAGCCCATTGCGCAACACGCCGATGATGAGCACGCCGACGGCGGTGCCACCGATCGAGCCGACGCCGCCCGACAGGCTGGCGCCGCCGATCACCACCGCCGCGATCGTGTCGAGCTCATAGCCGAGGCCTGAGCTTGGCTGCACGGAATCGAGCCGTGCGGCGAGCACGATGCCGGCGAGACCGGCCAGCACGCCGCAGATCGCATAGACCCAGTTGGTCAGCGATTTGACCGGAATGCCCGACAGCCGCGCGACCTCGGCGCTGCCGCCGATCGCATAGAGGCTGCGGCCGGTGGCGCGGTAGTTGAGGAAGATGGCGAAGACGATCGCCAGCACGATCATCAGCCCGACGGTGACCGACAGGAAGCCGAAATGGCGGACGATCGACAGGTTGGTGAACCAGTCGGAAAAGCCGACGATCTGCGAGCCGTCGGTGATCATGTTGGCGAGACCGCGCGCCACCGACATCATCGCCAGCGTCGCGATAAACGGCGGCAGCTTGGTGAGCGTCACCAGCAGGCCCGAGACCAGGCCGCACAGGCCGGCGACGACGAGCGCCGCGGCGATGCCGGCGGGCAGGCCGAGATTGAGATAGTCGGGATGAGCGACAAAACCCATCACCATGGAAGCCAGCGCTAGCACCGAGCCGACCGACAGGTCGATGCCGCCGATCAGGATGACCAGCGTCATGCCGATCGCCATGATGCCCAGCACCGTGATCTGGTCGAGCACGTTGAGGATGTTGCGCACGGTCAGGAACGTGTCGGTGGTCAGTGTCAGCGCCAGGCAGAGCAGCACCAGGCCGATCAGCGGTCCCATGGTTCCGGCGAACAGCGCCGAAAGCTTCGCGCCGGTCGCGCCTTGAGCGCCGGTCGTGGCTTTCAGATCGCTTGCATCATTGCTCACGGTCACTTTGTCTCCTCCGTCAGCGAGCCGGCGATGGCTTGCCGTTCGCTCTTGTTCACCAGGCACCTCCCTGTGAACAATTTATCTTTGATATGCAATTTTGTTCAGCTAAACTGTTCATCAGAAAATTGTCAAGTGCCGCGAACGCATTCGACAGCGGTTTGCGCGGCAATGCGGTTTGCCTTACGGGAAGCTTGTTGCGGGGAGGGCAAGAAACATGGCGACCATGGAGAACGAGAGGGCATCGCGCTTTCCGGACGCCGAACTGAAGGCCCGCGCGGCCTGGCACTATTATGTCGAGGGCCTGACGCAGGAGCGGATCTCCGAGATCCTCGGCATCGGCCGCATCAAGGTGCATCGCATCCTTTCCGCCGCGCGCGACGAAGGGGTGGTCCAGTTCCGCATCCGCGACAGCGTCGTCGAATGCGTGCAACTTGAGGAGAGCCTGAAGCAGCGCTTCGGCCTGAGCCAGGCCGTGGTGGTGCCCTCGGCCGCCGACCGCAGCAATGCGCCGCTCATGATCGGCCACGCCGCCGCTACCTATCTGGCCGACAATGTGAACATCGGCGATGTCATTGCGCTCGGCTGGGGCCGGACGCTGAAATTCGCCATCAAGGAACTGCCCAGGCGGCCGATCGCCAGAACCACGGTGGTCTCCATGCTTGGCGGCCTCACCCATGCCCAGCCGCTCAACCCGACCGAAAGCGCCTGGGAGTTCGCCGAAAAGATCGGCGCCGAATGTTTCCTGCTGCCGGTGCCGGTCTATGCCGACAAGCCGGAGCAGCGCGACGCCTTCATGAGCCAGCGCAGCGTCCAGGACGTCGTCTTCCGGGCGCGCCGCGCCAACGTCGCCGTGCTCAGCGTCGGTTCGTTCTCCAACGACAGCCCAATCGCCAATTACGGCTTCATCAAGCCGAGCGAGCTCGAGGAGCTGCAGGCGGCCGGCGCCGTCGGCGATATCCTTTGCCATTTCATCGACGCCGAGGGCCGGCCGGTCGACCACGAGGTCAATCGCCGGGTCTGCGCCTATCCGCTGCAGGAGCTGTCGGACATTCCGAACATCATCCTGGTCTCTGGTGGGCAGGAGAAGGTGGCCATCATGCGTGCCGCGCTCGCCAACACCAAGATATCGGTGCTGATCACCGACGAGGACGCGGCCAAAGGCCTGCTTAATCGCTGAGGTCCGGCGCTGATTTCGGTCTCGGCAAGCGGCTCAGCCGGGATGTTTCAAAACTCGCAGGGTTTGGGGCGGCTGGCGTCCGACCAGTCCGCGAGGGCGATCGGCACGAATGTTCCTTCGACCGGCTTGCCGTCGTCGAGATCCTGCGAGGCGACGCCCTTGCCGGTGAGAAAATCGATGTCGCAACTGCCGAGCGTAGTCTCGACCGTGCCATCGGATTTCTGGACGTTCCAGTCCCAGTCGCGGCTGTAGCCGGCGACCAGGAATTTGCCCTGGCGATAGACGATCGTCAGTGTCGCTTCCGTTGATTTGCTGGCGCCGCAGCCGAAGCAGGAGGTGACAACAAGCGATCCCTTGCCCTTGCTTTCGAGCGCGAGAATCCGGTCCTCCGTAAGCGCCTTCTTGATGAAATCAGGCTTGCGCGAAGGGTTGAGTTTTCCCTCGCCGGCAGCCAGATAGATGGAGAGCTCCGCTTGCCCGTTGTCGGCATCCTGCGCGATCACGGCCCGATCGATTTGGCCATCAGAGTCGATGTCGAGCGCGACCTCGAATGGCGGTTCGGTAGGTTCGCTCGCGGCGATCGCGGACATCGGGATTGTGGCAAGGGCGACCATCCAGCATAGGGCCGCGAGATGAGATGCAGTCTTCATGGCCGCAAATCTAGCATTGGCCGGACAGACGCAACAGCGGCTGCGCGGGCGGACAGAACGCCAGACGTTTCGGGCTTCGAACTGCCGTCGACTCTACGCCGACGCGTTGGCGAGCCGTGCGTGGATGTCACGCGTCGCGTGATAGAGGTCGCGGTAGATCGCTTTGCGAGCGCGGTAACCAGGGACCAGCTCCTTGACGGGATCGACATGTCTGGTCGGCGCCGCCGTCATCGCCTCGGCCGCCGCTTCGGGCGACGCAAACCATCCGACGGCCGACGCCGCCAGCATCGCGGCACCCAGCGCCGCCGCTTCGTTGACCGGCGACACGGAGAGTGGCCGCTCGAGCACGCTGGCCATGATCCGCATCAGCAGCGCCGAATTGGTGCCGCCGCCGGCCGCGATCATTGCCGCCGACTTGCCGCCGGTCTGGCCTTCCATCGCCTCGCTGGCGATGGCCTGCTCGAAGGCGATACCTTCGAGGGTCGCGCGGAAGAGATGCTTGGGCTCATGATCGAGCGACAGGCCGACGATGGCGCCGCGCGCAGCGCCGTCCCAATAGGGGCTCATCACGCCAGCCCAGTAGGGCATGACCAGCAGGCCGTCGCTGCCGGCAGTAACATCGACCGCCGCCTTCTCCAGCACCGCCGCCGAGGCCGAACCGGTGGTGCGCACGATCCAGTCGACCAGTTGCATGCCCGAGCGCAGCACCGTCTCCAGCATGAAGCCAGATCCGGTTGGCGAGACCAGGGTGCGGAACGCGTCCGACGTGGTGACAGCGCCGGAATAGCAGCCGCTGACGACGCCGGAGCCAAGCGAGAGATAGCTCTTGCCAGCGCCATAGACGCCCATGCCCAGGCCCATCGCCTGGCCATCGCCGGCGCCGGCGACGATGGGCGTCCCGGCCCTCATGCCGGTCAGCCCGGCAACGCTCTCGGCCAGTCCGCCGCAGATTTCGCCCGGTCCGATCAACTCCGGCAGTTGCTCCGGCCGAAGCCCGGCGGCTTCGACGAGCTTGGGATGCCAGGCGCCTGTCGCGACGTCGAGCAGCCCGAGCGGATCGGCACTTGCCGTGCTGGTAACCAGCCGCTCGGTCAGCCGGTGCACGAAGAAACCATGCACGTCGACAAGGGCGACCGCCTTGGCCAAAACCTCGGGCTGATGTTCGGCGAGCCAAGCGACGGCGTAGAGCGCCGGCGTCGGGTCCGGCGGCTTGCCGCTCCAGTCGCGGATCGCCTCGCGGCCAAGCTCGGCCGAAAGCCGCGCCACTTGCGGGCGGGCGCGCTCGTCCAGCCACAGAATCGCTGGTATGAGCGGCTTGCCGGCGCCGTCGATCAGCGTGAAGGTCTCGCGCTGATGGGCGATCGAAATCGCCGCCACGCGCTCGGCGCCGACCTTGTCGGCAACCTGCTTCAGCGCCATGACAAGCGCTGTCCACCAATGCTCCGCATCCTGCTCGAAATGGCCGGGCTTCGGATTGGAAAGCGGATAGGTCTCGCGCGCCTGGAAAAGCTCCACGCCGTCACGCGTGAAGGCGATCGCCTTCACGGCCGTCGTCGAGGCGTCGATCCCGATTGCGACATCGTCCATCAGGCGGTGATCCGGTGGAGTTCAGGCGGCGTTGGTAACGAACCGTCCGTCCGACTGGTCGAGCCGACGGCGGATCTGGGTTATCACCATCGAATCATCGGGTACACAATTTTCATAGGTGAGGAACTCGCCGGTTTTCACAGGCTTCACCACCTTGGCGCGTTCGGCGAGGCCGAGCGGCAGCGCGCCCTTGGCGCGCGCGCCCTCCCAGGTCATGGCGAAGCCGCGATAGTCGTTCTCGCCGATCATCCCGAGCGACTGGCCGGTGCCGAGGTCGCTCTTGGCCACCGCCACCGCTTCGGCCACCGGATGGTCGAGCGGCTCCATGTCGGCGCGCTTGTAGACCACGGCGCGCGCCGCCGAGAGCGGCACTTCCAGGCTGGTCAGATGGTAGGGTCGGAAGATCGTGAAATAGGGACCCTTGCCGACCTTGAGGTCGACCATGCGCTCCAGCACGCGCGGATGCCTGGTCTCGATGATGCAGAAGACGCCGGGCGCTACACCCTTGCCGATCGAATAGTCGACCACGCCCTTGCGATGCAGCACGCCGCCATCCTCGCGCGGGCAGAGCACGCTGGCCAGTTCTTCGAGCGTCGCCGTAGGGCCATGCATGCCCGGCACGTCCGGCACCAGGCCGGTGGCGTTGGCGATCGCCACCATTTCGATCGCCGTCTTCGAACCGTCGACGAACTCGACCAGCATGCGCGCGTTCATGTTGCGCTCGCTGGCCTCTTTCTCGTAGTCGGCGGGCATCGCGTCGATCTTCAACGGGTTGTTCTTGCCCTTGCCGGCGGCGATGATGTTGAAGCCGAGGCTTTTGGCAAAGCCGATGATCTCCAGCGTGCAGGCGGGCTCGTCGCCGGCCGCCCCGGTGTAGACGACGCCAGCTTTGCGCGCTTCCTCTTTCAGGAAGCGCCCGATGGTGATGTCAGCCTCGACATTGAGCATGACGATATGCTTGCCGTTCTTCATCACTTCGAGCGCGAACAGCGTGCCGATATTTGGATTTCCCGTGGCGTCGATGATGACGTCGATGCGGCCGGCGGCGGCAAGCGCATGCAGGTCCTCGGTCACCGCGATCTTGCCGGCCTCGATGGCACGGTCGATGGCCGCGGCATTGGGCGCCTGGACGATGTCGGAACGGTCATGGCCGGCAAGCAGTGCCGCGTCGATCGCCGCCTGCGGCCGGACCTCGGAAATGGCGCCGATGCGCATGCCCGGCATCAGCGCGACCTGGACGACGATGTCGGTGCCCATCTGCCCGGCGCCGGCCAGCCCGATTGTGATCGGCCCTTGGCTTTCAGCGCGCTGCAAGAGTTCCGCTGCGAATTGCGGATGGGACATATCGCTTCCTCCAGTTCCTGACGCGCCGCTGCGTCGCATTCATCTTTTGAACATTCCTATTTCCATTTGAAAAATATTTCAACGGTCAAATCGGCAAATCTTCGACACGCACTGCCGGATCGGCGACGCCTACTGAAGGAGAGGTTTGTCGAGGGGCAGCGTCGGATCAACTACGTTGCGGCGCATATGCATGGCCGCAGCGACTGCAGATTGCAGCCGCGCGCTACTGGATTTCAGCAAACGTTTGGGGAGAACCGCTCAGAAATAGCCGTCCGATGCGGCCGTCGCCGCTTTTGGGATCTCGACGCCGTCGACCAGGATCTTGTCGACCAGTTCGTGGTGGAAGCAGACCAGCCCCTTGATGCGTTCGGCCTCGTGTACCGGCTCGGGATAGTACCAGACGAGGTTCTCGTGGCGCTTCTTGGAGGTCGTCACATGATAATAATTGGAGATGCCCTTGTAGGGGCAGCGCGAAATGTAGCGGCTGGGCGCGAACATATCGAGCCTGGTGTCGGAGATCGGCAGATAGTGGCGCACCGGATGGCCGGTCTCGAACAGGAAGATGCCACGGCGTGAATCGGCAACCTGCTCGCCGTCGAGGATGACTTGCACCCGCCGCGACGAGGGCAGGCAGTCGACCCGGCGGAACGGATCGCGGGCATGGACGAAGATCTCCTCGTCCTCTTCGAACCAGTGGCCCATCTTGCTCCAGGTGAAGGACATGTAGTCTGAGATTGGCGGGCAGCCCTTGACCGGGTCGAGATAACGCCAGGCGCCGTCCTCGACCAGCGTGATGCCGGTGTTGAGCGAATAGTGGGTGGCGACGCCCTTGAACGGGTCCTCTGTCGTCGTCTTGCTGGGCAGCAGGAACTCCTCGCGCACGTCGCCGATCGGGAAGTAGTAGACCGGCAGGTGATCGGATTCGTAGAACACCAGCGCCCTGGTCGTGTCGGCGACGGTCATCGAGCCGACCTGCACCCGCAGCCGTTTCGGCGACGGCATGGTGAAGGCGACGTAGCCCGGCTCGAATTCGTACTGCACGATAGTGTCGAGCAAGGGGAAGTGCGGCCCGCGACCGCGCAGATGGGGCTTGCGAATGGTGGTCTCCCGTTTCTTTTCTTTCGTGACGTGGCGTTGGTGCGCGGTCATGATCAGCCTATGGACACGCGGTCGAGCAGCAGCCCGGCGGCGATCGGCGGCAGGCCGCTGACATTCTTGCGCACCGGCACCAGCAAATCGGGGAAGTAGCTGAAGATCACCGGCGTCTCGTCCAGCAGCAGCTTCTGGATGTCGGAGGCGGCCTTGCGCTGCGCATCGAGGTCGAGCGCCTTGAGGTAGCCGGCGACCAGCCCGTCATAGGGCGTGTTCTTGAAATGCGCCGCATTCCACGGACCGTCGCTGACCAGCGGGCTCTTCAGGAACACGTTCGGCACGCTGCGGTGCGCGTAGTCGGTGATGCCGAGCGGGCTGTCCAGCCAGTCCGACTGTCCGAACACCGCCTTGCCGTAATATTTGTCCTGGTCCTCGATGTTGAGCGAGAGGCGGGCGCCGACTTCCTTGGCGAAATTCTGGAACAGCTGCGCGTAGCCCGGAATGTCGGAATAGCGAAGCGTCGTCAGCGTGATGTTGAAGCCGCTGCCGAACCCCGCGGCCTCCATGAGCTGCTTGGCCTTGGCGATGTCCTGCGCGCGCTGCGGGATCGACTTGTCGGTCGCCGGGAAGGCCGGCGCGAATGGGCTGTCATTGCCGGTCGCCGCCATGCCGCGGCACAGCCCGTCGACCAGTTTGGAACGGTCGATGCACAAGGCCAGCGCCTGGCGCACGCGCTTGTCGGTGAAAGGCGCCATGTCGCAACGCATATGCAGCTGGCGGTGCGCGGTCGAGGCGACGCGCAGCACGGTGATGTCAGGGCTGTTCAGCACCACCTGGCTGACATCGAGCGGCACCGCATCGAGCAGGTCCACTTCGCCCGCCTGCAGCGCCAGGATGCGCGGCTGCACGTCGCCGTAGAACTTGAATTCGAGCCGGTCGGGCAGTGCCTTTTCGCCCCAATAGTCAGGATTGCGCACGAAGGTGGCGCCGACCTTCGGCGTGTAGGTCTCGAGCCGAAATGGACCGGTTCCCTCGAAGGTCTTCTCGTAGTCACCCTTGTAGCTCGCCGGCAGGATGACGGCGTTGTAATTGTCGATCGACACCGAATAGGGAAAGCTGCCGTTCGGCGCGTCGAGATGGAAGGCGACGGTGTGGTCGTCGACCTTCTGCGTGCCACCCTTCGACAACAGGCCCTTGAACACCGACAGCGCATTGGACGAGCCGCTCGGATCGGCGAGCCTGTCGAAGGTAGCCACGACGTCGTCCGCCTTGAAGTCCTCGCCATTGTGGAATTTCACGCCCTTGCGCAGCTGGAAGGTCCAGACGCTGCCGTCCTCGTTCGGCGCCCAGCTCTCCGCCAGCACCGGCTTCAATGTGAGGTCCGGCTGGGTGATGCAGAGGAATTCGGCGGTCTGGAAAACCAGCTGGTAGCTGCCGCTGTCATAATAGGTGACGGGGTCGATGGCGCCGCCCGGCGTGGCGATGCCGGCACGCACGGTGCCGCCCGGCTTGCCTTCAGCGCGCGCCTCGCCGGTACCGAGACCGAGCGCCGAGGCAATGCCGCCGAGGAAGGGCAGCGACAGACCGAGCACACTGCCATGGCGCAGGAATTCGCGGCGGCCGATCCTGCCGGCCAAAAGCTCGTCGATAGCGGAATTTTCGATTTCGGCGAGATTCCGGCGGGCGGCGTCGATCATCCTGAAATGCTTTGGCATGGCGGCATTCCTTGCTTATCGTAGGGGCTCGGCCATCTAGGTCACTGTTGATCCCACCCGGAAAGCGATATTTTTTGATGGGGGTCATCGAAATCTTCGATGCAAGGTGAAGCCATGGACACTGAAAATCTGCGCAGTTTCCTAGAGGTTGCCGCGCATGGCAGCTTCACCGTTGCGGCGAGCCGGTTGAACCTCGCCCAGTCCACCGTCAGCGCGCGGATCAGGGGTCTTGAGGAGCAATTGGGGCGCAAGCTCTTCGTGCGCGACAGCGATGGCGTCACGCTGACGCCGGCCGGCCGGCAGTTCCTGCCGCACGCATCCTCGATCACCCGCACCTGGGAGCAATCGCGGCAGGACATCGCCGTTCCCGATGGTTACGAAACGCTGCTCAGGCTGACCGCACCGGCCTATCTCTGGGACCGCATCACCTCGCCCTGGATCGCCTGGATGCGCGAAAGGCGCCCGAATGTGGCGCTCAGACTCGAAGGCAGTTTCCCGGACCTGGCAATCGACCAGATGGCCGAAGGCCTGCTCGACATCTGCATCCTCTATTTGCCGCGGCCGCATCCCGGTATCGTCTATGAGACGCTGGCGGTCGACCAGGTGGTGCTTGTCCAGCACACGGCGCAGACCGGACCGTGGACGGAAAACTACATCCTCATGGATTGGGGGCTCGAGTTCCGCGTCGAGCATGACCGCGCTTTTGCCGGCCTGGTCAAGCCGGCCATATCGGCCGGGCTGGTCTTCATCGGACTGCAGCACGTGCTGTCGCAGCAATCGGCCGCCTATCTGCCGCTCAGCGCCGTCAGCGGCCATATCGAGCGCGGCGAGCTGAGGCGCATCGAGGGCGCGCCGCTGTTCCAGCGGCCGATCTATCTCGCCTATCCGTCGAACCCGGCCTCGTCGGACACGCTGAATGTCGCGCTGGAGGGATTGCGCGATCTGGCGTGGGACTGGACGACCGGCGACGGCTTTTCCGAAGGCGACCGTGCCTTCAGCATGGCGGATTCAAACCCGCAAAGCGATCAGCTGTAGCCGATCGTCAGGCAGGTTCCGTCTGCATCGCCGGCTTCTGCAACCTTGCCAGCTCGGCATAGGGAATATGGCAGCGGATCGAATGGCCGGGCTCAGCCTCCGCCAGTGGCGGCTCCTGCGTCTCGCAGATCGCGCCGATCTTGCGCGGGCAGCGCGTCTGGAACACGCAGCCCGGCGGCGGATGGGTGGCGCTGGGGATTTCGCCGTCGAGGCGGATGCGCGAGGTCTCGGTCTGGTCGAGCTTCGGCACCGCCGAAAGCAGCGCTTCCGTATAGGGGTGGTGCGGGCCGGAAAACACCGCTTCGGATGGCCCCAGTTCCATGATCCTGCCGAGATAGAGCACGGCGATTTGGTCGGAGAGATAGCGCACCACGCCGAGATCGTGCGAGATGAAGATGTAGCTGACGTCCTCTTTCGACTGCAGGTCGGCGAGCAGATTGAGGATCGCCGCCTGCACCGACACGTCGAGCGCCGAGGTCGGCTCGTCGCAGACGACGATGCGCGGCTCGCCGGCGAAGGCGCGTGCAATGGCAACGCGCTGCTTCAGCCCGCCCGAGAGCTGGCGCGGCTTGACGGCGAGATGCCGATCGGTAAGCCGCACCGAACGGACGAGTTCGTCGAGGCGGGCCTGGAGTGCGGCGCCGCTCAAGCCCGCCAGCCGCTTCAGCGCCCGGCTGATCAGATGGCGGATCGAATGCGAGCGATTGAGCGCCGAATCCGGATTCTGGAAGACGATCTGCATCGCCTTGATCTGGTCGTCGGTTCGGCTGTCCAGACGCGGCGCCAGTGCCTTGCCCTCGAGCCTGATCGAGCCGCCTTCGTCCGGCGGCACCAGCCCAAGCAGCAGCCTGGCGAAGGTGGTCTTGCCGCTGCCGGATTCGCCGACCAGGCCGAGCGTTTCGCCCGGTCGCAGGCTGACGGAAACATCCTTCACCGCCCGCAGCGCATGGCCGTGGCTGGCAAAGGTCTTGTTCAATCCCTCGACATGCAGGACCGGTTCCGATTTGGTCTTCGCTACGGTCGCCACATTGCTCGGCGTCGCGCGCGGCAGCGCCTGCGCCTGTTCGTGGTAATGGCAGCGCGACAGCCGGCCCCCCAGGTCGTAGAGCGGCGGCAATTCGCTACGGCAGCGGTCGGTGGCCAGAGCACAGCGGTCGGCGAAGGCGCAGCCTTTGATGTCGGCGCCGATGCCGGGCAGGAAACCGGGAATGGTGTCGAGGCGGCCCTGGTCCTTGCGCTGGCCGCCGCGCGGCAGGCAGCGCAGCAGCGCCACGGTGTAAGGATGGCGCGGATCGTTGAACACGTCTTGCGTCGAGCCTTCCTCGACCAGCATGCCGGCATAGAGCACGCCGACCCGATCGCACATTTTGGAGACGACCGCGAGGTTGTGGCTAATGAACAGGATCGAGGCCGACAGTTCCTGCCTGAGCAGCGCGATCAGGTCGAGCACTTCGGCCTCCACCGTCGCGTCGAGGCCGGTGGTCGGCTCATCGAGGATCAGCATGGTCGGGTCGTTGGCCAAAGCCATGGCAATCGCCACGCGCTGCTGCATGCCGCCGGAAAGCTGGTGCGGATAGCGCTGCATGACGCTTGCCGGGTCGGAGATGCGCACCCGGTTCAGCATGGCGATCGCCCGCTCGGCGGCCGCCTCTCCCGTGACGCCGCCAAGCTCGAAGATCTCGGTCAGCTGGCGGCCGATGCGCAGCGACGGGTTCAGCGCCTTGCCGGGATCCTGATAGACCATCGACACGCTTTCGGCGCGGGCGCGCCGCAGCGCTTCGCCATCGAGCTTCATCACGTCCTGGCCGTCGAGCGAGATGGCACCGCCGGTGATCGAGCCGTTACGCGGCAGGTAGCGCACCACCGAAAGCGCCACGGTGGATTTGCCGCAGCCGGATTTGCCGACCAGCCCATAGGCTTCGCCCTGGCCGATGGCTAGGTTGAGGTTGCGCAGCACCGCCCGGTTGCGGCCGGCGACGCGATAGGCGACCGAGAGATCGCGGAGTTCGAGCGCGTTGGCGGCCTTCTCAGTCATTGAACGCTCCGTGGACGCCGTCCGCCGCCAGATTGACGCCGATCACCAGCGAGGCGATGGCCAGAGCATCGAACAGCACCGTCCACCAGAAGCCGCCGCCGATCATGCCGTAATTGCTGGAGATCGAGAGCCCCCAGTCGGGGGAGGGTGGCTGGATGCCGAAGCCCATGAAGGAGAGCGTGGCGACGGCGAAGATAGCGTAGCCGAGCCGCACCGTCGTTTCGACCAGGATCGGCGGGATGACGTTGGGCAGGATCTCGACGAACATGGTGTGGAAAGCGCTTTCATGGCGAAGCTGCGCTGCCGCGACATAGTCGAGCTCGCGTTCGGCCAGCACCGCCGAGCGCACCGTACGCGCGATGATCGGCGCGAAGCTGAGGCCGATGACGACGATGACCGTCGTCTTTGAGGTACCGAGCGCGACGATGGCGAGCAGCGCCACGATCACCACGGGGATCGCCATGAAGGCTTCGAGGATGCGGCTGATGATGTCGTCGACGATGCCGCGGAAATAGCCGGTGAACAGGCCGAGCGCGGTGCCGGCGACGGTCGCCAGCAAGGTGGCCAGCGGCGCTACGGTGAGGATGTCGCGCGAGCCGACGATGACGCGCGAGAACACATCGCGGCCGATCTGGTCGGTGCCGAACCAGTGCTCGGCCGAAGGCGGCGCCAGCGCGTTGATGATGTCGTCGGCGAGCGGGTCGTAAGGGACAAAATGCTCGCCAAACAGAGCGCAGGCGATCCAGAACAGCACGATGCCGAGGCCAGTGAGGAACGTGCCGGACCGCATAAGCGAGAAAAAGACCTCCGCCGTCGGACCGCGTCGCCCTGCATTGCCGGGCGCGGGGCTGGTGGCGGAACTGTCGGTGGCGCTCATTGGTCTGTCCCCAGCCGGATCCGTGGGTTGAGCACGGAATAGAGGAAGTCGGCGGCCAAGGTGGCCACCGCATAGACGATGCCGATGGTCAGGATGCCGGCTTCGAGGATCGGAAAATCCTTGCCGCGCGCCGCGGTGAAGATCAGCGAGCCGATGCCCTGGTAGCGGAACAGCGTTTCGATGACGACGAGGCCGCCGATCAGGTAGCCGGTCTGCGTCGCGATCACGGTGATGGTCGGCAGCAGCGCGTTGCGCAGCACATGCCGCCAGATCACCGTCCGCCACGGCAGGCCTTTCAGCACGGCGGTGCGCGTATAGTCGGAATCCAGCACCTCGATCATGCCGGAGCGCGCCATGCGGGCGATATAGCCGAACAGCACCAGGAACAGCGGCAGCGAAGGCAGGATCAGATAATAGAGCTGGGTGAAGAAGCCGGCATCGCGCGGCCATGCGGCGGAGATCGGCAGCCAGCGCAGCCAGACGCCGAAAATCAGGATGAGGATGATGCCGGTGACGAATTCGGGCAGCACCGTCACCGACAGGCCGCCGAGGCTGATGATGCGGTCGAGCGGCCGGTTGAGGTTGAGCGCGGCAATGACACCGCCGAGGATGCCGATCGGCACCACCAGCACGAAGGCGACCGCCGCCAGCTTCATCGAATTGCCCAGCGCATCGATGACGAAGGGCGCCACCGGCGAGCGGAAGATGTAGGAGGTGCCCATGTCGCCGTGGAGGAAGTTCCAGATCCAGCTCGCATATTGGGTGAGCAGCGGCCGATCGACGCCGAGCGTGTGATTGAGCGTGTCGACGGCGCGTTGGTCGGCGAACGGCCCCAATATGGCGCGACCGACATTGCCGGGGAGCACCTGGCCGCCGAGAAACACCATGATGCTGAGCAGGAATAGCGTGACGAGCGACAGAGCCAGGCGCCGGACAAGGAAGGAGAGAATGGCATCGACTCCTATGAAAGGCCGGCCGCGCCGGGGACGTCGGACAAATTCAGTATCACAGGCGGCTCGAACGCCGTCACCGGCGGAGCGACGCCCGCAAATCGTGACACCTGGACCAGAGTCGAATTGCAGGTTGGCGACTGGGCAAGGCGCGACGTGCCCCGGTCCGCCGTCAGCACATTAGGGTTGCCGTGCTTTTCCAGGCTGGGTGATTGCCCGGGTTCGGCCGGGTCGAACCATGCGCCGGTCGGCAATTGCACGACGCCGGGGATCACGCCGTCGGTCAGGATTGCCCCGGCCAGGCACGATCCGCGATCGTTGAAGACCACGACGATTTCTCCGTCCAGGATGCCGCGTGCGGCGGCGTCGGTTCGGTTGATCCACAGCGGCGCGCGGCCCGACACCTTGCCCGCGAGGCTGACCGAGCCGTGGTCGTACTGGCTGTGCAGCTTGTCGGCCGGTTGCGGTGACAACAGATGCAGCGGGAACCGTTCGGCAAGGCCGCTGCCAAGCCATTCCCGCGGCTCGCGCCACACCGCATGGCCGGGGCAGTCGTCATAGCCGAAACCATCGACCTTCGCGGAATAGAGCTCGATACGCCCCGACGGCGTCGCCAGCCGGTGGCGCTCGGGGTCGGAACGGAACGGCCCCAGGAATGTCTGCGAGGTGATGCGGCGGGTGAGCTCGGCGTGGCCGTCCTCCCAGAAACGCTCGAAAGGCGGCATGTCGACGCCGGCGGCGCTCGCATTCTCCCTGGCCTGGCCGTAGAGCAGGCGGATCCACTCTTCGGCATCGCGGCCTTCAGTGAAGGCTTCGTGCACACCAAGCCGCGCCGCCAGATCGGCAAAGATCCGGTAGTCGTCGCGTGCCGCCTCCACCGGATCGATGGCCTGTTTCATGGCGACCATCAGGTTCTCGCGGTTCGAAAAGGCGAGGTCGTTGCGCTCCAGCGGCGTCGTGACCGGCAGCACGATGTCGGCGTGGCGTGCCGTGGCCGTCCAGAAGGGCTCGTGGACGATGATCGTCTCGGGCCGCTGCCAGGCCTCGACGAGCCGGTTCAAATCCTGATGGTGGTGGAACGGATTGCCGCCGGCCCAGTAGACGAGCCTGACATCAGGATAGGACAGCTCAGCGCCGTTGAACGCGAACGAACCGCCGGGATCGAGCAGCATGTCGGCGACGCGCGCCACGGGTATGAAATCCGGCACCCTGTTGCGGCCCTGCGGCACGGACGGCCAACGAAAGCCGAGCTCCGGCCGCCCGGCGCCGTTCGTCGATGAATAGCCGAAGCCGAAGCCGCCGCCCGGCAATCCGATCTGGCCGAGGAGTGCTGCAAGTGTGATCGCCGCCCAGTAGGGCTGTTCGCCATGGTCGGCGCGCTGCAGCGACCAGCTGACCATCAGCATGGTGCGCTTGGTGGCCATCTCCCTGGCCAGCGCGACCATTTTTTCCGCTTCCAAGCCGCTGAGCGCCGCTGCCCAAGCCGGATCCTTCGGCTGGCCGTCGCTTTCGCCCATGACATAGGCCCGCACGGCCTCGAAGCCGGTGCAGTAGCGTGTCAGGAAAGCTTCGTCGTGCCGGCCCTCGCTGATCAGGACATGGCACAGCGCCAGCATGATGGCGGTGTCGCTGTTCGGCCGCAGCGGCAGCCATTCGCTGTCGACGCCGCGCGGCGCGTCGTCGCGCACGGGCGAGACATTGATGAGCCTGGCGCCGTTGCCGACGGCCTTTTGCAGGGCGGCCGCGGCTTCGTGGCGTGCCGCGCCGCCGCCCTGGATCTGCGCATTGCGCCACGGCAGGCCGCCGAAGGCGACGATCAGTTCGCTGTGACGCTCGATCCCGTCCCAGGTGGAATGATTGCCGGTCAGCCCGTCGGTCCCGCCAAGCACATGCGGCAGGATGATCTCGGCCGCGCCATAGGAGTAGCTGAGGACCGAGCTTGTGTAGCCGCCGATCGTGTTGAGGAAGCGGTGAACCTGGCTTTGGGCATGGTGGAACCGCCCGGCGCTCGCCCACCCGTAGGAGCCGGCGTAGATCGCGGCGTTGCCATGCGCGGTGCGGACCCGGTCAAGCTCGGTCGCGACGATATCGAGCGCCGTTTCCCAGGGCACTTCGACAAAGGGTTCGCTGCCGCGCCTGCCACGAGCCGCAGATCTGTCCCCTTCGAGCCAGCCGCGCCTGATGGCGGGGCGAGCGACGCGCATGTTTCCCTGCGCGGCGCCGAGCATTGATTTGCCGATCGGCGACGGATCGGGATCGCCGCTCCACGGTTCCACACCGACGAGCCTGCCATTCTCGGCGCTGACCTCGTATGTCCCCCAATGCATGGTGGTGAGCAGGGTTCTGGACTCCATGGGACGCGTCAATGCTGGATCATCGCGCGTTGGCCGATGCCGGGCAAGGCGCTACGCGCCTGTCCCGGCTGGTCTCAAGGTGCCAGCCCCTGGCATGGGGCTGGCGGTCGCGGGATCAGCTCTTCCTCCCGCTCAGGCCTTCGACGCCTTGTCGAGAAACAACTGCGACATGGCCGTCGGCTGCACGCCGGTGACACCCTTCGCCGTCGCCGTCAGATAGTCGTAGAAATAGCCGAAGATGACGGGCGTTTCCTCAAGCAGCAGCTTCTGGATCTTGCCGGCGCGTGGCCTTCTGCGCCTCGAGGTCGAGTGCCGCGATGTAGCTGGTCGCCAGCGTGTCGTAATCCTTGTTCTTGAAATGCGCCGCATTCCAGGTGCCGTCGCTCTTCAGCGGTGCTGCAAGATAAACGTTGGGCACGCCGCGGTGGCCGTAGTCGGTGATGCCCATCACCGAGTCCAGCCAGTTCGACTTGCCGAACACCGCATCGCCGTAATAGGCGCCCTGGTCGAGAATGTTGAGCTCGAGCTCGATGCCGATCTCCTTGACCCAGTTCTGGATGAGCTGGGCATATTCGGGGATTTCGAGATAGCGCTCGGTGGTCAGCGTCACCTTGAAGCCCTTGCCGGCGCCGGCCGCTTCCATCAGCTGCTTGGCCTGAGCGATGTCCTGCTCGCGCTGCGGCACGCTCGGATCGGTCGAGGGATAGGCAGAGGCGAACGGGCTGTCGTTGCCCTCAAGGGCGCGGCCCTTCATCAGACCGGCGACAAGCTTCTTGCGGTCGAGGCTCAGCGCGATGGCGCGGCGCACGCGCGGATCCTTGAACGGATCGGAATCGCAGCGCAGGTGCAACTGCTGGTGTGCCACCGATTTCAGGCTGATGATGTCGACATTCGGATCGTTGAGCAGGCCGACGCCGGCCAGCACCGGCATCTGGTTGATGATGTCGACCTGGCCGCCCTGCAGCGCCAGGATCTGCGGCTGCATGTCGGCGAAGAAGGTGAACTCGGTGCGCTCCGGCAGCGCCTTCGTCCCCCAATAGTCCTCGTTGCGCACGAAGGAGGCGCCGACCTTGGGCGTGTATTTCTCGATCTTGAACGGCCCGGTGCCGTCGAAGCTCTTTTCGTAGTCGCCCTTGTAGCTCGCCGGGATGATGACGGCGTTGTAATTGTCCGACGACACCATGTAGGGGAAGTTTCCATTCGGCGCGTCGAGATGGAACTCGACCGTATGGTCATCGACCTTCTTGGTCGCGCCCTTCTGCAATATGCCGCTGAAAACCGACAGCGCGTTGGACGAATTGGCCGGGTCGGCAAGCCGGTCGATGCTGGCCACCACGTCGTCGGCCTTCATCTCGCCGCCGCTGTGGAACTTGACGCCCTTGCGCAGCTTGAAGGTCCAGACCGTGCCTTTGTCGTTCGGCTTCCAGCTTTCGGCCAGCGCCGGCTGCAGCACCAGGTCGGGCCCGTCGATGCAGAGGAACTCGGCGACTTGCTGCATCACCAGCAGACCGCCGGCGTCGGCGATGGTCACCGGGTCGATCGCTGCTGCCGGCACGCTGCTCGCCACGCGGATGGTCGCACCCGGAGCGCCCGCTGCGCGAGCGAGCGAGGGCATGGCACCGAGGCCGGCGGCCGCGCTTATGCCGCCCAGTAGCGGCAGCGACAGGCCGAGCAGGCTGCCGTGGCGGATGAAGTCGCGGCGGCTGACCCGGCCGTCGATCAGCCCATCGATGAGATGATTTTCGAGCGGCGAGCGCGAGCGCCGGATGAGGTCGAGAAGGCGATAGTTCTTGCTCATGGGTTTAACCCTTTCCCCTGTGTTCTTGTGATTGACGAATGTTCTCGTGACTGACGAATTCCGTGGAGTTCTCCTGGATCCTGGCCGTCAATGTGGTCTTCGACCGGAACTCTAGCTCTATCCGGTCCTGCGCGGGCCGGATTTTCGAAGCACTGCTTCCACCCGTTCGTCCCGCGTTACGCGATCCTTGTCGCGGCTGCGGGCTTCTCTTGTTGTATCCGTCTCCTGTCGGTTTGTGTGATCACTCCTAGTTCAACGGCAGGCGCCGATACGTGCCGGGCTTCGCCGGGTCGTGATACTTGTTGCACGGCCCGTTCTCGACAAAGTCGCGATGGCAGGCGGCAAGCTTTTCGCGCGACAGGGTGACGCCGAGGCCGTGGCCTTCGGGCACGCGCACGACATTATTTCGCGGCGAAAACGGCCCTTCCTCGATCACGTCGATAGGCCACATGCGAAACAGCGACTGGTTGGGTTCGCGGATCCATCCGAGGGCTGCGCACAGATGCAGATAGCAGGCGCTGCCGATGCCGCTGTCGCCGCTGTAGCACCAGAAATCGATGCCGGCATGCTCGCAGGCACCGACAAAGCGCAGCAGCCTGCCGATGCCGCCATGCGCCGTCGGATTGCCGACGAAGGCATCGGGCACCTTGATCTCCATCGCGCGGGCAATGTCGATGTTGTGGGTCGAGAACGGGATCGAGCAATGGCGGCGCAATTCGCGCATCTCCTCGATGGTCGCCACCGGGTCTTCCCAGTTGCGCACGCCAAGCTCTTCCAGCGGCCGCGCCAGCCGCCTGGCGGTGGCCAGCGAATAGGCCTGGTTGGAATCGATGCGGATCATCGCCTCGTCGCCGAGTTTTCTGCGGATCAGCTCGACCATCTTGAGCGAGATCTTGGGATCCTGCGTCGAGAACTTGCCTTCGAAGAAAGTCGTGCCGTGGGTCTCGTGCAGTTCGACGCAGTAGTCGGCAACTTCTTCCGGCGTCGTCTCGCCCTTCACCTTCGGGCCGTTGCCGCGCAGCGAAAAATAGTCGGTGAACGGGATTTCCTTGCGCACCGCGCCGCCGAGCAGCTGATAGAGCGGCTGCTGCCACGCCTTGCCGCGCAGGTCCCACAACGCCATCTCGATGGCGCCGAAGGCCATGATGCGGCTGCGGTCGTTGATCGACTGCACGCCGGTCCAGTAGGGCAGGCAGGCTTCTTC
This sequence comes from uncultured Alphaproteobacteria bacterium, assembly GCA_963788955.1. Classification (GTDB taxonomy): domain Bacteria; phylum Pseudomonadota; class Alphaproteobacteria; order Rhizobiales; family Rhizobiaceae; genus Mesorhizobium. Next base: position 5,153 of record CAWBIN010000013.1, on the reverse strand, counting down.
CGCGCCGGCGATATCGAAAGCGTCGCGGCCGGTGAGCCTTGGCGCCAGCACGTCGTTGATGATCGCCGCCGCAGCCGGCGTCGGTGCTTCGCCGAGGCCGACCAGACCGTCCTCGGTCTCGACCTCGACGATTGTCGGCGAGAAGCCGTCGAGTTCGCCGAACACCCAGGTATAAGGCGCTTCGAGCCTCAGATTGATCGGCGTCGCCTCTATGCGGCGGATCTTCATCTCAGCCGATCTCGAAGAAGGGCTTGCCGAGCAGGTCGGGCACGACATCGATGCCGAGGCCGGGACCATCGGGAATGCCCATGCGGCTGCCAGTCACCGGCGGCATGTTGGAGGCGGTACGCACCGTCACCCATTCGTGGAAGGCAATGGCATGCAGCCGCCGCTCCTCCGGCGTCGACAGCGACAGATGGGCCATCGCGGCAGTGTCGATCTCGGCGCCGCCGGTGTCCTCGACCGTGATCATGAAGCCGAGATCGACGGCGAGGTCGCGGATCTGGCGGGTCTTGGTCACGCCGCCGAGCCGCGAGATCTTCAGCGTCAGCCCGTCGGCGGCACCCTTGCGGTGGATGTCGAGCATGTCGTCCAGCGAGGTGACGGATTCGTCGAGCACCATCGGCTTGTCGAGCGAACGGCGCACCGACATGTTCTCATCGATGGTGGTGCAGGGCTGCTCGAACGTGTAGTCGATGGCGCGCGTCGCATCGGCGAACTGGCGCGCCTGGTAGGGCGTCCAGCCGGCATTGGCGTCGCAGAAGATGACGGTGCCCTTCGGCACGGCATCGGCGACGGCGCTGACACGCTCGATGTCGTCACGGACATTGCCGCCGACCTTGACCTGCAGCCGGTGGAATCCCTGGCCGACGATGCGCTTGGCAAGGGCGGCCATGGCATCGACCGTGCCGTGCGTGACGACCTTGTAAAGTTCCGCCGTCTCGCTCTCGCGGCCGCCGAGCAACGTTACCAGCGGCACGTCGGCGGCGCGCGCGGCGAGATCCCAGCAGGCCATGTCGAGAGCCGATTTGATGTAGGGATGGCCCTTGAACACCGTGTCCATCAGCCGGCCGATGCCGGCAAGCCCGCGCGGATCCTGGCCGATCAGATGCGGTGCGATTTCGACGACGCCGGCGCGGGTGCCGGCGGGGAAGGCCGGCGAATAGAAATTGCCGAGCGGCGCCATTTCACCCCAGCCGGTCACCCCGCTGTCTGAGGTGATGGCGACGATCACCGCGTCGAAGGCGTCGGCGACGCGCCCCTTGGACATGCGGTAGGGCCCGTCCACGAAGGGCTGCACGACATGATAGGCTTTTATAGATTTGATCTGCACGTTGTTGTCCGTTGTCAGCAAATTTCGGGATTGGTCAGGCGCCCTTCGACGCGCGCTTTTCGAGGCCGCGCGCGTAGGAAAGAAGCTCTTCGAAGTCGAGGTCGATATGTTCACGGGCATGGCGCTGGGCGGCACGCATGTCCTTGCCCTTCAGTAGCTGCACATAGGTCTCGTGGACGTCTTCCGAGGGCACCGGCTCGTTGCGAGCTCGCTGGTGGAGGGCGAAATACATCTGCAGCCGGCTGGTCAGCCGCTGCCAGGTTTCCAGGAGCACCGAATTGTCGGCCCATTCGTAGATCAGGCCGTGCAGCTGCAGCGCCGCTTCGATCTGGCGGGTTGTGTCGAGGTCGCGGGTCGCCTGCTTCACCGCTTCGTGGCGTCGGTCGAGCTCATCGAAGAAGCGCTGGTCGCGCAGCTTCCACGCACGCTCGATGGCAAGCTCGTCCATCACCTTGTTGAACGAATAGGCGTCGTCGATGTCCTTGGCGGTCACATTGATCACGAATGTGCCGGCATAGGGGATGCTGGTCAGGATGCCCTCCTGCACCAGCTCGCGCATCGCCTCGCGCAGCGGCGCGCGGCTCACCCGCATCTGCTCGGAAATCCTCAGTTCGTTGAGCTTCTGTCCCGGCTCCAGCTGGCCGGTCAGGATCGCCCGCCTGAGCAGCGCTACGATCTCGGCCCTGCGGGTCGTATCCGCAATCGGACTGAAGTCCAGCTTGGCCATGCGCTCACTCCGGGGAGAACCGGAAGCAAGACAAGCAGATTGTCGACAATCTAGCAATAGTGAGTTTTCTCAGCTGCCCGCTTTTTTGATGGCGGTGCGTCAGGCGGCTCTTCCGTAGAAGCCCAGCCGCTCCTCCGCGCTGAACATCACGCCCGGTTTCTCGTAGTAGGAAAACACCGCGATCATCCGCTCGCGCTCGCCCTCGACGGTGGTGACGCGATGCGCGGTGTTCTTGCCGCGAAAGACGTTCAGCGTGCCTGCCTTCATGCGCAATATCTTCGCCTCGGGGTCGCGCCCTTCGAGCAGTTTCGCGACGCCGTCATAGTTGGGATTGTCGTCCGAGCGCAGATCGTTGCGGTATTCGAGGTCGCCGCCGCGCTCTGCGGCCTGCAGCAGAAGCGTCGTGGTGAACTCCGAACGGTCGAAATGCCAGTTGAGCGCCTCGCCGGCGCGGTAGCCCATGACATTGGTGCGGGCCAGCGGATCCTGCATGACATGCAACTGCTGCTTGCCCATCGCCGCCGCCAGGAAGCGCAGCAGCGGTTCGTACTCGTAGATAGCGAGCACGGTGCTGCCGGGAATCTGGTCGGCGCAGACGGTGTGGCTGACGGTCTCGACCTTGCGCAGCGCCGGGTGGTCTGGAGCAAGCTCGGGAATGTCAGGCTTGAAGTAGATGTTGTGCATCCGCTTGTGCACATGCGAGCGCGCATCCATCACCGGCCGGATTTCCGACGCGGCCTTCTCGGCGACCGCGGGGCGCAGAAAGCCTTCGAGATTGAACATGCCGTCGGCTTCCAGTGCCGCAACGGACTGATCTACAAGGTGCTTCCATTCGGGGCTGCCCTCGCGGTCGAGCGGGTAGCGGTCCAGGTCGAGAATGTCTTTCATCGTCGCGTCCTCGTGAAATCCTGCAGTCACTAGACAGCAAGGAAATCTTTCTCTCAACGCAGAAAATTGTTAGTCTCTCATAAGAAAAACTTGGGGAGGAGACGGCATGGAAAAGCTTCCGCCGCTGAATGCGGTGCGGGCGTTCGAAGTCGCCGCGCGCACGGCCAGTTTTACACTGGCCGCCACCGAACTGGGCGTCTCGTCGGCAGCGGTCAGCCAGCAGATACGCAATCTGGAAAATTGGTTCGGCAAGCAGCTTTTCGTGCGCAGCGGCAACCGCATCGCGCTGACCGATGCCGGCCATGCCATCTATCCGCAGGCGTCGCGCGCGCTTGGCGACATCGCCGCGATCGGCCGGCGCATGCTGGAAGGCGGCTTGCGAACCCGTCTTGTCGTCAGCGTGCCGTTTTCGTTGGCTGAACTGTGGCTGGCGCCAAGACTGGCCGTGCTTCTGGAGACCTTTCCGCAGATGGCGATCGACGTTCGGGTCGAGGATGACCCTGTCGACATAGCGCGCCAGAACATCGATCTGCGCATCAGCTATGGCGACTATCACTATCCCGGCTTGAAGCTCGTCCGCCTCGTCCATGACGATGTGCTGCCAGTCTGCGCGCCGGACTTCTGGCGCCGCCACGGCAATGGCGCATCCGGCCTCGAGGGCGTGCACGACAGCATGTTCATCCACACCAACTGGGGTCCGAACTATGCCACGCATCCGAGCTGGGCGGACTGGTTCGCAGCGTCGGGACAAAGTCGCTCGCCCGATCCGTCGCAAGGACGGCGCGTCGGCCTGTCCAGCCTGGCGATCGCCTCGGCCCGGCTCGGCCTCGGCATCGCGCTTGGCCAGCGGGTCATGGCTCGCGCCGATCTGGAGGCGGGGCGTCTCATCGCACTGTCACCGGTCTCGGTGCGGCTTGGTCATCCCTATTGCGCCTTCATGCTTCCGGCCAAGGCCGAGCGCGCCGATGTCGCCGGCCTTGTCGAACTGCTTGGAGCAATTCCAGGAAAAGTGCGCAGCGGTTTTCCGTCCGGAATTGCGTAAAACAAAAAAGCAAAACGGCACCCCCGGCTTGAGGCCGAGCGCGCCGTTGGACCGGGCCTGACGGGGGTTGTCAGGTGGCCGGTTTCTGGGGCAACGGCGACACCGGCATTCCGGGTCCGATCTTCTGCAGATTGCCGGTGATCACCTGATCGCCTTCGGCAATGCCGCTCGAGATGGCGATCAGATCGCCATTGACCGGGCCGAGCGACACGATGCGCTGGTCGACCGTGTTGCCCTTGCCGAGGACATAGAGGTATTTGCCGAGCTGGCTGGAGCCGAGCGCCACCTGCGGCACCATCAGCGCGTCGGGCTGTTCCTTGATGTGCAACCGCACCCGGACATACTGGCCGGGCAGCAGCTTGAACTTCGCATTACCGATCGTCGCGCGTGCCGTGATGGTGCCGGTCGAGTGGTCGACAGTGTTGTCAATGAAGGTGAGCTGACCCTTCTGGCTCGGTTCAGTCTCGCCGGGAAGCAGGATATCGACATCGATCGGGCCTGCCGCCTTGGCCTGCTCGATCTGCGCCAGATCGGTTTCGCTCGGATTGAAGGTGACGTAGATCGGGTCGAGCTGCACCAGCGTGTTGAGCACCGTGCCGCCGACGCTGACCAGCGTGCCGACGGAGGCCTGGTTGCGGCCGATGCGGCCGGGGAACGGTGCCTTGATCTCGGCATAGCTCAGATTGAGCTCGGCTGTCCGCACCGCTGCCTGGTTGACTGCCAGTGACGCCTCGGCCTCACGCAAGGTGCTGGTGCGCTGGTCGAAGCTGTCCTTGGCGAGATAGCCGCTCTTGGCGAGTTCGGTGCCGCGGCCGAGATTGGAGCGCGCATAGTCGAGTGTTGCCGTGTCACGCTGCACCTGCGCCTTCGCCTGGTCGAGAGCCGCCTGGAAATCCTCCGGAGCTATTCTGTAGAGCAGGTCGCCCTGCTTGACGTTGCTGCCGTCGGCGGCTGCCTGCTCCTGCAGATAGCCCGGCACGCGCGCCTGCAGCGTGATGCTGCGGATCGGCTCGGTGCGTGCTGCATAGTCGAGATAGATCGGGATCGTCTTCCTGACGACGTTCACCACCGGCACCGGCATGACGAACGCGGCCGGAGCCGGGGCCGCCCCGGCGGTGCCGGCATTGACACCGAGATTGCCCATGTCGAGCAGATGCACGCTC
>CAWBIN010000012.1:0-260733 GCA_963788955.1 uncultured Alphaproteobacteria bacterium | reverse complement strand
ATCCTTTCTGGTTGGTTGCCGCGTGCTTATGAGCAGCCGGCTTCCGTCCGGGCTGAATGCCAGGCTGTAGGGCCGGAAGTTCACCCGGATTGACCGGGTCAGTGCGCCATCTGCGGCATTCCAGATCGAAACAAGGTGCTTGCGAGCCGTCGCGAAGCTGCGGCCATCCGAACTGAAGCCAGCCCGTGCATATCCGTCGCTGCTTACACTCAGGACTTTTCGTTCCGGTCCGAGCGTCCCAGAGCGCTGCATCGCTGTTCTCCCCCGCCGTCAGCACCCGGTTGCCGTTCGGACTGAACACTGCCGTTGGATAATTGCCTACCGGCTGCAAGCACAAGAGCTGCTCCCCTGAGATGGCATCCCAGATGCGCGCAGTGCCGTCCCTCGCGGCCGTAATGATACGGCGCCCGTCCGGGCTGAACCCGGCTCTCTCCACGGCCCCTTGTGGCCCTTCAAGACTGCAATCTCTGCACCGCTGGAGATGTCCCAAATGCGTGCAGTCTTATCGTAGGATGCTGTGACGATGCGATCGCCGGTCCGATTGAACGCTGCATGTGTCACTCCGGCGGCATGGTGGAAGACCGTGTTTGGTGGTGGGCCAACAGAGCCTTGTAAAGTGCGGCCTCTGCTTCAAAGAGATATGGCCGCCCGGACTCGGTCCGCTCGTCGGCAGCGCTTCCAGCGCCAACAGGATCGCGGCCTCGGTGTTGCCGGTCGCCGCGGTCTGCTGCGAAAGAAATGAGAGCGAAAGAGACTGGTTGCGGAGCGCCTGGTCGCGTGCCTCGAGAGCTCTGCCTCGAACTTCCTTTTCAGCCGACCTCGCCTTGTCCGCGCTCTCTCCGCCAACTCCGCTTGCCGCCTTGCTTCCTGCTGCCCTCTGAAGCCGACGAATGCGCCTGCGCCCGCCATGAGAGCCAACACCATCGCGACTATCGCCGCATAGCGCGTGCGTCGCGCGAGCCGGTTCGCTGCCGCCGCAGCCGCGAGGCCTCGCGGCGCTCGGCCTCGCGCTCCAGGCGCTCGCGTTTTGCCGCTTCGGCAGCCTCGATCAGTGCCCGCTCGGCCTGCCTGTCCTTCTCCTCTCGCTCCTTCTGGGCACGCGAGGACGCCTCGATGTATTCGATGACCTGATCGTCGACTTCCTCCCGTCTCGACTGCAGCAGTTCCTCGCCCTCGGCAAGACGCTTGCCGGACGGCAGGAGAAGCTCCTGGTTCCTGTTGTCCGCGTGCCAGCGGTGGGCGTCGGCCGCTGAGCCGAGCGCGCGTCTCGAGGAAGCTCCGGTTCGCATTGACAATGTCGCTGGCGCGCGGCCAACGGCTCAACAGTGCTTCATGTGCCACGCGGACGAAGACATGGCCTCGCGGCATCCTCATCGCTGACGAGGAGCCGGGCGGCGACCAATGCCTTGACGAGAGCCAATCGCGCGGGCGTGCCTGCGACTTCGGCTGAGCAGGGCCGGACGTGCCGTAACCGTTTCATCGCCCGGACGCACCGTGGTGAGGGCGCGCAGCACTGCCGGCAACGCCTCCTGGATGTCCGGCGGGAGCGCGTCGACGACTTCATCGGCGCGGCGCGCGATCGCCCCTTCAAGGCCGCCGAGCGCACGATATGCAGCAAAGGTCAGAACTCGGCGCTCCCGCCCCGCCTCGTACAGAGCGTCGAGCACAAATTCGAGAAGCGGCAAAGATCCGGGATCGGCAGCTGCCGCCTCCTGCAGCACATCATCGAGCCGCCCCCGATCGGCACTCTCCTCGAAGCGCAGCCCGGCGACGCGCGCCGGCTCGCGGATGATCTGGGCGATCTCTGGGCCTGTCGGCGGCAGGAGCTCATAGCTGCCGAGGCCATCCTTCAGCGCCGAGAAACCGGGGACTTCGCCGCAGCGGTGAAAGAAATCCGATCGGATCGTCGCAATCACCCAGACCAGTCCGCTGCCGGCGAGTGCCGCCAGAGCCGCACAAGCACTTCGCGCGATGCCGGCTCCTTCTCCGTCGTGAACAGCTCCTCCATCTGATCGATGGCCACGATCAATCGCACTCTGCGAGCGGGCCGAACCTGCGGCGGCCGCCGCTTTGGCGAGGGCCTGGCGGACGAGCGCCAGTGCCCGATCAGGCGAACTCCGGCAGAGTTGAGCCAGCTCGCGGCCGGCTTCGCAGGCCAGCTCCGGCAAGGCAGCCTTCGCCAAGCAGTCCCGCAGCCAGCGAAGCGACCGCATCGGGTCCCTCGGACGGGCGGATCAGGCAGCGGCGCCACAAGAATGATGCCAGCCACTGCGCCAGGCCGAGTGATGGAAGGCAGCAGCCCAGCGCGCAGGAGAGAAGACTTGCCGGAGCCGCTCATCCCGTAGATGAGCAGGAATGCCTTGCCATTGGCGGCTTGCTGCTCCAGCCGTTCCATGCAGGCAGCAATCGCCCGCGCTCGGCCGAAGAAGAGGTCAGCGTTTTCGAATTCGAAGGGATTGAGACCTCGAAAAGGCGACCTGACCTGCTCCTCCGAAGCGAGCGGCACGCGGTAGACGTGCACAGGCCGGGCGATGTTCTTCACCCTGTGCTCGCCGAGATCGACGAATTCGAGCGAGAGCCGGTCGCGGGCCTGGGCGTAGACCGCTTCCGAAATGCATATTCCACCCGGGTGGTGACAGCGCTTCCAGACGGGCGGCGACGTTCACGCCGTCGCCCATGAGATTGTCGCCCTCGACGACGACATCGCCGAGATTGATGCCGATGCGAAAGCGCAATCGGCTCGCCTCGGGGAGTTCGGCATTCTGCCTGTCGACTTCGAACTGGATTTCGGTGGCGCACCGCACCGCTTCGACAGGGCTCGCGAACTCGGCGACGACGCTGTCTCCGGCGCTCCGAACACTCGTCCCTCATGTTGCTCGATCAGCCGGTCAATGATCTGCCGATGCGCCCTGAGGGTCGCAAGCGTCCCCTCCTCGTCCCTGCCGATCAGCCGGCTGTAACCAACTGCATCGGCAGCGAGGACGGCGGCCACTTCCGCTGAACGCGATCCAAGGCCATTGCCAGCTCCGGCGATCCGGAGCATCCTAGAGGAAATAGCGCCTGATGAGGAGGAGCCACCGGATCTATCTGAAGCACGCCGTTGGTAAATCGAATTCCCCGCTGCATCTAGGCCCGTAGCGCCCGCCGGTGCTGATGTGACTCTGCAAGCGTGTCGAAGACTATGGACGCCCCGCCATGCGCAGGGCGAACTAGCAGTTGCCAGACAAAGAGCAGACGTTCCGTTGCCTGGTCAGCACAGTCTGCTCAGGGTCAGATCAGGACCCGCTCGCGCAGAACTGAGTGTCAGCTTTTATAGATCTCGCTGCTAGGAGTCGGCGGTCCGCCTCCGGCCCAATTAAGACGTTCGGCAAATAGGTTCCTAGCGTCCGCCCTTGGCGCAACCGCGACCTCTAGCGTCGTTGCCGGCATGTCTGCTTTCAGGAGGTATCAAAGGTGCCTGCAACGGCCGAGATGAGGCGCAAAGCTGCCGTTCGCGCCGTGGAAGACGTACGCCGGCTTCGGGTCGAACTCGGTCGTTCAGAGTGAACGGGTTTGACCCAAGAAGAGCCTCGGCCCTCAGTTATTCGCGTTCGATGCCGCCATAGGATCTGACCAGTTCGGCCATGTCCGGCGCGCTTGCGCTCGGCGCCTCGCTCTCCAGCCCTTCGGCGACGCCGACGCGGTCGGCGACCGGCCGGTTCTGGCTGACCTTCCACTTGCCGCTGATGTCGGTGATCTCGATTTCCAGCCCGATGATGCCCTTGATCTGCGACTGCGATGAAGCTCGCCGGCGCGTCGGTCACCGCCCAGGGTGCCTCGCGGCCGCCTTCCTGCGACGCGGTCAGCTCGGCGATCTGCTGCGCGAGCCAGCCTGGTCGTCGATCACCTTGCCGTGCCGCGCACCTGGACGATGGCGTAGTTCCAGGTCGGCACGACCTTGCCGGTCTCGCGCTTGGTCTCGTACCAGGACGGCGTCACATAGGCGTCGGCGCCCTGGAAGACGACCAGCACCGGCGAAGCCGGGTTTTCGGCGAGCAGCCGCCATTGCGGGTTGGCCTTGGCCAGATGGGCGCGCAGCCTGCCCTTCGGCGCCAATCTCGGCGTCGAGCAGGAACGGGATCGCGTTGGCGACCGGCCCCTCGGCGCCGTTCGAGATCAGCAGGCCCAGCGGATGCGCCCGTACCAGCCCGTGCAGGACGTCCTGCCGCGTCTCCTGGAAATGCGGAGGCTGATACATGGCGATCGCCCTCCTTATCTCAGCCGCTTCGGCCGCGGGTCGGACAATTCGCCGGCGAGCCGCCGGTCGAGATAGTCGGCGCATTCCTCGATCAGCAGGTCGGCGTCGTTGGCGAAGAAATGGTTGGCGCCGGGCAGCGTCTTCTGGGTGATGGTGATGCCCTTCTGCGTGTGCAGCTTGTCGACCAGCCCCTGCACGTCCTTGGGCGGCGCCACCTTGTCGGCATCGCCATGGATGATCAGGCCGGACGACGGGCAGGGCGCCAGGAACGAGAAATCATAGGTGTTGGGCTGCGGCGCGATCGAGATGAAGCCCTCGATCTCGGGCCGGCGCATCAGAAGCTGCATGCCGATCCAGGAGCCGAACGAATAGCCGGCGACCCAGCAGCTCTTGGAATCCGGATGCAGCGACTGCACCCAGTCGAGCGCGGCGGCGGCATCCGACAATCTCGCCGGTGCCGTGGTCGAATTCGCCCTGGCTGCGGCCGATGCCGCGGAAATTGAAGCGCAGCGTGGTGAAATCGCGCTTCTGGAACATGTAGAAGAGGTCGTAGACGATCTTGTTGTTCATCGTGCCGCCGAACTGCGGATGCGGATGCAGCACGATGGCGATCGGCGCGCTCTTTTCCTTGGAAGGCTGGTAGCGGCCCTCAAGGCGGCCGGCCGGACCGGTAAAAATGACCTCAGGCATAAAATACTCCACGTGGCATATGAATGCGCGGCGCCCGGAACACTCTTTCCTCCGGCCTTGACGCAGGGCGAGCGTCTTCTTAGAAGCTAGTTTAGAATTGTTCAAAACTGGGTGGCCAAAACCTCGGCCGGCCGCCCGCGCCGCAAGCCGGGTAAATAGGACGGCTTGCCTTGCAATTTCAAGGAAATAACGCGCTATCCTCGCCGAATGGCTTTTGACGGGACCAATTGAACGAAAATGGCCGCAACTCGCGCCTATCTCGACTACAATGCCAGCGCGCCGCTGCTGCCAGCGGCGCGCGCGGCCATGGTTGCCGCGCTCGATGTCGCCGCCAACCCGTCGTCGGTCCATGCCGAGGGCCGCGCCGCGCGCCGCCTGATCGAGGATGCGCGGCGCGATGTCGCCGCGCTGGTCAACGCCAAGCCGGAGCATGTCGTGTTCACCTCGGGCGCGACGGAAGCCGCCTCGACGCTGCTGACGCCCGACTGGCAGATGGGGCGCGGCGCTGTCCGCATGAGCCGGCTCTATGTTTGCGAGGCCGACCATCCCTGCTTGCTGAATGGCGGCCGCTTCCCGGCGGCGCAGGTGACGCGGATCGGCGTCGACGCCAACGGCATCGCCGATCTCGACGCATTGGCGGCGGCGCTTGCCGCGCATGACAAGGCCGAGGGCCTGCCGCTGGTGGCGATCCATGCCGCCAACAACGAGACCGGCGTCATCCAGCCGGTCGAGGCCATCGCCGCGATCGTCAAGGCGGCGGGCGGCATCCTGGTCGTCGACGCCGTGCAGGCGGCTGGCCGCATTCCGCTCGATATGTCAGCGGCTTACGCCGATTATCTGATCCTGTCCTCGCACAAGATCGGCGGCCCGAAGGGCGTCGGCGCCATCGTCGCTGCGTCGGATCTGATGATGCCGAAGCCGCTGGTCAATGGCGGCGGCCAGGAAAAGGGCCATCGCGGCGGCACCGAAAACCTGGCGGCGATCGCGGGTTTTGGCGCCGCGGCACGGCAGGCGCTGGCCGCTCTGAACGACGTCGATGCGCTCGCGCGCCGCCGCGACGAGATCGAGACGATCATCAAAACGCTGGTGCCTGACGCGGAAATCTTCGGAACTGGCGCGCCAAGGCTTGCCAACACGACATTCTTCGCTATTCCCGGCATCAAGGCCGAGACGGCGCAGATCGCCTTCGATCTCGCCGGCGTCGCGCTGTCGGCGGGATCGGCCTGCTCGTCGGGCAAGGTTGGGCCGAGCCATGTGCTGAAGGCCATGGGCTATGGCGACAGCCTTGGCGCTTTGCGCGTGTCCATCGGCCACGCAACGAGCGCCGAGGACATCGAACTGTTCCGGACCGCGCTGGCAGCGATCGCCGCGCGCCGGGCGGGCAGGGAAAAGGCCGCTTGAGGGCGGCGAAAGGAATGCTGGCCGCAAAGGCCTGGTAGAGCCGTGCGTTTCGCAGTGGCCGGGTGAATTCCCGGTCGGGACGCACTATATGGAACTTACGCCGCCTCGGGTGCCCTGGGGGCTCTTGGCGATGCCATAGTTTGAAAACTGTCGGGCCTTGACCCCGGCGTGGATGGAGAACGCTTATGCCTGCTGTGCAGGACACGATCGATCGGGTCCGAAAGATCGACGTCGACCAGTATAAATACGGATTCCAGACCGAGATCGCGATGGACAAGGCCCCCAAGGGCCTGAGCGAAGACATTATTCGCTTTATCTCGGCCAAGAAGGACGAGCCGTCCTGGATGCTGGAATGGCGGCTTGAGGCCTATCGGCGCTGGCTGACGCTGGACGAGCCGAACTGGGCGCGCGTCAACTATCCGAAGATCGATTTCCAGGACATCTACTATTACGCCGCGCCGAAGAGCACGCCCGGCCCGACCTCGCTCGAGCGACGTCGATCCCGAACTGCTTGAAGGTCTACGAAAAGCTCGGCATTCCGCTGAGGGAGCAGGAAATCCTCGCCGGCGTGCAGAAGACCGACGTGTCGGAATTCGAGGAGGCCAGCGACAATGTCTACAAGTCGGGCCGCGTCGCCGTCGATGCGGTGTTCGATTCCGTCTCCGTCGTCACCACCTTCAAGAAGGAGCTGGCGCAGGCCGGCGTCATCTTCTGCTCGATCTCGGAAGCCATCCGCGAGCATCCGGAACTGGTGAAGAAATATCTCGGCTCGGTTGTGCCGACCACCGACAATTTCTACGCCACGCTGAACTCGGCCGTCTTCACCGACGGCTCCTTCGTCTTCGTGCCCAAGGGTGTGCGCTGCCCGATGGAGCTGTCGACCTATTTCCGCATGAACGAGAAGAACACCGGCCAGTTCGAGCGCACGCTGATCATCGCCGAGGAGGGGGCCTACGTCTCCTATCTCGAAGGCTGCACGGCGCCGCAGCGCGACGAGAACCAGCTGCATGCCGCGGTCGTCGAACTGGTGGCGCTCGACGATGCCGAGATCAAATATTCGACGGTGCAGAACTGGTACCCCGGCGACGCCGAGGGCAAGGGCGGCATCTACAATTTCGTCACCAAGCGCGGCGATTGCCGGGGCCACCGCTCGAAGATCTCGTGGACGCAGGTCGAGACCGGCTCCGCCATCACCTGGAAGTACCCGAGCTGTATCCTGCGCGGCGACGATTCCAGCGGCGAGTTCTATTCGATCGCCGTGTCGAACGGCTACCAGCAGGTCGATAGCGGCACCAAGATGATCCATCTCGGCAAGAACACGTCGAGCCGCATCATTTCCAAGGGCATCGCCGCCGGCTTCTCGCAGAACACCTATCGCGGCCAGGTCTCGGCGCATCGCAAGGCGACCAACGCCCGCAACTTCACCAATTGCGACTCCTTGCTGATCGGCGACCAGTGCGGCGCCCACACCGTGCCCTACATGGAAGCCAAGAACTCGACGGCGCAGTTCGAGCACGAGGCGACGACTTCGAAGATTTCCGAGGACCAGAAATTCTACGTCATGCAGCGTGGCATTCCTGAGGAAGAGGCGATCGCGCTGATCGTCAACGGCTTCGTCAAGGACGTCATCCAGCAACTGCCGATGGAGTTTGCTGTCGAAGCGCAGAAGCTGATCGGCATCAGCCTTGAGGGAAGCGTGGGGTGACAAAGGCGCGCAAACGCGAACCCGCGGAAAAACATGTCTATCTGCGGGATCGAGTGGATAACTGGGAAGCGGGCCTGGGCCTCGCATTCTGGCTGTGCGCGATAGGAATAGCGCTGCTCGCCGCGGCCTACTCGCCGGATGGCTTTTGGCAGGGGCTTTTGGAAGCCTTGAAGCAGTTGTTGAATCGAGTTTAGCCAGGCAGACGGCTACTGATAGGACGAATGGAAATGCTTGAAATCAAAAACCTCCATGCCCGCATCGTCGATGACGGCACCGAAATCATCCGCGGCCTGAACCTGACGGTGAAAGCCGGCGAGGTCGCCGCCATCATGGGCCCGAACGGCTCGGGCAAGTCGACGCTGTCCTACATCCTCGCCGGGCGCGAGGACTATGAGGTCACCGAAGGCGACATCCTCTACAACGGCCAGTCGATCCTCGAAATGGATCCGGCCGAGCGCGCCACCGCAGGCATCTTCCTGGCTTTCCAATATCCGATGGAGATACCGGGCGTCGCGACCATGGAATTCCTGAAGGTGGCGATGAACGAGCAGCGCAAGGCGCGTGGCGAGGAGCCGCTAAAAATTCCGGAATTCTTGAAGCGCGTGAAGGACGCTGCCGGCTCGCTCAACATGGACATGGCGATGCTGAAACGGCCGCTCAATGTCGGCTTCTCCGGCGGCGAGAAGAAGCGCGCCGAGATCCTGCAGATGAAGCTGCTGGAGCCGAAGCTCTGCGTGCTCGACGAGACCGATTCCGGCCTCGACATCGACGCGCTGAAGATCGTCTCGGACGGCGTCAACGCGCTGCGTTCGCCGGAGCGCGCCATCGTCGTCATCACCCACTATCAGCGCCTGCTCGAGCACATCGTGCCGGACTAGGTGCACGTGCTCTACAAGGGCCAGGTCATCAAATCGGGCGACAAGTCGCTGGCGCTCGACCTCGAAGCCAATGGCTATGCCGGTGTGATCGGCGAAGCCGCGTGAGATGCCAGGGGCGGAACTGATGAACATGCACGCACAACCGCAGCGGACCCCGGCCGAAACGGCGTTGATCGACGCCTTCGGCGAGCGGCTGTCGCTGCTGCCCGGCGACGGCGCGGTGATGCTGAAGCGCGACGACGCCATCGAGGCGATCAAGCACGGCCTGCCGACGCGGCGCGTCGAATCCTGGCATTATACGGATTTGCGCCGTCTGCTGACTGTGGTGCCGGCTTTCGATCCGGCAGCCGCGGCAAAAGCCATCGCGCCGGTGATCGAAGGCTCCGCCGTCCTGCCGCTGCTGGACGGTGTCTCGACCGCGAAGCTGCCTGAGATCGAGGGCGTGACTGTGCAGCGCCTGTCGGAAAAGCTGACCGACGGCAGTGTCGCCCCCGGTCTCGACCGCTATGGCGCCGATGACGCCATTGGCGCGCTGAACACCGCCTTCGTCGCCGACGGCTATTTCGTCGACATCGCAGACGGTGCCGAGCTGGACAAGGCGCTCGAACTGCAGAACCTGCAGTCGGCCGGCCAGACGCATGTGCGCCTGCTGACACGCGTGGGCGACGGCGCCAAGGCGACCATCGTCGAGCGCCAGACGGGCGAGGGCGCTGCTTTGGTCAGTTCGGTCAGCCAGCTTGTGCTTGGCGAAGGCGCCGAAGTGACCTGGCTGATCGTGCAGGAGCAGCCGGACACGGCGACGCACCTGGCGCAGTTCAAGGCGCATCTCGGCAAGAATTCGAAGCTGACGCTGTTCGTCATGAACGCCGGCGGCAAGCTGGTTCGCCAGGAGATCGTGGTCAGGACGACGGGCGAAGGCGCCGATTTCAAATTGCGCGGCATCAATCTGCTTGGCCGGTGACACCCATACGGACGTGACCATGGTGCTCGACCATGCCGTGCCGCACACCACCTCGACGGAAGTGATCCGCAACGTGGTGACCGGCAAGGCGCGCGGCGTGTTCCAGGGCCGCATCAACGTCCACCAGTATGCGCAGAAGACCAACGCCAAGATGGCCTGCAACACGCTGCTTCTGTCCGACGATGGCGAGTTCTCGACCAAGCCGGAGCTGGAAATCTTCGCCGACGACGTCGTCTGCGGCCACGGCGCCACCGTCACCGAGATCGATCACGACCATCTGTTCTACCTGATGGCGCGCGGTATCGACGAGAAGTCGGCCCGGGGCCTGTTGGTGAAAGCCTTCGTCGCCGAGGTGATCGAGGAACTGGACGACGAGGCGATCGTCGAGGCGCTGGAAGCACGGCTCGACGATTGGTTTTTGACGCACGGGTGAGCGCCTGACCTTCTCCCCTTGTGGGAGAAGGTGGATCGGCGCGCAGCGCCGAGACGGATGAGGGGTGTTGGAAGGAACGCGGCCTAGGACGGCAAGGACTTCGAAATGGACCAGAAAGTCGAAAGCATCCCCTACGACGTCGAGGCGATCCGCCGCGATTTCCCGATCCTGTCGCGCGAAGTCTACGGCAAGCCTCTCGTCTATCTCGACAATGGCGCCTCGGCACAGAAGCCGCAGGCGGTGCTCGACGCCATCCAGCATGCCTACAGTCAGGAATATGCCAACGTCCACCGCGGCCTGCATTTCCTCTCCAATGCCGCGACCGACGCCTATGAGAAGGCGCGCGAGACGGTGCGCCGTTTCCTCAACGCGCCGAGCACCGACAACATCGTCTTCACCTCCAACACCACTGCGGCGATCAACACGGTTGCTTACGGTTATGGCATGCCCAATATCGGCGAGGGCGACGAGATCGTGCTGTCGATCATGGAGCATCACTCCAACATCGTGCCGTGGCATTTCATCCGCGAACGGCAGGGCGCCAAGCTGGTCTGGGTGCCGGTCGACGATCTCGGCGTCTTCCACATCGAGGAATTCGAGAAGCGCCTGACCAACCGCACCAAGCTCGTCGCCATCACCCAGATGTCGAACGCGCTGGGCACGGTGACGCCGATCAAGGAGATCGTGCGCATCGCGCATGCCCGGGGCATCCCGGTGCTGGTCGACGGCAGCCAGAGCGCTGTGCATATGCCGATCGACGTGCAGGACCTCGACTGCGATTTCTTCGTCTTCACCGGCCACAAGGTCTACGGTCCCTCGGGCATCGGCGTGCTCTACGGCAAGAAGGATATTCTCGAGCGCATGCGCCCGTTCATGGGCGGCGGCGAGATGATCGAGGAGGTGACGGAGGACATCGTCACCTACAACGAGCCGCCGCACCGGTTCGAGGCCGGCACGCCGCCGATCGTGCAGGCGATCGGCCTGGGCGCCGCGCTCGACTATATGGACAAGATCGGCCGCGAGCGCATCGCCGCGCACGAGGCGGATCTCAAGGACTATGCGCATGAGCGGCTGCGCGCCATCAACTCGCTGCGCATCTTCGGCGACGCGCCGGGCAAGGGCGCCATCATCTCGTTCGAATTGCAGGGCATCCATGCGCATGACGTGTCGATGGTGATCGACCGGCAAGGCGTTGCGGTCCGCGCCGGCACCCATTGCGCCCAGCCGCTGTTGAAACGCTTTGGCGTAACCTCCACATGCAGGGCATCGTTCGGCATGTATAATACCAGGGCCGAAGTCGACGCTTTGGCCGAGGCGCTGGAAAAAGCGCGCAAGTTCTTCGGGTGACGATCATGGAAGACGCTAGCCACACCACCGAGACCGTACCGGAAGCAGCCATTAACCCGCTGGTTTCCGCCTCGGCCATTCCCGCCGACGAACTGGCGCGGCTGACCGACGACATCGTCTCGGCGCTGAAGACGGTCTACGACCCGGAAATCCCGGCCGACATCTACGAACTCGGCCTGATCTACAAGATCGACATCGAGGACGACCGCTCGGTCAAGATCGACATGACGCTGACCGCGCCCGGCTGCCCGGTGGCCGGCGAGATGCCCGGCTGGGTGGAGAATGCCGTCGGCGCCGTCGAAGGCGTTTCCGGCGTCGAGGTCAACATGACCTTCGACCCGCCCTGGTCGCCCGACCGCATGTCGGAAGAGGCGCAGGTCGCGGTGGGCTGGTATTAGCATCGGCCGGACAATGGGTTGGCGCACTTGCGCCTGGCATAAAACTTCACCATTTTAGGTGAAGAATTATTCGGCAGGCCTTGAACCTGCATGGAATGGAGAGAGAAAGAATGGGACGCTTCGCCGTCATCACGATGACCGAAAAGGCCGCCGACCGGGTGCGCGAGATCGTTGCCACCCGCGAAAACGCGCATGGCATTCGCCTCGGCATCAAGAAGGGCGGCTGCGCCGGCATGGAATACACGGTCGACCTGGTGACCGAGCCCAATACCAAGGACGACCACATCGAGCGCGACGGCGCCCATGTCTATGTCGCGCCTGAGGCGGCCCTGTTCCTGTTCGGCACCGAGATGGATTTCGAGCAGACGACGCTGCGCACCGGCTTCACCTTCCGCAACCCGAACCAGAGTTCGGCCTGCGGCTGCGGCGAATCGGTCGAACTGAAGCCGGCCGACCTGAAGGCGCTGGCCGAGGCGCGCGCTTCGGCCTGATTTCCTTCGCCCGTTTACGGGGCGAAGAACGGCTAATCCACCCACATCCCCGTCCGCTTGTGCCAGTCGGCGATCGATTCCTCGGGATAGACGTCGAACACCTTGTCGCTTCTTGCCGATCTCCGGCTCGACCCAGCTCGCCTTGTATTTCAGCATCAGGTGCACCTTCTCCGGCGGCTTGGGCAGCTCGCTGTCGACCGCCGAGGCGAAGGGATGCACCAGCTCCGGCCAGGTCGGGTCGTAGAGCCACAGCGCCGAACCGCATTTTTTGCAGAAATTGCGTTCGCCCGTCGAGATCTCGCATTGCGGATGCTCGTCATCCTCGATCTCGGCCCGGTAGACGCCGAGATTGCGCTTGCCGGTGATCTTCAGCGTCTCGGAATCGGCGCCGAGATTGATGGCGAAGCCGCCGCCGCCCTGCTGCTTGCGGCAGATCGAGCAGTAGCACAGCATGAACGGCACCGGCGTGTGGCTTTCCACCTCGAAGCGGACGGCATCGCAGCGGCAGGATCCTTTGAGCAGAAGCGGCATGTTGGAACTCCGACGTGTTTGTCCCTCAACCTTGTCAGCATGGTTTTGGTTGCGGCGATGACAAGGCCGGTGACATGATCGCCGCATGGAGAACGAACGCATAGAAGAACTTTTTGAAAGCCTGGGTCCGGTCAGCATCCGCAAGCTGTTCGGCGGCAAGGGCATCTATTGCGACGGCGTCATCGTCGCCATCGTGGTGCGCGGCGAACTGATGCTGAAGGCCGACGCGGAAAGCGCGCCCGACTTCGAAGCCGCCGGCTGCAGGCAGTGGACCTATACCGGCTCGCGGCACGGCAAGCAGGTTTCGATGCCCTACTGGAGCGTCCCCGACAGCGCCTTCGACGATCCCGACGAGATGGCGGTCTGGGCGCGCCGGGCCTACGAGGCGGGAAGGCGGGCGGGCAAGTAGGGCCTAAAGCGCCTTCGCGATCCTCGCCGCCAGCCTTGCATTGTTCTCGACCAGCGCGATGTTGGTCTTCAGGCTCCTGCCGCCGGTCAGTTCGAGGATTTTTCCCAGCAGGAACGGCGTCACCGCCTTGCCGGTCACATTGAGCGCTTCGGCCGCCTTTTGCGCGGCCTGGATGTAGCCGTCCATCTCGCTCGGCCGGGATTTCGTGGTCTTCCGGCACCGGATTGGCGACGAGCATACCGCCGCTCAAGCCGAGCGCCTGCCGCGTCCGGTAGAAATGCGCGATGTCTTCCGGCGCATTCAAGGTCAGCGGCGCGCGGAACGGCGAATGCCTGGACCAGAAGGCCGGCATGGTCTCGCAGCCATGGCCGACGACCGGCACGCCGCGCGTCTCCAGCACCTCCAGCGTCTTTTCGATGTCGAGGATCGCCTTGGCGCCGGCCGACACGACGATGACCGGCGTGCGCGCCAGCTCGTCGAGATCGGCCGAGATGTCGAAGCTCTTTTCCGCGCCCTTGTGCACGCCGCCGATGCCGCCGGTGGCGAACACCTTTATCCCGGCCATATGCGCGGCGATCATGGTGGCGGCGACCGTGGTGCCGCCGGTGCGCGCCTCGGCGACCGCAAAGCCGAGATCGGCGCGCGACAGCTTCATGGCGTCACCCGTCATGGCCAGCGATTCGCGCTCGCCGTCGGAAAGCCCGATCTTGATGCGGCCGGCGACCACGGCGATTGTCGCCGGCACCGCGCCATTGTCCAGGATGATCTTCTCGACATTGGCGGCCATGGCGCCATTGTCTGGATAGGGCATGCCATGGGTGATGATGGTGCTTTCCAGCGCCACCACCGGGCGGCCCGCGGCCAGCGCCTCAGCCACCGGCTGGTGGATGTCGATGAAGGGGCGGGCGGTTTCCGGCGTCATGTCTGTCTCCAATCCGGCAAGCTGAACTGGGCCGACCTCATGCCACTTCCCGCGGCTGCGGCACAAGGGCCAGCGCCTCGGCAAAGCTCGCCGCCGTAGAAGCCCGGCACGGCATCGCTGCTCTCGATGGCAAGCGTCGCCGCGGCGACACCTTCCCGAAGCGCGGCGCGCAGCGACAGTCCGCGCAGCAGGGCGGCGATCGTCGCGCCCGCCAGCGCATCGCCAGCGCCGGTAACGTCGGCGATCTGTCGGGGGGCAGGGGGAGCGATGGCGAAAAGCCCGTCTCCGTCAAAGCCCAGCACCGGGGCGCCGCCCGCCGTCACCACGCCGCTTCTCAGACCAGCGCGCCGCAACCCGTCGACCAGGCCTTGCTCGGAGGCATCGGCGTCTACCCCGGCCAGCGCGACTGCCTCGCGCCGGTTCATGAACAGCAGGGCCAGGCTGCCGAGCACCGGCATCAGCCGCACCACCTTGGCCGGCGAGATGGCGATGGCGAATACCGGCTTGGCGCCGGCGAGCGCCACCAGCCGTTCGCAGTGCCGCGGTCGGCAGATTGGCGTCGCACAGGATTGCGTCGGCGTCGGCGATCACCTCACGCACCTTGGCGCGGCGGATCTGCTTGGCGAAGGCAAGATCGTACAGCGCCATGTCGGCAAAGCCGACGATCAGCTCGCCGTCACGGTCGATCAGCGCCGTATAGCTCGGCGTGGTGCGGTCGAGGAACACCGCCGACAGGTCGGTGATGCCCGACGCGGCGATGGCGCGCGACACCGTCTCGCCCGAAGCATCGCCGCCGCGCAGCGAAAGCAGTGATGCCGAAGCCCCGCGCCGCACCAGGCTGCGCAGCGCATTGAAGACGCCACCGCCGACATCCTCGCGCATCGTGCCGGGGTTGGACGCCGCCGGCACGTACGGACCCGACACCTGGCCGCGCCGGTCGATATGGGCGCCGCCCACAGCCAGTATCTTTGAGGATTTCACCATGCGGGCGATATGACCTTTGTTATTCCAGCCGCACAAGCGCTAGGCTGTGCGGCTGAGCTTCGCAGGCAAGGCAGCGATTTGGCGGATCAACACAATCGGACCGCCTGATCGGATGCGGGATGCTCCATGGAACGAAGGCATGGGACAAAAAAAGAACAAATCCGGATAGTTTTTGTTTTTCAGATGGTTGATACCCCTTGCCAAACGAGAACAAAAAAGGTACAAATAGGGCAGGGATTACGGATTGTCCGGCCTTCATTGACGACCAAGGGGTGATGTATCATGGCTCAGAATACTTTGCGGCTTGTAGAGGATAAGGCAGTGGACAAATCAAAGGCCCTGGATGCGGCGCTGTCGCAGATCGAGCGCGCTTTCGGCAAGGGCTCGATCATGCGGCTCGGCGCCAACGAGCAGGTCGTCGAGATCGAAACCGTGCCGACCGGATCGCTTGGCCTCGACATCGCGCTTGGCGTCGGTGGCCTGCCGCGCGGCCGCATCGTCGAGATCTACGGGCCGGAAAGCTCGGGCAAGACGACGCTGGCGCTGCACACGGTGGCGGAGGCCCAGAAGAAGGGCGGCATCTGCGCCTTCGTCGACGCCGAACACGCGCTCGACCCGGTCTATGCCCGCAAGCTCGGCGTCGATCTCGAGAACCTTTTGATCTCGCAGCCTGACACCGGCGAGCAGGCGCTGGAGATCTGCGACACGCTGGTGCGCTCCGGCGCCATCGACGTGCTGGTCGTCGATTCGGTGGCGGCGCTGACGCCGCGCGCCGAAATCGAGGGCGAGATGGGCGATTCGCTGCCCGGCCTGCAGGCCCGCCTGATGAGCCAGGCGCTGCGCAAGCTGACCGCTTCGATTTCGCGCTCCAACACCATGGTCATCTTCATCAACCAGATCCGCATGAAGATCGGCGTCATGTTCGGCTCGCCCGAAACCACGACCGGCGGCAACGCGCTGAAATTCTACGCCTCGGTGCGCCTCGACATCCGCCGCATCGGCTCGGTCAAGGACCGCGACGAGGTCGTCGGCAACCAGACCCGCGTCAAGGTGGTCAAGAACAAGCTGGCGCCGCCCTTCAAGGTGGTCGAGTTCGACATCATGTATGGCGAGGGCGTCTCCAAGACCGGCGAACTGGTCGACCTCGGCGTCAAGGCCGGCGTGGTCGAGAAGTCGGGCGCCTGGTTCTCCTACAATTCGCAGCGCCTCGGCCAGGGCCGCGAGAACGCGAAGCTGTTCCTGCGCGACAATCCCGACACGGCGCGCGAGATCGAGCTCGCGCTCAGGCAGAATGCCGGGCTGATCGCCGAGAAGTTCCTTGAAAATGGCGGCCCTGAGCGCGGCGAAGACGACGGCTTCGAGGAGGAATCCGGGGCCATGTAAGGCAGCGGCCAGAGTTCGGCCATAAATCCAGTCTATTATCCGATGCTTAAGTAACTGAGTTCTTTAGTTTCGCGTTCCAAACCGCCGGCCTTCGAGCCGGCGGTTTTCGTTTTTGGGCGGCATGGATTGGCCCAATTCCCTGTTTCTGGACAGGGTGGAGCGTGCCCGCTAAAAGGCCAGTGCATCTTCTGAAAAGCAGTGACCAGTTTCTGAAAGCGGCCAGTTGCCGGTTGCCGGCGGTTTTCGCGAAAAGGCAGCAGTCATGAGTGGCGTGAACGAGATCCGGTCGACATTTCTCGACTATTTCCGCAAGGAGGGCCACGAGGTCGTGGCTTCGAGCCCGCTGGTGCCGCGCAACGACCCGACGCTGATGTTCACCAATGCCGGCATGGTGCAGTTCAAGAACGTCTTCACCGGCCTGGAGAAGCGGCCCTATTCGCGCGCCACGACCGCGCAGAAGAGCGTTCGCGCCGGCGGCAAGCACAACGATCTCGACAATGTCGGCTACACGGCGCGCCACCTGACCTTCTTCGAGATGCTCGGCAATTTCTCCTTCGGCGACTATTTCAAGGAGCGCGCCATCGAGCTGGCCTGGAACCTGATCACCAAAGAGTTCGGGCTGAACAAGGACAAGCTGCTGGTCACCGTCTATCACACCGACGACGAGGCGGCCGGCTTCTGGAAGAAGATCGCCGGCTTCTCCGACGATCGCATCATCCGCATCCCGACCTCCGACAATTTCTGGGCGATGGGCGACACCGGACCGTGCGGTCCGTGCTCGGAGATATTCATCGATCGTGGCGAGCATATTTGGGGCGGTCCTCCCGGCACCCCCGAGGAGGACGGCGACCGCTTCCTCGAATTCTGGAACCTGGTGTTCATGCAGTATGAGCAGGTGACCAAGGAAGAGCGCATCGACCTGCCGCGCCCGTCGATCGACACCGGCATGGGCCTGGAGCGCATGGCCTCCATCCTGCAAGGGGTGGAAAGCGTATTCGAAACCGATCTGTTCCGTCACCTGATCGATGCCGCGTCGTCCGCGCTCGGCCGCGGTCCGGATGCCGACACTGTCGGCTCATATCGCGTCATCGCCGACCATCTGCGGTCTTCCTGCTTCCTGGTGGCCGACGGCGTGCTGCCGTCCAATGAAGGTCGCGGCTATGTGCTGCGTCGCATCATGCGCCGCGCCATGCGCCATGCACAGCTGCTCGGCGCGAACGAGCCGCTGATGTGGAAGCTGGTGCCGGCGCTGGTCCGTGAGATGGCCCAGGCCTATCCGGAACTCGGGCGCGGCGAAGCGCTCATCACCGAAACGCTGAAGCTGGAAGAGACCCGCTTTCGCAAGACGCTGGCACGCGGCCTCGGCCTGCTTTCGGACGCGACGGAAACACTCGGCGCCGGCGACATGCTGGATGGTGAGACGGCCTTCAGGCTCTACGATACCTACGGCTTCCCGCTCGACCTGACGCAGGATGCGCTGCGCCAGCGCAGCATCTCGGTCGATCTTGCCGGCTTCACCGATGCGATGGAGCGGCAGAAGGCCGAGGCGCGCAAGAGCTGGGCCGGTTCCGGCGACGCTGCCACCGAGACCGTCTGGTTCGCGGTGCGCGAGAAGACCGGCGCCACCGAGTTCCTCGGCTACGAGACCGAGCAGGCGGAAGGCCTCATCCTGGCGCTGGTCAGCGACGGCAAGACCGTCGACAGCGCCAACAAGGGCGACGCGGTTGCCGTGGTCGTCAACCAGACGCCGTTCTATGGCGAGTCCGGCGGCCAGATGGGCGACACCGGCATCATCTCCGGCGAAGGGTTCTCGATCGAGATCTCAGACACGCAGAAGAAGGCCGACGGGCTGTTCGTGCATCTCGGCAAGGTGGCCAGCGGCACGGTCAAGACCGGCGCTGCCGTCGAGCTGAAGGTCGATCATGCGCGCCGCACCAGGCTGCGCGCCAACCATTCCGCGACGCATCTGATCCATGAGGCGCTGCGCGAGGTGCTCGGCACCCATGTCGCGCAGAAGGGCTCGCTGGTCGCGCCCGAGCGCCTGCGCTTCGACATCTCGCACAACAAGCCCATTTCGCCCGAGGATCTCGAAGAGGTCGAGCGCATGGCAAACGAGATCGTCGTCCAGAACGGCCCGGTAACCACGCGCCTGATGTCGGTCGACGACGCCATTGCCGAGGGCGCCATGGCGCTGTTCGGCGAGAAATACGGCGATGAGGTGCGCGTCGTGTCGATGGGCACCGGCCTGCATGGCGCCAAGGCCAACCGGCCCTATTCGGTCGAGCTTTGCGGCGGCACGCATGTCCGGGCGACCGGCGACATCGGCCTGGTGCGCGTCGTTTCGGACAGCGCGGTCGCCGCCGGCGTGCGCCGCATCGAGGCGTTGACCGGCGAGGCTGCCAGGAAACATCTCGACGAGCAGGACAGGCGGCTGAAGACGGTTGCCGCGACGCTGAAGATCTCGCCGGCCGACGTGCCGGCGCCGCGTCGAGGCGCTGCTCGACGAGCGCAAGAAGCTCGAGAAGGAACTGACCGAAGCGCGCAAGAAACTCGCGCTGGGCGGTGGCGCGGCTGCCGGTGCGCCGGCCGAGAACGAGACCGTTGCCGGCGTCGGCTTCCTCGGCAAGGCCGTCTCCGGTGTAGCGCCGAAGGATCTGAAGCCGCTCGCCGACGCCGGCAAGACGTCGCTCGGCTCCGGCGTCGTCGTCTTCGTCGGCGCCGGCGAGGACAACAAGGCCAGCGTCGTGGTCGCCGTGACCGACGATTTGCTCAGCCGCTTCAGCGCCGTCGACCTGGTGCGCGTCGCGTCCGCGGCTCTCGGCGGGCAGGGCGGCGGCGGTCGCCCGGACATGGCCCAGGCCGGCGGCCCTGATGCCTCGAAGGCCGGCGACGCGATTGCAGCGGTAAGGGCGGCGCTCGAGGCAGCCTGAAAGCCACCACATGAAGGTCCTCGTTCTCGGCGGCTATGGTCTGATCGGGGAAGCCCTGATCGGTCGTTTGCTCGGCGACGGACATCAAGTGACCGGCCTTGGCCGCGATGTTCTGGACGCCGAGCGACGCAGGCCAGCGGTGCGCTGGATCGCGGCCGACATGTCGCGACTGCTTGCCGCTGAAGACTGGCTGCCGGTGGTTGCGGGCATGGATGCGGTCGTCAACGCGGCAGGCGCCTTGCAGGACGGCCAGCGCGACCGCCTCGATGCCGTCCACCGAGCCTCGGTGGTGGCGCTGGTCGCGGCATGCGAACGGGCCGGTGTGCGTCGTTTCGTGCAGATCTCCGCGATCGGTGCCGATCTCGCCTCGGCAAATCCTTTCTTCAGCACCAAGGCGGCAGGCGACAAGGCCGTCGCAAGCTCTTCACTGGAGTGGACGATCCTGCGGCCGGGTCTGGTGATCGCGCCGGCGGCCTATGGCGGGACCGCGCTTTTGCGTGCCCTTGCAGCCTTCCCCTGTTTTGTTCCCGCCGTCCTGTCGCGCCAGCCGATCCAGACCGTATCGGTCGCCGACGTCGCCGAAGCGGTCTCACTTGCGGTCGCCGGCTCCCTGCCGCCGCGCCTTTCCATCGATCTCGTCGAAAGCGAGGCCCGGTCTCTCGCCGATGTCCTGTCAGCCTTTCGTGCATGGCTTGGTCTGCCGCAGGCGCGGGTCGTGCCGATGCCGGCCATTATCGGCCGGCTTGCCGGCGCCGGTGCCGACGTCCTTGGCAAGCTTGGATGGCGTTCTCCTTTGCGCAGCTCGGCACTTGCCGCGCTGGCAGACGGTGTTACGGGCAATGCCCAGTCCTGGAACGATGTTTGCGACCATCCGCTGCAGCCGCTGGAAGCAACGCTGGCCGACATGCCCGCACATGTTCAGGAGCGATGGTTCGCCCGCCTCTGGCTGGCAAAGCCGGTCATCTTTGCCAGCCTGTCCTTGTTCTGGCTTGTCTCGGGCATCGTCGGCCTGATCCGACAAGACGAGGCCGCGGACATTCTCGTCTCTCGCGGCGTGCCGGCCAATTTCGCGCAGTTCTCCGTTCTGGCCGGCAGTGCTGCTGATATTCTGGTCGGCGCGGCGGTTCTAGTCCGATCCTTGGCCAGGCCGGCGCTGCTGGCGATGATCGCGATCACGCTGTTCTATCTGGCGGCGTCGACGCTTCTTGCCCCCGATTTGTGGCTCGCTCCGCTGGGACCGCTGGTCAAGATAATCCCCGCGCTTTGCCTGGTGATGGTCGCGCTTGCGGTTCTCGACGAGCGATGAGCCTCTGGGTCGACCTACTGCGCTGGGTGCACGTCATCGGTGCCACGGTTCTCTTCGGCACCGGCGCGGGCATCGCCTTCTTCATGCTGATGGCGCAGCGTACCGGCCGGGCCGAAATCGTCGCCCATGTCGCGGGCACCGTCGTCATCGCCGACGCCATATTCACGGCAACGGCCGTCATCGTGCAGCCGATATCGGGTGTGCTGCTGGCGCAGGCAATGGGCTGGCCGCTGTCCGAAGGCTGGATTGTGCTGTCCTTGCTGCTTTATGTCGTGACCGGTCTGTTCTGGCTGCCCGTTGTCTGGATCCAGATTCGGATAAGAAATCTGGCGCGACAGGCGGCCATCGACAATGCACCGCTGCCCGCCGAAGAGCAGCGCTTGTTTCGCATCTGGTTCGCTTGCGGCTTCCCGGCTTTCGCAGCTGTGCTCGCCATTCTTTGGCTGATGGTGACAAGGCCAGCAATCAACCTTTAGACCGTCCGCTCTAACTTTCTTCGCAGCCTTCAGCGCGCGCGTCATTCTGCTGGAGTCGCCCCAGGTGGACAGCCATATCAGGATGTCCGTGGCGACTCGAAATCAGCGACCGCAGAAGGTTCAGCGCCGGGCCGGGCGATTTCAGCTGTTCTTCGGCGTGATGGAGATGCGCGAGCTCCTCCTCGCGGATCGCCAGGATGATGCCGTGCAGTTCGCGATCACGGTTAGCCAGAAAGAAAAGCTGATCGTCCAGATGGCGGTGAACTGCGGCTTCGACCGCCGCTGTACACACCCATATGCCTTGCGGTCCGAGCAGCGCGGTCACAAAGCCCAGCAGCCAGCCGCCCCAGCTCCAGAACTGCATCACCCGGCACGGTCGCGACTGGCGCGACGGCATGGCGTTGCGGAAAGCGGCGCAATGAGTGCGCTCGTGCCCGAGCATCTCCGACAAGGATGGCACGCAATCCGGCCAAAACCGCATGGCGACCAGTATCTGCGCCGAATAGATCCTGATCGCACCGAACTCGCCGGCGTGGTTGACCCTGACTATTCTGGCAATTGTGCGTGCGTCCTGGTGAGAAACATCAGCCATGGGCGCCCCAAACCCCCATGTCAGGCGGCTGCCAAGCTTGGACGCTTTGCGATCAGGTCCCACCAGGCCTGGATATAGGGAAATTCGGCGAGCAAGGTTTGCCCCTCGGCGACCTTGAGGAAATAGGCAACGATGGATGCCGCATGCAGGTCGGCCAGCGTCAGCTGATCGCCGAGCAGCCACGGCCCCGGAGCCTTGAGTGAGGTGAGGACCCTGAGCACCGTCTCCGCCTGCCGCAGCCCGCTGGCGATCAGCGCCTCGTCCGGTGGCGTATTCTCCAGCCGTTCGACGGCGACATCCCAGACCATCGACCGATAGCCATAGGCGTCGAGCATGCCGATGATCTGGTTCATGGTTGCGCGGGTACGGGCGTCCGTCGGCTGCAGCGCCGGTCCGGCAAATGCCTCGTCGACATAGCGGGCGATCGCGCTCGCCTCGAACAGGCGAAACCCGTCATGCTCGAAGGCCGGGATGCGGCCGAACGGATGGTGCTCGAAATACCAAGGCGGAACGCCTTCTGGCGCAAAGACGTCGACCGGCACGAGATCGTAGTCGACGCCCTTTTCCGCGAGGGCGAGGCGGACGATGCGCACATAGACGCTGTAGTCCGCCCCGTAGACGATGGGCTTGCCCACGCCGATTGCCGGTCAGGCCATCGCCTTCTGCAAATTCTCGTCGATCTTGTCGAGGAAGCCGGTGGTCGAAAGCCAGGGCTGGTCGGGGCCGATCAGCAGCGACAGGTCCTTGGTCATGAAGCCGGACTCGACCGTCTGGATGCAGACCTTTTCCAGCGTCTCGGCGAAGCGCTTCAGCTCGGCATTGTCGTCGAGCTTGGCGCGGTGGGCCAGCCCGCGCGTCCAGGCGAAGATCGAGGCGATCGAGTTGGTCGAGGTCTCCTCGCCCTTCTGGTGCTGGCGGTAGTGGCGCGTCACGGTGCCGTGCGCGGCTTCGGCTTCCACCGTCTTGCCGTCCGGCGTCATCAGCACCGAGGTCATCAGGCCGAGCGAGCCGAAGCCTTGCGCCACGGTGTCGGACTGCACGTCGCCGTCATAGTTCTTGCAGGCCCAGACATAGCCGCCCGACCATTTCAGGCTGGACGCCACCATGTCGTCGATCAGCCGGTGCTCGTACCACAGCTTCTTCGCCTTGAACTCGGCCTCGAACTCGGCCTCGTAGACCTCCTGGAAGATGTCCTTGAAGCGGCCGTCATAGGCCTTGAGGATGGTGTTCTTGGTCGACAGATAGACCGGGTAGTTGCGCAGCAGGCCGTAGTTCAGCGACGCGCGGGCGAACTCGCGGATCGACTCGTCGAGATTGTACATGGCCATGGCGACACCTGCCGCCGGCGCGTCGAACACGTCGTGCTCGATCACCTGGCCGTCCTCGCCGACGAACTTGATCGAGAGCTTGCCCTTGCCGGGGAAGCGGAAATCGGTGGCGCGGTACTGGTCGCCGAAAGCGTGACGACCGACGATGATCGGCTTGGTCCAGCCGGGCACCAGGCGCGGCACGTTCTTCATGATGATCGGCTCGCGGAAGATGGTGCCGCCGAGGATGTTGCGGATGGTGCCGTTCGGCGACTTCCACATCTTCTTCAGCTTGAATTCCTCGACGCGCTGCTCGTCGGGGGTGATCGTCGCGCATTTCACGCCGACGCCGTATTTCTTGATGGCGTTGGCCGAGTCGATGGTCACCTGGTCGCTGGTGGCGTCGCGGTGCTCGACGCCGAGGTCGTAATAGTCGAGCGTGAGGTCGAGATAGGGGTGGATCAGCTTGTCCTTGATGAACTGCCAGATGATGCGGGTCATCTCGTCGCCGTCGAGTTCGACGACCGGGTTCGCCACCTTGATCTTCGCCATGGAAAGAATGCCTCGTTGCTGGGGATACGGAACGGCCTGCCCGCATGGCTTTCGGCCGGGGATGCGGCTCGTATATCAAAGCATTTTTGGCCGCGCAAACGGCGATCCGCACTGCTCGGTTCGACCTGTGGCATCGGCCGTTCCTTGCGAGAGCTTCATTTTCGCGGCTGAATATGGCAGGGGACGCTGAAATGCCGCAAACAGCAGTTCATTGACGACGATGTCAGCCGACGAAAATCCCAGCAACACCGCCGCCGGCCCGGCGATCATCCTCGTCGAGCCGCAGCTCGGCGAGAATATCGGCATGGTCGCGCGCGCCATGGCCAACTTCGGCCTCGCCGAACTGCGCCTGGTCAATCCGCGCGACGGCTGGCCGAGCGAGAAGGCACGTGCTGCCGCAAGCCGCGCCGACCATGTCATCGATGCCGTCAAAGTGTTCGACGATCTGGCTTCGGCGGTCGCCGACCTCAATTTCGTCTTCGCCACCACGGCGCGTGAGCGCGACGGCTTCAAAGCCGTGCGCGGTCCGGTCGAAGCGGGCAGGGCGCTGCGGGCACGCCATACCGCCGGCCAGCGCACCGGCATCCTGTTCGGCCGCGAGCGTTTTGGGCTCTACAATGACGAAGTGGGTCTCGCCGACGAGATCGTCACCTTTCCGGTCGATCCGGCCTTCTCCTCGCTCAACATTGCCCAGGCGGCACTCCTGATGTCCTATGAATGGATGAAGTCCGGCCTTGAGGACGAGACCAGGACCAATTTCTCCGGCCCCGAAATGCTGCCGGCGACCAAGGAGCAATTGCACGGCCTGTTCGCCTATCTGGAAGGCGCGCTCGAAGCGCGCGGCTATTTCCGCCCGGCGCAGAAGAAGCCGAAGATGGTCGACAATCTGCGCGCCGTGCTGACGCGCGCCGGTTTCGCCGAGCCGGAACTCAAGGTGCTGCGTGGCATCATCTCGTCGCTGGACAGGTTTTCACCGGCGATGCCGCGCGGAGACGGTTCGCCTGGAGATGATCCGAGGCGGCTTCCTGCAGCGGCGCGAAAGCAGTCGCCGGACAAGGAAGAATAGAACCGGTTAAACTTGAGGCTCGCCAGTAACCGAATCTTATTCGGTTTCGTCCATTATCCCCAAAACTGGGGGTGTTGGATGTTTACGTCCAGTATCGGTCGTTTGCGCTTCTTTCTTTACTCCGTCGCCGCGACGGTGGCGGAGATTGTGGCGATCGTTGTCTGCATCGCGGGAACGATCGGCTTTGCGGGCTTGATCAATTCGACACCCGGCCCGTCGCGGCAGGGGATGGCCGGCGTCATTCTGGTCATGTCCCTGGGGTTTGTGCTGCTGCGCGGCAACATCGCCTGGCGCCGCAGCCGCGACGCAAACGGACGCAGTTGGATCCTGTGGGCCTACATCGTGTTCTCCGCCATCTACGCAGTCCTGCAGGCAGGTACCATGCTGGTGATCGACTTCGGCAACCCGGACAGCGTGCCCGGCGGCTTGAACCTGCTAGGCCTTTCCATATTCGGCCTCTGGGTAACGATCCTCGTGGCGAAGCCGGCCGGCGGCGTCGATATCGACGAACTGACATCCGTCTTTGATTTCGATGGCACCGCTCCCGCGCCTGCGGGCGGCGGCATGATGGCTGCGAGTGCTGCACCGCCTGCCGCGCGCACCGCCGCGCCTGCCGCTCAGCCAATCGGTCGGCCACGGCCCGCCGGCTTCGGCAAGCGTGGACTCTAGGCAGCTCTCTGCCCTGAACTGCACAAACTTGCTGGCGTCCGCCACTTCAAGATGGCATTCGCCACTTCAAGATCATGATCGTTCGCGATAGAAGCGCCTTGGCCAAATCATGGACCAGCCTCTTCCCGTGGTCTCAATCCTCCTCGTGATCAGATGACAATGAACGATCGATCAAGCCACCGCCCGATCCTGATGTTCGATTCCGGCGTTGGCGGCCTCACCGTGCTGCGCGAGGCGCGCGTGCTGATGCCCGATCGTCGCTTCGTTTATGTCGCCGACGACGCGGCTTTCCCCTATGGCGCCTGGGAGGAGCCGGCGCTCAGGGCGCATATACTGGAACTGTTCGCAAGGCTGCTCGACCGGTTTGCGCCGGCCATTTCGGTGCTCGCCTGCAACACGGCGTCGACGCTGGTCATCGATGCCTTGCGCGAGAGATTTCCCGGCCATCCTTTCGTCGGCATGGTGCCGGCGATCAAGCCGGCGGCGGAGCGCACGCGCTCCGGCCTGGTCTCGGTGCTGGCCACGCCGGGCACCGTCAAGCGCCAATATACGCGCGACCTGATCAGCAAATGGGCCTCGAAATGCCATGTCCGGCTGGTTGGCTCCGACCGCCTGGCGCCATTGGCTGAAATCTACATGCGCGATGGCTTCGTCGACGAAGAGGCCGTGCGCGCCGAGATCGCGCCGTGTTTCGTCGAGCGTGACGAGCTGCGCACCGACATCGTCGTGCTTGCCTGCACCCACTATCCCTTCCTGGCGAACCGCATGCGCAAGACCGCACCCTGGCCGGTCGACTGGCTCGATCCCGCCGAAGCGATCGCGCGCCGCGCCGTTTCGCTGCTCGCCGACATCGACCCCAATGGTCGCGGCGAGGTCTTGCCGGAAGGCGCCGACCTCGCCGTCTTCACCTCGAACAGAACCGATTTCCCGACCCGCCGGCTGCTGCAGGGCTTTGGGCTGGCGATGTCTTGATCGCCGGCACAGGGAACATCATCGGGGACGGCTGCGTTTTCCTCCCATTGCAAACGGGAGAACCGATCATGCCAGCCACCTCGAAAGCCCAGCAAATGGCTGCCGGCGCGGCACTGTCCGCCAAGCGCGGCGAGACGAAGAAGAGCGAGCTCAAGGGCGCATCGAAGGAAATGTACGAATCGATGAGCGAGAAGCAGCTCGAGGAATTCGCCGAGACCAAGCGCAAGGGGCTGCCCAAGAAGAAGCATTGAAGCGCCACACCAGCGGCGGTCCATCAAAAAGCCCGCGGCCAGGACCGCGGGCGTTTTGAGATTGTCAGTCCTCTGAGGTCGAAACCGGGCTTACCAGCGCAACCAGCAGCGCTTTACCTTGTAGCGGATGACCTTCTTGTGGCCATGCCGCCACACGACCTTCTTCTTGACGACGATGCGGCAGACCTGATGAGGCCGGTGGCCATGCCAATGCTGCGCCTGTGCCGGTTCCGGCACGGCAACGGACATCGACCCTGCCAGTACGGCTGCACCCACCAACGAAAGGAAGTACTTCTTCATGCGACTTCGGGCTCCTTTGGCTCCAGTCCCTTCATAATGCCGCTGGCGCAACCTCCCGCCACATCCGGCACCGCACTCAACCCAAAGATGCTATATTGTCGCTATCGCCGGCGCCAGCCGCGAGCTTGACACCGGTTAAATCTCCGTTTAACCAGCGCCCCAACACCGGGCCGCAATGCCCGGTCGTTTATTTTGCATGGCAAGACCTCAGGGAAATCAGGTTTTTCGTTTCCTTGGTCTTGTTTGAACTGACGTGTCCCGTGGGTTTTCCGTCGCGTTGCGTGGAAAACCCTGTCAGGTCTCGAAAACGGAGGCCAGAGGAGGGCGCGTTTCCTTCGCCCGGACCATGAGGTTCCGGGTGGTTTGTTTTGAAAGGGAATGCGATGAGCAAGCGCAAATCCGCGAAGTACAAGATCGACCGCCGTCTTGGCGAAAATATCTGGGGCCGCCCGAAGTCCCCGGTCAACAAGCGTGAATACGGCCCCGGCCAGCACGGCCAGCGCCGCAAGGGCAAGCTTTCCGATTTCGGCCTGCAGCTGCGCGCCAAGCAGAAGCTGAAGGGTCACTATGGCGACGTTTCGGAAAAGCAGTTCCGCAAGGTCTATGAAGAGGCCGATCGCCGCAAGGGCGACACCTCGGAGAACCTGATCGGCCTGCTCGAGTCGCGTCTCGACGCGGTCGTCTACCGCGCCAAGTTCGTGCCGACCATTTTCGCCGCCCGCCAGTTCGTCAACCACGGCCACGTCAACGTCAACGGCAAGCGCGTCAACATCGGCTCATACCGCTGCAAGCCGGGCGACGTCGTGGAAGTGCGCGAGAAGTCGAAGCAGCTGGTGATCGTGCTGGAATCCGTTGGCCTCGCCGAGCGCGACGTGCCCGACTACATCGAAGCCGACCACAACAAGATGGTCGCGACCTTCGCGCGCATCCCCGGCCTGTCGGACGTTCCGTTCGCCGTGCAGATGGAACCGAACCTGGTCGTCGAATTCTATTCGCGCTGATCGGTTGCTCTCTGCGACACTATCGAAGGCCGCCCGTCGAGGCGGCCTTTTCCTTTTGTGCATAGCGCTCTGCCAAAAACCGATTTCGATTTTCCGGCCGATGCGCTAATCCGGGCGCAACAGGGATTTGGGCCGACGCGCCATGAACATGTTGCCAGACGCCGATTCGCTTGAACCGGTTGCCGATGCCGAAGGCGGCTTTCATCCGCTGTTCGCCGACGTGCCGTCTTCCGTCGAGTTCAACAAGCTGCGCAAGCGGCTGCTCAGGCTCACCCGCCAGGCGATCGAGGATTTCGCGATGGTCAGGCCCGGCGACCGCTGGCTGGTGGCCTTGTCGGGCGGCAAGGATTCCTACGGCCTGCTCGCCGTGCTGCTCGACCTCAAATGGCGCGGGTTGCTGCCGGTCGAACTGCTGGCCTGCAATCTCGACCAGGGCCAGCCGAATTTCCCGAAGCACATATTGCCGGACTATCTCGACAGAAACGGCATCCCGCACCGCATCGAGTATCAGGACACCTATTCGGTGGTCACCGACAAGCTGCCCGAGGGCAGCACCTATTGTTCGCTGTGCTCGCGGCTGCGGCGCGGCCATCTCTACCGCATCGCGCGCGAGGAGGGCTGCTCGGCACTTGTGCTCGGCCACCATCGAGAGGATATCCTCGAAACCTTCTTCATGAACCTGTTCCATGGCGGCCGTCTCGCCGCCATGCCGCCAAAGCTGCTCAACGACGACGGCGATGTCATGGTGCTGCGGCCGCTCGCCTATAACGCCGAGGTGGATCTCGAGAAATTTGCAGCTGCCATGAAGTTCCCGATCATCCCTTGCGACCTCTGCGGCAGCCAGGAAGGCCTGCAGCGCAACGCCATGAAGGCGATGCTGGACGACCTGGAAAAGCGCATGCCCGGCCGCAAGGAGACGATGATCCGCGCCATGGCCAATGTGCGGCCATCGCATCTGCTCGACCGAAAACTGTTCGATTTCGCCGCTCTCAACGAAGCTCCAGATCTCCGGCAAGACAATCCCGATGACATTTGACGACAAAGCGATCGACTGGCTCGCCGACCTTCTGTCCGACGCCGCCAAAGCCGAGATCATGCCGCGCTTTCGCCGGCTGGGCGAGGGCGACATCCGCCAGAAGACCTCCGCTGCCGACCTGGTCACCGAAGCCGACGTCAATGCCGAGCGGCTGATCACCGCCAGGCTGCGCGAGCGCTATCCTGAGGCGATGATCGTCGGCGAGGAAGCCTGCTCCGACAATCCGGCGCTGCTTGGCGGCCTCGGCGATGCCGATCTCGCCTTCGTCATTGATCCGGTCGACGGCACCTTCAACTTCGCCTCCGGCGTGCCGCTGTTCGGCGTCATGCTGGGCGTCGTGGTCAAGGGCGAGACGGTCGCCGGCATCATTCACGACCCGGTCGGCAAGGACTGGCTGATCGGCGCCAGGGGCGCCGGCAGCCATATCCGTCACGCCCATGGCAGCCTGGAGAAGGTGCGCGTTGCTGAGCCGGTGCCGATCTCGCAAATGACCGGCGCGGTGTCATGGCAATACATGCCGGAGCCGGAGCGCTCGCGACTGGCGCGCAACCAGACCAAGTCGCTCTCGCAATTCGGCTATCGCTGCGCGGCGCACGAATACCGCCTGCTGGCCAGCGGCCACGCCCATTTCGTCGTCTACGCCAAGCTGATGCCGTGGGACCATCTGGCCGGCGCGCTGATCCATACCGAGGCCGGCGGCCATGCCGCGCGCTTCGACGGCAGTGCCTACCTGCCTTCGCATCTCGACGGTGGCCTGCTCGTCGCACCCGACAGGCAGAGCTGGCAGGAACTGCGCCGCGAACTGTGGGCCGAATAGGCGATGAACCCTCGGTCCGCACTTGTCGCAGCGGCCCTTGCCGTCGCGCTTGTTGCCGGTTCCAGCGAAGCCGGTGCGCAAGAACGCGTCTGTCACAGCCTCGATCCCATCGACACCCTAAAAGAGATGTCGGCCGCCATCTATGCTTGCTGGAAACCGCCGCCCGGAACCGCCGGCATGTCCCTTACGCTGCGGTTCTCGCTCCGCCGAAACGGCACGCTCATCGGCAAGCCGCGCGCGACCTTTTCCGATCTGGGAACCGACAGCGCGTTGAACCGGGCCTTCGTGGCTTCCATCCTCAAGGCACTCGACGAGGCTCTGCCGCTGCCCTTTTCGGACAGCATGGGCGGCGCAATCGCAGGGCGTATGCTTGCCCCTCGCTTCACGGCAACCTTTGAAAGGGCCTCGTGAAGCGTGTCGCCCAAAAGTGGGCAGCGGTTTTGGGACAACGACACGCACAAAACAAAAAC
Source organism: uncultured Alphaproteobacteria bacterium (assembly GCA_963788955.1). GTDB lineage: Bacteria > Pseudomonadota > Alphaproteobacteria > Rhizobiales > Rhizobiaceae > Mesorhizobium. The sequence goes on along the minus strand of CAWBIN010000012.1, from coordinate 230,218 downwards.
TTAGAGCGCGCCCGCGTGCATCAAACGGGTGGATTTTGCGGCTGGAACATCTTGCCGCGCTCGGCGATGAAGATCATCAGCAATGCCGCGACCGACACGCTGCAGAAGCCGGCGGCCAAAGGCGTCACCGTGCCGTTGAAGGCCTGACCGATCAGCGTGCCGAGGATGCCGCCTAGGAAGGTCTGCATGAAGCCGAGAATGGATGACGCCGTGCCGGCCAACTGCCCGAGCGGCTCCATGGCTAGAGCGTTGAAGTTGGCGCCGAGCGCACCGAACGGCACCATCGCGCAGGCAAAGAAGGCGATGAACAGCCAGAGCGGCATCTTCATTTCCAGGGACACCAGCAGCCACGCAAGGCTGACCACCAGGAACAGCAGCAGCGCGCTCTGCGATAGCCGGCGCATGCCGAAGCGGCCGACGAGGCGTGAGTTCAGATAGTTGGAAAAGGCGAGCACCGCCGCGACACCGGCGAAGATGACCGGGAACATCTCGCCGACATTGAACACGTCGACATAAATCTGCTGGGCCGAGGCGATGAAGCCGAACATGGCGCCGAAGATGAAGGTGCTGGCGAAGGCATAGCAGAGCGCGATGCGGTTGGTGAGCACGATGCGAAAACCGCCGACGATGGATGCGGCCGTCAGTGGCCGGCGATACTCGGGATGCAGCGTTTCGGGCAGGCGCAGCAGCGACCAGGCGGACACGATCAGCGCGCCGGCCGCCATGGTGATGAAGATCCAGTGCCAGGAGGCAAACAGCATGATGAACTGGCCGATACCCGGCGCCACCACCGGAATGGCCATGAACACCATGAAGATCAGCGACATGACCTCGGCCATGCGTCTGCCGTCGAACGTATCGCGCACGATCGAGACGGCGATGACGCGCGTCGCGGCCGCACCGATGCCTTGCACCATCCGCAGCAGAAGCAGCGTCGCGAAAGACGGGGCGATCGCTGCCGCGCCGGCCGCGAGCACATAGATGATCAGCCCGGCGACAAGCGGCGGGCGCCGCCCGAAACGGTCGGAGATCGGCCCGAAGAAAAGCTGTCCGCCGCCGAAGCCAAGAATGTAGGCGGTGATCACATATTGGCGATGATTTTCATTGATGACGCCGAGCGAGGCGCCGATCTGCTGCAGCGCCGGCAGCATGATGTCGATGGCCAAGGAGTTGAGCGCCATCAGCGCCGCGCATAGCGCGATAAATTCCCAGCGCGGAATAGGCAGGCTGCCTGTCTGCTGCGGCGCTTCAACCTGCTTGTCCACGGCAAAGTCCGATCTTTCAAACGAGTAAGCGCCGGAGAACCGGCGCATTGGCTCGTCTCATTCCCGAGGCCCGGGAGCTAGAATTGCCGAGGTGGGGGCAGCCCCGAACGCTTTAGTGCATGTCGTCCAATGCACTAACCGAAATCAGGCGGCGCCTTTGACGCTGACGCCTTTTTCGACGAGGAACGTCTGCAGTTCACCCGCCTGGAACATCTCGCGCACGATGTCGCAACCACCGACGAATTCGCCCTTGACGTAGAGCTGCGGAATGGTCGGCCAGTTGGAATATTCCTTGATGCCCTGGCGCAATTCCGCCGAGTTCGAGCACGTTCACGCCTTTGTAGTCGGCCCCGACATAGTCGAGGATCTGGACCACCTGGCCGGAGAAGCCGCACTGCGGAAAACCGGGCGTGCCCTTCATGAAGAGCACCACGTCGTTGCTCTTCACTTCGCTGTCGATGTAGTCGTTGATACCGCTCATGGAGAATCCTTTCACGCCTGTGGGAGTCAGGCTCGAAACATAGCCATCAAATAAACCCATAGGTTGACCGAAACAAGATGTTTGCGCCGCCGCCGCGGAAATGGCGCAAAGGATCGCCGATGTTGGGCCAAGCTTCTGAGCTAACTGCTTTCTCCGGGGCGTGATGAAAAGACGATATGGCGCCGCGATCCTGATCGCCATCCTGCTGGCTGCGATGGCTCTGGCCTGGTGGTCGAGGCGCCCCGCGCCGCCGTCGCTGGTCGTCGGCGGCGAACTGCCGGCACCGTGCCGGGATGTCGGCTTCGAGGCCGTGTCCTATGTCGTCTGCGAGATCGACCTTCGCACCAACAGCATCGGCGTCTTCCATGACGGCGCCGATGGCAAGCCCTTTGGTTCGCTGCAGGCTTTCGACAAGGCGATGGCGGGTGAGGGCAGGCCGGTGCTGCTCGCCATGAATGCAGGCATGTATCACGAAAACCTGACGCCGGTCGGCCTTCTGATCGAGGATGGTGTTCAAAAATCGCCGCTCAATCTCGCCGACGGCGAGGGCAATTTCTTCCTGAAACCGAACGGCGTTTTCCTGATCGGCAAGGATGGCAAGGCGGCGGTGATGGAGGCGAGTGCCTATGCCGCCGCCAAGCCGGTTGCGGCGTTTGCCACGCAATCCGGGCCGATGCTGGTCATAGACGGCCAGATTCACCCGCGCTTCGAGCCGAACGGCACGTCGCGCTACATCCGCAACGGTGTCGGCGTGCGTGACGGCAATACGGTCGTGCTGGCGATCTCGCGCTCGGCGGTCAGCCTTGGCAGCTTCGCACGGCTGTTTCGCGACACGCTCGGCTGCCCCAATGCGCTGTTTCTCGACGGCGCGGTTTCGGCGCTGTCGGGTGGCGAGCGGATGATCGTCGGCGGACATTATCCGGCGGGGCCGATCATCTCCGTTTCGGCGAAGAGACCTGCGGCCGGGTAGACTCCAAAGGAGAGCTTTCGTCTGCCCTGTCCGGCGTCAATTGGCCGCTGCCGAATATAGCTATAGCTAAATCTTGAAGCATACGCTATCCTTGCCGCGATCTGGAGGAACGCAGGCATGCACGAAACGAAATCCTTGCTGGAGCGAAAGCTCGATCGAAGGCTGCTTCTGGCCGGTGGCCTTATGGCTGCCGGCGGCACGGCGGTCGCGGCGAGTGCCGCCCGCGGGCAGACAAGCCACACCGGTCACGAGATGCCGGCGGCAGCTGCCGCTGAAACGCAGCCGGCGCATCTCTCGGCCCATGGCGCGATGATGACGGTCGGCGAGGTCGACGATGCCCGCAACGGCTTCGATCCGACGAAGCTGCTGAGCGACTGGTACACCGGAACGGTGTCGATGCTGCCGGACGGGCGGACGCTTCGCACCTTCGAGGTCACGGCCGAGGACAAGGAGATAGAGATCGCGCCGGGCATCATGTTCCCGGCCTGGACCTACAATGGCCGTGTGCCGGGTCCGACTCTACGAGCGACCGAGGGCGAGCGGCTGAGGATCGTCTTCCGCAACCAGGGTTCGCATCCGCATTCGATGCATTTTCACGGCATCCATGCCGCGCGCATGGACGGCGTTCCAGGCGCCGGCCTGATCGGGCCGGGCGAAGAGTTCGTCTACGAGTTCGATGCCAGGCCGTTCGGCTGTCATCTCTACCACTGCCACGCCCTGCCGCTGAAGCGGCACATCCAGAAGGGCATGTACGGCGCCTTCGTGATCGACCCCGATCCGGCCCGGCATCCGGAGCACGAAGCGGTCGCCCGCTCGCGCCTGCTCGGCACGCCAGAGAATGCCGGCTGGCAGGAATTCGTCATGGTCATGAATGCCTTCGACACCAACTTCGACAATGAGAACGAGGTCTACGCCGTCAACACGGTCGCTCACGCCTATGCGAAGAAGCCGATCCGGGTGCTGAAGGACAAGCCGGTCCGCATCTATCTCGTCAATGTCGTCGAGTTCGACCCGATCAACTCCTTCCACCTGCATGCCAATTTCTTCGACTACTACAATCAGGGTACGACGCTCACGCCCACGCTCAAGACGGTCGACTTGATCACCCAGTGCCAGGCCGAGCGCGGCATCCTCGAGTTCCATTTCCGGGAGCATGAGCCAGGGCTCTACATGTTCCATCCTCACCAGTCGGAATTCACTGAACTCGGCTGGTCCGGCATGTTCGACGTCGTGGAGGCCGTGTCGTGACCGATCTGAGCCGGACTTCTGCCGACACACGCGCCGGCCGCCCAAGGTCGGCCTATCTGCTCTGGGTCGCGCTGCCGCTCGTCGTGCTCGGGCTGGCCATCGCCTGGCTGGTCTCCTCGGACCCGCTGTCGAGCTTCCGCAATGGCGCGCCGGCGGTCGAGAACCTCACTTTCGAGCGGACGATCCTGGGGGCGGATGGCATCCGCGTTCTCATCCGGGCCGGCGGATCGGAACCGATGACCATCGCGCAGGTCCAGGTCGACGATGCCTACTGGCAATTCACGCAGGACCCGCCGGGCCCGATCGCGCGCGGCGCCACGGCCTGGATCAGCCTGCCATATCCCTGGGTGCTGGGGGAAGCGCATGCGATCAACGTCGTGACCAGCACCGGGACGACGTTCGGGCATGAGATCGCCGTCGCCGTACCAACGCCGACACGCGATTCGCTGAGCTTCGCCGCGCAGGCGGTGCTTGGCGCCTTCGTCGGCATCCTGCCCGTGGCGATCGGCCTGATGTTCTATCCCGCGCTCCGCGGCGTTGGACGCAGCGGCATGGACTTCCTTCTGTCGCTCACTGTCGGCCTGCTCGCCTTCCTGTTCGTCGATGCCCTGGAGGATGCGTTCGAACTGGCCGGCGAGGCCGCCGCCCTGTTCCAGGGACCGACCATGATTGTGCTTGCCGCCGCCGCCAGTTTCCTTCTGCTGATGGCTGCGGGCCGGCGGAGCGGGACGCCGACCGGCCTGGCTTTGGCCACCTTCATCGCGCTCGGCATCGGCTTGCACAATCTCGGCGAAGGGCTGGCGATCGGCGCCGCCTTCGCCTCGGGCGCGGCGGGGCTCGGCACCTTTCTCGTGCTCGGCTTCACATTGCACAACATCACCGAGGGTATCGGCATTGCCGCCCCGATCCTGAAGCAACGGCCGCCATTGCGGACCTTCGCCGCGCTGACGCTGCTGGCGGGCGGCCCCGCCGTCGTCGGCCTGTGGATCGGCAGCCTTGCCTATGCCCCGCAATGGTCGGCGCTGGCGCTGGCGGTCGGCGCCGGGGCAATCCTGCAGGTGATCGTCGAGCTGGTGTCGATGCAGCTTCGTCAGCGGACCGACGGCACACGCGCCTTGCTCGCACCGAGCCGCGATGGCTGGTTTGGCGGCCGGAGTTGGCTTCATGTACCTCACGGCGATGCTGGTAAAGATCTGACCAGCGCCGGTCTCGGAAGTTCAGTCCGGGACGCTGGTCTGTAGGGCGAGTGCGTGGAGCACGCCGCCCATATTGCCCTTCAGCGCGTCATAGACCATCTGGTGTTGCTGGACGCGGCTCTTGCCGCGAAAGCTCTCGGCCACCACTTCGGCCGCATAGTGGTCGCCGTCGCCGGCGAGGTCGCGAATCGTCACCTTGGCGTCCGGAATGCCTTCCTTGATCAGCCGTTCGATGTCGTGCGCGTCCATTGCCATGGCAAAATCCTAGTGAGAGTCGGGGTGAGCCTAAAGCCTTTCTCGTTCGGATTGAAGCCGTTCCGTCCGCCAGCGCCAAAGGCCAATGAAGGCTCAGGTAATGTCCTGATCCGGAGGAACCGCGTCATCCGCGGGCATATCCTCGCGTGTCGAGAAGGCGCGGCCAAGGCTGAAGGTCAGCACATAAAGCGGAACGTTGATCACAACATTGACGATGGGAAGAAAACTCGTCCACTGCCAGAGCGGTGAGAAGAACGCCTGGCCGTAGCCGTCGCAAGTGAGCGAGGAGCCATACGCCCACAGCACGCCGATGACGACGGTAACGGCAAAAAGCTTGACGCAGGTGACGATGTGCCGTGCCCGCGCCGGTTCCGGTGCAAGCCGTTGCCAGAGAACCAGGCACAGGATCGGCACCGCATAGACGAGGCTCTGGACGGCCAACATCAAAATCGTGCCGTTGGCCGCGGCAAGAAACTCCGACCGCGTTTCCAGGCGGGGGCAAACTTCGCTTCCGGTCGTCGACAGCAGGAAAAAGACGAACGGCCCGAGAAACCAGAAGAAGAACAGCGACGGCCAGAAAACAACTGCAAGCAGCGCCCGGGCAGCCAGCCTCGTCAAATGGCCTGATCCATGAAGCGCGGGAACCAGCCTTCGTGAGCGGCGGTCAGGTCGCTGACCGGGATCGCGCGCGCATCGCCGAGTTTCAATTCGCTGCCGCCGGTCGAGCCGATCCAGGGCGCGAAGATGCCGAGCTTGCTCTGCTCATCGCGAATAGCGTCCCATTCCTTGCTTTGCGGATCGACCGACAGCGTCAGCAGGTAGCGGCCCTGATCCTCGCCGAACCAGACCGGGATGGGGTCGGTGCCGGTCAGCCCGGGGATGGTGGCGCCGATGCCCGACGCCATCGCCATTTCGGCCAGCGCCACGGCAATGCCGCCATCGGAAACGTCATGCGCCGCGGTTACCACGCCGGAAGCGATCAGCGCGCGCACATGATCGCCGACGCGCTTTTCATGCTCGAGGTCGACCGGCGGCGGCGGGCCGTCCGCGCGGCCATGGATGTCGCGCAAATAGACTGACTGGCCGAGATGGGTTCCCCACATGGACGGCGCACCGACCAGTATGATCATCTGGCCTTCGGCGGCAAAGCCGATCCGCGCCATCTTCGACCAGTCGGCGATCAGTCCGACGCCGCCGATGGTCGGTGTCGGCAGGATGCCGCGCCCATTGGTTTCGTTGTAGAGCGAGACGTTGCCGGAGACGATCGGGAAGCCGAGCGCACGGCAGGCGTCGCCAATGCCTTTTACCGCGCCGACCAGCTGGCCCATGATCTCGGGCCGTTCCGGATTGCCGAAATTGAGATTGTCGGTGGCGGCCAGCGGCAGCGCGCCGGTGGCGGTCAGGTTGCGCCAGCATTCGGCCACCGCCTGCTTGCCGCCTTCATACGGGTCGGCCTCGCAATAGCGCGGCGTCACGTCGGACGAGAAGGCGAGCGCCTTGGTCGGATGGCCCTCGACACGGACAACGCCGGCGTCACCGCCCGGAAGCTGCAGCGAATTGCCCTGGATCAGTGTGTCGTATTGCTCCCACACCCAGCGGCGCGAGGAGAGATCTGGCCCGCCGAGCATCTTGAGCAGGGCGTCGGCAACGTCGGCCTTGGGCGCATCGTTGGCGGCCAGCGGCGCCGGCTTCTTCGGCTCGACCCACGGCCGATCGTACTCGGGCGCCTGGTCGCCGAGATCCTTGATCGGCAGATTGGCGACCTCGTCGCCCTGGTGCAGCACGCGAAACCGCAAATCATCGGTGGTCTTGCCGACGATGGCGAAGTCGAGACCCCATTTGTGGAAGATCGCCTCGGCTTCCTTCTCTTTTTCCGGGCGCAGCACCATCAGCATGCGCTCCTGGCTCTCCGACAGCATCATCTCATAGGCGCTCATGCGCTCCTCGCGCACCGGCACCTTGTCGAGATCGAGCTCGATGCCGAGGTCGCCCTTGGCGCCCATCTCGACCGCCGAGCAGGTGAGGCCGGCGGCACCCATGTCCTGGATGGCGATGACCGCACCGGACGCCATCAGTTCGAGGCAGGCCTCGAGCAGGCACTTTTCGGTGAAGGGGTCGCCGACCTGAACGGTCGGGCGCTTCTCCTCGATCTTGTCGTCGAATTCGGCCGAGGCCATGGTGGCGCCGCCGACGCCGTCGCGGCCTGTCTTGGCGCCGAGATAGACGACCGGCAGGCCGACGCCCTTGGCTTCGGACAGGAAGATGGCGTCCGTCTTGGCAAGGCCGGCAGCAAAGGCATTGACCAGGATGTTGCCGTTGTAGCGAGCGTCGAAATTGACCTCGCCGCCGACCGTCGGCACGCCGAAGGAGTTGCCGTAACCGCCAACACCGGAAACCACGCCGGCGACGAGATGCCTGGTCTTGGGATGGTCCGGCGCGCCGAAGCGCAGGGCGTTCATCGCAGCGACCGGCCGCGCGCCCATGGTGAAAACGTCGCGCAAAATGCCGCCGACGCCGGTCGCCGCCCCCTGGTAGGGCTCGATGTAGGACGGATGGTTGTGGCTCTCCATCTTGAAGACGACGCAATCGCCGTCACCAATGTCGACCACACCGGCATTCTCGCCCGGACCCTGGATGACCTGCGGTCCGGTGGTGGGCAGCGTGCGCAGCCACTTCTTCGAGGATTTGTAGGAACAGTGCTCGTTCCACATCGCCGAGAAGATGCCAAGTTCGGTGAAGCTCGGCTCGCGCCCGACCAGATCGAGGATGCGCTGGTATTCATCGGGCTTCAGCCCATGCGAGGCAATGAGTTCCGGGGTGATCGGCACGGAATTGGAAATGGTCATGGGCGGCGATTTGTATCCGTGGGAGCGGGGATTTTGAGTCCCCTCTTATCGCAAGCTTCCGCGCGATACACCCCATCGAATGACGAAAAACGCCGGAAAACCACAGGGTGAGGGGGCAGCGGGGGCCGTTGGGGAACGCTATGGCATCCCGGCCGTTAGGTCTGCAATCAATCAGGAGATTTGGGCATGGCCACCAAGCAAGGCAAGAAAGACAATCGCCTCTCGGACAAGGAGGCTATGCATCTTGCGGAAATCACCGACGTTTCGCCGCAACAGGCCAAAGACCTTGCCGAGAAGCACGGCAAGGACAAGGGCGCGAAGGAAGCCAGGAACTTCAAGGCCGAGGGCTGACCTGAGTTCCACAAGGACCTGCGTAGCAAGAGAACACGAACTGTCGGTCGCCGACCGTTTCAGGAAAAACTGTCGTAGCCGGCGCGGCCTTCCTCCAGCAGGCGCCGGATCACCGCGACGCCGGCGGCGATGTCCTCGCGCCGCCTTGGCTGCGAAACGCCGAAACGAACGCCGTGGAAGACGTGCTCGGAGCGGCCGGCCTTGAACTCGTCCTCGTCGTCGATCAGCACGCCGTGCTCGAGGCAGGCATTCTTGAAGGTGCCGGAGAGCCAGGGGTCGGGCAAGGTAAGCCAGACGAAAGGCACGCTGTCCTTGGCCCTGAATTCGAACCCGGAGAGCGTCTCGCGCACGATGGCGATACGCGCGCCGATTTCGGCGATGCAGCGCTTGCGGATCTCGCCGGCCTGGCCTGACAGCACTAGCCTCGTGCCGACCTCGGCCAGCAGGAAGGGGAGGCCGCCGGTCATCATCTTGTGGGCGACGCGGATGCGATGGCGGTAGGCCGGCGGACAGGCGAGCCAGCCGCCGCGAACGCCCGCTGCGACCGATTTCGACAGCCCGCCGGCAACGATGGTTCTTTCGGGCGCATATTCCGCGAGCAGCGGCGTCGGATCGTCCGTGAGGTCGCCATAGAGATCGTCCTCGATCAGCACGACATTGTACTCACGGGCGACGCGCGCGATCGCTTGCCGGCGATCTGCCGACAAGCGTCACCAGCGTCGGGTTCTTGGCCGTCGGCATCAAGAACATCATCTTCGGGTGCTTTTGCGCGCAGACGCGCTCGAAATCGTCGGGGTCGATGCCGCCCTCGTCCGATGCCACCAGCGCGGTCCTGCGGCCGATCAGGCCGGCGCTGCGCGAGATCTGCGAATAGGTGAGGTGCTCGAAGGCGACATAGTCGCCGGGCGTCGTCAGCGCCGCGATCGCCGCCATCACTGCTGCATGCGTGCCGAGCGTCGGAACGATGGCGTCGGCGGCCGGGCTTGAACGAATTGCGCGACAGCCAGCGGGCGCCGGCCTCGTACCAGCGCTCCGGAAAATCCCGCGTGTAGCTCGAAATCTCGTGCGGATGATCCTGCGCCATGCGCGACAGCACTTCGGCGACGATGGCGCCCTGGCCGATGTCGGGCGCGGCCGTGCTGTCGAAGCGCAGTTTGCCGCTCGGCGCATCGATAAAGCGCGTGCCCTGCACGGCGGGCGGCGCGAATTCGGGCTTCCGCTTCCGACTGCTGGGCGAGCACGTAGGTGCCGCGGCCGACCTCGCCGCTGACCAGCCCGCGCTCGCGCAGCAACTGATAGGCCCGGCCGACAGTGCCGACGGTGGTGCCGATATCATAAGCGAGGTCGCGCTGCGGCGGCAGTTTTGCCCCGGCGTCGATGACGCCGCGATCGATATCTGACTCAATGCTGTCAGCAAGACGCTGGTAGAGAGGGCCGGAGCCGGTGGTGAGATCGGGAAGCCAATTTGTCATGGTGACAATTTTGTATATTGCACCGGATCAGGAGTCAATCCATATCAATTGCACCGTGTTAGGGGTACAATTGCACATTTGGCAGAAAGACAATGGCTACAATCGAGACAATCCGTTACGCCGGATGCTGAATTGCATGGGCAGGCGCTTCGCCCGTCGGCTCGGCGCGGCCTCGTCAGCCGGCTGGTGCATGTGGTCCGCTCGCTCGCGATGTGGATCGACAGGCTGCTGGAGCGCCGGCGCAGCCGCCTGGCTTTGCTGGAAATGACCGACGAGCAGCTCAAGGACATCGGCGTTTCGCGCTGCGATGCCCATCGGGAAGGCCTGAGGCCGTTCTGGGATTGAGCTCTGCCGGGCTCGCACCTTCCGCGCAGGTCTCAAGCAATTCCAGGAAAAGTGCTTAGCGGTTTTCCGTCTGGAATTGCGTGAAACAAAGAACCGCTTTAGCGGGCCTTTGAGCCCCTGGCGCGCGCAACGGCGTGGTCGGCCAGGACGGCGATGATGCACAGCACCAGAAAAAGCCCGGTCACGGCCAGCGCCGAGACAGCGACGCTGGCCGCGCCGTTCTTGGCGACATCGAGGAACGGGTAGGGCACTTCGCCGGCGAACGGCGCCCGCGCCAGCGCATAGATCAGGTAGGCGATCGGATAGACCATCCACCAGGAAATGTCGCTCCAGCGCGTCGTGCCGTCGGCGCCGGCGATCAGCCACCACAGCACGAACAGCACCGGCGTCACATAATGCAGCAGGACGTCGCAGAGCAGGAACAGCCCCTGCGGCTGCCAAAGCTGCGCCAGAACCGTTGCATAGATGATGAAGACCAGCGCGATGGCGACCGCCACGCCGGCCCGAACGCGCGGCCCGGCAAAGGCCGGCAGCCAGGCATAGCCGGTGGACGACAGCAGCGAGGTGTGGACGAGCACCGCGCCGATATTGGTCAGGATGGTGAAGAAGCTGAACAGGAAGACGATGGAGCCAAGCAGGCTGCGGCCGGCTTCCATCGATGCCGGGATGGTGATGCAGAACTGCAGGACAAGCCCGGCCAGACCGATGACCAGCCCCGCGATCTGCAGGAAGCGGCCCATTGGCCTACGCGGCCGCGGCGCAGGAGGAATTGCCCGTCTGCCAGCGGGCGATGTCGGAGCCGATGCGGGCGCCGAGCGGGTCGGCCATCAGCGGACCGAACACGTCGACCCGGCTGGAATTGCCCTGCGCCTGCACCACCAGCAGCGGCTTGCCGCCATAGTGCTTGGCCGGGACCAGCAGGAAGCGCGGCGTGCCGCTGAACGAATTCAGCTCGTTGGCCATCTGATAGGGTTTGAAGGCCGGATCCTTGCTGGCGATCCAGCATTTGTGGGCGGCGATCGCCACCTGTTCCATGGCAAGCAGCGAGGCGCTCTTGCCCGACGGGACCGGTGCGCTCTTCGGGCTCGACTGGCAGGAGGCTAGCGCAAGACCTGCGGCGGCCAGCAGAGCAAGGCGAGCAATCGTCAGTCTCATGGTCAGGCCGCCCTGCATCGCGTTTCGGAAGGGGTTCTTCAGCTGAAAAAAATCAGGCGGCGATGCCGAGGGCGCCTTCGAACAGCGCCCGGCCGTCGCTGCCGCCATGCGCCGCCTCGATCAGGTTCTCGGGATGCGGCATCAGGCCCAGAACATTGCCCTTGTCGTTGATGATGCCGGCAATGTCGTTGATCGAGCCGTTGGGATTGGTGCCTTCGGCATAGCGGAACACCACCTGTCCCTCACCCTCGAGACGGGCCAGCGTCTCGGCATCGGCGAAGTAATTGCCGTCATGATGCGCCACCGGCGAGCGGATGATCTGGCCCGGCTGGTAGCGGCGGGTGAACATGGTGTTGGCGTTGTCGATCTTGAGCTTCACCTGCCGGCAGACGAATTTCAGCGACGAATTGCGCATCAGCGCGCCGGGCAACAGGCCAGCTTCGACCAGGATCTGGAAGCCGTTGCAGACGCCGATGACCATGACGCCCTTGGCCGCCTTTTCGGCCACCGCCCGCATCACCGGCATGCGCGCGGCGATCGCGCCGCAGCGCAGATAGTCGCCGAACGAAAAGCCGCCGGGAATGGCGATCAGGTCGACATCGGGGATTTCGGTGTCGGTCTGCCAGACGGTGGCCGGCGCCTTGCCGGAAATCTTGGTCAGCGCCGCGATCATGTCGCGGTCGCGGTTGAGGCCAGGCAGGAGGACGACGGCTGATTTCACCTCAGGCGATCTCCACAGCGTAATTCTCAATCACGGTGTTCGCCAGAAGCTTGTCGCACATGGCCTTGAGATCGGCCTCGGCCTTGGCCGTGTCGGTCTCGGCGAGCTCGACGTCGAACACCTTGCCCTGGCGAACCTGGCCGACACCGTCAAAACCCAGCCCGGACAGCGCATGTTCGATCGCCTTGCCTTGCGGGTCGAGCACGCCGTTCTTGAGGGTGACGGTGATACGGGCTTTCATCGATGCTCCTGAGAAATCAATACGGTCTGCGCCGGGCTCGCCGTCATCGGCAAGCCCGGTTTGGTAATTAGTGCTTCATGCCCTTGGGCGGCTCGCTGGACGCAACCAGCACCGGCCCGGTCGGGCGCGGCGGCTCGTTCTCGTTCATGATGCCGAGGCGGCGGGCGACTTCCTGATAGGCTTCGACCAGCCCGCCCATGTCGCGGCGGAAGCGGTCCTTGTCGAGCTTGTCCTGCGTCGCGACGTCCCACAGCCGGCAGGAGTTCGGGCGAGATCTCGTCGGCGACGACGATGCGCATCATGTCGCCCTCGAACAGGCGGCCGCATTCGATCTTGAAGTCGACGAGCTGGATGCCGACGCCCATGAACAGGCCGGAGAGGAAGTCGTTGACGCGGATGGCCAGCGCCATGACGTCGTCGATCTCCTGCGGGCTTGCCCAGCCGAAGGCGGTGATGTGCTCTTCCGACACCATCGGATCGTCGAGCGCGTCGGCCTTGTAATAGAATTCGATGATCGAGCGCGGCAGCACGGTGCCTTCCTCGATGCCGAGGCGCTTGGCCAGCGAGCCGGCGGCGACGTTGCGCACCACCACTTCGAGCGGGATGATCTCGACTTCCTTGATCAGCTGCTCGCGCATGTTGAGCCGGCGGATGAAGTGGGTCGGAATGCCCATCCGGTTCAGATGGTTGAAGATGTGCTCGGAAATGCGGTTGTTGAGCACGCCCTTGCCGTCGACGACCTCGTGTTTCTTCTTATTGAAGGCGGTGGCATCATCCTTGAAAAACTGGATCAGCGTCCCCGGCTCAGGGCCCTCATAGAGGATCTTGGCCTTGCCTTCATAAATGCGGCGGCGATTTTTCATCTGATTTTTTCTCTGGATTTCCGGGCAGGCGGCAAGCGACCAGTTCCTCTCCGTCTGCCTAAATTAGTGTGCAGACGGTGGTATTCAATGCCGGTGTCTATCCCAATCGCACTGTTTGCTCAATCGGCAAATCCTTTCAATCAACCGGTTTCGGGACCGAAATGCCGCAGCGCAGCAAATGATGTAGCATATTGACCGGCCCGCGGCCTTTTGGTTTGTGCTTCGGCAACACACATATTCACCGCCAACGAATCGGATTTGACCCGGAGGGACGCCATGAGCAGCATGAAAGACCGCGAAGAGGGCTTCGAGCGCAAATTCGCCTTCGATGAGGAACTCCGCTTCAAGGCTTCGGCCCGCCGCAACAAGGCGCTTGGCCTGTGGGCGGCCGAGAAGCTCGGCAAGTCGGGCGCCGATGCCGAAACCTATGCCAAGGAGGTGGTCGTGGCCGACATCGAGGAAGCCGGCGATCACGACGTTTTCCGCAAGATCCGCGCGGATTTCGATGCGGCCGGCGTTGCCCAATCCGATCATCAGATCCGCCGCACCATGGATGAGTTGATGGCGCAGGCGATCGAGCAGATCAAGAACACCTAGAGCATGATGCCGAAAAGTGGAGGCCAGTTTTCGGAAAAGATCATGCTTCGATAGAGCCTTTATCTGGACCAATCGACCGCCCGGCCCAGCCGGGCGGTTTTTCTTTGCCTTTGCCGCCGTTTCCGGCTGAAACTGCTGACGTCAACAAGGAAAGAGCCGATGTCCCTGAAGTCACGCCTTGCGGCGGATGAAACGTTGTTCACCGCATGGTCCGGAGTGCCGGACGCGCTCACGGTGGAAATCGTAGCCAAACAGGGTTTTGATGCCGTCACGCTCGACATGCAGCATGGCGGCCATCACGAGGACAGCGTGCTGCGCGGTCTCGTTCCGGTGCTCGCCGCCAACAAGCCGGCGCTGGTGCGCATTCCGGTCGGCCGCTTCGACATGGCGAGCCGGGCGCTCGACTTCGGCGCCGAGGCGGTGATCGCGCCGATGGTGAATTCGGTGGCCGACGCCAGGCTTTTCGCCGCAGCCATGAAGTATCCGCCAATGGGCGAGCGCTCCTGGGGGCCGACCTATGCCTTTCCGCGTCATGGCAAGGGCGATCATGCCGAATGGCTGCGCGACACCAACCAGCGCACGATGGCGTTTGCGATGGTCGAAACGCGCGCCGCTTTCGAGGCGCTCGACGGCATCCTCGACACGCCAGGCATCGACGGCATCTTCGTCGGCCCGTCGGATTTCTCGATCGCCTGGTCGAACGGCTCCACGGTCAATTCGACGCTGGAAAGCATGATGGAGACGGTCGCCTCGATCGCCGAACGCACGCGCAAGGCCGGCAAGCATGCGGCGATCTACGTCATCGAGCCGGCCGTCGCCGGCCGCGTGGTGGCGATGGGCTACCGGCTGCTGGCCATGGGCTCGGATCACGCGCTGATCGCGCTCGGCGCCAAGACCTTGCTGAAGAGCATGCGGGATTCGATCGGCAACTGACGGCGCGGGCGCGCTGTCTCCAGGGTCTTAAGTCCCTTTGAGATCGGTCAGGAACTTGGCGAAGGTCATCGAGCCCTCCGGCCACGGACCGAAGCCGGAATCCGCGTTGAGATGGCCGGCGTCGCCGGCGTCGATGAACAGCGAGCCCCAGGCTGCGGCGATGTCCTCGGCGACCTCGAAGGCGCAGAACGGGTCGTTGCGGCTGGCGATCACCACCGAGGGAAAGGGCAGGGGCTCGCGCGGGTAGGGGCCGAAGGTCATCAGGTGCCTTGGCCGGATTCAGGGTTTGCGACGTCGGGCGGCGCCACGAAAAAGGCACCGGCGACCGGCCGCCGGAACTGCGGCATGCCTGGACTGCTGTCGCGACGCCCAGCGAATGCGCGACGATGACGACCGGCCGCTCGGCCTCGTTGACCGCCTTGGCGACATTCGCCGTCCAGTCCTCGCGCACCGGCTTCGACCATTCCGCCTGCTCGACCCGGCGCGCCGTCGACAGTTTCGACTGCCAGCGGCTCTGCCAATGCTCGGGACCGGAATTGGTGTAGCCCGGCACGATGAGAATATCTGCGTCCTTGACCTTCATGGCGCGCATGTAGCGAGCGCCGCTGCCGGGTGCAACCGTCTCGAATGACGCTGTGCGATCACAATAGTGAACACCTTGTTCGCTTCTTGCCATCTTGTGTGAACGATCGCGATCGACGATCTGACATGGGACAACAGACAGCCGTGAAGGACCGGGATTTTGGCACTGACACGACGTACAATCATCGGTGGCGCCGGGCTTCTGGCTTTGGGAGCTTCAACGAGCGCCGCCCGAACGGAGACAATGATGAGCGAACTGCCTTTTGCCGCCACCACCCCGGTGAGCGTTTCCCGCGTCGGGTTGAAGGCGCGCGACGCCGAAAGCCTGGCCGCCTATTATCGCCAGGTCGTCGGCCTGCAGGAGTTGAGCCGCGCCGATGGCGCGATCACGCTCGGCGCCGCCAACCGTCCGCTGCTGGTGATCGAGCCGGATGCGGCGGCGAAGCCCGACGATCCGCGCAGCGCCGGCCTGTTCCACACGGCCTTCCTGCTGCCCAGCCGGGCAGATCTTGGCCGCTGGATCAACCACGCCATCGCCAACAAGATCCCCATCGAGGGCGCATCCGACCATCTGGTCAGCGAGGCGCTGTACCTGACCGACCCCGAGGGCAACGGCATCGAGATCTATGCCGATCGCCAGCCGCAGGACTGGAAGTGGAACGGCGACAAGATCGCCATGGCGACCGAGCGGCTGAACATTCCGTCCGTTGTCGCCGACGTTCCGGCCGGCGACGCGGGCTGGCAGGGCGCGCCGGAAAACAGCATTGTCGGCCACGTGCATCTGCGCGTCGGCCGGCCGGAAGAGGCCGAGGCCTGGTGGAACCAGGAATTTGGCTTCGACACTGTGGCGAAATATGGCGGCCAGGCGGTATTCCTGTCGTCAGGCGGCTATCACCACCACATCGGCGCCAATGCCTGGCAGAGTTCCGGCGCCGGCCGCCGCGATCCCGCCCGCTCGGGCCTGGCCTGGGTCGAGATGCGCTCGGACAATATTGCCAGTGAGACGACGCGCGAGGATCCGTGGGGCACGGTGATCCGGACCGTTCCCGGCAAGGCGTGAGCCATCGCCTGGACTGTCGCAGCGTCTCGAATCAGGGAGAAATGGCCCGCCGGAATGATGGGCAGCAAAGTTGCAGGCGGGCCTGTTTCGGTATGTCTGCCGAACCTGATCCGTTGCGAACGCTCAGGCCGCTCCAAACACCCGCTTGAAGATCGTGTCGACATGCTTGGTGTGATAGCCGAGGTCGAATTTTTCGCGGATCTCGGCTTCGGGCAGCGCAGCCGTGACCTCCTTGTCGGCCAAAAGTTCCTCAAGGAAATCAGCGCCTTGTTCCCACACCTTCATGGCGTTGCGCTGCACCAGCCGGTAGGCGTCCTCGCGGCTGACGCCGGCCTGGGTCAGCGCCAGCAGCACGCGCTGCGAATGCACCAGGCCGCGGAACTTGTTCGAGGTTCTTCAGCATGTTCTCGGGATAGACCAGCAGCTTGTCGATCGACGCTGGTCAGCCGCGCCAGCGCGAAATCGAGCGTCACCGTCGCGTCCGGCCCGATCATGCGCTCGACCGAGGAGTGCGAGATGTCGCGCTCGTGCCAGAGCGCGACGTTCTCCAGCGCCGGCAGCGCGAAGGCGCGCACCATGCGGGCGAGGCCGGTGAGGTTTTCGGTCAGCACCGGGTTGCGCTTGTGCGGCATCGCCGACGAGCCCTTCTGGCCCGGCGAGAAATACTCCTCCGCCTCCAGCACCTCGGTGCGCTGCAGATGGCGGATTTCGGTCGCCAGCCGCTCGATCGACGAGGCGATGACGCCGAGCGTGGCGAAGAACATGGCGTGGCGGTCGCGCGGGATGACCTGCGTCGAGACCGGCTCCGGCTTCAGCCCGAGCTTTTCCGCCACATGCTCTTCGACATACGGATCGATGTTGGCGAAGGTGCCGACGGCGCCGGAGATGGCGCAGGTGGCGATCTCCTCGCGCGCCTGCACCAGCCGCTCGCGGTAGCGCGCGAATTCGGCATAGGCCTGCGCCAGCTTGACGCCGAAGGTCGTCGGCTCGGCATGGATGCCGTGGCTGCGGCCGATGGTGATGGTGTCCTTGTGCTCGAAGGCGCGGCGCTTCAGCGCGGCGAGCAGCGCGTCGATGTCGGCGAGCAGGATGTCGCTGGCGCGGGTCAGCTGCACCGCGAGGCAGGTGTCGAGCACGTCCGACGAGGTCATGCCCTGGTGGATGAAGCGCGCGTCCGGCCCGACGAATTCGGCGAGATGGGTCAGGAAGGCGATGACGTCGTGCTTGGTGTCGCGCTCGATCTCGTCGATGCGCTCGACGTCGAATTTCGCCGCGCCGCCCTTTTCCCAGATGGTTTTCGCGGCTTCCTTCGGGATCACGCCGAGTTCGGCCAGCGCGTCGCAGGCATGCGCCTCGATCTCGAACCAGATGCGGAAGCGGGTTTCGGGCGACCAGATGGCGACCATTTCCGGGCGGGAATAGCGAGGGATCATCGGTCAGTCCTGACATACGGGAATTGCGCCGCGTCCTAACAGAGGCTGGCCAAATGCTCAACGCGCGCTGGCGCGCAAACCAGACGCTGGCGACGAGCGAGTGCCGCGAAACCGAGCGGAAAATAGAGCCGGATGCCCAGCACGGCGAACTGGTAGAGCGCCGTCAGCCTCGTGAACACGAACTCGAACGCCCAGGTGATGGTGAATGCCGGCGCATGCCATTCGGCATAGTAGGAGCGGTACTGCAGCGCAAAGAGCGCCGCCGGTGAAGGCGACCGTCGCGGCGAGCAGACAGACGAAGGCAGCGGCAAGCGCAACCTCCCAGTGCCGGCCTCGCGAAACAAGCCGCGCCAGGAACAGGCCGACCGGGAATGCCAGCACGCCACCAGCGGCATAGAGCAGCGACACAACCGGATCTTGGCCGGCGTTTCCCAATCGTCCAGCAGGAGATTGACCAGCGCGCTGGCGCCCATCGTCGCGCCCACAGCAAGGCGCCGAGCAGCGCCGTGCGCCAGCGAGGCAAGGCGCTCGCAGACGGCCCGGTACGAGTGCGCATGGTGGGTTGAGCGAAGCGGCGTCACAGGCGGCCGGTCACCGCGATCCAGCGATAGTCCGGCCCTTCGAAGCCGTATTGCCGGACGGCGATCAGCACGGCATAGGCGCTGAGGCTGTCGAGCGAAAACGTCTGCACCGCGCCGATCTGGTAGCCGTTCGGGCAGCCGCGGCTTTGCGGGATGGATTTGTCCTCATGCAGCAGATGCGTCTGGCCGCCATCCCTCGCCTCGATGCGCAGCAGGCGAAAGCCGTTGATCTCGCCCAGGCTCTTGCAGCGTCTCGGTGTCGTTCATGCCGATCTCGTCGAGCCGGAATTCGAGCGGAGGGTCGACCGGCGAGAAGATCGGCCGTGGATTGACGACCATGCGGAACGGATCGGCCGAAAGTTCGGTCACCGGATTGAAGCCGGCGGTGATGCCGCGATTGGCGGTCAGTTCGCGCTTGGCCGATGATCGCTTCGCCTTTCTGCGCGGGCCTGCAGGCGCGCGGCCTCGAGCGTGGCGTTCTCGTCGTCGAGCCGAACGCTCGATCGGCGTGCCCTGGCAGGAATTTGTCGTCGTTGGTGTCGATGTAGTAGCGATTGGCATAGGGAAAGCCCGACCGTCCTGGACGCCATACTCCTCGAAAGCGAAGACGCCGCCATCCTTGGTGAAGCCGAGGATCTCCAGCTCGGCGACGTCGCCGGCACGCGCGGCGACCAGGGTCGCAAGCTGGGTCAGCAGGCAAACGGCAAACAGGAAAAGGGTTCGCATTGGCTCTCCATTCGCACAGCCGGGCACGTTTTTCTTCCCTATCACGAGACAATCAAAACGTCGTGCTACCTGAAGGCCAGCATCCAGTCGCTCGTAGCGCGACGACCAGACCGGAAACAGATCGCCGTCGGCCGGCGTCGCCGCATGGACGCCGCGGCGCGATGGCGCGCGCCATGGTGGCGCCGGCCGCGGCGTAGAGATCGATCGCGTCGTCGGCTGCAAGCGCGATGCCGCTCCTGCCGGTCGCCAGCGCGAAGACCAGATCGCCGTCGACCGGCGTGTGCGTCGGCCAGATGGCGCGCACAAAGCCGTCATGCGCCGATATCGCCAGACGCTTGGCGGCGGCCTTGGTCAGCACGGCGTCGGTGGCGATCACGGCGATGGTGGTGTTGCCGCCGGTCTCGCGTCTGTCCGCCGGTGAACTTCCGGTCGCGGAACTTCAGCAGGATCCGTCTTGCGTCTTCCGGCATCGGCGAGGGATAGCCGAGCCCGCCGAACTCGTCGCCGATCTCGAAGGGTGCCGCCCAGAAATGGCGGGTTCGCCCGACCGTCACCGAGCCGGTCGGGTTGACGGCGGCGAGCGCGCCGATGGTGACGCCGCTGTCGAGCAGCAGTCGAAGCCGAGCCGAGCCCGCCCTTCAGGCCGGACGTCAGCGCGCCGGTGCCGGCGCCGGCCGTGCCGAGGGCAAAGTCGGCCGCGGCGGCCTGGGCGGCTTCGTAGCCGAGCTCGCGGTAGGGCGGATAGCGGCCCCAGTCCTTGTCGCCGCCATTGCGCAGGTCGAACAGGATCGCCGCCGGCACGATCGGCACGCGAAAGCCGCCGACCTCGAAGCCGATGCCTCCTCTCGCGCAGCGCCGCCTGCACGCCGGAGGCGGCATCGAGCCCGAAGGCCGAGCCGCCCGAGAGCACGACGGCATGGATCGCCTCGACGGAATTGTGCGGCTCGAGCAGGTCGGTCTCGCGCGTGCCGGGCGCGCCGCCCAGCACCTGCACGCCGGCGACCGCCGGCTCGTCGCAAAGCACGGCGGTCACGCCCGACTTCAGCCTGGCGTCGGCGGCATTGCCGACGCGCAGGCCGGCGACATCGGTGATCAGATTGCGCGGTCCGGTGCGGAACATCACTGCGTCTCGAAAGGCACGAAACGCGTTCCGTCGAAACGGAAGGCGCGGTAGGGGTTCTGGCTGAGATCGCCCTTTTCGTCGAAACGGACCGGCCCGATCGCAGTGGTGAAGTCATGCGCGGTGAGCAGCTCCGCCAGCGGCTTGCCGGAGGTCTCGGCCGCCGCTGCCGCCGCCCTGGCGATCTCGACCGCCGCATAGGCGGGCAGCACGTAACCTTCTGGAATGATACTTTCTGCAGCGAATGCCTCGAGCACCTTGGGGTCGGCGACATCGGCCCATTCGGGCGGCGCGATCATCAGCGTGCCCGCCGCATAGGGCACGTCGCCCGGCGGCGTGCGCAGCATTCTCGCCGCCGGCAAAGGTCATGCCGGCATCGAGCTGGCCGGCATCGCGGCCCATGATGGCGATGTCGTCGCCGTCGCCGCCGGCGAAGACATGCGTCGCGCCGGATTTCTTCAGCCGGCCGATCAGCCCGATCTGGTTGTCGAGCTGCGGCCGGAACGTGTCGACGAACACCGGTTTCAGCCTTGCCTGCTCGGCGGCCGCCCTCAGCGTCTCGGCGATCTCGCGGCCGTAGATCGTGCCGTCGTCGACGATGGCGAAAAGCTCCTTCTGCCAGAGCTTGGTAAGGATGGTGGCGACGGCATTGCGCTCGTCGTCGCCGCGGGGGCCTAGCCGATAGACCGGCCAGCCGGTCTTGGCGCGCCGGTCGGTCAGGCTTTCGGTGCGCACGCCGATGGTGATGACCGGGATGCCGGCGTCCTTGAGGATCGGCAGCGCCGCCTCGATCGCTTCGGTGCAGAGAAAACCGACGACCACGCTACTTTCGCCGCGGCGAAGTCGCGTGCGGCGGCAGCGCCGCCGTCGGCCGTGCAGGCATCGTCGACCGTCTTGATTTCGGCGCCGTTCGCCTCGGCCGCAAGGCTGGCCCCGGCCTCGATCTGCTTGCCGAGGATCTCAGACGGGCCAGACAGAGGTGCGGCGACGCCGACAAGCAGCGTCTGGGCGCTGACGCCTGCAGGGAGCAGCCAAAGCAGTGCCGCTATCGTCGCTGTCCGGGGTCGCATTCTGACGAAGAATTCCTCCGTGCCGGATGCATGCTCCCGGCGCCTCTTCCCGCCAAGACCTAAAGGCTGCTCGTCCCGGGCGCAACACGCGAATTTCGGGATAGGGTCAAGCACTTCGCTTGTGGCATGCCGTATGCCGCCATATATAACGATCGGGTTTCGACTTGTGGAAAATCATCAGTGCTGAAGAAGAACGACATCGGGCCGCAGGCCTATCGCGACGCGATGGCGCATTTTGCCGGCGACGTCCATGTCGTCACCACCGACGGCCCCGCCGGCAGGCGCGGCGCGACGGTCATCGCGGCCTGTTCGGTTTCGGACACGCCGCCGACGGTCCTGGTCTGCCTCAATCGCGAAAATCCCAAGAACGAGCCTTTCGTGAAAAACGGCAAATTCGCGTTGAATACGCTGGCTTCGCACCAGGAGCCGCTGTCGATCGGGTTTTCCGGCATCACCGGCCTGCCGGTCGAGGAGCGCTTCGCGCTCGGCGAGTGGGATGTCATCTCGACCGGCGCGCCGACGTTGAAGGGTGCGCTCGCCGTGTTCGACTGCGAGCTGATCGACACCAAGGATCTGGCCACCCACCGTGTGCTTTTTGGCAAGGTGACAGGCCTGCGCATCGGCGATAATTTGCGGCCGCTGATCTATCACGACCGCGGCTATCGCGCGCTTTAGAGGCTCTGGATGGGCCGCACCCACGGAGACAGGATGACCGAGCTGAAACCGCGCCCGGCGCCGCAGACGATCGACGAGACGCTCGATCTCCTGACCGGCGCGGACTATGTGGCGGACCGGTCGCTGGCGACGGTGCTGTTTCTTTCGCTGCGCATGAAGCGGCCGCTGTTCCTCGAAGGCGAGGCCGGCGTCGGCAAGACCGAGATCGCCAAGGTGCTGGCGCAGGCGCTCGGCCGCCGGCTGATCCGCCTGCAATGCTATGAAGGGCTCGACGTCTCCTCGGCCGTCTATGAGTGGAACTATGCCGCGCAGATGATCGAGATCCGCATGGAGGAGGCGGCCGGCAAGGTCGACCGCGATCCGACATGGAGAGCAACGTCTTCTCCGAAAAATACCTGATCCGCCGGCCGGTGCTCGAGGCGCTGACGGGCAAGGCGGGTGCGGCGCCGGTGTTCCTGATCGACGAACTCGACCGCACCGACGAGGCCTTCGAGGCGTTCCTGCTCGAAATCCTCTCCGACTTCCAGGTGACGGTGCCGGAACTCGGCACGATCAAGGCGGAAGAGCCGCCGATCGTCATCATCACCACCAACCGCACCCGCGAAATCCACGACGCGCTGAAGCGGCGCTGCCTCTATCACTGGGTCGACTATCCCAATGCCGAGCGCGAACTGGAGATCGTGCGCGCGCAAGGTGCCGCAGGCCAACAGCCGGCTGTCGGCCGAGGTCGTGCGTTCATCCAGAAGCTGCGCCAGATCGAACTGTTCAAGGTGCCGGGCGTCGCCGAGACCATCGACTGGGCCGGCGCGCTGACCGAACTCGACAAGGTGGCGCTCGATCCCGAAACGGTGTCCGACACGATCGGCGTGCTGCTGAAATACCAGGACGACATTGCCCGCATCGAGCAGGGCGAGGGCCGGCGCATCCTCAACGAGGTCAAGGCCGAGCTCGCGGCGGCGGAGTAAGGCAATGGAGGCGCCGCGTCCCGATCCCGGAGAGGCGACAGCGGACGGGCGCATCGCCGACAACATCGTCTATTTCGCCCGCACCCTGCGCAAGGCCGGCATGCGGGTCGGACCGGCCTCGGTCAAGGATGCCATCGAGGCGGTGCTCGCCGCCGGCATCGGCTCGCGCGACGATTTCTACTGGACGCTGCATGCCGTGCTGGTGTCGCGCCATGAGGATCATCCGACCTTCGACGAAGCCTTCCGGCTGTTCTGGAAATCGCGCGAGCTGATCGAGAAGATGCTGGCGATGTTTTCGCCGGTGGCGCCGGACAACAGAGAGAAGCAGAAGCCGCGCGCGGCCGAAAACCGCGTCAGCCAGGCGATGTTCGAGGGCCACCAGAAGAACCAGCCGGTGCAGGAAATCCCCGAGATCGAGGTCGACGCCCGCTTCACCGTCTCCGGCAACGAGGTGCTGCGCGGCAAGGATTTTGCCCAGATGAACGCCGCCGAGATGGCCGACGCCAAGAAGGCGATCGCTCAGCTGCGGCTGCCCTTCGACATGGTCAGGACACGGCGCTTCAAGTCCGATCCGCATGGCCGCCGTATCGATCCGCGCGCCATGATGCGTTCGGCCGCGCGCACCGGTGGCGAACTGATCCTGCCGAAATTCCGCTCGCCGCGCGAGGTCCATCCGCCGCTGGTCGTGCTGGCCGACATTTCCGGATCGATGAGCCAGTACACGCGCATCTTCCTGCATTTCCTGCATGCGCTGACCGAAAAGCGCCGGCGCGTGCACGCCTTCGTCTTCGGCACGCGGCTGACCAACCTGACGCGGCAGATGCGCCATCGCGATCCCGATGCCGCGCTTGCCGACTGTTCGGCGGCGGTGAAGGACTGGTCGGGCGGCACGCGCATCGGCGACACGCTGGCCGAGTTCAACCGGCTCTGGTCGCGCCGCGTGCTGGGGCAGGGCGCGGTGGTGCTGCTGATCACCGACGGGCTGGAGCGCGACGACGTCGCCGGCCTGTCGGAGGAGATGGAGCGCCTGCACAAATCCTGCCGGCGGCTGATCTGGCTGAACCCGCTGCTGCGCTTCGACGGCTTCGAGGCGCGCGCCCGCGGCGTCAAGGCGATGCTGCCGCATGTCGACGAGTTCCGCTCGGTGCACAATCTCGATGCGCTGGCCGATCTCTGCGCCTCGCTGGACAAGAAGTCGGCCGGCTCGGTCGATCCGCGCCGCTGGCTGGATGCTGGCGCGAGGCGGGCCGCATAGCCATATGTCTTGCATCCAGGAAAAACAGACCCTGAGAGAAGTGATCATGGAAAACAGCATCTATCTCGATGAGGCCCGCGATCCGCTGATCATCGCGGAGGGCTGGATGAAGGACGGCAAGGATGTCGCCATCGCTACCGTGGTCGAGACCTGGGGTTCGGCGCCGCGTCCTGTCGGCAGCCATCTGGTCATCGACGCCGACGGCAATTTCCACGGCTCCGTCTCGGGCGGCTGCGTCGAGGGCGCGGTGGTGACCGAGGCGATCGACGTCATCGGCTCCGGCAAGGCAAAGATGCTGGAGTTCGGCGTCGCCGACGAGACCGCCTGGCAGGTCGGCCTGTCCTGCGGCGGCCGCATCAAGGTCTATGTCGAACGCCTGGGCTGACCTCCGATGGATCCGTACGCGCTCAAGACATTGAATGCCGAACGCCGCGCCCGCCGCGCGGCGATCCTGGTCACCGACCTTGGTGACGGCCGCGATCGCATCGTGCGCGAGGGCGACCAGGTCGCCGGTGATTTGGGAGCGGCGATCGCCAGGGCGTTTCGCACCGGCAATTCCGGTTCGGTCGAGGCGGAGGGGCGAAACTTCTTCCTCAACGCCCATCTGCCGCAGCCGCGCCTGGTGGTGATCGGCGCCGTGCATATCAGCCAGGCGTTGGCGCCGATGGCGAGGATCGCCGGCTATCCGGTCGAGATCATCGATCCGCGCACCGCCTTCGCCACGCCGGACCGCTTTCCCGACGTCGCGCTCTATGCCGAATGGCCGGAGGATGTGCTGACGCGCCAGCCGCTCGACAGTTACACGGCGCTGGCCGCCGTCACGCATGACCCGAAGATCGACGATTTCGCGCTGAAGGCGGCGCTCGATGCCAACTGCTTCTATGTCGGCGCGCTTGGCAGCCGCAAGACGCACGCCAAGCGTGTCGAGCGCCTGCTGGCATTGGGCGTGACCGCTGACCAGATCGCCCGCATCCACGCGCCGATCGGCCTCGACATCGGCGCTGCCAGCCCGGCCGAGATCGCCGTCGCGATCCTTGCCCAGACCATTCACGCCTTTCGCTCGCGCGGCCTCGAAAGCAAAGGCGCGGTAGCGTGAAATTCGGTCCGGTTCCGATCGATCAGGCCGAAGGTGCGGTGCTGGCGCACGCCACCACGGCCGGCGAGCGGCGCTTCCGCAAGGCGCACAGGCTGAGCGCCGACGATGTGTCGGCGCTGAAGGCCGCCGGGATAAACGAGGTCGTCGCAGCGGTGCTGGCCGCCGATGATCTCGGCGAGGATGCGGCGGCTGAAATGATCGCCGCCAGCATGAGCCATCGCAACATCGAAGCGAAGCCCGCCGCGACCGGCCGGGTCAATCTCCACGCCGAGACGGCCGGTGTCTTCACCGTCGACGCGCGCGATGATCGATGCCATCAACGCCGTCGACCCGACCATCACCATCGCCACGCTGGCGCAACACGCGCCGGTCGAAAAGGGCCAGATGGTGGCGACGGTGAAGATCATCCCCTTCGCCGTGGCAACCGCTCTGGTCGACAAGGTGGCAGGCATCTGCACCAGCGGCGAGATCTTCGCCGTCAACGCCTACCGGCCGGTGCGCGTCGGCGTCATCCAGACGGTGCTGCCCGGCATCAAGCCGAGCATGCTCGACAAGACGCTCCGCGTCACCGAGGCGCGGCTGGCGCGCTCTGGCGGACGGCTGACGGCCGAGCGCCGCACGCCGCACGAAATCGCGCCGGTGGCGGAGGCCGCGGCCTCGCTGGCGCGCGACAACGATATGGTGGTGATCTTCGGCGCTTCGGCGATGAGCGATTTCGCCGATGTCGTTCCGGCAGCGATCGAACACGCCGGAGGTACCGTCGTCCGCGCGGGCATGCCCGTCGATCCCGGCAATCTGCTGGTGCTCGGCACGCTTGACGGCAAGCGCGTCATCGGCGCACCGGGCTGCGCCCGCAGCCCCAAGGAGAACGGCTTCGACTGGGTGCTCGACCGGTTGATCGCCGGGCTCGACGTGACGGCCGGCGACATCGCCGGCATGGGTGTTGGCGGGCTGCTGATGGAGATCCCGACCCGGCCGCAGCCGCGCGAGCCGCTGCCGACGAGAGCCGAGTTGAAGGTCGATATCGTGCTTCTGGCCGCCGGCCGCTCCAGCCGCATGGGCGGGCCGAACAAGCTCCTGGCGCTGTTCGACGGCAAGCCGCTGGTGCGCCGCGCCACCGAGCGGGCTCTTGGCTCGAAGGCCGCGAACACGATCGTCGTCACCGGCCACCAGCACGAGCGGGTGCGCTCGGCCCTCTCCGGCCTCGATGTCACGCTGGCCGACAATCCGGATTTCGCCGATGGCCTGTCGTCTTCGTTGAAGGCCGGCATCGCCCGGGTTGCGACTGACGCCGCCGGCGCCATGATCGTTCTCGGCGACATGCCAGGCGTCTCATCGGCCGACCTCGACAGGCTGATCGACGCATTCCGCAAATCCGGCGGCCGCTCGGTGGTGCGCGCCGCCCATGATGGCAGGCGCGGCAATCCCGTGCTGCTGCCGCGTTCACTGTTTCCGGCGATCGCGCATCTCGAAGGCGACACCGGCGCGCGCCATCTGGTCGAGGCTGAGGGGCTTGATGTCGTCGATGTCGAGATCGGCGAAGGGGCTGCTGTCGACGTCGACACCCGCGAGGCGCTGGAAGGCGCCGGCGGCGTGCTGCAGGATTGACAAACCGAAGCCGAAAAACGCATGCCTTGGGCATGGCTATTCGTTTGCAGTTTCTCCGTCTCTCTCTGGCCGCGATGGCTCTTGCCGCGTTAGGCGCGTACGCCGACGCGCTCGAACTAAAACCCTTCAAGGACGATCTTTTCGCCTATCCGGCGACGCTCTCCTCCGCCGACAACGGCGCCTACACGGTCATCGACTACCGCGAAATGCGCGACATCAATGCGCGCGACGAGGTGCCGGAGCGGCGGGTGCATGCGCAGTACACCGACACCGGCGTGCGCAAGGTGCAGCAGGACCTGATGCTGAAGACCGACGCCGGCGATGTCAGGCACATCGCCGTCGGCAAGACTGAGGGCGCCGGCATCATCGTGCTCTACCTGCACGGGCAGGGCGGCAGCCGCAAGCAGGGCGTTGACGACTTCACCTTCGGCGGCAATTTCAATCGCCTCAAGAACCTGATGGTCGGCAATGGCGGCCTTTATCTCAGCCCGGATTTCACCGATTTCGGCGACACGGGTGCTGCCCAGGTGGCGGCGCTGATCGACCACTATGCCGAAGCCTCGCCAGCAGCAAAAATCTTCGTTGCCTGCGGCTCGATGGGCGGCTCGCTGTGCTGGAAACTTGCCGCCCGCAACGACACCGGCCGGCGGATCGACGGGCTGCTGCTGCTCGGCTCGCTATGGGATGAGAGTTTCTTGTCGAGCCCCGCCTTCAGGCGCCACGTGCCGGTCTTCTTCGGTCAGGGCAGCAAGGATCCGGTATTTCCCGTGGAAAAGCAGGAAGCCTTTTTCCGCTCCATTATCGCCAGATCGAAAGCCTATCCGTACCCGACCCGCTTCGTCCGCTTCGAGACCGGCACCCATGGCACGCCGATCCGCATGACCGACTGGCGCGGCACGCTCAACTGGATGCTCACCAAGGCGCCTTGATCTGCGCGCCATCGGGGATCTCGTTCAAGGCGCTGTGTTGTAATCCAGAATGGTCTGCGGGTTGATCTCGCCGTCATAGGATGCGTCGACATCATATTGAACCAGCGAGAAATTGCCGTTGCGGAACAGATAGGTGCCGGTCGACGAGGCGTCGCCGACGCCACGCCATTTGTTCATCGACGTGATCGTCCTGGTGTTGTCGTCATAATCGGAATTGACCAGCTGGTCATCGGTCTGGAAGCCGATGATGTGGACCGCCTCGACCTTGCCTTCGCTGTTGTTGTTTTCATAGCGGATGTCGAGCTCCGGCGAGGCGAACTGCAACTGCCTGACGCCCATGACGTCATCAGCGATGTAATAGACCGCGCTTTCATTGTAGGCAGCCATCGAGCAGAAGAAGCGGAACAGCCGCGTCTCGCGTTCGGGTTCGTCGGTGCCGGCATTCGCATCCTTGTAGTGCAGGCTGTATGCATCCGGCTCGGTTGTCGGCTTGCCGTCCGGGGTCTGCTTGTCGCACTGGTCGCCATAGGTGGCGACGAAGGCCTTTTTGGCCTGTTCCAGCACCGTGTCCTGCTTCGGCGGCGGCGGGCCATCGCCGCAGCTTGCCGGCACGGCGTCCTCGAAATTGGCCGTGGAGGGTTTCAACGCCCCCTTGTCGATGAGGATCGGGCGGAACGGCGGCTCCTGGACCTGAGCGTTGACCTGGCGCAGCGTGTAGCAGCCTGCGAAGACCTTTGCTTCGCCGTTCTTGTCGGTGGCCTGGATGGCAACCGGCACATTGTAGAAAATGCTGCCGGCAGCGCCGTCACTGGAGGCGGCGCCGGTTTTGACATCGACCTTGTCGGTACCGTCATAGCCTTTGACGAATGTTTCAAAATCATTTGCCGGCTTTGTATCGCCATAATAGTCCCAGGCGCGGGCGAATTCATGCCGGTTGATGGCGCTGTAGAGCGAACGGATGACCGCAGCGGCGTCCGAACGGTCGTCGACATAGGGCGCGTCTTCGGCGAAGGCTGTCTGGCTGATGGCGGCAAGGGAGAAGAAAGCGGTCGCGGCGAAAAGGGCGCTTCTCATCGGGAATCTCCAGTCGATGGGGAAATTCTACCATGCCGATTGCGGCGACGCGGTGACGCTTGAAATGTCATGCCCGAAGGCGCTACGTGCCGCCGTCGGTGTTCATGCCGGATAGGAGATTCAAGTGACAATATCGATGTATGAAGCATCCGTGGCGGTGTTCTCGGCCCGGCTGAAGGCGCTGTCCGATATATTGTCGACAGCCGAGCAGAATGCTGTCGAGCGCAAGATCGACCCGCAGGTGTTTCTGACCTCAAGGCTGGCGCCGGACATGTTTGCGCTGACGCGACAGGTGCAGATCGCCACCGACCATGCCAAGGGTGCGCCATCGCGGCTCGCCGGCCGCGAGGTGCCGAAATACGAAGACAATGAGGCGAGCTTTGCCGATCTTCAGGCGCGCCTGACCAAGACGCTCGAACTGCTGGCGTCGTTCTTGCCTGCCGAATTCGAAGGTTCGGATGACAGGATGATCGAATTGAAGCTAGGCCAGCGCGAAATCTCGATGCCCGGCATGCAGTATCTGCTGCATCTGGCCATGCCCAACTTCTATTTCCACGTCACCACCGCCTACGACATCCTGCGCCACAATGGCGTGCCACTGAGCAAGGCGATGTTCCTCGGAAATCGTTGAGCGGTCAGGCTTTTGAGGTTTCCCGGAGCGACCGGGAAACCTTCATGCTCCGACCTGTTCAGCGCATGGACATTTCGCGCGCGATGCGCGGAAAGTCGGCCGGCTTGATGCCGATATCGGCGCGGTCTGCATTGCTCATCGCGTTCAGCAATGCCAGTGCCGCGCGATAACGCGGATGGTCCTGCGGCCGCGGACGAGCGAACATTTCAGTGAAGAACCCCATGAATCAGCCCCTTGTTGATCCTCCACAACCGCTAATATAGGAGAATTATGAAGATTGTGCAGTGCAGCATTTGCATGGCAGCCATGTCGCTTCGATTTTTTTCGTGATAATCGATATTTTCGTGAAACTTCTCGGTCTTTACGACCGTACGCTTCGTCGCCGGTATATGGCCGGCTTTTCCTCGCCACTCCTGGCGAACTTCCGGGCTGCATGAAAATGCAGTCCGGCTTTTCATTTCGGGCCGTCTGAAGGGAAACATGTTCGCGTGGTCAGCCTGGCGAACGCCTAAACTCGTTAAGATCGATGGCATTCATTTTTAACGAGCCGGTTTTAAGGTGCGACCGTCTCAATCGCATGCGCATGCTCAACACAGAGGGAGGCTGACATCGGCGCCAAGCGGGATTTCGCCTCCTTGCTCGACGACCTCTTCGTCGCCTCCGACAAGGACGAGGCAAGCGAGGAGGCCGGTGCACGGCCGTCCATCCCGTTCGACTATCTGTCGGTGGCAGACGAGCTTCATTCCGGCCGCATCAAGGTTTCCGGCGACACGTTCGCGGCCGAGTATCGCGAAGCAGGCGCTGATCTCGCCGCCGAATTCGCCGCCTTGCTCGAACAGGCAAAGCTCGCGCTCGCCAGCGAAGCAGCAATGCCTGAGGAAAAGTTGCCGCCGATCGATCCCGAAGCGATTGCCGCCGAACTTGGCCTCGATCAGCCCGCAAAGGGTGCCGATTTCGGCCGCATGCGCCGCAGCTTTGCCTTCGCCAACCATCCCGATCGTGTCGCGCCGCATCTGCGCCCGCGCGCCATGATCCGCATGCAGGTGGCCAACATGCTGATCGACGAGGCCAAGCGGCGCGCCCTGGCCGGCGTAAGGCGCTGATACGCTTCAGTTTCCGCAAAAGTTCGGCCTTGCCTGACCGCCAGAGCTTGGATAACGGCGCTGCTTTGCTCTATGCTGGGGCGTCCTCCCCCGCGCCACGCGCAAAGCTTTCCCGTCGGAGAAAATAGTCCATGCACAAACGCCGTCTCGGTCGGACCGATCTTCTTGTGTCGCAAATCTGCCTGGGGTCGATGACCTGGGGCCAGCAGAACACGGAGGCCGATGGCCATGCCCAGATGGACCTCGCCTTTTCGCGAGGCGTCAATTTCATCGACACCGCCGAACTCTACCCGATCCCGCCCAAGGCGGAGACGCAAGGCCGTACCGAGAAGATCATCGGCAGCTGGATGAAGGCCAACGGCAATCGCGACAAGGTCATCCTTGCCTCGAAAGTGGTCGGCCGAACCGCCAACACATGGTTTCGCGGCGACCGGCCGTCGAAGCTGGTGCGCGGCGATATTTTCGATGCGGTTGAAAAATCGCTGACCAAGCTCGGCACCGACTATATCGATCTCTACCAGATACACTGGCCGGAGCGCGACGTGCCGTGGGGCGCCAATCCGAACCGTATCGGAGCGGTGGCGCCGCGTGCCGATTCTTTCGGTGCCCCGACGGGGGAAACGCCGATCGCCGAGACACTCGCCGTCTTCGACGAACTGGTGAAGGCTGGAAAGATCCGCCATTTCGGCCTGTCGAACGAAAGCTCCTGGGGCGTCATGCGCTTCATCGCCGAGGCCGACAAGGGGATCGGTCCGCGCGTCGCCTCGGTGCAGAACGCCTACAATCTCGTCAACCGCACCTTCGAGGTGAATCTTGCCGAAGTCTGCGAGCGCGAGCAGGTTTCGCTGCTCCCGTATTCGCCACTGGCGCAAGGCTACCTGACAGGCAAATACGATCACGGCGCGCGACCGCAGGGCTCGCGCTCGCAGCTTTTCAATCGCGGCCAGCGCTACGAGACGCCGAATGCCGCGGAGGCTCAACTCGAGTACAACAAGCTGGCGCGCTCGTTCGGTCTGGAGCCGGCGCTGTTTGCCAATGCCTATGTTTCGAGCCGACCCTTCGTCACCTCCAACATCATCGGCGCCACCGCCATCTGGCAGCTAGAAATGGCGCTGTCTTCGGTCGACGTGACCTGGACCGAGGAGATGCAGAAAGCAGTCGACGCCATCCACCAGCGCGTCGGCAACCCGTGCCCGTAGGCAGGCCGCTTTCAGGAATTGTCAAACAATAACAAAGGGAAGGGGACGGCGATGAATTTTCCGATCGAGGCCGTACGGAAAAGATTTCCGGCACTGTCCCTGACCGACGGAGGCCGCCGGCGCGTCTATCTCGACAACCCGGCCGGCACGCAGGTGCCGCAAGCGGTCGCCGATGCGGTCTCGCGCTGCCTTTTGACCACCAATGCCAATCTCGGCGGCTTCTTTGAAACGACTGTCGCGGCGCAACAGGTCGTCGACGACGCGCATACGGCGATGGCCGATTTCCTGGGCGCCGCGAGCCCGCAAGAGATCATCATCGGCGCCAACATGACGACGCTGACCTACCACATGTCACGTACGCTCGGTCGCGCGATGAAACCAGGCGACGAGATCATCCTCACCCGCATGGATCACGAGGGCAACGTCTCGCCCTGGTTGCAGCTGGCCGAGGATCTTGGCCTGGTCGTTCGCTGGTTGGCTTTCGATGAGCGAAGCTGGCAGGTCGAGGAAGCGGCGCTGAGCGCACTGCTCAGCGACAAGACGCGGCTCGTCGCGTTGAATTACGCCTCGAACCTCACCGGCTCCATCAACCGGGTGAAGGCGCTGACTGCGATCGCCAAACAGGCCGGCGCGATGGTCTATGTCGACGCCGTGCAGTTCGCACCGCACGGGTTGATCGACGTGCAAAATCTCGGCTGCGATTTCCTGGCCTGTTCGGCCTATAAATTCTTTGGCCCGCATATGGGCATACTTTGGGGCCGGCGCGACGTCATCGATGCGCTGAACCCGTACAAATGCCGCTGTTCGTCCGACGGCCTGCCGGAGCGCTTCGAGCTCGGCACGCCGCAGATCGAGTTGATGGCCGGCCTCACGGCGGCCGTCGACTATTTTGCCGACCTCGGCGCTGCGGCCGGCGAAAGCGGATCACGGCGTGCCAGGATCGCCAAGGCGTTCGAGCTGTCGATCGCTTATGAGAATGTACTGGCGCAAAGGCTGATCGACAGGCTGTCGGATATCGAGGGCCTGACCATCCACGGCATCACCGACCCGGCGCGGGTCGGTGAGCGGGTGCCGACGGTTTCCTTCACCGTCGCGGGCATGGTGCCGGAGACGATCGTGCGGCAGATGAATGCCGAGAACATCTTCCTCTGGTCCGGGCACAATTATGCCTGGGAGATCGTTCACCAACTGGGCATTCCGGCAGAGGAGGGCGTGGTGCGCATCGGCATCGCCCACTACAACAGGGCGGCCGAAATCGACGAGACGCTGGAGAGCGTGCATCGGGTTGTTGCCATGCTGAGGCAAGAGCGATCCTGAAGCGCCTGTAGGCGAGAGTTATCGTTTCTTGCCGCCGCCAAATCCGGTCAGGAAGGCGGTGAGATTGTCACCGAGTTCCTCGCAGAGATAGCCGCCTTCCTGGACGATGACCGTCGGCAGACCGAACCCGGCAATCGCCTCGCCGATGAGCGAGAATCCAGGCGTCGTCACCGACAGTCCGCCGAAAGGATCGCCTTCGAAGGCGTCGAGCCCGAGCGCCACCACCAGCGCGTCGGGCGAAAAGGCGCGGATGCGCTGGAAGGCAGTGGCCAAAGCGTCGAGGAATACTGAATCGCCGGATTTCCTGGGCAGCGGCAGGTTCAGATTATAGCCGAGGCCGGGCCCTTCGCCGCGCTCGTCGGCATGGCCCCAGAAGAACGGATAAAAGCGCACTGGGTCGGCGTGCAGCGAGGCGGTGAGCACGTCCGGCCGCGCATAGAAGATGCCTTGGGTGCCGTTGCCGTGATGCAGGTCGACATCGAGGATTGCCACCCGCGCAGCCTGCTTGCGCAGCGTCTGGGCGGCGACTGCCGAATTGTTGATGAAGCAGAAGCCGCCGGCGACATCAACAAAGGCATGATGGCCGGGCGGGCGGCACAGCGCATAGGCCGAAGGCGCGCCCGCCATCACCGCTTCGGCAGCCTCGACCGCGCTCCAGGCGCTCCACAGCGCGCTCTGCCAGGTTTCGCCGGAGATCGGGCAGGCGGTGTCGGCCATATGGTAGCCGGCCTGACCGACCGCCGAGGCCGGATAAGAGCCGGTTCGCGTGATCGGATGGATGTTGGGGATCACTTCCGCCGAGGCGCCCTCGATACGCTGCCAGCGGCCGAAGATATGCTCGAGAAAGTCGAGATATTCGGGTGTATGCACCGCGGCAATCGGTCCAAGCCCGTGATTCCGTGGTCGCTCGATCGTCAAACCGGCAGCTTTTGCGCCGGCTAACAAGCGTTCGACCCGCTCCGGCTTTTCCGGGTTGGGTTGCTGAGCCCCGCTGGAGAGGAACGCCTTGGGGTCGTGGCGTTTTTGCTCCTCGGCATAGAAAGCCTTCATCGTTCGTCCTCCGGCGCATCGGCAAAAGCGAAGAAAGCCTCGCCAACGATCTTCTGCACCTGTTCGTAGTCCGACCAGGCAATGCCCAGCCTTTCGTAAAAGGTCTTGGCCGTTTCATTGTCGGTGTCGACGGACAGCCTGAGATAGACGCCGCCGTCCTTCCGGCAGTCTCGCGCGACACGACGCAGGAGGCGCTCGCCGATCCTGCGGCCGCGAAAGCGGTCCTCGACGTAGAGGTCCTGCACATAGACGCCGGGGCGGCCCATCCAGGTCGAGAAGATCGGGAAATGCAGGCACAGCCCCGCGAACTCGCCACCGACTTCGGCGATCAGGGTCGAGAAGGCGGGTCTGTCGCCAAAACCGTAGCGACGCAGGTCATCAGGCGTCGAGGTGATCTCCTGATGCGCGCCGATATGGGTGCCGAGGCGCAGTAGCGCGGCATGGATGGTTTCGGCGTCGTCGACCCGGCCGGGGCGGATGACGGTGTCGGTGACCTTGGCTTGGGACTTCCCTCGCATGTATCAGGCCGAGGGTCCGGCCGAGCCTGGCCCTGTCAAAAGATCATCAAGCTCGCCAATGCGGTCTTCTGAAAAGACGCGAATGCCGTTCGCTTCGAGCAATGCGGTGGTCGTGCCAACACCGGCCACGCGGTTGCTCGAAAAACTCCCATCATAGATGAAGCTGCTACCACAGGACGGGCTGCCGTCGGTTAGAACTGCATAGCGACATCCTGTTTCGCGGGCGAGATCGAGCGCGATCTGCCCGGCTTCGCGGTAAAGGTCGGTCACATCGTTGCCGGTTAGCTCGACCACTTGGCCTTGGCCTCGGAGCACGGCGCGGCCGTCACCTGCGCTGCGAATTTCTGCCGGGGGACGCGGCGTGGAAAAACCTGCGGCGACTTCCGGGCAGACTTGCACGATCCGGCCCTCCGCCTGCCACCGCGCCAGTATGGGATGGTCGTTGAGCCGGTAGGAGCCGTTATAGCGAACTTTGCCGCCGAGCAGGCAGGCCGAGACGAGAACCCTTTCCATGTCGGCGCCTCCCTTTGCCACGTGCGACCTCCAGTGCGCTCTCAAAACGCCACCCTGTCGCCGCCCTTGAGCGCCAGCATGGCGCGCGCTTCCGCCGGTGTCGCGACCTCCAGCGACAATCCATCGAGCACGGAACGGATCCGGCGCACCTGATCGGCATTCGACTTCGCCAGTTGCCTGCCATCATAGAGACTGTCCTCCAGCCCGACGCGGACATTGCCGCCCATTGCCGCCGCGATCGAAATCAGCGGCATCTGGTGCCGGCCGGCGGCGAGCACCGAGAACTGGTAGCTGTCGCCGAACAATTTGTCGGCGATCCGCTTCATGTGGACGAGGTTTTCGGGGTCGGCGCCGATGCCGCCCAATATGCCGAGCACGAACTGGATGAACAGCGGTCCCGAAACCAGGCCGCGGTCGCGGAAATGCGCCAGCGAATAGAGATGGCCGACATCGTAGCACTCGAACTCGAAGCGCGTGCCGCAGCCCGTGCCGAGCTTTTCGAGCACGCCCTCCATGTCGGAAAAGGTGTTCTTGAAGATCGTGTCGCGGGTGGCTTCCAGCAGCTTCGGCTCCCACTCGTGCTGCCAGTCCCTCGGCTTGTCGAGCATCGGGAACAGCGCGAAGTTCATCGAGCCCATGTTGAGCGAGCACATTTCAGGCTCTGCCCGCAGAGGGGCCGCCAGCCGCTGGTCGAGCGTCATCAGCGACGAGCCGCCGGTGGTGATGTTGATCACCGCATCGGTCGCCTGCTTGATCCGCGGCAGGAACTGCATGAACACGTCCGGATCGGCGGTCGGCCGCCCGTCCTTCGGGTCGCGGGCATGCAGATGCAGGATCGAGGCGCCGGCTTCGGCGGCGGCGATGGCGTCCGTCGCGATCTGGTCAGGCGTCACCGGCAGATAGGGCGACATGGACGGCGTGTGCACCGAACCGGTGACCGCGCAGGTGATGATGACTTTCCTCGGCGCCATATTTTGTCCCTCAGCCTTCGACCGGCAGGTCGAGCTCGGCGGCTAGCACCTCGAGCGAGTTGCCGATGATGGCGATGATTTCACCGATTTGTTCAGCCGTGACGATCATCGGCGGCGCGACCATGAAATTGTCGCCGTCGACACCGCCCTTGACCTTGCGGCCATAGATGATCAACCCACGCTCATAGGCGAGGTCGAGCAGCCGCTGAGTGGCCTTCTTCGCCGGCGCGATCGGCTCCAATGTCTCGGGATCGGCGACCATTTCGGCGCCCAGCAGCAGGCCCTTGCCGCGCACGTCGGCGATGAAGGGGAAGCGCTTGGCCAGCCCCTTCAATTCGCCGATCAGCACATCGCCCATGGCAGCCGCATTGGCGATAAGGTCGAGCCGGTCCATCTCGCCGAGCACGGCAAGGCCGGCCGCACAGGCGAGTGGATTGCCGGCATAGGTGTGGCCATGCTGGAAGCCGCCGGAGGCAAGCAGCGGCTCGACCAGCCGCATGGGTGCCGCCAGCGCGCCGAGCGGCGCATAGCCCGAGCCCAGACCTTTCGACAGCGCGACGATGTCGGGCTTGCAGTTCCAATGGTCGCCGCCGAGGAATTTGCCGGTGCGGCCGGCGCCGCTCATCACTTCGTCATGGATGAGCAGGATGCCGTAGCGGTCGCAGATCTCGCGGATGCGCGGATAATAGCTGTCCGGCGCCACCAGCGCCGCGGTGGCAGCACCCCCGACCGGCTCCATGATGAAGGCGAGCACGCTTTCCGGGCCTTCAGCGAGGATTTTCTCCTCCAGCATGTCGGCATAGCGGATGCCGCGTTGTTCCATCGAAAGATTGTCGCGGTCGCGCCACGCGGTCGGCGCCGGCACTGTCGGCATCACCTGCATCAATGGCGTGAACGTCTCGGCCAGCGCGTCGTCGCCGGTGACGGAAAGCGAGCCGAGCGTTCCGCCATGATAGGACGGAAAGCGGGTGATCACCTTCCAGCGCTTGGGTTGGCCGGTGGCCACCGCCCATTGCCGGGCGAGCTTGATGCAGGATTCCGTCGCTTCCGAACCGCCGGAGACGAAGAAGATGCGGTCCATGCCTGGCGGCAGCCTGCCGGCGAGTTCCCGCGCCAATTCCTCGGCCGGCTCGTTCTCGAAATGCAGCCGGTAGGCGAAGGTGGTCTTGTCCATTTGCCGCTTCATGGCGTCGAGGACATTGCGGTTGGAATGGCCGATATTGGCGACCATCGGCCCGCTCGATCCGTCGATGAAGCGGCGGCCGTCCTTGGTCCAGAAATAGATGCCCTCGGCGCGGTCGACCAGCGGCCGGCGCAGGCTGGAGAGATAGAACAGATGCGACGGCGGCCGCGTCTCGGCTTCGGGGGCAGGGCTCTTGGACTTCAGCATGTCAGGACTTTCCGAGGTAGCGGTCGAGAACATTCCTGGTCACGCGCTCGACCATCGCGTCCTGCCTTAGCAGGCCGGCGACCCATTCGCAGCTTCCGGCATGAAACACCTCGCCCTTGCCGCGCGGGAAATTGACGATCATGCCGTTGCCGCGCTTGACCTTTTCGAGATTGGCGTCGCTCGCCTCGCCGAACAGCGTTTCGGCGGTGAAGCGGCCATCCTCGTCGCCGAGGAACTGGTCCTTGAGCGGGATGTCGGCGCTCTCCTCGACCTGGCTTGCCATGCCGACCGCCAGCACCTGCAGGCCATCAGGCGCGCCGCTGGTGGCGGTGGGATAGGGCAGGCCGCCGCGGATCTCGAAGTCGAGCCCGTCGACCTCGTAGCCATAGATATGGCTGTCGGCGCCAAGCAGATCGCCATAGTAGATGCCGGTGCCGGCGAACACCCAGTGCTCGGGACGGTAGACCGGAAAGCCGCGCACGCCGCGCGGTGCGCAGCCGCCCCAGCTGGCATAGACGCCTCGCGTTGCGTTGAGGCCGAAGGTCGCCGCACCCGGCCGGCCGATCTCCGGCGCCTCCCAGGAGTTGGTGGCGCGGGTGACATCGCCGCCGCGATAGGCGGGGTCTTCGGCGCGGGCCTTGTACTTGTAGCAGACCTGCCGGCGGCCTTCGTCCTCCAGCCGTGTCTGCCACATGAAATTGCCGGCAAAGCGCGCCGCGTGGCCGCCGCGTGTCACATAGGCGTCGACCGCGTCGCGCATTTCCCAGGTCCAGTATTCGTCGTGGCCGACGAAGACGACGCAATCGTAGCCGTCCAGGATCTCGGGCGAGAAATGCAATTCGTGCTGGCTGGCGAGATCGACTGCATAGCCGGCGCGCTCGGCAAAGCGGAAGAAATGGCTGTCGTAGCTCGCCCAGCCGGAAGAGGCGTACTTTTTCGAATGCCCCGTGGCAAAAGCCCATTCCATGTGCGGGTAGCGCGGCACCGTCTTCGGCGGCACGGCGACCTCCAGCGGCACGCGCGGCGCATCTTTCGGCAACACGACGAAGCCGCGGCACCAGGGCCGCTGTGTCGACACCATGCGCGCATACTGGTCGCGGTTCGCGCCGGTGATGCCTTCATAGTGATTGGAGCCGCCCCAGGTGTTGTAGGCGAGCCAGGTGCCCGTCGCCGCCACCTGCAGCATGCGGCCGGGTTTCTTGCCAGGCTTCGGTGCGACGATGAACAGATGGTGGCAGCGGATCGGCTTGCCATCACGGCCATCCGCTTCAAGCGTGATGCGGTAGGCGCCGGACGGCCAGTCGTCGCCGATGCGAAACTCGAACGACACCTCCCAGCCGCAGCCCTCGACCGAGCACTGATCCGGCGTGTCCTGCCAGCGCGCCGCTATGCCGGTCTTCTCGAACGCCTTTGTCTCGGAGCCGCCGTCGCGGACGATCGTGAAGCCGAAAGTGGCGGCCGTCGCGCTGACATGCAGCGCCACCGTTTCGCCCGGGCGGTAGGAAAACCGGTCGCTGTAACACCAGATTTCGCCACGCTCGCCGTCCATCCCCGGCCGTTCGTAGTAATGCGTACGCACTGCCTGCCGGCGCTGCTCCGGCGTCAGTCCGAAATCGGGAAATTCGATCGGCAGATGGGTCATGAACACCGAAAAGGGCTCGAACGCCGCCATTTCGGCGATCTGCCGGCCAAGCGTCAAATGGAAACGATCGGGCCAGCAATCGCCAGGGCCACCCTTGGCCGCTCTCGCCAAACCGACTATCTCAGACGAGGCGGTGTTTTCCGCAGGTGGGAGCCGACATGCTGAGAGTCCAGAAGGTCAAGGTCGACGACATCTACGTACCGACCGCGCGCAAGAAGACGCTGCATCCCGAGACCGTCCGCCATCTGGCGGAGGACATTCTGGAAAACGGCATGAAGACGCCGATCCAGGTGCGCCACGACGGCAAGCGCCATATCCTCGTCGAGGGCCTGCACCGGCTGGAAGCGGCCAAGTGGCTCGGCGAGACCGAAATCGACGCCTATCTGGTTCAGGCCAAGCGCCACTGAGGCGAACTCCTGAGCCGTCGGCCGACGCCAGCCGTTCCTGTCACCCCCTGTGAATTTTTTCGCGGACCGTGTCGGCCCGCGCTGCGCTCACCCGTCTTTGAAGCGGAACCGCAATTCAAACACACCGAGGAGACCCCATGACCACCAAGCTCGACATCGCCCCCGCCAATGACCGCGAACTGGTTCTCGCCCGCATCATCGATGCGCCGCGCGAGAACGTCTATCGCTGCTGGACCGACAACGAAGCTGGTGACGCAGTGGTTCGCGCCAAAGCCGTGGACGACGCCGCGTGCCGAAATGGATGTGCGCACCGGCGGCAACAGCCTGGTCGTCATGGCCGGTCCCGACGGCAACGAATTTCCGAACCCAGGCGTCTTCCTCGAGGTCGTTCCGGGCGAGAAGATCGTCTTCACCGACGCCTACACCAGTGCCTGGGAGCCATCCGAAAAGCCGTTCATGACCGGCGTGCTCACCTTCGAGGACGAAGGCAAC
This sequence comes from uncultured Alphaproteobacteria bacterium, assembly GCA_963788955.1. Classification (GTDB taxonomy): domain Bacteria; phylum Pseudomonadota; class Alphaproteobacteria; order Rhizobiales; family Rhizobiaceae; genus Mesorhizobium. The sequence continues at coordinate 189,872 of CAWBIN010000012.1, read as the reverse complement.
GGCAAGACCCGCTACATCGCGCGGGTCAGGCACTGGAGCGTCGCCGACCGCGAGCAGCACGAGAAGATGGGTTTTCACGAGGGCTGGGGCCAGTGCACCGAACAACTCGAAGAACTCGCCAAGACACTTTGACAGCGGCAAGACCGGAGGAGACCGAGCATGTCCAGATCGATATTTTTCGCCATTCTTGCTTCAGCCGCAGCCCTGTTTGCCGCGCCGGGCCAAGCCAACGCAGAGGAGACCAAGCCCGCCATGACCACCGAGACCAAAGCACTGCCGAAGCCGGAAAAGTCCGGCCTGCTGCCGATCGACGGCCTGAACTATTATTACGCCATCTATGGCAAGGGCGAGCCGCTGCTTCTGCTGCATGGCGGTCTCGGCACGACCGACATGTTCGCGCCGATCCTGCCCAGCTTTGCCGAAAACCGCACCGTCATCGCCGTCGACCTGCAGGGCCATGGCCGCACCGCGCTTGGCGACCGGCCCTTCAGCCTGGAGGCGATGGGCGACGACATGGCCGCGATCGTCAAGGCGCTCGGCTACGACAAGGTCGATGTCCTGGGCTATTCGCTCGGCGGCGGCGTCGCCTTCCGTATGGCCGTCCAGCACCCCGAAGCGGTGCGCCGGCTCGTCCTGGTTTCGGCCGGCTATGCCGCCGACGGCTTCTATGCCGAGATGCGCGGCCAGCAGGCGCAGGTCAGCGCGGCGGCGGCCGAATTCATGAAGGACACGCCGATGTACAAATCCTACGTCGCGGTGGCGCCGCGTCCGCAGGATTTCCCAAAGCTGCTCGACACGCTCGGCACCTTTATGCGCAAGGACTATGACTATTCCGCCGATGTGGCCAAGCTGAAGATGCCGGTGATGCTGGTCTATGGCGACAGCGACATGTACCGGCCCGAGCACGAGATCAAGTTCTACCAGATGCTCGGCGGCGGGCTGAAGGATGCCGGCTGGATGCGCGAGAACCTGTCGCAGAACCGTCTGGCCATCATGCCCAACCGCACCCACTACGACGTCTTCTTCGCGCCGGAACTGACTGCCGCGGCGCTGCCCTTCCTCAATGGCGAGACCAAGGTGAAGAGCTGGGACGAGGTCGTCAGCGAAACGAAATAGTCATCTGTCCGGCAATTGCCTGGCTGCGGCCGTCTCTCCCGGAGACGGCCGCAAGCCTTCTATGAAGCCTTGGCGCGGCGCGGCTCTCTCAGATGCTTGATGCCGCTCATCTCGACGAAATTCGTCGCCGCTTCCCAGAGATAGTCGCCATAGAGGAACGGCTCGAAGGGCACTGCGCCGGCAAGCGGCAGCGGCGCGATCTCGGCATCGACGCGCGGCTCGTAGAAGAACGGGATCGAATAGCGCGCTGTCTTCGGCGCGATCACCCTGTGCCGTGTCGCCCGCACGCGGCCGCCGGTCCAGCGCTCAAGCAATTGGCCGAAATTGACCGCCAGCGTGCCGTCGGCGGGCGGCACGTCGATCCATTCGCCGGCGAGGTTCTTCGCCTGCAGCCCCTCGACGCCGTCCTGCGCCAGCAGGGTGACGAAGCCGGAATCGGCATGTTCGCGCCCGATGATGGTTCGGGTCTCGCCCTTGTGGACGACCGAAAACTCCGAGCCGCTGGTGTCGACGCCGCTGTTGGCATCACGCAAGGGATAGCGGATCAGCCGCAGCGTCGAGATGCCGCCTTCGAAATCGGCGTCGAAGATCGTTTCCGGCAGGCCGAGCCCGCGCGCGATCGAGCGCATCAGCGCGTTGCCCACCGCTTCCATCGCCAGGTAGTAGCTTGCGGCGGCCGCGCGCCAGCCCGGCAGCGCCTGCTCGGCGGGCAAGGGCGTCGGCTCGCAAAGCGGATCGTCGGAGACGGGTCGTCCGCGCATGCGCAAGGTCCGGCCCCATGTCGATGCCTTCCTTGTAGGAGACGGCGGTCGGCTGCAGCGGGAACCAGCCGCGATAGACATTCTTCCTGGTCCGGTCGAAATTCCAGCGCAGCAGTTTCTGCTTTTCGGCCTCGGGCAAGGCAAAGATCTCGAGCAGGCGCGCCCGTTTCTGAGGCGTCAGCCAGGCATCGCCGGGAAAGTCGCGAACCGCCATGAAGCCGATGCCCGAAGCAGCGGCCATGATCGTCGCATCGGCGCGCTCGCGCTCGGGCGAGGGTGGTCCGAACAGATCTGCAATTCCGATGGTTTCGATGTCCTGCGCCATATGGCTGCCTCCCGAGCGGCTGGCCGCAAGCAGGCGCGGGGTCTGCCGTTCTGTCAATCCCATGCCGGCACCCGTCATTGGGCCAATGGCGGCACCGCAACGCCATCGGCCACACATCACTGCAACAGATGATGTCCCATCAAAGCTTTTGAATTGACGCTGCAATCTTCGTCGCTAGCTTGAGCCAATATCCCTTGAAGGCATGGAGTGCGGCGATGGCAAGGTATGGTGGCGGGTGCCTGTGCGGCGCGGTGCGCTACAGCGCGGAGGCTACGCCGATCAACGAGCGCGTCTGCCACTGCCGGCTCTGCCAGAAGGTGATCGGCGCAGCCTTTAACGCGCGCGTGCTGTTCCGCATCGACGACGTGACCGTCGAGGGGCCGGTGGCGATGGTCAACACCTCGCCGGACCTCAAGCGCGGCTTTTGCGCCGCCTGCGGCACGACGATGTTTTCGCGGCGGGATTCCGCCGGCATCATCGGCATCACGACAGGCTCGCTTGACGATCCTTCGGTGTTCAAGCCGCAGATGCATATCTGGACGGCCTCGAAGCAGCCTTGGGTGCAACTCGACGATGGCCTGCCGCACTATGAAGGCGCGCCGCCGCCGAACTAGGATTTTCCCTCCTCCCACTGTGGGACAAGGGTGGGTGCTGGCGTTAACAGAATTTAATCCGAAACCACGAGATAGCCGGCAAAGCGTCATTGGCGAGCCATCATTGCCTGCTTATCTATCGGCTTGCGGGTCGGTATTCGAGGAGGCGACGGATGAGCGACAGCATCAACACCCTGGACGAGCTTTTGAACGACCCGATGGTCCGGCTCGTGATGGAGCGTGACCGCGTGCAGCCGGCGGAGCTTCGCATGTTGCTCGAAAGGGCCCGCGGGCGCACCGCCGAAGACGCGTCCGCCGATCAGCCGGTCGTGCCGCCGGCCCATGTCGTGGCCCGGACCTGCCTGCAGCAATGGTTGCTCGGATAAGAGCAATTGCAGGAAAAGTGTGCAGCGGTTTTCCGTCCGGAATTGCGTGAACAAAGAGTTGGAGCGGTCAGCGATTTTATCAGTCGCTGAACCGCCAACGTCAGCCGGAATTCGCCGGCAAATAGCTGTAATGGCTGCGGAAATAGGCGAGCTTGAAGCCGAGACGCGCATAGTTGCGATAGGCCGGTCCGTCGCGGTCGGGGTGCGGCGCCTCGATGTCGGCGACAAACAGTTTCGCGCCGGCGGCAATGCCGTCGCGAACCATTGCTTCGCCGAGCACGGCATCGAGATCGAAGCTCGGCGCCATGATGCCCGGTACCGGCGCATCGATGCCACTCCACGCCATGCCGTCGGCGCCGATGAACAGCGAGCGCACCGCCACCACCGCGCCGTCCTGCCTCAGCATGTAATGATGCCAGCCGGGCCGACCGACCAGCGCCAGCAGCCAGGATGAGGTCGGCAGCCGGTACCGGCTGTCGATGAAACCAGCCCATTCTCCCGCCGTTGCCGGCGTCACCCGTTCGACCGAATGCCCATCGGTCGGGAACAGCGGTTCGATAGCCAATGGCGTCGCGTCGCGAAAAATCCGCTCCCAGCCGCTCTGGCGCTGCAGGCCACGCGCCTCTAGCCAGCATCTGAGCGCCGACGGCTCAGCATGCGGATTGGCATGGAACCATGGTCGGGCAATGCCGGCGGCGCGGTAATGCGCCAGCAGCGCGTCGAGTTGGCTTTCTGTGGCCGGGCGCTCGACGCCAAGATTCTTCACGCAGTTGAAATGGATGAACGGGATCGTCGTGCAGGTGGTCCAGACGAGATCGGCTTCCTCGGCGATCGACAGGCCCTGGCGCGCGGCGAAATCGGCAGGTGCGGCGGCGTAGAGGTCGCGCCAGGCATTGACCTCCGCGCGTTCGATGGCGCGGCTGAAGTCGCCGGAGACATCCTCCATTGCAATCGCGGGATGGTGCTGTTCGGGCGGGATAACGGGTTGCAATTCGGACAGTGCAGCGGTCGACATCGGTTCCTCCCAACTCAACCCTTACGTTGTAAGATTAGCGAAGGGTGATATTACCACGAAACTTGTCAAGCTGGATCGGGCGCACCTTACAAAACCGTGAATTGGATTCCCTCTCTCGCGACGCTATCCCACAGCCGGGATCGGCCAAAAGCGGCGCTTCCCATGCAACTTTCGCCTGGGAAGGATCGACATGGCTGACATCTGTACCCAGGGCCTGGACACCGGCTTCGTCGGCCTGGGCTACGCCAAGGTAGCGTTTCTCGGCGTGGTGCAAGGCATCACCGAATTGCTGCCGATCTCGTCCACGGCGCACATGCGCATCGTGCCGGCCGTGCTTGGCTGGCAGGATCCGGGCTCCGCGTTCTCCGCCGCCATGCAGCTTGCGGCCCTGGCGGCTGTGGTCAGCTATTTCTGGAGCGATGTCAGGGCTATCCTGTTTGGTTCGCTCGACGCCCTGACGCGCCGCGATTTCGCCGACCGGCATTTCCGCCTGGCGCTGTGGATCGTGCTGGCAACCATTCCGATCGTCATTGCCGGCGTCGCGCTGTCTGGCCTGCTCAACGCCTGCAATTCGCCGCTGCGCAGCCTGAGCGTCATCGGCTGGGCCTGCATCGGCATGGCGATCCTGCTCGCGCTGGCCGAGATTTTTGCCCGCCACCGGCGAACCATCGGCGAAGCATCCATGGCCGACGCGCTGCTTGTCGGCGTCGCCCAGATCGGCGCCTTGATACCTGGCGTGTCGCGCTCCGGTTCGACCCTGACGGCCGCGCTCGGGCTTGGCTTCAAGCGGGCCGAGGCGGCACGCTTCTCCTTCCTGCTCGGACTGCCGGCAATCGCGCTCGCCGGCCTCAAGGAATTGTGGGAGCTTCACAAGGTCCACCTCGATGCCCATGGCTGGTCGGTTCTCGCCGTCGGGCTCGTCGTCGCCTCGATTTCCGCCTTCTTTGCCATATGGGGCCTGATGAGCATTCTCGAGCGGTTCTCCGCCTGGCCTTTCGTCGTCTATCGCGGCGTGCTCGGCGTCGTGCTGCTGGTCGCGGTGGCGATGGGGTGGCTCGCCTAAGGTGTGTTGCGCGGCTACCACGCCTGCGATGCAAACGGTCAACCGTCTGTGATCGCCCCGCGCACGCATTGACTCGCTCGTGAATTCTCCCTTAGCTTTTTGTTAACAAACAACGGACGTGGGGCCGCAATGGCATCCTCTACGGGTTGGCGTTGCGCGGCGCGGCTTGCAATAGCTCTGACGGCTTTCGCCTCTGTGCCGGATTTGGCCAGTGCCGTCGGCCTGTCCATGATGGTCGGCGGTCCGACGTCCCAGCCGGTCGGCCATTACGATTTCTGCAAGATACATCCCGCCGAATGCTCGATCCGTTCGCCCAACAACACGCCGGAGCATATGACCGGCAGGCTGCTGCGTGAGATCACTGCCGTCGACGCCTCGGTCAACACGCGCGTCAAGCCGATGAGCGACATGGACAATTACGGCAAGGAGGAATGGTGGGCCTATCCGGACAATGGCTTCGGTGATTGCGAGGACTATGCGCTGGAAAAGCGGCGCGAGCTCATGAGAGACGGCGTTGCCATATCCAACCTGCTGATGACCGTGGTCCGCAAGCCGGACGGCGAAGGCCATGCGGTGCTCACCGTGCGCACCGACAAAGGCGATTTCATCCTCGACAACCTCAGCGACAAGGTTCGCCTGTGGAGCGAAACCGGCTATCGCTACCTGAAACGGCAGGCGAGCGACAACTCCGGGCACTGGGTCTCCATCCTCAGCGGCGACGAGACCCTGGTCAGCTCGGTCAAATAGTCCTGCAGCCAACCCGGCTCCGCAGACAAGAGCGGGCAGAGCCGCGCTCCCCAACCATTTCGCTAACAATTGATTCAAACTTTGTTGGTAATTTCTCGTTAGGGAATTGACCATTTGTCCGGCGGCGGTTGGTTGCCTTCGGTCTGTTGTGTTTTGCGTACAGGTCCAGATGCGGTTACCAGGCGTCGTCATTTTCTCGCTCGCGTCCCTGTGGCTTGCCGGCTGCTCGTCGACAGCTGGCGTCGATGCCCTGCAAATGCCGTCGAACGAGACGACCAGCTCCGTCGTACGGCCAAGCGTGCCCGTCGCGGCGGCCCCGGAGACACCCGTTCTTCCGCCCATGTCGGACGAGGCCGTACCAGTGGCCGACAATGCGCCGCCCTTTTCCCTGGCCGAGGAAGAAGAGACGATCGACACGGACACGCCGTTGCCGCAGGAGGCCATCGAGCCACCGGTCGAGCCGGTTGCGCTGGTGTCGCAGCCGAAGCGGCTGACGCGCGCTGCACCCGCCGATGCTGGCCGGACCGGTGACGCGCTACGGTTTCCGCGACGCCAAGCCGATCAATTTCGGTCGCGGGGCTTCGCCCCGGCACCTTGCCGTGCACGGCGTCGACGTCTCGCGCTGGCAGGGCAATGTCAACTGGGGCAAGCTGCGCGCCCAGGGCGCCAATTTCGCCTACATCAAGGCGACCGACGGCGGCGACCATCTCGATCCGATGTTCAGGAACAACTGGCGCAATGCCGATGCCGCCGGGCTGAAGCGCGGCGCCTATCACTTCTTCTACTGGTGCCGCACCGCCGGCGAGCAGGCCGACTGGTTCATCCGCAACGTGCCGAGGGTTGAGGGCGCGCTGCCGCCGGTGATCGATGTCGAGTGGAACGGCGACTCCTCCTGCAAGCGGCGGCCGTCGCGCGCGACGGTGCAGGAGAAGATGCAGGTGTTCATGGACAAGCTGGAGCGACACTACGGCCAGCGACCCATCATCTACACCAGCCCCGATTTCTACCGCGACAATCTGCGCGGCGCCTTCCTGGACTACCCGTTCTGGCTGCGCGCGGTGGCGCGGCATCCATCAAAAGTCTATCCCGGCCGCAAATGGCTGTTCTGGCAATATTCCGGCTCCGGCCTGTCGCACGGGGTGAGGGGCCGCATCGACCTCAACGTCTTCCATGGCGATGAGAGGCAGTGGCGTGCGTGGGCCGGCGGCAGCCGCCAGATGGTGGCCGACGCGGATTAGAGGCGGCGCGCCTGCGTTCCGAAGTTTTGCGGCAATTTTCAGCGTTTTTCTAACCATCCGCTCACTCTGTTCTTTAGCGGTCCGGCAACGCCCGATTGGTAACATCCGCGTGATCGTGCATGTCGCCCAAAAGGCATGCCCTTAGGCCGACCTGAGGGTGCGCAGCGGTTTTGAACAGCGACATGCTTCAACGCAATGGCGTGAGGGGTCGATGCGCAATCCGGTTCTGGCAGTCGCTTTTGTGGCCGCTCTCGGCTACGGGTTTTTCAACTCGCTCGGCCATATGCCGAGCAACAAGCCGGTTACCATCCCCGAGGCGGCACCCGGTGCCTCACCGACGGCGCCGCGCCCAGTCAAGGAAAACGTCGTCGCCTATTACACGGGCGACGAAGCGATGCAGGCCGCCAAGAAGACCGGCCGCTCGACGCTGCCGCGTTTCCACGAACTGATCGCCGCCGGCACGCCCGGCACCTACACGGTGAAATTCCCGCTGACGCAGAACGGCGCCACCGAGCATATCTGGCTGCAGCTGCTCGGCTACAGCGACGGCACCTTCATCGGCCTGCTCGCCGACGAACCGGTCAACGGCAACAAATACAAGATCGGCGACAGGATGAAGGTGGCCGAAGCCGACGTCGAGGACTGGATGATCAGGAATGGCGGCGAAGTCTACGGCGGCTACACCACACGCCAGGCGTTCGCCGACATGCCCAAGGAACAGGCCGCAAAATACGGCATCACCTTCAAGGATTGAGGACCCGTCACCGTTGCCTGAACGCTTATCGGGCCTCGTGCCTTTCGCGCTCGCGTATCTCCGCCGTCTGCGCAAGCACCCAGTCCCGGAACACCTTGATCTTGGGTGTATTGCGGCGGCTTTCCAGGTGCACCAGCCAATAGCCATCGCCATCCGATCCAAGGACTTCAAATGGCTGTATCAACTGGCCCTTTGCCAAGAGGGCGCTGTAGATGTTGCGGGTGAGGATCGCGGCGCCCCGATCGGTCAGCGCCGCCATTGCATCGTAAGCCTGCGAACCCAGCGTCGGGCCCGCGATGACGCGATCGGGCTCGAAGGGTACGCCGGCCGCCTCGAACCAGATTTTCCACCAGGGATCGTCGGCACAGCATAGCGCCACCTTGTAAAGATCCTCGGGGCGGTGGATGCCGCCCACGCTCTCGGCCAGCTTCGGGCTGAGCATTGGCGTATAGTCTGCCTTGAACAGATAGTGAGCCGTCAGGCCGGGCCATTTTCCGGTGCCGGTGCGAATGCCGATATCCATGTCCTCGCGTGTGAAATCGACCAGCCCGGGACGATGTATTCACCTTCACGGCAAGGTCGGGATGCATCAGCTGGAATGTTCCGAGCCAGACGGCCAGCCAGTTCGAGGCAAATGTTTCCATGGTCGTCACCGACAGCACGCCGGTCGCTCCACCCTTCGTGGCGACCCATGCATCCGCCAGGGCCGAGAACGCGCCTGTTGCGTGCGGCGCCAATTGCTGTCCGGCCTCGGTCAAGGCGATCTGCCTTGTTTTTCTTATGAAAAGCGGCGTTCCGGCGCGTTCTTCCAGCACCTTGATCTGATAGCTGGCCGCCGACTGGGTCATGCCGAGTTCTTCGGCCGCCTTGGTGAAGCTGCCCAGCCGCGCCGCGGCTTCAAAGACGCGAATGGCCCCTAATGGCGGTAGCTCCCAACTCATGACGCATCAATCCTCCTGATGCATGGTACGCGACGTTCGATTGGAAACCAAGGCCGGAAAACGGCATGCTTTGTCCATCAGATCGAACCCGAAAGGACACGGCAATGACCACTCTCTACAACACGCTTCGTCGTCCGATGCTCGACCTCTTCATCGCACCGTTCAGGCCCCGCAAACGCGGCCTGCTCGACCACCGTTCGCTGTCGGACCATTTCCTGCGCGATATCGGCATGCTCGACGGACGCGTCCCTCCCGGAACCATTCGCTGAGGAAGCTCTTTGACCAACATGAATACGAGGGAGGGAAAGATGGATGCGTCATCGGAGGCTCTGGCGAAGAGCCGGCAAACGATCAGTGCCTATGAGGACTATGCCGAACGCTATGATGCAATCGTGAGGCATGTTCCCAATGACAGAGAGCAGGCATCGCTGAAGCGCCTTGTGGCGATCGCCGGCACAGGCGGCCAGATTCTGGAAGTCGGGTCCGGGCCGGGATACGATGCCGACTTTCTCGAGACCCTGGGCGTCAAGGTTCGGCGCACCGACGCAACGAAGCGGTTTCTTGAGCTGCAGGCCGCGCGCGGCAAGCAGGGTGAGCTACTCGATCTCATCACCGATGATCTCGGCGGCCCCTATGACGCCGTCCTGGCCCTGTGTGTCCTGATCCATGTGCCTCGCGACCAGACTGATCAGGTGCTTGCCAAGATTGCCGGGTCGCTGCGGCCAGGCGGCGCCTTCCTCGTATCGATGCGCAATGGCGATGGCGAGACCGGTGGCGAATATCATACGGTCTACTGGCGCAGGGATGACTTCGCGGCTCGGATCGAAAGTGCCGGGCTGGTGCTTATCAGGGACGATTTCAACGTCGGCCGCGATCGCGAAGAATGGAACACGTTCCTGGCTGTCAGGCCGGCATGACGCGCCGCGGGCTGGTGCTGTTTGCGCTGCTCAACCTGCTTTGGGGTGTTTCCCTGCCGCGCCTCATTTCCATCGCCCTTGTATCCACCAGAAAATCGGCCCGATCTTGCGACCGGGCCGATGATGTTTCGTTTTAGCGGTTCAACTTCCCTCAGCTGCACCCACTCGTCGAACCACACGTGTCGCACTTCTCGCAGGTGCCGTTCCGCACCATGGTGAAGTTGTGGCATTCCGAGCATTCGTTGCCGGTGTAGCCCTGCATCAGCGATTGCTGACGCCGGGTTGCGGCAAGCGCCTTCGCCTCGGCGGCTTCGTTTGCCGCTGCGTCGGTGAACAGCGCCGAAGCCCCCGACGCCTCGTCGGCCGCCTCTTCGTAGACGATGTCCTCGACCAGTTCCCTAGCCCGCTCCTCATAGTCGCGCTTGTAGGCGATGGCTTCGTCGCTGGCCGGCTTCAGCGCCAGCACGTTGGATCCCGAGAAGGCCGTCGGCGCGGCGCGGGCAGGGGCGGTGGTCGGAGCCGTGCCGCCAAAGCCCTTGGGCTCTGCGCTGGCGCCCGACACCAGCTTGACTGGCGAGACGCCGCGGGTCAGGCCCTTCGAGAAGGGCGTTGCCTTGCCTTCGGTGATGCCGCGGCCGAGTGCCGTCTTGTCGAAATCCGACTGGTCGACATGGGCGAGGTCGTTGCGGCCGAGATAGGACACCGCAAGCTCGCGGAACACGTAGTCGAGGATCGACGTGGCGTTCTTGATCGCGTCGTTGCCCTGCACCATGCCGGCCGGCTCGAACTTGGTGAAGGTGAAGGCCTCGACAAATTCTTCGAGCGGCACGCCATATTGCAGGCCGAGCGAGATGGCGATGGCAAAATTGTTCATCATCGCGCGGAAGGCGGCACCTTCCTTGTGCATGTCGATGAAGATCTCGCCGATCCGGCCATCGTCGAATTCGCCGGTCCTGAGATAGACCTTGTGACCGCCGACGACCGCCTTCTGGGTATAGCCTTTGCGGCGGTTCGGCAGCTTTTCACGGTCGCGATAGAGACGCTCGACGACGCGTTCGACGATCTTCTCCGTCACCTGCACGGCGCGCTGTGCCGCCGGTGCCTGGATCAGCTGCTCGACCGCATCGTCCTCGTCCTCCTCGCCATCGGCGAGCAGCGAGGAATTGAGCGGCTGCGACAGTTTCGAGCCGTCGCGGTAGAGCGCGTTGGCCTTCAGCGCCAGCTTCCACGACAGCATATAGGCGCCCTTGGCGTCTTCCACCGTCGCTTCGTTCGGCATGTTGATGGTCTTGGAGATGGCGCCGGAGATGAAGGGCTGCGCCGCCGCCATCATCAATATGTGGCTGTTGATCGACAGCGAGCGCTTGCCGATCTTGCCGCACGGGCTGGCGCAGTCGAACACGGCGAGGTGCTCGGCCTTCAGGAACGGCGCGCCTTCCAGCGTCATCGCTCCGCAGACATGGATGTTTGCGGCCTCGATGTCCTTCTTCGAGAAGCCCAGCGCCGGCAGGATCTCGAACGAGAAATCGTTGAGCTGCTCGTCCGTGAACCCGAAAGTCTCCTTCACCCAGTCGGCGCCCAGCGTCCACTGGTTGAAGACGAACTTGATGTCGAAGGCCGACTTCAGCGCCGCATTCAGCGCCGCGATCTTGTCGTCCGAAAAACCCTTGGCTTTGAGCGAGCCGGGGTTGATGCCGGGCGCCTGATTGAGGTTGCCATGGCCGACCGCATAGGCCTCGATCTCGGCGATCTGGCTCTCGGAGTAGCCGAGCGTGCGCAGCGCCTCGGGCACGGCGCGATTGATGATCTTGAAATAGCCGCCGCCGGCAAGCTTCTTGAACTTCACCAGCGCGAAGTCGGGCTCGATGCCGGTGGTGTCGCAATCCATCACCAGGCCGATCGTGCCGGTCGGCGCGATCACCGTCGCCTGCGCATTGCGGTAGCCATGCTCCTCGCCGAGCTCGATGGCGCGGTCCCAGGCGGCCTTGGCGTGCTCGGCAAGCGCCTGCTGCTTGAGGTCGGAGGCGACCAGCGGCACCGGATTGACGGCCAGCTTCTCGTAACCGTCCTTGTCGCCATAGGCGGCGCGGCGATGGTTGCGCATGACGCGCAGCATGTTCTGTGCGTTGCGGTCATAGTCGGGGAAGGCGCCGAGCTCGGACGCCATCTCGGCCGAGGTGGCGTAGGCCGTGCCGGTCATGATCGCGGTGAGTGCGGCGCAGATGGCGCGGCCCTCGTCGAAGTCATAGGGGATGCCCGAGGTCATCAGCAGGCCGCCAATATTGGCGTAGCCGAGGCCGAGCGTGCGGTATTCGTAGGAAAGCTTGGCGATCTCCTTCGACGGGAACTGCGCCATCATGACGGAGATTTCCAGCACGATGGTCCACAGCCGCACCGTGTGCTCGTAGGCGGCGATGTCGATCGTGCCGTCGGCGTTGCGGTAGGGCAAAAGGTTGATCGAGGCCAGGTTGCAGGCCGTGTCGTCGAGGAACATGTATTCCGAGCACGGGTTGGAGGCCCGGATCGCACCGGCCGAAGCGCAGGTGTGCCAGTCGTTCATCGTCGTGTTGAAATGCAGGCCCGGATCGGCCGATGCCCAGGCCGCATAGCCGATCTTTTCCCACAGATCCCTGGCCTTCAGCGTCTTCAGTACCTTGCCGTCCTTGCGGGCGGTCAGCTGCCAGTCGCCATCCTGCTCGACGGCGCGCAGGAAATTGTCCTTCAGCGACACCGAGTTGTTGGAGTTCTGGCCGGATACGGTGAGGTAGGCGTCGGAATCCCAGTCGGTGTCGTAGGTCTTGAACGACATCGACGTGTAGCCCTGCTTGGCGAACTGGATGACGCGGTAGATGTAGTTCTCCGGCACCGCATCCTTCTTGGCCAGCTTGATCTCGCGCTTCAGCGCGGTGTTGATCGCCGGGTCGAAGCAGTCGTCGTCATGGCCTTCGCAATTGACGCAGGCCTTCATGATCGCTTCGAGGTGCTTCTTGACGATCTTGGAGCCGGTGACCAGCGAGGCGACCTTCTGCTCCTCATTGACCTTCCAGTCGATGAATTCCTCGATATCGGGGTGGTCGGCGTCGACGATGACCATCTTTGCGGCGCGGCGCGTCGTGCCGCCCGACTTGATGGCGCCCGCCGCGCGGTCGCCGATCTTGAGGAAGCTCATCAGGCCCGACGAGCGGCCGCCGCCGGACAGCTTTTCGCCTTCGCCGCGCAGGAACGAGAAGTTGGAGCCGGTGCCCGAGCCGTATTTGAACAGGCGCGCTTCACGCACCCAAAGGTCCATGATGCCGCCTTCGTTGACGAGATCGTCCTGCACGCCCTGGATGAAGCAGGCATGCGGCTGCGGATGCTCGTAGGAGGACTTCGACTTGGTCAGCTTGCCGGTGAATGGGTCGACATAGAAATGGCCCTGGCTCGGACCGTCGATGCCATAGGCCCAGTGCAGGCCGGTGTTGAACCATTGCGGCGAGTTCGGCGCCACGCGCTGGGTGGCCAGCATATAGGCAAGCTCGTCGCGGAAGGTGCGGGCGTCGTCCTCGGACTTGAAGTAGCCGCCCTTGTAACCCCAGTAGGTCCAGGTGCCGGCCAGACGGTCGAAGACCTGGCGGGCGTCGATCTCGGAGCCGTAGCGCTCTGCCTCGGGGAGCTTGGCCAATTCCGCCTCGTCGGCGACGGAGCGCCACAGGAAGGAGGGGACGTCGTTCTCCTCGACCTTCTTCAGGCGCGCCGGAACGCCGGCCTTGCGGAAATATTTCTGCGCCAGGATGTCGGCGGCGACCTGGGAGAACTGCGCCGGCACGTCGATATTGTCCAAGCGGAACACCACCGAGCCATCCGGATTCTTGATCTCCGAAAGCGCCTTGCGGAATTCGATCTCCGCGTAAGCCGATTGCCCTTGCTTGGTGAAACGACGCTCGATGCGCATTGGTCCGATCCCTTTTGTCTATATATAGCGCTTTTCCCCGGGGATTTCTGCCCCCAAATCGAAACGCGCAGTCCGCCGTTGGCCGACGTCTTGACAACGCCGGCATCTCCTTTCGCAGCTTCCGCCCGTCCTGCTGGCCAGACTCTCTTGCGAAGCGCCTGTCCAACCCACTGGCGACCCCTGCGGGTCCCTCAAATCTGAAACTTTTTGCTCAATTCCCCCGATCGAGGAATTTCACATTATCTAGCGCCGAACCTGCCTGCAAACACTAAATATAGTGTTAACAGAGTATTTTTTCCAGTCCGACAATTGTCCCTTTTCGCCACCCCTGGCCCCAACAACCCCAACGCTTCCGCCGGCCTCGTAACGGGCGGAAATGCGGGCAAAACGCACAAATTCCGGGAAAAAAGACCGGGCTCAGAACATTCCGGTCGCGCTCTCAACAGGAGCGCATGGCCTATAAAAGGCGACTCGTTTTGCGCCGTCAAGGATTCGTTTGCGTAGCTTTTATGACCCCAATATCTTGTGTGTCACACATGTGGATAACGGGGACAGATCGGCGCTCCTGAAACCCCGGTTTGCCCGGCGTAGCGACCGCCATGCCTCGCTTCGGTCGCTACGTGCAACGGCTGTGATCCACCGCCTTTTCATTTAGCCCTCTATGTTCTATGTCTGCCCGTCGCGCGGGGGCGCGTCTTGTCAACCGGAAAAGCATCCGCTACGCCCCGCTCATGACAGTAACCGTCCGTTTTGCCCCATCGCCGACCGGCCGCATCCATATCGGCAACGCGCGCACCGCGCTGTTCAACTGGCTGTTTGCCTTGAACAACAAGGGCCGCTTCATCCAGCGCTTCGACGACACCGATGTCTCCCGCTCGACGCAGGAATTCGCTGACTCCATCCTTTACGACCTGCATTGGCTTGGGATTTTCCCCGATGTCACCGAATACCAGTCGCGGCGCGTCGAGATTTACGATGCGGCGGTCGAGCGGCTGAAGGCGGCGCGCGTTCTCTACGCCTGCTACGAAACGCCGGAAGAGCTCGATCTTCGTCGCAAGGTGCGCCGCACGCGCGGCCTGCCGCCGGTCTATGGCCGCGAGGCGCTGACGCTGACGCCGGAGCAGGTGGCCGAATACCAGTCTGACGGCCGCAAGCCGCACTGGCGCTTCCTGCTGCCGAACTACACCAGCGATCCGCTGCAGCCCGAGCGCACCGAGATCCACTGGAACGATCTGGTGCGCGGCGAGGAGACCGTCGATCTCGCCTCGCTGTCCGATCCGGTGCTGCTGCGCGAGGACGGCACCTACCTTTATACGCTGCCTTCCGTGGTCGACGACATCGATATGGGCGTTACCCACGTCATCCGCGGCGACGACCATGTCACCAACACCGGCGTGCAGATCGCCCTGTTCCAGGCGCTGGAGGCCGTGCCGCCGGTTTTCGGCCACCACAACCTCCTGACCACGGCATCGGGCGAGGGGCTGTCGAAGCGCACCGGCGCGCTGTCGATCGAAAGCCTGCGCGAAAACGGCATCGAGCCGATGGCCGTCGCCTCGCTGGCCGTGCTGGTCGGCACCTCCGAAAATGTCGCCACCATGCCTGACCTAGCCGAGCTTGCGGGGCATTTCGATCCGGCCGCGACCTCGAAATCAGCGGCGAAATTCGATCCGGACGAGCTTTTCGTGCTCAATCGGACGCTGATTCACAATATGCCGTACTCCGAGGCGCGCGACCGGCTGATCGTGCTCGGCGTTTCCGGCGACAAGGCCGAGCCGTTCTGGCTGGCCGTGCGCGGCAATCTCGACAGGCTGGCCGATGCGGTTCAGTGGTGGCGCGTCCTCGGCGAAGGACTGCAGGAGCCGCCGGAGCTTTCCGGCGAGGACCGCGACTTCCTGCGCGAGGCGTTCGACCTGTTGCCGGAAGAGCCGTGGAACGGCACCGTCTGGAAGGACTGGACCGGCAAGATCCGGGAGGCGACGGGCCGCAAGGGCAAGGCGCTGTTCATGCCGCTAAGACTCGCCCTTACTGGACAGCCTTCCGGGCCGGAGCTTGCAGATCTATTGCCCCTGCTGGGTCGGGAAGGAACGCTGGCCCGACGACCCTGACCTTGCGCTGGTCCGGCGGCAACGCCGAGACCGGCGAGGTGGCGGGCATTTCGGCCATACGCTTGATCGTGTCGCGGTCGAGGCCGCCCTCTGCATTGGCGAGCGTCTCGGGATCGGCGCCCGGATCCGGTTTGTTGGCCGGCACCGGAGTGAACGGCGTGGTCGTCGCATCGGGGACGGATTGTTCCGGGCTTGGCGGATTGCCGGCGATGATCTCGAAATTCCCGGCCTGAGCATTGCAGCCGCAGGCCGGCGGCCTAGGCATGTTGGTCTGCTTGTAGAGATAGGCCGTCGGCATTTCGCTATAGGGCCTGCCGGTAACCGACGATGTCATGTTCGCCGAAATCGTCATCCATGCCGCGGGTGTAGAAAACCTGCATCTCGGTGCCGGGGCAGCTCGATTCGCAGTTCTTCTGGTCGCGCTCGAAGTCGCCGAGCGAGGCGGCGTTCGACATCGGGAAGAAATAGCCATCGCAGGTGCGCACGCACATGGTGCGGTACTCGCCGCTCAGCCGTGGCAGGTCCATGCCGTCGGGCTGGTTGATCACCCGGCGTATGGCACGCTCTTCGTCCGGATAATCGGGCTGCTCGAGCGCGTCGAGATGGCCGCTGCCGCCGAAAAGCTGGTCGAACAGGTTGCCGTTGCCGCTTTCGCGAGCCGCTTCCTGGACCGGAGCGCGCCGCGGCTCGATCTTGTCCTCACGGCAGCCATTGGCGTCGAGCGCCGCCAGGATGCGGCTGCGGTCGCGTCGCGTGCCGCCACCGGCAAGCCGCTCGCGCTTTGCCTGCAGGGCGTCGAGATTGGCATTCATGCGATCGATGGTGGCGTTGAGTGCCGCGCATTCGCTGACGTTGCGGGAAAACAGCGAGAAGCCGCAACTGGCATCGCTCGCCTGTCCGCGCGCCCTTGCCAGCTGCTGGCGCTGGCGGGTGATGGCGTCGTCATATTTGCGGATCAGGCCCGGCTTGCCACCGCCACCATTCGAGGCGGCCGCAAGCTGGGCTTCGAGCTGGCGGCAGGCGCGCGAGGCGGCCTGCGGCTCGGTGACGCCAATGACCGATGCCGCGAGCGCGCCAAGCAGCGCGGCAAGGTGCGTCAGCCTCAACCCTGCGCCCGCCATGTGCCCCAAAACTCCGCTCGCCTGTTCGCCACGAAACTAACGCGACCGCGGTTAACCGCGCCTTAGTCTGCAACCAACGCAATCGAATCTGCAACCAAACGTGACGGCAGCTTAGCGCCAAATGCGGCCTTAGCCCAGATTGACCACCGCCTGCGCCTTGTGGGCCGCCTCGACCACGGCGAGCGCGGTCATGTTGACGACGCCACGGGAGGTCACCGAAGGCGTCAATATGTGTGCCGGCTTGTCCGTGCCGAGCAGGATCGGCCCGACATGCAGCGCATCCATCATGGCGCGCAGCGCGGTGAGCGTGATGTTGGCGGAATCGAGGTTCGGAAACACCAGCAGATTGGCTTCGCCCTTCAGCCGCGAATGCGGATAGACGCGCTGGCGCAAATGCTCCGACAGCGCCGAGTCCGCATGCATCTCGCCGTCGCTTTGCAATTCCGGCGCGATGCGCGCCAGGATTGCCGCCGCCTGGCGCATCTTAAGCGCGCTCGGTGAATCGCGCGAGCCGAAATCCGAATGCGACAGAAGTGCTGCCTTGGGCTCGATGCCGAAGCGCTGGATCTCCTCCGCCGCCAGCACCGTCATCTCGGCGATCTCTTCCGCCGTCGGGTCGACCGAGACATGCGTGTCGGTGAGGAAGATGATGCCGCGCTGCGAGATCAGCATCGACAGCGTCGACAGATCCCGGTCCTTGATGCCCTCGCGTGGCCCGATGATCAAGGTGACGTTGCGCAGATGCCGCTCGAAACGGCCTTCGAGACCGCAGACCATGGCATCGGCGTCGCCGCGCTTGAGCGCAAGTGCGGCGATCACCGTGTTGTCGGTACGCACCATGGTGCGGGCTGCCTCCGTCGTCACGCCGCGCCGGCCGGCGAGTTCGATCAACAGGTCGACATAGTGGCGGTAGCGCGGATCGTCCTCGGGGTTGATCAGGCCGAAATCGACGCCCGGCTTGATGCGCAGCCCATAGCGCTTCAGCCTGACCTCGATGACATGCGGACGCCCGATCAGGATCGGCTCGGCAATGCCTTCCTCAAGCACAACCTGCGCGGCGCGCAGCACCCGCTCGTCCTCGCCCTCGGCATAGATGACGCGCTTGGCGCTCGACGCCTTGGCGGACGAGAACACCGGCTTCATCACCAGGCCGGAGCGGAAGACGAAGCGGTTGAGCTTGTCGATATAGGCGGCGAAGTCGGTGATCGGCCTGGTCGCCACACCGGTGTCGCAGGCCGCCTTGGCGACCGCCGGCGCGATACGCAGGATCAGCCTGGGGTCGAAGGGCGAGGGGATCAGGAAATCGGGTCCGAAGATCGGCGTCTCGCCCGAATAGGCGCGTGCGGCGACGTCGGACGGTTCCTCGCGGGCGAGTGCGGCGATAGCCCGCACCGCCGCCATCTTCATCTCTTCATTGATGGCGCTGGCGCCGCAGTCCAGGGCTCCACGAAAAATGTAAGGAAAGCACAGTACGTTGTTGACCTGATTGGGAAAATCGGAACGGCCAGTGCAGATCATCGCGTCGGGCCGTGCCGCCCGCGCAGCCTCCGGCATGATCTCCGGATTGGGATTGGCCAGTGCCAGGATCAGCGGCTTCGGCGCCATATGCTGCAGCAGTTCCGGCTTCAGCACGCCGGCGGCCGACAGGCCAAGGAAGACGTCTGCGCCCGAAATCACATCGGCCAGCGTTCGCGCTGCAGTATCCTTCACGTAAGGATCTTTCCAGCGGTCCATCTCGTCCGTGCGCCCCTTGTAGGCGACGCCGAAACGGTCGGTGACCCAGATGTTCTCGACCTTGGCGCCGAGCGAGACCAGCAGATTGAGGCAGGCCAGGGCGGCGGCACCCGCGCCCGAGGTGACGATCTTGATGTCCGAAATCGTCTTGCCGGCAAATTCCAGCCCGTTGAGCACCGCGGCGGCGACGATGATCGCCGTGCCGTGCTGGTCGTCGTGGAACACCGGTATGCCCATGCGGGCCTTGAGCTGTTCCTCGACCTCGAAACACTCGGGCGCCTTGATGTCCTCGAGGTTGATGCCGCCGAAGGTCGGCTCCAGCGCCGAGATCGTCTCGACCATGCGCTCGATCCCGGGCGCGTCGATCTCGATGTCGAACACGTCGATGCCGGCGAATTTCTTGAACAGCACCGCCTTGCCTTCCATGACCGGCTTGGAGGCGAGCGGGCCGATATTGCCGAGGCCAAGCACCGCCGAGCCGTTGGAGACGACGCCGACCAGGTTGGCGCGCGCCGTGTAGTCGGCGGCGGTTGCCGGATCGTCGCGGATTTCGAGGCAAGGGGCGGCGACGCCGGGCGAATAGGCAAGCGCCAGGTCGCGCTGGTTGCCGAGCGGCTTGGTCGCCTGGATTTCGAGCTTTCCAGGGGTGGGATGCTTGTGGAAGTAGAGCGCGGCCTCGTCGAGGTCCGACCGGGCCGTCTTCTTGTTCTCGCTGTCCATGCCGGCCCTCCCTGCGCTGCTGCCTCGCTGCCTTTTAGCATGCGGCGTCGGTTTTTCGCGACGCCAAATGACGCAAGCACGACAGAAAGGGTCAAGGTCGAAAAGATCGAGTTACTTCAATCTCTTGTGTTGAAATCCTGCGAGAAAGCCGGACCTTGTCGTCAGAATGCGCTGACGTAGAGGCCGCCATCGACCGGAATGTTCTGCCCGGTCAGGTAGCCGGCATGAACCGAGCACAGGAAGGCGCAGATCTGGCCGAACTCCTCCGGCGTGCCGAGCCGCTTGGCAGGCACGTCGGCGCTGATGCGCGCTTTGCGCGCGGCCGCCGCCGCCGGGTCTTCCGGCGTCCCGGCTTCATGCGGGCCGCGCAGCCGGTCGGTGTCGAGCTTGCCGGGCAGCATGCTGTTGATCGTCACGTTGCGGTCGATCACGGTGCGGGCGACGCCGGCCAGGAACGAGGTCAAGCCGGCGCGCGCGCCGGACGACAGATCGAGCCCGGGGATCGGCACATAGACTGACAGCGACGTGATGTTGACGATGCGGCCGAAGCCGCGCGCCGCCATGCCGTCAATCACCGCCTGGATCAGCTCGATGGGGGTCACCATGTTCTGGGTGACGCCTTCGAGGATCTTCTCGCGGTCGAGCGTGCGGAAGTCGCGCAGCGGCGGGCCGCCATTGTTGTTGACGAGGATGTCGGGATCGGGGCAGGCGGCAAGCATCGCCTTCTGCACTTCGGGCTTCGAGACATCACCGAGGATCTCGGTCACCTTGACGCCGTAGCGATCACGGATGTCCTGGGCCGTCGTGGCCAGCAGCTCGGCATTGCGGCCGTTGACCACCAGATCGCAGCCGGCCTCGGCCAGCGCCATGGCGCAGCCGCGCCCAAGTCCTTTACTTGATGCGCAGACGATCGCCTTCTTGCCGCGAATGCCGAGATCCATGGTGATTTTCTCCTCTGATCAAGGGCGGCACGCTAGCTCTTCAACTGGACCAATCGCAACCGTCATACGGTTGTTGCATGAATTGGGGCATAGCCTGCGCGAAAGCAACGGTGACGATCTGATGTCTGGCCCAGAGCCCCGCACTTTCCGCAGCATGTTCATCTCCGACGTCCATCTCGGCTCGAAGGCGGCCAAGGCCGACTTCCTGATCGATTTCCTGCGCCATCACGACGCCGATATCATCTATCTCGTCGGCGACATCGTCGACGGCTGGCGCCTGCGGCGCAGCTGGCACTGGCCGCAGAGCCACAATGACGTCGTGCAGAAATTGCTGCGCAAGGCGCGCAAGGGCGCCAACATCACCTACATCGCCGGCAATCATGACGAGTTCGCGCGCCAGTTCCAGGGCGTGCATTTCGGCGGCATCGTCGTCGCCGACCGTGCCATCCACGAGACCGCCGACGGCAGGCGCCTGCTGGTCATCCACGGCGATCAGTTCGACACCGTCGTCCACAATGCGCGCTGGCTGGCCTATCTCGGCGACTATGCCTATGACGCAGCCATGCTCGTCAACAGGGTTGTGACGCGGCTTCGCCAGTTGCTTGGCCTGCCTTACTGGTCGTTTTCGTCCTGGGCCAAGGTCAACGTCAAGAAGGCGGTGAACTTCATCGGCTCGTTCCAGACCATGCTGACCGAGGAAGCGCGCCGCTCGCATGTCGACGGCGTCATCTGCGGCCACATCCACCACGCCGCGATCGAGAACTACGAGGACGTGCAGTACATCAACACCGGCGACTGGGTGGAGAGCTGCACGGCGGTGGTCGAGCATTTCGACGGCCGGATGGAAATCTTGCACTGGGCCAAGGTCCTGCCCGAGGCTCCGGACGAGCCGTTCATCCCGATGCTCATCGAGGACCGGGTGGTCGAAGCGGCGTAAAGCCACGGCCGCGCCGCGGACCGCCGAATCAATCGATTAGTCCAACCGGTTTCGCCCGGTTTTTCTCCATGTTAATGGTCGATCACGTTGCTGCCGTCTGGTCGAATGCGGCGTAATTGGATCGATTTCATGTCCCTGCCGCCGCTTTCGCCCGAACAGCTCGTCAAGCCGCGCCATTTCGAACTGCGCATGAGCCTGATCTTCTTCACGCTGTTCGTGTCGCTCGGCATCCATCTGCCTTATTTCCCGCTGTGGCTGCAGGCCGAGGGTTTCCATGCCGGACAGATCGCGGTCATTCTGGCCGCGCCGATGTTCCTGCGCGTGCTGACGACGCCGCTGCTCACCGCCCTGGCCGACCGGGCCAAGGACCGGGCCAATGTCTATATCGTGCTCGTCGCCGCGACCATGGTCATCTCCGCCGGCTATTTCCTCACCCCCACCTACGCCACGGTGTTGGCCGTTTCGCTGGCGCTGACCATCGTCTGGACGCCGCATTCGCCGATCGCCGATTTGCTGGCGCTTTCGGGCGTGCGCCGCTTCGGCTCCAACTACACCGCCATGCGCAAATGGGGCTCGATCTCCTATCTCTGCGCCAACATCGCCGGCGGTTTTATCCTGGCCTGGACAGGCCCCAAGGCCGTGCCGGCGATCATCTTCGTGGCCCTTGCCGCCGCACTTCTGGCCGGATTGCTGGCACCGCGCCTTGGCCGTCCGCGCCGTGCCTCACCGCTTTCGGCCACCGACATCCAGCAATCGGCGCCAAAGCTGCTCAATGCCTACTTCCTGTATTTCACCCTCGGCGTCGGCATCATCACCGCCAGCCATGCCTTTCTCTACGGCTTCGTGTCGATCTACTGGAAGTCTATCGGCATCAGCGATTCCGTCGTCGGGCTGCTGTGGGCCTGGGGCGTGGTCGCCGAGGTCTGCATGTTTTTGTTTTTCAACCGCATTTTCGCCTCTGTTTCCGTCGTCCAGGTCATGGTGATCGCCGGCATCGGCTCGATCGTGCGCTGGATCGCCTTTCCACTGATCTGGCCGCTTGGCCTTGGTGTTGCCGGCTTCTTCGGCGTCCAGACCCTGCATTCAGTGTCGGTGGCGATGGTGCTCATCGGCTTGCAGAAGATGATCGGCGAAACCGTCTCCGAAGAGCGCACGGGTGCCGCGCAAGGCATTGCCTATTTCTTCAACGGCTTCTTTATGGCCGTGGTGACGCTCGCCTCTGGTCCGCTCTACGACCGCTATGGCGTCGACGGTTTTCTGGCCATGATCCCGATCGCCATCATTGGTCTGGTGCTGATCGGGCTCGCCGCGCGCTCAGCCCCACAGCGACCTGTCAGGGGGTGAGACCAGCGACCCCTCGTAGACGAGGCCGGGCTCGCGGTCGCGGGCCAGCAACAGCGGACCGTCGAGATCGACGAAGTCGGCGCCTTGGGCCAGCAAGACGGCCGGCGCCATCGCCAGCGACGTGCCGACCATGCAGCCGACCATGATACCGAAACCGAGCTCTCGGGCACGGTCGCGCAACACCAGCGCTTCCGTCAGGCCGCCCGATTTGTCGAGCTTGATGTTGACGGCGTCGTAGAGGCCGACCAGCGCTTCGAGGTTTTTCGCCTCGTGCACGCTCTCGTCGGCGCAGATCGGCACCGGATGCGCGATATGCCCCAAAAGGCCGTCGCGGCCGGCGGGAAGCGGCTGCTCGATCAAAGCGATGCGTTGCGCGGCGGCAAAAGCGAGGTTTTCGACGATGTTCTCATCGGTCCAGCCCTCGTTGGCGTCGAGGATGATGCGGCTGCCCGGCGCCGCCTCCGCCACGGCACGAATGCGGGCGATATCGTTGTCGCCGCCGATCTTGACCTTGAGCAGCGGCCGCGAGGCATTGGCGCGGGCCTGCGCCGCCATCGCCTCCGGCTCGCCAAGCGACAGCGTGTAGGCTGTCTCGAGCGCTCGCAACGGAGCCTTGCAAATGCCGGCAGCCACCGGCTTGCCGCCTGCCTTTGCTTCCAGGTCCCACAGAGCACAGTCGATGGCGTTGCGGGCCGCCCCGGCGGGCATGGCATCGAGCAGTGCGGTCCGGCCGATGCCGCCAGCGATCATCTCGCGCATGGCCTCGATCGCCTCGCGCACGCCCTCCATGGTCTCGCCATAGCGCTTGTAGGGAACGCATTCGCCCCGCCCGGTATGGCCATTGTCGCCGATCGTCACCGTGATGACCTCGGCTTCCGTCTTCGAGCCGCGTGAAATGGTGAAGGCGACGGCGATGGGAAAACGCTCGGATTCGACCGAAATGACACGCGCCATATTTTTCTTCTCAGGCTATGCGACAACGGCATGCCGGCAAATGACAGGCTGGTTCCGGCAGGCTAAACAGGACGCCATGTTGACCATCGGCAAACGCGACGCAAGCGGCACCGCCGCCAAGGAGCCAAATGGCCAGCCGCGCATTGCCGTCGGCGAGGAGGGCGGCGTTCTCGGCTGCGCCTTTTCCGGAACCTGGACGACACGCACCGTGGCGCTGGTCGACGCGGAGATGCGCCGGATCGAGAAGCGCAGCGGTTTCAAGACGTTGGCGCTGGATCTTTCGCACATTGAAAAGATGGACACCGCCGGCGCCTGGCTGATCGATCGCCTGGTCAGCGCTTTCGAGAAGAAGGGCGTCGAAGTCAAATTGCAAGGGCAGAGCGAGATTGCTTCGATCCTGCTCGGCGCTGTCGGCGACGCCGTCCGGCGCGAGCCCGAATCGGGAGCGGCCGGGCCGCCCAACATCATTATCCGCGCGCTCGAGGCGGTCGGCCGCCGCGTCTATGAGATGCGCGACGATTTCCTCGCGTCGATGAACATCCTCGGCGCCACCATCCGCGGCGCGCAGATGAAGCTCGGTCGCGGCCATGCCGTCAATCCGGCCGCGATCTTCAACCAGATCGATCGCATGGGCGTCGGCGCCATCCCGGTCGTGGTGCTGATGTCGGCCATCGTCGGCGCCATCGTCGCCCAGCAGGGCGCCTACCAGCTCAGCTATTTCGGCGCCGACATCTTCGTCGTCGACCTCGTCGGCATGCTGATCCTGCGCGAGCTCGGCGTGCTGATGACCGCGATCATGATCGCCGGCCGCTCCGGCAGCGCGATCACCGCCGAAATCGGCTCGATGAAGATGCGCGAGGAAGTCGACGCGCTGAAGGTCATCGGCCTGAACCCGATCGGCGTGCTGGTCTTTCCGCGGCTGGTCGCGCTGGTGATCGCCCTGCCTTGCCTGACCATCATCGCCAATTTCGCCGCGCTTGGCGGCGGCATCGTCGCTGCCTGGCTTTATTCCGACATTCCTCCGGCCGCCTTTATCGACCGTCTGCGCGTCGCCATCGACCTCAGCACGATCTTTGCCGGGCTGATCAAGGCTCCGTTCATGGCCATGATCATCGGCATCATCGCCTCTGTCGAAGGCATGAAGGTCGGCGGCAGCGCCGAATTGCTGGGACAGCATGTGACCGCCTCGGTGGTGAAGTCGATCTTCGTGGTCATCATCCTCGACGGTCTTTTCGCCATGTTCTACGCGGCGATCGATTTCTGACATGGCGACGCGGACTGAGGCCAAGGTCGGGGAGAATAGGGACGAGGGCGATATCGTGCTGTCGGCGCACGACATTACCGTCTCCTTCGGCGACAAGCTCATGCTCGACAAGCTCTCGCTCGACATCCGGCGTGGCGAGATCCTCGGCTTCGTCGGCGCCTCGGGTGCGGGCAAGTCGGTCCTGCTGCGCACCATCCTCGGCCTGACTCCCAAACAGTCGGGCACGATCAAGCTGTTCGGCGTCGATGTCGAGAAGGCGAGCGACATCGAGCGCTTGCGCATCGACATGCGCCTTGGCGTGCTTTTCCAGCACGGCGCGCTGTTTTCGGCGCTGACGGTGCAGGAGAACGTCCAGGTGCCGATGCGCGAATATCTCGACCTGCCGAAGAAGCTGATGGACGAGCTGGCGTTGCTGAAGATCGAACTGGTCGGCTTGCCGCCGGACGCGGCGCAGAAATTCCCCTCCGAGCTTTCCGGCGGCATGATCAAGCGCGCCGCGCTGGCGCGCGCGCTGGCGCTCGACCCGGACATCGTCTTCCTCGACGAGCCGACATCCGGCCTCGACCCGATCAGTGCGGCCGAATTCGACGAACTGGTCGTCAAGCTGCGCGATACGATGGGCCTGACGGTCTACATGGTCACGCACGATCTCGACACGCTGTTCACCGCCTGCGACCGCGTTGCGGTGCTCGGCAAGAAGAAGGTGCTGGTCGAAGGCACGATCGAGGACATGCTGAAGAGCGAGGAGCCGTGGGTGAAATCCTATTTCCGCGGAAAACGCGCGCGCCAACTTGATCTTGCGGCGCGCGCATAGCCATAAGTGGGGCAATGGAAACCAGAGCCAACTACGTCATTGTCGGCATCTTCACGCTGGCCGCGATTCTGGCGGCCTTCGCCTTCGTCTATTGGACAGCTGCGATCGGCGACAGGGGCGAGACGGCGGTGCTGCGCGTGCGCATTCCGGGCTCGGCGTCCGGCTTGGGGCGCGGCAGCTTCGTGCTGTTCAACGGCGTCAAGGTGGGTGACGTCAAGCGCGTCTATATCGATGTCGACAATCCGACGGTCGCCATCGCCGACACCGAAATCGACCGCATGACGCCGATCACCAAGTCGACGCAGGCCGATATCGGGCTTGCCGGCCTGACCGGCCAGGCCAATATCGAGCTCAAGGGCGCCGACCCCAAGGAGGTCAAGCTGCTCGACCAGGCCGAAAAGGAAGGCAAGGTCGCCGAGATCGTCGCCAACCCGTCCGCCGTGACCAACCTGCTGCAGACCGCGCAGGACATCTTCACCCGCGCCGACAAGGTGCTTTCGAATCTGGAAGGTTTCACCCAAGACGTTCGCGGTCCGCTGACCCAGACCGTCAAGAACGCGCAGACATTCTCCGATGCGCTGGCCAAGAATTCCGACGGCATCGACAAGTTCCTCGCCAGCGTCAGTTCGCTGTCGGATGAGCTGCAGGGCGTGTCGGGCAAGCTCGACGGCACGCTGAAGGCCGCGGAAGGCCTGCTCAACGCCGTCGACAAGGACCAGATCAAGAGCATCGTCGCCAATGTCGACACGGTCACCGGCAATCTGAAGGAAACCTCGAAGCAGTTCGACGGTGTGATCAAGAATGTCGACACGGCAGTGGGTTCGATCAACGACTTCGCCCAGAAGACGCAAGGCACGCTGGACAAAGTCAATGGCGTTCTCGACGGCATCGACCCGGCCGAGGTTCGCACGGCGCTCGCCAATATCCAGAAGGCCAGCGAAAACGCCGACAAGGCCGCCGCCGACATCGCCAAGGTGACCGACAAGTTCGCCAACCGGGCCGACGACATCGACCAGACGATCAAGGACGCCAAACAGCTGGCGCAACGGCTCAACGATGCCTCGGTGCGCGTCGACGGCATCCTGGCCAAGGTCGACACCTTGCTCGGCTCCGGCGAGGCCGATGGCGTCATGGCCGATGCCAGGAATACGTTGAAGTCGTTCAAGCAGGTAGCCGATACGCTCAATGCCCGCCTCGGCACCATCACCGACAATCTGGCTCGTTTCTCGGGCCAGGGTCTGCAGGATGTCGAGGCGCTGGTCCAGGACAGCCGCCGCTCGATCAACCGCATCGAGGAGGCCGTGACCGATCTCAGCCGCAATCCGCAGCGGATCCTGTCGGGCGGCGAGGGCGAGGTCCGGCAATATGACGGCAGGGTGCGGCGTTGACTTCGGCGTCCGTCCACCGCAAGAACATAAACCGCAATTGCGGGTTGATCTTACGATCCGGGGACAACGGGGATCGCGCGTGAAGTCGGTGTGGGTGAGAACAGGCGGGTTGACATCGGCTGCGGCACTGCTTGCGCTGACGCTTGCCGGCTGTGCGGCACTTGGCGGCAAGCCTGCGCCGCTCGATACATTCGAGCTTTCGGCGCCGTCGATCGACGCGCATGGCCACAGCCGCCGCCAGATCCTGATCGCCCAACCCTCCGCGCTCAAGGCGTTGGACAGCCAGAACATCGTCATCAAGCCGTCCGACCGCTCGATCCAGTATCTCAAGGGCGCGCAATGGGCCGACCGGCTGCCGCTGATCGTGCAGGCAAGGCTTGCCGAGACGTTCCAACGCTCCGGCAGCTTCGCCGGCGTCGGCAAGCCGGGCGAGGGCCTGGCGATCGACTATCAGGTGATCGTCGAGGTTCGTTCCTTCGAGGTCCGGGTCGATGGCGGCGAGCATGCCGAGGTCGACCTGTTCGTGCGCATATTGAACGACCGCAATGGCGAGGTGCGCGCCTCCAAGAACTTCACCGCCAGCGCGCCGGTCTCGGGCAGCGGCAACCCGGCCTATGTCGACGCGCTGGACAGCGCTTTCGGTGAGGCGGCGAAGGACATTGTCCGCTGGACGGATTCCGTGATCTGACAGCGCCCGAACGGCTCGGCCGGCGCGCATGCACTCAATGTTGAAATGGACGTCGGACAAATAAAAAGGCGGGCTGCGGCCCGCCTTTTTATGTTCAGCCTATCGGCCGCTCAGTGCAGGCGGCCGCTGGCGTGCGCCAGCATGGTGTAGACCTTGCCGGTGTCCGACGTCAGATAGGTCTGCGCCATGATGTTGTCGCGGTCGTTGCGCGACACGTCCTTGAGCAGCTTCTCGAAATCGTCGCAGTAGCGATCGACAGCGGCGCGGAACTCTGCCTCCGTCTGATACTTGCGGCGGATCTCGTCGAAGGTCTGCTGGCCCTTTAGCGTGTAGAGGCGCCGCGTGAACACGTCACGCTCGCCACGCCGGTAGCGGTTCCACAGCTCGATCGACGCGTCGTGGTCGATGGCCCTTGCGATGTCGACGGACAGCGAGTTCAGCGACTCCATGACGTGAAGCGGCGAGCGCTGGGCCGGAGCGGAACGTTCCGCGGGCACGGCAGGCCTCGCATCCTCCTCACGCGATGCGCCGGTGAGGAGGTCGCGCACCCAGCCGCCCTGTGGCGTGCGGCCATTGGGGTCGCGCCGCGAAGCCGCCTCGGCGGGGCGCTCGAGATCGAGCGTGCCGCGCAGCGTTGCGCCGCCCAGCGGCACCTGAGGCGCCGGACGCTCCGGCTGCTGCGGCGCCGGCGGGCGACGCTGTGGCTCAGGCGCACGTGCAGCAGGCACCTGCGGTGCGGGGCGCAGGTTGCGCTGCTCCGAGCTGTCGCTGCTACCGCGGCCCGATTTCGCAACGATGTCGGACAGTTCCTTGAGCGCGTTGATCTGCTCGGAAACGGCGCGCCGGATGGCCGAGGTCAATTCCTTGGCCTCTTCCGGCATCTCGATGACGCCCTTCTTGAGTTCGGCACGGGTCAGGTCGAGCTCGCTCTTGATCGAGCCGGCCGTACGCCGCATCTCCTCGGTGGCGTCGGCGAAGCGCTTGGTTGCCGATTCGACGACATCGGCAATGGCGGTGCGGATCTTCTCCGCCAATTCCATCGTCCGGCCCTCCGCATTCTGCATCGTCTGCCCGACCAGGTTCTCGAACGACCGCATCACCTTCTCGAGGTCTTCCGACTTCTTGACCAAGCCGACGGCGAGATCCTCCAGCGACGACTGCCGCTCCAGCGTGTGCTCCAGATTGCTCTGGGCCGAGCTCAGCAGGTCCGAAGCGGAAGACAGCAGACGGCTGTGCTCGTCGAACTTGGTGGCGATCGCGGCGACCTCGCGCAAGGTGGCGGACGACAGTTCGGTGAGCCGCGTCGTGTTCGAATCGACCAGGCGTGCCGAACTGGCGAAGGTCTGTGCCGCCTTTTCCGTCGTCGCCGCGAAGCTTTGCGTGCTGCCGGTCAGGCGTTCGTCGACCTGGCCGAGGTTGAGCGCCGCCTGGTCGATCAGCTGACCGAGCTGCGCGCTGGAGTTGCTCATGCGGCCGATCAGATCGGCGACGCTTTCAGCGAGCGTCGAACGCGCGCCTTCGACCGCCGACAAGGTTTCGGCCGTACGGCTGGCAAGCGCGTTGACGAGGGCCGCGTTTTCGCTGCGCAGCTTCTCGGTCGCCCGCTCGGTGACCTCTTCCATGCTCTTTTGCAGTTCCGAGCCACCCTGGGCGAAGCGTTCGACCAGAGGCCGCGCCGTCTCGTCAAGGATCCTCGACATTTCGGCCGAACGCGCCGCGAGCATGGTGTTGAGCTCGCGGGTGTTGGCGCCGATGGTCTTGGCGGCATCGTTGGTGCTCTGGCCGATATGCTGGCCGACCGCGGTAAAGGTTTCGGCGATGACGTTGGCGCGCGAGATGAGCTGCGCCTCGGCACCCGAAATCTGCTCGTTGAGCTTCTGGCCCATCGTTTCCGCCGTGTTGGCGAGGCGGCTCTCGACGCCGGCGACCTGTTCCTCGACGCGGGCGGCTGCCGCCGCCGCGCTCGAAGCCAGACGCTCGTCGGCACCGGCCAGCGCCTGCTCGATCTCGCGGGCATGGACAGCCAGGTCCTGACCGGTCTGGCGTGCACGCTCGGCAACGCGCTGCTCGGTGCTGGCAAAGGCGCCGACAATGGTCTCGGCGTGCCCACCGATCGCGGTGCTGCTGTCGGCGATGCGCGATACCAGGCGTTGGTCCGCATCGTCGAAGATGCGGGCGATCTCGGATGCACGCGACGACAGCGCTTCCGAACCTTCGGCGATGCGCGATAGCAGATGCTGGTCGGCGGCATCGAAGATGCGGCCAAGGTCCGTGGCGCGTGCTGCCAGAGCTTCGGCCGATTCGCCGATGCGCATGCTCAGCCGCTGGTCGGCGCCTTCGAAGTTGCGCAGGATATCACCGGCGCGGGCCGCCAGCGACTGCGCCGTTTCGACAGCGCGGGCAACCAGCTTCTGGTCCGCCGCGTCGAAGGTGCCGGCGATCTCGCTGGCACGAGCGGCCAGTTGTTCGGCCGTCGCCTCGGCGCGAGCCAGCAACGAGTTCGAGGTCTCGTCGTGCCTGGCAAGCAGCGCGCTGGTCGTGTCCTCGGTACGCGCAAGCAGCGCACTGGTGGTATCTTCCGCACGCGCATGCAGGCGGCGATCCGCCTCCTCGAAGGCGTGCGCGATGTCCTCGGCCCTGGCGAGCAGGGCGGCAGAGGTCTGCTCGGCGCGCTCGGCGATCTTGCGGTCGGCGTCGCTGAAGGCGAGGCCGGCCTGCTCGTGCAGGGCGCTGGTGACCTCCATGACCTTCTCGCGCAACTGGCCGGCGACGAAGACGGCGCTCTTTTCCAGCACGCTCCGAACGCTGTCCACGCCTGTCGACAGCGCGCGCTCCATGGTTCCGGCACGTTCCTCGATGATGCCGGTCTGACGGCTGAACGCCTGCTCGATCTTTTCGACGTCGGCGGCGATTGCCGCGGAGATGTCCGTGCTTCTGGCGGCGATCTGGTCGATGTGGCCGGACAGGGAGCGGTCGACGTCCTTGCGCGTGTCGGCGAGCTTGGCGAGATCGTCTTCCAGCGCGCGGGCCAGCATGTCGCGGCCTTCGGCCAGCTTACCGACATGCCCGGCGATGATGTCGTCGACCTCGCCGCGGCTGGTCGCGATCTTCTGCAGGTCCGCCTCGAGCGCCCGCCTCAGGATATCGCGGCCTTCGGCCAGCTTCTCGACCTGGCCGGCGACCAGCCCGTCGATCGAGGAGCGGCTCTCCGCCAGCTTGGCGAGATCGTCCTCCAGGGCCTTGGACAGCGTCGAGCGGTCCTGCACCAGCCTGTCGGAGTGGCCTTGCAGAAGGCTGTTGACGTTCTCCAGATCGGCTTCCAGCACCCGTGCGAACTCCGAACGGTTTTCGGTCAGCTTCTGCGACTGGTCGGCAATGGCACTCCTGATCGTGTTGAGATCGGCCTCCAGCGCGCGCTTGAGGATATCGCGGCCTTCGGCCAGCTTCTCGACCTGGCCGGCAACCAGCCCGTCGATCGAGGAGCGGCTTTCCGCCAGCTTGGCGAGATCGTCCTCGAGCGCTTTTGACAGGGTCGAGCGATCCTGGAACAGCCTGTTCGTGTGGTCGTCCATGATGCCGCTCACATTCCGCAGATCATCCTCGACGACTTTCGACAGCGTCGAGCGATCCTGGACAAGCCGGTTCGTGTGATCGGCAATCAGGCTGTTCACATTCTGCAGATCGGCTTCCAGGGCCTTCGAAAGCTGGCTGCGCTCTTGCGCCACCTGCTCGGAATGGCCCGAGATGGCGCTCTTGATCGTGTTGATATCGGCTTCCAGGGCGCGCTTGAGGATATCGCGGCCTTCGGCCAGCTTCTCGACCTGGCCGGCGACCAGACCGTCGATTGACGAGCGGCCTTCCGCCAGCTTGGCAAGGTCGGCCTCGAGCGTCTGCGACAGCAGGCTG
This sequence comes from uncultured Alphaproteobacteria bacterium, assembly GCA_963788955.1. Lineage (GTDB taxonomy): Bacteria > Pseudomonadota > Alphaproteobacteria > Rhizobiales > Rhizobiaceae > Mesorhizobium. The sequence goes on along the minus strand of CAWBIN010000012.1, from coordinate 158,169 downwards.
CGGTCGTCGGCGAGCCTGACGGAATGATCCTCGATCAGGTTCCTGATGCCCGACAGATCGCCCTCCAGCGAACGGCTGAGCTCGCTCCTGTCCTCGGCGAGCTTGGCGGAATGGGTCTCGATCAGGTTCTTGATGCCGACAATGTCGGTCTCCAGGGCCTTGGCGAGCACCGAACGGCCCTCGGCGATCTTCTCGACCTGGCCGGCGACCAGACCGTCGATGCTGGCGCGGCTGTCGGCCAGCTTGCCGAGGTCAGCTTCCAGGGCACGGGAAAGAATGCTGCGGCCCTCGGCGAGTTTCCCGACGTGTCCGGCAACCATTTCATCAATGATCGTACGAGCTTGAACGAGTTTGTTGGAGTCATCATTCAAAGCCTGGACAAGCCGGTTGCGGCCTTCCTCGAGCTGTTCCAGATGGCTGCCCAGTGAGGCGTCGATGGCAGCGCGCAATTCGTTGACCTTACGCAGATCCTCCTCCAGCGCGCGCGAAATGAGACTGCGGCCTTCCGCCAGCTTCTGCACCTGGTTGGTCACGGCGTCGTCGATGCCGGCGCGGTCTTCCGCGAACCTGGCGAGGTCCGCCTGCATGGCCTCGGCCATACGGTCGCGGCTCTCGGCAAGCTTGCGGCTGTGGTTCTCGACGGCTTCCTCGATGCCGACGCGGGCGTCCGCAAGCCGCTGGATATCGCTGTCAAAGGAACGCGATACCACGTGCCGGGCCGCTTCCATGCGGCCGGCGAAATCGCTGGCGCGGGCTTCGAGCATCGACGATGTCGACGAGATGATGTCGGCCATGTCGGCGCCGATCTGGGTCTTGCCCTGATCGATCATCGACGACAGCGCGTCCTTGCTCTCGGCGAAGGTATGGGCGATTTCGCGCGCGCGCTCGACCAGCGTCTCGTTGATCTGGCGGGCGCGGGCCTCGAGCGCGGCATTGAGCTTCTGCGTACCGGTGTCCAGCGCCTCGGCGCGGGTCTGGAATTCGCTGATCAGCGCCTGGCCGCGTTCGGCAAGGGTACGTTCGATGCCGTCGAGGCTGGCCTCGAATTCGGAGCTCAACGTGCGCGCGGCACCGCCGAGCAGCGACACCATGCCGGTGGTGCGGTCGTCGAGCAGGTCGGTCAGCGAGCGGGTAAGGCCGTCGGTTGTGTCCGTCAGCTTGGCGATGCGGGTATCGAGCAGCGAAGCAAAGGCCTCGCCCGAGGTCGACAGCTTGTCGGTGATCGTATCGAGACGGCCCTCGACCGAATCGAAGATCGACATCGAGCTTTCGTTGATCCTGTCGATCAGCGTGTCGCCGGAATTGGTGATCGTCATCGACAGCTTGGTCGAGGCATTGAGGATGCTGTCACGAATGATGTCGCTGGCCGAGCCGATTTCGTCCCGGAGCGTCTCATGGGCGCCGGCAATCGAGGCGCGCACGCGCTCGGCGTGGGTAACGACCGCCTCGCGCTCGCTGCCGAGCCCGTCGACCAGCGATCGGATACGCGCTTCATTCTCGGAATAGGAGCGCTCGATCTGGTTCACTTCGCTGTGGACCAGCGTCTCGAGTTCGACGGCGCGCGCAAGTGTGCGCTCGATGCCTTCGCCCATCGCCGCTACTTCGCGGCGAACGGCCTGGCCGATCATCATGACGCGGTCCTGGGCAAGGTTTTCCGGCTCGGCGAGGCGGAATGCCACTTCCGTCATGGATTGCGCGGCAATGCGCATTTCCTGGGCACGGCGCACCATGGCCGCGAAGGCCCAGAACAGGATGATCGGAATGATCGCGGCGACCGCCAGGCCGATCAGCTCGGGGCGAGCGAAGAACTGGTCGAAAGTGCGGATCTTCCAGATGCTCGAGCCGAACAAAAGGTTCGCCAGGCCGCCGGCACCGGCGATCCAGGCAAGCGAAATGAACGCCACCACCCAATAGATCGTGCTCGAGGCGCGCCGGTTGAGGCCGTGCAGAAGCGTCCGGTAGTCCTTCTGGCGGTCGTCATTGGCGGGCGTGAAACCGGCCGGCTGCGTGCCGTTGCGGTTTTCCACAGGGCGCAGCTCGGTCGGCTTGGTCGTGGCCGAAGGCGTTCCGTTCTGGCCCTGATTCCCGTTCTGGCTCAGATTTGCGGCCTGGTTCAGATTGGCGGTCTGACCTTGATTGACCGCCGGCTCGGCTTTCTGGCTGCGCCCTTCGCGCGCCAGTTCGTCCGCAGCCTGCGAAATCTGCGCTTCCAGGTCTTCCATCGACGCCGCCATATCGAGGCCGCCGTCGCCATCTCCGCTCAAATCAAGGTCGAGCGCTTTTTCGAGTTCCCTGGCTACGTCGCTGTCGAGATTACGTGTCGTCGTTGGTTTCTTCGCCATGCCTTCGCTACCCTGTACTAGCTGCCGAGGGACTTCTGATTTTGGCCTAATTCTGGCTTCTCTTATCCCGTGCAGGAGGCTGAAAATGGACCCTCGTATCGTAATGACACACTGGGGTAAAGAAAACCTGCATTCCTCGCGATACGTAAAACTTTAAATATAGGGTTAACGCAGACGTGATTTCGCCGCCTCCATCGCAACATTTTTCCGGGCCAATCATTAACCCGTTAGCTACGCGAATGGCCTAGATTTCCCGGCCAGTTAAACATCAAGGAGCTGCAATTCTCATGCGCGGCGAAAGCGGCATTGCCTTTTCCATGCCCGGCGGTGATGTGTCGGGAACGGCCCGGTCGCGGCCTGTGGATCTCGCGCATCTCGCGCGCCAGACGATGGGCGATCGCGGTCTCGAACAGGAGGTGCTGGCGCTGTTCGTGCAGCAGGCACTTTCCGTACGCGACAAGATCCTCGAAGCCGACGTCAAGGAAAGGCTGCTTCTGGCGCACGGGCTGAAAGGCTCGGCCCGCGGGGTGGGGGCATTCGCCATCGCCGATTGCGCCGCAGCCATCGAGGGGCAGCCGGAGGACGTCAAAACCCTCGGGCGGCTTGGCGTGCTGATTGAGGAAGTACGCGATTTCATCGCCGCCATCAGCCGATAAGCGCAGCTCTCCAAAAAAACGTCACGAAGCGGCGCTTTCGCGCCGCAGTTGACTTGTCCGGCCAAGTGATTATCTCGGCTGGAACTCCCTTCAGGTGACAAATGACCAAGCTGACCTTCATTGCCCATGACGGCACACAATTCGACGTGGACGCCGAAAACGGCTCGACCGTCATGGAAAATGCGATCCGCAATGCCGTGCCCGGCATCGAGGCCGAATGCGGCGGCGCCTGTGCCTGCGCGACCTGCCATGTCTATGTCGACGAGGCCTGGACGGCTGAGGTCGGCGAGCCGGAGGCGATGGAGGAGGACATGCTGGACTTCGCCTATGAGGTCCAGCCCAACTCGCGGCTGTCCTGCCAGATCAAGGTCCGCGATGCACTCGACGGCCTGGTCGTGCGCGTTCCCGCCCGCCAGGGCTGATCTGCCCGCTCCAATCGATTTTTGCCTTCGCCGCTTGGCAGCGGGCCCATGCTCATGCAGTGTCGCGCGGTTTCCGCAACAAGGCACATGGCATGACCGACACAATCAAGACGGACGTACTCATTGTCGGGGCAGGGCCGGTCGGCCTGTTCGCCGTGTTCGAGCTCGGCCTCTTCGACATGAAATGCCATCTGATCGATATCCTCGACCGCCCTGGCGGCCAATGCGCCGAGCTTTATCCGGAAAAGCCGATCTACGACATTCCCGGTTGGCCGCTGATCACGGCGCAGGGCCTCGTCGACAAGCTGCTCGAGCAGATCCACCCGTTCAAGCCGGACTTCACCTACAACCGCATGGTCTCCAGCCTCGAAAAGCTAGAGGACGGCAGCTTCCGCGTCACCACCGACGAGAACGAGGTGTTCGAGGCCAAGGTGGTGGTGATCGCCGCCGGCGGCGGCTCGTTCCAACCCAAGCGGCCGCCCATTCCGGGCATCGAACCCTATGAGGGCAAAAGCGTCTTCTATTCGGTGCGCCGCATGGAGGATTTCCGCGGCCATGATCTCGTCATCGTCGGCGGCGGCGATTCCGCACTCGACTGGACGCTGAACCTGCAGCCGGTGGCAAAGAGCGTGACGCTGGTCCACCGGCGCCCGGAATTCCGGGCTGCACCGGACAGCGTCAACAAGATGTACGCCATGCAGGAGATGAAGGAACTCGACTTCCAGGTCGGCCAGGTCACCGGCCTGAACGGTGCCGACGGCCAGCTTTCATCCGCGATCATCAAGGGACCCGACGGTGACGTCGAGGTGCCGTGCACACGCATGCTGCCCTTCTTCGGCCTGACCATGAAGCTCGGACCGATCGCAGAATGGGGGCTCAACTTGCATGAGAACCTGATCCCGGTCGACACCGAAAAATTCCAGACCTCGGTACCCGGCATCTTCGCCATCGGCGACATCAACTGGTACCCCGGCAAGCTGAAGCTGATCCTGTCGGGTTTTCACGAGGTGGCGCTGATGGCGCAGGCGGCCAAGCGCATCGTCAGCCCCGGCGAGCGCATCGTGTTCCAGTACACCACTTCCTCGACCAGCCTGCAGAAGAAGCTCGGCGTTCACGATTGAGGTGGGCGAGGCCTATTCGGCGAGCACCGGCGCCGCGGCTTCGTCGCGGCCGCGCAGCGGCTTTTCCGGCATCAGCGCGAGTGCGGCCAACGCCAGCACCAGCGTGACGGCAGCGACCAGGAAGATCATCACGAACGGCACCACCGAGGTGACCTGGCCAGCGGTCAGCGTGCCTTCCTCGGCAAGTGGCAAGCCGTATCCGAGCGCGACGGCACCGAGCATGGCGACGCCGAGCGCGCTGCCCAGCGAGCGCAGGAAGGTCAGCACACCGGTGGCGACGCCGAGATGCATGCGGTCGACCGCGTTCTGCACCGAGACGGTGGCGACCGGGAACGTCGTACCCGTGCCAAGCCCGATTGCGGTCGTCAGCAGCTCGACCACCAGCAGCGACGCATGTCCGGCGACTAGGCTGAGCACGCCCAGACACAGGATGGCGAAGGTCACGCCGACCATGGCGATCCGCTTGTAGTGAAAAAAGCGCGGGATCATGCGCCCGCTGAACGTTGCGCCGGCGACGGTGCCAAGCAGAAGCCCGAGCATGGCGGTGCCGGACTGGCTGACCGAGAGGCCGACGATCGATTGCAGGTAGACGGGCAGGTAGACGGCCAGGCCGATATTGGCGGCTTGCAGCAGGAACATGGACAGCGTGCCGGCCAGAACGATCGGATTGGCGAGCACTTCGAGCGAGATCAGCGGTTCGGCCGCCCGCAGCAGGCGCAGCGCGAAAGCGCCCCAGAAAGCCGCCGAGCAAGCGACAAGCCCGAGGATTTCGCGCGATAGCCAAGGATAGGCGCTGCCGCCCCAGTTCAGCGCCAGCAGCAGCAAGGCCGTTGCGACCACAAGCAGCAGCGCGCCGAGGGCATCGATGCGATGGTGCTTGGCGGCAATCGGCAGCTTCTTCAGCGGCCTGTTGATGATCGCCATCGCCAGGAGGCCCAGCGGGATGTTGATCCAGAAGATCAGCGACCAGTGCAGATGTTCGGCGAAGGTGCCGCCGAGAAGCGGTCCGGCGATGCTGGCGACAGCCCATGTGCCCGAGATCCAGGCGGCATAGCGCGCCCGCTCGCGCGGCGGCACGAGGTCGCCGATGACGGTCTGCGTCAGCGCAAACAGGCCGCCGCCGCCGGCACCCTGGATCGCGCGGCCTATCACCAGCACGAACATGCTGGGGGCCATCGCGCTGACCAGCGATCCGATGAGGAAGATGAGGATTGCGGCATAGATGGTCGGGCGGCGCCCGTAGACGTCGGAGATCTTGCCGTAGAGCGGTGCCATGGCAGTGGCGGTCAGCAGGTAGGCCGTGACGATCCATGGCAAATATTCGGCATGGCCGAGCGCGTGGGCGATGGTCGGAAGAGCCGGCGCGACGATGGTCTGGTCGAGCGCCGCCAGCAGCATCGACAACAGCACGCCGCCGATGATGGCGTTCTTCTCGATTTCCGTCAGCGGCAATGCTGTTCCCATCGTCTGCTTGTCGACAGCCTGATCCATTGTCCTGGTCTTTCATGGGCTTGCGGCGCGCTGCCGTGGGCGGCCGGCCTGGCCGGTCCGGTGCGTCTGCCGCGTCGATGGGTTGTCTCGTGCTTCGAGGGTTCCGCGTTTGCGAACCTGACATATGTCGTTCTGTTTAGGCCAATTTCGACCGGGCCCCGAAAGTTTTTCCGGCCTGGCACTATGCTTCGGCGAAATTGGCTTGCGTCGCTTACGCTCATCACCGGGCGAAAATCAGGCCGGCGGCAACCGGCCTTTCTCGATGCCCTCGATGCGGTAGCGCAAGAGCCGCAGGATGCGGCTTTCGAAATTGACGCTCTCGACGCGATCGAACCGCAACTGGTCCTGGTCGTGCGCGGCGAGCTGCGTGGCCGTGATCTCGGCTGCCTTCGCCTTTGCCGCCGCGCAGGTCTTTTGCGGATAGCTTGCCTTCAGCGCGTCCTCGAGCTGCTTGCCATGGTTCTTGGCGATCTCGACATGGCGCTCCTCGTGGCGCTTGATGTCGGCGAACAGGGTGTCCCAGAACAGCCGCACGTCCGGGCCTGCCTTGCGCGAACGACGCCATTCCGGAAGGATCACCTTGACCTTCACGGTCACGATGGCGTCGGCGATGCGGCAGGAGCCCGGCTTTTCCGCGTAGCTGACGCGGGTGGTGAACGCCATTTGCGTGGCGCCGGGATGTCTAGACCCGGTGCTCTTCACCTGCGGTCCGTTCTTCGAAAGCTGCTTTTCGATATCGTCGAGCGTGCGACCACCAATTGCGAAGTAGCTGTAGGTCTTGACCAGATTGGCCGCACCCGCCGGCAGGGCGGTCAAGGCGAGCATCAGGGCGCAGAGCAGGTGTTGTTTCATCAGGTTGCCTCTTTAGCCACCTTGCGTTACGGCCGTGCCCGGCGCAACGGATTTGATTTCCGGCGGATCAAAGATGGTTGATGGGCGATGACGACAAGGCGGTGGCAGCTGGCGCACGGGCGTCATCTCGAGCTTGGCGGCAAGGCCGTGGTCGTCGGCATCCTCAACGTCACACCGGACAGTTTTTCCGATGGCGGCCTGTTCGCCTCCCCCGAGCAGGCAGTGGCTCAGGCGCGCCGCATGGTCGAGGAGGGGGCTGAAGTCATCGACGTCGGCGGAGAATCGACGCGGCCAGGCGCCTCTCCCGTGACAATCGAGGAAGAGCAGGCCCGCGTGCTGCCGGTCGTCGAGGCGCTTGCCGGGCTGGGCGAGGCATTGATTTCGGTTGATACCTATCGCGAGGACACCGCCCGGCTGGCCGTCGCCGCCGGCGCGCACATCGTCAACGATGTTTGGGGCCTGCAGCGCGAGCCGGGCATTGCCCGCGTTGCCGCCGAAACGGGGGCCGGGCTGGTCATCATGCACACTGGGCGCGACAGGCAAAAACTGCCGGACGTGATCGAGGACCAGTTCTTCTTTCTCAGGAAATCGCTGGAGATCGCGCACGCCAGCGGCGTTGCCGACGCCCAGATCGTGCTCGACGCCGGCTTCGGCTTTGCCAAGGAAACGGCGCGGGAAAACCTCGATCTGATGGCGCGGTTTTCCGAGCTGGCGGCACTGGGCTATCCGCTGATGGCCGGCACGTCGCGAAAGCGTTTCATCGGCACCGTCACCGGCCGCGACGCGATCGACAGGGCCGCGGGCACGGCGGCCACCAGCGTAATCTTGAGGCTCAAGGGCGCGCACCTATTTCGCGTCCACGATGTCGCAATCAACGTGGACGCTCTGGCTGTCACCGATGCTATGCTGGCTCGTGAAATTCCGGGAAGCTGAGCCATGTACGTCATCCGCATGAAGAACTGCGCCTTCTTTGCCCGCCATGGCGTGCTGGACGAAGAGGAGACGCTTGGCCAGCGCTTTTATGTCGATGCGGCTTTGACAGTTGAGCCCGGCCGCGCGCTGGTCGACGATTCCATCGACGATACAGTCAATTACGGCGTCGCCTTCTCGGTCATCGAAAAGATCATCACCGGGCAGCGGCGCTTCCTGATCGAGGCGCTGGCGTTGGAGGTGGCACGAGCGCTGACGGCGCGGTTTCCGCAGATCAAGAAGGCCGAGATCACCGTGCGCAAGCCGAACGCCCCGGTGCCCGGCGTGCTCGATCATGTCGAGGTGACCGTTGTCTGGCCAGAATAGCACCGTCTATCTCAGCCTCGGCGGCAATCTCGGCGACCCGGCGAAGTCGATGGCGGCCGCGCTGCGCATTCTGGATGGTGACGACAAAACCCGTGTCGTTGCGGTCTCCTCGCTCTACCGCACGCCACCCTGGGGCAAGCTAGACCAGCCTGATTTTCTCAACGCTGCCGCCGCGATCGCCACGACGCTCGCGCCGCGGGCCTTGCTCGAGCTTTGCCTCGATGCCGAACGCCGGCTGAAACGGGTGCGCGAGGAACGCTGGGGGCCGCGCCTGATCGACATCGACATCCTGGTGTTCGGTCATCGGATCATCCACGAGACCGGCCTGGAAGTGCCGCATCCGCGCATGCTCGAGCGCGCCTTCGTGCTGGCGCCATTGGCCGAGATCGCGCCGGAGCTTGCCGTCGGCGGCAAGAGCGTGTCGGAGCGGCTGAGCGGCGTCGATACTGCAGGCATAGAGAAATTGCCGTCGGGCCGGGACTGGTGGCTGAACTGACGTTGCCCGAGATCAGCCGGAAAATCCGCCACCATCGAGGAACGCCTGTTCCTCCGGCTTTGTCTCGCGGCCAAGCATTTTGTTGCGGTGCGGAAAGCGGCCGAAGCGCTGGATGATGTCACGGTGCTCCAGCGCATATTTCAGATAGTCCGGTGCCCTGGCGGTGGTGAGCTCCACCGATTTGTCCTGGTCGGCGGGCAGTTCCGAATGCTCATAGGGCAGATAGAGGAAGACCCGCAGATCCTGCTCGAGCGCCAGATCATGGCCGGCGGCGATTGCCTTGCCAGCGAAATGCCTGGCCAGCTCGTCGGTCGCATACATGTGGCCGGTGCCGCGAAAGCAATTGCGCGGAAACTGGTCGAGCAGGATCATCAGTGCCAGCGACCCCTCGGCATGCTCCGACCAGGCATCGCATTCGCGCCGCGCGGCAGCGTAGTGCAGGTCGAGAAACCGGGCGCGGAAGTCGGTATCGAAGCCGTCGTTCTTTTCGAACCATGCATCTTCGCCGGCATCGCGCCAGAATTTGGCGACTGAGAGCGCCTGCTTGTCCAGTTCGGTCATTGCTTACTCCTCGGCAGGCTCGGATTTGTGCAGCACGCCGGCGGTCTCCTCGTTCAGTGCCTGGCCGGCACGCCGCGGCGGTGTCAGCGGCGCCGGAATTGGCGTGCCGATATTGCCCTTGAGGAAGCGCGCGCCGGCACGAACGCCTTCCGCCAATTGCGTTTCGAAGCGGGCGGTGTCACGGCGGCGGACATCCTCGATGACGTCGGCGACGTCGTCCGGGTCGATACCCAACGCCTCCAGGGCGGAGCCACCGAAGACAAGCGCCGATTCGAAGGTTTCACGCAGCTGGAAGTCGACGCCGGCGCGAATAAGCTGAAGCGCGGTGCCGCGATCGAAGGCGCGCGCCAGCACTGTCAGCAGCGGAAACTCGGCCTTGACCAACTGGGCGATGCGCACGGCGGCCTCGGGCTTGTCGACGCAGATCAGCACCGCGCGTGCCCGTCCGGCGCCCGCCGCATGCAATATGTCCAGCCGCGTGCCGTCGCCATAATAGACCTTGAAGCCGAAATCGGCCGCCGCCTGGATCATCTCGACCTCATTGTCGATGATCGACACGTCGATGCCGCGCAGCAGCAGCGGCTGGCTGGCGATCTGGCCGAATCGGCCGAAGCCGATGATCAGCACGCTGCCGATAAGGTCTGCGGCGACGTCGACCCCATCGAGCGACTGCTCGTCGCGTGGCGTGAGATAGCGCAGCGCGATGATGGCCAAAGGCGTCAGCACCATGGAGATGATGACGATCGCCGTCAGCGTCGCATTGGCCCGGCTATCGATGATGCCGACCGCCGCGGCGGCCGAATAGAGCACGAAGGCGAATTCGCCGCCTTGCGCCATGAACACGGCGCGTTCGAGCGCTTCGCGGTGGCCGCTCTTGAGCATGCGGGCGACCAGGTAGATGCCGAGCGCCTTCATCACCATGTAGGCGACGACGTAGATGGCGACGATGCGCCAGTTCGCGGCCACGACGTGCAGGTCGAGCGACATGCCGACGGCAAGGAAGAACAGGCCGAGCAGGATGCCGCGGAACGGTTCGATATCGGCCTCGAGCTGGTGGCGGAAGGTCGATTCGGACAACAGCACGCCGGCCAGGAACGCGCCCATCGCCATCGACAGGCCGGAGAGCTGCATGGCCAGAGCCGACCCCAGCACGACCAGCAGTGCGGCCGCCGTCATCACTTCGCGAGCCCGGGCATCCGCCAGGATGCGGAAGAACGGATTGAGCAGGTAGCGCCCGGCCACCACCAACCCGACGATCGCCCCAAGGCCGATGCCGACTTCGATCAGCCGTTGCGACAGGCTCATATCGGCGCCGCCCGGCGCCAGGAAGGCGATCAGCGCCAGCAGCGGCACGATCGCCAGATCTTCCAGCAGCAGGATGGAAACGATGCGCTGGCCCTTGGGCGTGGCCATTTCGCCGCGCTCTTCCAGAAGTTGCATGACGATCGCCGTCGAGGTCAGCACGAAGCCGGCGCCGGCAACGAAGGATTGCGCGATCGGAAAGCCGCCGGCCAGGCCGACACCGGTCAGCAACAAGGCGCACACGCCGACCTGCAGGGCGCCGAGGCCGAAGATCTCGCGGCGCAGGCCCCACAGCCGGGACGGCTGCATTTCCAGCCCGATGATGAACAGGAACATGACGACGCCGAGTTCGGCGACATGAAGAATCGCTTCCGAATTCGGAGAAGATGCGAAGTCCGAACGGCCCGATCACCACCCCGGCGGCGAGATAGCCGAGAATCGAGCCCAGCCCCATGCGTTTGAAGATCGGAACGGCCACCACGCCGGCGGCGAGCAGCGCCACCACCTGAATGAGTTCGCTGCCCGATGCTTCCGCCGCCATGCCTGCTCTTCCGTTTCCTGGAGGTTCCTCGCATATGCTGCGGAATCGAGACCAAGGATAGGGGCTTCGGCCGGGATCGAACAGAGCGAATCGGCGTCGCAGCCTCGGCACTGTTGCAGCCGCGTTACACAAGTTTACGCGGTGCTCGCGTTGCGTGTCGCCACAATCAGCGGTTAAGGGACGCGTGGCTTCGGCCATTGGAGGGGGGTGACGATCAAGTCGCCACCCTTTTTGAGGAGATGACTGACATGAAGAAGTTTTTGCTCGTTGCCGTGGGTGTTGCGGCGCTTGCCGGTTCGGCCTGCTCGAAGGCACCTGAGTGCACCGCCGAAATGGCGACCAAGAAGGCGCAGGACATGACGACCGCGCTGCAGGAAGCCATCACCAAGGATCCGTCCAAGGCGGCCGATCTGACGGCCAAGGTACAGGCGGTTACGACCAAGTATCAGGGCGCCACGACGCTGGACGAGGCCTGCAAGGCTTATGACGAGCTGACGGCCACCATCAAGGGCTGATTGACGGTTCGAGAATTGAAGAAGGCGGTGACCCTGGTGGGCCGCCGCCTTTTTTCTTGGCCGCTACGAATCTCAGTTCGGTGTGATGGAGCCGACTTCGACCGCATCGACCCGCTTCAGGCTCATGCCGATGACCGGCACCAGCTGCTCGTCGACGCGCACCGCGACGGTCACCGTCATCGAGTTGTCGTCGGGAATGCGGGCCTGCATGACACCGCGCAGCTGTTTGCGGTTGATGGTGAAGACGACCTTGTGAGCGTCGACGACATTGCCGCCGATGATGTCGAGGCCTGACCCCGCGGCGCCGCCCATGAAGTTGCCCTTGTAGCCGTCGCGGCCCTTGCGCTCGACGGACGCCGACATTTTCTGGGTGAACATGCCGACCCGACATCCGCCGTCGAGCGTCATGCCGGTCTTGCCGTCAGGCGTCGAGCCGTCGAAACTGCAGGTGAATTTCGTGCCCTTGTACTTGCCGGCGACGATTTCGCCCGGGCCGACCCACTTGCCTTCCACCGATTGAAAGAATTGCTTGTCGGGCTCCGCGCCAAACGCCTTTTCAACGAGGCCGAAAGGGGCTGCAACCGCGACCGCGACAGGCAGGACGCTGGATAGAATTACGCTTTTCATCGACCACACCCGGCAACAAGGAAGCTGTTCTTGGAACACTTCCGACCATGAACAAGATTGGTTAATGCTTGGTGACTGCGGGCGTCTCTTCACTTGCCGGAGGTCGATGTTTCACTTTCTTTCTTGGTTGCGAAGGATGTCAGCGCGGACAGGAAATCGCCCAGTCCCGGCCGCCTGGCGGCGATGAAGGGCAGGGGTCGCGCCGTCTCCATTGCTGCGATGCCGATCCGTGCCGTCATCATGCCGTTGACGACACCTTCGCCAAGCTTCGCCGAAAGGCGTGCGGCGAGGCCATGACCGATGATCTGCTGGACAAAACTGTCGCCGACGGCGATCGAACCGGTGACCGCGAGATGGGCAAGAACGCTGCGCGCCAGCCGGAAGAAGCCCAGCGTGCCCGGCCGGCCACCGTAAAGTTCCGACAGGCGGCGAATGAGCCGCCCGGCCTCGAACACGACATAGGCGACATCGACGACGGCCCGCGGGCTGACCGCCGTCACCAGCGACACCCGCTTGGCCGCTTCGAGGATCATGACCTTGGCGCGCGCATCCAGCGGCCCGAGGATCTCGGTCTCGGCCAGCCGCACCAGATTGCCGCCGTCGATGATTTCACCGCGCAGCGCGGCCAGCGAGCGCCTGCCTGCCGCGGTTTCGGGTTTTGCCGCGACAAAGGCCGAAAGCTCGTCGACGACGGCCCTTGCGGCCTTCGGATCGTCGCGCGCCACGGCATCCAGCGAACGCTTCTGCAGTTTTTCGACCTCGGCAAGGCGGGCGATCGCCAGGAATTCGCGCACGAGGATGACCGTCAGCGCCAGCAGAGCGATCGCGGCCATTCCAGCGGCCAGCCAGCCCAGCCATTCGGCGCGCTCGAACAGATCGCGAATGAGTTGGTCGGTCCACAGGCCGACGGCCAGCGAAACCAGGACACCCAGCGCACCGAAGAACAGCCTGCCGAGCATCGAACGCTTGCGCGGCGCAGTGGCAGGCGGCGGTTCGGCGGCGACGATGTCAGGTTCGTCGAAAACATCGATCTCGGCCGGCACGACGACAGCGACGCCAACACCTGCGGGGCGCGGCTTGCGCGCATGCGGCGGCTCGGCATGGGCACGGCGCGTTTCCCGCACCTCCTGCTTTGGTTCGGGCTCAGCCTCGATGCGGAATGCCGCGGGTTTGCGGGGCGCTGTCATGCCAGGTGATCTCCGATCAGGAACTGCAAGGCGCGGTCGAGCCTGATATGCGGCAGCGAGAGCGTAACACCTTCTGCCGTGCGTTCGAGCTTTGGCGGACGAAAGCGCACGAAACGGATCGCCGGCCCGTCAGCATCAGGTTGCTGCGATCCGGAAATATCGAACACCGCATCAGCCTTCTCGGGTAAGTCACCGGGAAATATGGCGGTTTCGGCTTTCCCGTCGAATGTGTCGCCATTGATCCTTTCGCCCTTGAGTGGTGTGCCGATGATAACGGGCAGGGTTTCGCGGCCCTGCTTGACCGTGCCTTCGCGGGTCGCGCGCACGGCCGCCATGGCAACGACGTCGACATCGGCACCGGTGAAATTCGCCCGTGTTACCGCCCGGTCGGCCAGCCGGCGCACGATCGCCTGCAGCCGGTCGTGGCTTTCGTGATGCAGATGGTCCGCCTTGGTCGCGGCAACCAGGATGCGGTCGATGCGCCGCGAGAACAAGTCGGTGAGGAAATTGCCCCTGCCGGGCCTGAAGCAGGAGAGGATCTCGGTGACGGCGCGTTCCAGGTCGGCCATGGCACCGGGGCCGGCATTCAGTGCCTGCATGGCGTCGATCAGGACGATTTGACGGTCGAGGCGCGTGATGTGCTCGCGGAAGAACGGTTTGACGACATGCGTCTTGTAGGCCTCGTAACGCCGCTCCATCATGGCTTGCAGTGACCCGGAACGCGGCCGGCCGGTCGCCTGGCGCCAGCAAAGGCGAGAAAGTCAGCGCGGGCGAGCCCTCGAGGTCGCCCGGCATCAGGAAGCGGCCCGGCGGCAAGGTCGAAAGCGCCCGTTCGTCGAGTTTGCATGCCTTGAGATAGGCGGCAAAGCTCTCGGCCAGGCGGCGCGCCGTCATTTCATCGGCATCGGCGTTCGGATCGATAGTGGCGGCTAGCGCCCGCCAGCCTTCCGAAAGGTCGGCGCGCACCGGCAGCGCCGCCATCTCCATCGCTTCGCGTGAAAAATCGGCGAACGATTTGCCGAGCAAGGGCAGATCGAGCAGCCACTCGCCGGGGTAGTCGACGATGTCCAGCGACAATTTCCCGGCCGAAAACAAGCGGTTCCAACCGGAGGCTGATTTCAAATTCGATGGTCAGCCGGAGCTCGGAGATGGCGCGCGTCGATTTCGGGCCAGACGCGATCGTTGACCAGCGCCGCTATGTGATCCTCGTACTGGAATCGGGGAACGGCATCGTCTGGCTGTTCCTCGAGGAACGCCCGGGCGATGCGGCCGGATTTCTGCGCCTCGAACAGCGGCAGGCGCCCGCCATGGATCAGATTGTGGACAAGGGCGGAGATAAACACCGTCTTGCCAGCGCGTGAAAGGCCGGTCACGCCCAGCCGCAGCGACGGGGAAAAGAGCCCGGCGGCCCGCCCTGAAAATGTATCGAGCGCAATCTTGGCTTCGTCGGAGAATGTGGTCAGCGATGATGCCAAAATGGGTCTCTCGGGCGCTTGTCAGGCACCGATATAGGCCTTGGACCCGTGGTTTGAAATGGCTCAGAGGTCGGCAGGCGTCAGAAAGGCTTCGAGATAGCCATTGCCTTGCGCGGCACTGGCAAGGGCGCCGGCGAAGCGCACGACAGCAAGACCGGATGTGGGAAAGCCGTGGTTCATCATGCCGCGGGCGGCTTCTTCGCCGTCGCCCGAGACCGCCATCGCCAGATCCTCCGTCATCGGGTTGTGGCCGATGACCAGCAGCGAGCCGGGCCCGCCATTGTCGCGGATGAGGGTGAGGTAACCGCCGGCGTCTTCGCTGTATAAAGTGTCGAAGAACAGCACGCGGCCGGTGTCGGTCTGCCCGGCCAGACCTTCCAGCGTCTGGCGCGCGCGCTTGGCGTTAGAGCAAAGGGTGATGTCGGGAACATAGTTGCGGACGCGCATGACCTCGCCCATCAGTTCGGCATCGGCCATGCCGGCTGCATCGAGCGGACGATCGAAGTCACGGACGCCGGGCAGCGCCCATCCGGCCTTGGCATGCCTCAACAGGTACAGTCTGCTCACAGCTCCCTCACGCCACAAGACACCCGCCCGATTAGCCATCAGAACGGCCTGCTGCACAATGGCCGGCGCCACTCAAGCACAACAAATCATGTCAGAATTCGCTCGCGCCTTGAAGCAGAAGGGTTCCGCCATCAACTGCTAACATTTGCGTGACTTTATCGCCGATTGCGCTTGTGCAGGCTTCGGTCCGCGAATATATAGGCGCCAAATTTGGGGTTGTTGGGTGAGTTGCATGAACGACATCGTTACCGCCGATTACGTACCCTCCGAAGACGAGCCGTTCATGAACGAACGGCAGAAATCCTACTTTCGCCTAAAGCTCGTCACCTGGAAAACCGACATTTTGCGTGAAGCGCGCGAAACTCTCGAAATTCTGCAGCAGGAAAACGCCAACCATCCCGATCTCGCCGATCGCGCCTCGTCGGAAACCGACCGCGCTATCGAGCTTCGTGCCCGCGATCGCCAGCGCAAGCTCATTTCGAAGATCGATTCGGCGCTGCAGCGCATCGATGAAGGCACCTACGGCTATTGCGAGGAAACCGGCGAGCCCATCGCGCTGAAGCGGCTCGATGCACGCCCGATCGCGACCTTGTCGATCGAGGCGCAGGAGCGTCACGAGCGCCGCGAGAAGGTCTATCGCGACGACTGACACCTGCAAAACCGAGGCAGTTTTCATCTTCATGGCCGGGTTTCCGGCCATTTTTGTGTCTGGCTTGTCCTGTGCAATACCGGGAAAAGTACAGAAAAACAAAGAGTAGAGCGCTTCAGCTCTAGCGTTTGTGGTTGGCCAGTTCGCCGAGAAGCTTCGTCATCTCGTCGTCGAGCGATTGCGGTGGCGCATTGGCCGCCGTTTTGCTCGCAGCCCTGGAATGCGAGTTGTCCAGCGAGACCTCAAGTTCCTGCATCAGCGTATCGTCGATGGATTTGCGCTTTGCCGGCGCCGGGGTGTGCCTGGCGATGTTGATGGTCGACCCATAGGCCGGAAGCGGCGTAACATTGCTCGCCTGATAGTTGGGCGCGGCCGGTTTCGGTGCCGGCGCCGGCGTGACCGGGCGGGGTCGGGCAGGGGCCGGAGCGGCCGCAACCGGCTGCGGTGGCGCCTGCTTTGCCGGTGCCGGGGCGGGCTGGACTGCGCGCGGCCGCGGTGCCTGGGCCTGCTGCTGGCCGCCATCTCCGGTCAGCGCCGGGCGGCGCGGTGCCGCCAGCCGGATGTCGCGTTCGACGACGACATCGGTCGGGCCGCCGATCAGGAGCAGGTGCTCGATGTCGTCGCGGCGCACCAGCACAAGCCGGCGGTGGCTGTCGACGGCGGTGGCATCCATGACGGCGAGCCGCGTCTTGCGGTTCCTGCCGCCGGCGACGAACGTCCCGAACGTCAGGCTGCGGACAAGCTTGACGATAAGCAGAACGACGACGAGCAGAACCAGCGCCGCAAATGTCCACAGGATTGCGGCGACATATCCAGGACCCGCCACGCCATCCAGCCACTGCAGCATCGGTGCCCCCAATCGGCTTTTGAAGTGAGGCGACACTAGACTGTAGCGGCAGGCCACCGCAAGTTACCTTTCCGCTTCGTGAACAGCTTGGAACAGCAATGGCCGGACGGCGCCATTTTTATCTGGCATTTGCGGCCGGGGCCTTTTCCGGAATAGGAGAATGTGATTTAACCGGGCAGCGCCGGTAGACCGGATTTACAAGCAGGGGGCACATGGCCAAGGAAACGCGCGGCGATTTCTATCCGGTACCTATCGTCGATCAGAACACGCGTCCGGGCGCCGTCACCCGGCTCATCATCTTCATTGCCGTCCTGACTGGCGCCGCGATCATCTTTGGGCTTTTCCGCGAGCGCCTTGGCGATCCCTTCCTGCTCGGAATGCTGGGCGTGCTGGCGATGATCGGCGTCGGCTTCCTGTTCGCCACCGCAATCGGCTTCGTTCAGGTCGCGCCCCGCTCGACCAGCGACGAGCTGTCGAAAGCCTTCGTCGATTCGATGTCGCAAGGCCTTCTGGTCACCGACACCAAAGGGCGTGTCGTCTACGCCAACCGCGCCTATGCCGACATGACGGGTGCTGCCTCGGCGACCGACCTCAAGACGGTCGAGGGGCTGCTTTCCGACGTTCCTGAGGCCTCGATGACCATCTATCGACTGGCATCGGGCCTGCGCGACGGCCAGCCTGGCGACGGCGAATTCCGGCTGGCGCAGTCAATCAAGCCCGGCGCCGAGCCAGGCGCGCGCTGGTACCGCGCCCGCGCCCGCACCTTCGCCGTGCCCGGCCAGCGCTTGCCCATGCTCGCTTGGCAACTCGCCGACATCTCGCAGGAGCGAGCCGAGCAGGAGCGCTTCTTCCTCGACCTGCAAAAGGCGATCGATCACCTCGACCATGCACCGGCCGGCTTCTTTTCGGCCGACCAGGAAGGCCGCGTCACCTATATCAACGCGACGCTCGCGGAATGGCTGGGCATCGACCTTGCCAGTTTCACGCCC
This sequence comes from uncultured Alphaproteobacteria bacterium, assembly GCA_963788955.1. Lineage (GTDB taxonomy): Bacteria > Pseudomonadota > Alphaproteobacteria > Rhizobiales > Rhizobiaceae > Mesorhizobium. The sequence continues at coordinate 140,233 of CAWBIN010000012.1, read as the reverse complement.
GGCGCCGTCTCCTTGTCGGAGATCGTCGCCGGCGACGGCATGGCGCTGGTCCGCTCGGTCAAGGCCGATCCGGGCACCACCCGCAACGCCGTCATCGATCTCGATCTGACCACGATGACCGGCGAGGCGCTGCCGGTGCGTTTCATGCACCGTGTTTCGGCGAGCCGCGAAGGCATCGGCAGTCCGACCCGCACCATCGTGCTGAACCGGACGCAAGGCGAGGATGCCTCCGCCGATCTTCGCGCCTCGGAGGTCCGCTTCACCCGGTTTTTCAATTCGACACCAATGGCGATCGCCGGCGTCGACGCCAGCGGCCGCATCCTGCGCACCAATGCGCCGTTCCTGTCGCTGTTTTCCTCCGTTGTCGACCGCGACGCTGTCGACCGCCGCGTGCGGCTCGACACGGTCATCCACGAGCGCGACCGGCCGGCCTTTGCCGACGCCTTCGAAAAGGCACGGCAACGACAGGCCGACATCGAGCCGATCGACACGTTGCTGCCCGGCAATGACGACCGCCACATCCGCTTTTACGTCAATGCGGTGGCCGACGGCACCGGCGGCGAAGGGGCCGAGGAATCGGCCATCGTCTATGCCGTTGAGACCACCGAGCAGAAGGCGCTCGAAGGCCAGATGGCGCAGAGCCAGAAGATGCAGGCGGTCGGCCAGCTCGCCGGCGGCATCGCGCACGACTTCAACAATGTGCTGACCGCCATCATCATGGCCTCCGACCTTCTGCTGACCAATCACCGGCCGTCGGATCCGTCCTTTCCCGACATCATGAACATCAAGCAGAACGCCAACCGCGCGGCGTCGCTGGTGCGGCAGTTGCTGGCCTTCTCGCGCAAGCAGACCTTGCGGCCGGAGGTGCTCAACCTCACCGACGTGCTTGCCGACCTCAGGATGCTGCTCGCCCGCCTGGTCGGCAACGACATCAAGCTGAAGGTCGACCATGGTCGCGACCTATGGCCGGTCAAGGTCGATATCGGCCAATTCGAGCAGGTGGTGGTGAACCTGGCCGTCAACGCACGCGATGCGATGCCGGCCGGCGGCGACCTCACGGTGCGCACCCGCAACGTCACTGCGGAGGAATGCAAGACCTTCTCCTATCGTGAACTCACCCCGGCCGACTATGTGGTGGTCGAGGTCGAGGATACCGGCAGCGGCATCGCGCCCGATGTGCTGAAGAAGATATTCGAACCTTTCTTCACCACCAAGGAGGTCGGCAAGGGCACCGGTCTCGGCCTGTCGATGGTCTACGGCATCATCAAGCAGACCGGCGGCTTCATCTTCTGCGATTCCGAAGTCGGCAAGGGCTCGGTGTTCCGCATCTTCCTGCCGCGCCATATCGCCGAGGTCAGGACGGCAAGCGAGCCCGGCGAAGCGCCGGCGACCCCCGTCAAGGTCGGCCGACACGGCCAAGGACTTGTCGGGTTCGGCCACCGTGCTGCTGGTCGAGGACGAGGATGCCGTGCGAATGGGCGGCATGCGGGCGCTGACGTCGCGCGGCTACACCGTCCACGAGGCCTCTTCGGGCGTCGAGGCGCTGGAGGTGTTCGAGGCGCTCGGCGGCAAGGTCGACATCGTCGTCTCCGACGTGGTGATGCCGGAAATGGACGGACCGACGCTGCTTGGCGAATTGCGCAAGCGCCAGCCGGACATCAAATTCGTCTTCGTCTCCGGCTATGCCGAGGATGCGTTCGCCAAAAACCTGCCGGCCGACGCGCATTTCGGCTTCCTGCCGAAGCCGTTCTCGCTCAAGCAACTGGCCACGATCGTCAAGGACGTGCTGGAATCCTGAGGAGCAATTCCAGGAAAAGTGCGAAGCGGTTTTCCGTCCGGAATTGCGCAAAAATAAAAGTCGCGTGCCCGCCCGAATGTGAACAAGCACACAGACGCCCGTTCCATGCCGTTTACAGGTGGCGGCGCCGGAGAACGAGCCGTCCGTTCATAACCAGTGAGGTCCGGCCACTGGAGCTTCGCAATCGGCGCTTGCGCATCGACGCCAGCCTGCCATGATTGCGGTGACAAACGCGGCGGGGAATTGGGGTAGATGCCGTGACGCCGCACAATGAGGCTGGCAGGGGCGATTATGCCGAAACGGTGCTGTTGCCGGGTGACCCGGAGCGCGCCGAATGGATGGCTGAGACTTTTCTGGAAGCGCCGCGCTGCGTCAACCGCCGCAGGGGCGCGCTTGGCTTCACCGGGCTGTTTCGGGGCAAGCCCGTCAGTATCCAGTCGACCGGCATCGGCGTCTCGTCCTTCCTGATCTACGCCCACGAACTGCTGGATTTCCATCGTGTCAAAACGCTTATCCGCACCGGGACCTGCGGTGGCCTGAGCGAGGACGTGGCGCTGCGCAGCGTCGTCATTTCGAGTGCCGTCCACGCCGAGAGTGAGCGCAGCGGCCAGGTGTTCGAGCTGTACGAACGGGCAGGCCCTGATCCGGCGCTTCATGCGCTGGCGCTGCAAAGGGCCGCCGACCTCGGCATCGTCTGGAGCGCGGGGCTGACGGTCTGCAGCGACATATTCTATCACCCCGACGGGCGCGACCGCTTTGCCGAAGCGCAGGCGCTTGGGGCAGTGGCGGTCGATATGGAAACCAGCGCGCTTTACCGCATTTCAGCCCATTTCGGCGCGCGTGCCCTGTCGCTGTTGAATGTGGTCGATCATGTCACCACCGGCGAACAGACAGACTATTCCGAACGCCAGGCGCTTTTCACCGACATGACGCGGCTGGCGCTCGAAGTGGCGATCGACAGCTAGGCGGCTTGCCGCTTCGGCGTCATCTGTTCTTCCGGCCGATGGCCGCGCAGATAAAGCGCGCAGGTGGTGCGCAGCATCGACGCGAAGTTGGGGATCTGGCCGTTGATCTCGATCGCCTCGTCATAGAGTTTTGAGATGAATTTCGGCGTCGTCAAACCCTGGCTGTCGGCGATCTCGTCGAGCAATGCCCAGAACGTTGCCTCGAGCTGGATACTGGTCGAGTGGCCGTCGATGCGGATCGACCGGTTGATCTGGCGGTAGCCTTCCGGATCCTGTCCGGCAAAAACCCTGCACATGCTTACCTCCCATTTTGTTGGTTTTGGGCGCGACCGGCAGAGATCGGCACCTTTCAGCAGTCGCTCATCTTCAGTCGGAAAACAGAAAACAGCAATCGGACTTTCGTCTTTGGCATGAATGGCATCGGGCTTCCCGAGAGTTTGGCGTGGTAACCGGCTGCCACCACCTTTTCCCGCCGCCGCCCATAATCGCTCCAGACACGCTGCAACGGAGACTGATTTGGCGAAGGCGATCCACACCATGATGCGGGTTCTGGACGAGGCCCGGTCCGTCGATTTTTACCGGAGCGCCTTTGGACTGGACGTTGCCGACCGGCTCGATTTCGAGACCTTCACGCTCGTCTATCTCAGCAATGCCGACATACCCTTTGAAGTCGAATTGACCGTCAACAAGGGTCGGCAGGAACCTTATGCGCTGGGTGACGGCTACGGCCATTTGGCGGTTTCCGTCGCCGATCTGGACAGCGAGCATGACCGGCTCGGCGCACTTGGTCTCAACCCGAAGAAGATCGTCGAGTTCAACCGCGATGGCGCGCTGCTCGCGCGCTTCTTCTTCATCGAGGATCCCGACGGCTACAAGATCGAGGTCCTGCAGCGCGGAGGGCGCTTCCAATAGGGGATATCGGCCGCGCCAACCAGCGCGGCGCCAGCAACGGCACCTCTTGAGGTGCGAACAGCCAGCAGGGAGGAAATTATGGTCACGATCTACGAAAGGAAGCCCGGACTGTCGCGGCGCGAGCTTCTGAAACGCGGCGGCGCCAGCGCATTGCTCGTCATTTCAGGCAGTGCCGTCATCAGTCCGCAACATGCCTGGGGCTTAGAGACATCAGCGCTCAAGCCCGAAACGATGGCGACGCTGATCCAGATGGCGCGCGACATCTACCCGCACGACCAGGTGCCCGACAAATACTACGCCATCGCCGTCAAGGCTCATGACGAGCAGGCCGGTAAGGATCCGGCCCACAAGGATCTCATCGAAAACGGCATTGCCGATCTCGACCGGAAGGCCGGCAGCGGCGGCTACCGCGGGCTTGGATGGGAGGAGCAGCGTGTTGCGCTGCTGAAGGACATCGAGACCTCGCCCTTCTTCCAGGTCGTGCGCGGCGGTCTCGTCGTCAGCCTCTACAACCAGAAGGAGGTCTGGCCGATCTTCGGCTACGAGGGCGAATCCTATTCCAAGGGCGGCTACATCAAGCGCGGCTTCGACGACATCGAGTGGCTCTGAGCCTCGTTCGTCCCCAACCGCATCAGACAGACATCATGGGAGGAAACCATGGCAGCACCATTTGATCTCAGCAATGACGGCGTGGTCGTCATCATCGGTTCGGGCGCCGGCGGCGGCACGCTCGGCAACGAACTCGCCCAGAAGGGCGTCGATGTCGTCATCCTCGAGGCGGGCGCCCGTCACGAATATGATGACTTCGTCAATGACGAGTGGGACTCCTTCACCCAGCTTGCCTGGAAGGACAAGCGCACCACGTCGGGCGACTGGCGGGTGGCGAAGGATTTCCCCAACCTGCCGGCCTGGATCGTCAAATCCGTCGGCGGCTCGACCACGCACTGGGCGGGTGCTTCGCTGCGCTTCCAGGAGCATGAGTTCAAGGCGCTTTCGACCTACGGCAAGGTGGAAGGCGCCAGCCTGATCGATTGGCCGATCACGCTGGCCGAGATTGAACCCTATTATGCCAAGGCCGAAGCCAAGATGGGCGTCACCGGCACCAATGACTGGCCGCGGCTGCCGGGCAACAACAACTTCAAAGTGCTGAAGGCCGGCGCCGACAAGCTCGGCTACAAGGAATGCCACACCGGCAACATGGCCATCAATTCGGTTGAGCGCGATGACCGCATGTCCTGCCAGCAGACCGGCTTCTGCTTCCAGGGCTGCAAATGGGGCGCCAAATGGTCGACGCTCTACACAGAAATCCCCAAGGGCGAGGCGACCGGCCATCTCGAGGTCAGGCCGAATGCCATGGCGGTCAAGATCAACCATGACGCTTCGGGCAAGGTGACCGGCGTCGTCTACGCCGACAAGGACGGCAAGCTGCAGGAGCAGAAGGCGCGCATCGTCGCCGTCGCCGGCAATTCCATCGAAAGCCCGCGGCTGCTGCTCAATTCAGAATCAGCCAAATTCCCGAACGGGCTCGCCAATTCGTCGGGGCAGGTGGGCAAGAACTACATGCGCCACACCACCGGTTCTGTCTACGCCATCTTCGACAAGCCGGTGCACATGTATCGCGGCACCACCATGGCCGGCATCATTCGCGACGAGGCGCGTCATGATCCCTCACGCGGCTTCGTCGGTGGCTATGAGATGGAGACGCTCGCACTCGGCCTGCCGTTCATGGCCGCGTTCCTCAATCCCGGCGGCTGGGGCCGCTCCTTCACCACTGCGCTCGACCACTACGACCACATGGCGGGCCTGTGGATCGTCGGCGAGGACATGCCGCGCGCGGAAAACCGCATCACGTTGCATGCCGACGAGAAGGACGAGCATGGCATGCCGATCGCCGACGTCCATTTCGACGACCATGCCAACGACACCGCAATGCGTGATCACGCCTACAAACAGGGCCAGGCGCTCTATGCGGCGGTCGGCGCCACCCGGACCTTCCCGACGCCGCCCTATCCCTCGACCCACAATCTCGGCACCAACCGGATGAGCGAGAAGGCGGATCATGGCGTTGTCAACAAGCATGGCCAGGCGCACGATATCAAGAACCTGTTCGTGTCCGACGGCAGCCAGTTCACCACCGGCGGGGCCGAGAACCCGACATTGACGATCGTCTCGCTGGCGATCCGCCAGGCCGACTACATCGCCAACCAGATGTCGGAAAAGAGCATTTAGGCACTCCTCCCGACTGCCTGCTGGCGCGGAACATATCTGGCATGTTCCGCGCCTTTTTTTAGCTGAGGCGGTGGGTGGCGCCAGGCGTCGCCGCTCAGCTCTTGGTGCAGGTCGAGGCGGTGAAGGCGCCGTCGGGCTGCTTCATGATGATGTCGAAGGAAGGGGTGGTCTGGCCGTCGAGCGTGGCTTGCGTCAGCGAGATCGAGTTGCCACCGGTGGTGTAGCCACCGAGAGGGCCAAGCCAGCTGATCACGCCGTTGGCATCCATCTGGTAATTGTAGGCTTGCGGCGCGGTCCCGAACGTTACAGGGCCGGTATAGACGTTGCCCTTGATGGTGATGTCGCCGAGGTTGAGGAACAGGCCGAGCAGGTAGACCTCGCAATGATAGGTCCCGTCCGGCAGCTTGCCGTCAGTGAAGTCGGCACGTGCGCCACCGGTGCTGGCAGACAGAAGCACGATGCTGAAAATGCAAGAAATCCTGGATGCCATGACGTCGCTCGCGTGAAGGCCGACCTTGCCTCATCTCCATGCCGGGCCGCAACCGTTGGCGCATGTCGTCCTGATGTCGCGGGCTCAAAATTTAGGCATTGGTCGGATTTGGGCAATATCTAGGCAAGTGTGCGCAATTTCTCCTCATTCGGTTTTTCAGTCGGCGCCATTCATGCTTGGCGTCTAATATAGTAACCGGCTGATAAGGCTGGGATATACCGGCATGACCGGCCTCGTTTCACAGTTTGGCACGGTGGTTGCATAGCTCTGTTGCGGTGCAATCAACCAGCTCGGGAGTGTGGAATATGAGGGGAAATTTCTCAAAAATAACAAAAATGTTTTCGGCAAGCGTGGTTGCTGCCGGCCTGTTGGCGTCGGCTCCCGCGAGGGCGGCAGACGACACGATCAAGGTCGGTATCCTGCACTCGCTGTCGGGGACCATGGCGATTTCGGAGACGACGCTGAAGGACGCCATGCTGATGCTCATCGAGGAGCAAAATGCCAAGGGTGGCCTGCTCGGCAAGAAACTCGAGGCGGTCGTCGTCGATCCGGCTTCGAACTGGCCGCTGTTCGCCGAAAAGGCGCGCGAGCTGATCTCCAAGGACAAGGTCGCTGCCGTGTTCGGCTGCTGGACCTCGGTGTCGCGCAAGTCGGTGCTGCCGGTGTTCTCCGAGCTCGACAACATCCTCTTCTACCCCGTCCAGTATGAGGGCGAGGAAAGCGAGCGCAACGTGTTCTACACGGGTGCCGCACCCAACCAGCAGGCGATTCCCGCCGTCGACTACCTGATGAGCGAGGATGGCGGTTCGGTGAAGCGCTGGGTGCTCGAAGGCACCGACTATGTCTATCCGCGCACCACCAACAAGATCCTCGAAGCCTATCTGAAGGCGAAGGGCGTCGCGGCGGAAGACATCATGGTCAACTACACGCCGTTCGGCTTCTCCGACTGGCAGACCGAAGTCTCGGCGATCAAGAAGTTCGGCTCGGCCGGCAAGAAGACCGCTGTCGTCTCGACCGTCAATGGCGACGCCAACGTGCCGTTCTACAAGGAGCTCGGCAACCAGGGCATCAAGGCCGAGGATATCCCGGTCATGGCCTTCTCGGTCGGCGAGGAAGAGCTTGCCGGTCTCGACACCGCGCCGCTGGTCGGCCATCTCGCCGCCTGGAACTACTTCGAAAGCGTCGACACGCCGGAGAACAAGAAGTTCATCGCCGACTGGCACAAGTTCATCAAGAACGACAAGCGCACCACCAACGACCCGATGGAAGCCCACTATATCGGCTTCAACATGTGGGTGAAGGCGGTCGAAAAGGCCGGCACCACCGATCCGGACAAGGTCATCGACGCAATGATCGGCGTCTCCGTGCCGAACCTGACCGGCGGCTATTCGACCATGATGCCGAACCACCACATCACCAAGCCGGTGCTGATCGGCGAGATCCAGGCCGACGGCCAGTTCGAGACGGTGTCGCAGACCCCCGGCCTCGTGATGGGCGACGAATGGTCCGACTATCTGCCTGATTCCAAGGACCTGATCTCCGATTGGCGCGCGCCTCTGTCCTGCGGCAACTTCAATGTCGCCACCGGCAAGTGCGGCGGCAAGGGGACCAACTGATCCTCCCGGGTCTGACCGGTCGCGGATTCTTCCGCGACCCAGGCCGCGAAGCGTCCGGGCGAGCTTTTCCTCCAGTCCGCCCGGACGCGCAATTCCAGATCACAGAAGAGTATCTGAACGGATGATCCTGTTGCGCGCTCTCGGCCTCACGCTGTTGTTCCTGATGGCAAGCCTGTTGCCATCGAACGCAGCCGAAGCCGATCTGCGCGCCATCATCGCCAAATTCGCCACCGGCACCGGCTTTTCGGCCACCGAGGCCGTGGTGCGTGAGCTTGCAGCCACTGGCGACCCTCTGGTCGAACGCCCACTCGCGGCACTGGCCGACGGCAATCTCTACATCCGCAAGGCCGATTCCGCGGTCTTCGTCGGCATGGAGGCCGGCGACAGCGTCGCCTTGCTCGACCCGCTAAGCGGTGAGAAATCGGCCGACGCCGCCAAGGCCGACATCACCAAGATCAAGGTCAACAACACGCTGCGCCGCGTCATCCGCGATGCGCTCGGCACGCTGACGCTGCGCGCCAAGGATCCGACTGTCCGCATCGCTGCAGCCGACACCATGTTCAAGACCCCCGATGCCGCCAACATCGACCCGCTTGATGCGGCCATCGCCGCTGAAACCGACGCCAACGTCAAGGCGCTGTTCGAACAGGCCCGGGCGGCGTCGGTTCTTGTTTCCGACAGACCCGAGGCCGACAAGCTCGCTGCCGTCGCCCTGATCGGCGCGCGTGGCGACCGCGACGCGCTCTCGCTGCTCACCTCGGTGGAGGCGAATTCGCAAGGCGCGGTCAAGGACGCCGCGACGGCCGCGATCGGCGGCATCAACTCGTCGCTGGCGCTCTGGGATGCCGGCCAGAACATCTGGTACGGCATCTCGCTGGGTTCGGTGCTGCTGCTCGCCGCGATCGGCCTCGCCATCACTTTCGGCGTCATGGGCGTCATCAACATGGCGCATGGCGAGATGGTCATGCTCGGCGCCTACACCACCTTCGTCGTCCAGCAGGTGATCCGTACCTCCTTTCCCGGCCTGTTCGACTGGTCGCTGGTCATCGCCCTGCCGCTCGCCTTCCTCGTCGCCGCTTTGGTCGGGCTCATCATCGAGCGCGGCGTCATCCGCTTCCTCTATGGCCGGCCGCTGGAGACGCTTTTAGCCACCTGGGGCGTCTCGCTGATCCTGCAGCAGGCGGTGCGCAGTATCTTCGGACCGACCAACCAGGAGGTCGGCAACCCGTCCTGGATGTCTGGCTCCGTCGACATCGGCCAACTGGCCGTGACCTGGAACCGGCTGTGGATCCTGGTCTTCGCGCTCGGCGTCTTCGCCGTGCTGCTCTATGTGATGAAGCGCACCCCCTGGGGCTTGCAGATGCGCGCCGTCACCGCCAACCGCCGCATGGCCGCCTCGATGGGCATCAGGACGCCCTGGGTCGACGCGCTGACCTTTGCGCTCGGCTCCGGCATTGCCGGCATCGCCGGCGTCGCGCTCAGCCAGATCGACAACGTCTCGCCCAATCTCGGCCGCGGCTACATCATCGACAGCTTCATGGTCGTCGTCTTCGGCGGCGTCGGCAATCTCTGGGGCACGCTGGTCGGCGCCTTCTCGCTCGGCATCGTCAACAAGTTCCTCGAGCCCTATGCCGGCGCCGTGCTCGGCAAGATCGTCGTTCTCGTCCTCATCATCCTGTTCATCCAGAAGCGCCCGCGCGGCCTGTTCGCGCTCAAGGGCAGGGCGGTGGAAGCATGATCACCGGACGCTTCTTCGCCGCCGGCGCGGACCGCCGCATCGCCATCACGATTCTCATCCTGCTGGCGGCCGCGATCCTCGTGCCGCTGCTCAATCTCGCGGTGTCGCCGGCGAGCGCCTTCTACATTCCGTCCTATATCGTCGCGCTCACCGGCAAGTATCTCTGCTACGCGCTGCTCGCTTTGGCGCTCGACCTGGTCTGGGGCTATTGCGGCATCCTCTCGCTCGGCCACGGCGCCTTCTTCGCGCTCGGCGGCTATGCGATGGGCATGTATCTGATGCGCCAGATCGGCTCGCGCGGCGTCTACGGCAATCCGATCCTGCCCGACTTCATGGTGTTCCTGAACTAGAAGGAACTGCCCTGGTTCTGGTACGGTTTCGACCATTTCTGGTTCGCGGCGATCATGGTGCTGGCTGGTGCCCGGCCTGCTCGCCTTCGTCTTCGGCTGGTTCGCCTTCCGCAGCCGCGTCACCGGCGTCTACCTGTCGATCATCACCCAGGCGATGACCTACGCGCTGCTGCTCGCCTTCTTCCGCAACGACATGGGCTTTGGCGGCAATAACGGCCTGACCGACTTCAAGGACATTCTCGGCTTCAACGTGCAGGCCGACGCGACGCGCTCGGCCCTGTTTGCGGCCAGCGCGATCGCGCTTGCACTCGCCGTCTTCATCACCTGGGCGATCGTCGGCTCCAAATACGGCAAGCTCTTGATGGCGGTGCGCGATGCCGAAAGCCGCACGCGCTTCCTCGGCTAGCGGGCCGAGAACGTCAAGCTCTTCGCCTTCACCGTGTCGGCGATGATGGCCGGCATTGCCGGCGCGCTCTACGTGCCGCAGGTCGGCATCATCAATCCCGGCGAGTTCGAGCCGTCCAACTCGATCGAGGTCGTGGTCTGGGCCGCCGTCGGCGGCCGCGGCACGATCGTCGGGCCGATCATCGGCGCGCTGCTCGTCAATGCCGGCAAATCCTGGTTCACCGGCGCGCTGCCGGAATTCTGGCTGTTCGCGCTCGGCGGCCTGTTCGTCGCCGTCACGCTGTTCCTGCCCAAGGGCATCGTCGGCATGTGGGACTCCTGGCGCGGCAACGCCAGGGCGCAGCGCGCGGCCTCGCTCGCCGAGGAAGCCGGCACCGATCCCGAAGTTCCGCCGCCGCCGAAGGTCGTTCGCAGCGCGGCGACAAAGCCAGGCGACTGGTCCGCTTCCGGCCCCGAACCACAGCCGGCGGAGTGAGCGATGTCGAAGTCGAACACCATCCTCTATCTCGACGGCGTCTCGGTTTCCTTCGACGGCTTCCGCGCATCAACAATCTGTCGCTGGTCCTCGACAAGGGCGAGATGCGCGCCATCATCGGCCCCAACGGCGCCGGCAAGACGACGATGATGGACATCGTCACCGGCAAGACCCGCCCCGACGAGGGCGAGGTGTTCTTCGACGGCCAGGTCGATCTTACCAAGCACGACGAGGCCGAGATCGCCATGATGGGCATCGGCCGGAAATTCCAGAAGCCGACCGTCTTCGAAAGCCACAGCATCGAAGAAAATCTGATGCTGGCGCTGAAGGGCCCGCGCTCGATCTTCCCGGCGCTGTTCCATCGCCGCTCGGCGGCCGAAGCGCGGCGGATCGACGATATCCTCGGCATCATCCGGCTCGGCGACAAGCGCAACGAACTCGCCGCCAATCTGAGCCACGGCCAGAAGCAGTGGCTGGAGATCGGCATGCTGCTGGCGCAGGATCCAAAACTGCTTCTGGTCGATGAGCCGGTCGCCGGCATGACCGACGCCGAGACCGAAGAAACCGCGCGCCTGCTCAAGGATATCGCTCGCGACCATTCGGTCGTCGTCGTCGAGCACGACATGCATTTCGTGCGTGAACTCGGCGTCAAGGTCACGTGCCTGCATGAAGGCTCGGTGCTGTCCGAAGGCTCGCTCGATTTCGTCTCGGCCGACGAGCGTGTCGTCGAAGTCTATCTCGGGAGATGATCATGGTCTGGCGGGTGCAATTCCATCGCTTCGATCTGTCGTTTCTCAGGTTCTGGAGAAGGCGCTGACATGCTCGAAGTTTCGAATGCCACGCTTCACTACGGTGCCGCCCAGGCGCTGCGCGGCGTGTCGCTGAAGGCAGGAGCGGGCAAGATCACCTGCGTGCTCGGCCGCAACGGCGTCGGCAAGACCAGTTTGATGAGATCGATCGTCGGCCACCACCGGCTGACGAGCGGAAGTGTTACCTTCGAGGGGAAGGCGCTCGACCGGAGCGCGGCGTATGACCGCGCCCGGTCGGGCATCGCATTCGTACCGCAGGGCAGGGAGATTTTTCCGCTGCTGACGGTCAAGGAAAACCTCGAATCGGGCTTTGCCCCGCTGAAGCGCGCCGACCGCAACATTCCCGGCCATGTCTTCGAGCTGTTTCCGGTGCTGAAGCAGATGCTGGGTCGTCGCGGCGGCGACCTGTCTGGCGGCCAGCAGCAGCAGCTCGCCATCGGCAGGGCGCTGGTCATGCGGCCGAAGCTGTTGGTGCTCGACGAGCCGACCGAAGGCATCCAGCCGTCGATCATCAAGGATATCGGCCGCGCCATCCGCTATCTGCGCGATCAGGCCGGCATTGCCGTGCTGCTGGTCGAACAATATCTCGATTTCTGCCGCGAGCTGGCCGACGAGGTCAACATCATGGACCGTGGCCAGATCGTCCATACTGGCCCGGCGGAAGATCTCGACCGCGCGGATGTCAGGAAGTTTCTGACAGTCTAGACCGCTCGTCGGCCTTTCTTCTCCTGCGGCTCCAGTCATTCTCCAATCATGCTGTCTGCAACTCTGGCGCGCCAAGAACTGCATGCTACTCTTTGCTTGGCTTTGGTGAGTCGGCCACTTTCCGTACCAGTCTGTTTTTGGGTCAGATCAGAAGGACGGCGCGGGCTCGGCGGCAAGTTCCACGCAAGCATGGCCTCCTATCCTCCTCCTGCGATCTGAGTTGTTCAACGCGTTTGGGCAATCTGGCTTGGGGAACGGCCAATGGAGCGTTTTGTCGAGGACTACCAGAAACGGCGGCTCACCGAGCGCGTCGACATCATCACCGCCATCAACATCCTGAGGTCGCAGGGCTACGACCCGGACGAGCTGATCGGCGAGATCACCAAAGTGTTCTACGTCGACCTCGACGCCTACAACGAGATCGTCATGGCGTCATAGCGCCGGCGAAGCTGTTAGCCCGTTCGCCTGAACGTCGAGGCAAGCACACGATTGCGGCCGTCGCGCTTGGCGGCATAGAGCGCCTTGTCGGCGGCGCTGAGCACCTTGTCGAAGCTCATGCCGTCCTTGCTCCCGAAGGCATAGCCCGCGCTGACCGTGCACGACAGCGGGCGCGTCTCGGTCTCGATCCGCCGCGCCGCAAAGGACGCACGGATCCGTTCGGCGGCGAATTCCGCCTTCTCGGGCAAGGTTCGCTTGAGGACCAGCGCGAATTCCTCGCCGCCCATGCGCGCGGCGGCATCGCTCGGCAGCAGATTGGCGGTAAGTTCCTCGGCGAACACTTTCAGCACTTCATCGCCGGTAGCATGGCCGAACTCGTCGTTGATGGCCTTGAAGCCGTCGAGGTCGAACACCACCACCGCCGTGAACGCGCCGACCGGCGCATTGCCATGCAGGTCGAACAGGGCACGGCGATTGAGCAGGCCGGTCAGCGGATCGGTCAGTGCATTGCGGCGATGATGCTGCGCAAGGCGCCCCTGGTTGAGCGCCAGCGACAGCGCGCCGATGCCGGTCATGCAGGCGATGACGATGACAAGGCTGAGATCCTCGGCCCAGTTCCTCGGCGCATGGCCGAGCACGAGCTTGCCGTCCGATGCCAGAACCATGGCGCACAGCAGGAAGGATATCGCGGTGATAGAATAGAGCGCCGCGACGCCGATGATCGGGGCGGGGGATTCGCTGCGCCCCTTCCAGTATTCGAGAGCGGTGGCGAACAAAAGCAGCGCGGCGAACGAATTCTCCAGCATGAAGCCCAGTCCGTCATAACCGAGCGCCATTGGCGGCAGGGCCGCGGCAAGCGAGATGCCGGCGCCAAGAGCGATATGCGGCAGCGGCGAGCGGCCTGTCGTGAACTGGTGGGCCGCACCCAGCATGGTCGAGAAGCCGAGCAGCAGCAGGGCGAGCGTGGCGACGCCGAGCATTGGCCCAGGCTTGTCGATATAGGCCTTGTAGGCAAAGACGTCGCCGACAACCAGCAGCACGCTGACCGCCCAGGTCAGCAGGAATTTCTCTGAACGCGCGGTGAGCCAGATGCCGAACAACGTCAGGCTCAGGCAGGCGGCGGAAAAGCCGACCGCGAGCAGCAATGAGTTGTAGTCGAGCGCCATGCCTCGTCCTTGCCCGCGCTGGTGCAGCTCAGCGCCCGGTTGGATTCATGCATCAAGGAGGTATCGATAAGGTTACGATATCGGTGAAGATGTCGAGATTTCACTGGGTTAGAGGATCGCCACCGACAAAAGCAGCATGAGGCCGGCCCCCACGATCAGCAGTCCCGGCCAATTCTGTGAAAGGCCGAGGAAACCGAGCCCGCGCCGGCTTGGCTCAAGCGTTGGGCCCGGGGTTGCGAGATTTGGCATTCGATCCGAGGCCGCAGGCGCCGGACCGCTAAGCCGCCCCCGCCTGAGGGCTGCGCTCGCCATGTAGACAACGCCAGCGACAGTCAACAACGCCCCTATGAGGATGACAGCCATAGTTCCTCGCCTCTAGTCGCGTCCATAGGCGCCCGCCTGGCTGCCCGCAAAGGCAAACGATCAAGATGCCCTGCAGGTTCCGACAGCTGGACGCAGTGAAGGCTCGCCGCTCCCTAGTTCATCACCCGTTTCATCAGCGCCATGGCGCCGAAGGGCGCGCGGACTTTGCCTTCGGTGATGAAGTAGGCGAACACATCGCGCGGCTTGACAGGCGCCTCGGTCGAAGGGTCGGCGCGAGGCAGATCGGCAGGCGCCTTGCCTTCCGCCCAGGTCTTTACCCGCGCCGCCCATTCGTCGAGGCCTTTCGGCGTATAGCAGTCGGGATTGTCGTCGCTGCCGGTCTGCAGCCGCGCATAGATGAAATCGCCGGTGACGTCGGCTATCGCCGGATATTTGGCATGGTCGGCATAGACGATCGCCACCTTGTATTTGCGCGCCAGCGCTGGGAATTCCGGCACGACAAAACTGTCGTGCCGCACTTCCACCGCATGGCGCAGCGCGACGCCGTCCTGCTTTTCCGGCAGCAGCTTGAGAAAGGCTTCGAAATCGTCCGGATCGAATTTCTTGGTCGGCGCGAACTGCCACAGGATAGGGCCAAGCTTGTCGCCGAGCGCCACCACACCGGAACCGAGGAAACGAGTCATCAATTTACCGGCCTCGCCGAGCATGCGCCGGTTGGTGACGAAGCGGTTGCCCTTCAGCGAATAGACAAAACCGTCAGGCGCCTCGCTGGCCCATTTGACGAAGGTCGGCTCCTTGAAGCTGGAATAATAGGTACCGTTGACCTCGATGCTCGGCACCTGACGGCTGGCATACTGCAACTGCTTGGCCTTGGAAAGCTTGTCCGGATAGAAGGACGTGTCCCACGGCTCGAAGGTCCAGCCGCCCATGCCGGCGCGGATTTTTCCCTGGCTGCTCATCGTCGTCCTCCCAATGCTCGAAAATCAGACGCTACGGCGCCGTCGACGGGCTTGGCCATGTCGACGACTGTCCATCCTGGCCGGTAGGGATTGGGCCGTCGACCCGTTTCTTGGAAACCATAGGCCACGAGAGGACAGTTTGCAGGTCACTGGCAAGCGCTTGTCTGATGGTCATTCAAAAACTCTCCAGACACTGCCCCTGTCCGCTCACTCCGCCGCTTCGCGCTTGCCTCCGGGGCGTCGCTCCAGAAGCTCCTTGAGGAACTGGCCGGTATAGCTGCGCTTCTCGCGCACGACCGCTTCCGGCGTGCCAGACGCAACCAGTTCGCCGCCGCCGTCGCCGCCCTCGGGGCCGAGGTCGAGCACCCAGTCGGCGGTTTTTATCACTTCGAGATTGTGCTCGATGACGACCACAGTGTTGCCCTGGTCGACCAGTTCGTGCAGCACTTCCAACAGCTTGGCGACGTCGTGGAAATGCAGGCCGGTGGTCGGCTCGTCGAGGATGTAGAGCGTCTTGCCGGTCGCCTTGCGCGACAGTTCCTTGGCGAGCTTGATGCGCTGCGCCTCGCCGCCCGACAGGGTCGTCGCCTGCTGGCCGATATGGATATAGCCCAGGCCAACCTGCTTCAGCGTCTCCAGCTTGTCGCGCACGCCGGGCACCGCGGCGAAGAAGTCGACGCCTTCCTCGACCGTCATGTCCAAAACATCGGCGATCGACTTGCCCTTGAACAGGACATCCAGCGTCTCGCGGTTGTAACGCTTGCCATGGCAGACGTCGCAGGTGACGTAGACATCGGGCAGGAAGTGCATCTCGATCTTGATGACGCCGTCGCCCTGGCAGGCCTCGCAGCGCCCGCCCTTGACGTTGAAGGAGAAACGTCCCGGCTGATAGCCGCGCGCCTTGGCCTCCGGCAGCCCGGCGAACCAGTCGCGGATCGGCGTGAAGGCGCCGGTATAGGTGGCCGGGTTGGAGCGTGGGGTCCGTCCAATGGGCGACTGGTCGATGTCGATGACCTTGTCGAGGAATTCGAGACCCTCGATGCGATCGTGATCGGCCGGATGCTCGCGCGAGCCCATGATGCGGCGCGAGGCCGCCTTGAACAGCGTCTCGATCAGGAAGGTCGACTTGCCGCCACCCGACACGCCCGTGACAGCGGTGAAAGTGCCGAGTGGGATTTCGGCTGTGACGTTCTTCAGATTGTTGCCGCGCGCGCCGACGATCTTCAGCCGCCGGTTCTTCTTCGCCTCGCGTCGCACCGCCGGCGTCGCCACTTCGAGCTCGCCCGACAGATATTTGCCGGTGATCGAGGCAGGCGTCGCCATGATCTGCTGCGGTGTTCCCTGGGCGATGATCTCACCGCCATGGATGCCGGCGGCCGGGCCGATGTCGACGACATAGTCGGCATGCAGGATGGCATCCTCGTCATGCTCGACGACGATCACCGTGTTGCCGATGTCGCGCAGATGCTTCAGCGTGTCGAGCAGGCGTGCATTGTCGCGCTGGTGCAGGCCGATCGACGGCTCGTCCAGCACATAGAGCACGCCGGTGAGGCCGGAGCCGATCTGCGACGCCAGCCGGATGCGCTGGCTCTCGCCGCCCGACAGTGTGCCTGAATTGCGCGACAGCGTCAGATAGTCGAGCCCGACATCGTTGAGGAAGCGCAGCCGCTCGCGGATCTCCTTGAGCACCCGCACCGCGATCTCGTTCTGCTTGTCGTTGAGCTGCGCCGGCAGGTCGGTGAACCACTGGTCTGCCTTGCGGATCGATTGCTCGGTGACCTCGCCGATATGCTTTCCCGCGATCTTCACCGCCAGCGCTTCCGGCTTCAGCCGGTAGCCTTTGCAGACGGGGCAGGGCGTCGCCGACATGAAGCGCTCGATCTCCTCGCGCATCCAGGCGGATTCGGTCTCCTTCCAGCGCCGCTCGAGATTGGGGATGACGCCCTCGAAAGTCTTGGTCGTCTTGTAGGAGCGCAGGCCGTCATCATACTGAAAGGTGATCTCGCGCTCGCCCGTGCCGCGCAGGATCGCCTCCTGGGCCTCAATGGTCAGATCCTTGAACTTGTCGCCAAGCTTGAAGCCATAGGCCTTGCCCAAAGCTTCCAGAGTTTGCGCGTAATAGGGCGAGGTCGACTTGGCCCATGGGCTGACGGCGCCGTCGCGCAGCGAGACGTTCTCGTCGGGCACGACCAGATCGACGTCGATGGCGCGCTGGCTGCCGAGACCGTCGCAGGTCGGACAGGCGCCGAAGGGGTTGTTGAAGGAGAACAGCCTGGGCTCGATCTCCGGAATGGTGAAGCCGGACACGGGGCAGGCGAATTTTTCCGAGAACAGGATGCGCTCATGCGTCTCGTTCTTCGACTTGTTGACTGAATCCTCGCCGGTCTGGCTGGCATCGAGCGGCCGGTCGGCGAACTCGGCCACGGCCAGCCCTTCGGCAAGCTTCAGCGCCGTCTCGATGGAATTGGCAAGCCGCGTCGCGAGATCGCCGCGCACCACGATGCGATCGACGACGACGTCGATGTCGTGCTTGTACTTCTTGTCCAGCGCCGGCACGTCGGCGATCTCGTAGAAGACGCCGTCGACCTTGACGCGCTGAAAGCCCTTCTTCTGCAACTCCAGCAGTTCCTTGCGGTACTCGCCTTTGCGGCCGCGCACGATCGGCGCCAGCAGGAACAGCCGTGTGCCTTCCTCGACCGCCAGCACGCGGTCGACCATCTGCGACACCGTCTGGCTTTCGATCGGCAGGCCGGTGGCCGGCGAATAGGGAATGCCGACGCGCGCGAAGAGAAGCCGCATGTAGTCATAGATCTCGGTGACGGTGCCGACCGTCGAGCGCGGGTTCTTCGACGTGGTCTTCTGTTCGATCGAGATGGCAGGCGACAGGCCGTCGATCTGGTCGACGTCGGGCTTCTGCATCATTTCGAGGAATTGCCGCGCATAGGCCGACAGGCTCTCGACATAACGGCGCTGGCCCTCGGCATAGATGGTGTCGAAGGCAAGCGACGACTTGCCCGACCCCGACAGGCCGGTCATGACGATGAGGCTGTCACGCGGCAGGTCGAGATCGACATTCTTCAGATTGTGTTCGCGCGCCCCGCGAATGGAAAGGTATTTATGGTCGGCCATCGCCGGTCGCCGCCTCAGGTCTGGAATTCGTGGGATCGGCGGGTTTTCCCGGCCATCCCCTATGTAGGTATTTTCGCCGCCACGTCGAGAGACGCCACAAATCTCGACAGAAGCCTTTAACCGTCTTTCGCGCGAGGGGGCAAGCGGAAAGAACAAAGGCCGAACACGCTCCTGACAAAGTGCTGTGAAGAACCGGAACGGCAGGCACTCCGTTGAGCAGTTCCGGCTTGTCGCCCTTACCTGTACGTAACCTCCCGGCGATCACATTTTCCGTAACCGGCTATTCAAAGGTTGACGCTGCCGACTCGGGGGCGCAGTGTCCACGGGTCAACGGAGCCGGCCGTCTTTCGATGGCCTCGCCGCCCTAGGCGGCTTGCGAGACGCCGCAGGCTTTTGCGATTTGCGCTTCGGACGACAATGTCGCAACGGACAGAGGAGTGGAGCATGACGCCACCGGACAGTCCCTTGAGGCTCCACATATGGCTGGAGCCCCGGCAGGCATAAGTGCCAGGGTGGGCGTGAGCGCCCGACCCGACAAACCGTGACCTGCCGATCCCCTGACAATTAGAGACCACTGGTCGGATCGTCGGCTGAATGCCGCGAAGCATCCGAAATCAAAGTCGGTATAACACTACCGGCAGATTGGATTTTAGATCCATAAAAAGCCCCGTCCGTTTGCGGAAGCAGCGGCGGGGCTGCTCGTTTGAGGGTGTGGCGGCAAGAAACCGAAGGCTACCGGTTGGGAGCCTTGATCGCGCCGGCGCCGACATCGATGGTGATGCTTCCGGAAATCCTGACATCGGTATCGCCGATCTTGAACTGGCCATTGCCGCCGGCAGGCAGCGCGTCGTCGGGCTCGGGCTGAGGAGCCGGCTTGGCGATGCGATAGTCGCCGGTCACGCCGGGAAGCGCGCCTTTCCGGGTTGCGCTGTCGTCGGCAAAGGCGGCCCCGGCCAGCATGCTGGCGCCGGCGAAGGCGGCGGTGACGGTGCAAACAAGTCTGGAAAGGCGGATGTCGGTCATCCCCGAACTATAGTGTCGCGCCGCTGGCGAGGCCAGACCGACGCGATCGAATTGCCGCGCGCCCGCTGCTCCTCAAGCAGCCTTCTTGCGGGTGTCGAAAACATGGTCGACGAGGCCCCACGCCTTCGCCTCTTCGGCGGTCATGAAATAATCGCGGTCGAGCGTGCGCTCGACCTCCTCGTAAGTACGCCCGCAATGATGCGCATAAAGCTCGGTCATCCGCCGCTTTGTGCGCAATATGCCCTCGGCGTGGCGCTGGATGTCGGAAGCCTGGCCCTGGAAGCCGCCCAGCGGCTGGTGCAGCACGATGCTGGTGTTGGGCAGGGCGATGCGCCGCCCTGGCGTGCCGGCCATCAGCAGGAACGAAGCCATCGAGGCGGCAAAGCCCATGCAGACGGTCGATACCGGGCAGGAGATGTACTGCATCGTGTCGTAGATGGCGAAGCCACTGGTCACCACGCCGCCCGGCGAATTGATGTAGAGCGAGATCTCCTTGTCGGGATTGTCCGATTCCAGCGACAGAAGCTGGGCGCAGACCAGCGCCGATACGCCGTCGTTGATCTCTCCGTTGATGAAGACGATGCGTTCGCGCAGCAGCCGCGAAAAAATGTCGAAAGCGCGTTCGCCGCGGCTCGATTGCTCGATCACCATCGGCACCAGATTGGCAAGGCCGCTCATCTTTTTTCTCCGATTTCGCTGTTCAGGCCGCGCGCAGCAACAGGTACGGCGCATTCGCGGCGACAAGCAGTTGGGATTGGGGTGCATCGAGCGACAGCCGGCAGCCGGCGCCTGCCATGGCGAGCACAGGCGTCGCTGCCCGGGCGAACCCGTCATGGACAATACGCAGATGCGTGCCGCCCGAAATCGTACGGTCGAGGGTAAACGTGACGATGCTGTCGAGCGTTTGGCTGGCATCGTCCGGCTCCGGCCGTTCGCGCCAGGAATAGCGCAGCAGCCGTCCGGGCTCGGCATCGAGGACTTCGCAATCGATCGGCGCGTCCGGCCCGGCAAAGGCAAAGCGGCTACCGATCTCGGGCCTTATGTCGTTGGGCATCATCCAGGCCGCCAGCAGCTTGGGCTCGGTCAGCGCGCGCCACACCTTCTCCGGCGGTTCCGGCAGCTCGCATTCGAATTCGAGCGAGTCCGCAGCACTTTTCGCATTCTCTTTCAATGTCATGGGTCCATGTCCTTCAAAACAGCCTTCAGCCTTTCGATGCGCTCCGGCCAGAACGCACGGTAGCGCTCGATCCAGCCGAGCAGCGGGTCGAGCCCTTGCGGGTCGGCGCGATAGTAAGCGTTGCGGCCGGCCCGCCGTTCGGTGACCAGGCCGGCGCCGCGCAGCACCGCCAGATGCTGCGAGACCGCCGGCTGCGACACGGTCATGCCGGTGCGCAGTTCCGACACCGTCATCTCGCTGACGGCAAGCCGCTCATAGACGGCGCGCCGCGTCGGGTCGGCAAGGGCGCGAAAAATCTCTGCTTCGATCATGGTCAAAGCATAAGTGGATACTTATTGGTTTGGCAAGCGGTCTTTTACGAGCCTGCTGGAACCCAGCGCCGCACAGGTTCGGCGGATCCATCGAACATCGCCTCGAAGATTGGCGACGCCAGCACGGCATGGATGTGAAGCGTCTCGGTGCCGATGTTTCGAAAACCGTGTTTCCTCTCCGCGGGCACAAGAAGCGACTGTCCCGCCGTCAGCGTCATGCGGTCGTCATCGATCCACATTTCGGCGGTTCCGCGGAGGACGGTAAGCACCTCCTCGACCGAGTGCCAATGTGTCGGAGCCCCGACCCCCGGCTGAACCCATTGTTCAAACAGGCAGAGCTGGCTGGCACCGTTGCCGGCGGAAACCTGCATCCGGGTTTCCACGCCCGCCCGCCATTGCTCTCGCGGGTGATCCATATGTGCGATGACTCTCATTCGCAGCCGCCGCCCTTTCGATCCCGACATATTCGCAATTTCAAACAGGCACCCTACCTCTTGCTGACATTCCTTGACAGCCGGGAGTGACCAGAATAGAACAAAAAAAGAACAAAAACCTTGTGGGAAAAGGCAGCCACAGCAGGCGGGGATTGTCCGTAGCCTGTAAGGTGCGGTCGGCAAAAATTTGTTTCGGATGAGCGCGGAGAAGTATGATGGCGGGTAGCATCAACAAGGTCATTCTGGTGGGCAATCTCGGGGCGGACCCGGAAATCCGCCGCCTGAACTCGGGTGAGCCGGTCGTCAACATCCGCATCGCCACGTCGGAAAGCTGGCGCGACAAGAATTCCGGCGAGCGCAAGGAAAAGACCGAGTGGCACAACGTCGTCATCTTCAACGACCAGATCGCCAAGGTGGCCGAGCAGTACCTGAAGAAGGGCATGAAGGTCTATGTCGAGGGCCAGTTGCAGACGCGCAAATGGCAGGACCAGACCGGCAATGACCGCTACACGACCGAAATCGTGCTGCAGAAATTCCGTGGCGAGCTGCAGATGCTCGACGCGCGCGGCGAGGGCGGCGGCCAGGTCGGCAACTATGCCGGCGGCGGCAACAGCAGCCGTGGTTCCGATTTCGGCCAGTCCGGCCCGAACGAGGGTTTTAGCCGCGGCGGCGGTAGTGGCGGTGGCACCAAGGGCGGTGGCAGCGGCGGTTCGTCGCGCGAACTGGACGACGAAATCCCGTTCTGAGCCAATCGACTGCAGGAGAGGGCACTATGTCGCTGGGACCGCTGCTTACCGCGCCCCCTCCAATTCCCTGGCATGCCTTCGCGGCCTTTACCGCATTGGTGACCGGCGCCACGCAGCTGGCGCTGCCCAAGGGCACGACGCGCCATCGCGTCGTCGGCTATGTCTGGGCGGCGCTGATGCTTGTCATCGCCATCTCGAGTTTCTGGATCCAGGAGATACGCCTTGTCGGTCCTTTCAGCCCGATCCATCTGCTGTCGATCCTGGTGCTGGTCACCGTGCCGCTGGCGGTGTGGTATGCACACAGCCACAAGGTCAGCGCGCATCGTGGCGCCATGATCAAGCTCTATGTTTTCGCGCTGATCGGCGCCGGCATCTTCACGCTGCTGCCCGGCCGCATCATGCACGCGGTCGTGTTCGGCCAGTAGTCAGCGCGATGCGCTTGCAGGGAAGAAACCAGTGAAAGCACGGGTAAAGTGGGTCGAGGAACGTACCTTTGTCGGCGAGTCCGGCAGCGGCCACAAGGTCGTGCTGGGCACCGCTTTCGGCCCGGAAGGCAAGACACCGGGACCAAGTCCGATGGAACTGGTGCTGATCGGCACCGGCGGCTGCTCGGCCTATGATGTCGTCCACATCCTCGAAAAGGGTCGCGAGGCGGTCGAGGACTGCGTCGTCGAGCTCGACGCTGATCGTGCCGAGAAAGAGCCCAGGGTGTTCACGCGCATCCACATGCATTTCATCGTCAAGGGCAGGGCGCTCTCGCACGACAAGGTGAAGCGGGCGATCGATCTCTCGATCGAAAAGTATTGCTCGGCGACGGCCATGATGGCCAAGACTGCCTCCGTCACCCACGGCTTCGAATTGATCGACACCTCGGCGAAGTAGCACTGGCGGTTTTTGCCACGTGAGCTGAAACCGCGTCGGGGGACACTTCGGCCGCCGTGGGACATCCGGAATGGCCGTACGGATTAGTCTCAACGAGTGATACCGCCAGGAGCAGCGTCGTTTCAGGCCCTGCGGGCTAGTGCTCCGTGGTTCCTTCTGCATCGCGGGCCTCACCCGACTTGGCGTCTATCACTGCGTTTTGGAAGGTGGGATGCTGGGTCGCTGACGCCGACTATGCACCATGGAGGCGCACGATGGAGCCTGACGAGAAGGCCAAAAACGACACCACGGTTGGTGACCACTCGGAAGAGAATGGGACCGCCGAAGTCACCGGACCCGACCACGAAGAACGCGACCTCTCTGAACACGATGCCGCGGATCCACGTGATGTCGACATCGGCGTCAACCAGGCCTCGGAGGCCGGCGACGATGTCGATATGGAGGTGTCGATCATCGGTTCGCGGCCCGCTATCGTCAAACTCGACGCGGAGGTCGATCAGAACGGCGAAATAGATCAGGATGCTGAGATCGCGAGCGAAGCGGGCGAGCCCGGCGGTCGGGAAATCGAAGTCGCGGCCGACCAGAGGCCCGAGGTCGATCAGAGAATCGAAGTCGATGTCGAAGTCAGCGAAGACGACGGGGTCATCATCGTCGAGATCGATGCGGAGGTGGAGGACGATGTCGAAATCGAGAGCGATCTGGATGTCGACGTGGACGATGATGACGAAGACAGCCTCGATGCCGAGATCAATCAGGAGACCGAAACTGACGGAAACGTCGATGTCGATGTGGAAGTCCGCGATGACCTCGACGCCGAGGTCGATGTAGACATCGCCGCCCTCATCAGGACTGCCTTGCTGGGCACCATCGATGTCGCGGAGAACGATGACGCTGCCGACATCGATGTCGACCTTTACGAGAAAGCCGCCGCCGATGGAGATGTCGGGGTCATCGTCGACTTGAGCGACATCGACGCCTGAACTTTCATGGCCTGAGCAGGAAAGTGCGTAGCGGTTTTCCATCCGGAATTGCAGAAAAACAAAGACTTAGAGCGGGTCGGCTTCCATCAAAAGCTGAACTGCTCTGGGGGGAGCAAGCCGGGGTTCGCCCCGGCTTTTTCGTGCCTCGGCTCGCGCGGCAGCAACGCTTCGACTTTGGTTACCCGGAGTGGTGCACCTGTTCGGGTCGTCCATCATCCATAAGGACGAGCCAACTTGCACTGGCAATTGCCGTTTGGGCCGAATGCTCATTGGTAACTATTTTCCACAGCGCGAAACAGGGATGCTTGCTGCATCGGCGGGCTGTCTCAGGATCCGCTTGGATCGTAACCGTCGGTCCGCTCCGCAAGCAAGCGCTCGGCAGGGCGGCTGTCCTCGAACAGGGAGGGTGAACCCTTGTCTAAGAAAGCTTACGGCAAATTTGATCCGACCCAATTCAACATCGACGTCGATGCCGACATCGATCAGGACCTCGACCAGGACCAGGATCAGGACGTAGACGTCGATACCGACCAGGACTCCGACGTCGATATCGACAACGAAAACTATGCTGACATCGACAACAAGACCGACCAGGACGCAGACACCGACAACGACGCCAAGGCCCGCGCCGACGCCGACGACAAAAGCGATGCAGACGCCGACGCTGATGCCGACGGCGATGCCGACAATGACAACGACACCGACATCAAGGTCGATCAAGACAACGACAACGATGTGGATGTCGACCAGAAACAGCACGTCGACGTCGATGTCGACCAAGATCAGTACGCTGAACAGGACGCCGACATAGACGTGAATTTCGACTTCGCCTTCGCCTGATAAGTCTTGTTCGTAAGGGGCGCCCGGATCTTGTCCGGGCGCTACCCCGGGGCGGCCCGTAGCGAAGCGCACGGCGGTAAGTGCGGCTCGGGCTTGCCCTTCCTGCCGGCGCCAGGCCGCTACTCTGACGCCGCCGCGGAGACATGTCAGCCATGAGTTTCCCCAAGGCCTTTGCAACGACCGAAGTCGAGCGCGCATTCCATCATTGCAAGGTCTCGCTGCTCCTGGTCTTCGTGCTCAGCTTCTTCGTCAACCTGCTCGCTCTGACGGTCCCTCTCTATCTCCTGCATGTCTATGATCATGTCCTGTCGAGCCACAGCCTCGACACGCTGGTCATGCTGACGATGATCGTGATCGTGGCGCTGGCGGTGCACGCAACACTTGAAGCCCTGCGTCGCGCGATACTCGCCCGGATCGGCGTCTGGCTCGACGACCGGCTTCAGACTTCCGTTCTTGTCGCGGCTGTCCAGTCGGCCTTGCGTAGCGATCCGGCTGCGGCAGCGCAGGCCTGGCGTGACATCGGTGGCCTGCGCTCCTTCTTCGGCGGCAGCGCCTGCACCTCTCTGTTCGATCTGCCGTGGACGCCGATCTTCATTCTGGCAATGCTCATATTGCATCCGCTTCTCGGCCTGATCGGCCTTGTCGCGTGTGTCGTCCTGTTCGGTCTGGCGGCGCTCAATGAGATAGCGACCCGCAAGCCGTTCGCCCGCTCCAGTGCCGCATGGGCAGAGAGCCAGCACCGGTTCGAGGCGCTCCTGCGCAATGTCGAGGTCATCAGCGCCATGGGCATGCTGCCAGGGGTGGCCCGCCTGCTGAATGACGACCAGTCGCAGGCGAAAGAGGCCCAGCTCTCCGCCGCAGCACGCGCCAACGTCATCCAGTCCCTCGCTCGCTTCGTCCGGCTGCTCGCCCAGGTCATCGTCATGGCCTGTGCCGCTTGGCTGGTGATCCTGCAGGATGTCAGCCCGGCGGCGATCTTTGCGACGTCGATTCTGCTCGGGCGGTCGCTGGCGCCGGTTGAGGCCGCCATCGGCACCTGGAAGGCGGTTTCGAGCGTGCGCCTGGGCTACGTCCGTCTCAGGAAGATCATGGCGGCTGCGCCACAGCCTCGAAAGACCATGGAACTGCCACGCCCCAATGGGCAGTTGTCCGTTGAACAGGTAACCTTCCTGCCGCCGGGCGCGAACACGGCGGCGTTGCGCCGGCTGAGCTTTGTGGTCAACCCGGGAGAAATCTTGGGAGTGATCGGTCCTTCCGGAGCCGGAAAGTCGACCCTTGGACGCCTTATCTCCGGCACGATCGCTCCGACCGCCGGGCATGTGCGCCTTGACAGCGCGGACATGGGAATCTGGCTGGCCGCCGGCGGTCACCGACACTTCGGATACCTTCCGCAGGACATCGAGATCTTCGGCGGCACTGTCCGGGAGAACATAGCCCGCCTGCAGGATGCATCGGCCGATGAAGTGATCGCAGCCGCCGCCATGGTGGGGTTTCACGACACGATCATGCGGCTTCCGCTGGGCTATGAAACCGATATCGGTGAGGGCGGCATGAGGCTGTCCGGCGGGCAACGGCAGAGGCTTGGCCTTGCGAGGGCATTCTTCGGACATCCCCGCGTCATAGTGCTGGACGAGCCGAACGCCAGCCTCGACTTCGAAGGCGAAGAGGCTTTGCGGCAGGCGATCCAGGAGATGCGCCGACGGGGATCGACGATCATCATAATCGCCCAACGCCTTCGCGTCCTGAACATGTCCGACAAGGTTCTGGTGCTCGACAATGGCATGATGAATGCCTTCGGGAACCGTCGGGAAGTCGCCGGCAAGATCAAGACCGTGCGCGCCACCGTTCCGACCGGACAACAACAGATCATCACTGCCCGCAGTAGCGTCAGGCACCTGGGCCGTGAGGGCGTCCTGGAGCCTGCACGGCACAAGACAGCGAAGAGGCCCGTTTCAGGGGAGCAATCCGGCGTGTCGTGAAACACTCAAGCCACATAGTTGCACTCTGCCTGGCGGCCATCCACTCGCAGCGGTCGAGAATGCTGATGCGCCGTTCGCGCCTCATCGGCGCAAAGATCCTGGCGGACGCCGGCATTTTCGTGATCGGCTTCGGCGCCGCCAGCCTTCGGTGGCTGGAATCGTCGAGGGAGACGGCCAGACAATGGGTTTCATCGGCAAGGACGTCCTTAGCCGGCATCACTGCCAATTTTCCTTCAATCGTGCAGGTCGGTGACCGGCTGCGCGCAGGCCCGACGGCACTCGGCGCGGTCATGACCAGGCGCCGAGGAGGCCTGGGAGCAGCCAACGCCCCGAACGGAGAAAGCAGGCACTTCAGCAAAGGGCTCTGGGAGGAGCGCGCCACGATCGGCTGGAACCGCACCGTCACCAATGCGCTTGCTTCTATCCCACCGCCGCCGGCGACACCGTTCCATCGCCTGCGTCTGCTTTTCGCGACCGCCTTTGCGGCCGTCGGCGTGTTCATGATCGGCTTCAGCGTCTGGGCGGCCTATGCCCCGTTGGAAAGTGCAGCAATCGCCGCGGGTGCCATCGAAGCCGAGTTCGAGCCGCAAGACC
Organism: uncultured Alphaproteobacteria bacterium; assembly: GCA_963788955.1. Classification (GTDB taxonomy): domain Bacteria; phylum Pseudomonadota; class Alphaproteobacteria; order Rhizobiales; family Rhizobiaceae; genus Mesorhizobium. Next base: position 112,759 of record CAWBIN010000012.1, on the reverse strand, counting down.
ATCCAGCATCTGGAGGGCGGCATAGTCGGGCGCATTCTGGTGAACGATGGCGATGTGGTGTACGCAGGCCAACCCCTCATCGGCCTTGACGACACGAAGGCCCGCGCCACCGTCCAGATGCTCCAGATGCAACTCTGGGACGCGCTGGCCCTGGAGGCACGCCTGGTGGCCGAGCGCGACGACGGGGAGCACATCCAGTTTCCGCAGGACATCGTGGCGGCGGCCAGGAAGCATCCTGCCGCGGCGGGTATAGTCGCCGGGCAGACCCGGATTTTCGACACCCGCCGCAGGCTCAACTCATCGCGGATCGACATGATCCAACGGCGCATAGCCCAGACCGAGCAGGAAATCGCCGGGCTGCGTTTTCAGGCCCAGGCGGCCATGTCGCGTGCGACGATCATCAAGGGAGAGATTGCCGACGTCGCCCCCCTGGTCGCCAAGCGCCTTCTGACGCGCGGGCGTCTGCGGCAGCTGGAACGCGAACAGGCGGAGATCGATGGACGGATCGGCGAGGCGACCTCCCAGATATCACGTGCGGAACAGTCGGTCGGAGAATTGCAGGCGATGATCTTCAAGCTCGAGAGCGACCACCAAAGCGAGGTCGCGCAGAACCTGCGCGATACCCAGGCACAGATCCTGCAGTTTATTGAACGCATGCAGGCGGCAAGGGACGTGCTCGCCCGAACGATGGTTCGCGCGCCGGAGGCTGGCACCATCACCGATCTGCGCATCCATACGACCGGAGGGGTCATAGCTCCCGGCGAGCCGCTGGTGGACCTCGTTCCGAGTGACGACCGGCTCATCGTGCTGGTCCAGGTCAAACCGGAAGACATCGACCTGGTTCGTCCAGGTCTCCCGGCCCGCGTCCGGCTGCTGTCCTACAAGCATCGCCGCGTGCCGCCCGTGGAGGGCGTCCTCACCTATGTCTCTGCAGACCGTCTGATCGATAGTGAAACGAGGCGGCCCTACTACACCGCCCGTGTCCGGATAACCGATGCTTCCCTGCGCGCATTGCCGGAGGTCGATATCATGCCGGGAATGCCTGTCGAAGTGCTGATCAAGACAGGACAATTCACGGTAGCCCATTACACGCTGCGCCCGGTTTTCGACGCCTTCGATCGTGCCTTTCGGGAGGATTGACGATGTATCGCGTCGACCCGGGCACTCGGCATCTCCCGCCCGCCATCGAATCTGATCCGGAGGAAATCGTCGGACCGGAGATCGCGTTTGCTGGCAGCTTTGCCGACGCTCCCACGTTGCTGCCCCTAGCCGCCGTATCGGCGACACAACCGGCAGTCCATTTGCCGCCTGTCGAGCAAGACACTGATTGGGAAGTCTCACCGATGCCGACAAAGGGGCCGGCGTCGTCCATCGTCGCCCATGGCGCGCCGGCACTTGGGGGAGACGCCGAGTGGCCCCATTTCATGCCCGTTTTGGTGGCCGAGAGCTTTGCTCCGCCGAAGCCACCGGCGATCGCCCATCGGGACGTAGCCAGCGAATCTGCCCACCCTGAGGAGGAAGGGCAGGATGAGCGGTCCGAGTTTGAAAGCGATGACGCCCATCGGCGGCACGACGCCGATGGCATACCTTCCGAATTCGACGACGTCGACAGCATCGACGTCACGCAAGTCGCGGTGGTTGAGCAGGACGCCAGCATCATCGTCAACGGCTATGGGGGCGACGTGGTCTCGCGCCTGCAGATAGACCAAGACCTGATGATGGACCAGGACGCGGACATTTCCGTCACCATCGACGGCGACGGGCATTTCGTCGTTCTGATCGATCAGGACATGCGCATCGATCAGGATGTCCAGATCGACGTCGATATGTTCGATGTCGACGGTGTGCTCCATGTGGATATTTTCCTGCGCGACACGATCGAGATTGAACAAGACACGGCTATCGACATGCGCATCACCGACGGAGCTCCTGGCGGCGCGGTCGACGTGAACCAAAGCATCGAGATGGATCAAGACGTGGACATAGACGTCGACATTGAGGACGAGCTGGAAGAACGCTATGCCGTCGATGTGGATGTCCTGGTCGCGCAGACGATCGACGCCGATCAAGGTGCTATCGTGGACATCGAGGACAGGAATGGGGAAATCGACTTGGATCTGGACGCCATCCAGGCGGCGACCGTCGAGCAGCAAACCATCGTGCAGGCCGATCTTGTTCTGATCTAGCCCAATCGACATTCATCGAGGCTGGCCGCAAACTGCCTAGGTCCGAGACTCTGCCCGCAATTCAAACGCATTTGAATCAAATGCGCTCAATCTTAACCATATCGCGAACTATCGGTAGATTAGCGCCAGCTAACACGGTTAGATGCCTTGGGGCGGCAATGACGGGGAAGCAATTGACTCTCTCGTTTTCGGCCGAGCAGAACGGCTCAGCGCATGACCGCCCTTCCATTGTCGTTATCGACCACCATCCGCTTTGGCGAAGTTGTCTGGCCCGGATTCTTCGCGCCGAGTTCCAGGAATTCGCCATCCTTGAGATCGAGACCGCGCACCATTGGGATTCCATCGTCGGCAAAGACATCAGCCTCGTGGCTCTCAACACAGGGAGCTCGATCGTTACGGACGAGCGGGTGCTGGAGAACCTCGCCTACCTTCGTCGATCGCTGCGCGAGGGATATATCGTGCTCCTTACGGAGATCGACGAGTTGGCGATAACCGACGCGATGATCTTCGAACTCAGCAAATATGGCGTCACAGGCTACATTGCGGCTTCCGCCTCCGTCGAGATCGCGCTCGCGGCCTTTCGGCTCGTGATGGCAGGCGGGGTCTATTTTCCACGATCGGTGATCATGGGCTGCTCTGACTGGACGCCGGTCTCACCTGAGAACATCGTCGCCCTGCACCCGGCCGCGACCATGATCGGAATGGCGCCCGAGCCACCTGCCATCGCCAACACGGCCTGCGCCGTATTCACGGAACGCGAGCGACAGGTTATGGCATCCTTGTTACGAGGCCTATCGAACAAGGTCATCGCCAGCGAACTGAATCTGTCGCAGAATACGGTCAAGTCGCACATCTCGCACATCATGCGAAAACTGCATGCGACGAACCGGACCGAAGCAGTCGTACTCTCCCAGCACGCCGGACCCGTTACAAATGGAGGGTTGTAGCGGGGCATTTCCGATGCCTGGGCGCGGCGGAGTTTGGGTTACCCCGCCATCAGCGCCTTGATGCCATCCGCCACGAACTGCACGGCAAGCGCTGCAAGGATGACGCCGAGCAACCGAGTCAGGATCGAGCGGCCTGTCTGGCCGAGGATGCGGTCGATGCGCTCGGCAAGCACGAACACCAGATAGGTAATGGCGAGGCAGACGAAAATGATGCCGACCAACGCTGCCTGCGCGCCAAACCCCTGGAACGAACCGGACAGCAGCACGGTCGCCGAAATCGCGCCGGGACCGGCGATCAGCGGGATCGCCAGCGGGAAGGCGGCGATATTGTGGATCATGTCCTTGGTGATGGCGACGTCGCCGATCTTCTCCTTGCGGTCCTGCCGCCGCTCGAACACCATTTCGAAGGCGATGAAGAACAGCAGAAATCCGCCGGCGACGCGGAAGGCCGGCAGCGTGATGCCGAACACCGACAGGATCGAGGCGCCGGCAACGGCAAATAGCGCCATCACCAGGAAGCCGATGGTCGAGGCGCGCACGGAAACCTGCTGGCGCTCCTCGCGGTTCATGCCGCGTGTCACGGCGAGAAAGAGCGGCGCCAGCCCCGGCGGGTCGATGGTCACCAGGATGGTGACGAAGGCGTTGAACAGGCTGTCGAAGCTCGGCATCTTTCACCCCTCCCGCCGGGCAACGCCCGAACCCCTCAATTGGTAGAGCAAAGCAGGGGCGCTGGAAACAGCGCGGGAGGAGGATTTGAGCCGGCTAGCCGGCAGCGCTGCAATAGGCTTCGATGCGGTAGCCATCCGGGTCGATGACGAAGGCGGCATAGTAGTTCTCGCCATAGTCGGCGCGCAGGCCGGGCGCGCCATTGTCGCGGCCACCTTCGCTGAGCGCCGCCTTGTGAAACGCATCGACGCTTGCACGCGTTGGCGCGGCGAAGCAGAAATGCAGGCCTGACTTCGCATCTGCCGCCACCGGCCGCGGAGCTTCATTCACCCAGAGCGCCACAGTTTCACCGCCATAGCCAAGCGAGCCGGGTGACTGGCTGAGGCAAGAGTAGCCGAGCGGTTTCAGCGCGGCGTCGTAAAAATGTTTCGCGGCATTGGCGTCACGGACGCCGATCGAGACATGGTCAAGCATAGTTTTCTCCATGTTTGCAAATGGTTGGTTGATCAGGCTCGAGTCACGCGGCGGGCCAGAAACTCGACCTCGAGGCGCCAGTCCGTGCCGCCGTCATGCAAACACTCACCCAGCCAGCGGAACGAGTTTTCGGTGATCCGGAAAAAGCTCCAGCGTACGGAGGAGCCGCGGGCGTCGACGCCTTGCTGGACGATCGTGTCGCCTTCGGCGCGGCCGAGTTGGCGGCTGAAATACTGGTTGCGCGGGTCGCTCCAGAAAATGTGCCAGGCATCGACGCCAGGATCGTAGACGCGCAATGTCGTGCCGTAGAACGTCCATGTGCCGAGGGACGGTGAGGGACCGGCATCGCGCGCGGGCAGGATCCATACATCCTGGATCGCCTTGCCTTCCAGGACCCAGCCAAAATGCACTTCGCCGCGCCCGGTAAGCACCGTGCCGTCTTCGAGGTGGCGTGTGGCATCGAAAGTCCAGGCGCCGACGAAACGTCCGTAAAGCTCGAGCTTTTCAGCCAGGTCGGGGTTGGGTCCGTCGCTATGCAGGGCTTCGGCAAAGGGATCGATCATGGTTGCTGCCTCGTTTGTCAGGAGACCGCGACCAATAGAGGCATGGCTGGGTTCAGCGCTTGGGAAAAATTGCTATCTTTCAAGCCATGACGACGAGCGAGCAAAACCTTGCATCGGGGCAAGGCTGGCATGTGTCCGACGTGGTGTGCACCGCCGGCGCCGGCGACAGCCCGTTCGAGGAAGAGCACCGGACCTTCTGCGTCGCCGCTGTGACCCAAGGCACCTTCCGCTACCGCACGCGGCAGGGCATGGCGATGCTGGCGCCAGGCGCCATCCTGCTCGGCAATCCCGGCGCCTGCTATGAATGCGGCCACGAACATGGCGCTGGCGACCGCTGCCTCTCCTTCCATTTTGCCCCGGCCTATATGGAAGCCATCGTAGCCGAGGTGCCTGGCGCGAGGCGACCTGGCTTCGCTACACCGCGCCTGCCGCCCCTGCCGGCATTGGCACCGCTGCTGGCGGAAGCGGAGGCCGCGCGCGAGACGGTCGACAGCGATGCATTCGAGGAACTCGGTCTGCGCATTGCCGCAGCGGCGGTGGCCGTTGCCGCCGGTACCGCGAATGTTGGCCGTGCGCCGAGCCGCCGCGACCAGAAACGCGTAGCCGAAGCAGTGCGGCGGATCGAACTCGATGCCGACCAGCCAATTTCGCTGGCTGAACTTGCCGGCGAGACCGCGACCAGTCCTTATCATTTCCTGCGCACCTTCCGGCACGTCGCCGGAATGACGCCTTACCAGTTCCTGCTGAAAACCCGGCTGCACCGGGCCGCGGTGCGGCTGCGCACGTCGGACGAGGCGATCTCTGCCATCGCCTTCGAGGCCGGCTTCAACGACCTGTCGACCTTCAACCGCCGCTTCCGGCGTGAAATGGGGCAGGCGCCCGGCGCCTATCGCGCCCGCCGGCGGATCGTCTAGCGTTCACCGCTTTGCCTCGGCGGCGGCGAAAAGCGCTTTGGCCATATCGTCGCAATCGACGGTATCCTTTTGAAATCGCCGCCGAAATTGTCTCTGGAAAAGCCGTCGCCGACATTGGAGTTTCGGCCGCGGTTCCTATATAAGCAGCCAGTGATTCCTGACTGGATTGTGACCTGATTTGACCGACCAGAAGACACCGCGCGGCGCCGACGGCGGCCCGACCGGCATCGAGCCGATATCCATCATCGAGGAGATGCAGCGCTCCTATCTCGATTATGCCATGAGCGTGATCGTCAGCCGTGCGCTGCCGGACGTGCGCGACGGCCTGAAGCCGGTGCATCGCCGCATCCTCTATGCCTCGCATGAGAGCGGCTACCACTGGAACCGCAAATATGTGAAATCGGCCCGCCCGGTCGCCGACGTGATGGGTAAATACCATCCGCATGGCGACGCCTCGATCTATGACGCCCTGGTGCGCATGGCGCAGGACTGGTCGCTGCGCGTGCCGCTGATCGACGGGCAGGGCAATTTCGGCTCGATCGACGGCGATCCTCCGGCGGCGATGCGCTACACCGAGTCGCGCCTGACCAAGGTTGCGCACGAGCTGCTCGAGGATATCGACAAGGAAACCGTCGATTTCCAGGACACTTACGATGCGTCGGGCAGCGAGCCGAAGGTGCTGCCGGCGCGCTTTCCCAACCTTCTGGTCAACGGCTCCGGCGGCATCGCCGTCGGCATGGCCACCAACATCCCGCCGCACAATCTCGGCGAAGTCTGCAACGGCGCCATTGCCATCATCGACAACCCGGCGATCGACCTGCCGGCGCTGATGGAGATCATCCCCGGGCCGGATTTCCCGACCGGCGGCATCGTGCTCGGCCGGTCCGGTATCTACAGCGCCTATTCGACCGGCCGCGGCTCCATCGTCATGCGCGGCAAGGTCAACATCGAACAGCGCGGCAACGACCGCGAGTCGATCATCATCACCGAGGTTCCCTATCAGGTGAACAAGTCGTCGATGATCGAGAAGATGGCCGAACTGGTGCGCGACAAGCGCATCGAGGGCATTTCCGACATCCGCGACGAGAGCGACCGGCAGGGCTATCGCGTCGTCATCGAACTGAAGCGCGACGCCGTCGCCGACGTCATCCTCAACCAGCTCTATCGTTTCACGCCGCTGCAGACGTCTTTCGGCGCCAACATGGTGGCGCTGAATGGCGGCAAGCCGGAACTGCTGACGCTGACCGACATGCTGAAGGCCTTTGTGGCTTTCCGCGAGGAGGTGATCAGCCGGCGCACGAAATTCCTGCTGCGCAAGGCGCGCGACAGCGCCCATGTGCTGGTCGGTCTCGCCATCGCCGTCTCCAACATCGACGAAGTGATAAAACTGATCCGCACCGCGCCGGACCCGCAGACGGCGCGCGAACAGTTGATGGAGCGCCGCTGGCCGTCCCGCGATGTCGAATCGCTGATCCTTTTGATCGACGATCCGCGCCATCGCATCAACGAGGACGGCACCTACAATCTGTCCGAGGAACAGGCTCGCGCCATCCTCGAACTGCGCCTGCAGCGGCTGACCGCGCTTGGCCGCGACGAGATCGCCGATGAGATTGAACACGATCGGCGTGGAAATCGTTGATTATCTTGACATTTTGTCGTCCCGCGCGCGCATCCAGCAGATCGTCAAGGACGAGCTTACCGCCGTGCGCGACGAGTTCGGCACGCCGCGCCGCACCGAGCTCTCCGACGGCGGGGCGGACATGGAAGACGAGGACCTGATCCAGCGCGAGGACATGGTCGTCACGGTCAGCCATTCCGGCTACATCAAGCGCGTGCCGCTGTCGCTCTACCGGGCGCAGCGCCGTGGCGGCAAGGGTCGCTCCGGCATGTCGACCAAGGAAGAGGATTTCGTCACCCGCCTGTTCGTCGCCAACACGCATACGCCGGTGCTGTTCTTCTCCTCGCGCGGCATCGTCTACAAGGAAAAGGTGTGGCGCCTGCCGATCGGCAACCCGCAGTCGCGTGGCAAGGCGCTGATCAACATGCTGCCGCTCGAGCAGGGCGAGCGCATCACCACCATCATGCCGCTGCCCGAGGACGAGACGAGCTGGGGCGAGCTCGACGTGATGTTCGCCACCACGCGCGGCACCGTGCGCCGCAACAAGTTGTCCGACTTCGTCCAGGTCAACCGCAACGGCAAGATCGCCATGAAGCTGGAGGAGGAAGGCGACGAGATCCTCGGCGTCGAGACCTGCACCGACAATGACGATGTGCTTTTGACAGCAAGCTCCGGCCAGTGCATCCGCTTTTCAGTCGGCGACGTGCGCGTCTTCCAGAGCCGCAACTCGGTCGGCGTGCGCGGCATTGCCATGGCCGAGACCGACAGGGTGATTTCCATGGCGGTGATCGAGAATGTCGATGCTCCTCCAGCTGAGCGCGCCGCCTATCTCAAGCGAGCGGCGGCCGAACGGCGGCTCGCCGCAGGCATTGCCTCTGGTGAAGAAGATGAGATCGCGCTGACCAATGAGGAGATCGGCGAAGAGACGGAACTTTCCGACGAGCGCTACGAATTCCTCAAGGCGCATGAGCAGTACGTGCTGACGGTGACCGAATATGGCTACGGCAAGCGCTCGTCGTCCTATGATTTCCGCCTGACCGGGCGTGGCGGCAAGGGCATCCGCGCCACAGACGTCTCGAAAGTGGCCGAGATCGGCCGGCTGGTTGCGACCTTCCCGGTCGGCAATGACGATCAGATCATGCTGGTCTCAGATGGCGGCACGGTCATCCGCGTGCCGGTCGAGGGCATCCGTTTCGCCAGCCGCGCCACCAAGGGCGTGACCATCTTCAACACTGCCGAAGGCGAGAAGGTGGTCTCGGTCGAGCGGATCTCGGAACCGCAATCGGACGAGGAAGAGAGCGTCGAGGGCGATGCGGATAGCGCAGGCGGCGACGCCGGTCCGGATAACGCCGAATAGGCCTGGAAACGGCGACGCCGGCCCGATGGGCCGGCGCGGTCGAAAGCTCGTCGGCGAAAATGGCTTGTTAATTCAGAAGTGACGGTACGGCTTGCGGGGGCCGAAACCCTCGAAGCGCTTGGTGGTGACCTTGGCGCGAACGCGCCCAGCTTCCTGATGCAGCCCGAATACAGTGGCGATCAGCATGGCGACGGTCATTGCGGTGGCTAGCATGTAGATCAGCATGTGCGTGTTCTCCTGCGCCTAATAACGGATAGATGGGAATTTGGTTTCATCATCTGAAGTGGCAACCTAGTGAACGCTGCGTGAAGCCTTCGTGATCAACGCATTCATCTGTCGTTCATGTCTGCGAAAAGGTTCACGGATGTGATCTCGATCGGATTTGCCTTCCGCCCGCGCGCCCGCTAGAAGCACCAGCCATGACCGAACGCATCGCCCTCTATGCCGGCTCCTTCGACCCGCTGACCAACGGCCATCTCGACGTGCTGAAGGCCTCGCTGGCTGTCGCCGACATCGTCTACGCGGCGATCGGCATCCATCCCGGCAAGAAGCCGCTGTTTTCGTTCGAGGAACGGGTCGAAGCTGATCGAGACCGCCACCAAGGCCGAATTCGGCAGTGACGGCGCCCGCATCAGGGTCGTGGCCTTCGACGGGCTGGTCATCGACGCGGCCAGGAGAGAGGGCGCCTCGATCATGATCCGCGGCCTGCGCGACGGCACCGACCTCGACTATGAGATGCAGATGGCCGGCATGAACGAGACCATGGCGCCGGAATTGCAGACGGTTTTTCTGCCGGCCAGCCCTTCGGTCAGAACCATTACCGCCACACTTGTCCGCCAGATAGCCTCGATGGGAGGCGACATCCGCCCCTTCGTGCCGGCGGCGGTTGCCGGTGCGCTCACCGCCAAATTCGCAAAATAGGTTTCTCGGAGAAGACCATGCAGCTGAAAAAGCTCGCCTCGTTCCTCGTCGTGCTCGCCGGTCTTGTGACCGCATCCGTATCGGCCTTCGCCGCCGATGCGGAAAACACCATGATCATCACGCTGAAGGACGGTGACGTCACCGTTGCGCTGCGGCCCGATCTCGCGCCCAAGCATGTCGCGCAGATCAAGAAGCTGGTGCGCGAAGGCGCCTACGACAATGTCGCCTTCCATCGTGTCATCGACGGCTTCATGGCGCAGACCGGCGACGTCAAGTTCGGCAACATGAAGAAGGGCTTCAACTCCCAGGCTGTCGGCACCGGCGGTTCCGATCTTCCTGACCTGCCGGCCGAGTTCTCGCAGAGCGAACACTACAAGCGCGGCGTGGTCGGCATGGCCCGCTCGCAGGATCCGAACTCGGCCAACTCGCAGTTCTTCATCATGTTCGCGCCGGCGCCGCCGCTCGATGGCCAGTACACCATCGTCGGCAATGTCGTCAGCGGCATGGAACTGGTCGACAACATCAAGAAGGGCGACGAGGCCGACAATGGCACGGTCACCGACCCCGACCGGATGATCAAAGTGCGCATCGCCGCTGACAAATAGATTTGTTTTTTCAAAAGGATATCTGACATGGCTGAGATCAAGGACCGCGAGAACGCGCTCATCATGGAAACGACCAAGGGCCAGGTCGTCATCGAACTTTTGCCCGATCTGGCGCCCGGCCACGTCGCCCGCATCAAGGAACTGACACGCGAAGGCGCCTATGACGGCGTGGTCTTCCACCGCGTCATCGACGGCTTCATGGCGCAGACCGGCGACGTCAAGTTCGGCAATTCCTCGAAGCCGACTTTTGCGCCGTCCCGCGCCGGCATGGGAGGCTCCGACAAGCCGGACCTGAAGGCCGAGTTCTCCAACGCCAACCATGCCCGCGGCACCTGCTCGATGGCCCGGGCCCAGAACCCGAATTCGGCCAACTCGCAGTTCTTCATCTGCTTCGACGACGCCGCCTTCCTGAACCGTCAGTACACGGTCTGGGGCCAGGTCATCGAAGGCATGGACAATGTCGACAAGATCAAGCGCGGCGAGCCGGTGCAGGATCCCGACAAGATCGTGTCGCTGAAGGTCGCGGCCGACATCAAGTAAGGCAAAACGACGATGATGGGCGCTGTTTGGTCCCTGCTCGGCATACTGTCCGGCGCCTTCATCGCCGTACAGGCGCCCATCAATTCGCAGCTGGCGCGCGGCCTGGGTCTCCCGGTTGCCGCGGCCGCATTCTCCTTCCTGTCCGGCGCCATCGTGCTCGGCATCATCGCCGTCGCGGTGGTGAAGCTGCAGGGCATCTCGCTCGACTGGAAGGCGCCGGCGCCCTGGCTGTTCGTTGCCGGCGGCATGCTCGGCGGCTTCTATGTCACGCTTTCGACCATCCTGACGCCGCGCATCGGCGCCGCCGCCCTGATGGCGTTCCTGGTCGCCGGGCAGTTGCTGGCCGGCATGCTCATCGACCGCGCCGGCTTCCTTGGCGTCGCCGTGCGCGAGATTTCGCTCGGCCGTGTCGCCGGTGCGGTTCTGCTGCTGGCCGGGGCGCTGCTTATCCGGCTTTACTGATGCGCGTCGATCTCTTCGATTTTGAATTGCCGGAGGAGCGTATCGCGCTGCGACCAGCCGAGCCGCGCGACAGCGCGCGCATGCTGGTGGTTAGGCCCGGTGAAGGGCTCGGTGACCGGACGGTGCGCGACCTGCCATCGTTGCTCGAAGCCGGCGATGTGCTGGTCTTCAACGACACCAAGGTCATCCCAGCGCAGCTCAAAGGCATCCGGCGGCGCGGCGAGGCGCAGGCGCAGGTCGAGGCCACATTGCATATGCGCGTGGCGCCAGACCGCTGGCAGGCCTTCATGCGGCCGGGCAAGCGCGTCGCTGCCGGCGACCGCATCCATTTCGGCCATGACGGCAATTCCTGTTTCCTTGGCCAGCTCGACGCCACGGTGATCGAGAAGGGCGAGGCCGGCGAGGTGCTGCTCGGCTTCGATCTGTCCGGCGCTTTCCTCGACGAGGCGCTGCATGCCGTCGGCCATATCCCGCTGCCGCCCTATATCGCGTCCAAGCGCGACGACGACGAGCGCGACCGCAGCGACTACCAGACCATCTATGCCAGGGAAGAGGGCGCTGTCGCCGCACCCACCGCCGGCCTGCATTTCACGCCGGAGCTGTTTGCAGCACTCGACGCCAAAGGCATCGAACGCCGCTTCGTCACCTTGCATGTCGGCGCCGGCACCTTCCTGCCGGTCAAGGCCGACGACACCGCCGACCACAAGATGCATGCCGAGACCGGCTCGGTCAGCCCGGAGACCGCCGAGGCGCTCAACGCTGCGAAGGCGCGGGGCGGACGCATCATCGCCGTCGGCACGACCTCGCTGCGGCTGCTGGAGAGCGCTGCGCGTGAGGACGGCACGCTCGTCGCATGGTCCGGCCCGACCGACATCTTCATCACCCCCGGCTACCGCTTCAGGACCGCCGACATGCTGATGACCAATTTCCATCTGCCGCGCTCGACGCTGTTCATGCTGGTTTCGGCCTTCTCCGGCCTCGAAACGATGCGTGCGGCCTATGCGCATGCCATCGAGAACAGCTACAGATTCTACTCCTACGGAGATGCAAGCCTGCTTTACCGAGCGGAGACGAGCGATGGACGATGACCTCGACGTTTTGGATCGCGACGCCCTGATCGCGGAAGTGAAGAGATTGCGCGCCGGCATTCGTGCGCACCGCGACGCCACGGGACATGATCTGTGCTGGCATCACCCTGATTTGTGGGACCTGTTGCCGGAAAAGACCGAACCGGCGATTGCCGTGCCGCCCTGGCCGAAAGTTCATGCGCGGCTGCATCCGCTACCGGCAGTCGCTGGACAAACAGGCACCCGGCGCACCGGTGCACGACAAGGAATTCAATGGCTGAGGCTTTCTCCTTCAACGTGTCTGGCTACGGACGGCAAGGCGCGGCGCGGCGTGATCGACATGCCGCGCGGCGAGATCCGCACGCCGGCCTTCATGCCGGTCGGCACCGGCGGCACCGTCAAGACCATGTATATGGACCAGGTGCGCGACGCTCGGCGCCGACATCATCCTGGGCAACACCTATCATCTGATGCTGCGGCCCGGCGCCGAGCGCGTGGCGCGGCTCGGCGGCCTGCACGAATTTGCCCGCTGGCCGCATCCGATCCTGACCGACAGCGGCGGCTTCCAGGTGATGTCGCTGTCGAAGCTCAGGAAGCTGACCGAAAAGGGCGTCACCTTCCGCTCGCATATCGACGGCGCCGCCTACGAGATGTCGCCGGAGCGCTCGATCGAGATCCAGGGGCTGCTCGATTCCGATATCCAGATGCAGCTCGACGAATGCACGGCGCTGCCGGCCAAGGAGAAGGAAATCGAGCGCGCCATGGAACTGTCGCTGCGCTGGGCCGAGCGCTGCAAGACGGCGTTCGGCGACCAGCCGGGCAAGGCGATGTTCGGCATCGTCCAGGGCGGCGACGTGCCGTCGCTGCGGGTGCGCTCGGCGCAGGCGCTGAAGGCGATGGAGCTGAAGGGCTATGCGGTCGGCGGCCTGGCCGTGGGCGAGCCGCAAGCGGTGATGCTCGACATGCTCGACATCACCTGCCCCGAACTGCCGGAAGACAAGCCGCGCTATCTGATGGGCGTCGGCACGCCGGACGACATCATGAAGTCGGTTGCACGCGGCATCGACATGTTCGACTGCGTGATGCCGACCCGGGCCGGCCGCCACGGCCTCGCCTATACGCGGCGCGGCAAGGTCAATCTGCGCAACGCCCGCCATGCCGACGATCCGCGTCCGCTGGACGAGGAGAGCGATTGCCCGGCCGCGCGCGACTATTCGCGCGCCTATCTGCACCATCTGGTGCGCTCGCAAGAGGCGCTGGGCGCGATGCTGCTGACCTGGAACAATCTCTCCTACTACCAGAAGCTGATGCAGGACATTCGCGCCGCGATCGAAGCCGGCGCCTTCGAAGCGCGCGCAACGGAGATTTCCGAAGGCTGGGCGCGGGGCGATATTCCGGCGAACTGATCGGGTTCAGGTGCTTACCGAAGTCGACGCGCGCAGGCTGCAGCCGGTGATCTGGAAACTACCGTCGGGCTGCTGCTCCAGCGTGTAGACAGCCTCGTAGTCCTTGCCGTCCGGCCCGACGATCAGCACCTGCTGGACGATCGAGGTCGGTCCGGTCTGCTGCACCTTGCCGAAGGAATAGTTCTGCGGCTTGCGCACCGGCGCATAGCCATTGGTCACCATGTTCATGAACGTGTCGACGGTCGGGAAGATCCGCTTCACGTTCGGCGCGGCGAAACTGTAGGCGGTGGCGCCGTCATTGGCGATGAAGGCTTTCAGTTGGCTGTCGATGACCGTCTGCGCCGCCTTGATCTCGGCATCGCCGGCAAACGCCGAAGACACGACAAGGAACGGAACGACTGCGAATGCCAGTAAGGTGCGGCGCATGGCCTGCCTCCGGTGTCCCCAGGGAAATCGCTGTTCGAAGACGACACTATACCATACGCATTGCAGCGCTCCGCGGTTTCAACAAGGGCGGAACAATCGCAACGATACGCCAGCGGCGGCAGCCTGAGCGCCCAAATGCTTGAAAGCCGGGCGGCAGTCTGCCACAAGGGCCGCTTATTCGCGCAGAGACTAGGCAGGACCGGGCAATGAAGGCGTTTTTCGTGCAGATAAAATGCGACCTGGGCAAGGCCTATGAGGTTGCCAGCGCGCTCGCCGATGCCGAGATCGCCTCGGAAATCTATTCGACCGCCGGCAATTACGATCTGCTCGCCAAATTCTATGTCGAGGACGAAGAAGACATCGGCCACTTCGTCAACGAGAAGGTGCAGATTTTGCCCGGAATCAAGGACACCTTTACCGTCGTCACCTTCCGGGCCTTCTGACTGAATTCGAGGCTTGCCCGGGCGCAAGGCAGAGCCTGACCCGGCCCTGTCGGCGCTGCCTTAATCTTAGGCAGTTCTGACATACTGACCGCCGGCGTGCCCCAAATCACCGATTGCGCTTGATTTTCTCCGGCGACGCCAGTGAAATGGCGTCACAGGGGAGTATGCGATTGGCAGCGTTCGACGAAATGCTTCCGGAAGTTTCCGGATTGAGAAAACCGTATTCGGCTTACGACCGCTGGCTGAAGGAGCAGGATCCGGCCAGGCTTACCGAGAAAATGCAGGATGCCGAGCGCGTCTTCCGCAAGACCGGCATCACCTTCGCCGTCTATGGCGAGCAGGAAGCCTCCGAGCGGCTGATCCCCTTCGACATCGTTCCGCGCATCATCTCAGGCAATGAATGGCGCCGGCTGACGCAAGGCATCGAGCAGCGCGTGCAGGCGCTCAACGCCTTCCTCGACGACATCTATCACCGCCAGGAAATCCTGCGCGCCGGCCGCGTGCCCCGGGAGCTGATCGCCAAGAACGAGGCCTTCCTGCCGGAAATGATCGGCGTGCGGCCGCCGGCCGGCGTCTACACCCACATCATCGGCGTCGACATCGTCCGCACCGGCGAGAACGAGTTCTACGTGCTGGAGGACAATGCCCGCACGCCCTCCGGCGTCTCCTACATGCTGGAAAACCGCGAGACGATGATGCAGCTCTTCCCCGAGCTGTTCCAGCAGATCAAGGTGCGGCCGGTCGAGAACTATCCGCAGCTGCTGCGCCAGTCTCTGGCGGCGGTGCGACCGCAGAGCACCAAGGGCACGCCGACCATCGCCGTGCTGACGCCCGGCAGCTACAACTCCGCCTATTTCGAACATGCCTTCCTTGCCGACCAGATGGGCGTGCAGCTGGTCGAGGGCCAGGATCTGCGCGTCGTCGACGGCCATGTCGCGATGCGCACGACCGAAGGCTACAAGCAGATCGACGTGCTCTACCGCCGCGTCGACGACGCCTTCCTCGATCCGCTGACCTTCCGCCCGGATTCGGCCCTCGGCGTGCCCGGCATCATGGACGTCTACCGCGCCGGCAACATCACCATCGCCAATGCGCCGGGCACCGGCATCGCCGACGACAAGGCGATCTATTCCTACATGCCCGAGATCGTCGAATTCTATACCGGCCGCAAGGCGATCCTCGGCAACATCCCGACCTGGCGCTGTTCCGAGCCGGACAGCCTGAAATATGTGCTCGAGCACCTCGACGAGCTGGTGATCAAGGAAGTGCACGGCTCCGGCGGCTACGGCATGCTGGTCGGCCCGGCGGCGACCAAGAAGGAACGCGAGGACTTCGCCAAGAAGCTCGCAGGCCAAGCCGTCCAACTACATCGCCCAGCCGACGCTGGCGCTGTCGACCTGCCCGATCCTGACTGAAAAGGGCCTGGCGCCGCGCCATGTCGACCTCAGGCCCTATGTGCTGGTCTCCGACCGCATCCAGATCGTGCCCGGCGGCCTGACCCGCGTGGCGCTGAAGGAAGGTTCGCTGGTCGTCAATTCCTCGCAAGGGCGGCGGCACCAAAGATACCTGGGTGCTGGATGACTGATTTTCATTCGAAGGTTTTTTGATGCTTTTAGGCCGCACCGCCAACGGACTCTACTGGATGAACCGCTACATCGAGCGGGCGGAAAACATGGCGCGCCTTGTCGATGCCGGCCTGCGCATGGCGCTGACGCGCACGCAGAATGCCTCGGAAGAGTGGAATTCGGTGCTGCTCAGCGCCGGCGCGGACGTTGCCTTCACCCAAAAATACCAGGACTACACGGCAGCCAATGTCTCCGATTTCCTGTTGCGCGACACGTCGAACCCGTCGAGCACGATGTCGGCGATCGAGACGGCGCGCAACAATGCCCGCATGGTGCGCACGGCGCTGACCCGCGAGACCTGGGAAAGCATCAACGAAGCCTGGATGTCGCTGAAGCGCATGCTGGCCAAGCCGATCGACGAACGCGACCTGCCGAAGGTGCTCGACGCCATCAAGCGCGAGACGGCGCTGATCCGCGGCTCGTTCTACGGCACCATGCTGCGCAACGAGATCTTCGATTTCTCGCAGCTCGGCACCTATGTCGAGCGCGCCGACAACACGGCGCGCATCCTCGACGTGAAATACTACGTGCTGTTGCCCTCGATCTCCTGGGTCGGTTCGACGCTCGACAATTACCAGTGGGAATTGATCCTGCGCTCGGTCTCGGCGCACCGCTCCTATCGCTGGGTCTACGACGCCGACTACAAGCCGACCAACATCGCCGACTATCTGATCCTCAATGGCCGCATGCCGCGCTCGCTGACCTTCTGCTACCGCTTCCTCGCCGAGCATCTGAAATTCCTCGGCGACGACTATGGCGAACGCCATGCCTGCCATGCGACCGCCGACAAGACCCAAGCCATGCTGAGGGCGGGCTCGATCAAGGACATATTCGACACCGGCCTGCACGAATTCCTGGCCAACTTCATTCGCGACAACACCGCCTCGGCGACGAGATCGCGCAGGACTACAAGTTCTACTGAGCACGATCCCGCAAGATCATGCTCGCAAATGGAAAATGACGCCATGCGGCTGAAGATCTCCCACCGGACCGAATACCGCTACGACGCGCCGGTTCAGTATGCTGCTGCAGCGCCTGCGCCTGCTGCCGCGCAGCGGGCACACGCAGACCGTGCTGTCGTGGGCGCTGAAGATCGACGGCGCGCGCGAGGAAGTGCGCTTCACCGACCATTTCGGCAACGACACGCGGCTGCTGAGCGTCGAGGGCGAGCAGCATGCCATCACCATCGAAGCGGCGGGCGAAGTCGATGACGCGCGACACCGCAGGCGTTTCGGGGCCGCATCAGGGTTTTGCGCCGCTCTGGCTGTTCGGTCAGGAAACGCCGCTGACCGCGGCCGGCGAGGGCATTCGCGAACTCGCCGCTTCAGTGGGCAAGGGCACCGACATCGATCGGCTGCACAGGCTGATGGCCATCATCGGCGAGCGCGTTGCTTATACGCCGGGCGCCACCAATGCGACGACGTCGGCCGAGGAGGCGCTGACGCAAGACCGGTGTCTGCCAGGACCACGCCATATCTTCGCAGCGGCCGCGCGCGCCATGGGCTTTCCGGCCCGCTATGTCAGCGGCTATCTGATGATGGACGCGACGGTCCAGCAGGCGGCCAGCCATGCCTGGGCCGAAGCGCATGTTTCGCGGCCTCGGCTGGGTCGCCTTCGATGCCTCCAACGGCATTTCGCCCGACGAGCGCTATGTGCGCGTGGCGATCGGCCGCGATTATCGCGATGCCACGCCGGTTTCGGGAATTCGGCTGGGACAGGCGGAAGAACAGCTTGCCGTCACCGATCACGGTGGAGCAGTAATTCCAGCGGAATCGCTGCCAGAAGCGAATTCGATGACCTATTGCGTCGGCCTGAAGATCGATCGCGGGCTCGTGTTCATGTCGGACACGCGCACCAATGCCGGCATCGATTCGATCTCCACCTTCCGCAAGATGCATGTCTGGGAGGAGCCCGGCGAGCGCGTCATCGTGCTGATGTCGGCCGGCAACCTGGCGACGACGCAGGCCGTCGTCAGCCTGCTCGACGAGCGCACCAAGGCGGTGGCGGAACGCCATGCGACGCTCTTGGAAACGCCGTCCATGTACCAGACGGCGCGGCTGGTTGGCGACACGGTCAAGGAGGTCATCGCCATTCTTCGCCGGCGGGCGAGAAGGCGGATTCCTATTTCAATGCCTCCTTCATCCTCGGCGGCCAGATCAAGGGCACCGAGCCGCGGCTGTTCATGATCTATCCAGAAGGCAATTTCATCGAATCGACCGACGACACGCCGTTCTTCCAGGTCGGCGAGACCAAATACGGCAAGCCGATCATCGTGCGCGCCTATGACAGGACGATGAGTTTTGCCGAGACCGTCAAGCTGCTGTTGGTCTCGTTCGATTCGACGCTGAAGTCGAACCTGTCGGTCGGCCTGCCGCTCGACCTGTTGTTCTACGAGAAGGACGCCTTCAAGGTCGGCCTGAAGAAGCGGATCGGCCAGGACGATCCATACTACCGCACGATCTCGGATGGCTGGTCGAACGCGCTGAAGGCGGCCTTTAAGAGCCTGCCGGACTTTCCCGAGTAGGCGGACCTTCGCCTTCAGCGCCATTGCCGAAACATATTTCACACGTTAATTAAATCGAATTGAGGACGCTTGTGCTGCGATTGGCGGCGCGTGATTGAGTTTCGCGGGAGGATGCGATGAACAGCGATGAGTTCCGCGCAGTGGTCGCGGCGCGCCGCCGACTGGGGCGCCGACTATCGCGACACATTGCGCGAACGGCCGGTGCGGCCGGCGCTTTCGCCAGGTGACATTTTCCGCAGCATCGAGGCCTCGCCGCCGGAAACGGCGGAGCCGATGGACAGGATCTTCGCCGATTTCGAGCAGAAGATCGTGCCCGGCATGACGCATTGGCAGCATCCGCGCTTCTTCGCCTATTTCCCGGCCAATGCCGCGCCGGTCTCGGTGGTGGCCGAATATCTGGTCTCGGCGATGGCCGCGCAATGCATGCTCTGGCAGACCTCGCCGGCGGCGACCGAACTCGAGACGCGGATGGTCGACTGGATGCGCCAGGCGCTCGGCCTGCCCGACGGGTTTTCCGGTGTCATCCAGGATTCGGCCTCGTCGGCGACGCTGGCGGCCGTGCTGACCATGCGCGAGCGCGCGCTCGACTGGCAGGGCAACAAGCAAGGGTCTGGCCGGGCAGGCGAGGCTGCGCGTCTATTCCTCCGACCAGGTCCATACCTCGATCGACCGCGCGATCTGGGTTTCGGGCATCGGCGAGGAAAATCTTGTGCGCATTCCGGTTGCCGGCCGCTTGCGCGCCATGGATACGGCAGCGCTGGAGGCGGCGATCGATCGCCGACCGCGCGGCCGGCATTCTGCCGGCCGGCATCATCGCCTGCGTCGGCGGCACCAGCATCGGCGGCACCGACGACATTGCCGCGGTCGCCGCGGTGGCCAAACGGCACGGGCTCTATCTGCATGTCGATGCCGCCTGGGCCGGCTCGGCGATGATCTGCCCGGAATTCCGGCATTTCTGGCGCGGCGTCGAAGAGGCGGATTCGATCGTCTTCAACCCGCACAAATGGCTGGGCGCGCAGTTCGACTGCTCGATGCAGTTCATCCGCGAGCCCGAGGACCTGGTGCGCACGCTGGCCATCAAGCCCGAATTCCTGAAGACCCATGGCCGCGACGGCATCATCAACTATTCCGAATGGACGGTGCCGCTCGGCCGGCGCTTCCGGGCGCTGAAACTGTGGTTCCTGCTGCGCGCGCATGGGCTGGAAGGCCTGCGCACCATGATCCGCAACCATGTCGCCTGGAGCGAAGGCCTTGCCTCGCGGCTGGCAGCGGAGCCGGATTTCGAGATCGTCACCGAGCCGATGCTGTCGCTGTTTTCGTTCCGGCATCAGGCGCGCGACGAGCGCGACGCCGACGAGCACAATCTTCGCCTGGTCAACGCCATCAACGACGACGGCCGCATCTACCTCACGCAGACACGCGTCGACGGCCGCGTCGCGATCCGCTTCCAGGCCGGCCAGTTCGAGACGACCGACGGCGGATGTCGATGCGGCCTTCGAGGTCGATCACCGAAATCGCACGCGGCCTGCTTGAGCGACGCCGGCAGCCGCTGCGCCGGGTTTGCCTTTGCAATCGCGATCAATTTCATTAGCCGGCTTATGCCTTTTCATCGCTTTCGTTTTGGCATATAGTGCGAGAAAAACGAAAACGGGAGGACTATCTGATGTATCTGTCGCCGCGTCACGCCGAAATCATCCAGATGGCCAAGGACAACGGCCGGGTGCTGGTCGACGATCTGGCCGCGCATTTCGACGTGACGCCGCAGACCATCCGCAAGGATCTCAACGATCTCTGCGATCAGCGGCTGCTGACCCGCATCCATGGCGGGGCGCTTTTCCCGTCCGGCATCGAGAACATGGAGTATGAGGCGCGGCGCAAGATCGCCGCCGACGAGAAGGAGGCGATCGGCCGTGCGGCGGCCGCGGCTGATCCCCGACAACGCCTCGCTGTTCATCAATATCGGCACGACGACCGAGGCGGTCAGCAAGGCGCTGCTCGATCACACGGGCTTGATGGTCATCACCAATAACATCAATGTTGCCAATAGGATGCGCGTTTATCCTTCGATCGAGGTGGTGATCGCCGGCGGCGTCGTGCGCGGCTCCGACGGCGGCATTGTCGGCGAGGCGGCGGTCGATTTCATCAAGCAGTTCAAGGTCGACTATGCCGTCATCGGCGCCTCGGCGATCGACCATGACGGCGCGCTGCTCGATTTCGATTTTCGCGAAGTGAAAGTGGCGCAAGCGATCATCGCCAATGCCCGGCATGTCATCCTGGTTTCCGATTCGACCAAGTTCGAGCGCACCGCGCCGGTGCGCATCGGCCATCTGTCGCAGGTCGACACCTTCATCACCGACCGCTGCGACATCCCGTCGATCCGCAACATCTGCCAGGAAGCGGAGGTTCGAGCTGATCGAGACCGCGCTGGCTAGACGGCTATTAGCCGCAGACAGGCTTCTCGACCGTGATATTTCGTTTGACATTCGTTATCTATTTCGAAATAATCCCGAACGCTTTCGCAATAGCGCAAAAATGCTGCAATGCGAAAGCGCGGGAGGAACGTCTTGGACGCATCGCCGATCCATGACATTTTCGTCATCGGCGGCGGCATCAACGGCTGCGGCATCGCCCGCGACGCGGTCGGGCGCGGCTATTCGGTTTTCCTCGCCGAGATGAACGATCTGGCCAGCGGCACCTCGTCCGGCTCCACCAAGCTGATCCATGGCGGCCTGCGCTATCTCGAACATCTACGAGTTCCGGCTGGTGCGCGAATCGCTGATGGAGCGCGAGGTGCTGTGGAGCAATGCGCCGCACATCATCTGGCCGATGCGCTTCGTGCTGCCTTACGCCAAGGGCGGCTGCGGCCGGCCTGGCTGATCCGGCTCGGCCTGTTCCTCTACGACCATATCGGCGGCCGCAAGCTGCTGCCGGCGACCAGCACGCTCGACATGCGCAGCGATCCGGCCGGCAAGCCGCTGAAGCCGCTGTTTCGCCAAGGCCTTCGAATATTCCGACGGCTGGGTCAACGATGCCCGGCTGGTGGTGCTGAACGCCCGCGACGCCGCCGACCGCGGCGCCGATCATCCGCACCCGCACGAAAGTGGTCGGCGCGCGCCGCGAAGGCGGCCTCTGGGCGATCGACTGTCGAGGATCGTCGCGCACCGGCAAGGCCGAAGAGGTCAAGGCGCGGCTGCTGGTCAATGCCGCCGGTCCCTGGGTCGACCATGTGCTGTCGGACGCGGTCGGCCAGAACGACGTGCACAATGTCCGCCTGGTGCAGGGCAGCCATATCGTCGTGCAGCAAGAAATTCGACGATCCGCGCGCCTATTTCTTCCAGAACAAGGACGGCCGCATCATCTTCGCCATCCCCTATGAGGACGAGTTCACGCTGATCGGCACCACCGACCGGGATTATCACCGGCGATCCGCAGACGTGCAGATCAGCGAGGCCGAGATCGACTATCTCTGCGACTGCGGCGAGCGAATATTTCGCCGAGCCGGTCAAGCGCGCGGACATCGTCTGGACCTATTCCGGCGTGCGCCCGCTCTATGACGACGGCGCCTCGAAGGCGCAGGAAGCGACCCGCGACTATGTGCTGAAGGCCGACGGCGGCGATGGCGAGGCGCCGATCGTCAACGTCTTCGGCGGCAAGATCACCACCTATCGCCGGCTGTCGGAATCGATGCTGGAAAAGATCGAGGCGCTTCCTCGGCGAAGCGCGGCAAGCCGTGGACGGCGAACGCGCCGCTGCCGGGCGGCGATTTCCCGGCCACCGGCTTCGACGCCGAAGTCGCGAAGCTGAAGGCCGCCTATCCGTTCCTCGACGCGCGCCTGCGCCCGCCGGCTGACCCGGCTCTACGGCACGCGCGCCGCGACGCTGCTCGGCCTCGCCAGGTCGCATGCCGATCTCGGCCGGCATTTCGGCGCCGATCTCTACGAGGCCGAGGTGCGCTATCTGATCGACCACGAATGGGCGATGACGGCCGAAGACGTGCTGTGGCGCCGCACCAAGCGCGGCCTGCAGTTGAGCCAGCGAGCAGGCGGCGGCGCTGGAGGAATATCATGCGCGGACATAAGCCGGCGCATGTCGCGGCGGCCGAATAGGATGGCGGCTGATGCGAAGCCTGGGAGGAGGCAGAATGCTGGAACTGAGAAACGTCACCAAGACGGTCGGCGGGCGCGGATGCATATCCGCGACGTGTCGCTGACGCTTCAGCACGGCTCGCTCAACGTGCTGCTCGGGCCGACGCTGTCCGGCAAGACCAGCCTGATGCGGCTGATGGCCGGCCTCGACGTGCCGACCTCCGGCTCGGTCTGGTTCGACGGCAAGGACGTCACCGGCATGCCGGTGCAGAAGCGCAACGTCGCCATGGTCTACCAGCAGTTCATCAACTATCCGGCGATGACCGTCTACGAGAACATCGCCTCGCCGCTGCGCGTCGCCGGCACCGACCAGGCAACGATCGACAGGAAGTGCGCAAGCGCGGCCGAACTGCTGAAGCTGACGCCCTATCTCGACCGCACGCCGCTCAACCTGTCGGGCGGCCAGCAGCAGCGCACGGCGCTTGCCCGCGCCATCGTCAAGAACGCCAGCCTCGTGCTGCTCGACGAGCCGCTCGCCAATCTCGACTACAAGCTGCGCGAGGAACTGCGCGCCGAACTGCCGAAGATCTTCGCCGCAGCCGGCACGATCTTCGTCTACGCGACGACCGAGCCGCATGAGGCGCTGCTGCTCGGCGGCAACACGGCGACGCTGTCGCGAGGGCCGCGTCACCCAGTTCGGGCCGACCATCGAGGTCTTCCGCAAGCCGGTCGATCTCGTCACGGCCAAGACCTTTGCCGACCCGCCGCTCAACACCATCGTGCTGGTCAAGAAGGGTCCGGCATTTCCTGCTCGAGGGCGGCGTCGAATCTGCCGGTGCCGGCCGATCTCGCCGGCATTGCCGATGCGCACCTACACGATCGGCTTCCAGCCGCACCATCTTTCGCTCGACGCGGCCCGACGCGCGACGCCGTCGCCGGTGCAGGCGCAAGGTCATCGGTCACCGAGATCACCGGCTCGGAAAGCTTCGTCCATCTCGACTTCGCCGATGCGCGCTGGGTCATGCTGGCGCACGGCATCCACGACTTCGAGCCCGACGCAGACGATCGAGGTGTTCATCGATCCGCGCCACCTCATGGTCTTCGACGCAGCACGGCCGCGCGGTCGCCGCGCCGCAAGCTGGCGGCTTGAGGAGGCGAGCGATGGCGCGCATCGACCTCGACCATATCCGCCACGCCTACGGGCCGAACCCGCAGAGTCGACGCCGGACTATGCGCTGAAGGAAGTGCACCACACCTTCGAGGACGGCGGCGCCTATGCGCTGCTCGGCCCGTCCGGCTGCGGCAAGACCACGCTGCTCAACATCATTTCCGGGCTGCTGCAGCCCTCGCACGGCCAGCTGCTGTTCGACGGCAAGGACGTCACCGACCTGTCGACGCAGGAGCGCAACATCGCGCAGGTGTTCCAGTTCCCGGTCATCTACGACACCATGACCGTCTACGACAATCTGGCCTTCCCGCTGCGCAACCGCGGCGTGCCGGAGGCCGATGTCGACCGCAAGGTGCGCGAGATCCTCGACATGATCGACCTTGCCGACTGGGCGAAGCAGCAAGGCGCAGGGGCTGACCGCCGACCAGAAGCAGAAGATCTCGCTCGGCCGCGGCCTGGTGCGCTCCGACGTCAACGCCATCCTGTTCGACGAGCCGCTGACCGTCATCGATCCGCATATGAAATGGGTGCTGCGCTCGCAGCTGAAGCAGCTGCACCGCCGCTTCGGCTACACCATGGTCTATGTCACCCACGACCAGACCGAGGCGCTGACCTTCGCCGACAAGGTCGTCGTCATGTATGACGGCGAGATCGTGCAGATCGGCACGCCGGCCGAGCTGTTCGAGCGGCCGAAGCCACACCTTCGTCGGCTATTTCATCGGCTCGCCGGGCATGAACGTGCATGCCGGTCGACGATCGAGGGCAGCAGCGCGTCGGCTCGGCGGCCAGAC
This sequence comes from uncultured Alphaproteobacteria bacterium, assembly GCA_963788955.1. Classification (GTDB taxonomy): domain Bacteria; phylum Pseudomonadota; class Alphaproteobacteria; order Rhizobiales; family Rhizobiaceae; genus Mesorhizobium. The sequence continues at coordinate 87,971 of CAWBIN010000012.1, read as the reverse complement.
GATCGACGCTGCCCGGCGCGCCGAAGATCGGCGCGCGGCGCCAAGATCGAACTCGGCATCCGCCCGGAATATGTCCGGCTCGGCCGCGACGGGCATGCCGGTGACGATCAGCAAGGTCGAGGATATCGGCCGCCACAAGATCGTGCGCGCCAGCCTCGAAGGCCGCGAGATCGCCGCGATCGTCGTGCCGAGGACGACGAGATCCCGGCCGAGCCGCAGCGTCGCCTTCGATCCGGCGGGCATCAACCTCTACGCCGATTCCTGGCGCGTCGAGATGGGAGGCCTGAGCCATGGAAAAGACCTGGAACAACAAGGCCTGGTTCATGGTGCTGCCGGTGCTGGTGCTGGTGGCGTTCTCGGCGGTCATCCCGCTGATGACGGTGGTCAACTATTCGGTGCAGGACACGTTCGGCAACAACGACTTCTTCTGGGCCGGCACCGACTGGTTCGACGGAGATGCTGGCATCCGACCGCTTCTGGGAGGCGCTGGTCCGCAACCTGATCTTCTCCGCCATCATCCTCGCCATCGAGATCCCGCTCGGCATCTTCATCGCGCTCAACATGCCGAAGAAGGGCTGGGGCGTGCCGGTCTGCCTCGTGCTGATGGCGCTGCCGCTGCTCATCCCGTGGAACGTCGTCGGCACGATCTGGCAGGTCTTCGGCCGCGTCGATATCGGCCTGCTCGGCTATACGCTGCGAAGCGCTCGGCATCGACTACAACTACGTCAACGATCCGTTCGACGCCTGGGTGACGGTCATCGTCATGGACGTCTGGCACTGGACGAGCCTCGTCGTGCTGCTCTGCTATGCCGGCCTCGTCTCGATCCCGGACGCCTATTACCAGGCGGCCAAGATCGACGGCGCGTCGCGCTGGGCGGTCTTCCGCTACATCCAGCTGCCGAAGATGAACCGCGTGCTTCTGATCGCCGTGCTGCTGCGCTTCATGGACAGTTTCATGATCTACACCGAGCCCTTCGTCGTCACCGGCGGCGGCCCCGGCAACTCGACGACCTTCCTGTCGATCGACCTCGTCAAGATGGCGGTCGGCCAGTTCGACCTCGGCCCGGCGGCGGCGATGTCGATCATCTACTTCCTGATCATCCTGCTGCTGTCATGGGTGTTCTACACCGTGATGACCAACTACGACGCGGAGCGCTGAGATGAGCGACGCCAACGAGCGACAGGCGAGCCGAGAAACACAGTCGCGGCACTCGCCAGCTCGCTCCGCAGGAGCAGTCGCCGGCGATGCGCCGGCGCGGCGAGAATCCGCTTCTGGTGGCTGGTGCCGACGATCTACATCATCTTCCTGCTGCTGCCGATCTACTGGCTCGTCAACATGAGCTTCAAGACCAATCAGCGAGATCACTCGGCGCCTTCTCGCTCTGGCCGCAGCAACCCGACGCTCGCGCAACTACACGGTGATCTTCACCGATCCGTCCTGGTACAAGGGCTACATCAACTCGATCATCTATGTGGTGATGAACACGGTGATCTCGGTTGCGGTGGCGCTGCCGGCGGCCTACGCCTTCTCGCGCTACCGCTTCCTCGGCGACAAGCACCTGTTCTTCTGGCTGCTGACCAACCGCATGGCGCCGCCGGCGGTGTTCGCGCTGCCGTTCTTCCAGCTCTATTCGGCCTTCGGCCTGATCGACACGCATATCGCCGTGGCGCTGGCGCACTGCCTGTTCAACGTGCCGCTGGCGGTCTGGATCCTCGAAGGCTTCATGTCCGGCGTGCCGAAGGAGATCGACGAGACCGCCTATATCGACGGCTATTCCTTCCCGCGCTTCTTCCTGAAGATCTTCATGCCGCTGATCGCCAGCGGCATCGGCGTCGCCGCCTTCTTCTGCTTCATGTTCTCATGGGTCGAGCTGCTGATCGCCCGCACGCTGACGACGACCGACGCCAAGCCGATCGCCGCGATCATGACGCGCACGGTCTCGGCCTCCGGCATGGACTGGGGCGTGCTGGCCGCCGCCGGCGTGCTGACCATCATCCCCGGCGCGCTCGTCATCTGGTTCGTCCGCAACTACATCGCCAAGGGCTTTGCCCTGGGGAGGGTTTGAGGAGTGACCGGTCCATGAACTCTCTATCCTGGATGGCTGGACGCTGGCCGACGGCGCGCTGTTCTTCCATGCACGATCCTGTCGCTGTCTGCTGCTGCGGCATGGCGGTCTGGGAATACGCCTCGCCGGGCGGCAATCCGCGCGTCGGCATCCTGCGCTTCGAGACGACGCGCGGCGACCGTCTCTTCGTTTCGCTGCTCGGCAGCGCCTTCATCCATCTCGCTTGGCTGGGTCTTGTCGGACCCAACCTGTGGTGGGCTCTCGCTCTCTCCGTGGTCTACGCCATCGGCGTGTTCCGCTACGTCTAGAGGGGGAAACTGTTGGAGCGGCCGCGTGCCGACGGCCGCTCCAGATCGCACTTGAAACCTGAAAGTGGAGGAAACTAATGCGACGGCAATTTTTAACATCAACGACTGCGCTTGTCCTGCTGGCCTTGGAGCCGGCCACGGCCTATGCCGGCATGGACGAAGCCAAGACGTTCCTCGACAAGGAAATCGGCGACCTGTCGACGCTCGACCGCGCCGCCCAGGAAGCCGAAATGCAGTGGTTCATCGATGCCGCGAAGCCTTTCGCCGGCATGGACATCAAGGTCGTCTCCGAAACCATCGACCACGCATGAATATGAATCGAAGGTGCTGGCGCCGGCCTTCACCGCGATCACCGGCATCAAGATCACGCATGACCTGATCGGCGAAGGCGACGTCGTCGAGAAGCTGCAGACGCAGATGCAGTCGGGCGAGAACATCTACGACGCCTATGTCAACGACTCCGACCTGATCGGCACCCACTGGCGCTACCAGCAGGCGCGCAGCCTGACCGACTGGATGGCCAACGAGGGCAAGGACGTCACCAACCCGAACCTCGACCTCGCCGACTTCATCGGCACCAAGTTCACCACCGCGCCGGACGGCAAGCTCTACCAGCTGCCCGACCAGCAGTTCGCGAACCTCTACTGGTTCCGCTACGACTGGTTCAACGACGAGAAGAACAAGGCCGACTTCAAGGCCAAGTACGGCTACGACCTCGGCGTTCCGGTCAACTGGTCGGCCTATGAGGACATCGCCGAATTCTTCACCGGCCGCGAGATCGACGGCAAGAAGGTCTATGGCCACATGGACTACGGCAAGAAGGACCCGTCGCTCGGCTGGCGCTTCACCGACGCCTGGCTGTCGATGGCCGGCAACGGCGACAAGGGCCTGCCGAACGGTCTTCCGGTCGACGAATGGGGCATCAAGGTCGACGAGAAGTCGCGTCCGGTCGGCTCCTGCGTCGCGCGCGGCGGCGACACCAACGGCCCGGCGTCGGTCTATTCGATCCAGAAGTATCTCGACTGGATGAAGGCCTATGCGCCGCCGGAAGCCCAGGGCATGACCTTCTCCGAATCCGGCCCGGTGCCGTCGCAGGGCGAGTCGCCCAGCAGATGTTCACCTACACGGCCTTCACCGCCGACTTCGTCAAGGAAGGCCTGCCGGTCGTGAACGCGGACGGCACGCCGAAATGGCGCTTTGCTCCGTCGCCGCATGGCGTCTACTGGAAGGACGGCATGAAGCTCGGCTATCAGGACGTGGGTTCCTGGACGCTGCTGAAGTCCACGCCTGACGATCGCGCCAAGGCCGCCTGGCTCTATGCGCAGTTCGTCACCTCGAAGACCGTGGACGTGAAGAAGAGCCATGTCGGCCTGACGCTTCATCCGCGAATCGACGATCCAGCACAAGAGCTTCACGGAACGTGCGCCGAAGCTCGGCGGCCTGATCGAGTTCTACCGTTCGCCGGCCCGCGTCCAGTGGTCGCCGACCGGCACCAACGTTCCTGACTATCCGAAGCTGGCCCAGCTTTGGTGGCAGGCGATCGGCGACGCGTCGTCGGGCGCCAAGACGCGCGCAGGAAGCGATGGACTCGCTCTGCGCCGAGCAGGAAAAGGTGCTGGAGCGCCTCGAAAGCGCCGGCATCCAGGGCGACATCGGTCCGAAGCTCGCCGAAGAGCATGATCTCGCCTACTGGAACGCGGACGCGGTCAAGAACGGCAACCTCGCGCCGCAGCTGAAGATCGAGAACGAGAAGGAAAAGCCGATCACCATCAACTACGACGAACTGGTGAAGAGCTGGCAGAAGTAAGCATCTGGTGCGGGCGTTCGCGCCAGCATCGCATAGTGAACGGGGGAGGCGGCATCTTGCCGTCTCCCCTGTTCTGTATAGAGCGAGCGTACCGGGAGGGACAATGAGCGGATATATTCTCGCGATCGACCAGGGCACGACATCGAGCCGGGCGATCGTGTTCGACGACGAGATGAAGGTCGCCGGCAGCGGGCCAGAAGGAATTCACCCAGCATCTATCCGGCCTCCGGCTGGGTCGAGCACGACCCGGAGGAGATCTGGGCGAGCGTCGTCGCGACGGTCGAAGGCGGCGCTGAAGAAGGCCGGCCGCGACGGCGTCGCGATATCGCCGCGATCGGCATCACCAACCAGCGCGAGACCGTCGTCATCTGGGACAGGGCGACCGGCAAGCCGATCCACAACGCGATCGTCTGGCAGGACCGCCGCACCGCGCCGCTCTGCCAGAAGCTGAAGAAGCAGGGGCTGGAGAAGAAATTCACCAGAAAGACCGGCCTGCTGCTCGATCCCTATTTCTCCGGCACCAAGATCGCCTGGATGCTCGACAATGTGAAGGGCGCGCGCAAGCGCGCCGAGAAGGGCGAGCTGCTCGCCGGCACCATCGACAGCTTCCTGATCTGGCGGCTGACCGGCGGCAAGGTCCACGCCACCGACGCCACCAACGCCTCGCGCACGCTGCTCTACAACATCGAGAAGAACGTCTGGGACGACGAGCTGCTGTCGATCCTGCGCATCCCGGCCGCGATGCTGCCGGAGGTGAAGGATTGCGCCGACGATTTCGGAGTCACCGAGAAAAGCCTCTTCGGCGCCGAGATCCCGATCCTCGGCGTCGCCGGCGACCAGCATGCGGCGACCATCGGCCAGGCCTGCTTCGAGCCGGGCATGATGAAATCGACCTACGGCACCGGCTGCTTCGCGCTGCTCAACACCGGCGCCGACCTGGTGCGCTCGAAGAACCGGCTGCTGACCACCATCGCCTACCGGCTGAACGGCAAGACCACCTATGCGCTGGAAGGCTCGATCTTCATCGCCGGCGCTGCCGTGCAATGGCTGCGCGACGGCATCAAGGTGATCGGCAAGGCCGAGCACAGCGGCGAGCTGGCGGCCAAGGCCGATCCGACGCAGGACGTCTATCTGGTGCCGGCCTTCGTCGGGCTCGGCGCGCCGCACTGGGATGCCGAGGCGCGCGGCGCGATCTTCGGCCTGACCCGCAATTCCGGCCCGGCGGAGTTCGCCCGCGCGGCGCTCGAATCCGTCGCCTACCAGACCCGCGACCTGCTCGATGCCATGCGCAAGGACTGGAAGGGCGCGTCGGCCAAGACCGTGCTGCGCGTCGACGGCGGCATGGTGGCGTCCGACTGGACCATGCAGCGGCTGGCCGACATCCTCGATGCGCCGGTCGACCGGCCGACCATCCTCGAGACGACCGCGCTGGGCGCCGCCTGGCTTGCCGGCTCGAAGGCGGGTGTGTGGCCGAAGGCCAAGGACTTCGCCAAGAGCTGGGCGCTCGACCGGCGCTTCAAGCCGGATATGGAGGCCACGTCGCGCTCGGCCAAGCTCGCGGGCTGGCGCGATGCGGTGCGCAGGACCTTGAGCACGCAGTAGTTCTGCGGCAAGACAAAAGCCCGCGCCGTTGCCGGCGCGGGCTTTCATCAGCGTCCCGTGTTCGACTCCGCCCGCTAGTAGGGCGAATAGCACTGCTGACGCGGGCCGTTGTAGGGCTGGAACGTGTTGTCCGACGCGCGATAGCGACCGTAGCGGTCGTAGCACCACTGCACATGCGCGTTGCCGCCGCGATAGACGCGGTTCTGGTTGTTGACGATCGCGCCGGTGATCAATGCGCCAGTCGCGAAAGCAGCAAGCGGGAACCAGTAGTCGCCGTGACGGCGATAGCCGCGACGGTATTCGCGGTAGCCGCGATGGCCGTTCCAGTACATGCCGTCATTGCGGGAAAAGTTGCGGTTGCGGTTGAAGTTGCGATTTCCTTGGCGGTTATGACGCCATTGGTAATTTCCGTTGTCGCGGGCTTCGACCTTCGGATATTGACGAAGCTGCCGTGCCTGCGGCACAAAGATCTGCGCGGCATTGGCCGGCATGGCTGCTGCAGCGAACGAAACGGACAGGGTGGTCGCCAGCATACCCGATATGATCCTGTTCATGGTCTTCTCCTTGAAAGGGTGGTTGACGTCCCTTGTGGGGAGGAAACGGGTAGCCGGGCGATGGTTCCGGCAAAAATATAAGTTACTGATTTGTAATGTTTCTCTGGCCTGGTGATGGCACCAGAAATCGCTCGTTCGGCTGCTCTGGACGGCCATTGTGTGCTGGTCGAAGCGGCCTGGCAGGCGACAGGACTTGCCGGGAAAGCTCGGCTTGCCATGCTGTTTTTCCGGTTGACCGGTCGCGGCACTCTCCCTATGTTCCGCGCAATTTCGAGGGCGGCCTTTCGAGCCCGCGGGAGCGCGTAGCTCAGCCGGTAGAGCAACTGACTTTTAATCAGTAGGTCATGGGTTCGAATCCCATCGCGCTCACCAATAACTCCGAGTCCGTGGCCGCAACCCTACAATCGCCGCCCGGTCTTGACGTCGAACAGATGAGCACAGGCGCGGTCGATCTCGATGCGCATCTGCTCGCCCTGTTTCAGCGCCAGCCGCTCGCGGAAAAGGCAGGAGATTTCTTCGCCGGCACAGTCGACCCTGGCAAAGATTTCTGAACCCGTGGCTTCCAGAAGCACGATCGTGCCGGGGATGCCTTGGGCAGTCGCACGGATGTGTTCGGGGCGGATGCCGTAGACGAGGTCGCCGCCGGTGTTTGCGCCGGTGATGCCTTCCGGCAGCGGCAAGGTCAGTCCACCGTGCCTGCGGAACACGCCTTCCTCGACTGGGCCGCGAAAGAAGTTCATCGCCGGCGAGCCGATGAAGCCGGCAACGAACAGATTGGCCGGACGTCGTAGAGGTCGAGCGGCGCGCCGATCTGCTCGACGAGGCCGTCGTGCATCACGACGATCTTGTCGGCCATGGTCATCGCCTCGATCTGGTCGTGGGTGACGTAGACGGTGGTGGTGCCCAGCCGCTGGTGCAGCGCCTTGATCTCGGCGCGCATCTGCACGCGCAGCTTGGCGTCGAGGTTGGAGAGCGGCTCGTCGAACAGGAACACCTGCGGGTCGCGCACGATGGCGCGGCCCATGGCGACGCGCTGGCGCTGGCCGCCGGAGAGCTGGCGCGGATAGCGGTCGAGCAGCTTGTCCAGGCCGAGAATCGCGGCGGCCCTGCCGACGCGCGCCGGCGATCTCGGCTTCGGATCGGCGTTCTTGATCTTCAGCGCGAAGCCCATATTGTCGGCCACCGTCATATGCGGATAGAGCGCGTAGTTCTGGAACACCATGGCGATGTTGCGGTCGCGGGCCCGCAGATCGTTGACGACGCGCTCGCCGATCGCGATCTTGCCGCCCGCAGATCGTCTTCAAGCCCGGCGATCATGCGCAGCAGCGTCGACTTTCCGCAGCCCGACGGGCCGACCAGGATGACGAACTCGCCGTCGCGCGATGTCGACGCTGACAGCCGTGGATGATCTTGGTGGCTCCGAACGCCTTCTGCACGTTGCTGATTGTTACCGATGCCATTGGTTTCCTCGTGAAAAGCGTGATGTCGGCTGTTGCGCCTCAACCGCCCTTGACGGCGCCGGCGGTCAGCCCGGCCACGATCTGCCTTTGCGCGAACATGGTCAGCACCAGCACCGGCAGCGTCACCACCAGCGCCGCGGCGGCGAGCGGACCCCAGCTGACCTGCTCGTAGGACAGCATGTTGTAGACCGCGACCGGCAGCGTGCGCGTCTCGCGGCTGGCGAGCACGACGCCGAAGACGAAATTGTTCCAGGAGAAGATGACCGACAGGATGAAGCGCCACGACGATGCCCGGCTTGGCGATGGGCAGGGCGACCAGGCGGAACACCTGCCAGGAGCTGGCGCCGTCGATGCTGGCCGCCTCCTCCAGCTCCATCGGCGTGGTCTCGAAATAGCCGATCATCACCCAGACGACGATCGGCACCGTGACCACCAGATGGATGATGATCTGCGGCCAGAGCGTGCCGAGCAGTCCGACCCATTGGAACAGCAGGAAGAGCGGGATGAGATAGGAGAGGCCCGGCGTCATGCGGGCGATCATGATGACCACCGCCGACCTTCTCGGCCTTGAGCCGGGCGATGCCGTAGCCGGCCGGCACGCCGATCAGCAGCGCCAGCAGCGTCGCGCGCGCCCGTGACCAGGACCGAATTCCAGAGATAGAGGAAGAAATTGTTCTCGCGCGAACACCTGCGCATAGTTCGACCAGGCGAAGCGTTCCGGGATGAAGATCGGCGGATAGGCGCCGTTGTCGATCTCGAATTTCAGCGACAGCGAGATCATCCAGAGGAAGAACAGGATCGCCGGCGAGACGACGACCAGGGCAACGAAAAGCAGGCCGATGCGGTTGAGCAGGCGTGAGCTCATCATCTGCCCTCCGCGTCCGACCATTGCGCGCGCTGGCGCAGCATCAGCAGGATGAAGGACAGCGCGACGATGATGATGAAGAACACGACCGCCATCGCCGAGCCATAGCCGATGTCGTAGTAGGAGAAGGCGGTGTTGTAGAGATAGATGTTGATCGTTTCCGACGCCGTGCCCGGGCCGCCCTGGGTCATGGCGTAGATGATGTCGAAACTCTTCAGCGCATCGATGGTGCGGATGATCACCGCGACCATCAGGAACGGCGCGATCATCGGCAGGGTCAGGTAGCGGAATTTCTGCCAGGCATTGGCGCCGTCGATTTCGGCACTTTCGAAGGGCTCGCGCGGCACCGACGCCAGGCCGCCGAGCACGATCAGCATGACCAGCGGCGTCCACTGCCAGGTCTCGACCGCGACCAGCGAGGGGATGACCGTGTTCGGATTGAAGATCCACTCCTGCGCCGGGATGCCGACGAGCGACAGCAGATAGTTGAGGACGCCGAGCTGGGGATGGAACATCATCGTCCAGACCAGCGCGATGGCGACGGGCGTCGCCATCATCGGCATCACGAAGATGCCGCGCAGAAGGCCGCGCAGCGGAAATTGCGCATCGAAGATCAGCGCGGCGAGCGTGCCGAGGAAAAGCGGCGCCACCACCGAGAGCGAGCGTGTAGACCAAGCGTATGCCACGAGCGATTCCCAGAAGCGCAGGTCGCCGCCAGAGCCGCAGATAATTGTCCAGTCCCGACAAAGCCCCGCGACTGGCCGAGCGTCCAGCGGTTGACGCTCATCCACAGGGTGAACGCCCAGGGAAAGACGATGACGGCGCCAGACGACGACGAGCGCCGGGATGACGAAAGGCCAGTAGTTGGGAGCCAGCCGATCGGCTGGCTCCCTTCGATGGCCTGACGTCTTGCACTGCGGCCGTTCTGGGCGTGCGTCGCGGCCATCAGCCTTTCTCGCTCTTCTCCAGCACCGGCTTGAACTGCTTCGGTCGCCTTCTTCAGCTCTGCTGCCGGATCGGCGCCGGCGATCATGTTGGTCAGCGCGACGCCGATAGATGTCGCGGAACTCGGTGACCGGAATGATGACCGGCAGCGCCAGCCGGCTGATCTTGCCGGAACCGACGACCGCATCGAGCCAGCTCGCCGGCATCGTGACGCCTTCGCGGACCTTCGGATCCTCGAGGACGGATTTGCGGAACGGAACGCCGGCGCCGGCCTGCAGCAGGCGCGCGCCCATTTCAGGCGAAACCGCCCATTGGCAGAACAGATAGGCGGCTTCCTTCTTCTCGCTGGCGGCGTCGACGCCGATGCCGTCGCCGAAGGTGCCGGCGGCCTGCGCCTTCGGGCCCTTCGGCATGACGCCGTAGCCGACCTTGCCGACCACGCGCGACTTTTCCGGATTTTCGATCGGCGGCGCAAAACCGACGCCGTCGAACCACATGCCGATCTTGCCCTGCAGGAAGGCCGACTGCGCCTCGGCCCAGTTGAAGCCGGAGACGCCGGGAGGCGCGGACTTGGTCATCAGCCTCTGGTAGAGCTTGGCCGCCTCGATCGCTTCGGGCGATTCCGTGCTGCAGCTTGCCATCGGCGTCGAGCGGCCTCTTGTCATAGCCGAGCAGCAGCGACGTCCAGACCGGCATATTGGCGTTCTTCAGGCCGCGGGCGACGAAGCCGTAGGTGTTGGTCGTACGGGTCGGTCAGCGCCTCGGCGGCCTTGGCCAGTTCTTCGAACGTCGTCGGGTATGCGAGCCCCTTGGCCTCGAACAGCTCCTTGTTCCAATAGATGATCCAGTAATCGACCGAGAACGGCAGCGAACGCAGCACGCCGCTCGGCTCCTTGGCAAAGGCAGGCCGGCTTCGGCGAAGTCGCTTTCAACCAGCGCCGGGTCGGTCAGAGAGGGTCCTTGAGAAAACCGCCGATATCGGCAAGCCAGCCGCCCTTTTCGAACTGCCGCTTCTGCACGTGATAGCTCAGGTGCACGACGTCGAAGCTCGGCTTGCCGGAGCTCAGCTCGATGACCGTCTTCTGGCGCTGCTGCTGTTCGGGCGTCGCCTCGGCATTGACCTTGATGCCGGTCAGCTCCTCGAATTCGGCGAGATACTTCAGCAGCGTGTCGCTGCGCGGGCTCTTGACCAGATTGACTTCGAGCGTCGTGCCGGCAAATCGCTTCCAGTCGACGCCGCCGGCAAAGCCGGGCGGACGCCGGCAAGGCCGGCGGCGGCAAGTGCCGCGGTTCCCTGCCAGGAGCTGCCTCCTGCGTTGGGTTCAACAGATTGGACGACATTTCTTCCTCCCGGTTGCTGTCGTTGTGGATTGCGCCGCGACCGCGGCGCGGCTCATGCTTCCTAGATTTGCAGCGCCAGCCGGCGCGCCTTGTCGATATGCCGGCTGATCGCCTCGACCGCCTTCCGCGGATCGCGGCTCTCCATGGCTTCGATCACCGCCAGATGCTCGCGCATCACCGGCACGACCCGCCCGTCGATGCGGAAGCGCTCCTGGTGGATCAGGCGGATCTTGATCGAATTGACCCGATAGGCCTTGGCGATGATCTCGTTGCCCAGCGCGTCGATGAAGGTGTCGTGCATGGCCCAGTCGATGTGCCTGGGCCCTGTCTTCCATCTCCGGCGTCGGCGCCTGCGACAGGGCCTTGCGCAGCATGTCCTCATGCTCGCGCCGCAGGCCAGCGAGTTCGCATCGGAGGCGCTGCGGTGAACAGTGCCACCGCCTCCTGCTCCATGAACAGGCGGAACTGGAAAGCCTCGCGGATCAGCCTGATGTCGATATGGGCGATCTGCATGCCGCGCTGCGGGATCGTCGTCAGCAGTCCCTCGGCCTCGAGCCGCGGCACGATTTCGCGAATGGCGCCGAGCGGCAGTCCGGTGAAGGCCACCAGTTCGCGCTGCGACACGAACTGGCCCGGCCGCAAGTCGCGGGCCAGCAGATGCCGCGTGAAGCTGGCATAGGCCTTTTCCCTGAGGGTGGTCGGTTCGCTGCCGTCTTCCATTTCAGCGCGCTTCCCTTTGCCGGTCAGGCCGGTTCCGTCGCAAACAGCCGTCATAGGCGGCGGCAAGCTGCTGCTGCCCCTGCAAAGCGATCGGCTCCAGCGGCGGACGGACCGCCAGCCAGCGCTCGTCGCCGGTCGTGCGCGCCACCATGGCCTTCACCGCCGGCGTCACCGGATATTTGAGCAATTCGAGCACGAAGCCTCGACGCGGGATCGTCGCGTCCGTCCTCGGCATGGCGCGGATTTCGCCGGGAAGAAGTTGGCCATGCCGGAGATTGCGCCTTGAGCGCCGAGCGCACGGCCGCGCGAGATGGCGTTCGTCGCCGATCAGGATCACCAGTTCACTATGGGCGGCCAAGCAGCGCCTCGCTGTAGCTCCAGTTCCGCCGGAATCCTTGACCCCGGCGACCACGCGGGAAAAGCCGTGCGCAACCGGCCGATCAGGTCAAGCGAAAGCTGCACCACGGTGACCGAGGGATGTTGTAGAGCAGCACGTCACGCGCCGAGGCGCCGAGCGCGGCAAAGACCGCGGAGAACCAGGCCGAAAAGGCCCTCCTCGCCGACATTCTTGAAGTAGCTCGGCGGGGCGAGCAGAATGTTGCGGGCGCCGCGCTGCAAGGCATGCCGTGCCTGTTCGGCGGCGTCTTCGGCGGCATCGACCAGCACGCCGGCAACGAGTTGATGCGGCACAGATTTCCAGCAGCCAGCATGGCTTCGGTCACCGACCCGCCGCTCCGTCGCGCCCACCGATGCGCCTTCCCCAGTGGTGCCGAAAAGCGTCACGCTGCCGCAACCCTGAGCCAGGCAACTTTTGGCCTGAGCGATCATGGGGGCGATGGCGATCTGCCCGGAGGCATCGAAAGGCGTGGTGAGAGCGGCCGAAAGGCCAAAGTGTGATGTCACCGGGAGGTCTCCGAAATAAGTGTGCATGCAGTACTAGCACACTAACATGTTAGTCGTAAATTGGGTCGATGTGCTTTTTTTAACCAGCGGAGGGCCCACCTTCTTGTTCAGCGTTTATCGGTTCGAAGCCCATCGCGGATCGAGACCATTCGCGAAACAGCAGGATGGGCCCCGTCTTTGGGCGCGGAGCGGCAGCAGCAACCTTTGTCGCCACACCCGTCGCTGGCTAAACTCGCCCTCCCAGGGGAGGGTTCTCACATGACACTTCAGCTTTCGGCGGATGCTGTAGCCCCTAAGGCGGCGAAACCTCAAAAATACCTCTTCGGCCCGGTCGCCGATTTCCTCATGCTGGGTGGCAGCGCGTTTCTCATTCTGCCGGTGCTGTTTCTGGTGCCGCTCGAGTATGAGGGTCCGGTGGCCGCAACGATGGTCTTCGTGGCCTATCTCGTGAACTATCCTCACTTCGCCCACTCCTACCAGCTTTTCTATCGCAATTTCGGGCGCAAGGTGTCTGGCGACGGCTACGACCGAAGCCTGCAGCTCCGCTACATCTTTGCGGGCATTGTCGTGCCGCTGGTCATGGCCGGGTTCTTTGCCTATGGCGCGGCGGCGGCGAACACGCGCCTGCTCGGCTACGCAACCAACGCCATGTTCTTTTTCGTCGGCTGGCACTACGTCAAGCAGGGCTACGGCATGCTGATGGTGGACGCGGTGCTGAAGCGCAAATTCTTCGACGATCGCGACAAGAAGGTGTTGCTGTTCAACTCCTACGCCGTGTGGATCCTGGCGTGGCTGCAGACCAACACGGCGGTCACCCAGGGCAAATATTACGGGCTGGACTATTACACATTCGCCGCCCCGTCCTGGATCACCGACATTGCCATGCTGGCGGCCGTTGCGTCGACGGCGGCCACGCTTTTGATGCTGGTCAATCGCTGGCGAAAGAACGGCGGCGGTCTGCCCTATAACGGGCTGGTGGCCTATGTCGCGTCGCTCTATCTGTGGATCCTGATTGCCAGGATAAACCCGCTCTGGCTGCTGATCGTGCCCGCGCTCCACTCGCTGCAGTATCTCGCCGTGGTCTGGCGCTACCAGACCAATGTCGAGCGCGACAGCTCCGATGCCGAAAGCGATCCGCAGCCGAAGGTCCTGTCCTTTCTCGGCCCCCTCTACAGGTTTCGGCTCCTCGGCTTCATCGTCGGCGGCACCGCCCTTGGCTATCTCGGTTTCTGGCTGATCCCGATCCGCGCTGACGGCTTTGATCCCGTATGACCGGCAAGTGCTGGGTCATCGCTGTTCTTCTTCATCGTGCTGATCTTCATCAACGTGCACCATTATTTTCTGGACAATGTGATGTGGCGGCGCGGCAATCCGGAGGTATCGAAGTATCTGTTCCGCTAGCTGATAAGCAGGCTGTCGAGCGCGGTTCTCATCAGCTGTCGAATATGCCATTGCGAGCGTGATCGTCAGTGCAACGGAGAGCCCTGGAATGGCGGAGTTCTTTTCCGAGAGCCGCCTGGAAAATACCGTGCGCTGGCATCTGTACCGGCGTTGGCGACGCCGGCGTGACCCTCGTCGCATCGCGGAACGGATGCTCTACGATGTCGCGTCGCGGGTACCCAGGGGCGGTACTTTCCTCGACCTTGGCGCCAATGTCGGCCTGATCACCTGTGCCGCCCTCAAGCTTGGCTACAAAGTGGTGGCGTTCGAACCGGATCCGCATGCGCTGGCTGCGCTCACTGCCCGGTTCGGAAGTCACCCTGATGTCGAGATCGTTCCGAAAGCCGTCGGCGCTGGGGCAAGGTTAGCGACATTCCACCGTCATCCCCGTGCCGACAAAGGCAATACTCAGGCGTCTTCGATGTTCGCAACGTCATATCATCTCGGCGGAACGCAAATCAGCGTCGAGGTGGTCGATCTCGTGAATTTCCTGAAAAGCCAACCGACCATGCCATCCATAGTGAAAATGGATATCGAAGGCAGTGAAGCCGAATGCCTGGAAGCCATCCTCGACGCCGGGCTGCAAAACTCCATCGGCGCATTCCTGGTCGAGACGCATGACCGGGTGTCGCCAGACATAGCGCATCGGCTGGATCACATTCGTCAACGCATCGCCGAGGGAAACATCCGCAACATCAATCTGGAATGGATCTGACAAGCGGGCCGTTGATCGGCAACCGACGGGCCCAGGTTTTTGACTGTCCGACTACCCCGAAGCTTGTTTCGCATGCGCCATTTTGACCGAGAATGCGCGCAACAACTGTCAGGCTCGTCTGCGCGCTCGAAGCAGAAAATCTTCCTGATGAACAGAGGGACCATGCCGTTGTACAGTCGCTTTATCTCGTTCACAAAATTCGAAAGGTTCGAAAGCTGCTCCTCGACACGGTTCAAAACAACCTGATTGCCCTCCGGCGCGGCAACGCGCGAGGCGAACTCGTTCAGGACAGCCTGCTGGCTTCTGGCAATTTCCGGCCCGATCGCACGGATCTCCTGGCCAAGGTTTTCCAGAATTCTTGAGTTCGCCTGCAACTGCGCGAGGAGCGTTGCCGGTTCGGGCAAATCCGGCCAGCCGTGCAATTCCTTCACGATGTGGAACCATCTTCGGCGCGGGAGCGAGACGCCGATCTCCTCGATCCAGGCTGCGGTCGCCAGGGCGCGCTCATCGGGATCCAGCCCTTTGTCCGATCGCATCGCCTGATCATAGATGCGCAGGTGTTCCTCGACGAAATACGCGTCATCCGCCACCTTGCGAAAATAGGTGGACACCACCGCGGCATCGTTCGCATCGAAACCGGTTATCGCGTCGAGAAGATTTTCGACCGTGGTCGGCCTGGTCAAAAGCCCCACGCCCAGGTTGAAGCGACGCCAAGCCTCCATATTTGCGCTGCTGAGCAATCCCGCAAAGCCGCGCGCGTCGCAAACGACGACAGCACAGCCGACCGCAGCCGCCTCGATCGCCATTCGGGCGGTTGCGAAGACGATATCGTAATCGAGCAGATCCTGCTCCAGTTGATACGAAAACCGGCCGGTGGCTGGGCCTAGCTCATCCAACTGGATGCCGCTCCGGCCACAGGCTTCACGAACCGCCGCCTGATGCTCGAAATTCTTGGTCAGCAGCAGGCCTCGCGCGGGCCTGGCGGGGAGCGGTGGGCGCTGTTTGAAGCGATTGAGATCGACCGCGTTGTAGACGAGGCTCATTTGATCGGCCGGTATGCCCCTCGAGAGGCATTTGGCTCGGCACGCTTCGTCGACCGCGATCCAATGGCGTATCTGAGGATGCAGCATCGGCGCTTCGACTTCAAAGAACGCGCTGTGGCAGGAAAATACCGCCGGCACGTCGGGAAACCTGGCGAGCGCAGTCAGGCAGGGCGTCAGATGCTGGGCGTGAATGACATCGGGCTTTTCGACGATCTCGGCGATCCGGTCGACGACATGATGCCCGCGCCGGCGCATTCTATCAGCCATGTCGCCCAGAGTGTTGGAGCCAGCAGCATGGTCTGATGGCCGGCGCCGCGAAGTCCGTCGGCAAGCAGTTCGACGACCGCCTCCGATCCGCTGTTGTGCGACAGGAAGAGATTGGTAATAAGAATTCGCAATGGGCAATTCCTTGCTTGCGCACTATGTCTGACATGTGAGAGAATGAAGCGCACGAGTTTCTGGCAGCGTCTTAATTTGAAGCCGGTGGCCAAACAAGCTTCGTCAGCGTCGCCGCAACCAACGTTTGTGCCTGGATTGTTCCCAGCCCATCCGGCTCGATTGAACAAAAACCGGGATTGGAGCCATTGTTGCCTGAAAAACCAGAAGAAAAACTGGAAAACGTCCTGATCTCGCCCATCCCGGGCACGAACTCGAGGATCCATCATTGGCTCGAGATCGCCAAACCAAGGGTCTATCTTCTGACCGACGGATCGGGCGGCAAGGAAACGTCGCGAACCGGCTATTCACGCGATCTGGTCGATGCGACGGGCGCGACATGCGGCGCGGTGTTTGGAGATATTCCTGATGGCGCCTGGTACGAAGCGCTGCTGGCCGGGAACCACGATTTCCTGGTCGGTGTGTTCTCGAGAATGCGCGCCGATCTGGCGACCGCTAGGAATGTCCAGATCGTATCGGACGCGGTCGACGGCTATAATCCCATACATGACTTGGCCTATGCCTTTGGGCAGGCCCTCAGCCGAGGACTGGGAAAGACGGCAAAAGTCAGCAAACAGCTTTGCTCCGCTGCGGTTCCAAACGTTGCGGGACGTGTCGAATTGGAAATTCAGCTTTCCCCGGCCGCGCGGGCGAGGAAGATGGCGGCTGTTGAAAACTACAGTCCGCTCGCCGATGAAGCGCGTCGGATACTCGAGAGGGATCCGCACTGCTTCGACCGGGAAAATCTGATTTCCCAGGATTTTGACTGGAATTCCTCCTGGACACCGGAGTGGGAGCGCATTGGCAAACAGCGCGTTGCCGACGGCCGCTACCGCAAATGCATTACCTACAGGGATAATGTGCAGCCCGCCGCGCGGCGCCTCATATCTGAAAGTGCTGCGGTATTTGCGGCCGTAGACTAAGCTCAGGCTTTCACGAAACCAGTGAGACATTGCCGCCGGCGTGGCGCTCGATCCGGCCGGCGAGGTCGAGTTCCAAGCAGCACCATGGACACCTGCGCGGCGTTGAGGCCGGTGTGGCGGATGATCTCGTCCACCGCCACCGGCGTTGGCCCCAGCACTTCGAGCACGCCGCTGCGTTCGTCCTCGCCGGGCGGCGGCGTTGCCGAAAAGTCGGGCGGCTTTTCCCGAGCGGCGGCCTTTGGCGTTCGCGTCCCGGCCAAGGGCGCGATCGCTCCGGAAACGTCCGAGGCCTCGGTGACCAGGATGGCGCCGTCCTTGAGCAGGCCGTTGGAGCCGGCGGCGCGCGGATCGAGCGGCGAGCCCGGCACGGCAAAGACCAGCCGGCCCATTTCGCCGGCCAGACGCGCGCTGATCAGCGAGCCGGAGCGTTGCGCCGCTTCGACCACCACCAGTCCGAGCGCCAGCGCCGGCGATCGAGCCGGTTGCGGCGCGGAAAATCCTGCGCCCGCGGCTCCCAGCCGAACGGCATTTCGGAAATGACGGCGCCGCCGCGCTCGGCGATCTCGTCGCACAGGCCGGCATTCTCGGGCGGGTAGGGCCGGTCGAGGCCGCCGGCGAGCACCGCGACCGTGCCGGTCGAGAGACTGCCCTCATGCGCCGCCGTGTCGATGCCGCGCGCCAGGCCGGAGACGATGGCATAGCCCTCGCGGCCGAGATCCGCCGCCAGCATGCGCGCCATCTTGATGCCGGCGAGCGAGGCGTTGCGGGCGCCGACAATGGCGACCGCCGGCAGGCGAGAACACGGCCGCCTCGCCCTTCACCGCGAGCAGCGGCGGCGGATAATCCATGCGCTTCAGCATCGGCGGATAGTCGGCCTCGCCGATGCCGACGAAGCGGGCGCCGTTCTTGCCGGCCGCTCGCAGCTCCGCTTCGGCCTCGGCGACCGAGGGAATGCGCGACGATCCGTCCGGCGCCGCCCGCATCATCAGCTCGGGCAGCATCTCGAGCGCGGCCTCGGCCGAACCGAAGCGGTTGATCAGGTCGCGAAACGTGGCCGGGCCGACATTTGGCGTGCGGATCAGCCGCAGCCAGTGCAGCCGCTGCCGGTCGCTGAGGCGCGGCCCGGCGGCAGGCTTGCTCATCCCTTCGCTCCGATCCTGCGCTTCGGTGCCGGCAAGCAGGCGCGCGATGTTGGCGCGGTGCTTGATGAAGACGATCACGCTCATCACCACGAAACAGCGCGGCAGTCTCGGCGTGCTCCAGAAATAGAGCGCGATCGGCACGACGACCGCCGCCGTCAGCGCTGCGAGCGAGGAATAGCGGAACAGGAAAGCCACCGCCAGCCAGACGGCGGCGAAGATCAGCGCCACCTGCCAGCTCAGCCCGAGCAGCACGCCGAGATAGGTCGCGACGCCCTTGCCGCCCTTGAACCCCAGCCAGACCGGAAAGAGATGGCCGAGGAAGGCGCCAAGGCCGGCCCGATCGAGGCCGCCACAGTCCGGCGTGCCAAAATGGCGCGGCGATCAGCACCGCGGCCGTGCCCTTCAGCGCGTCGAGCAGCAGCGTCGCGGCGGCCAGGCCCTTGTTGCCGGTGCGCAGCACATTGGTGGCGCCGATATTGCCGGAGCCGATCTTGCGCACGTCGCCGAGGCCGGCGGCGCGGGTGAGCAGCAGGCCGAAGGGGATCGAGCCCAGCAGATAGCCGAACAGCAATGCCAGGATGACGTGTAACTCATTGTTTCCCCCGCATTTCCCTGGCAGCAGATCGCGTGCGACGTCCCGCGATCGCCTATGCTGAAAACACTGTGCGGCCCGCCACCAGCGTTTGCAAGACCTTGCCCTGCAGCCGCGCGCCCTCGAAGCAGGTGTTCTTCGAGCGCGAGCGGATGTCGCCTTCGCGCACGATCCAGGGCTCGTCGAGGTCGACGACCGCGAGGTCGGCCGGCGCGCCCGGCTTCAGCGTGCCGCCCGGCAGGCCGAACAGCTTCGCCGGCGCGGTCGACAGCGCCTCGATCAGCCGCAGCAGCGGCACGTCGCCATTGTGGTGGAGGCGCAGCGCCGCGCCGAGCAGCGTCTCCAGCCCGATCGCGCCGGCAGCGGCGTCGGCGAAGGGCAGGCGCTTGGTGTCGACGTCCTGCGGGTCGTGCGAGGAGACGATGACGTCGATCGTGCCGTCCTTGCAGCGCCTCGATCATCGCCAGCCGGTCGTCCTCGGCGCGCAGCGGCGGCGACAGCCGGAAGAAGGTGCGGTACTCGCCGACGTCGTTCTCGTTGAGCGAGAGATTGTTGATCGACACGCCGGCGGTGACCTTGGCGCCGTCGGCCTTGGCGCGCGCGATCGCCGCGGCCGACATGCGCGGTCGAGATCTTGGCCGCGTGATAGGCGCCGCGCGGTCAGGCGCGCGAGCGCCAGGTCGCGCTCCAGCGGGATGGCTTCGGCCTCGCGCGGAATGCCGGCCAGGCCGAGCCAGCTGGCGTAGAGGCCCTCGTTCATGACGCCGCCGGCGGCGAGGTCGGCATCCTGCGTCTCATGCGCGATGACGGCGCCGAAATCGCGGGCATAGGTCAGCGCGCGGCGCATCACCAGCGCGCTGGCGATGGTGTGGCGGCCGTCGGTGAAGCCGACCGCGCCGGCCTCGCGCAGCAGGCCGAACTCGGTCATCTCGCGGCCGTCGAGGCCCTTGGTGATCGCCGCGGCCGGGAAGACGTTGACGACCGCGGTGTCGCGGGCGGTGCGCAGCACGAATTCGACCAGCGCGACGTTGTCGATCACCGGATCGGTGTCGGGCATCATGACGATCGAGGTGACGCCGCCGGCCGCCGCCGCCTGGCTTGCCGAGGCGATGGTCTCGCGATGCTCGCCGCCGGGCTCGCCGATGAAGACGCGGCGTCGACCAGGCCGGGAATGATGGCCTTGCCGGCGCAGTCGATGACCGTCGGCGCCCGTCGGGCGCGCCCTGGTTCAGCGCGCCTGCGCCGGCGGCGACGATCTTGCTTGCCCTCGACGATGACGCGTGCCGATCTCGTCGATGCCGCGCGACGGGTCGACGATGCGGGCGCGCTCGAAGACGGTGGTGCTCATGCGCGCGCGCCCCTCGGCGTTGCGGCGCGGGTCGAGCAGCGCCTCCATCACCGCCATGCGCACGGCGACGCCCATCTCGACCTGTTCCTGGATGACGCTCTGCGGGCCGTCGGCGATTTCGGAGGCGATCTCGACGCCGCGGTTCATCGGGCCGGGATGCATGACCAGCGCGTCGTCCTTGGCCGCCTTCAGCTTCTCGGCGTCGAGGCCGAAATAGCGGAAATATTCGCGCACCGAAGGCACGAAGGCGCCGGCCATGCGCTCGCGCTGCAGGCGCAGCATCATCACCACGTCGGCATCCCTCAGCCCCTCGGCCATGAGCCGGCAGACCTCGACGCCCATCTGCTCGATGCCGGACGGCAGCAGCGTCGACGGCGCCACGACACGCACCTGCGCGCCCATCGCGTTGAGCAGCATGATGTTCGAGCGCGCGACGCGCGAATGCAGGATGTCGCCGCAGATCGCCACGATCAGCTCGGCAATGCGGCCCTTGGCGCGGCGGATGGTCAGCGCGTCGAGCAGCGCCTGCGTCGGATGCTCATGCGCGCCGTCGCCGGCATTGACCACCGAGCAGCCGACCTTCTGCGCCAGCAGCGCGGCAGCGCCGGCCGACTGGTGGCGGATGATCAGGATGTCCGGCCGCATGGCGTTCAGCGTCATCGCCGTGTCGATCAGCGTCTCGCCCTTCTTCACCGACGAGCTCGCGACCGACATGTTCATGACGTCGGCGCCGAGCCGTTTTCCGGCGAGCTCGAACGAGGACTGCGTGCGGGTCGAGGCCTCGTAGAAGAGGTTGATCTGGGTGCGGCCGCGCAGCGTCGAGGTCTTCTTCTCGGCTGGCGCGAAATCGGCGACGGCCGCGTCGGCGCGGTCGAGCAGAAGTTCGATATCGGCGGGGGAAAGATCGCGGATGCCAAGCAGATGGCGGTGCGGGATAAGCGGCGGGACGAGGCGTCGGTCATCTCAAGGCGCTGCTATAGGCTGCAGGTCCGCGTGCCGGCAAGCGCAGCTGCCGGATTGCGGCTGATTCTCCCCGGGATTTTCGTCGCGCGCGCCGTCCGCGCTTCGGCTATAAGCGCGGCCGATGGCGCTCGGATTCGCCACAGCGCTCGTGACAGTCAAGGACAGTGCGTGACGCACGAGGTGACCAACCAGCCGCCGCCGCTGACCGGCGGCAATGCCTGGCGCGGCGATCCGCTGCTGGTCCAGCTCGCCGAGGATTTTTCCGAGCCGGTGCGCAAGGATCTCGACACGCTCGGCCGCTTCGTGCTGACGCCAGGAGGCGCAGGAGCTTGCGCGGCTGGCCAACACCGAGACGCCGAAGCTGCAGCACGCATGACCGGCAGGGCCGGCGCATCGACCTCGTCGAGTTCCATCCGGCCTATCATGCGCTGATGCGCCGCTCGGTCGCCAGCGGCCTGCATTCCTCGGTCTGGGAGAACGGCGCGGACGAGACCGGCCGGCGCCATCAGGTGCGCGCCGCGCGGTTCTATCTGACGGCGCGAGCTCGAAGCCGGCCATCTCTGCCCGATCACCATGACCAGCGCCTCGCTGGCCGCGCTGATGGCCAGCCCAAAGCTGTTTCGCGAATGGGCGCCGCGCATGACCACGCGCAAATACGACCAGAGCCAGAAGCCGCCGGTCGAGAAGACCGGCCTGACGCTCGGCATGGGCATGACCGAGAAGCAGGGCGGCACCGACGTTCGCGCCAACACCACCCGGGCCGAGCGCGCCGGCAGCGGCTTCTATCGCCTCACCGGCCACAAATGGTTCATGTCGGCGCCGATGTCGGACGCCTTTCTGGTGCTCGCGCAGGCGCCGGAAGGGCTGTCCTGCTTCCTCGTGCCGCGCATCCTCGGCGACGGCACCGGCAACGGCTTCCGCTTCCAGCGGCTGAAGGACAAGCTCGGCAACCGCTCCAACGCCTCCTCGGAGGTCGAGTTCGTCAGCGCCATCGGCGAGATGGTCGGCGAGCCCGGCGCCGGCATCAAGACGATCATGGACATGGTGACGCTGACGCGGCTCGACTGCGCGGTCGCCTCGTCGGCGATCATGCGCGCCGGCCTCGCCGAAGCCGTCCACCACGCCCGCCATCGCCAGGTGTTCGGCACGAAGCTGATCGACCAGCCGCTGATGCAGCGCGTGCTGGCCGACATGGCGCTCGACGTCGCCGGCGCCACCGCGCTGTCGTTCCGGCTGGCGCGCTCCTTCGACGAGGCGGCGAGCAACCGCGGCGAGGCGGCCTTCGCCCGCGCCATGACGCCGGTGGTCAAATACTGGGTCTGCAAGATCGCGCCGGCGCTGCTCTACGAGGCGATGGAGTGCCTCGGCGGCAACGGCTATGTCGAGGAGGGGCCGCTCGCCCGCTACTATCGCGAGGCGCCGGTCAACGCGATCTGGGAAGGCTCCGGCAACGTCATGGCGCTCGACGTGCTGCGCGTGCTCGGCCGCGCGCCGGCCTGTTCGACGAGGTGCTGGCCGGCATCGAGCCGCGATCTCGGCGCCGGCGGGCGCGGGCACGGTCGGCGTGCTGCGCGCGGCCATGCAGGTCGCGGCTCCGACGAGGGCTCGGCGCGCATCCTGACCGAGCAGCTGGCGCTGTCGGCGGCCGCCGCCGAACTGAAGCGGCTGGGGGCAGGCCGCATCGCCGACGCCTTCATCGAGACGCGGCTCGCCGGCCAGTGGCGCACCACCTACGGCATGCTCGATGCGCGCCACGACGCGCGGCTGATCATCGACACGCTCTATCCGCGGTGAACTGAGCCGGCTGCACAGCTGCCGAGTTACAGCCGCCGTGACGGCGTTAACCTTAACAAATGGTTTACGTTGCAGCGGCGGGCCGCACAGCCCACTGTCTTGGTCACGAAAGCAGGATGCCATGCGGCCCATTTTGACCACTTTTCTGGCCTTGCACTGGATGGCGGTTTTCGCGCTGCTGGCGTCATCTGCGTCGATGGCAACCGCGGCGTTGCTGGCGCTCTGAGCGTGCTTGGCGCGGCCGTCGAAAACACCCGTCTGGCCGATCTCGACGACGGCGGCCGTCGTGGCGCCGCTTCTGCCGTTCGCCTTGCTGGTCGTCGCCGTGCTGTTTCTGCTGGGCCTTGCGTCGAGCGTTTGGTTAATGCCGCAGCGATGTCCGGAGGCGAGCCGACGAGCGTGGCGCGGACCGCCTTTGGTTCGCGGCATCCGCAGTGCTGTCGCTGATCCTGATCGGCGGCGCGGCTGCAAGGCATCAACGGCCTGTTCCTGGTCAGTCGCCGTCGCAATCGGCGGCACTGCTGGCCTCCTACGTCGCCATGCTACGCCGAGCGCGAGGTCGGTGTTCGCCGTCGCGGTCTCGCGGCGAGGCCGAGATGCGCGCGCGCCATCCGCGCATGCCATGGCCAAGGGTGCCGCGCATGGCGTCGATGCTGTCACGCATTTCCGGCCGGCCCGACATTGGTCACAGCGGTCACAGAGACGGCTCCAGCCGCAGGGACGGTCACTGATGCGTACGCTCGTTCGCCCTCTGGGCCGCGCCGCTGGGTCTCTTCTGGGGCTGGTTCTTCCTGTCGCTCAACGACATCAATTTCGGCTACGTCATGCTCAGCCGCGCAGCTGCATGACCTCGTGTTCCAGCTCTACGGCCAGATGCTCGGCATCGATCCGGCGATCATTCCGGCTGGTCGCCAAGGCCTGCGTCTTCGACACGCTTCCTGCTCGTGGCGATCTGGGCGTTCCGCCGCCGCCGCGAATCGCCGCCTGGGTGCAGGCGCGCAGCGCGAGCGCTATCCGGTCGGGCGTCGCGATCGGCATCGAGCCGAGCGCCTGAAGCCGGTCGAGCACGCCCTGCAGGATGAAGGCGGCGGCCGCCGAATCGATCTTGCCGGCGCGCTTCCTCGCGCGAGAAATCCATCTCGATCAGCGTCCGCTCGGCCGCCACCGTCGACAGCCGCTCGTCCCAGAAGACGAAGGGCAGGTCGGTCAGCCTCGCCATGTTGCGCACGAAGGCGCGCGACGCCTGGGCGCGCGGCCCTTCGCTGCCGTCCATGTTGATCGGCAGGCCGATCGCGACCGCGCCGACATTTTCCTTGCTGCAGCAGCTTCGAGCAGCGCGGCCGCGTCGAGCGAGAACTTCTTGCGCATGATCACCGGGCGCGGATGGGCGAAGGACAGGCCGCGGTCGGAGACGGCGACGCCGATCGTCTTGTCGCCGAGATCGAGCCCGGCGAGCGTCCTGCCGCCGTGCAAGCAGTGCGGCAGTTGCTTCGATTGCGAACGATCACTGCCACGGGCTTTCCTTTGACTTGGACCGCCCGCGTTCTATCCTTCCGCGCAACCGAAAATCGAGGAGACACGACGATGAAACTCACCTGGTACGGACATTCGGCCTTTCGCATCGAGACGCGGCGACGCGAAAATCCTGATCGACCCGTTCCTGACCGGCAATCCGTCCTGGGACAGGCGGCTGGGAAGGGCCGGCCGAGGGCATCACCCATGTTCTGCTCACCCATGGCCACAACGACCATGTCGGCGACGCGGTCGACGATCCTGAAGAAGACCGGCGCGCATGCTCGTCGCCAATTTCGAGATCTGCATGTACCTGGTCGGCCAGGGCGTCGACGGCGACAAGATCAATCCCGGCAATAACGGCGGCACGGTCGATTGCGGCGGCTTCACCACGACCTTCGTGCAGGCGCTGCATTCCTCGTCCTTCGGCGTCGAGGACGGCAGCAACGTCTATCTCGGCAATCCGCTCGGGCTGGTGCTGCATTTCCCCGACGACAAGACGCTCTATCACATGGGCGACACCGACATCTTCTCCGACATGGCGCTGATCAACGAACTGCATGAGCCGAAGATCGGCCTCGTGCCGATCGGCGACCGCTTCACCATGGGCGGCGCGGTGGCGGCGCTTGCCTGCCGCCGCTTCTTCAAGTTCGAGACGGTCGATCCCTGCCACTACGGCGACCTTCGGCGATGCATCGACCAGACCGCGGACAAGTTCGTCGCCGGGCATGGAGGGGTCCGGGGTCAAGGTGGCCTGTGCCGAGATCGGCGAGGCGGTCGAACTGTAGAGCGATCGCTTGGACGATCCGCTTGTCGCAAGAGGGAATAAAATCATGCGGCTTTAGCGGCTCTTTGCGTTGTCGATGCTTGTTGCGGCGTCGCGCCGCATCGGCTGCCGAGGACTTCATCAAGGGCGTCTACCTCCAGATCCGAGGAGCTTTGCGCGCAAGCCAAGAAGGACACGCTGCAGACCCTGATCGACGCCGGCAATGTCATCTTGTCGGCGGACGGCCTGCGAGAGCGTCGAGTACAATTGCGAGTTCGTCGCAGGTCACCAAGGCGACGCGCTCGCCGAGCTGGGCTGGTCGACCGCCATCTGCCAGGAGCCGGGCTTTCTCTTTCCCGACGTGCTGTCGATCACGCAGATGAACGCGACGCAGATCGACATCGTCTCGGTGCGCCCGACCGCCGACGAACTGCGAGCAGGCCGGCAATGGCGGCAGCTATTACCTCTGCGACGGCGTGTCCCTGCCTTAGAGCCAATCCAGCAGAGTGTCGAGCGGACCGGTCAGCGAGCGCATCCCGATCAACCTCGGAATTCGTAAACGCGCGGATAGGTGCCCGCGCCATGATGGATAGCATCAGCCGCGTGCTACGTGACTGCCTTGATAATCCTGAGCCGAATGGCGCGCTTCGAGCAGAGAGCGCCGGTCTCCGCAAGCTGGAGTGCATGTCGCCCACGGCTGCAACCTGTCCTGCGAAAGCTGCTCGCACTATACCAATCACGCCCATGCCGGCATCGTCTCGGTCGAGGAAGCCGATCGCTGGATGGGGCTGTGGAGCCGCCGCGTGTCGGTGTCCGGTTCAATCTGCTTGGCGGCGAGCCGACCATTCATCCGGAGATGCCGCGTTTCGTCGGTCTGGTGCGGCGGCATTGGCCGCAGGCCCGCATCAAGATCGTCACCAACGGCTTCTTCCTGCATCGCCATCCGACGTTGCCGGCCGTCCTGGCGGCGGACGCAAAGCCCGGCTTGTCGTGTCCGTCCATCACGATTCAGAGGAATACCGCGAGAGGCTGAAACCGATCTTCGCTCTTCTGGCGCAATGGCGGCATGATCATGGCGTTCGTCGCCGAGATCCGCCCGTCGCAAAAGAACTGGACCCGTCGCTACGAAGGCTTTGGCGACAGCATGCTGCCTTTCGAGGACGGCAACCAGCGCGCCAGCTGGGAGACCTGCCCGGCCCGCCATTGCAAGCAGCTTCATGATGGGCGCATCTGGAAATGCGCGCCGCTTGGCCTATCTGCCGATGCAGAAAGCCAAATACCGGCTCTCCGACAAATGGGATCCCTATCTCGCCTACCAGCCCGCTTGACCCGGCTTGCTCCCGGCCGAGTTGAAGGCCTTCGCCGCGCTGAAGAGAAGCAGCCTGCGGCATGTGCCCGGCGCAAGCAGCGCCCCTTCGAACTGCCGCTTCCGCTTCGCGGGCCGAAAAGCCCGGGCCGGCACCGCACGCGGAAGCCTTGAGCAGCCGTCATCGATGTTGCGCGCGCACGCGCCGCGCCGCTATAGCGCCGGACTCGGTTTTCCCGCAGGCCGAAGCACATGTCCGTCGATCTCGCAGACAGTGAAGCGCGTCGCGCGTCTCGCCCGCATTGCGGTCAGCGAGGAGGATGCCGAGCGCATGACCGGCGAGCTGAACACCATCCTCGGCTTCGTCGAGCAGCTGAACGAGGTCGATGTCACCGGCGTCGAGCCGATGACCTCGGTCATCGCCGATGGAGATGAAGAAGCGCCAGGACATCGTCACCGACGGCAGCAAGGCCGCCGACATCGTCGCCAACGCGCCGGCGACCGACGAGAATTTCTTCCTCGTGCCGAAGGTCGTGGAGTAGCCGCCATGGCGGTCGACGATCGCGGTCGAGACGCCGCTGCAGGACGATGTGCGCGCGCTGGTCGCCGAGCTGAACGCGAAGCTGATCCCGCTGACGCCGCGCGGAATTCCAGTTCCAGCTGACGGTCGAGCAGATGGCCGAGCCGGCGACTGACGCGTCTTCGTCGCGCGCGACGAGACGGGCGCGCCAGTCGGCATGGGCGCGCTGAAGGACCATGGCGGCGGCGTCGGCGAGGTGAAGCGCATGTTCACGCTGCCGCAGTGCGCGGCCAGCGCGATCGGCGCGGAGATCCTGCGAGCGCGTCGAGACGCTGGCGCGCGAGAAGGCATCGACGCGCCTGGTGCTGGAGACCGGCGACGCGCCGGCTCCGAGCCGGCCTGGACGCGTCTACGAGCGCGGCGGCTTCTCGCGCTGCGGCGCCGGTGCTCGACTATCCCGATTCCGGCTTTTCGCTGTTTTACGAAAAGAAGCTCGCCTGATGAGCGACCTGACCAAACTGACGATTGCCGCAGGCCCGCGCCAAGCTGCGCGGCCAAGGAGATCTCCGCCGCCGAGCTGACCGACGCCTATCTCGCGGCGATCGAGCGCGCCAATCCGCTTCTCAACGCCTATGTCGCCGTGACGCCGACAAGGCGCGCGAGATGGCGAAGGCCTCCGACGCGAAGCTGGCCAAGGGCGAGGGCGGGGCGCTGGAGGGCATTCCGCTCGGCATCAAGGACCTGTTCGGCACCGAGGGCGTCCACACCCAGGCCTGCAGCCATGTGCTCGACGGCTTCAAGCCGCGCTACGAATTGACCGTCACGGCCAATCTCTGGGACGACGGCGCCGTCATGCTGGGCAAGCTCAACATGGACGAGTTCGCCATGGGCTCGTCCAACGAGACCTCCTACTACGGCCCGGTCGTCAACCCGTGGCGGCGCTCGCGCGTCGACACGCGCGGTCATGCCGACGACGCATCACGGGCGACGGCGGTTTCGTCTCGGCCGGCGGCGCCAAGACCGGCGCGCACGCTGGACAACGCGCAGCTGGTGCCCGGCGGCTCGTCGGGCGGCTCGGCCGCGGCCGTCTCGGCCTTCCTCTGCGCCGGCGCGACCGCCACCGACACCGGCGGCTCGATCCGCCAGCCGGCCGCCTTCACCGGCACCGTCGGCATCAAGCCGACCTATGGCCGCTGCTCGCGCTGGGGCATCGTCGCCTTCGCCTCGTCGCTCGACCAGGCCGGCCCGATCGCGCGCGACGTGCGCGACGCCGCGATCCTGCTGAAGTCGATGGCCTCGGTCGACGCCGAAGGACACGACCTCGGTCGACCTGCCGGTGCCGGACTACGAGGCGGCGATCGGCAAGCTCGATGAAGGGCATGAAGGTCGGCATTCCGAAGGAATACCGCGTCGACGGCATGCCGGAGGAGATCGAGGCGCTCTGGCAGAAGGGCATCGCCTGGCTGAAGGACGCCGGCGCCGAGATCGTCGACATCTCGCTGCCGCACACCAAATACGCGCTGCCGGCCTATTACATCGTCGCGCCCGCCGAGGCCTCGTCCAACCTCGCCCGCTATGACGGCGTGCGCTACGGCCTGCGCGTGCCGGGCAAGGACATCATCGACATGTACGAGAAGACCCGCGCCGCGGGCTTCGGCCGCGAGGTCAAGCGCCGCATCATGATCGGCACCTATGTGCTGTCGGCCGGCTATTACGACGCCTACTACCTGCAGGCGCAGAAGGTGCGCACGCTGATCAAGCGCGACTTCGAGAAGGTCTTCGCCGCCGGCGTCGATGCCATCCTGACGCCGGCGACGCCGTCGGCCGCCTTCGGCATCGCCGACGAGGACATGGCCGCCGATCCGGTGAAGATGTACCTGAACGACATCTTCACGGTGACCGTGAACATGGCCGGCCTGCCCGGCATCGCCGTTCCGGCCGGCCTCGACGCCAAGGGCCTGCCGCTCGGCCTGCAGCTGATCGGCCGGCCGTTCGACGAGGAAACGCTGTTCCAGACCGCGCATGTCATCGAGCAGGCGGCGGGCACGTTCCAGCCGGAGAAATGGTGGTAGCATGACCGCCTCCGTCTCGCATTTCCATCGTCGAGACGGGAGACGAACTGCTGATCACAAACCCGCCACGCACCTCGGATTTCAGGACAGGCTTTGTCCTGATCGGGGCCGCGATCGTTGCCTACACCGGCTACATGGGATTAACCGACATGTCGCCCGCAACGCTCACAGCGGCACTCTCGGCCTGCTGTCGTTCGTGGCGGTCATTGCCCTCTTCACCTATTTCCTCGGCAAGGATTTCATCTGGCGGTGTTCGGCAAGGAAACCCTGCGGCTCACCAACGCCGCCGCCATGCGCGATGTCAGAGGCTCTTTCTCGCAACAATCGTCATCACTGCCTTTGAAAGGGCAACTTAGCGTCGAAATCCTCGACCATACCTATCCGACGGATGAAGTCGGGCTGGCGGAAGTCATCAGTTTGAGCAACGCGAACGGACACCCTTGTTTTCGGCAGGGAGTTGAGCCGTCATGGAGGCGGATGCCGTGGCGAATGCGATTCAGCGATTTCATCGGCCGTCAAAAATTCGATGCTGGCGATAGGCAGCTAATGTTCTTCTATCTCTCCAAGATCTTCTGGTTCTTCATCCAGCCGCTCAATTTGGCGATCTTCCTGCTGCTGGCTGGCCTGCTCGCGGCGCTGATCGGCTGGCGGCGGCTTGCCGGCGCACCGGCAGCTGCTCGCCTTCCTGATCCTGGCTCTGTCGGCCTGGACGTCGCTCGGCGCCATGATGCTCAATCCGCTGGAAGAGCGCTTTCCAGCGCCCGCCGCTGCCGCAGAAGGTCGACGGCATCGTCGTGCTCGGCGGCGGTTTCGAGGGCGCGATCAACCTGGTGCGCGGCGGCTATGAGCTGAACTCCGGCGGCGACCGCTTGGTCGAGACGGCGATCCTTGCCCGGCGCTTCCCGACGCCAAGGTGGTTGTCTCCGGCGGCACCGGCGACTTGTTGCTGGAAGGCGAGGGCGATGCGGACACCGCGCCGCGCCTGCTCGACGCGCTCGGCGTCCGCGCCGATCGCCTGGTCCTCGAGAACAAATCCCGCAACACCTACGAGAATGCCGTCTTCACCAAGGAATTGGTGACGCCGCAAGCCGGGCGAGACCTGGCTGCTGGTGACCTCCGCCTTCCATATGCCGCGCTCCAAGGCGCTGTTCGACAAGGCCGGCTTTCCGTCGATCCCGTGGCCGGTCGACTACCGCACCTCGGGCAAGGAAGGCTTCGGCCTGTTTCGCGACAACCCAGCCGATTCGCTGCAGACCACGACCATGGCGATCCGCGAATGGATCGGGCTTGTCGCCTATTGGCTGTCGGGCCGGATCGACCAGCCTTTCCCGGGCCCGGGCGGCTGACCGATCGACCGCTTGTCCGCGCCGCCGAGAAGAACTGGCGCCGCACCAGCACCGCCAGAAGCAGCAGCGTCGACAGCACGAACACGATCGGGTCGACGAACCAGCCGAGATAGCCGATCGAGAAGAACACGGCGCGCAGGCCGGAATTGAAATGCTTGCCGGCCAGCATGTTCATGCGCGCCGCGCGCCACACCGCCGTTTCGCTGACCGGATTGCGCGAGGCCTCGCCATGCGGGATCGGCACCGCGCCGATCAGGATCGTGCAGTAGTTGAAGAGACGGTATGCCCAGCCGAACTTGAAGAAGGCGAAGGCCAGGATCAGCACCAGGCCGAAGACCTTGATCTGGAAGGCCGAGCGCGACGAGGTCGCGTTCAAGCGGCAGGTCGTTCAGCACGTCAAGCACCTGGTCGGAGGCGCCGAGCAGCGCGAAGCAGCCGCCGAGCGCGATCAGCGAGCTGGAAGCGAAAAAGGCGGTGCCTTGCTGCAGGCCGCTCATGATGGCGGTGTCGACGATGCGGATCTCGCGCTCGGCCATGGTGCGCATCCAGGCCTCGCGCTGCACGTTCATCGCCGTCGTCAGCGACACCCGGCTGACCAGCTTGCCGTCGGACGCCAGCGTGTGCAGCACCCATGCGAGGAGGAAGAAAGCCAGCGCCGCGAGATCGGCCGTCGACAGATGGAAGGAATCGCCCATGCAGCCCTTTTACCACATGCCAGGCGCCCGTTTCGACGGCCGGCTCAGGCCGGCAAAGGCGCGGCGGCTTCCTTATGCAACGCCTCGACGACGCTGTCAGTCCTGGTGATCCATCCGAAGGCGTGTTCGAAATTCCACAGCGTCGACTGGCGATTGAAATCGGGGCCCGAATGGTTCATCGCGTCCTCGACCAGGATCGGCCAGAATTCCAGCATGTAGGCGTCGCGCGCGGTGGCATCGACGCAGACGTTGGTGGCGACGCCGGTGAACAGCAGATTTCGGATGTCTTGCGGGCGCGCAGATGCGCTTCCAGGCCGGTGTTGGCAAAAGCCGCTGTAGCGCGATCTTGCGGATGATCTGGTCGCCCGGCTCGGGCTTCAGCGCGTCGACGATCTGCCAGTCCCAGCTGTTGTCGATCAACAGTCTGCCGGCAAGCTCGGGACGCTCGCGCATCATGACCATCCCCAGTTCCTTGTGATGGTTCGGGAAGAGGCATCTCCCGCATCGCTGAGATCGGGCTTGTACGACATCTGCAGGTAAATGACGCTGACGCCGGCCTCGCGTGCCGCCTTGAGCAGGCGCTTGTTGGCGTCGATTGCCGGCGCGGCGCCGGATATGTCGAAGCCAGCGAGGTCGAACATGCCGCCTTTCGAGGCAAAGGCGTTCTGCATGTCCACCACGACGACGGCGGTCTCGGCAGGCGCGATGCGCACCGGCTGCGGCCTGGCATTCAACGTCAGCACGGCTTCCTCCCTTGCAAATGAGAAGCGAGGCCAAACGCGGCGGTCCTTCGATAGGCAGAATAGCCGCGCCGTCATGGTCGAGCATTCAATGTCGCTGCCGGAGCAAACAAAGTCGGCAGGTGCGGCGCCGTGATCTTCAAAACAGCGGAAACATCATGGAAATTCCTATATGTAGGTCTTCGAAGGTCCCATCAAAGTCCAGGAGACAGCGCAGCGTGTTCCTTTCGGTTTTCGACCTGTTCAAGATCGGCATCGGCCCGTCGAGTTCGCACACGATGGGGCCGATGACGGCCGCGCGGCGCTTTCTCGACGAGATCGCCGGAGATGACTGGCCGCGCCCGGCCGGCGCCAAGGTCGACCGCATCGCCGCCAGCCTGCACGGCTCGCTCGCCTATACCGGCATCGGCCATGGCTCGGACCGCGCCGTGGTCCTGGGCCTTGCCGGCCAGACGCCACAGACGGTCGATCCCGACCAGGCCGACGGCATCGTCGCCCGCATCGCTGCCGACAAGCGGATTTCGCCGCCCGGCCATCCGTCCTATCGCTTCGATCCGGCCACCGATCTGGTGCTCGACAAGAAGACGCCGCTGACCGGCCACGCCAACGGCATGGCCTTCTACGCCTACGATGCCGGCGACCGCCTGCTGCTCAAGCGCATCTATTATTCGATCGGCGGCGGCTTCGTCGTTTCCGACGAAGAGCTGCAGCGGATGAAGGCCAAGGGCTCGGTGACGACCGAAGGCAAGAAGGTACCTTACCCCTTCAAGAATGCCGTCGAGATGCTGGAGATGGCAGGCAGGAGCGGGCTTTCCATCGCCGAGATGAAGCGCGTCAACGAGGAGACGCAGATGTCGCGCGAGAAGCTCGACAGCGGCCTCGACGCCATCTGGAGCGCC
The DNA here is from genome assembly GCA_963788955.1 of uncultured Alphaproteobacteria bacterium. GTDB lineage: Bacteria > Pseudomonadota > Alphaproteobacteria > Rhizobiales > Rhizobiaceae > Mesorhizobium. Next base: position 55,149 of record CAWBIN010000012.1, on the reverse strand, counting down.
ATGAAGGGCTGCATCGATCGCGGCCTGTCGCAGGACGGCATCATGCCCGGCGGGCTGAAGGTGCGCCGCCGCGCGCGCCTGCTGCACGACAAGCTGCAGGAAGAATGGCAGCAGAACCGGCCCAATCCGCTGCTCGCCAATGACTGGCTGTCGATCTACGCCATGGCGGTCAACGAGGAGAACGCCGCCGGCGGCCGCGTCGTCACCGCGCCGACCAATGGCGCGGCCGGCACGCTGCCGGCGGTGCTGCGCTACTGGCTGCATTTCCATCCCGAGGCCGACCAGCCGAGCATCCGCGACTTCCTGCTGACAGCGGCCGCCGTCGGCGGCATCATCAAGACCAACGCTTCGATCTCGGGCGCCGAGGTCGGCTGCCAGGGCGAGGTCGGTTCGGCCTCGGCGATGGCGGCGGCTGGGCTTTGCGCCGTCATGGGCGGCACGCCCGAGCAGGTCGAGAACGCCGCCGAGATCGCGCTCGAACACCATCTCGGCATGACCTGCGATCCGGTCGGCGGACTGGTGCAGGTGCCCTGCATCGAGCGCAACGCGCTGGGCGCCGTCAAGGCGGTGACCGCCGCCTCGCTGGCGATCAAGGGCGACGGCGTCCATTTCGTGCCGCTCGACGCGGCGATCGAGACCATGCGCCAGACCGGCCTCGACATGAACGAGAAGTACAAGGAAACCAGCCTTGGCGGTCTCGCCGTCAATGTCGTGGAGTGCTGAGCCGACCCCGGCGTTCCGTACTGGCACTGTGGAGAAGTCGATCAGGCCGTTGACGCGCCGGCGCTGCCGGGCTAAATCTTGGGCCATGGCTCTCAATCTCCTAAAACTCTGCGTCGGCTGCGACAGCGTCGAGGATCTGGAAGAGTGGATCGCCTTTCGTCTCGACGAGCGCCGCCGCGCCGGCGAGCCGGCCGAACACTGGCACACCACCCGCATGGTGCCGACGCGCGGCGCCGAGATCACCGATGGCGGCTCGCTCTATTGGGTGATCAAGGGCAACGTGCAGTGCCGCCAGCTGATCACCGAAATCAGGCCCTTCACCGATGACGAAGGCATCGGCCGCTGCCATCTGATGCTCGACCCGCGAAGTCGTGCGCACCGACTGGCAGCCGCGCCGCGCCTTCCAGGGCTGGCGCTACCTGAAGCCGTCGGATGCGCCCGCCGATCTCGGCAAGGGCAAGGCCGGATTGCTCGAGATGCCGCCGAAACTGCGGCGCGAACTCGCCGAACTCGGCCTGCTTTAGTCAGCGTCCTGAAGCACCGCTTCTTCTGCCCAGAGCGCGATCGCTGGCCCTTCATCTCGCCCATGACTGGGACTTGCAAGCGCGCCGGCAACGCCACATCTTGACTCTCATGAGCGACAAGAAGCAGCCCGTGCCCGCAAAGGCCGATTCTGCGCCGGTCAAGCCTCAATCCAGCGCCGGCGAGATCGACGCCTTTATCCGTCAGGCGAGGACGCTTGCCGCGTCCGCGACCGGCGTCCGGGCCGGCTGATCCTGGCGCTCGACGCAACGATGAGCCGGCAGCCGACCTGGGATCTGGCCAATGCGCTGCAGGGCGAGATGTTCGACGCCGTCGGCAAGGCCGGCAGCCCTCAGCGTCCAACTGGTCTATTTCCGCGGGCTTGGCGAATGCCGTTCGTCGGATTTCGTCACCGACACCAATGCCTTGAAGCAGCTGATGACGCGGCATCGAATGCCGCAGCGGCAACACCCAGATCGGCAAGGTGCTCGCCCATGCGCTGAAGGAGACGGCCACGGCCAAGGTCAATGCGCTGGTCTATATCGGCGACGCGATGGAAGAAAACCTCGACGACCTGGCCGACAAGGCCGGCAGTCTCGGTCTGCATGGCGTTCCGGTCTTCGTCTTCCAGGAAGGTCATGATTCCGGCGCGGAAAAGGCGTTCAAGGAAATCGCGCGGCTGTCCAAAGGGGCTTGGTTCCGGTTTGATCGGCGGGCTGCCGCGACGCTGGCCGGACTGCTTTCGGCGGTCGCCGTGTTCGCGACCGGCGGGCTGAAGGCGCTGGAGGCCAGGGGCAGGCCGGGAGACCGGCTGTTGATCGAGCATCTGCGGGGCGGCGGGAATTGATGGGCGCAATCATCGCACTTGTTGCACTGGTTCTGGTGCTGCTTGGCGTCGGCGTCGATTTTCGTGCGCGCCGATCCGGCAAAGGCTGGCGGCGGCTTGCAGACGCTCGGGCCGGTTCTTCTGGCACTGGCCGGCGTCAGCCGTGCTTGTCGCGGGCCGCGGCGGCGTCGGCGGCATGATGCTGCTTGGCGCGGCCCTTGCCTGGTATGGTTCGATGAGGATGGCGCGGCCAACGGTCGAAACCGGCGGCCAGCAAGCGCTCGACGGTGCGGACCGCGGCGCTGGAGATGGAGCTCGATCACGATACCGGCGGGCTGGAAGGCCTGGTGCTGGCCGGGCGCCATGAAGGCAAGATGCTTGGCTCGATGGGCCTGGCGGAATTGCAGCAGCTCTACCGCGAACTCCCGGGCGATCCCGAGAGCCGCCAGCTGCTAGAGACGTATCTTGACGGCAGATTTCCCGTCTGGCGCAAAGACGCTGAGGCGGACGGTGGCGAAGGGCTGGGTGTTGCGCCAGGTGCGGGCGCCATGACTAAGGAGGAGGCCTACAAGGTCCTTGGTCTTGAAGCGGGGGCCGCCGCGGCGGATGTCCGCAAGGCGCACCGCCGCCTGATGCAGCGCCTGCACCCCGATATCGGCGGCACGTCGTTCCTGGCGGCGCGGATCAACGAAGCCAAGGACGTCTTGCTCTCCAATCACAACTAGTCTCCTTCGACGCAGAAATTTCCCGGGAGATATCTCGAGCGCCGTCCTACTGTTGGACGGCGTAGCACGCGATTTTCTTCTTCTTCAAAGCACTGCAGGCGTTCCAGGCAGCGTCCTTCGAACCGAAGCCGCCAAACCGGGCGCGGTAGTAGGTCACGCCGTCCTTGTCGAAGGCGACGGTGAAGCCGGCCGCATCGGCCAGGACCCTGGGCGCCTGCTTGCTCGTCTTGTCGAGGAAGGCCTGGGCTTCGGACTGCTTTGGCGACGAAGCGACCTGGATCGCCCAGCCCGACGGCACCGAAGCGGTGTTGACCGGGTCGACTGCGGGCGCGGGCGCCGGCTCGGCATAGGCGGCCACGACTTGCGGCGCCGGAACCTCGGTCGCGGCGGCGACGGCCACCGTCTTGACCTTCTTGATCTGGACGACGGGAGCAGTCTCTTCGACGACCGGCGCGCTGTCTTCCACCGAGGCAGACCGTCATATCCTCTTCGACCGCCGGCTTTTCATCCGGGGTTGGCGCATCGTGCTTCGGCAGGAACACCTTGGCCAGCGCGCGGATCGGACTGTCGCCGCCGGCCTTGGCGACCAGGGCGCCACCGCCGCGGGTCGACGCCCTCGGCATATAGGCGTTGATCAGCCCGGCCATCTGGTTGTCGCGGCTGCGGCCCGAGCTTCCGCCCATGACGACGGCGACGAGGCGGCGGTTGCCGTCGGAAACCGACGAGACGAGGTTGAAGCCGGAGGCGCGGGTGTAACCGGTCTTGATGCCGTCGACGCCCTTGATGCGGCCGAGCAGTCGGTTGTGACCGTTGATGCGCTGGCGGCCATAGAGGAAGGAGCGCTGCGAGAAATAGCCGTAATATTGCGGGAAGTGCTCTCTGAGCGCTATGCCAAGCATCGCCATGTCGTGGGCGGTCGTGAATTGGCCGGGATCGGGCAGGCCGTTGGCGTTGCGGAACACGGTGCCGTTCATGCCGAGCTGGCGCGCCTTGGCCGTCATCATGCGGGCGAAATCGGGCTCGCTGCCGCCAAGCAGTTCGCCGAGCGCGGTCGCCGAATCATTGGCGGATTTGGTCACCATCGACAGTATGGCCGTCTCGACCGAAACCGAGCCGCCGGCTTTCACGCCGAGCTTGGTCGGCGGCTCGGCCGCGGCACGGGCCGAAAACGGCACCGGCGTGTTCTTGCTGATCCGACCTTTCGCCAGCGCCTCGAAGGTCAGATAGAGCGTCATCATCTTGGTCAGCGAGGCGGGGTAGCGCCGGCCGTTCGCGTCGGACGAATAAAGCACCTTGCCGGTCTTGGCATCGACGACGATGGCCGCGGACTTGGCCGCCATCGACGAGGCCACATCACCGACGACGACCGCCATCGCCAAAGCGACGATCATGACCGCCTTGAAGGAGATTGAGGATTTGGAGACGAAGCCCGACCACGCCTGACGCACTGATACTTCCCTTGAATTTCATTGCCCTGGAGGCGGCAAAGGGATCCTGCCTCGCTTCCGGCCAAACTATCGCGGTCGGCGTTACCAATCCGTTTATGGTAACCGCCGCGTTCACCATTTTCTTTGCGTTTGAGCCTCCCTTTATTCGAATTTTATCCATTGCCGGCGCAGCGGCGCCCGCAAAACAGGCAAAAACTTGACTTTTGTGCAGCGCACAATATATTCATCGTGCATTGCACAAGGGCGCCCGGGGCTAAAGGGCGTTTCAACCAAAGGGAAACGTGAAATGACCCAGACCTATGAGGACTTCAGCAAATACGGCAAAGAGTTTGCCGACACCGGATTGAAGAGCTTCGCTTCCCTCTCGAAGGGTGCGCAGGCGATCGCCACCGAGGCTGGCGAGTACACCAAGAAGAGCTTCGAAGCCGGCAGCGCCGCGTTCGAGAAGCTGTTTTCGGCCAAGTCGCTGGACAAGGCGATCGAGATCCAGTCCGACTACGCCAAGCAGAGCTACGAGAGCTTCGTCGCCGAAGCCACCAAGATCGGCGACCTCTATGCCGAGCTCGCCAAGGAAGCCTACAAGCCGTTCGAATCGATCGTCGCCAAGGCGAAGTAATTTCGTCCGACGGCACTGAAAAACCGGCCTGCGGGCCTGCAGGACAGACCCGGTCGCGGATGCGCGGCCGGGTTTTTTCATGCCCGGTTCAATTCCGGGGCCTTATGTCCTCACGATTTTGAAAATCGCTCAAGTTTGCCCACCTAGCCATATTGTCAGCTAACCAGAAGGGCTTAAAATCGTCCATCGAACACCTACATGTCGAACTCGCATGGGGATTCGAAAGAGGCAGGACTACGTGACGATCGGTTTGACTGCCACGGCAGGCGTGGTGCGGATGCAAAGTGACGGCGACGGCAATGAGGCCGGTCGCGGCACTGCCGTCATCACGCGCACCAAGACCAAGACCAAGAAGCCCAGCCTTTACCGGGTCCTCATCCTCAACGACGACTACACGCCCATGGAGTTCGTGGTTCACGTCCTGGAGCGTTTTTTCCAGAAGGACCGCGAAGCCGCCACACGCATCATGCTTCATGTTCACAATCATGGAGTGGGCGAGTGCGGGGTCTATACATTCGAGGTGGCCGAGACCAAAGTGTCCCAGGTCATGGATTTTGCACGACAGAATCAGCATCCGCTGCAATGCGTGATGGAGAAGAAGTGAGGTAACATGCCGGCTTTCTCCCAAGGCCTGGAAAAGGCGCTTCACCAGGCGCTGACGCTCGCCAATGAGCGGCACCATGAATATGCAACACTTGAACACCTGCTGCTCGCGCTGATCGACGACACCGAGGCGGCCGCCGTCATGCGCGCCTGCAACGTCGATCTCGACGAGCTGAAGCACACCGTTCTCACCTATATCGACACGGAGCTCGACAATCTCGTCACCGGCTACGACGAAGACTCCAAGCCAACCGCCGGTTTCCAGCGCGTCATCCAGCGCGCCGTCATCCATGTGCAGTCGTCCGGCCGCGAGGAAGTGTCCGGCGCCAACGTGCTCGTCGCCATCTTCGCAGAGCGCGAGAGCCACGCCGCCTATTTCCTGCAGGAACAGCAGATGACCCGCTACGACGCGGTCAACTACATCTCGCACGGCATTGCCAAACGCCCAGGCGCCTCGGAGAGCCGCACCCCGCGCGGCGCCGATGACGAGCAGGGCGGCCAGAACGGCGCCGAGCCGCAGGAGGAGAACGGCAAGAAGAAGCAGCAGCAGGACGCGCTGACCGCCTATTGCGTCAACCTCAACAACAAGGCCAAGGCCGGCAAGATCGACCCGCTGATCGGCCGCGAGAGCGAGATCAACCGCACCATCCAGGTGCTGTGCCGCCGCTCCAAGAACAACCCGCTCTATGTTGGCGATCCCGGCGTCGGCAAGACGGCGATCGCCGAAGGCCTGGCCAAGCGCATCGTCGAAGGCGATGTGCCGGAAGTGCTGCACAACGCAACTATCTTTGCGCTAGACATGGGCACGCTGCTCGCCGGCACCCGCTATCGCGGCGATTTCGAGGAGCGGCTGAAGCAGGTCGTCAAGGAGCTCGAGGATTATCCTGGCGCCGTGCTGTTCATCGACGAGATCCACACCGTGATCGGGGCTGGCGCCACGTCGGGCGGCGCCATGGATGCGTCGAACCTTCTCAAGCCCGCGCTGTCGACCGGCGCCATCCGCTGCATCGGCTCGACCACCTACAAGGAGTTCCGCCAGTTCTTCGAGAAGGATCGCGCGCTGGTGCGGCGCTTCCAGAAGATCGACGTCAACGAGCCGACCATCGAGGACGCCATCGAGATCATGAAGGGCCTGAAGCCCTATTTCGAGGAGTTCCACAAGGTCCGCTACACGAGCGAGGCGATCAAGGCCTCGGTCGAGCTGTCGGCGCGCTACATCAACGACCGCAAGCTGCCGGACAAGGCGATCGACGTGATCGACGAGACCGGCGCCTCGCAGATGCTGGTGCCGGAAGCCAAGCGCAAGAAGACCATAGGCATCAAGGAGATCGAAGCGACGATCGCCACGATGGCCCGCATTCCGCCGAAGACGGTTTCGGCCGATGACGAGAAGGTACTGCAAGGCCTCGACATCGAGCTGAAGCGCGTCGTCTATGGCCAGGACACCGCTATCACAGCGCTGACTTCGGCGATCAAGCTGGCGCGTGCCGGCCTGCGCGAACCGGAAAAGCCGATCGGCTCCTACCTGTTCTCCGGGCCAACCGGCGTCGGCAAGACCGAAGTGGCCAAGCAGTTGGCTGCCTCGCTCGGCGTCGAGCTGATCCGCTTCGACATGTCGGAATATATGGAACGCCACACGGTCTCGCGGCTGATCGGCGCGCCTCCCGGCTATGTCGGCTTCGACCAGGGCGGCCTGCTGACCGACGGCGTCGACCAGCATCCGCACTGCGTGCTGCTGCTCGACGAGGTCGAGAAGGCGCATCCGGACCTGTTCAACATCCTGTTGCAGGTCATGGACCACGGCAAGCTGACCGACCACAACGGCAAGCAGATCGACTTCCGCAATGTCATCCTGATCATGACCACCAATGCGGGCGCGTCCGACGCGCAGCGCGCGGCGATCGGCTTCGGTTCGACCAAGCGTGAAGGCGACGATGTCGAGGCGATCAACCGGCTGTTCACGCCGGAGTTCCGCAACCGCCTCGATGCGATCATCCCGTTCGGCTCGCTGCCGGTGCCGGTCATCCACCAGGTGGTGCAGAAGTTCGTCATGCAGCTGGAGGCCCAGCTTTCCGAGCGTGGCGTCACCTTCGACCTGTCTCCGGACGCGGTCGCTTGGCTGGCCGACAAGGGCTATGACGAGCGCATGGGCGCGCGCCCTCTCGGCCGCGTCATCCAGGAGCACATCAAGAAGCCGCTGGCCGACGAGGTGCTGTTCGGCAAGCTGAAGAAGGGCGGCACGGTGCGCGTCACCGTCGAGAAGAAGGAAACCGGCGAAACCGGCCTGAAGCTCGAATTGCTGGCCGACGAAGCGCCGGTGAAGCCGAAGAAGGAAGAGCCGGACGAGGCGCCGAAGGTACGCAAGGCCGTGGCGAAGAAGCCAGCCGCGAAAAAGGTGGTGGCGCAGAAGCCGGAGCCGAAGGGCAAGGACGGCGGCAAGCGCAGCCTGGTGCCGCAACTGCCACGCAAGGGCTGACAAGCCTCCGAGTCGAAATAGTCAAAAAGCCCCGGAAACGGGGCTTTTTTCGTTGGTAGGAGGATGCCACGTGGAAATCGGGCAAATCATCGTTCTGAACGGCGCGCCGCGATCGGGAAAGTCGAGCATTGTCCAGGTGATCCAAGAGACGTTCGATGGCGCCTGGATGAATCTGGGCGTCGACGTTTATGCACGGATCACCCCGCCAAGCTATCGTCCCGGCATCGGCCTGCGTCCCGGGGGAGAGCGTCCCGATCTTGAAATCTACCTGCCCCAATTCTACGCCGCACTCTATGAATCGATTGCCGCCCATAGCCGCGCGGGACTGAATGTCGTCGCCGATGTCGGTCACCACGACGCCTATTCGAAGCCGCTCGACATACTTGCCGATTGCGCCCGGCGGCTCGCCGGCCTGCCGGCGCTTTTCGTCGGAGTTCGCTGCCCGATCGAGGTGATCCTCGAAAGGCGCGCGCAGACGTCCGCGGCAGGGGCTATGTGATCGGCATCGCGTGACGATCCGGCACCGTTGCCGGTCCGCCTCTGGCAGGAGGCGGTCCACAAGCCAGGCGCTCTACGATCTGGAAGTCGACACGTCGCAGCTCAGCCCGGCGCAGTGCGCACAGGCAATCCTGGCAACAGCTGGGCACGCAGCCCGACCGCCTTTCAGAGACTGTCGCAATCGCCGGCCGGCTGAACTTCGATTGCGGCCGGATCAGGTCCCGAGCGCGGCCCGTATCTTTTCGGCGTTCTCCACCAGCACTTCCGGCTTCTCCATCCGTCCGTAGTGCGGCTTCAACGGGATGCCGTCGAAGCGCGGAATGACATGCACATGCAGGTGATAGACGCTCTGTCCCGATGCCGGTTCGTTGAACTGCAGGATGGTGACGCCATCGGCGGCGAAGGCTTTTTTGACGGCCAGCGCAACCTTCTGCACAACCGCAAAGAGCGGACCGAATGTCGCCGGATCGGCGTCGAGCAGATTGCGCGACGGCGCCTTCGGCACCACCAGCGTATGACCGGTCCCTTGCGGCATCACATCCATGAAGGCGACGACGGCGTCATCTTCATAGACGCGATGCGACGGGATTTCGCCGCGCAGGATTTTCGCGAAGATGTTGCCGGGATCGTAGGTCGGCCATGGCGTGCCCTCCAGAGATTGTGCCAGCCCGTTTAGCGAAGCCGCCATCGCGCGGCAAGGCGATCGCCGACGATCAGGCTTCCAGCGCTACTCCGCCAGGTCCTTGCGGAATGGCGTGTGGTCCTCCAGATATTCGCCCATCCGCTCCACTTCGCGCCGTTCCCGCCTGAGATAGTCGGCCACCGCGTTGCGCAGGCCGGGGTGCGCGATGTAGTGCGCCGAATGCATGGTCACCGGACGGTAGCCGCGCGCCAGCTTGTGCTCGCCCTGCGCGCCGGCCTCGACCACCTTCAGCTTGCGCTCGATGGCGAAGTCGATCGCCTGGTGGTAGCAGACCTCGAAATGCAGGAAGGGGTGGTCCTCGATGCAGCCCCAGTTGCGCCCGTAGAGCGCATCGGAGCCGATGAAGTTGATGGCGCCGGCGATGTAGCGGCCATTGCGTTTGGCCATCACCAGCAGGATGTCGTCGGCCATGCGCTCGCCGATCAGCGAGAAGAATTCGCGGTTGAGGTAGGGCCGGCCCCATTTGCGGCTGCCGGTATCCATGTAGAAGGCGAAGAAATCGTCCCAGGCCTTTTCGGTCAGATCCTTGCCGGTCAGCCAGTCGATCGAGATGCCGTCGGCCAGCGCCTCGCGCCGCTCCTTCTTCATCGCCTTGCGCTTGCGCGAGGCAAGCGTGGCGAGAAAGTCGTCGTAGGTCGAAAAGCCTTCGTTGAAGAAATGGAACTGCTGGTCGGTGCGATGCAGGAAACCTGCCGCCTCCAGCGTTGCGACGTCGCTCTCGCTGGCGAAGGTGACATGCGCGGAGGACACGCCGAGCTTGTCGGTCACCGTCTTGCAGGCCCGCGGCGAGGCCGGCCTTGACCGTGCCGCTGTCCTCGCCCTTGCTGACCAGCAGGCGAGGGCCGGTGACCGGCGTGAACGGCACAGCGCATTGCAGCTTGGGATAGTAGCGGCCGCCGGCGCGCTCGAAAGCATCCGACCAGCCATGGTCGAAGACATATTCGCCCTGGCTGTGCGATTTCAGATAGCAGGGCACCGCGCCGAGCAGCCTGCCTTGCGCGGTCTCCAGCCTGAGATGATGGCCCTGCCAGCCGGTGCGCCGCACGGCGCAGCCGGAATCCTCGAGCGCGCTCAGAAAAGCGTATGAAACGAGAGGGTTGTAGCCGTTTTCTGCATCGCCGCGCGTGGTGCCGACGAAGCCGTTCCACTCATCGCAGGTGAAGGCGCCGATGCCAGCGGCGACACGGATCGAAAACTCCGCATTCGCCGTTTGCCCATCGCCGTCGTCACCCTGATCCATGAGGCTTATTTAAGCTCCGCTATGGGGCCGTGCAAGTCACGTTTCAGGCACTCGACGCCAGCGACTTTGACCAGATCGGGTTCGAAACCCTCGAACGTCATCTGGTCGGCGTATCTGAAGGTGAGGTCGACCGCCGGCTGGTCGTGCACGGTCCAGGTGATGACAGGCATTTTCAGCTTCTCGCGCACGAAACTGACGAACGGGTTCGGCAGGTCGCCGGCGGCATAGGAGGTGAAGGCGATGTCATGCGCCAGCATGGAGAAATGCGCCTCGATCAGCTGATTGTCCTTGCCATAGGCGGTCAGTCCGCCCGGAATGCCGGGCGCGTGTTTCGGAAAGTCGCGGATCAGCCAGTGGTCGAACGACATGATCGCGGCCTTGCCCTTGTAGCGCTTGAGCATCTTGCCGACGCTCTCCACCAGGCCCTCGTCGTGGCCGGGAACGCCTTTCAGTTCGACGACCAGCGGCACGCGGCCGTCGACCAGATCGAGCGCTTGCTGCAGCGTCGGCACGTGATCCGACGTGCCGCCGACCTTGAGCGCCGTCAGCTCCGCCGCCGTGCGCTGCCAGACGAAACCGTCCTGGCCGGTCAGCCGCTTGAGGTCGCCGTCATGGATGATGACGGGAATGCGGTCCGACGACAGGTGCACGTCGCATTCGATCGCATAGCCGCGCTCGGCGGCGGCGGCGAAGGCCGACAGCGTGTTTTCCCAACGCGTCTTGTTCATGTCGTGGAAGCCGCGATGCGCGACAGGGCGGGCGGTCAGCCAGGAAAGATCGGTCATGATTGCGCCTGCTCATTCGACTTCGAAGATCGCTTCGATTTCCACTGCGGCATTAAGCGGCAGCGAGGCGGTGCCGACGGCGGAGCGGGCATGCTTGCCGCGCTCGCCAAGTGCTGCGACCAGAAAATCGGAGGCGCCGTTGGCGACCAGATGCTGTTCGACGAAATCCGGTGCCGAGGCGACGAAGACGGTGATCTTCACCAGGCGGCGGATCTTCTCGAGATCGCCGAGTGCCGCCTTGGCCTGCGCCAAGATGTTGATCGCGCAGTATTTTGCCGCCTCCTTGCCGGCCGCCGTGTCGACGTCGCGGCCGAGCAGGCCGCTCGCCTGCAGCTTGCCGTCCTTGAGCGGCAACTGCCCGGCGGTGAACAGCAGATTGCCGGTCCGGCAATAGGGCACGTAGTTGGCGGCGGGCGCGGCGGCGACGGGAAGCGTCACGCCGAGATCGCTTAGCCGCTTTTCGATTGTTTCACTCATCGTATTTCCCTATTGCTTGGAGACGCCGCGCTGGCCGGGCCGAAATTGCTATTTTTGCCTCGCTTCCGCCATGACTTTTTTTAAGCTGGACCATCTTTCCCTGCGGCCTGCCATCAGCCGCGACGATCGGAGCACCATCATGCGCGCAACGCGCCTTGCCTTCCACGCCGTCCTGCTGCCAGCGCTCTTCTCGATGGCTCCAGCCTTTGCCGTGCCGGCGCTGCAGGCGCATCGCGCCGTCTACGATCTTACCCTCGAGCAAGGCGTCCGATCGCTCGGGCATCACCGGCATATCCGGCCGCATGGTCTATGAGTTCAATGGCTCGCCCTGCGAGGGCTATACGGTCAAATTCCGCTTCGTCACCCAGATCGTCACCAACGACAACACCAGGCTGACCGACCAGCAGACGACCACTTTCGAGGATGCCGAGGGCAAGACCTTCTCCTTCGTGACCAAATCCTTCGTCGACCAGAACCTCGACAAGGAGGTCAAGGGCACCGCCACGAAGGAGACCAAGGGCCTCAAGGTCGATATCGACAAGCCCGAGAAGAACAGCCTCGAGCTCGCCACCACCCAGTTTCCGACCCAGCATCTGGTCGAGCTGATCGGCAAGGCCGAAAAGGGCGAAAATTTCTACGAAACCAACCTGTTCGACGGCTCGGAAGACGCCAACAAGGTGATGACCACCACCGTCATCGTCGGCAAGAAGGCCGACGGCGACAAGGCCGACCCGGAAGCGCCGGCGCTGGCAAAGCTTGCCGGCGACAAATACTGGCCGGTCGACATCGCCTATTTCGACGACACCGACAAGACCGGCGAAGAGGTGCCGGAATACCGGATCAGCTTCAAGCTGCACGAGAACGGCATCACCCGCGACCTCACCATGGACTATGGCGAGTTCTCGATGACCGGCAAGCTGGTCAACCTTTCGCTGTTCGACCAGTCGAAGCCCTGTCCGGCGAAATAGCGCCACCCCGCCTGAGTTAACCACGCAGCCGGCGACCGACTTGAACGCGCCGCAATCGGGCTCCAATTTTCCCTGAAGCATATTCGGGGGGAGTGCAGCTTGAGCAGGATCGACGTGTTCGTGGCGCCGCGGCCCAATCCGGCGCTGATCAGGGTCATGACGGTCTTCAACCGGATCGTCATGCTGCGCGGCGTGCCGGGGCTTCGCGATCTCTTGCCGTTCAACCGGCTGGCCGGGCTGCGCGGCGTCGCCAATGTCCGCCACATCGACTTTCCGGACGCTGACCGGGAGCGGCTGAAGGCCTGCTGTGGCGCCGGCAAGGCGACGTTCATCACCCCCAACCATCCCGAGTTCTTCACCGATTGGATGATCGACAAGGAGATCGTCTCGCAGGTCAGCCCGCTCGCCGCGTCCTGGGCCACGCATGGGGTCGTCAACGGTCTCGGCCGGCCGATGCAGAAATTCTGGCTGGCCAACAATCTGATCGCCCAGATCCCCGGCAACAGCCAGGCCGCCAAGGAACACTCGGTCGCCTGGGCGCTGCAGGGGCACGGCGTGCTCCTGCACCCGGAAGGCAGCGTCGGCTGGCACGGCAATGTCGTCGCGCCGCTGCTTCCGGGCGCCGTCGAGATGGGGCTCGAGGCGCTGAAGCGTGGCCGAGGCACGGCTGCCGATTTCAAGGTCTGGGTCGCGCCGGTGGTCTGGAAGCTCGCCTTCACCGGGAATGTCGAGCCGGCGCTGGCCAAGGAATGTACCTATGTCGAGCACAGGCTGGGGATCGATCGTCGCTCCGCCGACACACTGCCGGAGCGTGTCCACCATATCTATTCGACGCTGTTGTCGCGCGACGTGGCCGCCTCGGGCATGGTGTCCGACCGGCGGCTCCCATACGACGTTCTGCAAAAGGCGTTGCTGGTCGAACTTAGCCACCGGCTCGGCGAGGTCATTTCGGCCGACACCGCCCTCGGCGACCTCATCGAACTGCTGCGCCTGTCACGCCGATGGCTGCGTGAAAACGCCGGTGACGCCGAGAGATCGAAAAAGGTCAGCGCGCTTACCGAGACGATCCAGCGCCTGCAGCGGCTCGGGCCTTGGGCGTCAGTCAGTCCGACGGTCACGCAGGAGGAGATCGCCGAGCATCTGAAGCGCATCCGCAACGACTATTGCAAGCGCGGCCTGCGCGATACGCTCAATCGCTTCATTCCGCAGCCGGCCGGACCGCGCCGCGCCCACATCCGCGTGCCGGAACCGCTGGGCTTGCATACCTTTGAAGGTTCGGTCGACGAGGCGCTCGACGAATTGCGGTCGCGTATGCAGGAAGCCATCAGCGGCATTGTGGCCGGTCTCGACGCAAGCGGCGGCTTCATTTCCTATCCGAATCCCTTCTATCATCGCTGAGCTTGGACGCCGGGCTGATCGCATGGCTGCCAGAGAGAAATCGGGAGTGCGGCAAGCCTCATGGCGGTCTATGTCGATGCGGCGATCTGGAAATGGGCCGGCCATCGCTGGTGCCATCTGATGGCCGACGATACCGATGAACTGCATCGCTTTGCCGCCGCGCTCGGCGTCAAGCGTTCATCCTATCAAGGACCGCCCAAGACATCGGCGCCGCATTATGACATAACCGGCTTCGAGCGCGACCGCGCGGTGCGGCTCGGCGCCATCGAATGCAGCCGCGAGGAGATCGTCGCGATCTTCCGGCGGGTACGAGTGCCCAACGGAAAGAGACGGCCATGACATTGACGGCATTTCTGGCTTACTGCGCTGCGATCACGCTTGCGGCGGCAACGCCCGGTCCGGCGATGTTCGCGGTCATCACCAACGGTGTCTCGCGCGGTTTCGTTCGCGCCTTCATGGCCGGCGTCGGCATCGCCGCCGGCGACGCGGTGCTGGTGATCCTGGCGCTGCTCGGCCTTGTGGCGCTGGCGCAGACCTTCGAATGGGTGTTTCTCGCCCTGAAATATGCAGGTGCCGCCTATCTGGTGTTCCTTGGCATCAGGATGTGGCGGTCGGCAGCCGCGCAATCCGATGGGCCGACTGCGGCGCAGCCGAGACTGTCCCGATCGTTTTTCCTCGGCGCGTCCATTGCCCTGGGCAATCCGAAGGCGATCCTTTTCCACGCTTCCATCATGCCGCTGATCCTCGACCTCGATACGATGACCTTTGCCGACGGAGTGCTGGTGATTGCCGTCGTGATCAGCGTCAACATCGTTACCATGGGTGTCTATGCCGCGCTGGCGGGAAGGGCTTCCGGCTGGTTCAGGACGCCGGGCCGCATGCGCCTGATGAACAGGTTTGCCGGCAGCGCCATGATCGGCACCGGAGCGCTGATTGCCGCACGCTGAGCCATAAGTCGCGCGCAGCGCTTGCGTTTGCCGCGCATCCCCTCTATATGGCGCGCTCATTCCACACACGGACTTTGGTGTCTGCCCGGGAGAAATCCGGCTGAAACCTCCGGTGGCGTTCGAGGACATAAGTCCAAAAATGCCTGTGTCCGTGGAGGCTAACCGGAAAGGAACTAAGAATGGCTCTGCCTGATTTCAGCATGCGCCAGCTTTTGGAAGCTGGCATTCACTTCGGCCACCAGACCCACCGCTGGAACCCGAAGATGGCGCCCTACATCTACGGCGCCCGCAACAACATCCACATCATCGACCTGTCGCAGACCGTGCCTTTGCTGCACCAGGCGCTGAAGCAGGTTTCCGACACCGTCGCCAAGGGCGGCCGCGTGCTGTTCGTCGGCACCAAGCGCCAGGCGTCCGACATCGTCGCCGATGCCGCGCAGCGTTCGGCCCAGTACTACGTCAATTCGCGTTGGCTCGGCGGCATGCTGACCAACTGGAAGACGATCTCGAACTCGATCCAGCGCCTGCGCAAGCTCGACGAGATGCTGGCCGGCGAGGCCCAGGGCCTGACCAAGAAGGAGCGCCTCAACCTCGACCGCGAGCGCGAGAAGCTCGACAAGGCGCTGGGCGGCATCAAGGACATGGGCTCGACGCCCGGACCTGATGTTCGTCATCGACACCAACAAGGAAGCGATCGCCATCCTCGAGGCCAAGCGCCTCGGCATTCCGGTCGTCGCCATCATCGATTCGAACTGCGATCCGGACAAGATCGACTTCCCGATCCCCGGCAATGACGACGCGGCCCGCGCCATCCAGCTCTATTGCGACCTGATCGCCAAGGCTGCGATCGACGGCATCGCTCGCCAGCAGGGCGCGCTCGGCGTCGACATCGGCGCTTCGGTCGAAGCTCCGGTCGAGCCGGCGCTCGATCCGACCCCGGCCGCCGAGAGCCCGGAAGCCTAACAGCGAAGGCCGGTTCCGGCCTTCATCTTTCCAATATTTTGGCGCGCTAAGCGCTGTGTCAGGCGCATCATCGAAAATCGATGGTGCGTCGGCGCATTTGAAACAAAGAGGCGACAATGAGCATTTCGGCTGCACAGGTCAAAGAACTCCGCGACTTGACCGGCGCGGGCATGATGGACTGCAAGGCGGCGTTGAACGAGACCAACGGCAACATGGAAGAGGCCGTCGACTGGCTGCGCAAGAAGGGCATCTCCAAGGCCGACAAGAAGGCCGGCCGCACCGCCGCCGAGGGCCTGATCGGCGTCGATTCCGGCGTCCGCGAGGCTGCCGTCGTCGAGGTCAATTCCGAGACCGACTTCGTCGCCCGCAACGCAGCATTCCAGGAGATCGTCGCCAACGTCGCCAAGGTCGCGCTCGCCTATGGCGGCAAGACCGAAGTGGTCGCTGCGGCCAAGTATCCGGGCTCGGACAAGTCGGTCACCGACACCATCAAGGACGCGGTCGGCACCATCGGCGAGAACATGGGCTTCCGCCGCTCGGCCAAGCTGACCGTTCGAGCACGGCGCTGTCGCGACCTATGTCCACAACGCGGTTGCCGACGGCCTCGGCAAGCTCGGCGTGCTGGTTGCCATCGAGACCACCGGCAACGAGCAGGCGGCCAACGCTTTTGCCCGCCAGGTCGCCATGCATGTCGCCGCCACCAACCCGATGGCGCTGACGGCCGAGCAGATCGATCCGGCGGCGGTCGAGCGTGAGAAGGCGATCTTCTCCGACCAGGCGCGCCAGTCCGGCAAGCCGGAAGCGATCATCGAGAAGATGGTCGAGGGCCGCCTGCGCAAGTTCTACGAGGAAGTCGTGCTTTTGAAGCAGGCCTTCGTGATCAATCCCGACATCACCGTCGAGAAGGCGCTGAAGGATGCCGAGAAGGAGATCGGCGCGCCGGCCAAGATCACCGCCTATCTGCGCTTCGCGCTCGGCGAAGGCATCGAGAAGGAAGAGACCGATTTCGCGGCGGAAGTCGCGGCGGCGGTCAAGAAATAACCCGAAGACGGGTTTCTCTGCTCAGGCAGCACGGCCGGGCGTCCGCAAGGATGCCCGGCCGATTTCTTGTGCGGTGTCGATGAAGGCCCTGAGCTTCGGCGCCATCGACGCCCGGCGCGGAAAGTAGAGGAACAGGCCGGGTTCCTCGATCGCCGATTGCGGCAGGATCTGCACGAGGCGGCCGGCGGCGATGTGGTCTCGCACCAGCGGCTCGAAGACATAGGCGATCCCCACTGCCGGCCAGCGCGAGATCGATCGCGGCAAGCGAATCCGTGACGATTGCCGTGCCGCGCGTTTCGACGGACGACATCCTTGCCGTCCTCCGCCAGATCCCAGCGATAAAGCGCGCCGCTGCGGACAAGCCGGTAGCCAATGCAATTGTGGTTCGCCAGATCGGCCACGTCGCGCGGACGACCATGCCGCCCGACATAGGCGGGAGAGGCAACGATGACGGCGCTGAACGGCTGGCGTCAGCCGGACCGTGACCATGTCCTGCGCGATCATCTCGCCCAGCCTGATGCCGGCGTCGAAACCTTCTCCGACGATATCGACGAGCCCCTGGTCGGCGACCACTTCAACCGTCACGTCCGGATAGCGCTCCGCCATCGCGGCAACCACAGCCGTCACCGCCAGCGGGATGGCGATGTTGGGGGCGTTGATCCTGAGCAGGCCTGCCGGCCGCCCCTTGATGCCGCGGATGCGATCCATCCGCTCGGCGATGTCCTGGAGGGCAGGGGCCGCCGTCTCGACCAGCGCCTGTGCCGGCTTCCGTCAGCGACACGCTGCGCGTCGTGCGCGCGAACAGCGGTTGACCGATCCGCTCCTCGACAAGACGCACGGCATGGCTGACCGCCGAGGGGCTCATGCCGAGTTCGGCCGCGGCGAGCGCGAAGCCGCCGCGCCGGGCAACGGCGACGACGACAGGCAGATGGCTGAGCAGGTCCCGGTCCATTCATGAATAATATCGCATAGTCCTTGCGAACAATGCAATCTTCTCGATGCCGACGCATTGCCCCACATTGCCCTCAACACATCGGCGGCAGGCTGATGCACAAGGGAGAAGAGACATGAACGCGTTGAGAAACGTCACCTTCGCAGCAGGCATTGCGCTGGCGCCGGTCGATGCCGGCGGCGCCGAGCCATCCGAGTGGCGGGCGCTCACCGATGAACGCGCCGTCATCCGCATCGCCGACGCCATCGACCGCGCCGTCGATGCGCAGGACTGGAAGCTCGCCCGCTCCTATTTCGCGGACCAGTGTCACAGTCGACTTCAGCAGCCTGAGTGGACAGCCTCGCGGCCACCATTGCCTCCGACGACCTGATCGGCACCTGGGCCGGCAATCTCGAAGGGCAGCAAGACCAGCCTGCACCTGCGCACCAACCACCAGGTTGCCATCGATGGCGGACGCGCGCCACGGTCTCCTCCAACGGCTATGCCTGGAACCGGATGGAGGGCAATGGCGACCCGCTCTGGGAAGTCTGGGGCACCTACGAACACCACCTGACCCGCTCGGATGCCGGCTGGAAAGTGGACGGCTTCACATTCCGCATGACGCATGAGCGCGGCAACCCGTGGGTCAAGGCCACCCCTGGCCACTGAGCGGCGGCATCAACTTGATCTGGATCGGAACGACATCATGACGATGACCTACTACAACCTCGGCAACAGCGGCCTGCGGGTCAGCCGGCTGGCGCTGGGCACCATGACCTTCGGCACCGAATGGGGCTGGGGCGCCGACAGGGAAACCGCCCGTGCCATGTTCGACGCCTATGTCGAGGCCGGCGGCAATTTCTTCGATACCGCCGACCTCTATACCGGCGGCACCAGCGAGACCTGGCTCGGCGAATTCATCGCCGAGCGCGGACTGCGCGACAAGGCAGTGATCGCCACCAAATTCACCATCAACGCGGAGCCCGGCAATCCGAATGCCGGCGGCAACGGCCGCAAGAACATCATGCGCGCGGTCGAGGCCTCGCTGAAGCGGCTGGGCACCGACTATATCGACCTCTATCTCCTGCATGTCTGGGACAGGCTGACGCCGGCCGAAGAGGTCATGCGCACGCTGGACGACCTCGTGCGCGCCGGCAAAGTGCGTCATGTCGGCCTTTCCGACGTGCCGGCCTGGTATGCGGGCCGGGCGCAAGCGATCGCCGAATTGCGCGGCTACGAGCCGGTTTCGGCCCTGCAGCTCGAATACTCGCTCGCCGAGCGCACGATCGAGCACGAATTCGTACCCTTCGGCACGCGTCACGGCGCCGGCATCATGGTCTGGAGCCCGCTGGCCAGCGGCCTGCTCAGCGGCAAATACCGACCGACCCAGGCCGGAAATGCCGGGCGGCTCGATGGTTTCCGCAACACCACCCATCCGGGGTTCCAGAAATTCACCGAGCGCAACTGGACGATCGTGGCCGAGCTCGAAAAGGTCGCCGCCGAACTCGGCCGCAGCATGCCCCAGGTCGCGCTCAACTGGGTGGCGACGCAGCCGGGCATCGCCTCCGTCATCCTCGGGGCTACGAAGCTCGGCCAGTTGCAGGACAATCTCGGGGCGTTGGACTTCTCGATTCCCGCCGACCTTCGCGCAGAGGCTGGATTCGATCAGCAAGATCGCCAGCGCCATTTCCCTATTCGTATTTCGGTTCCGAGATACAGGCTCGGGTTACCGGCGGTGCCGTCGATCGGCGACAAGCCTGCCGGCTATGCCCCGCCAGTGCTCATCGAAGGTGAGGCCGTCAGCGTCACCAGCAGCTGACCGACCGCGACCAAAACAGCCGGGAATTGCGGCAAAGGGCGCCGCGTGACATCGCGGCGCCCTTCGTGTATCGGAACTCGGCATCGCGTCGGTGTTCAGGCGCGGCGCCTGCGCGAGGGTGGCCGACCCCAGGCGCATCACACGCAAAATGACGAGGACCAGATGACGGCAAAGCCCCTCTACCGACGTGTCTTGCTGAAAGCGTCGGGCGAAGCGCTGATGGGCGAACAGCATTTCGGCATCGACGTCTCGGTCGTCGACCGCATCGCCGCCGACATCGCGGAAGCCCGTGCCCTGGGCATCGAAGTGGGCGTCGTCATCGGCGGCGGCAACATCTTTCGCGGCGTCGCGGTTGCCTCGAAGGGCGGCGACCGCGTCACCGGCGACCACATGGGCATGCTCGCCACCGTCATCAACTCGCTGGCGCTGCGCACCTCGCTGAACAAGATCGGCGTCGACGCGGTGGTTCTGTCGGCCATCGCCATGCCTGAGCTCTGCGAGAGCTTCTCGCAACGCCAGGCGACCGCCTACATGAACCAGGGCAAGGTCGTCATCTTTGCCGGCGGCACCGGCAACCCGTTCTTCACCACCGATTCGGCCGCTGCCCTTCGTGCCGCTGAAATCGGCGCCGACGCGCTGTTCAAGGGCACCCAGGTCGACGGCGTCTACTCGGCCGATCCCAAGAAGGACCCGAATGCGACGCGCTTCGAGCGCATCAGCCATGCCGAAGTCATCAACAAAGGCCTTTCCATCATGGATACGGCCGCGATTGCACTTGCGCGGGAAAACAACATTCCGATAATCGTCTATTCGATCCACGAGAAGGGTGGTTTTGGCGATATTCTGAGGGGCGGCGGCCGTTGCACGGTCGTTGCGGACGATTGATCCGGAGCTGTTTCGAAAACCTGGGCACCGGTTTTTTTCGAAACAAGGCTCGAACACAAGCAGTGAACCCGGGCTAACGGGTCGAGGAGACAAAGATGAGTGGTGAGTTCGACGACCTCAAGCGGCGCATGGATGGGGCGATCGCAGCCTTCAAGCATGATCTCGCTTCGCTGCGCACCGGCCGCGCCTCCAGCAATCTGCTCGACGCCATCCAGGTCCAGGCCTATGGCACCGCCATGCCGATCAACCAGGTGGCGAACGTGTCGGTGCCAGAGCCGCGCATGATTTCGGTTTCGGTCTGGGACAAGTCGATGGTCGGCGCGGTCGATCGTGCCATCCGCGAATCCAATCTCGGCTTCAACCCGATCGTCGACGGCACCAATCTGAGGATTCCGCTGCCTGAGCTCAACGAGCAGCGCCGCAAGGAGCTGGTCAAGATCTCGCATGGCTATGCCGAGAACGCCCGTGTCGCCGTGCGCCATGTCCGCCGCGACGGCATGGATTTCTTGAAGAAGGCCGAAAAGGACGGCGACATCAGCGAGGACGATCATCGCAAGCGCTCCGATCAGGTCCAGAAGCTGACCGACGAGACGATCAGCACCATCGACCACCTGCTTTCCGATAAGGAAGCTGAAATCATGCAGGTTTAGGGTCGGTCCTGCACCGGCTCGAAAGCGAGACAATGGCAACGCCCGCGCATGTCGCGATCATCATGGACGGAAACGGACGCTGGGCCAAGGCGCGCGGCATGCCGCGGCTTGCCGGCCATCGCGCCGGTGTCGAGGCGCTGCGCAAGACGGTGCGCGCGGCTCCCGGTCTCGGCATCTCGTTTCTGACCGTCTACGCCTTCTCGTCGGAAAACTGGTCGCGGCCGAAATCCGAAGTCAGCGACCTGATGGGCCTTTTGAAGCTGTTCATCCGCCGCGACCTTGCCGAACTGCACCAGAACGGCGTGCGGGTGCAGAATCATCGGCGACAGGGCAGGGCTGCAGCCCGATATCAGGGGTCTGCTCGAGGAGGCCGAATCGCTGACCGCGGGCAATGAATGCGCTGACCCTGGTCATCGCCTTCAACTATGGCGGACGCGACGAGATCGTGCGCGCGGCGCGCAAGCTCGCCGCTGCCGTTGCGCGCGGCGAAATCGACAGCGAGGCGATCACGGCCGACATTTTTGCCGGTTCTCTCGATACCGAAGGCATCCCCGATCCGGAGCTGGTCATCCGCACCAGCGGCGAACTCAGGCTGTCGAATTTCCTTCTGTGGCAGGCTGCCTATAGCGAACTGGTCTTCCTGCCGTGCTACTGGCCGGATTTCAGCCGCGAGCACCTGGCCGACGCTTTGCGCGATTTCGCCAGCCGCGAACGCCGTTTTGGCGGCCTTGCCGCCCAAGACGTGGCTTCGTGACCGGCGCTCATGATGAGCAACCTCCAGCTGCGGGTCATCTCGGCCTTGGTGCTGGCAGTCATTACCCTTGGCCTGACCTGGTTCGGCGGATTGCCCTTCCGCCTGCTCTGCGCTGCCATCGCGGCGGCCATTTTCTATGAATGGACGCGCATGTCGCGGCCGTCCGCCGGCTCGGGCCTCGGCTTTCTGCCTGAAGCGCTGCTTCTGGTTTTCGTCGGCGCGCTGATTGCCGGCATGCCGGCGTCCTGGCTGCTTGCCCTTGTCGCCGCACTGGTTGTGGCCGCGGCGCTCAGCGCGCAAATGCGCGGAGCAGCGCAATGGGATGCGGCCGGCATTGCCTACGCGGCGCTTTCCGGCCTGTCGCTGGCACTGCTGCGCGATGGCGACCGTTCCGGCCTGGTCGCGATCCTGTTCCTGTTCGCGGTGGTCTGGGCAACCGACATCTTTGCCTACTTCGTTGGCCGCGCCATCGGTGGGCCGAAACTGGCGCCGTCGATTTCTCCGGGCAAGACGCAGAGCGGAGCCCTCGGCGGCGCTATCGGCGGCGTGATCGCCGGCCTGCTTCTGGCGGCCGCCGCAGGTGCCGGCAATCTCGGTATGCTAAGCGTTGTTGCACTGGCACTGTCGGTCATCTCCCAGGCGGGCGATCTTTTCGAATCCTGGGTCAAGCGCCGCCACGGTGCCAAGGATTCTGGTACGCTGATCCCAGGCCATGGCGGTGTCATGGACAGGGTCGATGGGCTTGTCGCGGCGGCTTTCGCCCTGTACGTCATCGGCTGGATTTCGGCGAGCGCCGACCATCCGGCACAGGGGCTGTTTCCGGCTTGAATGACACGACTGCATGGCGAAGAACGGGCCTGCATGCCAAAGAACCGGCGGCGCCACGGATTCGCCTGGATTGATGTCACAGTCACGGCGCGACCTGCGCCGCGGGCGAATTTGAGGGCATGACTTGAACGAGATATTTCACGCGGTCTTCAGCACGGAAGGCTTTGTCCTCGGCACGCTGGTGCCTTTCCTGTTCGTGCTGACCGTGGTCGTCTTCGTCCATGAAATGGGCCATTACCTGATCGGTCGCTGGTGCGGAATCGGCGTGAAAGCCTTTTCGATCGGCTTCGGACCCGAACTCTTCGGCTTCAACGACAGCCATGGCACGCGCTGGAAACTCAGCGCCATACCGCTGGGCGGCTATGTCAAATTCGTCGGCGACATGAATGCCACTTCGAGCCAGCCCAGCGCCGAGGCCATGGAAACGCTGAGCGATGCCGAACGCGAGGTCGCTTTCCATACCCAGCCGATCTGGAAACGCGCGGCGACGGTGGTGGCCGGGCCGCTGTTCAATTTCCTGCTGACGATTGCCGTCTTTGCGGTGCTGTTTTCGGTCTATGGCCGGTCCGTGCTCGAGCCGACAGTGGCCGAAGTCAGGGCCGACAGTCCGGCGGCCAGGGCCGGCATCCTGCCCGGCGACCGATTCGTCGGCGTCGACGGCAGCAAGATCGAGACCTTCGCCGACGTCCAGCGCCTGGTGTCCGGGCGCGCCGGCGACGCCATCACCTTCACCATGCTGCGCGACGGCAAGGAGGTGACCGTCACCGCGACGCCGGAGCTGATGGAGCAGGAGGATGCGCTGGGCAACAAGGTCAAGGTTGCCGTGATCGGCGTCGTCAACAACACCGAACTCGGCCAGCCGCGGCTGATCACATACAGCCCTGTCGGCGCGGTGGGAGCGGCCGTCGAAGAGACCGGCCACGTCATTCAGCGCACCGGCCAGTTCCTGCAACGCTTCGTTGTCCGGCCGCGAGGACAAATGCCAGCTGGGCGGCCCGATCAAGATCGCCAAGATGTCCGGGCAGGCGGCAAAACTTGGCTTCGAGTGGCTGGTTCAGCTTGTGGCATTCCTGTCAGTCGGGATCGGAATTCTGAACCTTCTGCCGATTCCCCCGCTCGACGGCGGCCACCTCTTGTTCTACGGCGTGGAGGCTGTCTTCCGACGGCCGGTATCGGAACGGATGATGGAGATGGCCTATCGGGCCGGACTGATTCTGGTGCTGGGCTTTATGGGTTTCGTGTTCTGGAATGATCTGTTTGGGTGCTGAAATCATGAAGGAATTTGACTTCGGCACCGCCAATGTTGAGACGCCGTTTACCATGCACGGGGATATGCGTGACGCGAAAGCCACGCATCAGGGTTAAGTAAATACAAATTAACCAGAAGCCTTGCGTGTAGGGAAAATCCGGTTATTACGGTATGGGAAATTTACCGCACGTCCGGTTTTCTCGCCGTGGGGACTTCGAGAAAAGGTACAAAAGCCCGATGAAGGCAGCATCCAAGTTTCTGAGCGCCGCGTCCGCGGTGGCCTTGTCCGCCGCTCTGGTTGTGCCAGGCGCGCTCGCAGTGCAGTTCGTTGCCACATCGGCTGCCGAGGCGGCCGTTGTCTCGAGAATCGAGGTTTCGCGGCAATCAGCGTGTCGACGCCGACACCATCCGCAATTACATCCACGATCAAGCCCGGCAAGGCCTTTTCCAGCTCCGATATCGACGATGCGGTCAAGGCGCTGTTCGGCACTGGACTGTTCTCGGACGTCCAGATCAATCAGGTCGGCTCGTCGCTGGTCGTCAAGGTTTCCGAATATCAGGTCGTGAACCAGGTTCTGTTCCAGGGCAACAAGAAGCTCAAGGACAACGCCCTTGCGATCGCGGTCCAGTTGAAGCCGCGCGGCACGTTCTCGCAGGCCACGCTTGATTCCGATGTCGAGGCGGTGAAGGCTGCCTATCGCCGGATCGGCCGCGACGATGCCGCCGTGACCACGCAGATCATGGATCTCGGCGACAACCGCGTGAACGTGGTCTTCAACATCAACGAA
The DNA here is from genome assembly GCA_963788955.1 of uncultured Alphaproteobacteria bacterium. Classification (GTDB taxonomy): domain Bacteria; phylum Pseudomonadota; class Alphaproteobacteria; order Rhizobiales; family Rhizobiaceae; genus Mesorhizobium. Next base: position 30,286 of record CAWBIN010000012.1, on the reverse strand, counting down.
GGCGGCCGCACGCAAGATCGCCTCGATCAATTTCGTCGGCAACAGCGCCTATTCGAGCCGCCGGCTTTCCGATGTCATCGCCACGAAGCGCTCGACCTTCCTGTCGTTCGTGCTGCGCGACGACGTCTATGACGAGGACAAGCTGCGCGCCGACCAGGAACTGCTGCGCCGCTTCTACTACAATCACGGCTATGCCGACTTCCAGGTCGTCTCCGCTGTCGGCGAGCTCGACGACACCACCAACCAGTACACGGTCACCATCACCGTGCAGGAAGGCGACCGCTACACTTTCGGCGACGTCAGCGTCGAGAGCACGATCCCCGAGGTCGACAGCAAGTCGCTGGAATCGGTGGTCCAGACCCACAAGGGCGACGTCTACAACGCCAAGGACGTCGAGGACACGATCATCGCGCTGACCGAGAAGGTCGCCGGTTCCGGCTATGCCTTCGCCCAGGTGACGCCGCGCGGCGACCGCAATTTCGAGAACCACACCATTTCGGTCGTCTACACGATCGACCAGGGCACCAAGGCCTATATCGAGCGCATCGAGATCCGCGGCAACGATCGCACGCGCGACTATGTCATTCGCCGCGAGTTCGACGTCAGCGAAGGCGACGCCTTCAACCAGGTTCTGATCCAGCGCGCGAAGAAGCGGCTGGAAGCGCTGGATTATTTTGAGAAAGTCGACATTTCGACGGTGCCCGGCTCCGAGCCTGACCAGGTTGTGCTGGTGGTCGACGTGGTCGAGAAGTCGACCGGCGAGTTCTCGGTCGGCGCCGGCTATTCGACCGGTGGCGAGACTGCAGGTCCGTCCGTCGAAGGTTCGATCACCGAGCGCAACTTCCTCGGTCGCGGCCAGTTCATCAAGCTTTCGGCCGGTGGCGGCAAGAATTCGCGCGACTACAGCCTCTCCTTCACCGAGCCCTATTTCCTCGGGCGCCGTATCGCTGCCGGCTTCGATATCTACCAGCAGACCCGGAATTACGACCACTACGACAGCGAGACGCTGGGCGCGACCGTTCGCTTCGGCCTGCCGATCACCGACAACATCTCGACGCAGCTGGCGTACAATATCGCGCAGGAGAAGTATAAGCTACGACGACGGTTGCGATCGACGACGCACGATGACGTCCGACGCCGATTGCAACGTTTCTGCTGGCGATCTCAGAAGGGCATTGCAGAAAGCCCGTGGATCAAGTCGTCGGTCAGCCTCGGTCTGGTCTACAACACCATCGACGACATGAAGAGCCCGCATGACGGCATCTACGCCAACTCGACCGCGGAAGTGGCCGGCCTTGGCGGCGACGCCAAGTTCGTCAAGCTCACCGGTCGTGGCACTGTCTACCAGACGCTTGTCGGAACAACTGGATCTCGTCGGCCTGATCTCGGGCGGCGGCGGCCATATCGCGGGCTACGGCGATGACGGCTTGCGCATCTTCGATCAGTTCCAGAGCAACGACCGCATGATCCGCGGCTTCGAGTATGGCGGCATCGGCCCTGCGGACATCGCTACAGCGGTGACCATCTCGGCGGCACCACCTATTTCAACGCTCGGCGGAAGCCCAATTCCCGGTGCCGGTCATCCCGGAAAGCTTCGGCCTGCGCGGCGCGGTCTTTGCCGATGCCGCGACGCTCTATGGCAGCAAGCATTGACACCGCTGGTGTCACGCCAGTCGTCAGCGTCGACATGGAGTTGCGCGCCTCGGTCGGTGTCGGCCTGATGTGGGCGTCGCCTTTCGGTCCGATCCGCATCGACTACGCGATCCCGGTCAAGAAGGAAGTCACCGACGACGTGCAGGAATTCAACTTCGGCATGTCGACCCGCTTCTGATCGCGCGGGTAACGATGCTTCCGGGCCGTTGCGGTCCGGAAGAGAGTGATCCGACCTAGCTGGATATTGCTTCTGGAATGACCGATCCGGTGTTCTTCGCGCCCTCACGCCGGTATACGGCTGGCGAAGTCGCGAATCTGACCGGCGCGGCGCTTGTCGATTCCGACCATTGCCCACATCTCGATCGACGGCATTGGCGCCGGCCAATCGAAGGCGGCGAGGGCGCGCTCGTCTTCGTCGACGGCAAGCGCAATTTCGCGCTGATGCAGTCGCTGAAGGCGGCGGCCGTGCTTTGTCCCGCCGAATTCGCCGCCAAGGCGCCGGCCGGCATCGCGGTTCTGGTCCACCCGCGACCGCAACAGGCTTTCGCCATGGTCGGCCGGCTGCTGTTCCCGACGGCCGCCACGCCGGGACCGATGACCGGCGAAACCGGGGTCTCGCCGCAGGCCCATGTCGATGCCGTCGGCGCATGTCGAGGCCGGCGCCATCATCGAGGCCGGCGCGGTCATCGGCCCACGCGCTTCCATCGGCAGCGGAACCGTCATTGCGCCCCACGCCGTCATCGGCCCCTCCTGCCAGATCGGCCGCGACGGCTATATCGGCCCGGGCGCCAGCGTCCAGTATGCGCTGATCGGCAACCGCGTCATCATCCATGGCGGCGCCAGGATCGGCCAGGACGGGTTCGGCTTCGTCGGCGGCGCCAAAGGGCCCGGAGCGCGTGCCGCAGATCGGCCGCGTCATCATCCAGGACGATGTCGAGATCGGCGCGAACACGACCGTCGATCGCGGCGCCATGTCCGACACGGTCATCGGCCAGGGCACCAAGATCGACAATCTGGTGCAGATCGCCCATAACGTCCGCATCGGCCGCAATTGCATTATTGCCGGGCTTTCGGGTATCTCCGGCTCCGTCGTCGTCGGCGACGATGTCACCATGGGCGGCGGCGTCGGCCTTGCCGATCATCTGACCATCGGAGCGGGGGCCAAGCTTGCGGCGAGAAGCGGGTTCATGAGCAACGTGCCGGCGGGCGAGATCTGGGGAGGCTATCCGGCGCAGCCGATGGCGGAAGCCATGCGCGAGATCGCCATGCTGCGCAAGCTCGCCAGGACGCGCAAGCAGGGCGAGGGGGGAATGGCTGACGATGGTGCCGGCGACGCTCGAAGCGGTCGACATACTGGGGCTGATGAAGCTCCTGCCGCATCGCTATCCGTTCCTGATGATCGACCGCATCGTCGATATCGACGGCGACAACTCCGCCATCGGCATCAAGAACGTGACCATCAACGAGCCGCATTTCCAGGGCCATTTCCCGGACCAGCCGGTGATGCCGGGCGTGCTGATCGTCGAGGCCATGGCGCAGACGGCCGGCGCGATCTGCATCCGCAGCCTCGCCACGCGAAAAGCCGTCGCTGGTCTATTTCCTGACCATCGACAACGCGAAATTCCGCAAGCCGGTCGTGCCGGGCGACCAGTTGAAGATCCACGTCAAGAAAATCAAGAAGCGCGGCAACCTGCTCAAATTCGCCTGCGAGGCCATGGTGGACGGCGCAAAGGCCGCGGAAGCCGAGATCTCGGCGATGATGGTCACCAGCGGCTGACGGATCGAAATGCTCATGAAAATCACAGACTTCAATCCATCCCTCGGCCGTTGTCGAGGCCGGCGCTCAAATCGGCGAAGGCGTCTCGTATCGGGCCTTTCTGCCATGTCGGCGCCGACGCCGTGATCGGCGACCGCGTCGAACTTGTCAGCCATGTCTCGGTGCATGGGCGCGACCACCATCGGCGCCGGCTGACCAAGGTCTATCCGATGGCGATACTGGGCGGGCCGCCGCAGAACACCAAGCACAAGGGCGGCCGCACCACGCTGGTCATCGGCGAGAACTGCACGATCCGCGAAGGCGTCACCATGCATCTCGGCACCGATTCCAGCCGCGGCGAGACGACGGTCGGCGACAACGGCAATTTCCTTGCCTATGCCCACATCGCCCATGACTGCGTCGTCGGCAACAACGCCACCTTCGCCAACGGCGCGACGCTGGGCGGCCATTGCGAGATCGGCGACAACGTCTATATCGGCGGCCTGAGCGCCGTTCATCAGTTCGTGCGCGTCGGCGACAACGCCTTTCTCGGCGGCTGCTCGGCTGTTGTCGGCGATGTCATCCCCTACGCCATTGCCGTCGGCAATCGCGCCAGCCTGCGCGGCCTCAACATCATCGGCCTGAAGCGCTCCGGCGTGCCGCGCGCCGAAATCCACGTGCTGCGCAAGGCCTACAGGATGATCTTCGACCGCTCCCGCACCGTCGGCGAGAACATCGAACTCGCCAAGGCCGAGTTCGCCTCGTCGCCGACGGCCATGAAGATCATCGATTTCATCACCAGTCGCGGCAAGCGGCATTTTGCCGTCCCGTCGCTGAAAGGTGGCGCCGGCGACGATGCCGATGACGAAGACTGAGGCCGCCGCGGACGGGCCTTGATCTCGCGCCGGACGCCAGGGTCGGCATCGTTGCCGGCGGCGGCAGCCTGCCGGTCGAAGTTGCCGCCGGCCTGGCAGGGCCGGGCATCCGCCCTTCATCATCCTGATGGAAGGCGAAGCCGACCGTAGTCCGAGCTCGCCGGCTACGAGCATGAGAGCCTCGCCCTGGAAGATATCGGCTCGCTGGTTCGCGTTGCTGAAGCGGCGCCGGATTACCCATCTGGTGCTTGCCGGCGAGATCAGGCGCACGGCCGAGGCTGGCCGACATGCGCCCGAGCCTCGCCTGCTTGCGCTGCATCCCGCGGTCGTCATGGCGCTTGCCGCGCGGCGATGACGGCCTGTTGAAGATCGTGGCACGCGGCCTGGAAGCGCGCGGCATCAAGGTTGTCGGCGCGCATGAGATCGTGCCCGGACTTGCTCGCGGCCGAAGGGCCGTTGACCAGGGCGGAGCCGCGAAAATCCGACTGGCGCGACATCGATGCGGCCCATGCGGCGGCAAGCGCCATCGGCGCGCTCGACATCGGCCAGGCGGCCGTCGCGATCGGCGGCCGGGCTATTGCGCTGGAAGGCATCGAGGGCACCGACGGACTGCTCGAGCGGACGCAGGCAGCTGCGCGGCCATGGCCGGCTCGCCGGCAAGACGCGCGGCGTGCTGGTCAAATGCGCCAAGCCCGGTCAGGAACTGCGCGCCGATCTGCCGTCCATCGGTCCCGCTGACGGTCGAGGCAGCGCATGCCGCCGGGCTTGCCGGCATTGCCGTCGAAGCCGGCCGTTCGCTCATCCTCGAAGGCCCGGCCGTCATCGCGCGCGCCAACGCGCTTGGCCTGTTCGTCGTCGGCCTGCCGGCGGCGGAGCCGGCGCATGGTCAGCTGAGAAGCCGCTGAAGATCGCCATCGTCGCCGGCGAAGAATCCGGCGACCTGCTTGGCGCCGACATCGTCGCCGCGCTGCAAGCGGACGACCGGGCGCGATGTCAGGCTGGTCGGCATCGGCGGGCGGCATCTGCAGGCGCTCGGGCTGACAGCCGCTGTTCGACGGCGGCGAGATCGCGCTGATGGGGCTCAGCGCCATCCTGCGCGACCTGCCGCGCCTGATGCGGCGCATCGGCCAGACGGCAGCGCGCGATCGCCGCCGAGAAACCCGACTGCCTCATCACCATCGACAGCCCGGATTTCTCGCTGCGCGTGGCCAAGAAGGTGCGCGCCGCCGATCCGTCGATCCCGATCGTCCACTATGTCTGCCCGAGCGTCTGGGCGTGGCGGCCGGGCAGGGCGGCGGCGATGAAGCCCTATGTCGACCACATCCTGTGCATCCTGCCGTTCGAGCGTGAAGGAGCTTGCGCCGTCTCGGCGGCCCGCCCGGCACCTATGTCGGCCACCGCCTGACGCACGATCCGGGCGTGCTTGCGCGCGGCCAGGGCGCAAGGCCAGCCGCGCGATCTCTCGGCAGATCGCGTCAAGACCCTGCTCGTGCTGCCCGGCTCGCGCGCGCGGCGAAGTACGGCGGCTGATCGAGCCGTTCGGCGAGACGGTGTCGGTGCTGCGCGCGCGCGGCCATCGCCTGCGCCTGCTGCTGCCGACCGTGCCGCATGTCGCCGACCTGGTCAGGACATCGGTCGCGAGCTGGGATCGAGAAGCCGGAGATCATCCTCGAGCCCGAGCGCAAATGGCAGGCCTTCGGCAAGGCCGACGCGGCGCTGATCGCGTCCGGAACGGTGTCGCTCGAACTGGCGCTGGCGGGCGTGCCGATGGTCTCCTGCTACAAGCTCGATCCCGTGGCGCGGCTGATGCCAGCAGTCTGATCACGGTGTGGTCGGCGCTGCTGCCCAATCTGATCGCCGACCGCGCGCTCGTGCCGGAGTTCTACAACCAGTATGTTCGGCCGGACAATCTGGCGCGGCACCTGGAAGCGCTGTTCGCCGACACCGGCTTGCGCGCCTGGCAGAAGGACGGCTTTGCCGAGGTCGCGAGGCGCATGGCCACGAACAGGCCCTCCGGCGATATCGCGGCCGAAGTCGTGATGGGGTGTATCAAGCAGAGTGAGTAGTGAGTAGAAAGTAGGCGGAGCAGCGATCTCTGCTCACTGCCTATGCACCGACTCGCCTACTCACTCACCGTTTCGCGATCGGCACGTAGTCGCGTTCCGGCGCGCCGGTATAGAGCTGGCGCGGGCGGCCGATCTTCTGGTGCGGATCCTCGATCATCTCCTTCCACTGCGCGATCCAGCCGACGGTGCGGGCGACCGCGAACAGCACGGTGAACATGGTGGTGGGGAAGCCCAGCGCCTTCAGCGTGATGCCGGAATAGAAGTCGACGTTCGGGTAGAGCTTCTTCTCGATGAAATAGGCGTCGGTCAGCGCGATCTTCTCCAGCTCCATCGCGATGTCGAGCAGCGGATCGTCCTTGATGCCGAGTTCGCCCAGCACCTCATGCGCGGTCTTCTGCATGATCTTGGCGCGCGGATCGTAGTTCTTGTAGACGCGGTGGCCGAAGCCCATCAGCCGGAACGGATCGTTCTTGTCCTTGGCGCGGGCGATGAATTCCGGGATGCGGTCGACATGGCCGATCTCGCCCAGCATGTTGAGCGCCGCCTCGTTGGCGCCGCCATGCGCCGGGCCCCACAGGCAGGCGATGCCGGCGGCGATGCAGGCGAACGGATTGGCGCCCGACGAGCCGGCGAGACGCACCGTCGAGGTCGAGGCGTTCTGCTCGTGGTCGGCATGCAGGATGAAGATGCGCTCCATGGCGCGCGCCAGCACCGGATTGACCTTGTATTCCTCGCACGGCACCGCGAAGCACATGTGCAGGAAGTTGGCGGCGAAGTTCAGCTCGTTCTTCGGATAAATGAAGGGCTGGCCGATATGGTATTTGTAGGCCATCGCCGCGATCGTCGGCATCTTGGCGATCAGCCGCATCGAGGCGACCATGCGCTGGTACGGATCGGAGATGTCGGTGGAGTCGTGGTAGAAGGCCGACAGCGCGCCGACCACGCCGCACATCACCGCCATCGGGTGCGCGTCGCGGCGGAAGCCGGTGAAGAAGCGCGACATCTGCTCGTGCACCATCGTGTGGCGCGTCACGCGGTAGTCGAAATCGTCCTTCTGCGCCTTGGTCGGCAGTTCGCCGTAGAGCAGCAGATAGCAGACTTCGAGGAAGTCGCCGTGCTCGGCCAGCTGGTCGATCGGATAGCCGCGATGCAGCAGGATGCCTTCGTCGCCGTCGATGTAGGTGATCTCCGACTCGCAGCTTGCCGTCGAGGTGAAGCCGGGATCGTAGGTGAAGGCGCCGGTGGTCGTTGTAGAGCGCAGCTGATGTCGATGACGTCCGGCCCGACCGAGCCGCTTCGCACCTTGAATTCATGCGTCTTGCCGGCGAGTTCGAGCGTTGCAGTCGACTCGTGCGGTCTTGCCGCCAAATTCCAGTTTTGTCGCAGCTTCGGTCATTGCAAACTCCTTCATCGTTCCTCATGCCGGCAAGGGCAAATCGCTAGTCGAAATCACCGGAATGCGCGTACTCGCCACCGCATTTTAGGAGGTGCGTGCCAGATTGGGCCAAGGCCTAATGTTGCACTGCGAAACGCGCCTTTCAATGCCAATCTTCTTGGGCCAGTTTGTCCTAATCGATTTGATCCGCGATGCGCGCCAGGCTTTCGTCGCGGCCGAGCACGGCAAGCACGTCGAACACGCCGGGCGAGGTGCTTCTGCCGGTAAGGGCGGCCCGCAGCGGCTGGGCCACGGCGCCGAGCTTGAGGCCGTCGGCCGTCGCGAACTCGCGGACCGCCGCTTCCGCCGCAGCGGCGCGTCCACTCGCCCGAAACCGCCTGCAAAGCCGCGTGCGCGCCGCGCAGGATCGCGCGCGCGTCGTCGCCGAGCAGCGCAGCCGCCTTCTCGTCGATCGGCAGCGGCCGCTCGGCGAACAGGAAGCCGGCGCCATCGGCCAGCTCGACCAGCGTCTTGGCGCGCTCCTTCAGGCCGGGCAGCGCGGCGAGCAGCTGCGCCTTCCTGTTGTCGTCGAGGCGCGCCGGCGATCGCCGGGCCGCCTTCGAGATAGGGCAGAGTGGCGACGAAGATGTCGAGCAGCTCGGCATCGTCCATGCGCGCGCATATGCACGCCGTTCAGCGCCTCGAGCTTGGCGAAGTCGAAGCGCGCCGCGCCCTTGTTGACGTCGCCGATGTCGAACCAGGCGATCATGTCCTTGATCGACATCACCTCGTCGTCGCCATGGCTCCAGCCGAGCCGCGCCAGATAGTTGCGCAGCGCCTCGGGCAGATAGCCCATGGCGCGATAGGCCTCGACGCCGAGCGCGCCATGCCGCTTCGACAGCTTGGCGCCGTCGGCGCCGTGGATCAGCGGGATGTGCGACATCGACGGCACCTCCCAGCCCATGGCGTTGTAGATCACCGTCTGGCGCGCGGCATTGGTCAGGTGGTCGTCGCCGCGGATGATGTGGGTGACGCCCATGTCGTGATCGTCGACGACGACGGCATGCATGTAGGTCGGGTTGCCGTCCGAGCGCAGGATGATGAAATCGTCGAGATCCTTGTTGGGAAAGCGCACCTCGCCCTGCACGCGGTCGTGCACCACCGTCTCGCCCTCGGTCGGCGCCTTGATGCGGATCGCGCCCTTGACGCCGGCAGGCGCCTCGGACGGATCGCGGTCGCGCCAGCGGCCGTCATAGCGCGGCGGCAGGCCCTTGGCGCGCGCCGCCTCGCGCATCGCCTCGAGCTCGGCCGGCGTCGCGTAGCAGTAATAGGCCTTGCCCAGGCGCACCAGCTCCTCGGCCACCTCGCGGTGGCGCGGCGCGCGCTCGAACTGCGAGACCGGCTCGCCGTCCCAGGACAGGCCGAGCCAGGTCAGCCCATCGAGGATGGCCGGCGGTCGCGGCCTCGGTGGAGCGCTCGCGGTCGGTGTCCTCGATGCGCAGCAGCATCGTGCCGTCGGTGTGCTTCGCATACAGCCAGTTGAACAGCGCCGTGCGCGCGCCGCCGATGTGCAGATAGCCGGTGGGCGAGGGGGCAAAGCGGGTGACGACCTTGTCGGACATGGAACTCTCGGAAAGCGTCGGAAGCAGCGGGTGTGGTTGCGCGGACTTTCGCGCGTTGCGCGTTCATGTAGCATAGGAGGTCTGGGGCGCAAGGGGCAGACCCGATGGCTGGACGAGGCCGGGGCGCGGAGGAGGGCGAGGGCGCGACGAGCAGCGTCAGCGAACGCGTCGCTGTTTGCCGATGTTCCCGTACGCCGAGCCGGTGCCGGTTGCTGCTCGCCCGCGCCGCAACCCGGCATCGAGCCTTTGCAGCCCGGCATGTCGCCGTGCCGGTGCCGGTCGCCGCGATCGCACCGGTCAGTCCGATCTGCGCAGGCTGCTCCGCCGTTCGCATGGCCCGCAGTCCGCCGCAGCATCGCTGCGGCTGCCGGCACCGAGCTCGACCGCGGCATGGGCTTCCTGCTGGTGCCGGTGTTCCTGGCGGGCGGCGTCGATCGTCTATTTCTCGCTGGCGACGGAGCCCGGCTTTGCCCAGGCCCGTCGCCGTCGTGCTGCTGATGGCGGTCTGCGCTGTCGCCTCGCGGTCACTGGCCGAGGACGCATCTGTGTCTTCATGGCCGCGATGCTGTGCGCGCTCGGCGTGCGTCGCCGCCAAGGTCGAAACCTGGCGCGCCGGAACCCAGATGCTCGGCGCCGAGATCCAGACGCGGCTGACCGGCCGGCGTCGTCAGTCTCGAGGAGATGGAAAACGGCCGCGTCAGGCTGACCATCGACGTGATTTCGACCGCTCACCCCAAGCTGCGCTACGCGCCGGAGCGGGTCAGGCTTTCGGCGCGGAGAGTTCCCGCCGACATGACGGCCGGCTCCCTGATCACCGGCTATGCCCGGCTGCTGCCGCCGACCGGACCGGTGCGGCCGGACAGCTACGATTTCTCCTTCGACAGCTATTTCGCCGGCATCGGCGCCAGCGGCTTTTTCCTCGGCAATCCGAAGACCGTTGCCTCGCAGACTGGCTCCGGCGACGCGCGCCGTCCGACGCGCCTGGCGTCCGCGATCGAGAACGCCCGCGAAAACATCGCAGACCACATCCGCAGCCAGATCGGCGGCGCCGAAGGCGAGATTGCCGCGGCACTGATCGTCGGCGTACGCGCCGGCATCCCGGATGAGATCAACGAAGCGATGCGGCGCACCGGCATCTACCACATCATCTCGATTTCCGGCCTGCACATGGCGCTGGTCGCCGGCACCATCATGGGGCTGCTGCGCGGCGCCTTCGCCCTGTTTCCCGATTTCTCCTCGCGCCGGCCGGTGAAGAAATATGCGGCCGCCGCAGCGCTCCTTTCCATCGCCGCCTACCTCGTCTTTTCCGGCATCGTCGTCGCCGCCGAGCGCAGCTTCATCATGCTGGCGGTGATGCTGGTCGCCGTGCTGTTCGACCGCGCGGCGCTGACCATGCGCAACCTGGCGATCTCGGCCATCGCCGTCATCCTGGTGTCGCCGCACGAAGTGGTCGGCCCGAGCTTCCAGATGTCGTTTGCGGCGACAGCGGCCCTTGTCGGCGCCTATGCCGGCTGGTCGGACTACCGCGCCGGCAGGGCGACATCGCCGCCGCCAAGGCGATCGCTCGCTCGCCTTCGTCACGCGAAAATTCCTGCTCGGCATGGGCGGTCTCGCCATGACCTCGATCATCGCTGGCGGTGCGACAGCGCTCTTCGCCATCTGGCATTTTCAGCGCGTGTCGCCGCTCAGCCTGTTTGCCAATCTGGCCGTCATGCCGATTGTCTCGGTGATCGTCATGCCGTTGGCCGTACTCAGCGCGCTGGCTGATGCCTTTCGGGCTCGATTGGCCATTCCTCTATCGTGATGGGCAAAGGGCTGACGGCGATGATCGCGATCTCGGAATGGATTTCCGAGCGCTCGCCGGTCGATGCCGTCGGGTTGATCTCCATTCAGTCGGTGCTGCTGGTGACCATCGCGCTGGTCATCGCCACCATGGCGACGACATGGCTCAGGTTGGCAGCGGTTCCGTTCGCGCTCGCCGGCCTGCTGACTGTCTCCGACACCCGCACGCCGGACGTCCTGATCTCGGAGGATGCGCATCTGGTGGCAATGCCGATCGGTGGCGGCGAACTCGCCATCAACCGGGTGCGATCGAACGAGTTCACCACCGACAACTGGAAGCGCGCCGCTGAAGTCCGAAACCATTGTCGAACCCGAGACTTTCGAGAAGGGAGACGCGCGGTTCGACATGGATCCGGCCGACCTGCCGCCGGGCTCGCCCTTCTACTGCAGCGCCGGTCTGTGCCTCGCACGGCATCCGTCCGGCGCCATCGTCGCGCTATGCAGAAGACCGCAAGGACGCTTGGAGAGCGTGTGCTTTCGCGACCCTGATCATCGTCAACGACGCCACCGCCTACGACCCTTGCCGCAATCCGCTTGTCCTTGTCGTCAAGAAACGGCAGCTTGCCCGCTTGGGCAGCGCCGCCGTCTTCTTCGATCAGCAATCGGCAATCGCGACCGGCAGAGATACGACTTCGCTATCGAGCAGCCGTACCGGCCCTGGCACGAGCAGCGCAGATTTTCGCGCGAAGCGAGGGGCCTGCCGCCTTACAAGACACCCGAAAGGCGGGTCAACAAACCGCCACCAAAACAATCATCGCCGCCTCAGTAGCGCCGGATCAAGCCCACCAGCTTGCCCTGCACCTTGACCCGGTCGGGCCCGAAGATGCGGGTTTCATAGGCCGGGTTTGCAGCCTCCAGCGCGATCGAAGCGCCCTTGCGGCGGAAGCGCTTCAGCGTCGCTTCCTCCTCGTCGACCAGCGCCACGACGATCTCGCCCGGGCTCGCCGTATCGGCATTGCGGATGATGACCGTATCGCCGTCGAAGATGCCGGCCTCGATCATCGAATCGCCCTTGACCTCCAGTGCGTAATGCTCACCGCCCATGATCATGTCCGGCGGCACCGAGATCGAATGCGTCTGATGCTGGATGGCGTCGATCGGCACACCGGCCGCGATCCGCCCCATCACCGGGATGGACACTGCCGCGACCGCATCGTCGTCATTGCCCGCCTGGGGCGTGCGCGACGATGCCATCGGCTTGATCTGCCGTCCGAGGCCGCCCTGCCCAAGACTGCCCTGAATGACGCTCGGCGAGAACTTTTTCGCCGCATTGAGGCCGGGAGCGATCGAGTCGGGCAGGCGCAGCACTTCGAGTGCGCGCGCCCGGTTGGGTAGCCGGCGAATGAACCCGCGCTCCTCCAGCGCCGTGATCAGCCGGTGGATGCCCGACTTCGAGGCAAGGTCGAGCGCCTCCTTCATCTCGTCGAAGGATGGTGGAATACCACTTTCCTTCAGCCGCTCATGGATGAACATCAGCAGTTCATGTTGTTTGCGTGTCAGCATCGCGGCCCCCAACGGAATTGGAAAAACAAACCCAGAACAAACACTATCTGTTCCATTTGTGTTCCGCAACCGTTTAAAGTTTAATGAATGGGTTAAGGCGCCCGAAACGATGTTGCCGTCGACAGGGAACACCCAACTCCCTCAGAGTCCGGCTTCATCGCATTGATTTTGTTTTAATTTATGACCTCAGCCCGACTTGGAAGGCTTCAGTACCGGCAATCATTTGGCGCAGAGATTCCCGGGTCGGGCCGTGTTCGACCATCCAGCCCACTCGATGCACCGTGAACGAAACGAACTCAAAATGCCAACTTTGAGCGGGGTCGAGGGTGTCGTTGGGCCGATAAGTCATCGCTGCAGGTTCTTGCTGCGTGATGGCCAGTGATGAGAGAAAGCACCGATCGTCGGCCTGTGTCGTCGTTGCGTGCCGGTGTCGTGCGGATCTGGGGGAGCAGACATATCATGACAGGAATTCCCGATCTTGCGGCCGTCGAGGCGATGGACGCCGCGGATCCGCTGCGCTCCCTGCGCGACCGCTTTGTCCTGCCCGAAGGGGTGATCTATCTCGACGGCAATTCGCTGGGCGCTGCCTCGCATGCCGCCTTCGACGAGCTGCGCAAGGCGGCGACCGAAGAATGGGCGCAGGACCTCATCCGCGCATGGAACACGGCCGGCTGGTTCGACATGCCGCTCGAACTCGGCGACCAGCTCGGGCGCCTGATCGGCGCAGCGGCCGGCCAGACGGTGGTCTGCGACACGACCTCGATCAACATCTACAAGGTTCTGCACGCGGCAATGGCCATGCGGCCGGACCGGCCCGTCATCGTCGCCGAAGGCGACAGCTTCCCGACCGACCTCTACATGGCTGAAGGCGTGGCCTCGACCCGAAAGAACACCGTGCTGCGCCTCGCGGGCGTCGACGCGCCGATGATCGAGGAGCTGATCGACGAGAATGTCGCCGTCGTGCTGGTCAACCACGTCAACTACAAGTCAGGCGAACTGCGCGACATGACCGCGCTGACGCGCATCGCCCATGACGCCGGGGCGCTGATCGTCTGGGATCTCTGCCACACCGCGGGCGCCATGCCGGTCGAACTGGATAAGGCCAATGCCGACTTCGCGGTCGGCTGCACCTACAAATATCTGAACGGCGGCCCCGGCTCTCCCGCCTTCATCTACGCGGCGAAGCGCCATCTCGCGATGTGCAGCAGCCGCTCAGCGGATGGTGGAGCCATGCGCGGCCCTTCGCCTTCGAGCAAGCTTATGCGGCCGGCACCGGCATCCGCCGGTTCCTGTGCGGCACGCAGCCGGTCCTGTCGATGCGCACGCTGAAGGGCGCGCTCGACATCTGGAACGATGTCGACATGGCGGCCGTGAGGAAGAAGAGCGTCGCACTGGCCGATCTGTTCATCGAACTCGTCGAGGCGAAATGCGGCGCCTATGGTCTCACGCTCGAAAGCACCCGCGACAGCGCCAGGCGCGGCAGCCAGATTTCATTCATGCACGAGCACGGCTACCAGATCATGCGGGCGCTTATCGAACGTGGCGTGATCGGCGATTTCCGGGCGCCGTCGACCATACGCTTTGGCTTCACCCCGCTCTATGTCGGCTACGCCGATGTGTGGCAGGCTGTCGAAGTTCTGGCAGACATCCTGCGCAGTGGCGCCTGGAAGGACGCACGTTCGCCGTCAAGACAGCCGTCACCTGAGCGGCAAGCAGAGCAGGGGGAGGGCAGAGGTGCTCGAACATCGTATTGCCGATTGGGACAATGCCTATGCCAACGGCGCCAACATCGCCGGCAGCGATCGCTGGCCGGCCGCGTGGGTCGAGCCGGCGCAGGCTTTTCGCGACGCTCTTTCGGCCGAGGGCAGGGCGCAGGCTCGACATCGCCTATGGCGACAGACCGCGCAACCGGCTCGATCTTTTCCTGCCCGAGCGCCTGCCCAAAGGGCTCGTCGTGTTCGTGCATGGCGGCTACTGGAAGGCGTTCGACAAGAGTTTCTGGTCGCATCTTGCCGCTGGGCCGATCGGCCACGGCTTATGCCGTGGCGATGCCCTCCTACACGCTATGTCCCGAGATACGCATCGCCGGCATCGTCAGGGAGATCGGCGCGGCGATCGGCAAGGCGGCGGCGATGGTCGACGGGCCGCTGATGCTGACCGGACATTCCGCCGGCGGCCATCTCGCCAGCCGGATGGCCACGCAACCACGCCTCTGGCGCCCGATGTGGCTGGGCGCATACGCCATGTCGTGTCGATCTCGGGTGTGCACGACCTGCGCCCGATCATGCGCACCGCCATGAACGAGACGCTGGCGATCGACGAAGCCGAAGCGCTGGCCGAAAGCCCGGCGCTGCTGCGCCCGATGGACAATGCACGCATCACCTGCTGGGTCGGCGGTGGCGAGCGCGCCGAGTTCCTGCGCCAGAACGCGCTGCTGGCCAACATCTGGACCGGCCTCGGCGCCGCGACCAGCTCGGTGGTCGAGCCGGACCGGCATCATTTCAGCATCATCGACGGGCTTGCCGATCCGGAGCATCCGCTGACCCGGACGCTTGATAGCCAGTTTTTCGCGAATAGGTTAGACGCTTGGTTCAGCGCAACATCAGCACGCTGCAGGCGGCGCCCGCTGCAGCCGCAGGGGCGAACGGCTCGCGCACGATCAGCCCGTTGGCGTCGGCCAGCATTCTCAGCATCGAGGAATCCTGGATGCCGAACGGCGTCGCCACCAGTGCGCCGGCCTCTTCCCGGACCACAGCGCGCACATAGTCCTGCCTGAGATCGTTGGCCGGCATCGCGGCGCCGAGGCTGGCCGGGCGTATGTCCTGCCGGTAAGTCGCGGCCGCCGAGCCGCGCCAGCAGCGGCTTCAGGAACAGTTGCGAGCAGACCAGGCTCGCCACCGGATTGCCGGGCAGGCCGATGCAGCTGTTCGCCCGAGCCGGCCGAACATCAGCGGCTTGCCCGGGCGCATGGCGATCTTCCAGAAGTCGAGCGTCATGCCTTCGCCGGTCAGCACGTCGTGGACGAGGTCGTGGTCGCCGACCGAAGCGCCGCCGAGCGTGACGATGACATCGGCGCCTTGCCGCGACCGCCTTCTTCACCAGCGCGGCGATTGCCTCCTTGCGATCGGCGGCGATGCCGAGGTCGAGCGCGCGCGCGCCGACAGACTGCGCGGCGGCGGCGACGCCATAGGCATTGGACGAGATGATCTGGTCTGGGCCGAGCGTCGCTGCCCGGCGGCAGCAATTCGTCGCCGGTGGCGATGATGGCGACAAGCGGCCGTTTGCACCACGGTCACTTCTGGATGGTTGGCCGAGGCCGCCAGCGACAGTGCCGCCGGATCGAGCAGGCGGCCCTTTTCGCAGCAGCACGTCGCCCTTGGTGAAATCGAGACCGACGCGGCGGATGTTGCGTCCTTCGGCTGTCGGCTTCGGTCACCTCGATGTGCGCCACCACCGAGATTCTCGGACATTCTCCTGGATGACGATGGTGTCGGCGCCTTCGGGCAGTGGCGCGCCGGTGAAGATACGCACCGCCTGACCATTGCCGACAGCACCGTCAAAGCCACGCCCGGCCGGCGCCATGCCGATCACCGAAAGCTGCGCCGGCACTGAGGCGACATCGGCGGCCCGCACGGCATAGCCGTCCATGGCGGAGGCGTTGAACGGCGGCTGGGTGCGCAGCGCCACGACAGGTTCGGCCAGCACCCGGCCGGCGGCATCGATGCAGCGCGACGCTTTCGCTGCCAGTCGGCGCAGCGCCATCCAGCAGGCGTTCAAGCGCCTCGGCGACCGGAACCAGCGCCATCTAGGCGCCTGCCTTGTGGTCGGATCTGTAGTCGCCGGATTTGCCGCCGGTCTTTTCGACCAGCCTGATGCCGGAGATCACCATGGCGCGGTCGACCGCCTTGGCCATGTCGTAGATGGTCAGGCATGCGACCGAGGCCGCGGTCAGCGCCTCCATCTCGACGCCGGTCTTGCCGGTGACGCGGGCGAGCGCCGTGACCTTCAGGCCGGGCAGCGCATGGTCCGGCTCGATGTCGACGGAAACCTTGGTCAGCAGCAGCGGATGGCAGAGCGGGATCAATTCATGCGTCTTCTTCGCCGCCATGATGCCGGCGATGCGCGCCGTGCCCAGCACATCGCCCTTCTTGGCGTCGCCGGCGAGGATCATGTTCAGCGTTTCGGGCAGCATAGCGACAAAGCCCTCGGCGATTGCCGTGCGTGTCGTCTCGGCCTTGTCGCCGACATCGACCATGTTGGCCTCGCCCTTGGCGCCGAGATGGGTGAGGGCGGCTGCCATCGTCAGATGGCCATGGAGCGACGTGCGTCCATTCGGACGCACAAAGTACGCTCTATCATTTTAAATCTATGCATCGTGCTCTCCGAAAATCGATTCCGATTTTCGGGCCGATGCATCCGGCGCCTTGCCCGTCAGAAGCAGGTGCGTGGCCGCCGCCACGTCCTGCTGGCGCATCAGGCTCTCGCCAACGAGGAAGGTGCCGATGCCGCTCTTCTCCAGCCTGCGGCAGTCCTCATGGGTAAAAATACCGCTCTCGCTGACCAGCAGCCGGTCGGCCGGCACCATCGCCGCCAGCCGCTCCGAAGTCAGTCAGACTGGTCTCGAATGTCCTGAGGTCGCGGTTGTTGATGCCGATCAGCCGCGACGACAGTTTCAGCGCGCGCTCCATCTCGGCCTCGTCATGCACCTCGACCAGCGCGTCCATGCCGAGCGTCGAATGCGGTCGCTTCGAGTTCGCTCGCCATGGCGTCGTCGACGCTGGCCATGATGATCAGGATGGCGTCGGCGCCCCAGGCGCGCGCTTCGAACACCTGATAGGGATCGAACAGGAAATCCTTGCGCAGCGCGGGCAAGGCGACGGCGCCGCGCGCGCGCGGTGAGGAATTCGGGTGCGCCCTGGAAGGAGGGAGCATCGGTCAGCACGGAAAGGCAGGCAGCGCCGCCCCTCGCATAGGCCCTCGCAAGTGCCGGTGGGTCGAAATCGGCGCGGATCAGGCCTTTGGACGGGCTCGCCTTCTTGATCTCGGCGATCAGCGCAAAGCCGCCGACTTTGCGCTTCGCTTCGAGCGCAGCGAGAAAGCCGCGCGGCGCGTCTGCATCCTTCGCCCGCGCCTTGATCTCGGCAAGCGGGACTCGCAACCTTCGCCGCGGCGATCTCGTCGCGTTTGTAGGCCTCGATCTTGCGCAGGATGTCGGACAAGGGCCTATCCGTTCGAAATCTCGACCAGCCTGTCGAGCACCTGGAGCGCCCGGCCGCTGTCGATGGCTTGCGCCGCGCTCGCCATGCCGTCGGCAAGCGTCGTCGCCTTGCCCGCCACCACCAGTCCGGCGCCGGCATTCATCAGCACGGTGTCGCGATAGGCGCCGGCGGCACCGCCCAGCATGTCGCGCATGGCCTTGGCGTTGTAGGCGGCGTCGCCGCCGCGCAGCTCGTCCTTGCTGTGGCGCTTCAGCCCGACCGCTTCCGGGGTCAGCGTGAAGCTGCGGATCTCGCCACCGACCAGTTCCGCCACCTGCGTCTCGCCGGTGGTGGTGATCTCGTCATAGCCGTCGCCATGGACGACCCAGGCATGGTCGGTGCCCAGCGCCTTCAGCGTCTCGGCGACCGGCATGATCCATTCCGGCAGGAACACGCCGACCATCTGCCTGAGGACGCCGGCCGGATTGGACAGCGGTCCGAGCAGGTTGAAGATGGTGCGGGTGCCGAGTTCGCCGCGGATCGGGCCGACATGCTTCATCGCCGGGTGATGCGCCGGCGCGAACATGAAGCCGACGCCGGTCTCGTGGATGCAGTGGCCGATGGTTTCCGGCGGGATGTCGATCTTGACGCCGAGCGCGATCAGGACATCGGCGGCACCCGTCAGCGAGGACAGGCCGCGATTGCCGTGCTTGGCGACCGGCACGCCGCTGCCGGCGATGACGAAGGCCGATCCGGTCGAGATGTTGACCGAGTGCGAATTGTCGCCCCCGGTACCGACGATATCGATGGCGCCCTGCGGAGCATCGACGCGCAGCATCTTGGCGCGCATGGTGGCGACGGCGCCGGAAATCTCGCTCACCGCTTCGCCGCGCACGCGCAACGCCATCAGGAAGCCGCCGATCTGGCCGGGCGTCGCATCGCCCGACATGATGATGTCGAAGGCTTCGCGCGCCTCGTCGAAGGAAAGCGGCGTGCCGCCCGCGACCTTGGCGATATGGGTCTTCAGCGCGCTCATCTGGCCTGCGCCTGGGCAACGGCGGTCTGGTCGATGCGGACGTCGTACTGCGTCTGCAACTGCGCCACCAACTGATCGAGCAGATCGTCCGACATGCCGGCGGTGAAGGATTTCTGCGCGTCGTCCGGCACCGAGCTGGCATCGGCGCCGGCCGGTTCGAACACTTCGGCGACCTTGAACAGGATCTGTCCTTCGCCGGTGGGCGAGGGGATCAGCCCGGTTCCGCCTTCGCCGACACCGAACATCGCCGCCGCACCCTCCTTGCCGAAATCGACGTCGTCCGCCTCGCGCTTGACGCCGCGCTTGGTCTGCTTCTCGAGCTTGAGTTCACCGGCGATGACATCGAGCGTGGTGCCCGCCTTGAGCCGCTTCTCCAGTTCGTTGGCCTTGGCGGTGAGCCGCTTCGTCGTCTCGTCAGCCGTCCAGTCGGCCACCACCTTCTGGCGGACCTCGTCCAGCGTGCGGTCGCGCGCTGGCGTGATCGATCCGACCTCGTAGAATACGAAACCGTTGTCGGCGGTGGTCAGGCCCTCATTCTCTGTGCCCGGCTCGGCGGCGAACACCGCCTTGATCAGCTCGGCGGATTCCGGCAGGTCCTTGACGATCGTATCGTCAGGCCGCTGGCCGGTGCGATCGATCGCGTCGATGGTGACGACCTTGAGCTTCAGCTTGGCGGCTGCATCGGCGAGCGAACTGCCCGAGGCGCGCGTGTCTTCGTAATTGTCGTGCACATCCAGCAGGATGCGGCTTGCCTCGCCCAGCGCCAGGTCCTTGCGGATCTGCTCGGACACTTCGGCAAGCGGCTTCACCACTTCCGGCTTGATATCGGTGACGCGCAAAAGCACCGGTCCGAAGGCGCCCTGGACGACCGGGCTGACTTCATTGGCGGCAAGCTTGAAAGCCGCGTCGGCCACAGCCTTGTCGGCGATCTTGTCCTTGGCCAGCGTGCCGAGCAGCGTGTCGGCCTGCGTCTTGCCCTCGGCGGTGACGATCTTGTCGAAGGTCGCACCGGTCTTCAGCGAGTCTGAGCGCCGCCTTGGCTGCATCGGGCGACTGGAACACAAGCTGTTCGATGGTGCGCATTTCAGGCGTGGTGTAGCGCGACTTGTTCTTGTTGTAATCGTCGCTGATCTGCTGCTCGGTCACGGCGCTGAGATCCATGATGTCTTGCGGCTCGAGCCTGACATAGGAGAATTTGCGGTATTCCGGCGCCGCATAGGTCTTCTTGTTGGCATCGAAATAGGTCGAGAGCACGCTGTCGGACGGCGCCTCGATCGGCTCGACCAGCTTCTTAGGCAAGGTCAGGTAGTCGACCGTGCGGTCTTCGCCGCGATAGAGCGCCACCGCCTTGAGGAAGGTTTGCGGCGCCTTGAGGCCGTCCGAAACCGCCTCGACGATCTGCTGGCGCACCGCCACCTGGGCACGATTCTTCAGATAGTCCTCGGGCCGCATGCCGACCTCGCGCAGCAGATATTCGAACGTCCTGCGATCGAACTGGCCGCCCGGGCCCTTGAAGGCCGGGTCTTCGCGCGTGAGTTCGGCAAGCCGGTCCTTGGAGAGGCCAAGCCCGAGCTTGCGGGCCTGCTCGTCGAGGACGGCGCCTGAAACGAGCTGCGCCAGCACCTGGTTGTCAATGCCGAGCGCTTTCGCTTGTTCGTGCGTGATGCGCTGACCGAATTGCTGCGACATGACACTGACCTGACGATCATAGGCGAGGCGATATTCGTTGATCGAAACGGTCGTGCCACCGGCGGTGATCACCGAATGATGGCCACCCAAGGTACCAGACAAGCGCCCGGAAATACCCCAGACTGCAAAGCTGAGCACCAGCAATGACAGCAACGCCTTCGCGACCCAGGTGCCCGCCGCGTTTCTCAATATACCAAGCATGCATACTTCCGATTTTTGCGCATTTCGCGTGCGCCCGAGTTTGAAACAAGCGCAATAGCGCCCTTCCGGTCCACTGTCGATTGCTTTGTGGCCTGATTTTGGTAGTGAGGGCGAGAGCCCAATGTCGCCCGGAGAAACAAAGCCCATGACGCCTGGAATCCGCCCGCTCGTCGCCGGTAACTGGAAAATGAACGGCACCAGCGCCTCGCTGAACGAGCTGAGGACGATCGGCAACGGCTTCATGAGCGGGCTCGACGCCGAGACGGAAGCGGTTGTCTGCGTGCCCGCGACCTTGCTTGCGCATGCCGCCGAAATCCTGTCACGCACCCCGGTGCGGGTCGGCGGCGAGGATTGCCACCCCAAGGAGAGCGGCGCCTATACCGGGCGTATTTCGGCGGAGATGCTGAAGGACGCCGGCGCCAGCCATGTCATTGTCGGCCATTCCGAATGCCGCGACCGACCTCGGCGAAGACGATGCCCTGGTCCAGGCCAAGGCCTCAGCGGCTTGGCGCGCCGGCCTGGTGGCGATCATCTGCATCGGCGAGACCAAGCGCCGAACGCGAAGCCGGCACGACGCTCGAAGTCCTGTCGCGCCAGGTCGCCGGCTCGGTGCCGCCGAGTGCTACCGCCGCCAACACCATCATCGCCTACGAGCCGGTCTGGGCGATCGGCACCGGCCTGACGCCGACCGCCGCCGATGTGGCCGAGGCCCACGCCCATATCCGCGCAAAGCTGGTCGGAACTGCTCGGCGATGGCGCGGCACAGATGCGCATTCTCTATGGCGGCTCGGTCAAGCCCTCCAACGCTGCCGAGCTGCTCGGCGTCGACAATGTCGACGGCGCGCTGGTCGGCGGCGCCAGCCTGAAGGCGGCGGACTTTCTTGCCATTGCCGAGGCTTATCTGAACATCGCGTAACCAGGCGGCTCATTGCCGGCCTGGACGCGCGCCGGCGAAATCGTTGCAAAGAGCTGCATTGCTTCCCATATTCCGGCCACGGGCTTGGAAATGCCGTTAAAGCATTGTATGGAGCCGCCTCCAAATCACCGGTCGTGTTCGCAGGCCGCGCAAGGCCTTGCCAGGATAAATTATGGAAACCGTACTGATCGTCATCCACCTCATGGTCGTGCTCGCCCTTGTCGGCGTGGTGCTGCTGCAGCGCTCCGAAGGCGGCGGTCTCGGCATCGGCGGCGGTTCCGGTTTCATGACCGCGCGCGGCGCCGCCAATGCGCTGACGCGGGCGACGGCGATCCTGGCGGCCGCCTTCTTCGTCACCTCGCTGACATTGTCGATCCTTGCCCGCTATGGCGAAAAGCCGATCGACATCCTCGACCGCGCTCCGGCATCCTCCGACAATGCGGGCAAGGGCGTGCTCAACCAGTTGCCGGGCACCACGGCGCCTGCAGGCACCACGGCACCGGCGGCTCCCGCCGGCAGCACCGCCCCGACGCCGCCGTCCGGCAACGATGCCGCGACGACAGCCTCCGGCGACCGCTCCGGCCGCGCCGGCGCCGCGACCGACTTCGGCCAACCCGCCGGCAGCCAATGGCGTCACCTTGCCGGTCACCCCGCAGGTTCCGAACCAGTAGTCGGCAGAGCATGATCCCGAAAAGTGGAATCATGCTCAAAACAGCTCAAAACAAATGATAAAAAGATAGAGCCCCATCCCAATCTACAGGGATGGGTCAGGCCTCTTGATGCCGCGATCTGTTGTCGTTTGAACACAGTCGCGGCAAATGCCGCACGATCACGAAGATTCGACCGAGCGTAGCTCCATGGCGCGCTTGAGGCGTCCGTGGCTAATTCGATTATAGATTGCGCGCGGCACTTTCGGCGTCCTTGGGGGGCGCCGGGCGACGCCGTGGGCAACAAGCATTGAACGATCGGATCTTCGCCATGCAGCTTCGCAGCTTCATTCTCCTGGGGTTTTGCGCCGTACTCGGCATGAGTTCGGCCGCCTTCGCCGGCACGCCGGCAATGGTCTCACAGCAATCGGTTGGCAAAACCGATGTCATCAATGTCGCCGCCGCCAAAAGCGATGCGGCGCAGTTGAAGCTTCTCAAGAAGAAGAAAAATCCGAGCGCCGACGATCTGGCCCAGATCAGCAAGCTCGAAGCCAAGATCGCGGCCGACAAGGCAAGCCGCTCGCGCCAAGGCGCTCGAAGCCAGCAAGCTGGCGATGCGCGAGGCGGCCAAAGCCAAGGCCGACGCGGAACGCCAGGCATTTATGGCCAAGAAGGGCAAGGCGGCGGAAACAAGGTGGCGGACGCCAAGCCGGGCAAGAAGACCATCAAGATCATCGAGCCGGTTCGACGCCGATCGAGCCGATCCAGTCCGCCGAAACGCTCCCGGCCGAGGCCATGAACGTCGCGCTGACCGGCAACAATGGCGAATTGCGCAGCGAAGCGCCCGGCCAGAAGCCGCGCAACGTCGGGCTCTTCGCCGGCCTGTTCGGCGGCACCTCGTCCTCGTCGATGTCGCTGCTGCCCGAGACGCGGGCGCTCGACCAGGTGCTCGCCAAGAAGGAAGCCAAGAAGCAGTTCAAGGTGAAGCCGGAATTCGTGCCGCAGGACGTCGAATTCACCGGCTACGATGCCGGGCACCATCGTCATCGATACCAGCGCCCGCCGCCTCTATCTCGTCGAATCGGCTTTCACCGCGCGCCGCTATGCGATTGCGGTCGGCCGCGAAGGCCTGCAGTTCAAGGGCACGGTTGCGGTCGGCGACAAGCAGGAATGGCCGCGCTGGATCCCGACGCTCGACATGCAGAAGCGTGAACCCAAGCACTATGGCCAGTACAAGGACGGCATGCCCGGCGGCGGCGAGAACCCGCTCGGCGCGCGCGCCATCTACCTCTATGACGGCAAGAAGGACACGCATCTGCGCATCCACGGCACCATCGCGCCGCAGTCGATCGGAACCAGCGCCTCCAATGGCTGCTTCCGCATGATCAACGAGCACGTCATGGACCTCTACAGCCGCGTCAGGGTCGGCACCAAGGTCGTTATTATCTAACGGCCAAGGTCGTCATCATCCGACGCCTTCAACCATCATGCCGAAAGGGCCGGCTCAGCCGGCCCTTTTGTTTTGATCGGAACACTCAGTCTGGCCCCTCGGGGCTTCGCGCCTTCTTGGGAAAAAGCCTGCGCGGCGGTTTTTTCTCTGGCGGAATCAATCCGGCCGCGTTAAGCGATGACTCCCATGGCGCGATATGTATTCATCACTGGCGGCGTGGTTTCCTCACTCGGAAAAGGCATCGCTGCAGCGGCCCTTGGGGCTCTCTTGCAGGCGCGAGGCTATCGCGCACGCATCAAAAAGCTCGATCCCTACCTCAACGTCGACCCCGGCACGATGTCGCCGTATCAGCATGGCGAGGTCTTCGTCACCGACGACGGCGCCGAGACCGATCTCGATCTCGGCCATTACGAGCGCTTCACCGGCCGCTCGGCCAACCAGCAGGACAACATCACCACCGGCCGCATCTACAAGAACATCATCGAGCGCGAGCGGCGCGGCGACTATCTCGGCGCCACCGTGCAGGTCATTCCGCACGTCACCGACGAGATCAAGCATTTCGTCCTCGACGGCAATGACGACTACGACTTCGTGCTGTGCGAGATCGGCGGCACCGTCGGCGACATCGAGGCGATGCCGTTCCTGGAAGCAATCCGCCAGCTCGGCAACGACCTGCCGCGCAACAATGCCGTCTATGTGCACCTGACCTTGATGCCTTACATCCCGACGGCCGGCGAGCTGAAGACCAAGCCGACCCAGCATTCGGTCAAGGAACTGCGCGGCATCGGCATCGCGCCCGACATCCTTCTGGTCCGCGCCGACCGGCCGATCCCCAAGGAAGAGCGCCGAAAGCTGTCGCTGTTTTGCAATGTGCGAGAGAGCGCCGTCATCCAGGCGCTCGACGTGCCGCACATCTATGACGTGCCGATGGCCTATCACAAGGAAGGGCTGGACTCGGAAGTGCTCGCCGCCTTCGGCATCGACCCGGCGCCGAAGCCACGCATGGAGCCCTGGCAGAAGGTATCCGACCGCACCTGCAGTCTCCAGGGACTGCTGAATGGCGGTCAGGTTGTTACGATGAGGAATTCGAAGGCCTCGCTCGAAATCGACCACCGTTGCGCGCGAAACCCCCGCCGCTTCCGCCAGTTGGTTTTGGCTCCAGCCGAGCATCGCCCTGGCACCTCTGCACTGCTCAACCGACATCGGGTTAAATTTAGAAATCATACTTTTTGCTTGACTTTGTGATGAAAGTCAGTCTAAATGGCTGACATTGAGGAGAGGCCACGAACGCGGTTGGTTACATGCCAACGCGTTTGCGTCCAGCCTGACCACTGCCAAGCTGGACGGAGCTCGGACCATGGCTGATTCCGACAATACCACGACTTTGCCCCTCGTCACGGGCAGGACCGTAGCTGCCCGAACAACAAATGCAATGGTGGGATCGCGGCCAACCGAGTTTGCTCGCAAGACTCTGGAAGAGGACAAATCGGACGATCCAGCTGTAACGGTGTGGCGCGAATGGCAGGACGCCTTCAAATTGACCGAGCGGCTGTGCCGTGAGCAACAACGCTTAGAGCTAGAGCTTGCCGAAACGATTGGCTTTCCGAGTGGGACGATACTCTCGAATGGTGAGAGTGTGACACTGCATTCACTGAAGGAAATTCGTGATCTTCTAGGCGTCGATCCTATCGACGCAGCGGTCCGTGCGGAGGCTGAAGCCAACTTCGCGGCCCATCAGGCTCGCTTGGATGCCGCCGATAGAGCAATTGGGTATTCCGCCGCGATGCTTGCTGAGCACGAGGCGGCCAACCGAGCGGAGGCCTTGCTCGAAGAATTGTCTGAAACGCCTGCCACTACCCTTGCCGGCGTGGCGGCCAAGCTTGATGCAGTGCTTAAGGAAGGTCCGTCGTCGGAGCACGATGCCGATTTTCCCTGGCCCCAAATCCGCGCGGCCATCGAGGATATCGCCCGGATTAGCCAGCAGAGAGAGCCGAGTTGAAGGCGTCCATGCCGTTTCGCGCAGTTCTCTACGACGATTCCCAGAGGCGAAAACCCTAATTCTTACGCGGCGCGAGCTGCCAATAGCGTGTGGAGGGTCTCTGGCTTCAGATGGGTGTAGCGCTTCAACATTTTCCAGTCCTTGTGACCCGTTACCAGCGCCACTTGTTCAATTGTGAATCCAGCTTCGAAAAGGCGGCTTGTCCCTTCGTGTCGCAAGTCATGAAAATGAAGGTCGTGGATCCCCAGTTCAGCGCACCCTCGACGGAAGGCGGTGCCGACTGACCTATGATTGAATGGGAAAATTCGATCATCGTCATTGCTGCGCTTTGCCCGCTGCTCCTCAACAATGGTCCATGCGTCGTAACCGGTTGCCGCGAACAGCGGTATGCGCTGATTGTTGCCGCTCTTGTTTCGAGGGTCTTTCCGGTCACGGATGAGAAGCATCCGCGTGCGAGTTTCCAAATCGGACCAACGCACCTTGCAGATTTCCTCCTGGCGCATCGCGGTTGCGACGGCGAAACGTATGATCTGGCTAACCGGCGCAATCTGACGAGGGTTTGCATCGAAGTGACCGATGAGCCTGTCGAGCTCATCCTGGGTTGGCCGCCTGTCGCGCTCGATGGCCTTTCCCAACGAGGCCAAGCCTCTTTAGGGCGATACGCGCGAGATCGACCGGTTCGACCTTGACGGGCAGACCGTGAACCGCAGCGGCATGAGCCAGAATGAGTTTTACAAAGCCGATGTCGATACCGAGAGTCATCGGTCCGGCACCTTGGGCGGCTCGATCACGACCAAAGCGAATGAGCCGTTCGCGATCGAGGGCCGCGATGTTGCACTTCCCAAGATGTCTTTGGAGCATATCGAGGGCTGCGGCCTTGGAGCGGCGAGGGGACTTGCCTACATCGCACATGTCGTCGATATGAAGGTCGATGAGTTCGCCGAAAGTTTTCAGGCGCGCTATACGGGACTTGGTCGGCGTCTCACCGCGATCGACTTGGCGCTCGGTTTCGGTTGCCCAGCGCCGTGCGTCGTCTCGGCGCAGGAAGGTCTCGCTGACGTAGCGACCTTTGCGACGGACTTGGACACGCCAGGAACCGGACGAGAGCTTTGTGTAGGTGGCCATTTTTTCGTGTGCGCTCCGTGTGCACTGAGAGATCGAAACGTGGCGAAAAGGGTCGTATTCTGGCGTAAATTCGTGTGCACTCGGCAGGTTCTAACGATTTGATGTTAAAGAAAAAATGCTGAAAAATCAAGAGCATAGACTGGCCATTGCGCCCATGATGGACTGGACGGACCGGCATTGCCGGTTCTTCCACCGCCAGCTGACGCGTCGTGCGCTGCTCTACACCGAGATGGTGGTGGCCGACGCGGTCATCCATGGCGCGCGCGAGCGGCTGCTCGGCTTCGATGAGGCGGAGCATCCGGTCGCGCTGCAGCTCGGCGGCTCCGATCCGCAAAAGCTCGCCGAGGCGGCGCGCATCGGCGAGGCCTTCGGCTATGACGAGATCAACCTCAATGTCGGCTGCCCGTCGGACCGCGTCCAGTCCGGCACGTTCGGCGCCTGCCTGATGAAGACGCCGGTTCTGGTCGCCGATTGCGTCGCCGCGATGAAGGCTGCGGTGAAAATTCCCGGTCACGGTCAAATGCCGCATCGGCGTCGACGAGCAGGACCCCGAGCCGGCGCTCGATGCGCTGGCGGACGGCGTTTTCGCGGCCGGCGCCGACGCGCTCTGGGTGCATGCCCGCAAGGCCTGGCTGGAGGGGCTGAGCCCGAAGGAAAACCGCGACATCCCGCCGCTCGACTATGACAGGGTCTATCGGCTGAAGGCCAGAAAACCGAACGAATTCATCGGCATCAATGGCGGCATTCAATCGCTCGACGAGGCACGTCGCCATCTCGACCATGTCGACGGCGTCATGCTAGGCCGCGCCGCCTACCACACGCCGGGTATCCTGGCCGGGGCCGATGCCACGTTCTACGGCGGCGATGCGCCGGGCGCGTTCGACCATGCGGCGCTGATCGACACGATGGCGACCTACGCCGCCCGCCATATCGAGCAGGGCGGACGGCTCGGCCATGTCACCCGCCACATGGTCGGCCTGTTCCACGGCCTGCCTGGCGCGCGCCGCTACCGGCAGATCCTGTCGACCGACGCGACGAGGCCGGGCGCTGGACCGGATGTGCTGAAGAAGGCCTTTGCCGCCGTCGATTTCAGCGGTGCTGCCGCGGAAGCAGCCTGACGGGTTTCAGTCCCGAGGATCATCCGGTCGCCGCGCACGTCGAAGCCCGACAGCGAGCCGATGAAGTTCATGCCGAGCAGGCTCTGGCCGAGCGTGCCGGGCGCCGCGACCATCACCGGCATGTTCTTGCGCACGATGCCGCCGATCGCCACTTCGTCGGTCCTCACGGCAGCAGCGCGTGCCATGCCGTTGGCGGTCGAGACCGGGATGGTGAAGTCGAGGGCGGCAGGATTGAAGCCCGCGGCCTGAGCGTCTTCCGCCGTCAGCACGTGCTGGTCGCGCCGGTGTCGACGACGGCGCGGACCGGCGCGCCATTGATCGATGATGCGGGCTTCGAAATGGCCATTGTCGGCCTTGTCCAGTGTCACCGTCGCATGGCCGTCTTCCACGCCCAGCGCCAGCGGGCTGCCGGGAACGAGACCGGCAGTCACCCGGCTGGCGATATCCTGCAACTCGTAGCGGTACTGATAGCCGGCGATCAGCGCCAGCGCGATGACGGCCCAGGTGCCGAGATTGCGGGCCATATCGCCCAATGGCCGGCCGGAGCGAATGAGGCCGGCGCCGACCAGCGCAGCGATCGCGCCAAGCCAGATCAGCCGGCTGAAATCATAGTTTTCGATGCCGAAAGTGCTGCCGGCGTCGAATTGTTGATCATCAGCAGGATCAGTCCCGCGCCGATCACCGACCATCACGATCCAGAACAGTCGGCTCATTGGCTTTGCCGTTTCACGAGAGCACATCGCGCTCGCGCGCCATGCGGGTGCGGCGTGTTTCCCGGCGCGGCCGCCGCTCGACCGTTTCCAGCCTTGCCGGCAATTCGGCCATGACGCTGCGGCGCGTTTCCGGCGTCATGCCCATCCAGGCGCCGATTTCATCGCGCGTGCGGCCGCAACCGAAGCAGAAGCCGGTTTTCATGTCGATCGAACAAACCAGGATGCACGGGGATTCGATGGCCGTCATGATGTTCTCTTGGAGATCCCTTCGGAATCCCTTGTCTCGCTTCCACATGGTGCAACGCCAAAGCCAATGCAAGCCCTCGGGATTTCGCCGCCAGCAGCCACTTTTGCGGCACGGCCCAGGATGCCTTGGCGGTTGTGCCGGCCGGGCAAGGCGGCTATGCCGCTTGACCAACCTCCAGCAACGATCACCGACGCACATGACCAGCGCACTGCCTTTCGACGATTTCCGCGATCTGCTGGCAAACCTGCCGCCGGCTGATGAGCGGCCGAGGCGCGTGTGCGCACGCTGTTTGCCAAGGCCGACAAGCCCAAGGGATCGCTCGGCCGCATCGAGGACATCGCCGCCTGGCTTGCCGCCTGGAGCGGGCGCGCGCCGCCGGCGGTGAACCGGCCTCTGGTGGCGATCTTTCGCCGGCAACCATGGCGTCACCCGCCACGGCATTTCGCCGCGGCCGGTGGCGGCGACCGCCAATGCCGTCGAGCTTTGCGCGGCCGGCGGTGCTGCGATCAACCAGGTCTGCATCGCCAATGATCTTGGCCTGAAGGTTTTCGACCTCGCGCTGCATATTGCGACCGACGATATCACCGAGGACGCCGCACTCGACGAGCGCGGCTGCGCCGCCACCATGGCCTTCGGCATGGAAGCGATTGCCGGCGGCGCCGATCTGATTTGCCTCGGCGATCTCGGCGTCGGCAATTCCACCGTCGCCGCGGCCTTGTGCGCGGCGCTGTTCGGCGGCAGCGGCGCCGACTGGGTTGGCGCGGGATCGGGCGCCGATGCGGCGATGCAGGCGCGCAAGGCTGAGGTGGTCGACGCTGCACTTGCCTTCCATGGCGACGCCTTGCGCGATCCTCTCGAAGCCTTGCGCCGGGTCGGCGGCCGCGAGTTCGCGGCCATAGCCGGCGCCATCCTGGCCGCCCGGATGCAAAAGATCCCGGTGCTGCTCGACGGCTTTGCCGCGACCGCCGCGGCAGCGGTGCTGCACGCCGCCAACCCGGGCTGCGCTCGACCATTGTCTGCTGGCCAGCCTGTCACCGGAGCCAGGGCAGCAAAGCGCCGCCGAACGGCTAGGCCTTCGTCCGCTGTTCGATCTCGGCGTCAGCCACGGCGAAGGGGTAGGGGCCGCCCTTGCCGCCGGCCTGGTCAAGGCCGCCGCACTCACCAGTTCGGGCATGGCGGCGGCGGTCAAAGCTAGATGCAGGTTATCGCCCGCGCGCGGCAACCGCCTTGGTGGGCAGGGCCGGCAGTTCCTCCA
>CAWBIN010000011.1:0-14025 GCA_963788955.1 uncultured Alphaproteobacteria bacterium | reverse complement strand
CGTGGCGTCGATGCAGGCCTCGGTCCACACGCCGGCGATCACCAGCCATTCGATGCCGCGCGCCTTCAAAGTCGCCGCCGCGGACCCTCCACCGAAGGCGCTGGCCTCGGTCTTGACCAGCATCGTCTCGCCGGCAGCCGGCGCCACTTCCGGGCAGATCGCGGTCAGCGGATCGTCCTTGTCGGAGAAGGCCGACTTGCCGTCGGCATCGACCGGATGGAACGGCCGCGCCTTGGCGAGATCGACGATATAGGCCCAGTGATAAAGCGGCACGAAATTGCGCCGCGCCGCTGCCTGCAGACGCTGGACGTTGGCGAGGACGTCGCCGATACCCTTCGACCAGATAGCGCTTGTCCTGGCGATGCTCCTCCTGGAGATCGATGAACACCGCCGCCACGGTGCCTCTGTCTGATCGAGATCGGGCGCTTCATTCAGACGTGCCTGTCAAGGAAACTCATCCTCATAGGGGAAGCGCGACAGAAGCTCGGTGCCGGTCTCGGTGATCAGGATCTCGTCCTCCAGCTTGACGCCCTCGCGGCCGCCCTTCTCGCCGATATAGCTTTCGACGCTGACCACCATGCCGGGCACGATGATGCCGTCGCGGCCATAGGTCTCGTAGTCCATGGCATGCGCGATGAACGGCGTCTCGCCATGCATGCCGACGCCGTGCATCACCGACGTATAGCGCTGGTCGACGAAACGGTCCGGGATCTTCCACGCCTTTTCGGCGATCTCGCGAAACGCCATGCCGGGCTTGACGATCGAAATGTTGTGCTGAACCTGGTCATGCGCCATGCGGTAGAGCGATTTCTGATAGTCGGTCGGCTTGCCCGGCCCGCAGCGGAAGGTGCGCGAGAAATCGGAATAATAGCCGTAGCAGCCGATCGTGTCGGTATCGAGCGCCAAGAGCTCGCCCGGCCTGATCTTGCGGCCGCTCGCCTCGTTGAACCACGGATTGGTGCGCTGGCCGGAGGTGAGCAGCCGGGTTTCGATGAACTCGCCGCCCTGCCGGATCACCTCGTGATACATGATGGCGAACAGGTCGTTTTCGGAAACGCCGGGTTTGATCGCCTCGCGCACGGCTGACGACGGCGGCCTCGGCGCCGGCCATCGACACCTGCAGGCATTTCACTTCCTCCGGCGTCTTCACCGCGCGCACCGCCAGGATCTCGCCCTGGCAATCCCTGACCTCGCAGCCGCGCTTTTCCAGCGCCAGCGCTTGCAGATGGCTGCAGCGGTCGAGGCCGAGCTTCATCGAGCCGCCGCCGTGCTTCTTCAGGAGCTCGGCGATCTCGTCGGCGAACGGGCCGGCGGTCTCGTCGTCGCGGCCCGACACCGAGGACCAGACCAGCTTGGAAGGCCGCGCCTCGTCGATCGTGTCGAGCACCATGGAGACATGGTAGCTCTGCGGATATTCGAACAGCACGATCGGCCCTTCGGTCGGGATGAAGAAATAGCGGGTCGAGTTGCGCAGGAAATAGCCGAACATGTTGCGCGAGCCGGTGGCGTAGCGCTGGTTGTAGGGGTCGAACAGAACGACGCCGCCATAGCCGGCCTCGCGCATCCAGGCGCGCAGCTTCGCCAGCCGCCCTTTGCGCAACGCATCGGCATCGATGAAGGACGGCTCGGTGTCCGACAGCCACATGCCGCCGGCCGGATCGGCCGCCGCCGGGTGGCGCATGCGATCCTTGAAGTCCACATCCTCGGTGCTGTCGGGGTCGAAAACGACGATGCTCATGGGTGCCTCCTGAAGGCTGAGCGATAGATGTGGCGCATGTCGTGCGATGCAAAGTGCTGTGCGGAATCTCCGCAAGAGATTGCGTGCGCTGCCGGGGTGATGCAGCGCACCCTAATGCCGCCGCATCCGCCTTCGGCGCATGCCCATGCTCTTCCCTGAAACGCCCGCGCAAAACTCGACATCGAAGCAAAGCCGCAGGCCAGCGCCACGTCGCGCACCATCAGCGTCGAATGCGCGAGCAGGTCGGCGGCGCGCCGCAGCCTGAGGCGCCGGTAGTAGCCATTGGGCGAGATGCTGAGCTCGGATGCGAAAATTGCGCTCGAGCTTGTCCGGGGAGACGCCGAGCCTTGCCGCCAGCTCCGCCATGCCGAGCCGCTCCTCGACCGCATCCTCCATGATGGCGATGGCCGACAGCACCAGTTCGTTCTGGACGCCGGTGCGCAGCCGCAGCGGCATCAGCTTGCGGTCGACGCTGGAGCGCAAGCGGGCTGTGCACGAACCATTCGGCGACGCCGGCCGCGAGCTCGCCGCCATAGTCGCTGGTGATGATCTCCAGCATCATGTCGAGGCTGCCGACGCCGCCGGCCGAGGTGAAGCGCTTGCGGTCGATGACATAGAGATCGCGCTCGAAGCTCGATGTCCGGGAACGCCTCGGTGAAGGCCGCCTGGCTGGTCCAGTGCAAGGTGCAGGCATGGCCGTCGAGCAGGCCGGCCCTGGCGAGGAAGAACGCCGCATCGGCCACCGCGCCGATATCGGCGCCGCCTCCGCAGGCTCTTGCGCATCCAGGCAACCGCATCGTCGGCGACGAGATAGTCGGCATTGCCGCCGGAGCAGACGACGATGCGGTCGACCTTCGGCGCGCCGGCGGCAAGAGAATCCCGGTTGTATGACAACCCCGTTGGACGCCTCGACCGTGCCCTTGTCGGCGCCGACGATCACCCAGCGGTAGCATTCCGTCTTGGCCAGCACATTGGCCGCGCGCAGCGGCTCGATCACCGAACTGAACGCCATCATCGGAAAGCCGGGAAAGACCAGCACGGCGAAGGTGAGGGGGCCTTCGGCCGCCTGCCGGCTGCGCCCGCTCCTGTCTTCGGCTGGCATGGACGGTATTCACAATTGTGTATTTCCCAGGCGCATCATTGGTGGCAGACAGGGATATAGCGGGCATCTTCGGCCGCCGGCAACGGAGACAAGCGACCATGTTTGCGGCACAGACCATCGACAGCACCGACAAGCCAGCCTTCTACCGCGAACTGGCCACCCAGCTGAAGGCGCTGCTGGAGGGCGAGAGCGACTTCGATCGCCAACGCCGCCAACACATCGGCGCTGATCTTCCAGATGGTGCCCGACCTCAACTGGGCCGGCTTCTATTTCCTGGCCTCCGACGAGGAACTGGTGCTCGGGCCCTTCCAGGGCAAGCCGGCCTGCGTGCGCATCGCCGTCGGCAAGGGTGTGTGCGGCACCGCGTCGATCTCGAATATGTCGATGCTGGTCAAGGACGTGCACGAGTTTCCCGGCCACATCGCCTGCGACGCCGATTCGCGCTCGGAGCTGGTCGTGCTGCTCAGGGACAATGACGGCGTCTTCGGCCTGATCGACCTCGACAGCCCGACGCCCGGCCGCTTCGACAAGGACGACCAGGCCGGCATCGAGGAGCTCGCCGCGATCTATGTCGCGGCGAGTTCCTTCGAGGACTAGACGAACTTCACCAGCATCAGGCTGAAGCCGCCGACGAACAGGAAGGCGAAGAAGGCCAGCGCCAGCGGGCGCAGGCCGCGCGAGCGCAGCTGCGAGATATTGGCCTGAAGGCCCATGGCGGCGAGCCCCATGGTCAGCATGATCTGGGTGGCGAGAGCCATCGCCGAATGGATCTTGGCGGGCATTGCGACCAGGCTGTTCAGCGCCACGACCGCGATGAACGCCACGACGAACCACGGCATGGGCGCCTTGGCCGCCGAATCGTTGATCGGCGCTGCCGTGCGGCGCGCCATCAGGCCGAGCGCGAGCACCATCGGCGCCAGCATGGCGACGCGCGTCAGCTTGGCGACGGTTGCGATCTCGCCGGCCTGCGTGCCGTTCTGGAAGCCGGCGCCGATCACTTGCGCCACCTCGTGGATCGAGGCGCCCGCCCACAGGCCGAACGCGTGCTGGTCGAGGCCGAAGACCGGCGCCAGCAGCGGAAAGCCGAGCATGGCAATGGTGCCGAACAGCGTGATGGCGGCAACGGCGTAGGTGACATCCTCGTCGCGCGCATCGGTCACGATGTTGGTGGCGACGATGGCCGAGGCGCCGCAGATCGAGGTGCCGGCGGCAATCAGCTGCGCCAGCTTGCGGTCGACGCCGAGCAGCCGGCCGAGCGTGACGGTGAAGACGAAGGTGGCGCCAAGCGTGGCGGCCACGATGCCGACGCCGCCGGCACCGATCGCCGCCACCTGACCGAGCGTCAGCTGGAAGCCGAGCAGCACGATGGCGAAGCGCAGCAGACGGCGCTGCGAAAAGGCGATGCCGGCCTTGGCGTGGGCGGGCGTGCCGAGCACATTGGAATAGATCATGCCGGCGACCACGGCCAGGATCATTGGGCTGAACAGTGCGAAGCCGGAGACGCTGCGGGCCGAGAAGGCGACGCTGGTGATCATTGCCACCAGCACGATGCCGGGCACCACGCCGGCCCAACCGACCGAGCCGCTCGCGCCTGTGTGCTTTCAATCGGCGGCTCCGTTTGGAATATCGTTCGCGTGTGGGTCGACAGGAAAGACAAGGAAATGCTCCAGGCGAGTTCGCCAGTGGAATGCCATTCCATTACCGATCTTTCCAACGAATTATTCTGCATCACAATGATCGATTTTTCCGAACGATTGCGAGGCCGTCGAATTGACTGCGGATAACGGGGCTTTGCAACTGCCTCTATCCGCCCCGGCAGGCGGCTTGACGCTTCGCCGTTTCTGCTCCAGCTTGCCGCGATGTTCGCCTTTCCCGCCAACTCGCAGCGACGCCGCCGTTCACAGGAGCGGCAAGCTGATTGCGCGACGAATGAAGGCCGGCTAGTCGACAATCCGGTCTGTTCGTCCCCAGCCCCGCCCCAAAAGCATCGGCGGGTTTTTTGCATTTGGAGCATTTGAATGACATTTGACCCTACCATCCAATTTCGGCCGGCCGAGCCGGCGGATGCCGCCGCCATCCGGGACATCGTGCGCGCCGCCTATGCCAGATGGGTGCCGGTGATAGGCCGCGAGCCCTTGCCGATGCGCGCCGACTACGACAAGGCCGTCGCGAGCATCACTTCGACCTCGCCGTCGAGGAGGGCCGCGATCGTCGGCCTGATCGAAACCATGCTGGCAGGACGATCACCTCTGGATCGAGAATGTCTGCGTCGCGCCGCAGGCGCAGGGCAGGGGGATTGGCCGGCTGCTGCTCGACCGGGCCGAGCGCAGGGCCGTCGAGGCCGGTCGCCGGAACTTCGCCTGCTGACCAATGGCGCCTTCGAAGCCAATGTGTTGCTCTACGGAAGCACGGCTACACGATCGACCGGGAAGAGGAATTCATGAACGGCATAACCGTCTATATGAGCAAACGATTAGCAGGTTGATGCAGGCGGCCGGTAATACTGGACCGTTGCCGCTCTTCTTCGGTCCGGTGCTGGCGACCATGCCCTATGACGGCGTTGACGAGGTGATCCACACCGCCAACGACACGGTCTATGGCCTAGCCTCCAGGCCAAGGACATCCAGAAAGCCCGCGAAGTGGCTAGCCGCATGCGCACCGGCAACGTCTACATCAACTACCCGACCTTGGACGCCGGCCTGCCCTTCGGCGGCTACAAGCAATCCGGCAATGGCCGCGAATATGCGGAGTATGGGCTCGAGGATTTTCTCGAGATCAAGGGCATCGCGGGGTACGAGGCGGCGGAGTAGGCGAGGTAGCGATTAGGTGAAGCCGTGCCTGTGAATCTACTCGGCGCGATCCTGCTTGCTGGGCGGAACATGCTCAATCTGGCCGAGATCGATGCGCCTTTTACTTCAAGATTGCAGCGTTCTGGCATCCAGCGCCACTGTTGACCAAAGCGAGGGTGCGGATTGTCATGCCAACGCTTCACCTCTAGTCCGCTCATGTTGTTGCGTTCATATTCGGCTGGCCAAATCTTTGCCGACGGCATTGTCAACGACGACAAAAGCTCTGACTTCAGACATCTCAATCGCGCCGCACCGGGGCAAGGGCTCGCGTGACGCTGCTGCGAGAAGTTTAGGCAGAAGCATTTCGATCATACAGCGCGTCGCTGCCTCTCCGATTTCCGGACCTTGCCAATAGCGGGCGCGAAGTCCGGTGCTGCCACTGAAAAATAGATCACATAGTTCAGGCGGGTCTAACAGGAGAGTAAATACCGCCTGGCGCGCCTCCCTTTCCTGCGACGTCTTCGCCGAGTGGTATGGTTCTAGCCCGGCGTCCAAGACGGTCGAGCCACACGCTATCCGATCGGCGATCTCTTCAAATGAGACTTGCCGCGAGAGAAACGTCCTTCGTCGCTCCGGCAAACCGACATAATGCCACTCACTTTGAGGAATAATGTCTGAGGTCATTGCGGCCGCTGCCCAAACTTCTTCGCCACTGAACAGAGCCGCAGCGGTTTGTGGGTTTTCTCGATGCTCTGCAAATAGCAGAAAACCTTCGTTGTTGGCCTATCGCATGAAGGCGGCTCCTTCAAGGGAAGCTAGCGCCGAAGATTGGAGGGCGACATGTTCGCCAGGCTCATCTTCGAGCCCAGCCGGTCGTGGGATAGCGTTTGCTATAGTTTCGGGTGCGGATTGCACCCCAGCTTGGCTTCGGCCATCCTGTTCTTGACTCGACTCGGTCTTAACGGAAAGGGCACTCTGGAAGCGGGGGTGCTCCTTTCTCTCAGTTGCAGAGGAAGCTTAATGTCGATCCTGCGCGCTGCCTTCGACTCCATCAGCGAAAGCGATATTGATCAGCTGGTATCCGATGGTATCCGCGAGGGGCTGCTGATCGAATACAAGCGAGACATGTATGGGAACGCCGACGCGGACAAGAGAGAGTTTTTGAAGGATCTCTCATCGTTCGCAAATTCTTCAGGCGGGCACTTGCTGATCGGGGTCGACGAAGCGCAGGGCGTTCCGGTAGCCAAGGCAGGGTACATGCAGGACGCGATGCGGCGCTGCAGCGACTGGAGAACATTCTTCGCACCGGCCTTGAACCACGAGTGGTTGGGATACGAATGCGCGCGATCCCTCTAGACGGTGGGGGTCATGTCTTCGTTGTCAGAGTGCCCAAGAGTTGGAACCCACCACATCGAGTTACTTTGCAAGGCGTCAATAGGTTTTACACCCGCCTGCTCGTCCGCTGGTGCGCATGAGGTCAGCGTGGAGGAACTTCGGGCACTGTTTGCTGGCGGAGCTGCTGGTCATGACCGATTCGTTGCCTACCGCAGGGAACGGCTAGCTCGAATTGCGGCAAATGAGGGTATCGTTTCACTTGCTGACGATCATGGAAAAATCGTACTTCACATAGTTCCGTTGGCAGCATTTAGTAACGAAAGTCAAATTTTCCCGTCAGAAGTATACCCAATACATGAGTTGTTGAGGCCGATGCCGGGCGGACGGATGGTCGCCCCGCATTAATTTTGATGGGTTTGCCAATATTCGTGGCGGTGACGCCTGCTTCGGATATACGCAGCTTTTTCGAAACGGTATTATCGAAGCGACCAAAGTTGGAGCAACGTCGACTTGGCGACCGCATCCTGACTGCTCCTGATGATCTTGTGATACCAACTCAAGCCTTCGGTGAGGCAGTTCTTCAATCAATGCCGACATATTTGAAGGCGCTTGAGACGCTAGAGGTCTCACCGCCATTTGCGGTTATGCTGAAGCTCTCCTCCGATGTTCGAGGTGCTCGCCTTGGGATGGGGGAAAGGTCATTTGCGTTTGACGAGCCGGGTCGAATTGACCGCAACGATCTTGAGCTTCCGATCCAGCAAATTGAAGCATTTAGCGACAATCAATCGTACAAGGATGCTATTGCCCCCGCATTCGATGCCTTGTGGAATGCCGTTGGGTTTGCCGATGCTCAGCAATTTCTTGCTAATTTCGACGCACAGGGCAAATGGATCGGCCGATAGCCTTTTCGATCTCGCTGCTTATCTCTGCTGATACGGTCTTGATAGACCAGCCATCCTGTTCTTCCCCGCTGTCGCGCATGCTAGTGCCACTCGCCCCCATACCGCATTGCACAATTCCCGCGCTTGGCGATATTGGAGGCATGGTCCGCTCCTCACTCGCCGTTCTGGTGATCGACGAAAACCGCATCCGTGCCTCGATCATCGAGGCCGGCTTGCGGGAGGCCGGGCATGAGCGGGTCACTGTCATCCATGACGTCGCCGGCATCGCGCGGCGCATCGCGGAGATCGAGCCCGATGTCATCGTCATCGATCTCGAAAATCCGAACCGCGACATGCTGGAAAACATGTTCCAGCTGTCGCGCGCGGTGAAGCGGCCGATTGCCATGTTCGTCGACCGCTCCGACCAGGCCTCGATCGAGGCGGCGGTCGATGCCGGCGTGTCGGCCTATGTCGTCGATGGTCTGCGGCAAGAGCGCGTCAAGCCGATCCTCGACATGGCGGTCAGCCGCTTCAACGCCTTCTCGCGCATGGCGCGCGAGCTGGAGGAGGCGCGCAGCGAGCTGGAGAGCCGCAAGGTCATCGACCGCGCCAAGGGCATTTTGATGAAGTCGCGGGGCTTGAGCGAAGAGGCGGCCTACACGCTGCTGCGCAAGACGGCGATGAACCAGAACCGCAAGATCAGCGACATCGCCCAGAGCCTGGTGACCGCCGCCGGGCTGCTCGGGCCGTCGGAGGACGAATGAGCGCGACGCATCAGATCACCGCCGGCTTCATGCCGCTCTTCGACAGCGCCGTGCTGGTCGCGGCGCGCGAATTGGGCTTTGCCGCGCGCGAAGGCATCGAGCTGACGCTGCACCGCGAGACCTCCTGGGCCAACATCCGCGACCGCATCGCCATCGGCCATTTCCATCTGGCGCATATGCTGGGGCCGATGCCGCTCGCCTGCAATCTCGGCCTGACGCCGCTCGCCTCCGAGACCATCGTGCCGTTCTCGCTTGGGCTTGGCGGCAATTGCGTCACCGTGTCCAATGCGGTGTGGGAAGGCATGGTGGCGCATGGCGCCGCGCCAGACCTCGACCCGGCGCGCGCGGGTGCAGCGCTCCGCGCGTTGATCCGGGAGCGGGCAGGGGCCGGCCGCGATCCGCTGCGCTTTGCCGTTGTGCATCCGCATTCCGGGCACAACTACGAGTTGCGCTATTGGCTCGCCGCCTGCGGCATCGATCCCACGCACGAGATCGAGATCGTCATCGTGCCGCCGCCCTTCATGGCCGATGCGCTGGCCGCCGGCCGCATCGACGGCTACTGCGTCGGCGAACCGTGGAACAGCGCCTCGGTCGCCGCCGGCACCGGCCATATCGTCACCGTGAAGGCGTTGCTGTGGCGCAATAGCCCGGAGAAGGTGATCGGCGTGCGCAAGGCGTGGGCGCAGGAGAACGCGGATGCGCTGGCGGCGCTGCTGCGCGCCCTGCATCATTCGGCCCGCTGGTGCCAGGATCCGGCCAACCACGGGGAATTGGCAGCGCTGATGGCGCAGCCCGGCTTCCTCGGCCTGCCGCCAGCGGTGCAGATGCCAATCCTGACCGGCCATCTCGATCTGGGCGGCGGCGCGAAGCGGGCGATCGACGACTTCTTCGTGCCTTTCGACAAGGCAGCGAACTTTCCCTGGAAGAGCCACGCGCTGTGGTTTTACACGCAGATGGTGCGCTGGGGGCATGTCG
The DNA here is from genome assembly GCA_963788955.1 of uncultured Alphaproteobacteria bacterium. Lineage (GTDB taxonomy): Bacteria > Pseudomonadota > Alphaproteobacteria > Rhizobiales > Rhizobiaceae > Mesorhizobium. Next base: position 4,441 of record CAWBIN010000011.1, on the reverse strand, counting down.
CGCACACGCCGGAGAACCTCGCCATCGCCAGGGAGTGTTATCGGCCCGACCTCTACCGCTCGGCGCTGAAGCCGCTTGGCGTCGCGCTGCCCGGCGCCAATGCCAAGGTCGAGGGCGCGCTGAAGGCGGCGACCCCGGTCGGTTCGGCAGGCGCAAGCCTGGTGCTCGGTCCCGACGGTTTCTTCGACGGCCAGATCTTCGACCCCGACGAGATCGACGCCTACATCGCCGGCCAGAAATTGGCCCGCACTGAGGCCTGATCATTTCCGCGCCATTCTTGTGCATTGCACAAAAAATGTGCGTGCAACTGCGCTAATGAACAATCTTTGGCCTGTTCGATTTGTAGCCCGGCGCAGTGGTCCTCGACATGTACAACTGATTTCATTGATATTTTCGCTCCGGCTCGAAACTGGCATGGTTCCTGCTTTGTCATAGGCAGGCTCTTCTAGGGTCACGGAACGGGCGTCCAATGGCGGGCGCCACAGGCAAAGCTGCCGCTCAGGTCAACACGCGATCCCGGATGGACGGACGCGCACGGCCTGGCCGGCGGCTTTTTTGTTTTGATCGAACACGCAATCGACGGCGCCGATCCCAAGCGGCGCCCAACCGGAGATGACGATGACGAAACGCATCAAGACCGAAGCCCCTCTCGAGGGCATGACCCGCCGCAATTTCCTGATGGCAAGTGCTGCCACAGCGGCAACCCTGGCGGCGGCGCGTGCGCTGCTGCCCTCCGGCGCCTATGCGGCGCCGGCCGCTCCGGAAGTGAAAGGCGCCAAGCTCGGCTTCATTGCGCTGACCGATGCCGCCGCGCTTATGATCGCCAAGGAAAAGGGTCTGTTCGCCAAGTTCGGCATGCCCGATGTCGAGGTGCTGAAGCAGGCCTCCTGGGGTGCGACGCGTGACAATCTGATGCTCGGCGGCGAGGCCAACGGCATCGACGGCGCCCATATACTGACGCCGATGCCTTACCTGATGCACACCGGCAAGGTGACGCAGAACAACCAGCCGCTGCCGATGGCGATCGTGGCGCGGCTCAACTACGACTGCCAGGGCATCTCGGTCGCGCAGGAATATGCCGCCACCGGCGTCGGCCTCGACGCCTCCAAGCTGAAGGACGCCTTCGCCGCCAAGAAGGCCGAGGGCAAGGAGGTCAAGGCCGCCATGACCTTCCCGGGCGGCACGCATGACCTGTGGCTGCGCTACTGGCTGGCCGCCGGCGGCATCGATCCCGACAAGGACGTCTCGACCATCGTCGTGCCGCCGCCGCAGATGGTGGCCAACATGAAGGTCGGCAACATGGACGTGTTCTGCGTCGGCGAGCCGTGGAACGAGCAGCTCGTCCACCAGGGCGTCGGCTTCACCGCCGCCACCACGGGCGAATTGTGGAAGGGCCATCCGGAAAAGGCGCTCGGCCTGCGCGCCGCCTTCATCGAGAAATACCCGAACGCCACCAAGGCGATCCTGATGGCCGTCATGGAAGCCCAGCAATGGTGCGAGGCCAAGGAGAACAAGGACGAGATGGCTGCCATCATCGGCAAGCGGCAGTGGATGAACGTGCCGACCGCCGACATCATCGGCCGCCTCAAGGGCGACATCAACTATGGCAACGGCCGCGTCGCCTCTGGCACCGACCTCTACATGAAGTTCTGGAAGGACGGCGTGTCCTATCCGTTCAAAAGCCACGATAGCTGGTTCCTTGCCGAGAATATCCGCTGGGGCAAGTTTGCGCCGACCACCGACATCAAGGCGCTGGTCGACCAGGTCAACCGCGAGGATCTGTGGCGCGAGGCGGCAAAGGACCTCGGCGTCGCCGCTGCTGATATTCCGGCGTCGTCGTCGCGCGGCGTCGAGACCTTCTTCGACGGCAAGACCTTCGATCCGGCCAATCCGTCGGCCTATCTCGACAGCCTGAAGATCAAGGCATCGGCTTGAGCGCAAACGGCGCAAAGCGCCGTTTGTCGCTTTCAGCGCCGACCCAGGCGCAAGCGGCATCAGCCGCTTGTCGCCAACACCGACCACGGAGTTTTGCTCAGTCATGTCCATCCAAGCCATCGAGGACACCAAGGTGAAGGCGTTTCCAGCGCAGCCTGAGCCGTCGAGGGTGATCGCTTTTGCCCCCAAGGCGCGGCGCCGTTTCGATCCGCTCGCGATCGTGAGCAAATTGGCCAGCACGCTGCTGCCGCCTGCCGTCGTCATCGTCCTCATGCTCGTCGTCTGGCAGGTCGCCTGCTCGTCGCCGACCGCCAGCCTGCCGCCGCCGAGCCAGGTCTGGAACGAGGCCTACGACCTGATCGCGCATCCGTTCTTCGACAACGGCCCGCAGGATATCGGGCTCGCCTGGCGGGTGCTGATCTCGCTGCAGCGGGTCGCCATCGGCTTTGGCCTCGCGGCTGTCGTCGGCGTCGCGCTGGGTGCCCTGGTCGGCCAGTCTATCTGGGCGATGCGCGGCCTCGACCCGGTGTTCCAGATCCTGCGCACCGTGCCGCCGCTCGCCTGGCTGCCGCTGTCACTGGCGGCGTTCCGCGATTTCCAGCCCGTCGGCGATCTTCGTCATCTTCATCACCTCGATCTGGCCGATCATCATCAACACCGCCGTCGGCGTCCGCAACATCCCCGAGGACTACCGCAACGTCGCCCGCATCCTGCGGCTCAACCAGATCGAGTTCTTCATCAAGATCATGGTGCCGGCGGCGGCCCCCTACATCTTCACGGGCCTGCGGATCGGCATCGGCTTGTCCTGGCTCGCCATCGTCGCCGCCGAAATGCTGACCGGCGGCGTCGGCATCGGCTTCTTCATCTGGGACGCGTGGAACTCGTCGCGCCTGCCCGACATCATCGTCGCGCTCGCTTACATCGGCGTCACCGGCTTCTGCCTCGACCGGCTGGTCGCGGCGGTCGGCGCCTTCGTCACCCGCGGCACAACGGCAAAGTGAGGAGAGGGGCGATGACGGCCTATCTGAAGCTCGACCATATCGACAAATCCTTTGCCCGTGGTGGCCAGGTCAGCGAGGTGCTGAAAGACATCCGGCTGACCATCGACAAAGGTGAATTCGTCTCCATCATCGGCCATTCCGGCTGCGGCAAGTCGACCTTGCTCAACCTGATCGCCGGGCTGACCAAGGTCTCCGCCGGCGCCGTGCTGCTCGAGGACAAGGAGGTCGACAGCCCGGGACCGGAGCGCGCCGTGGTGTTCCAGAACCACTCGCTGCTGCCGTGGCTCACAGTCTACGAGAACATCAACCTGGCGGTGTCGAAGGTCTTCGGCTTGACCAGGACCAGAGCCGAGCGCCATGACTGGATCATGCGCAATCTCGACCTCGTGCAGATGGCGCATGCCAAGGACAAGCGACCGGCCGAGATTTCTGGCGGCATGAAGCAGCGCGTCGGCATTGCGCGGGCGCTGGCCATGGAGCCGAAGATCCTGCTGCTCGACGAGCCCTTCGGCGCGCTCGACGCGCTGACCCGCGCCCATCTGCAGGATGCGGTGATGGACATCCATTCGGGGCTCGGCTCGACGACGATCATGATCACACATGATGTCGACGAGGCGGTGCTGCTCTCCGACCGCATTGTCATGATGACCAATGGTCCGGCGGCGACCATCGGCGAGGTGCTTGCCGTGCCGCTCGCCCGGCCGCGCCGCCGCGTCGAGCTCTCTTCCGACCGCACCTTCCTGCGCTGCCGCGAGGCGGTGCTGAAGTTCCTCTACGAACGCCACCGCTTCGTCGAAGCCGCGGAGTAGGCCATGACCGATCATCGGCAATGGGGAATCTGCATCGGCAATAGGCGATCTACCGCATTGCACAAATATTATGCTGCCGTGCAAGGCATTCTGACTAATCTTTGATCCGCAGCCGGGCTTGAAAAGTCGCGAGGCTGCGGCTTCGCATTGAGTTCATTCGATAATCCAGCGCGCTGTCGAGTTGGCACGCTTCCTGCTTTTCAGAATGCAGGCCCGCATGGGCCAAGAGACACGGCGTCCAATGGCGGGCGCCACAGGCAAAGCTGCCGCTCAGGTCAACACGCGATCCCGGATTGGCGGACGCGCGAGGCCTGGCCGGCAGCTTTTTTGTTTTGACCGAACACGCAACCGACGGCGCTGGTCCCAAGCGGCGCCCAACGGAGACGACGATGACGAAACGGATCGGAACTGGCGCGTCCCTCGCGGACTTCACGCGCCGCGATTTTCTGGCCAGCAGCGCGCTGACGGCGGCACTGTTCGTCGCCGCGCTCCTCCTCTTTCCCGCAGGCGCCAAGACTGACGGCAAGGGTCCCGCGGTGACCGCGCAGAGCTCGGTTTCATCCAGCTCGCCGATGCCGCGCCGCTGACAATCGCGAACGAACAGACAAGGGCGGTGCCTCCCACGCCGCAAACCGGAGCCTGAAATGACCGCAAATCTCCCAGCCGCGCCCAGCCAGGATAGCGCCCCCAGGCAGG
>CAWBIN010000010.1:0-93894 GCA_963788955.1 uncultured Alphaproteobacteria bacterium | reverse complement strand
CCTGCGGGCCGGAAGCGGCCTGGGCGGGCAAGGATTTCGACATATTGGCGCCGCGCAGCCTGATTGCGATCGCCAATCATTTTCGCGGCACGCAAGTGCTGTCGCGGCCCGAGCCCGGCATCCATGTCTCGGCGCGCGACCTGCCCGACCTCTCCGACATCAAGGGCCAGGAGAGCGCCAAGCGGGCGCTGGAGGTGGCGGCGGCCGGCGGCCACAATCTGCTTGATGGTCGGCCCGCCAGGCTCGGGAAAATCGATGCTGGCGCAAAGGCTGCCGTCGATCCTGCCGCCGCTGGCGCCGAAGGAACTTCTGGAAGTCTCGATGATCGCCTCGGTGGCGGGCGAGCTCGGCGAAGGCAAGCTGACCGACCGGCGGCCGTTCCGCGCCCCGCACCATTCGGCCTCGATGGCGGCGATGGTCGGCGGCGGCCTGAGGGTGCGGCCGGGCGAGGTTTCGCTTGCCCATCACGGCGTGCTGTTCCTCGACGAATTTCCCGAATTCACGCCGCAGACGCTGGATGCGCTGCGCCAGCCGCTGGAGACCGGCGACTGCATGATCGCGCGCGCCAACCACCGCGTCACCTATCCGGCGCGCATCCAGCTGGTGGCGGCGATGAACCCGTGCCGCTGCGGCATGGCCGGCGAGCCCGGCTATCGCTGCCTGCGCGGCGAGCGCTGCCGCACCGACTACCAGGCGCGCATCTCAGGCCCGCTGCTCGACCGCATCGATCTCAGGATCGAGGTGCCGGCGGTCTCGGCCGCCGACCTGATCCGGCCCGACCGGGCGGAGAAAAGTGCCGCCGTCGCACAGCGCGTGGCGCGCGCCCGCACCATCCAGCGCGAGCGCTTCGAGCGGCTCGGCGTCACCAGCGCCACCACCAACGCGCATTGCTCGCCCTCGATCATCGAGGACATCGCCGTGCCGGATGCCGCCGGCCTGTCGCTGCTGAAGGACGCCAGCGAAAAGCTCGGCTTTTCCGCGCGCGCCTACCACCGCGTGCTGAAAGTGGCGCGCACACTGGCCGACCTCGACGCCAGCGAGACCGTCGGCCGCATCCATCTGGCCGAGGCGATTTCCTACCGCATGATGTCGGAGCGCGTGGCGCAGGCGGCTTAGCTTTGCGCCGCCTCGATGACGCTGGCCGATAGGCTTGGCGTCAGGTCAGGTCTGCGGCGCATGCAAATCGCCTCGGGAGACCGGCAGCGGCGGATCGGCTGATGTTTCAGGACAAGCGTTGCATCGGAAAGCTGTCCGTCCTGTCGCGTCCGCAACGAAATCTCGGAGATCCTATCTGACGGTCAGATATATCGTCGTGTATCTTGTGTTGCCGGCCGGATCAATCGCTGAGAAAACCGCTTTGTCTTTGCCCTGATATCCAGCCGTGGATTGATAATGTCACCTTGATCGCGCCCTTGAAACCATGCGGGGGCATTTCGCGATTGCGGCAGAACCTGCCGGCAGGTGTCTTCAGCCTTGCCCCGTTCGACGACAAGCACCAGTGGTACCGTGCTTCGGATAAGAGCTTACTTCGTTGACGCATCAGGTCCGTGAAATAGTGCAATCCTGATAGATCTCGTCATTTTTGTATATATAAGTATTTATCCCTGCATTGTGCATGTTTATGATCCATACTGTAAAACGTGTGACCAGCTTGTGCGGTGCGTGTAAAAACACGCTGCCAGTATCAAGATGAGCAATGCGACGATGCCATGCTTCCAAACGCAAGGATCTTTCGCCATTTAGTCGCTCCCGCAAGCCAATATTGGCTCGCAGAACTATCACGGACTTGCCTTGCGTCATACTGCTTTTACATGCAATCCGGCCGACGAGGCCAGGATCCTGATCCAAACCCCGTGAAATAGGCCAAGCACATCCACAACGGAGCCTGTATTGATTGGCTTCCTCGAAGTGGCGCGTCCAGAACAAGCGACGGCCGTTTCCGCGTTCTCAACTTTCTTGCTAGCGCGCCTTCAGCTCCAGCCGCCGCGCATGCAGCACCGGCTCGGTATAGCCATTGGGCTGTTCGCGGCCCTTGAACACCAGGTCGCAGGCGGCCTGGAAGGCGATGGAACCGTCGAAGTCGGCGGCCATCGGCCGATAGAGCGGATCGCCGACATTCTGCAGGTCGACGATGGCCGCCATGCGCTGCAGCGTATCCATCACCTGGATCTCGCGAGCAGACCTTGTGGTGCAGCCAGTTGGCGATGTGCTGCGAGGAGATGCGCAGCGTGGCGCGGTCTTCCATCAGGCCGACATCGTTGATGTCCGGCACTTTCGAGCAGCCGACGCCCTGGTCGATCCAGCGCACGACATAGCCGAGAATGCCTTGCGCATTGTTGTCGAGTTCGCGCTGGATCTCGTCCGGCGTCCAGTTCGGCCGCACCGCCACCGGCACCGACAAGATGTCGTCGAGCTTGGCCTTCGGCCGGCTCTTCAGCGCCGCCTGCACGGCATGCGACATCGACCTTGTGATAGTGGGTGGCGTGCAGCGTCGCCGCCGTCGGCGACGGCACCCAGGCGGTGTTGGCGCCGGCCTTGGGATGGGCGATCTTCTGTTCCAGCATCGCCGCCATCAGGTCCGGCATCGCCCACATGCCCTTGCCGATCTGGGCGTGGCCGGCAAGCCCGCATTCGAGCCCGATGTCGACATTCCAGTCCTCGTAGGCGGAAATCCAGGCGGCCTGCTTCATGTCGCCCTTGCGGATCATCGGGCCGGCTTCCATCGAGGTGTGGATCTCGTCGCCGGTGCGGTCGAGGAAGCCGGTGTTGATGAACACGACGCGCTCCTTCGCCGCGCGGATCGCCTCCTTGAGGTTGACGGTGGTGCGCCGCTCCTCGTCCATGATGCCCATCTTGATGGTGTTTCTGGCCATGCCGAGCAGCGCTTCGACGCGGTCGAAAATCTCGACGGCGAAAGCGACCTCTTCCGGCCCGTGCATCTTCGGCTTCACCACATACATCGAGCCGGCGCGGGAATTCATCGCGCCGCCCGTTCGGCGCCGACATCGTGCAGCGCGATCAGCGCCGTCATCGCCGCATCCATGATGCCTTCCGGCACCTCATTGCCGTCGCGGTCGAGAATCGCCGGATTGGTCATCAGGTGGCCGACATTGCGCACCAGCATCAGCGAGCGGCCGGGCAGGCTCAAGCGCGCCGCCATTCGGCGCCGTCTAGGCGCGGTCGGGATTGAGCTTGCGGACAAAACGTCTTGCCGCCCTTGCTGATCTCTTCGGCGAGATCGCCCTTCATCAGGCCGAGCCAGTTGCGGTAGACGACGACCTTGTCCTCGGCATCGACCGCCGCGACCGAATCCTCGCAGTCCTGGATGGTGGTCAGCGCCGATTCCAGGATGACATCGGCAATGCCGGCCGGATCGGTGCGGCCGATCTGGTTGGCGCGGTCGATGAGGATTTCGATATGCAGGCCATTCTTGACCAGCAGGATGGCTTCGGGCGTTGGCGGCATCGCCGCGATAGCCGGCAAACTGTTTCGGATCGGCCAGCGTGGTGCCGCCGGCGCCGGCGCTGAGCCTCAGCTGCGCCATTGGCCACCGTACAGGCCGTTGACGCCGGCCCATTTGCCGGAGGTGAGCGGCACGGACTGGTCGAGAAAGTCCTTGGCCCAGGCAACCACCTTGGCGCCGCGCACGGGGTTGAAGCCCTTGCCCTTTTCCGCACCGCCGGTTTCGGGGATGGCATCGGTGCCGTAGAGCGCATCGTAGAGCGAACCCCAGCGCGCATTGGCGGCGTTGAGCGCATAGCGCGCATTCATCACCGGCACGACCAGCTGCGGCCCGGCGACGACCGCGATTTCGGGATCGACATTGTCGGTGGAGACGCTGAAGGCCGGGCCCTCCGGGCACGAGATAGCCGATCTCCTTCAGGAAAGTCTTGTAGGCCTCCATGTCGATGCGGCGCGCCATTGTCGCGGTACCAGGCGTCGATCTTCTCCTGCATGGCGTCGCGCTTTGGCCAGCAGCGCCCGGTTCTTCGGGCGCAAGATCATGGACGATGGCGGAAAAGCCGTTCCAGAACGCGTCGGCGGCGATGCCGGTGCCCGGCAGCGCTTCGTTGACGACGAAGTCATGCAGCTCGCGGGCAATCCGCAATCCGGCGATCTCGACGCGATCGGTCATCAGGGCTTCTCCAGATGAAAGGCTTTGCCGGGCCTTTGGCATGTCAGGGGTGAAGGGTCAATTCAGCTTAGGGTGAAGGTGGGCGAATTGCATCCATTGCGGATGCCCGGACGCCGCCGCTGGCTGGCAGCTCCCCTTCTCCCCGTTGGGGGAGAAGGTGGCCTCAGCCGAAGCGAGGTCGGATGAGGGGTGCTCCAGCTTGGCACCGACGGCGATCCGGCGCGACAGCCCCTCAACCGTCTCGGCGCTGCGCGCCGACCACCTTCTCCCACAAGGGGAGAAGGAAAGGGGCGCCCTCAAACCGCAATCCTTGGCCGTCCCGAGGCCACCGCCACCACATGCGCCTCGATGAACATGCGCTGGCTTTCGACGGTGGAGACGCTGAATTCGGTCGCGACCTCGATCTCGGCGCTGTCGGTGCCGGCGTCCTTCGCCCGCTCGGCGACGATCGCCCGCACATCGGCTTCGGCCGCCGCGATCGCCGGCGCCTCGTCGGTGAAGTCGCGCACGGTTTCGCCCGACGCGAGGCGGAACAGGCCTTCCTTGGGCTGGCTGACGCGGGCCTCGGCCGAGACGCGGACCTGGCCGACGACGGCGCCGAGCGCGTTGGCGACGTCGGTATCGTCGGGCACCACGCAGCCATTGCCGACCAGCGGCGGCAGGCCGGCATAGTGCAGCGGCGCCGAGGCGCCGAGGCCGATGACCGGACGGTCGAGCGCGACGCTGAGGCGGGCGATGCCGGGATGGGCATCGACGGCGCGCTGCACCAGCGCGTGCGCGACGGTGGCGGCGCCATCCAGCCCATCCTCGGCAAAGGCGGTTTCGAGGATGTATTCGGCCGACCAGCGCGTCAGCGTCAGCAGCACGCGCTCGGAAATCGCTTCCGGCGTGGCGGCGATCGCCTGGCCGCGGCCGTCGCGCTTGCGGGCGAACAGCTCGGCGCCGAGACGGGCCGGGGCGGCATCCCAATTGGCCTGCTTGCCCAGCACATGGGCGGCATCCGACGGCGTGAAGCCCGAAATATGCACCAGCCCGCGCGACACCAGCCGGTTCAGCGTGGCGTTCTGGGCGTTGGAGGTGAGCAGCCTGTCGAGCGGCAGCGGGGTGGCGCCAATCAGTTCGTAGAGCTTGGCCTCGGCGCCCGTCAGGCCCGGCCGCCAGCCGCTCCGGCACGCCGGTGCGCACCGCGAAGCGGCCATCCATGCGGCCGGGGTTGGGCGCGCGCAGCTGGCGTTCCAGTTCCGACAGTTACCGCCTCGCCATGCACCATGCCGGCCAGCGCCAGCGGCACCAGGCGGCGCGGCCCGAGCAGGATCTTTGGGTTGAGCGCGCCATCCTCCAGCGCCACTTCGGAATCGCCGCCGAGGCCGAAGGTGCGCATGGCCACCGCCTCGACCATGGTGCGGAAGCCGCCGACGGTGGCGCCTTCCGGGTCGAGCCGCGGGCGGCCGCCGTCGAGCACGGCGACGTCGGTGGTGGTGCCGCCAATGTCGGAGACCACGGCATTGTCGAGCCCGGTCATGTGGCGGGCGCCGACCAGGCTGGCGGCCGGGCCGGACAATATGGTCTCGATCGGCCGCTGGCGGGCGAACGCCGCCGAGACCAGCGCGCCGTCGCCGCGCACCACCATCAGGGGTGCGGCGATCTTGCGCGCTTCCAAAAAGCCTTCGGTCGCCGCCACCAGCCGGTCGATCATCGAGATCAGCCTGGCGTTGAGCAGCGTCGTCAGCGCCCGGCGCGGGCCGCCGAGTTTTGCCGACAGTTCGTGGCTGGCGGTGACCGGCAGGCCGGTCTTCTCGCGGATCAGCTCGCGGGCGGCGATCTCATGCGCCGGGTTGCGGGTGGCGAAATAGGCGCAGACGGCAAAGCCCGACACCGAGCCGCCGAGTTCGGGGAGCGCCGCTTCCAGCCCGGACAAATCGAGCTTGGCCGCATTGCCGTGGACATCATGGCCGCCGGGGCAGAACACCACCGGGTCGGTGCCCAAAGCCGTCTTCAGCCCGTCGCGGGCAAGATCGGTCTCGGAAAAGCCGATCATGACCAGCGCCACGCGGCCGCCCTGGCCTTCGACCAGCGCATTGGTGGCCAATGTCGTCGACATCGACACCAGTTTTATCGCCGCGGGATCGGTGCCGGCCTTCTGCAGCACCGCATCGACCGCGCCGGAAATGCCGACGGCCAGATCATGGCGCGTCGTCAGCGCCTTGGCCTTGGCCAGCACCTTGCCGCGCGGGCTGCCGGTTTCCGACCACAGCACGGCATCGGTGTAGGTGCCGCCGGTGTCGATGCCGAGGAACAGAGGGAGGGGTTTTGGCTTGGCGGTCATTTTTTGGCGGCGGTCCGGGCAGCGAGGGTTCTTGCTGCGAAGCCCTTAGCCGATACGGCCCGGTCGATAAAGCGGCGAGCGCTGGGCCAAGGAAGGAGAGTTAGATCTCCCCCCTCGTGGGGGAGATGGCCGGCAGGCCAGAGGGGGGCGCGAAAGATCGCCCACTTCGCCGCGACCTAAGGCGCCCCAGTGAGCCCCGCCGCAATCACAATATGCTGGCAGACATTGTCGATGTCGCGGATGACGTCGTCGTTCCAGAAGCGCAGGACGGTCCAGCCATCCTGTCCCAAGCGCATTGTCCTCACTTCGTCGCTGGCGACGGCATCGGCCTCCGTATGCTGGGAGCCGTCAACTTCAACGACGAGTTTCTTCTCCGGGCAAGCGAAGTCGACAATGTAACCGGCGATCGGAAATTGCCGCCGGAAGCCAAGCCCCATCAGCCGGTGTGCGCGAAGCTCGTTCCAGAGCTTCAATTCGGCATCGGTCATGACCTTGCGCATCGATCTGGCATTTGCGCGATGTCTTGGAGGCAAGGGCGTATGAGGCATTGCTGATGCTCGGTGGCTGTTGAGGTTGGCGCTCTACGGCGCCCCCCTCTGTCCTGCCGGACATCTCCCCCACGAGGGGGGGAAGATCGGCAGCTCACTCCACCAGGTCGATTTCCTCGGTCTCGCCGCCGCTGCAGGTGTAGCAGCAGTCTTCGCATTTTTCCTTGTTGTTGGGGCCGACGCCCCAATAGGTTTCCTCGTCGCCGTCGACCCAGGCGCCGTAGCAGATCGATTTGCCCTCCTCGCAGGAGATCGGCAGCTGCTTGGTCTCGCCGTCATCGAGATAGAAATCCTTGCCATCGCCCGGCCAGACATAGTCGCGGTCCTGGCTGTAGAGCTCGAGGCGCATGGCGTTGGGATGGCTGTTCTTGATCTCGAAAGTGACATCGCCGGCATGGGCGGCAGGCGCGAACAGGGCTGCGAGCGAGAGCGCGACGACGATGCGGCGCGGAAAGGCGAAAGACATAAAACCCCCTGGGATGAGAATTGGCCCCCACGGCCGAGGGGTAAATCATCGCATGCGAGGCTGAAGCGAGGAAGGAGAAGATTGGGCAATCCCCTTTTTCCCTTCTCCCACAAGGGGAGAAGGGAAGTTCCACCTACGGCACCAGATCAATCGTCTCGGTCGTCTTCTCCACGCAGATGAAGCAGCAATTGTCGCAAGGGAGGTCGTTGTCCGGGCCGACGCCGGCGGAGATGTTGTCCTGGCCGTTGACCCAGGCGCCGTAACAGATGTTCTCGCCGGAATTGCAGGAGATCGGTACGGACTTCTGCGAACCCGGCTGGATCAGGAACACGCTGTCGCCGCCCGGCCAGACGGTCTCGCGGTCGCGGCTGAACAGCTCGACCGCCACCGCTTGGCTACGCAGGTTCTTGACGAAGAACGCCATCTCGGCGGCATGCGCCGGGGTGGCGAGGAGCAGGGCGGCAAGGGCGAGGCGAAGCATGGCGGTGTCCCGAATTGGTGGCGCCAAGCTCGCATGGATTACGGGGCGGGCACAGATGCGGTGCGTTCTTCCCTTCTCCCCTTGTGGGAGAAGGTGGCCGAGCGAAGCTCGGTCGGATGAGGGGTGTTCCAGCTTGGCACTGTGTCTGAAATCGCCGCCGCCTCATTCCTTCCAACACCCCTCATCCGTCTCGGCGCTGCGCGCCGGTCCACCTTCCCCCACAAGGGGGGAAGGAAGAGTCAGCGCGCCACCACCACATGCGGCGCGAACTGCCGGATCGCGTCGATCATGTCGTCGCCGCGGACATCGAGCGAGGAGACCTCCATGTGCACGATGGTCTTGCCGAAGGGCAGGATCCGGCTCAGCGCGTTGGCCGGCGCATATTTGATTGCGTCCGGCGGCTCCTCGATGAGTTCGAAATTGAGCATCGCCGAGCCCTTGCCGGCGGTGAGGCGCACGCTGCGCACTTCGCGCCACGGCACCAGCACATCGCCGGCGCGGCTATCGCGGAAACCGCGCTGATCCAGGGTCACCTTGACCGAAGTGTCGAAGGCGCCGCGCGCGATTGATGCGCCGAGCGCCAGGCAAGCCACCGCCATCAGCGCGATGACCAGCACGTGCCCGCCCTCTGCGCCCGAGGCCAGGCCCTGCAGCGCGCCGACGCCGAACATCGCGCCGATGATGAACGGCCCGATGGCTGGAAAGATCTTGCCGGTGACACTGTTGCGGAGTTCGAGCGGCGCGGACATTTTTCCCCTCACCGTTCGGGCTTCATCAGCGTCCAGATCCAGCCGATGAAGGTCAGCACCAGGAACGGATAGCCGGCGGCAGGCAGCGGCGTGGACGTCGGCAGCAAGGGCGCGCCCCAGAGCACCATGCCCACCGTCACGGCAAACAGCACGGCGGCAATGACGGCGGTGAGGCGCATCCAGAGCGCAAAAGTATTCGGCGCGCTGATCAGGACGAGGGCTGCCGCCCAGAGCGAGATGCCGCCGACATAGGAGGGAACGCTGGCATCGAGCCCCGCCGCATTGCCCGCCAGCAGCAGGCTCTCGCCGGCGACGAAGGTGAGGAAGCCGGCCGCGACGCAGTCATTGCCCAGCCGCTGGTATTTCATCGTCAGCAGCGCTGCCGCCACCACGAGCGCCACGCCGTCGATCGCCCACAGCGTTTCGCGAAGTTCGGAGCTCGCCACAAAGGTGCCGGCGAGCCCGAAAACGCCGCCGATGGCGAGGCCAATCGCGGCGACGGTGTCTAGAGTGGAACGCATTTGATGCCTCCCCAAGCCGGGAAGAGGATACGCCAAGGTGGGGCGCTCTCAAAGGTGGGGCGCTATGCCAGGGGGCGCACGCAGCCTACAGCGAGTGAGCAGGCGCTACTAGCCGCCGCCTAACCCTACCTTCCCCTTAGCGTATTCCTTTAGGAGCCCCATTCCGACGTCTTTCAAGACATCAAGGGGCATTCCTGCCAATTCCGTCGCTGAGAACGATTGCTTGATCCTGCTCCAGACGCCCTTGTTTTCCATAGCAGACAGAAAGTCGTGGCCGGCCCAACTTAGGTCTTTGACATAGACCTTCGCATACGGGCTTGAGAGTGCCTGTGAGGTAGTCCCGTCAACAAGACCGGCGTGGAATAGCATTTCGAGATGTCGACCGACGACAGCCTCATCGTGGTTTTCTAAGATCAAGGGCCCTGCCTTGAGACTGGTGCGCTCTTGAATGGCAAGCAGTATCTCCCGGACCAACTCCATATCGCGCTTCAAGATGGACCTCCCAATTGGGCAAAGCGATCTGAGATTTAGATGGCATCCTAGCGCTCTCTCTGGAGTTCCCCTAGAGGTCGCCGCCCTTCTCTAGCTTTTGATCTTTGGATTCTCTTCCGCACTGCTTAGGATCAGGAGGGGCCTTTGCCATGCGCTTCATAGTGCGCTTGGGGTTCTTTCACTTCTCGGATTTTTTGGCGGTCTTCGACATGATCAATCCTTCACATGAGGCATTCCCGGACGAGTCTAACCTCATCGGTCGAATGGTTATTGGCTACAGCGAACTCGATATCGCTCTTTGCTTTATCGGCGGTCTTGCGCTTGGCCAAAAGTGGGCTGTTCTAGACGCCCTCCATGCCATCGAAAATGAAGGGACGCGCCTTGATGTCATCAGCCGTCTAGTCCGGCATATCATGGTGGCAAAAGGCCATGAGGCCAAGTTCGCGGAGGCGATAGGAGCGATACGCTACTGCAAAGGAGTCGCAACCAATACGCCCACGCTCAATGGGTCCACCTGCCCGAACAACTCATGTTTACGAGCGCTAAAGATATCTCTTGGAAGCCAGATGGAAGATTTGTTGGAAGATTACCAATCTAACCCTTCTGAAAGCGCAGGAGGCCTATTTCGAATACACGCGAAAATGTCTGATGTGGCTTGAGGCTAGTTTCTCATGGCCGGATCGGCCTCTTCAATGGCCTGAGCATATGCAGCAGCCGCCAAAGCAAGAACCCGCCATCGATCTGGATGGTCAACCTCAAGATTGAAGGCTGAATAGGCCTTGTCGAACGTCAACTCCGTTGCAGAATCCGGTTTTCAAATGCCATGCAACACCGATCTGATGAGCACGTGATTTCAGCTCCGAATCGGCTTACGTTCTTCTTCTGTTCACAGGAGGCCGCTATGGCTAAGAACACAGGTGACGATTATCGCCGTGGTGCGGTAACTGGTAGGACGCAGTTCCAACACGAAAACGGCGATTGGCAGAAACGCGACGAGCGGAACGGCCAGTTCATGGAACGGAAGTCCTCGGAAGGTCCGTTCAAAGGCGTGGCAAAAGAACCGGACGGTCGGGATACGAAGAACTCCTGATCGCGGCGCCCAACCTCCACCGCGCAGCGTCAACGCCGCGCTGGCGGGGGGCCCGCTGCCTCCGGCAACTCCCCCGCTTTCGAAGCCTGCCATCGATTCACTGGATCGATGGCTTGGCGCGCTGTGCGCGCCAACCGGCTTCTCAATCCCCCATCTTCAACGCCTGGATAAACGCCTCCTGCGGAATATCCACCTTGCCGAACTGGCGCATCCGCTTCTTGCCCTCTTTCTGCTTGTCGAGCAGCTTGCGCTTGCGCGAGACGTCGCCGCCGTAGCATTTGGCGGTGACGTCCTTGCGCAGCGCCGAGATGGTTTCGCGGGCGATGACCTTGCCGCCGATCGCGGCCTGGATCGGGATCTTGAACAGGTGGTGCGGGATCAGCTCCTTCAGCTTCTCGCACATCTGGCGGCCGCGCTTTTCCGCCGCCGTGCGGTGGACCAGCATCGACAGCGCGTCGACCGGCTCCTCGTTGACCAGGATCGACATCTTCACCAGGTCGCCTTCCTTGTAGTCGGTCAGATGATAGTCGAAGGAGGCGTAGCCCTTGGAGATCGATTTCAGCCGATCATAGAAATCGAAGACGACTTCGTTGAGCGGCAGATCGTAGGTCAGCATGGCGCGCTTGCCGACATAGGACAGGTCGGCCTGGATGCCGCGCCGGTCCTGGCAGAGTTTTAGAATACCGCCGAGATAGTCGTCGGGCGTCAGGATGGTGGCGCGGATCCACGGCTCCTCGATGGCCGAGATCTTCACCACGTCGGGCATGTCGGCCGGGTTGTGCAGTTCCTTGACCGTGCCGTCATTGAGCAGCAGGCGGTAGACGACGCTGGGTGCGGTGGCGATGAGGTCGAGGTTGAACTCGCGCTCCAGCCGCTCCTGGATGATTTCCAGATGCAGCAGGCCGAGGAAGCCGCAGCGATAGCCGAAGCCGAGCGCGGCACTGGTTTCCATTTCATAGGAGAAGGAGGCGTCGTTGAGGCGCAGTTTGCCGACGGCGGCGCGCAGATCCTCGAAATCGGCGGCGTCGACCGGGAACAGGCCGCAGAACACCACCGGCTGCGCCGGCTTGAAGCCGGGCAGGGCCTGCGCGGTGGCGCGCTTGTCCTCGGTGATGGTGTCGCCGACGCGGGTGTCGGCCACTTCCTTGATCGAGCCGGTGAAGAAGCCGAACTCGCCGGGGCCGAGCTCGTCGACATTGATGCGGGCGGGCGTGAACACGCCGGTGCGCTCGACCAGATATTTGGCGCCGGTGCCCATCATGCGGATGGTCTGGCCCTTCTTCAGCACGCCGTCGATGATGCGCACCAGCACGATGACGCCGAGATAGGCGTCGTACCAGCTGTCGACCAGCATCGCCTTCAGGGGCGCGGCGACATCGCCTTCGCGCGGCGGCGGCAATTGGTGGACGATGGCCTCCAGCACATCGGGAATGCCGAGGCCGGTCTTGGCCGAGATCAGCACGGCGTTGGAGGCGTCGATGCCGATGACCTCCTCGACCTGCTCGCGGATGCGCTCGGGCTCGGCGGCCGGCAGGTCGACCTTGTTCAGCACCACGACGATCTCGTGGTTGTTGTCGATGGCCTGGTAGACATTGGCCAGCGTCTGCGCCTCGACGCCCTGGCTGGCGTCGACGACCAGCAGCGAGCCCTCGCAGGCGGCCAGCGAGCGCGACACTTCATAGGCGAAGTCGACGTGTCCGGGCGTGTCGATGAGGTTGAGGATATAGTCCTCGCCATTGTTGGCGCGGTATTTCAGCCGCACCGTCTGCGCCTTGATGGTGATGCCGCGCTCGCGCTCGATGTCCATCGAGTTCCAGCACCTGCTCCTTCATGTCGCGCAGCTCCAGCCCGCCGGTGGACTGGATCAGCCGGTCGGCAAGCGTGGATTTGCCATGGTCGATATGGGCGACGATGGAGAAATTGCGGATGTGGTCGAGCGGGGTGGTCATGCGGCGGCCTTTAGCAGGGGCGGGTTGCAGGGGCAAGCGGGGGGCGGCCGCATGGCGCAAGGGCCGCGATCCTTCGCGCCCCCTCGCCTGCCGGACATTCCCCCACGAGGGGGGAGATCGGCCGTCATCGCTGCTTAGCCAATCTTGAACGTTGCAAGAAGAAGCGGAGCGCCGACGCCGCCAATCTCCCCCTCGTGGGGGAGATGTCCGGCAGGCGCGGGGGCGCTGGCCCGCCAGCATCTATGTGCGGACGCGCGCGCGTTGCTGCCGCCGCGGACATTAGCCCCCCTTAATCTTTAATCCACGGGTTTGGGGCATAGTTCGCGGCCACACAACCGGCCAAACTCGCCCTCGAAAGCCCCAACATGCCCAGGTTTGCAAAACAGTTCCTCCGCTCGACCAGCGGCTCGCTCGTGCCCGTCTTCATCATCGCCCTGGTCCCGCTGGCGCTCGCCGTCGGCTTTTCGGTCGACTACACCTCGGCCGTGCAGACCCGCGGCAACATGCAGAACGCGCTGGATGCGGCGATCCTGTCGATCACCACGATGCCGACCGGCACGGCGCTTGCCGCCCGCCAGACGGCACTGGAGCAGGCCTTCGCCAACAATGGCGGGCAAGGCACCGCCAAGCTGGACAGCTTCGACGTCGCAGCCGACGGCACCGCCACCGCCAGGGCCTCGGCGAGCTTTCCGATGCCGACCAATTTCATGCAGATCGCCAGGATCGACACGGTGCAGGTGGCCGTCGGATCGGCGGTGCGCAAGCGGCCGGCGCTGGTGCAGACCACGTTCAAGGTGACGAAGGTGTCGGGCTACTGGGGCAAGACCATGACGCTCTACGGCACGAAGTTCGGTGCGACCACCGCCAAGCCGCTGATGACGATCACCTATACCTATGGCAACACCGGCGATCCGAAGGGCTACGGCACGACCCTTGTGAACACCATCACCAATTCGGGCGGCGCCGACGTCAGCACGACGGTCCAGAAGCAGGTCTGCGTGGTCGGCACGACGAAGTCGCTACAGAAGAGCCTGCCCGCCGGAACGGCCATCCAGACGGACTCGAGCGGCACCAAATATGGCTGTGTCGATACGATGTATCCAGCCAATGGCTCCGGCGCCGTGGTCGACGTCAGCCTGATGAGCAGCCTCTATCTGCAGATGGACGTGCCGTCCGGCTCGCCGAAGATCCTGAAGTCGAACGATCCGGCCACCTCCAACCGGCTCTATATCGGCACAAGCCCGACCGTCATGCCCGAGATCGCAACCGGCCAGACCGTCGACATCTTCACCGCCGTGCCCTGCGGCCAGCCGGGCTACCAGGCCTGGGAGGACGGCGGCAATCCGTGCCGGCCGCGGTTTCCAACGCCGACTTCTTCTACACCGTGACCGGCAAGTGCGACTTCAACCAGCGGCCTTCGGATACGCGTGCTGACGCAGTAGGGGGCGGGGCGCCCGAACTGCCCATCTCCCCCCTTGTGGGGGAGATGGCCGGCAGGCCAGAGGGGGGCGCTGTCCCGCCAGCTTTGCCAGGATCCATGATCTCCGCCTCCGATATCAGGAGGCCCAAAGTTTCGCTGATTATCAGACCAACGTTCCACCGCTTGCATGACGACGCTCGTGGAGCGCGCGTCTGTTGGTGCTCTACGGCGCCCCCCTCTGCTGCCGGACATCTCCCCCACGAGGAGGGAGATCGGATGTCGCCTCGGCCTTCGCCAACCTCCAGCGTCGTGCGCGCACGAGCACCCAATCACAAACCGGTGAACGATGTAACGAAGCGCTCGCGCGCCGGCGAAATGGGTGTCATGGCCACCAGCCGCAACGGAGACCCAAGATGACTGGATCAAAGGCGAAACGCGGCGCGATGCTGGCTGGCGCCGGTGCGGTGCTGCTGGCGCTTGCCGCGACGGCACCGCCTTCGCCCAGCCGCTCACCGTGGTCGAGCTGTTCACCAGCCAGGGCTGCTCGTCCTGCCCGCCGGCCAATGCCAATCTGATCAAGGTCAAGGACCAGCCCGGCGTTCTGGCGCTGTCGTTCAACGTCACCTACTGGGACTATCTCGGCTGGAAGGACACGTTCGGCAGACGAGGAATTCACGCAGCGCCAGGTGAGCTATGAGCCGTCGCTCGGCCGCTCCGGCCCGTTCACGCCGCAGGTTGTGGTCAATGGCGATGCCGATGCGGTCGGCGCCGCGCCCGGCGAGATCGAGCAGCTGATTTCCTCGAGCGGCCGCACAAAGGGCCCGTCGCTGTCGCTCGACGGCGGCAAGATCAGCATCGGCGCCGGCTCCGCGCCCGCCGGCAGGCCGATGTCTGGCTGGTTCGCTACAACAAGGGCGTCATCGAGGTGCCGGTGGCGCGCGGCGAAAACACCGGCCGCACCCTGCCGCATGCCAATGTCGTGCATCGCTGAAGAAACTCGGCAGCTGGAGCGGCGAGGCCACGACGCTTGCCGCTGCCGGCCGCTTCCGGCGGCCTGAGCACCGCGGTGCTGGTGCAGTCGCCGGCGGCGGGCCGATCCTGGCCGCCGCCGCCAACTGATTTCATTTCACGCGACGCCGCATGGAGCGGCGCCGCACTTCCCGGCGCTCGCATCCGCGCGCCCTCACAGAGGAGACCATCATGACCAATTTCCCGCCTGACCCTGCCGGCGCTCGCCTTTGCGCTTTGATCGACGGCCTTTCGCCGGCGGCGCCCGCGCCGAAGATGCGATGAAGCCGGCCGATCCGATGGCCACCGACGCGATGAAGCCGGCAACGGACGCCATGAAGCCGGCGACCGATGCCATGAAGCCGGCCGACGCCATGGCGACCGAACGCGATGAAGCCGGCGAGCCGACCGATGCGATGAAGAAGGACTGCATGGACAAGGCCGCCATGGAAACCGACGCCATGAAGAAGGACGAGGCGACCAAGGCCTGCGACGCGATGGCGGCGGCCAACTAGCTCGGCTCGCTCCGGCCGTCCCTGGCCATGGTCGTTCCCTGTCCAGGTCAGGGACGGTCCTTTTGGCCGGGCCGAGCGGAGCGCGCGCCGGCGCACGGCAATTTGAGAACCAGGCGGCGCGATCCGTCGTATAATAGTCGACACCATCATGGGAGATCAGACATGACCGGCATTCCGAAAAAGCCGCGCGGCGATCGCCAATCTCGTCAAGAGCGCGCTTGCCGCGCTCATCGCTCGCGGCGGCGGGCGGCCGCGCTGTGGCAGAGCCCGGCGCGTCTCGGCCGAGGACGCGGTGGTGATCCCGCCGCCGGCAATGGACGAGAAGGCCACCAGCGGCACGCGAGAAGGCGGTCTTCGCCGGCGGCTGCTTCTGGGGCGTGCAGGGCGTGTTCCAGCACGTCAAGGGCGTGACCAGCGCCGTCTCCGGCTATGCCGGCGGCGCCAAGGAGAACGCCGTCTACGAGACGGTCGGCAGCGGCCGCACCGGCCACGCCGAATTGGTCGAGATCACCTACGACCCGTCCAAGGTGACCTACGGCCAGCTGCTGCAGGTCTATTTCTCGGTCGCGCACAATCCGACGCAGCTGAACTACCAGGGTCCGGACAGCGGCACCCAGTACCGCTCGACGATCTTTGCCGAGAACGACGCGCAGAAGAAGATCGCCGCAGAGCTACATCGCCCAGCTCGACAAGGCCAAGGTGTTTTCGAAGCCGATCGTCACCACGCTGGAGACCGGCAAGACCTTCTATCCGGCCGAGGACTACCACCAGGATTTCCTGACGCTGAACCCGACCTATCCCTACATCGTCTACAACGACCTGCCCAAGGTGGCGAATTTGAAGTCGCTGTTCCCGGAGCTGTATAGCGACAAGCCGGTGCTGGTGCTTTCGGCCAGGAGCTGAGGGTCTTGGGGGGCGGGCGCACGTCCTCCGTCATCTAGGGAGATGTCCGGCAGGGCAGACCTGGGGCGCGAAGGATCTCGCCGCGTCTCCCCAGGCCTTCGATCGCCTCAATCATACGTCAAATCCGTCGCCTTCCCGCCAAACACGCGATACGCATAGAAGGAATAGAAGATGATGACCGGCAGCACGACGACCGTGCCGGCCAGGATGATGGCGAGGCTTTCCGTCGCCGACGCCGCCTGCCAGATGGTCAGCTTGTCGGGCACGACGAACGGGTAGAACGACCAGGCCAGCCCGGCAAAGCCGAGCGCGAAGATGGCGGCCAGCGTCAGGAACGGCGTCAGGGCATGGCGGTCGTCGGGCTTGGGCAGATGGAAGGTCTGCCGCCACAGCCACAGGAACAGCAGCGCCGACAGGATCGGCAGCGGCGACAGATAGAGCATTTCGCGGCCAGACGAACCATTTGGCGAAGATGCGCGGGCTGGCGAAGGGCGTGGCCAGCGACACCGCCGCCATGCCGAGCGCGGTCAGCACCAGCGCGGTGCGCAGCCAGGCCACCGCCTTCTTCTGCAATTCGCCTTCGGTCTTGTAGATCACCCAGGCGGCGCCCATCGCCGCATAGGCGGCGGACAGGCAGAGCGCCACCAGCGCGCCGAAGGCCATGCCGCCAAGGCCGACATCGAGGCCGAGCACATAGACGCCCAGCATATAGCCCTGCGCCAGCGAGGCGATGATCGAGCCGAGGAAGAAGATGCGGTTCCAGCGATGCTTCTTGCCGGCCGGCACCTTGGCGCGGAAATCGAAGGCGACGCCGCGCAGGATGAGGCCGACCAGCAGCACGAAGACCGGGATGTAGAGCGCGGTGAGGATGACGCCATGCGCCATCGGGAAGGCGACCAGCAGCAGGCCGACGGCCAGCACCAGCCAGGTCTCGTTGGCGTCCCAGAACGGGCCGATCGCCGCGATCATCGTGTCCTGCTCGGCGTCTTCGGCGACCGAGAACAGGATGCCGATGCCGAGATCGAAGCCGTCGAGGATGACGTAGATCAGGATGGCGAGGCCCATCAGGCCGGCGAAGATCAGGGGGAGCGCGGTTGGCCAGTCGAAGCTCATTGTCTACTCTCCTGCAGCCGGTTGCGACATGCGCCGTCTTCATCACGCCCGGCAGCGGCGAGGTGTCGCCGTCCTTGGCCGCCTTCAGCGCCAGGTGCACCAGCACGCCGAGATAGGCGATCAGCAAGCAGCACATAGAGGATGAGATAGATCGGCCAGCGTCAGCGCGACATGGCTGCCGGCGACCGGGCCGACGGCGTCGGCGGTCTTCAGCACGCCGGTGACCAGCCAGGGCTGGCGGCCGATCTCGGTCGTGTACCAGCCGGCCAGCGTCGCCACCCAGCCCGACAGCGCCATCGGCACCATCAGCATGCGCCAGCGGCTTCGGCAGGCTGTGGCGGCGCTTGAGGAAGAAGGCCGCCGACCAGGAGACGATCAGCATCAAGATGCCGGTGCCGACCATGATGCGAAAGCCCCAGAACAACGGGAAGACCGGCGGATGGTTGCCGGGATAGTCGTTCAGCCCCGGCACGACGCCGCTGGTCGAGTGCCGCAGCACGACGCTGGCGCCGTCGGGAATGGCGATCTCGAACCTGTTCTCCTTCGCCGCCTCGTCCGGCCAGGCGAACAGCACCAGCGGCACGTTGGGGCCGGTGTTCCAGTTGGCCTCCATGGCGGCGATCTTCTGCGGCTGGTGCTCCAGCGTGTTCAGCCCGTGCTGGTCGCCGGCAAAGATCTGGATCGGGATCAGGATGGCGGCGGTGAAGACGCCGGTGCGCAGCGCCTTCCACATCGATTCCGAACGGTCGCCGGTGAGATAGCGCAGCGCCGACAGGCCGGCGATCAGGAACGACACCGTCAGCCCCGAGGCGAGCAGCATGTGGACGAGCCGGTAGGGCATGGACGGGTTGAAGACGATCGCCCACCAGTCGACGGCATGCGCCACGCCGTCGCGCATCTCGAAGCCGGCCGGCGTCTGCATCCAGGAATTCAGCGCGATGATCCAGAAGGCGGACAGCGTGGTGCCGCCGGCGACCAGCACCGTCGCCAGCGTGTGGACGCGGTTCGAGACGCGGCGGAAGCCGAACAGCATGATGCCGAGGAAGGCCGCCTCGAGGAAGAAGGCGGTGAGGATCTCATAGGCGAGCAGCGGCCCGGCGATGTTGCCGACCTTCTCCATGTAGCCCGGCCAGTTGGTGCCGAACTGGAAGCTCATGGTGACGCCGGAGACCACGCCCATGGCGAAGGACAGCGCGAACACCTTCACCCAGGTGAAATAGGCGCGCATCCAGGCGGAATCGCCGGTCGCGTTGTAGCGCAGCTTGAAGAACAGCAGCACCCAGCCAAGCGCAATGGTGATCGTCGGAAACAGGATGTGGAACGAGATGTTCGCGCCGAACTGGATGCGCGACAGGATGAGCGGGTCCATGGCGGGCTCCGGCTGCTGCTTGTTGTCCGCAGAATAGGCCGCAAGCCGGCTGCGGTCAAAGCGGCGTGGCGTCACGCGGGGCGCGTTGTCGCAGCAGATCCGGCGCAAATCCGTCAGCGCCTCGCTACCACGGCGAAACTGTCAAAAGGGAACGTTTGTCCAGAATTGTCAGGAGCGGCATTGACTTCCGGCTGCGCGCACCGACATTCAGCGCAATAATAATCCCCGCGTTTCAAGCAGCCGTTTTCAGCCCATGTCCCCAATTCGCCATCATCATTTCCATTTCCGGGGTCACCAAGACCTACGCCACCGGCTTCAAGGCGCTGAAGGAAATCAACCTCGACATCGAGCGCGGCGAGATCTTCGCGCTGCTGGGGCCGAACGGCGCCGGCAAGACGACGCTGATCTCGATCGTCTGCGGCATCGTCAACCGCTCGTCCGGCACCGTCACAGTCGACGGCCACGACATCAACCAGAGACTACCGCGCCGCGCGCAGCCTGATCGGGCTGGTGCCGCAGGAACTGACCATCGACGCCTTCGAGAGCGTGTGGGCGACGGTCAATTACAGCCGCGGCCTGTTCGGCAAGCCGCCCAACCCGGCCTTCGTCGAGAAGGTGCTGCGCGACCTCTCGCTGTGGGACAAGAAGGACGCCAAGGCGATCACGCTGTCGGGCGGCATGAAGCGCCGGCTGATGATCGCCAAGGCGCTGTCGCACGAGCCGCGCGTGCTGTTCCTCGACGAGCCGACGGCCGGCGTCGACGTCGAGCTGCGCCAGGACATGTGGGCGATGGTGCGCCGGCTGCGCGACGACGGCGTCACCATCATCCTGACCACGCATTACATCGAGGAGGCCGAGGCGATGGCCGACCGCGTCGGCGTCATCAACCGCGGCGAGATCATCCTGGTCGAGGACAAGGCCGAACTGATGCGCAAGCTCGGCCGCAAGCGGCTGGTGGTGGAGCTGCGCAGCCCGCTCACCGCCATTCCCGAAGCCTTCTCGCGCTATGCGCTGGAGCTGTCGCCGGATGGCCAGCAACTGACCTACACCTATGACAACCAGAGCGAACGGCCAGGCGTCGCCTCGCTGCTGCGCGACCTCGAGGCCGCCGGCATCCAGTTCCGCGACATGGACACGCAAAACAGCTCGCTCGAGGAGATCTTCGTCAATCTGTTGAGGCAAGAGCCATGAACCTGCGCGCGCAGTCTGGGCGATCTACCGGGTCGAGATGGCGCGTGCCTTCCGCACCGTGCTGCAGAGCATCGTCTCGCCGGTCATCTCGACATCGCTCTATTTCGTCGTCTTCGGCTCGGCCATCGGCTCGCGCATCACCGAGATCGACGGCATCAGCTACGGCGCCTTCATCGTGCCCGGGCTGATCATGCTGTCGCTGTTGACGCAGTCGATCTCCAACGCCTCCTTCGCCATCTATTTCCCGAAATTCGTCGGCTCGATCTACGAGCTTTTGTCGGCGCCGGTGTCCTATCTGGAGATCGTCATCGCCTATGTCGGCGGCGCGGCGACCAAGTCGATCATCCTTGGCCTGATCATCCTGGCGACGGCCTCGCTGTTCGTGCCGCTGCACATCCAGCATCCGTTCTGGATGCTCGCCTTCCTGGTGCTGACGGCGGTGACCTTCAGCCTGTTCGGCTTCATCATCGGCATCTGGGCGAAAAGCTTCGAGCAGCTGCAGCTGGTGCCGCTGCTGATCATCACGCCGCTGACCTTCCTCGGCGGCAGCTTCTATTCGATCAACATGCTGCCCGACATCTGGCGCACGGTGACGCTGTTCAATCCGGTCGTCTATCTGATCAGCGGGTTCCGCTGGAGCTTTTACGGCAAGTCGGATGTCTCGGTCGGCATCAGCCTCGGCATGACGGTCGTCTTCCTGCTCATCTGCATCGCGATCGTCGCCTGGATCTTCAGGACCGGCTACCGGCTGCGGAACTGACCGGTCGGCCGCTTCAGATTGCCTTCACCAGCCGCAGCAGCCCCAGCATTTCGACAAATGTCCCCTTGCGGAAGGCGATATAGGTCGGCTGCTCCTGGCCGTGGAAGCGGCGCTTGAACGCCGCCTGGCCCTGCAAATTGAACTTCGAGCGATTGACCCATGGCGGAACCGTAGGCGCGCTGGAAGGTGCTGCGCCAGAAGTTCGCTTTCGGCAAAGCCGCTGGCTTCGATGTCGACCAGCGGCGACAGGCCCAGCGTGACGACGGAAATGCCTTCCTCGCGAAAGCGGTCGACGGCGAATTTGGTCAGGCCGATCTCGGCATGCGGCGTGGCGTCGACATGCTTGCGCTTGAAGGCCGTGGTGTAGCCGATGACCTTGCCGCCGCTGAACAGCGGATCGAAGTCGAGCAGGGCGACGAGCTCGCCATCGGGGCCGCGCAGCACGAAACGGCGCATGTCGATGCCGAGATGGTCGGCGAAGGGCCGGTTGAGGAAGCCCATTTCCCAGCGCTTGACGATGCGCTCGCCGCGCCAGTTCTCGGACAGCCTGGCGATCTCGTCGAGGAAGATGCTGCGCCTGTCTTCCTCGAAGGAATACCCCTTCTTCAGCAACCAGCGCTCGGAATAGCGCACCGTTTCGTTGCGCTTGCCGGAGAAATCATGGTCGGGCAGCGGCAGCCTGGTGTCGATGCCCAGGCGGTTGACCTGATAGCCGAGCGCGGCCAGCACGCGCGCGGTCTCGGTCGCCGATCTGCACGAACCAGGGACCACCGGCGGCTTCGACGAAACGTCTGATGTAGGCGGGCCGGTCAGGCGGATGCACCACCGGGTCGCCGAGCGCGAAATGGTGCTTCATCTTGGTGCCGAAGGCGATGTAGCCGTCGCTGTCGCCGAAATAGGACAGTTTCTGCTGCACGGCGGTCGAGTAGGCGAGCGAGAAATCGCCATGCCGGCGAACCAGCGCCAGGCGCTCGACATGCGTCAGCTCCTGGCGCGGAACCTTGGGTGCTGCGCCTTCAAGAAGCCTGTCGATGGTGATGCGCAAGGAGGGCATGGCCGATCCGCGTGTCGAAAAGGGAGACCCGCCAGCCCACGGGCCTCGAATCAGTCGCACTGACGCGACCTGATTTATCGATCATATCGCGCATGCGCCATAGAAGGCGCAATCGGCGCCATCTGCAGGGGAATCTCGGCCAAAAGGCGGCGGATGGCAGCGGCCTAATTCCCTGAGCCATCACTCGTCGAGTTGCGCCCTACGGCAGTGGCTTTTGACTTTCCATGCATTGTTATATATCATGTTATTGTTTCATGTAGACGGATTGATCATGGAAGACGTCATTCGATCTCTTGGCTTCTTGTGCCTGGGCAGCAGGTTGAAGCGTATAGGCGAGCAGTTGCAGGCGGATACGCAGCGCGTGCTCGATCGCCTGGATGTCCCGGTCCAGTCGAGCCAGTATCCGCTCCTGGCCGCGCTCGACAGGCTCGGGCCGCTGCCGGTCGGTGAACTGGCGCAGTCTCTTGGGATTGCGCAGCCGGGCGTCACGCGAAGCGTCTCGCTTCTGGCCGAATTGGGGTTGGTCGAAGTCAGCCAGTCAAACAACGACCAGCGGCGCAGGATTGTCTCGCTCACCCGGGACGGTCGACGGCTGGTCGATGTTGCGAAGCGCGACGTCTGGCCACGCATCGAGAAGGCCGTCGCGGATCTCTGCGCAGACCTTTCGGGGCCGCTTCTGGATCAACTGGCCGGCCATCGAGGACGGCCTCGCCGCAGCTCCGCTCGACCGCCGTGCGGAAAGAACGGGGCTGCCGTGCAATGAGACATGTTCTCGACCGTCCCATTTGGAGCGCGCTCGCGACGCGCCATCAGGCGTTCGCGCAAGGCGACAGCCTTGCCAGGCGATACCTATCGTCGATCGTTCCTTTCGCCGCCACAGCAGCGGACGACGTGGAAAGCCAGCAGGCGCTCAGCAGGCTCATTCCCCCGCTCGAGAGCACCATCCTGGTCCAGGCGGATGCAATCGTCTTGCCTGCGGAGCTTTCTGCGGTTTCGACCGCGTGCCTGGTGCAGATGACAGCCGAACAGCCGTTGCCGATCGTGTCCGACGAGCGTGTGCAGCGCCTGACGCGAAACGATGCCGCCGACATGCTCGCCCTGGCATCGGTCACCAAGCCTGGCCCGTTCACGGCTGAGGCGTTGAGCCTCGGCGATTTCTGGGGCGTGAAGATCGACGGCAGACTTGCGGCGATGGCCGGCGACCGCATGAAGCAACCTGGCTTTACCGAACTCAGCGGCGTGTGCTCGCATCCGGACTTTCGCGGCCGCGGCCTGGGCAGGCTGCTGTCCCTGTTCGTGGCAAACCAGATCATGGCGCGCGGCGAAGTTCCCTATCTCCATGCCTATGCCACCAACGCCGCGGCCATAGGACTATACGAGTCCATCGGCTTCCGGCTGAGAAGCACGATGAATATGGCCGTGGTCCAACATGCTGCATAGGGGCGCGTGAGCGGCTGTTCCCGTGGATATCAAGCCGATTTTGGATCAAGCCGCCGGAAACCGACGGCTTCCATCAGCATGTCCTCTTCGACCATGCCGGCATTATGCAGTGCAAGCAGGGTCAGGGCGATTTCCCGCGCCTCGGCCGAATCGGGATGCGCTTCGCGCCGCTGGCAGGCTTCGTCAAAGACGCGCTGCAACCTGGCGATATCAGCAGGCTTGAGCAGGCCACGATCATAAATGGATTTCGGCATGGCGATCTCCTGATGAAGACCTAGGGCGCCACGCTTAAATTGCCAATCTTTCCCGAGGCTTGATAGATCCCTGAATAAAAAGGAGGGATTTCGGGTTGCCGAAATCCCTCCTGCGATTGTCCAATCTCGCCAGTCTGGCCGTGTCAGACCGCGATCTTGCCGCCGCCCTGCTTGGTGATGGCGACGACCGACGGCCGCACCGGCATGTCGGGCTTGAAGTCGGGCCAGCGGGTCGACAGGTCCTCATAGTAGGAGGGCCGGCCGAAGGCTTCCCAGTCCTCGCCGCCGTCGCCCGGATGCTGGACGGCGACGAAGGCGGTCTGGTCGTCCGGCGCGAACAGCGGGCCGCACATTTCGGCGCCGATCGGCACGCGGAAGAACAGCTTTGACGTCGCCCGCGCCGACGCCTTCGGTGTCGACCGCCCACAGGCCGTCGGTGCGGCCGGTGGCCTTCGGGCCCTGGCCGTCGGTGGCGACCCACAGGCGCCCGGCCGAATCGACGGCGCAATTGTCCGGCATGCCGAACCAGCCATTGGCTGTCGTCGCCGTCGAGAAGGTGGCGCCGACTTCGGCCACCGAGGGATCGCCGCATTTCAGCAGCACTTCCCACTTGCCCTTGGTGGCGGTGAAATCGCCGCCGTCCTCGACGATCTCGATGATGTGGCCGAAGGCGTTCTCGGCGCGCGGGTTGGCGGCGTCGACCTGCTCGGCCTTGCGCTTGGAATTGTTGGTCAGCATGACATAGACCTTGCCGTTGCCGGCATTGGGCTGGATGTCCTCGGGGCGGTCCATCTTGGTGGCGCCGAGCAGGTCGGCGGCGCGGCGCGTCTCGATCAGCACGTCGGCCTGGCTCGGCAAAACCGTTTTCGGCCGTCAGCGGGCCCTGGCCGAAGACGATCGGCAGCCATTCGACCGAGCCGTCCTCGGCGAATTTGGCGACATGCAGCGTGCCGTCGTCGAGCAGGTCCATGTTGGCGGCGCGGTCGTTCGGGTTGAACGTGCCCTTGGTGACGAATTTGTAGACATAGTCGAAGCGCTCGTCGTCGCCGAGATAGAAGACGACGCGGCCATCCTTGGCGACGATCGATTCGGCGCCCTCATGCTTGAAGCGGCCCATGGCGGTGCGCTTCTTCGGCGTCGAAGTCGGGTCGTTGACGTCGACCTCGACGATCCAGCCGAAGCGATTGGCCTCGTTCGGCTCCTTGGCGAGGTCGAAACGGTCGTAATGCGCGCCCCATTCATAGGCGCCTTCGGGAATGCCGAGGCGCTTGTAGTTGGCGGCTTCCTTGTGGTCGGCCGGCAGTTCGCCGGAGAAATAGCCGTGGATGTTCTCCTCGGCCATGACATAGGTGCCCCAGGGCGTGACGCCGCCGGCGCAATTGTTGACGGTGCCGAAGACCTTGGTGCCGGACGGGTCGGCGTTGGTCTTGAGGCGGTCGTGGCCGGCGGCCGGGCCGGACAGCGCCATTTCGGTGTTGGCGGTGATGCGGCGGTTGAGCTTGCCGTCGCGCACGACCTGCCATTTGCCCGCTTCCTTGCGGATCTCGACGATGGTGCCGCCATGCGCGGCCATCTCGACATCGACCTGCTCCTTGCTGAGCGGTGCGACTTCGAGCGCCTTCTTGCCGTCCTTGTCGACGATCTTGACGATGCCCGGGAACATCAGATGCGGGTTGGTGTATTCGTGGTTGACGACCAGCAGGCCGTGCTCGGCCGAGCCGTCGATCGGGATATAGCCGACATAGTCGTTGTTGTAGCCGAACTGTTTCGCCTGGGCCTCGGCCGACTGCTTCGTCGGGTCGAATTCCGGCGAATCGGCAAACAGCGGATCGCCCCAGCGCAGCAGCACGTCGGCGTCGTAGCCGGGTGCGACGTGATGCTTGTCGTCGATGCCGGCTTCGAGCTCGTCGAAGGTGAAGGCCGAGCCTTCGGCGGCGCGGGCATTGTCGGCGGTGATCAGTGCCAGCGGGCTGACGGTGGCGGCGATGGCCGAGACGGCGAGCGAACCCTTCAGGAAACCGCGGCGCGAGAAGCGCGCGGCGATGATCTCGCCCATGGTGCGGTTGTCGGTGGGGTTGGTGGCCGGGCCGTCGTTTTCCTCGAGCAGGCTGGTGCGGAAACGGGCGTCGGGGGAGCGATGTTCGGTCATGAGGCTTGCCTCTGGCTTTTTGGAGTGGCTGGAGCATGTTACCTGTTCGACCCTTACAGTCGCCTGATCACATTTTCGTGACATTGTAAGCCGGTTTCAATCACCAGCCGGACCTTGGTGCGATGGACGTTGCTTGACGTCCCGGCACGCTTCGGAAACAAGGGCTGCCACAAACGTCATTCGAGGGGCAAAAAGTGAGTTTTTCGGGATTGCTGCAGCTCGGCATTTCGACGGTGATCTTCCTGCTGGCGGCAACGGCGGCCAAGCAATGGGGGCTGGCGCCGAGCCTGGGCAAGATCGTGCTGACGCTGGCGCTCTATTCGCTGGGCAATCTGATCATGCTGCGGTTGATCCGCGAATTCGGCATGTCGGTGTCGTTCAGCCTGTCGGCGGTGATCCAGCTGGTGTCGGTCAATGCCGTGGCGCTGGTGTTCTTCGGCGAACGCGTCAACGCGCTGCAGGCGACCGGCATCGTGCTGGCGATCGCCGCGGTGGCGCTGATCACGCTCGGGCCCTATCTGCAAGGGCGCCTCTAGAGCATTCCAGGAAAAGTGTGAAGCGGTTTTCCGTCCGGAATTGCGTCAAAAACAAAGGAAAAGAGCGGTTCGGCGTTTCCGTGAAACGATGAACCACTCTAGCGAGACCCGATGAAGACCTCCGCACGCACGCTGCTCAACCGGATCGAATTCCCGGTGCTGCTGGCCGGCCTGGTCATCGCCGGCGGGCTGTGGGGATTCGAGGAATTGATGGAGGTGGCGCGGGCGACGCACGCCGCACGCCTTCGACACCGAAATCCTGCTCGCCTTCCGCAAGGCGGGCCAACCCGACAGCCCGATCGGGCCGCTGTGGCTGGAAGGGGCGATGCGCGACATCACCAGCCTCGGCAGCGCCAGCGTGCTGGTGCTGATCACGGCGGCGGTGATCGTCTATCTGCTGCTGATCCGCAGGCCGGCAACGGCGCTGCTGATCTTCGTCGCCGTGGCCGGCGGCCAGGTGCTGTCCAGCCTGCTGAAAGCCGGCATCGACCGGCCGCGCCCGGATCTCGTCTCGCATCTCGTCAACGAGACGTCGCTCTCATTCCCGAGCGGCCACGCCATGCTGTCGGCGGTGACCTATCTGACGCTCGGCTCGCTGGCGGCCCGCTTCCTGCATGGGCGGACGACGAAGATCTATGTGCTCTGCCTCGCGGTGCTGACGACGCTGCTGGTCGGCGTCAGCCGCGTCTATCTCGGCGTCCACTGGCCCTCCGACGTGCTGGCCGGCTGGTGCGCCGGCTTCGCCTGGGCGATGCTGTGCTGGCTGGCGGCGCGCGTGCTGCAGCGGCGCAAAGCGGTGACGGACAGCGAATGACCCATGTTTCATCTGTTTATAATGATGCTTGAAACATCATGATGTTTATATTATACATTGACACTGCAAACTCAGACAAGGGTTCTGGCCGATGATCACCGCCGCGCAGATGCGCGCCGCAAGGGCGCTGGCCGGCATCGATCAGAAGACGCTCGCCGAGCGCGCCGGGGTTTCGCTTCCGACCATCCAGCGCATGGAAGCGAGCGACGGCGTCGTCAGGGGCGTGGTCGATACGCTGATGAAGGTCATCCAGGCCCTCGACGAGGCCGGGGTGGAGCTGATCGGCGAGAACCAGGCCAGCGAGCGCGGCGGCAGGGGCGTGCGCCTCAAGCCGGTCGCGCCGCCGAACCCGCAAAGCTGAGCCGGCATAAAGTCGCGACGGCGACCGCCGACATCCTGCCGACGATCCCCGCCGCCTCCGAGACGCGGAAGGCAGTCCATGGATCAGATCCGGCGGGCAGACGCATCAACCGGTACGGCCGACTTTTTCCGAACTGTTCACGCCCAAACTGGTGACGGTGCTGCGCGAGGGCTACACGCTGCCAGCAGTTCAAGGCCGACTGCCATCGCCGGGCTGACCGTCGCCATCGTGGCGCTGCCGCTGTCGATGGCGATCGCCATCGCGTCGGGCGTGACGCCGGAGCGCGGCCTCTACACCGCGATCGTCGGCGGCTTCATCGTCTCGGCGCTCGGCGGCAGCCGCTTCCAGATCGGCGGGCCGGCCGGCGCCTTCATCGTGCTGGTGGCGGCGACCGTCGGCGCGAGTCGGCGTCGACGGGCTGCTGCTGGCGACGATGATGTCCGGCGTCTTCCTGCTCGCCATCGGCTATCTCAGGCTCGGCACCTACATCAAATTCATCCCCTATCCGGTGACGGTCGGCTTCACCGCCGGCATCGCCGTCATCATCTTCTCCGGCCAGATCGTCGAACTGTTCGGGCTGAAGCTTGCCGGCAAGGAGCCCGGGCCGCTGGTGCCGAAGCTGATGGCGCTCGGCGAGGCGGCCGGCACGATCAACCTCTCGGCGACGCTGCGTGGCGGTGCTGACCATCGCCACCATCGCCTGGCTGAAGCGCTGGCGGCCGAACTGGCCGGGCATGCTGATCGCCGTCGGGCTGGCCTCGGTCATCGTGGCGCTGCTTTCGCTGCCGGCGGAGACGATCGGCACGCGCTTCGGCGGCATCCCGCGCAGCCTGCCGTTGCCGGCGCTGCCCGTCGGTCAGCCTCGACAAGGATGATCGCCGTGCTGCCGGATGCCATCGCCTTTGCGCTGCTCGGCGCGATCGAATCGCTGCTGTCGGCCGTGGTCGCCGACGGCATGACCGGACGGCGGCACCGTTCCAACTGCGAGCTGGTGGCGCAAGGCTTCGCCAACATCGCGTCCGGCCTGTTCGGCGGCATCTGCACCACCGGCACCATCGCCCGCACCGCCACCAATGTGCGGGCCGGCGCGCACGGGCCGGTGTCCGGCATGCTGCATTCGCTGTTCCTGCTCGCGTCTTCATGCTGGTGGCGGCACCGCTGGCCAGCTACATCCCGCTTGCCGCGCTTGCCGGCGTGCTGGCGGTGGTCTGCTGGAACATGGTCGAGAAGCAGGCCTTCGCCACGCTGCTGCGCACGTCGCGCGGCGACGCGCTGGTGCTGCTGGCGACCTTCCTGATCGTCGTCTTCCGCGATCTCACCGAAGGCATCGTCGTCGGCTTCGCGCTGGGCTCGATCCTGTTCATCGACCGCATGGCCAAGACATCGCGGTCGAGGCCGATCAGTCGCTGGTGCCAGGACGACGTGGCCGACAGCAGCGGCAGCGCCTATGATTCCAGCGAGGCGAGCGACGCCGACACCGTCGTCTACCGCATCTCGGGCGCCTTCTTCTTCGGCGCCGCCTCGACCGTCGGCACGGTGCTCGACCGCATCGCCGACCAGCGCAAGAACTTCATCCTCGACTGCTCGGCGGTGCCGTTCTTCGATTCGACGGCCGCCAATGTCATCGAGGGCGCGGCCCACAAGGCCAGGCGCGCCGGCGTGCGCTTCATCATCGCCGGCGCCTCGCCGCAGACAAGGCGCATGCTGATCAACCACGGCGTCAAGCGGCCGCTGGTGACCTACGCCGCCTCGATCCGGGACGCGCGGGCGCAGTTGGCCGGGAACCGAGAGTAGCGCGCAGGATTTGCCGGTCGGTGGTCCCCTTGTCAGTGCAAGGATGTTCGCCCTTTGAATGTGGCCACGGCACGCACCACGTTGGCCACTGGCCTGATTGTACTCCGCCGCCTGGTCGACTTTCGTTTCGCCATTGACACCTCAGCTATTCAGCGCTACTAGGTACCAGTAGTCAGCAGCACTGAGTAGATGAAAGGGCGATGCCCATGGGCAAACAGATGACAGAGATGCTCAAGGGCACGCTGGAGGGCATCATCCTGGCGATCCTGTCCGTGCAGCGCGCGTATGGATACGAGATCACGGCGCTGTTGCGAAAGCAGGGCTTTTCGGACATCGCCGAAGGCACCGTCTACGCCCTGCTCGTCAGGATCGAGCAAAAGGGCCTCGTCGACGTGGAGAAGATCCCGTCCGAGAAGGGCCCCCCTCGCAAGGTGTATTCGATCAACGCTCAGGGACGGGACTATCTCGCAGAGTTCTGGAGGACGTGGAACTTCCTCGCGGAACGGCTCGAACAGCTCCACACAGAAAGGAAATAGTCATGGCCGTCGGATGGATCGAGCAGATCACCGGATCGCTCGAACAGAAGAAGCACTACCGCCAGTACAGGGCGCGCGTTGAACAGCTTCCCGCGAATTATCGCACGGCGATCGAAGCGCTGGAGCGGTACCTGATGTATTTCGGGGCGATAATGAAAGGCGACATCCTGGTGTCGATGCTGGAGGATCTCGCCGAGTTCTTCGAGCAGAGCGCAGCGAACCGAACCCCGATCCGCGCGGTCGTTGGCGAGGACCCTGTCGAATTCGCCGAAACGTTTCTCCAGAACTACGCGGAGGGTCAGTGGATCAACAAGGAGCGGAAACGGCTGACCGACGCCATTGACCGCATCGCGGACAACGAACCGTAACGAAGGAGAGAACGGCATGGATATCCAGACTGCGGCCAATCCGATGCAAGGGTCTGCGATTTAAGTGCGAGGCCTGGAGAAGTCGCGCCAGACGCTGCATGTGCTGCGCGGCGTGGACTTCGACGTGGCGCCGGGCAGCATTTTCGCCCTGCTCGGCT
Organism: uncultured Alphaproteobacteria bacterium; assembly: GCA_963788955.1. GTDB lineage: Bacteria > Pseudomonadota > Alphaproteobacteria > Rhizobiales > Rhizobiaceae > Mesorhizobium. The sequence goes on along the minus strand of CAWBIN010000010.1, from coordinate 63,394 downwards.
CGAATGGGGCGGGCAAGACCACGGTCGTGAAAATCCTGTCCACGCTGCTCAGGGCCGACGCGGGGACAGCCAGCGTCAACGGCTTCGAAGTCGCCACGCAGGCTGCGGACGTGCGGGAGTCCATCAGCCTCACCGGACAGTTCGCAGCCGTCGACGAAATCCTCAGCGGGCGGGAGAATCTCGTGCTGGTCGCCAAATTGCGGCACCTCAAGGACCCGGGCACGATCGCGGATGACCTGCTCGATCGTTTCTCGCTGACCGACGCGGCCGCGCGGAAGGTGTCGACATACTCGGGTGGCATGCGCCGCCGCCTGGACATTGCAATGAGCCTCATCGGCAATCCGCCGGTCGTCTTCCTCGACGAGCCGACGACCGGGCTCGACCCGCAGGCGCGCATCGAGGTGTGGCGAGCGGTTAAGGAACTCGCCGCGCATGGCACGACAGTGCTGCTCACGACGCAGTATCTGGACGAGGCCGAACAACTCGCCGACCGGATCGCGATCCTCCATAAGGGTCGGATCATCGTGAACGGCACCCTCGCCGAGCTCAAGCAACTGCTCCCGTCGGCAACGATCGAATACGTCGAGAAGCAACCGACCCTGGAGGACGTCTTCCTCGCCATCGTCAGTGACGACGGCAAGAACGGCAACGACCGCAGCGTCGGCATGAACGAGTAGGGAACAACGATGACCAAGCATTTCTTCGGCGACACCGCCGTCCTGTTGGGACGGTCCCTGCGCCACATCGCGCGCAGCCTGGACACCATCATCACGACCGCGACCATGCCGATCGCCTTCATGCTTCTGTTCGTCTACGTGTTCGGCGGCGCGATCAACGCAGGGTCGGAACCGTATGTGAATTATCTGCTGCCCGGCATTCTGCTCATTACCATTGCTTCGGGCATCTCCTACACCGCATACCGGCTCTTCCTGGATATGAAGAGCGGCATCTTCGAGCGGTTCCAGTCGATGCCGATTGCACGATCCTCCGTGCTGTGGGCACACGTGCTGACCTCGCTGGTTGCCAATCTGATCTCGCTTGCGACCGTCGTGCTCGTCGCCCTCCTCATGGGCTTCCGCTCCGAGGCGGGGGTACCGGCGTGGCTCGCGGTCGCCGGCATCGTGATCCTGTTCACCCTGGCGTTGACGTGGATGGCCGTCATCGCCGGCCTGTCGGCGAAGTCCGTGGACGGCGTCGGCGCATTATCCTACCCGTTCATCTTCCTGCCATTCATCAGTTCGGCGTTCGTGCCCACGGACAGCATGCCTGGCCCGGTGCGCGCCTTCGCCGAGCACCAGCCGGTGACGTCCATCGTCAACGCAATCCGCGACCTGTTCGCTCAGCAGCCGGTCGGAGCCGACATCTGGGTCGCCCTCGCCTGGTGTGTCTCCTCATCGTCGCCTATGCTCTCGCCATGGTCACCTACCGCCGCAAGATCACCTAGGGATGTGCTTTACATCCCGGCATACGGATCCGCGCACGGGTTTCTCGCCAGGGGGTCCGAAGCAATCGCCGACATTCGATCAATCACCTAGCGACCGCTTCTGGCGCCAAGTGGAAGTTCGTAGACCGGCCCCGAGACCTCAGTTATAGCTTTCAATCGAGGCTCAGCGCCGCCACCTCGCCCTCGTTCATCAGCGGCACGAAGATGGTCGACTTGCCGTCGGTGCCGATGTCGGCGCTGCCCGGCTTGAATGTCGCGACCACCTCCGGCGCACCGCCCTCATGATAGCGGTAGAGCGTGCCGGTCATGTAGGCGGTGGCATAGATGCTGTCGCCGATGGCGATGACGCCGTCGAGATCGGCGAATTTCTGCGCACCGGGCAGCGGCGTGACCGCCTTGGTGGCGAGATCGACCGACAGCAGGCCGCCGGGCTCGGCGGTGCTGAAATCGGGCTTGATGCCCTTGCCCCAGGAGGCGACGATCAGCCTGTTGCCGTCGGCGAAGATGCCGTTGGGCGAGGCAAGTACCGCGTCCTTGACGAACAGCTCCGGCTCGTCGCCGTCGATGCGGTAGATCGCGTCGGCCAGCATGTCGGTGACATAGACCTTGCCCGACGCGTCGGCGGTCACGTCGTTGAGGAAGACGGCTTTCGGCACGTCGATGCTCGAGATCGAGCTTGCCGCTGGCAAGATCGACGACGCGGACCTTGGTGATGTCGGCGACGTAAAGCTTGCCGCCGGAGATTGCCATGCCCTTGGGCGCGTCCATGCCGTCGGTCCAATGTTGGGTGACGATCTTGCCGTCCAGCGACAGCACCGACAGATAGCCGTTGCCGTCTGCCTTGCCGGGATTGCCGACGATGTTGGAGACGATGATGCGCTTGTTGGCGGCATCGAACAGTGCGGATTCCGGCTGCTCGAAGCCGGAAGCGCGCCAGATTTCGCCGGCCTGGGCAGCAGGCAATGCTGCAATGCCGAAGACGGCGAAACATATCGAGGTGATGAGGGTCTTCATGGCGGATCTCCTGTGGTGACGGCGAAGAGCTAGGTTTTTCGATACTTTTCCGGAAGGCCTTTTGGCGCTAGTATCGAAGATCGATACGAAATCGCGCGAAAGAGGTGCATTCCATGAACGGCCCGATCTTCGAGGCGCTGAAGCGGACGCTGAAGGCCAAAGGCCTCACCTATCGCGATGCTTGCCGAGCGCATGGGCGTCTCCGAGCCGACGGTGAAGCGCATCTTCCATGAGCGCAACTGCAAGCTCGACCGTCTGGTGGAGATCTGCGCCGCTGCCGAGGTCGAGCTGGAGAACGTGCTGGGCTCGATGAACCGGGGGCCCGGGCCGGTCAACCACGTCGCGCCGGAGATCGAGCGCAAGCTGGCGAGCCGGCCGGCGCTGCTGTTCGTCTTCGTCATGCTGTCGGAGAAATTCACGCCCGAAGGCATCATGCGCTCGCAAGGCCTGAGCGAAGCCTCGATGTTCCTCTATCTGCGCGACCTCGAGGAGCTCGGACTGGTTGCGCTCGGCCGCGGCCTTTCGGCGAGGCTGCTGGTCGAGACGCCGATCCAGTGGAATTTCGAAGGCCCGCTCAGGCCGCTGTTCGAGACGACCAACAAGAACTTCATCGGCTGGGCGATCAACCATCTGCAGCGGGAAGCGACATTCGTCTGCTTCTCCCGGCGGATGCGGCCGGAGACGGCGGAGATGGTCAGGCGCGAGGCCGAGGAACTGGCCGAGCGCGTCAAAGCTGCTCGCCCATCACGACCAGCACACGACGCCCGAAGACGGGCTTATCGGCTACAAATGGACGTTTGCGTTCGGCGCGACGCCCTTTCCGGCGATCATGCCGGTCGGCCCGCACCCTAGGGATGCCGGTGCTTCCGACCGGCCCGCCGCTGCTGCAAAGGGACGCCGTCCTTTGCCGGCCTGACACGGCCAAGCCTCCGCCTGTCCTGCTTTGGTTTTCACCAAGATCTCTTGTCTGGACGTTTTTGCTCTTTTCAGCCGCGTTTCAAAAATGAACCACATTCATGATAGAGTTCGCGCACTGATTTGCCAGATTGTAGAGGGCGGGTTTGCCGAATGCGTGACACGTCCCCGTGAAATCGAAGTGATCCCATGCCGACCGCGCCAACACTTGAACTTCGCCGCTATTCGCGCCTGAAAAATTTGCGGGCGCGCGCAGAACGCCAGGGTGCTGCATTGCAGTTCTGGGCGCGTACGGCATCGCTCGCTGTGATCTCCTGCTTCTTTTCATTGATCAGCCGCTGGGATGCCTCGCTGCTCTTCGTGCTGGCGGGCCTCGTGCTGTTCCAGCTCGTCGGCCTGATCCAGTTTCTCTTTGCGCGCCGTCGCACGGCGCGATGGTGGATCGGTTACCTCGTCGGTACGCTGGACATCGTTCTGTTGACCGTTCTGCTGATAACGCCCAACCCGTTTTCCCTGGAGGTCGCGCCGGCCGCGATGCAACTGCGCGAGGGCAGCTTCAAATTCCTGCTGATTTTCGTATGCCTTGGCGCGCTGACCCTTTCGACACGATTGGCGCTCTATCTCGGCGCGCTCGCGGCCTTGACGTGGGCGATCGGCGTGGGATGGGTGATTTTTCATCCGGGAACCGTCATTCCGGCGACGAACCTCTATTCGCTACCGGTGACAGAGCGACTGAACCTCTATCTCAACCCCAATTTCGTCGATACATTCGCGCAGGCGACCAACGTGTTGGTCGTGCTGATTATCGGCGCGATCATGGCGCTGGTCGTCTCTCGTTCCCGACATCTGTCGGAAGACTATGTCAAGGCAGAGCGCGCCCGCGCCAATCTCGCCCGGCATTTTTCGCCCAATGTCGTCGACCAGCTCGCCACGCGATGACGAGCCCTTCGGCCCGGTCCGCCGGCAGGATATCGCGGTGCTGTTCGCCGACATCGTCGGCTTCACACACTATTCCGAGGATCATCCGGCCGAAGCAGTGTTCGAACTTCTGCGTCAGTTCCACCGTCGCATGGAGCAGGTCGTTTTCGACCACCATGGCACCGTCGACAACTATATCGGCGATTGCATCATGGCGACATTCGGGGTTCCGCAAGCCAGCCATGACGACGCGACTCGGGCCATCCAGTGCGCTGAAGCGATGATCGCCGCTCTCGAAGACTGGAATGTGCAGCGGGTGTCCAGGGGATACCCGTCGCTGGACGTTCGGATCGGTGCACAATATGGCGCAGTCGTCATCGGTGCGGTCGGCAGCGAGCGCAATCTGTCCTTCGCGGTGGTGGGCGACACCGTCAACGTCGCCAGCCGTTTGCAGTCGCTCTGCCGTGAGCTTCAGGCGAACATTTGCTTTGGGTCACGACTGATTGAGGCCGCGAAGGCGGAATCGCCCACGACACAGTTGAATGCGCGCGATCATGGACCGGTGAGCATCCGCGGCCGGGACGAACCGGTCCATGTCTGGGTCGAACACAGAGCCGAAAACCAGGGCGCTATTGCGGTTTCGGCATGATGTAGGCCGCCATGTAAACGCCTGCGCCACAGCCGGATAGGGGCATGTCCTGACCCAGGCCGAAAGCCGTCACGTGTCTGAGGCGATTGCGCCAGCCTTCGCGGCTGCGGCGTCTGTGCTTGCCTTGTCGTCCCAGGTCACCGCCCGGTAGTCGAAACCATATTCCAGCGTTGGCTTGACGATGCGGAAGAAGGGCGACAGGTCGAAGTCGCGCGGCGTGTAGAGCGAGTGGTGGCGGATGTGCAGGATTTCCCGGCGCGATATAGCTCGACTGCGCCGAGGCGCGGCCGGGCGCGCGGGTGATCTCGGGCAGGATCGGATAGCGGATCTGGCCATAAGCCTCGGCAATCAGCGTCGAGCAGATGGCGCGCGTCGGGTCGCCGGAGCCGAAGGCCAGCATGCGGCGGCGCCAGCGAACCGGCACCGGCGGCGTCGGCAGGAAAAAGCGCAGCATGTCGAAAATGTTCTTGAGATCGTATTTCAGGCCGAGCTTGCCGATCATGAAGGCGACGACCTTGTCGCGGTCTTCCGGCGCCAGGCCGCTCGCCCGGCAGATGCGGGTGTTGTAGGTGCGGTAGCGCGACAGCGGCACGGCGACGCAACCTTCGCCGAGCGTGACCTCGATCAGGCGGCGGCCGCTCCGACCCGTCCTGCGGGTTCCGCCAAGGCATCGCCGACATAGAAGGCGGCGTGCGACCAGGTCGACTGCGTCAGATACTTGATGACCGCCGAGATCTTCTGGTTGCCCTCGATGAGCAGGATGTCGCCGGGCTCGAGCGTGCGCCGCAGCGTCTCGGCGTCGGACGGCGTGTACGGCTCATAGCCGGAGGATTCATCCTGCAGCCGGCCGGCAAGCCAGCGGCCAAGGCGGTCGAGAAGCGTTTCGGCGGGCGCGGTCATCGTAGATGCGCGACTAGCACAGAGCCGGCGGGCGAGGGCCAGCGGTCAGCTCAGCCGACGGGCAAGCCAGCATCTTCCTGAGCCGCGCCGGCCAGGTCGTCGCGCGCATTGCGGGCGAGTTTCTTTGTCGAGCGCTTGGGGCTGTCGCCGAACAGTTCGGCCGCGCCGGCGAGGCAGGTCTTCTTCAGGCTCTTTTCCGAGCGCTTCAACAGCTTGCCGAGAAGCTTGGTGTCCTGCGGCGATCACCGAGCGGCTCGCCGTCGGCATCGAGCAGCGCGCGCATGACGAAGACATCGTGCAGGTCGCCCAGCCTTTCGCCCAGTTCGTCGACCGCCTTGCGCCGGACCTTGATCGGCGTCGGCCACAGCCGGCCGAGCAGCGACAGATGCATCGCAGTGGGTCTTGGCCGCCTTGCGCAAATCGTGGAAATCCTCGGCCGCGCCGCGCGATCCTGCCCTGTCCAGCGCCTTCCTGAGCCCGGCGCAAGGTGGCGCGGGCGCCGTCGGCGAGCACATCGGCGGCATGTTCCGGCAGGTCGGGCAGCACCAGCCTTTCCATCCGCATTCGAGGCCCTCCTCGCAGGCGGCGGTGGCAGCGCCTATTGCGGCGTCGAGGCCGGCACCGGCATGCATTTCATGCTGGCGAGCACCAGCCGGTCACGCACGCTGTCGAGGCCGCCGCCGGCGCTCTGCTCGGGAAAGCTGGCTGCCAGCCGGTCGATGGTCTCGATCAGCGCCGTCGCCTCGCGCGGGCCGGCGAGCAGGGCCGACACCTGGCGGTAGCATTGGTTTTCGGTCTGGCAAAACGTTTCGTTCCCGGAATGGACCAGGCGCAGCAAGGCACGCACGCTCTTCAGCCGCTTGCGGCATTTGTGCAATGCCTGTTCCGGCTTGTCGCGTGCGCGGCCAGATGGCGCAAGCGCCTTGCCGATTTCCTCGGCCAAGGATGCGCCTGACCTCGCCGGTCAGCGGCAGGCGCGGATCGATGCGAAAACTCATGCGGCGATCTCCGGAATCCCCCCAAGGGCGAGCGACGCGTTGTAGAACCTGTGCTCGCCGGTCACTTCGCGGCCGAGCCAGTCTGGCAGCATTTCGTCCGGCACATCTTCCGGCGTCTCGAGCTCGGCCACCACCAGCCCGGCCAGCATTCCGCCGAAAACATCGACTTCATAGAGATAGCCGCGATGCCTAACATGGTGGCGTGTCTTCTCGATGACATGTCCGATGGCGAAGGCCAGCATCTCCTCGGCCTCGGCCAGCGGGATCGGATATTCGAATTCGTCGCGCTCGCGCGCGCTTGCTGCCGAATTTGAGCGTCAGCTTCGGCCGAGGTGCCGTCGCTGATGCGCACGCGCACCGTGCGGCCGGGCGCTGCGGCAAGGTAAAATTGGCGAATGCGGATATCCGCCTCGACCAGACTCGCGCCATTCGGCGCTGGAGACCAGGAATTTGCGTTCGACTTCCTTGCCCATGGCCGCGCACTAAAGCGCTGCGGCTCGACCATGGCAAGCCGGCAGCAGAGAATCAATTTGACTTTAATCAATCGATTGATTAAACATACATCATGATCAAAGCCGCACCCGACAAAATGCCCCGCTCAGGAGACATCGCCCGCCGAGCAAACGCGCGCCGCACTCGTGCTGCCGCGCTCAAACTGTTCGGGCGGCAGGGCTTCGACGGCACCTCGACACGCGAGATCGCGGCCGAGGCCAAAGCCAATATCGGCTCCATCGCCTATCATTTCGGCGGCAAGGAAGGGCTGCGCGCCGCCGCCGCCGACTACATCGTCGACACCATCCAGGCGATAGCCGGGCAGGCCACCGGCGCGGCCCAGGCGGCCTCGCCGACCACTCCCGAGGCGGCGCAGGGCGCAGCTCTTCACCGCGCTGGAGCGGATGGTGGGCTTCATCGTGGCAAGCCCGCAAGCCGGCGAGATCGTACAATTCGTACTTCGGGAACTGTCGCATCCGACCGCGGCGCTCGACCGCATCTATGCCGGCGTGTTCGAGCCGACGCATCGCCGGCTCTGCCAGGTGTGGGAACAGGCGACCGGCGAGGCGGCCGAGAGCGAGGCTACCCGGCTCACCGTGTTCACGCTGATCGGCCAGGTCATCTATTTCCGCATCGGCCGCGAGGCGGTGCATGCGCCGGATGGGCTGGCGCGAGATCGGCGAGGCCGAGGCCGCCAAGGTGGTGGCGGTGACGGCGGACAATCTCGGCGCCATGCTGCGGCCGCCCGCAATCCGGCCGCCCGCAAGGAGGGCAAATCATGAGCTTTCTCTGTTCGCTGCCGCTCGCCGCCCAGCTGTTCGGCGCCTGCGCGCCGGCTGCGCCTTTGGCCGTCGGCTATGTCGAGGGCGACTATGTGCTGCTGGCGCCGATCGAGGTGGCGCAGGTCGAGACGGTCGCGGTCAAACGCGGCGATCGTGTGGCGCCCGGCACGCCGGTGGTGACGCTGGAAAGCGCCGACGCCAAGATCGCCGTGGCGCAGGCCGAAGCGGCGCTCGCCCAGGCGCAGGCGCAACTTGCCGACCTGCAAGTCGGCAAGCGCCCGGAAGAGATCGCGGTGCTGAAGGCGCAGGTCGACATGGCCAAGGCGCAGGCCACCGACGCCAAGCGCAGATACGACCGCGCCAGCGACCTGTTCAAGCGCGGCACCGGCACGCAGGCCGACTACGACACGGCCTCCGCCACGCTGGAGACCGCCAATGCGCAGGTCGGCCAGGCGGAGGCCAATCTCGCCGTCGGCGGCCTGCCGGCGCGCGCCGAGACGATCAAGGCCGCCGACAACCAGGTCAAGCAGGCGCAGTCGGCGCTGGAGCAAGCGCAATGGCGGCTGTCGAAGCGCGTGCTGGCGGCACCCTCGCCCGGCCGCGTCAACGACGTGATCCGCAATCCGGGCGACACCGCCGGGCCGACCGCGCCGGTCATTTCGATGCTGCCGGACGGCGCGGTGAAGCTCAGCGTCTACATTCCGGAAAGCGCGTTCTCGTCGGTCAAGGTCGGCACGCTGCTCGGCGTCCATTGCGACGGCTGCGGGCCGGATGTGAAGGCGCGCGTCAGCTATGTCTCGCCCGATCCGGAATTCACGCCGCCGGTGATCTATTCGCTCGAGAACCGGCAGAAGCTGGTCTATCTGGTCGAGGCGCGGCCGGAGGGCGATGCCGGCCCGCTGCAGCCCGGACAGATCGTCGATGTCGATCTGGCGGATGGCGCAAAATGAACGCCATCGACGTCCATGGCCTGGTCAAGCGCTTTGGCGACAAGACCGTCGTCGACCATGTGACGATGACGGTGGCCGAAGGCGAGATCGTCGGCTTCCTCGGGCCGAACGGCTCGGGCAAGACGACGACCATCCGCATCATGTGCGGGCTGCTGACGCCGGACGAGGGCGAAGGCACGGTGCTCGGCTTCGACATCCGCACCGACAGCCTCAGCATCAAGCGCGAAGTCGGCTACATGACGCAGAAATTCTCGTTCTACGAGGATCTGACGATCGGCGAGAACCTCGAATTCGTGGCCCGGCTCTACCGGCTGAAGCCGGTCGAGGAGCATGTGGCGCGGACGCTGGAAGACCTCGGTCTGACGACGCGCCGCAACCAGCTGGCCGGCACGCTGTCGGGCGGCTGGAAGCAGCGGCTGGCGCTTGCCGCCTGCATCATGCACAAGCCGAAGCTGCTGTTGCTCGACGAGCCGACCGCGGGCGTCGACCCAAAGGCGCGACGAGAATTCTGGGACGAGATCCACCGGCTGGCGAGCGGCGGGCTGACCGTGCTGGTCTCCACCCACTACATGGACGAGGCCGAGCGCTGCCACCGCATCAGCTACATCTCCTACGGCAAGATGCTGGCCACCGGCACGGTGGACGAGGTGGTGAAGAATGCCGGGCTGACCACCTTCGTCCTGCAGGGGCCGCGTCTCGACCAGGTGGCCGAAGCGCTGCAGGGCCGGCCCGGCGTCGACCAGGTGGCGCCGTTCGGTGCCACGCTGCATGTCGTCGGCTCCGACAAGGAAGGCGCTACAGGCAGCGCTTGCCGACATCGAGAAACAGCACAAGGGCGTCACGGTGGCGCCGGGCGAGACCAGCCTCGAGGACGTCTTCATCCAGTTCATGTCCGGCTCGAAGGACAATATGGCATGAACAGCCTCTTTTCCTTCGCCAGGCTCGGCGCGCTGCTGATCAAGGAATTCATCCAGATGCGGCGCGACCGCATCACCTTCGCCATGATGCTGGGCGTGCCGCTGATGCAGCTGGTGCTGTTCGGCTATGCCATCAACAACGATCCGAAGAGCCTGCCGGCCGCACTGGTGGCGACGAGCAGCGACCCCTATACGCGGGCCATGGTCTCGGCGCTGCAGACCACCGGCTACTACCGCTTCGACCATGTCGCGCAAAGTGCCGAGGAAGCGGAATTCCTGATGGCGCGCGGCGACGTCGCCTTCGTCGTCACCATCCCCGCCGATTTCGCCCGCCGGGTCGAGCGCGGCGACAATCCGCAGATCCTGATCGAGGCCGACGCCACCGACCCGGCGGTGGCCAGCGGCGCCATCTCGACGCTCGGCACCGTCGCCAACCAGGCGCTGCTTCGGGCGCGCGGCATGCAGGAGGCCGCCGCCGAGAGCGCCAAGGGCCAGCTCGAAGTGGTGGTGCACCGGCGCTACAATCCCGAAGGCATCTCGCAATACAACATCGTGCCCGGCCTGCTCGGCGTCATCCTGCAGATGACGATGGTGATGATGACCTCGATCGCGCTGACGCGCGAGACCGAGCGCGGCACGATGGAGAACCTTCTGGCGATGCCGTCCAGCCCGCTCGAGATCATGATGGGCAAGGTGCTGCCCTATCTGGTGGTCGGCGCCGTGCAGGTGGTGGTGGTGCTGGCGGCGGCGAAGCTTCTGTTCGCCATTCCCTTCACCGGCTCGATGTCGCTGCTCTTGACCGCCGTGCTGATCTTCGTGCTGGCGCTGGTGCTGCTCGGCTACACGATCTCGACCATTGCCCGCACGCAGATGCAGGCGCTGCAGCTGACCTTCTTCTTCTTCCTGCCGTCGATCATGCTGTCCGGCTTCATGTTCCCCTATCGCGGCATGCCGGGCTGGGCGCAGCTTTTCGGCGAGATCCTGCCGCTGACGCATTTTTTGCGCATCATCCGCGCGGTGATGCTGAAAGGCGCCGAACTGCCGGCGGTGGCGACCGAGATCGGCTGGCTGGTGGTGTTCGTGGCTTTGTTTGCCGGCGTGGCGCTGGTGCGGTTCAGGCGGACGCTGGACTGATCAAGCCGCCGCCATGATTTCCGCATAGGTGCCGAAATCGACATTGCCGCCCGACAGCACCACGGCGACGCATTTGCCTGTCAGCTCGATCTCGCCAGATGACAGCGCCGCCAGCGCGACGCTGCCGCCGGGCTCGACCACCAGCTTGAGATGGGCCATGGCGTCGCGCATCGCCTGTCGCGTTGCCTGGTCGGAGACGGCAATGACGCCGGCGAGGTTTTTGCGGTTGATCTCGAAGGTGATCGCGCCCGGCTCGGCGACCAGAAGCGCATCGCAGATCGATTGATGACCGGGCTCGTTCATCACCCTGGCGCCCTTGGCCAGCGAGCGGCGGGTGTCGTCGAAATGCTCGGGCTCCACCCCCCAGACCGAGGTACCCGGCGAAGCGTCCTTGACCGCGATCGAAATGCCGCTGGACAGGCCGCCGCCGCCGCACGGGATGACGACCGCATCGAGGCTCGCGCCAAGCGCCTTTGCCTGGCGTACAAGTTCGAGGCCGATCGTGCCCTGGCCGGCGATGATCCTGGGATCGTCATAGGGCGGCACAAGAACCATGCCCTGTTCGACGTAAGGGCGAACGACGGTCATGCGGTCCTCGCGGACGCGATCGAAATGCACCACTTCGGCGCCCATCTTGCGGACATTGGCGATCTTCATCGCCGGCGCGTCGGCCGGCATGGCGATGATCGCCTTGACGCCGAACATCGCCGCGGAGGCGGCCACGCCTTGCGCGTGGTTGCCCGACGAAAAGGCGACGACGCCGCGGCTGCGTTCCTCCTCGGTGAGCGACGACAGCTTGTTGTAGGCGCCGCGGAACTTGAACGAGCCGGTGCGCTGCAGCGTCTCCGGCTTGAACAAAATGCGGCCGCCGAAGCGCTTGTTGAGTTCTTGCGATTCGATCAATGGCGTTTCGACGATCAGGCCGGAAAGGCGCGTGGCGGCGTGGTGAATGTCGGCAATGCCGGGAAGGGTAGCGGTCATGCGGGTGCCTTGCGGGAAGGTGGATCCATTCATGGTGCACGGAAAATACGGCAGCATGCCAACGAAAAAATGTGACCGTTACAAAATCGCCTTTGCCTCACCGAGGCCCGCTGCCTCCGGCAGTTCCCCGGTTCGAACCCATTGAAGGTCCCCGGGCCTTTCAAAGGGTTCTCACCCCAGCAGCGTCTTCCGCCGGGCTCCGCCGGCCTTGCGCCAGGCGTTGAAGCGATGGGTGGCGGCGGCGAAGGAGATCTTCATCTGCTGGGCGACCGAATAGCGCGACTTGCCGTCATCGAACATGCGGTAGCAGCATTCGACGCCTTCCTCTGTCAGCTTGCCGTCAGGGGTCTTGTTGTGCGGGTTGGCCGGGTCGAATTTTTCGACCTGCTGCTCGACCAGGCCTTTCAGGCGCTGCAGGTCGGCCTCGATGCTGGCGATGAGATCGAGGATGGGCTTTGGGTCAAAAGGGTGCGCGTGCGGCTTTTCAGTCATCCGTGATTCCTTTGTTGGCTTGGGTTCGTTATATAGGTGAACCTTCGCCAATAATGAAGGCCTCGTGGTGACTGCTCGGTTCAACATTTTTTGAACCCCGGGCGATCGCGATTGACCAGCAACGGATGAAACCATAGTTTAGAACTATTCTAAACTAGGGTGACTTCCTCATGCTTTCCCATGTCTTCGGCTTCGGCCGCCGTTCCTTCGATTCGCTGTCCGAGCAGGAGATCCTGGCGCTGGCCATCTCGTCCGAGGAGGATGACGGGCGCATCTACCGCGCCTATGCCGACGGGCTGGCGGAGAGCTTTCCGCAATCGGCCAAGGTGTTCGAGGCGATGGCGGAAGAGGAGGACGGCCACCGTGACTCGCTGATCGAGCTTTACCGAAAGCGCTTCGGCGAGCGCATCCCGTTGATCCGGCGCGAGCATGTGAAGGGCTATTACGAGCGCAAGCCCGACTGGCTGGTCAGGCCGCTCGGCATCGAGGCCGTGCGTCGGCAGGCCGAGGCGATGGAGCGGCAGGCCTATCTGTATTATGTCGAGGCGGCCAAGCGCACCACCGACGCCTCGACCCGAAAGCTGCTCGACGATCTGGCCGCGGCCGAACAGGGCCATGAGAGCTCGGCACACCAGCTTGAACAAAAACATGTGCCAGGCGAGGTCAAGGACGAGGAGGCGAGCGCAGAGCAGCGCCAGTTCATCCTGACCTATGTGCAGCCGGGACTGGCCGGGTTGATGGACGGGTCGGTGTCGACGCTGGCGCCGATCTTTGCCGCGGCGTTTGCCACGCACGACACGTTCCAGACTTTCCTGGTCGGGCTTGCCGCCTCGATCGGCGCCGGCATCTCGATGGGTTTTACCGAGGTCGCCTCCGACGACGGCAAATTGTCGGGCCGCGGCTCGCCGGTGAAGCGCGGGCTGACCGTCGGCATCATGACGACGCTCGGCGGCCTCGGCCATGCGCTGCCCTATCTCATCCCGTTGTTCTGGACGGCGACGGCGGTGGCGGCCGTGGTGGTGTTCTTCGAATTGTGGGCGATCGCCTTCGTGCAGAACCGCTATATGCAGACACCATTCTGGCGCGCCGCCTTCCAGGTGGTGCTGGGCGGCGCGCTGGTGTTTGCGGCGGGCGTGCTGATCGGGAACGCTTAGCCTCCTTCCTTCCCGAAGGTGGAGCTGCAGCTAACTCACCCATTCACCGCCCGGCTGTCCGCCGGTGCCTCGGCCCGTTCGGTCAGTCCATAATCGCGCACGACATGGGCGATGCGCAGACGATAGCCGGCAAAGATTCCGCCGCGGCCGGCCTTCTGCGCCTGCCTGTGTTCCTCCGTGTTGCGCCAGGCCTTGACCGCGTCCTCGTCGCGCCAGAACGACAGCGACAGGACGCGGTTCGGATCAACCAGGCTCTGGAACCGCTCGATCGAGATGAAGCCGTCGATGCCGTCGAGCAGCGGCCGCAGTTCGGCGGCGATGCCGAGATAGGCGTCGCGCCGGCCCGCCGCCGGCTCGACCTCGAAGATGACGGCGATCACCGCAGCACCAATTTGGCGTGTGGCCCGGAGGCGAGCTTCAGGAACATGCGATCCTCCTTCAGGATGAATTTTTCCCGCTTCGCGAGTTCGTAGTTTGCCTTGCCCGCCGGATCGGCGGCAAGCCTGGCGCGATAGGTTTCGTAGGCCGCGAGGCTGTCGATGTTGTAGGCGGCATAGGCGGTGGTGGCCGAGCCTTCATGCGGCGCGAAATAGCCGATCAAATCGGCGCCGCAGCGCGGGATGACCTGCCCCCAGTTGCGCGCATATTCCTCGAATGCCGCCTTGCCGAACGGGTCGATCTCGTAGCGGATGAAACAGGTGATGGTCATTATCGTCTCCTCGTAAGCTTGGGTCTGTTACGGCGACACTTCGAGCACGGTCGAAACATTGCGCGCTTGCCTATGCTAGGCAATTCGATGTCAGGAGCGTTGCAGCGGTCATCGCCATCTCCTTGATCTGATCGCAGGATAGTGGTTTCCTCGCGAGGATGCTTCGATGGAGATGAAACTATGCGTGAAGGACCCGACATAGCCCGCATCGCCAGCCTGGTCGGCGATCCGGCGCGGGCAAACATGCTCTCCGCGCTGATGGGCGGAACGGCTCTGACCGCATCAGAGCTGGCGCTGGAGGCCGGCGTGTCGCTGCCGACCGCCTCGTCGCATCTGTCGAAACTGATGGAGGGAGGCTTGCTGACTTTGGCCAGCCAGGGGCGGCACCGCTATTACGGCCTCGCCGGCCCGCAAGTGGCCGGCATGATCGAGGCGATCACCGGTGTCGCGGAAGCCGTCGGTCCCAAGCGGGTGCGGCCGGGCCCGCGTGACGCGGCCATGCGCGTGGCGCGCGTCTGCTACGACCATCTCGCCGGCGAGCAGGCCGTGGCGATGCTCGACCGCCTCGTCGACAGGAAGGTTCTGGTTCGCGACGACAAGGAAATCCGCCTCGGGCCGTCGGCCGCCTCGCATTTCTCGGCACTCGGCATTGAAGTCGAGGCCAAGGCGCGCCGGCCGGTGTGCCGCGCCTGCCTCGACTGGAGCGTACGGCGTTCGCACCTTGCCGGCACGCTGGGGGCAGCGATCCTCGACAAGATCCTCGCCGAAAAATGGGCACGACGCGAAAAGGACAGCCGGGCGGTGGTGTTTTCACCGACTGGCAGGCAGGCGTTCGAGAAGGTGTTTTTGGCTTGATGGCTAGCTGCGCTTGAGTGGCTTACCCAGCTTGAAGAAATCCTTCCACGGATCGGCTTCCGCCAGCCGCTTCAGCGTCGCCTTGTCGCCGATCGCAAAAGCGTTCGGCGCCAGCCCGGCTTCGATCTCCGCCCAGGTCACCGGCATCGACACCGTCGCGCCCTTCTTGGCCCGCGACGAATAGGGCGCGACCGTCGTCGAGCCGCGGCCGTTGCGCAGATAGTCGACGAAGATTTTTCCGGTGCGCGCCTTCTTCGACAGCGTCGCCGTGTAGCGGTCGGGTGCGGCCTGTTCCAGCGCACGGGCGAAATCATGGGCGAAGGTCTTCGCCTCGTCCCAATCCGCCGATGGTTTCAGCGGCACGACGACATGGTAGCCCTTGCCGCCGGACGTCTTGACGAGGTTCGGCAAGGACAGTTCGTCGAGCCGGACGTGGATGTCGAGTGCAGCCTCACGCACGGCCTTGACGCCGACACCTTCATCCGGATCGAGATCGAAGATGATCTGGTCCGGCTTCTCCAATTCCTCGACGGTGCAGCCCCAGATGTGGACCTCGACCACGCCGTACTGGACCAGCGCGGCAAGGCCGTCGAAATCCCGGATGAACAATATCTCCTCGCCGTCCGTCGGATCCTTCATCCTCAAGATCTTGTCGTGCATGCCGGCCGAAGCGTGCTTCTGGAAGAAGCGTGGGCCCCCGATGCCGTCCGGCGCCCGCACCAGGCTGAGCGGCCGGCTGACGACGAACTGCTCCATGCGCGGCCAGACCAGCGCGTAGTGATCGAGCAGACCCTGCTTGGAAACCTTCTCGTCGGGCCACAGCAGCTTGTCCGGGTGCGAAAGCTTCACCGAGGTCTGCGCGGTTCCGGCCGAACTGGCCCTCGGTGCCACCTTGGTGCCATCCGCCTTCGAGTTGCTCCGGACCTTGCCGGTGGCTTGCTTCGGCTTTTCCTGCACGACTTCCTCCGGCGGCTTGTCCTCACGCAATCCCTGGAACGAGGCGTGGCGGATTATACGGTCGGATGTCCAACTGCGGAACTCCACTTCGCCGACGAGTTCGGGCTCGACCCAGACCAGTCCCTTGCCTTTCGGCACGGCAGCGGAGAAAGGCGAGGTTTTTGCCTTGAGGCCGTCGAGCCGCTTCTTCAGATCCGCGGCCACCTTGCCGGAGAAACCGGTGCCGACGCGGCCGGCATAATGCAGCTTGCCGCCTTCGTGATAGCCAACCAGCAGCGAGCGCAGGCCACGTCCGGTCTTGTCGGATGGCAGATAGCCGCCGATGACGAATTCCTGGCGCAGCGTGCATTTCGACTTCACCCAGGTCAGACCGCGACCGCTGCGGTAAGGCGCATCGGCACGTTTCGAAACGACGCCTTCCAGGCCCATCCGGCAGACATGCTGCAGCATGACCTTGCCCGGTTCGGCGAAATGATCGCTGAAACGCAGCGCCGACATTTTCCGGTTGCTCGCCGAGCAGTTCAGCCAGGGCCTGCTTGCGTTCGACCAGCGGCTCGCGGCGCAGATCCTGGCCGTTGAGCCGCATCAGGTCGAAGACATAGTAGACGAAGCGATCTGGTCCGACGGGCCGACAGGTCCGCTTGCAGCAGGGCGAAAGACGAGACGCCGCTGTCGGCGAGCACGACGACCTCGCCATCGATGATGGCATCCCGGCACTTCAGGCTGGCAAGCGCGGCGGTGACTGGGCCGTCGAACTTCCCCGTCCAGTCGAGACCGGCGCGGGTCAGCAGCCTGACCTCGCTGCCGGCAAGCTGCGCCTGCATGCGATAGCCGTCGAACTTCACCTCATGCAGCCATTCCTCGCCGGAAGGCGCGTCCTTCTGCAGGGTGGCGAGGCTTGGTTCGATGAAGCCGAGGCGCTTGGCGTGACCGGCTTTCGCCTTGCCGGCAGCCGGCCTGTTGGAATGCCAGACCTCGGCCTTCTTTCCTTTCGCCGTCTTGCCTGCACCCGACCTCCTCGATCGTCAGGCCCGACTTCACCGATTTCGGCGCGTCTTCCAGAATGTCCTCGCCGGGGCGCGCGGCGGCATCGTCGGACTTGATCAGCAGCCAGTTGTCGCGCTTTTCGCCGGAGCGGGGCTTCAGCCTGACGAGATGCCAGCGGCCATGCAATTTGTGGCCCTTCAGCTCGAAGCGGATATGGCCCTTCTTCATCGCCTTGGCCGGGTCCATCTCGGGCACCCATGTGCCTTCGTCCCAGACGATGACGGAACCGCCGCCATACTCGCCCTTCGGGATTGTGCCTTCGAACGGCGCATAGTCGATCGGGTGGTCCTCGACATGCACGGCCAGCCGCTTCTCATGCGGGTCGAGGCTCGGGCCGCGCGTCACCGCCCAGCTCCACAACACGCCGTTATGCTCCAGGCGCAGGTCGTAGTGCAGCCGGGTCGCGGCATGCTTGTGGATGACGAAGATACCGCCGGCCTTTTTCCCGGCCCGCGAGACCTTGCCCGCCGGCTCGGTGGTTTTCCGGAAGTCGCGCTTGGCTTGGTACTGTTCGAGGCCGGCCATGGGTCGGCCTCCTAAGCCGATTTACGCCTGCCGCGCGGCGGCCTTCTGCCTGGCAGTTTTCGCCGAACGCTTCGCCGGGTTTTTCCCCTTCCCCGCGCCGCCGTCCGCCGACAGGCTCTTCTTCAGGGCATCGAAAAGGTTGACGACATTGGACGGCTTCGGCGACGCCTTTGGCTTCGGCGCCTTCCTGCCGGCCTTCTTGGCGCGGATCAGTTCGAGCAACGCATCCTCGTATTTGTCGTCGAATTTCGACGGATCGAATTTCGCCTGCTTCTTGTCGATGATGAGCTCGGCAAGATCGGTCATCTCGTCGTCGGTCTTCACCGCCTTGATGTCGCCGAAGACGGTGTCTGGCTGCCGCACCGTGTTGTCGTAGCGCAAAGTGGTCAGCAC
The DNA here is from genome assembly GCA_963788955.1 of uncultured Alphaproteobacteria bacterium. GTDB lineage: Bacteria > Pseudomonadota > Alphaproteobacteria > Rhizobiales > Rhizobiaceae > Mesorhizobium. The sequence continues at coordinate 45,168 of CAWBIN010000010.1, read as the reverse complement.
CATGCCCTTGCCCAACGGCTCGATCACCACCGGCCGTTCCCGCTGGTAGAGCACGATGCGGGCGAGCCCGGCCATTTTCTTGCCCGACATGGCGTCGCGGATGACGGCAAAAGCTTCCTCCGACACCTTGTCGGCCGGCGAAACATAATAGGGCGTGTCGAGATAGATCTGCTGGATCGAGGCTTTGTCGACGAAGCCGTCGAGGCTCATCGTGTGCGAGGTCTCGATCTGCACCGCCTCGATCTCATCTTCCTCGATATGGACGAACTCGTCGTGATCGACCTCATAGCCCTTGATCTCGTCGCCTTCTTCCAACGGCTTGCCGGTTTCGGCATCGACGTAGATGCGTTTGACGGTGTTGCCGGTCTTGCGGTTGAGGATGCGGAACGAGACCTTTTCGGTATGGGTCACGACATTGGTCAGTTCGATGGCGCAGGTGACCAATGACAGCTTGAGATAGCCCTTCCAGGCGGGACGCGGCGCCATGACGAGTTTCCTGTTCAATGCGGTTCAATCGAGAACGGGCAGGGCGCGTTCAGGTTCCGGCAACAAGCTCGAACGCTTGCTGGCGCGCGCACGGAAATTTCGTCTGGGGCCTAAGCGTTGAAACAGAACCGCGCCCAAGCGACATCCATACGAAACATATGTGATGCAAAAGTCACACAAGCCGAAATGGCGACAGACTGCACCGAAACACCCCGAAATCAGCCGCATTCCGGCCACGAACCAGGGCGTTTCGGACCAGAAATTAACATCACGTTCACCGACTATTCACGCCTCGACGCTATCATCCCAGGCAATTCGGAAGGGACATCCGAAAATCGGGACAGGGACAGGGAAAATGAAGTTCTGGAATCACATCGCCGGCTACGCCGTCGCCCTCCGCGAGTTCGTCGCGCCGACCTATCGGCCGGAGCGCTATTACATGCGCGGCCCGGGCCCGGCCTGTGCCCGCCGCGGCAATTCGCTGGGCATCAGCGCGCACTGATCATGACCGTCGAAAGCCGTCATGACAGCCGGATCTGCAAACCGGCCGACAATCATCGCGCAACCACCTACCGCGCCGAGCGCCCCGCGCTGGCCGACAGACGGCGTGCGACAACGCCAGGGCTTTGATGCAGCCATCGGCTGGCTTAGTGTCCAAGGACATGAGCAGCCGAGGCAAATGTGACCGACGTCATCAAGCTAACCTCCCTTCCTGAACCTGCCCCTCTTCCTGAATCCTTCGACGCATCCCATCCGCTGATCGTCTTCGACGGCGTCTGCGTGTTCTGCTCGGGTTTTGTCCGGATGGTGATCCGGCTCGACCGCAAGCAATGCTTCCGCTTTGCCACGGCGCAGTCGCCGTTTGGCGAGGCGCTGTTTCAAAAATATGGACTACCGACCGACAGCTACGAGACCAACCTGGCCCTCATTGACGGCGCCGCCTTCACCCGACTCGACAGTTTCGTCGCCGTGATGGCCGAACTGGGCTGGCCGTGGCGGGCGGCCAAGCTCCTGCTGCATTTGCCACGCCCGCTGCGCGACTGGCTCTACGATCGCATCGCCAAGAACCGCTATGCCCTGTTCGGCAGAAGGGACAGCTGCGAGATACCGTCAGCGGAGATGCGGGAGCGGCTGATTGGCTAGAGCAATTGCAGGAAAAGTGCGTGGTGGTTTTCCGTCTGGAATTGCTTAAAAACAAAGGGTTAGAGCGGCTCAACAACTCAATCAAACGTTGAACCGCTCAGGGCCCGGTGGCTATTATTCGTAATCGCGGCTGTCGCCTCTCTATGTTCTCAGATGCCTTCGACCAGCACGATCTCGCCATCGGCCACCTTCTGCCGGATCGCAACAGCACGCTGATACTCCGGCGAGTGGTAGCAATCGTGTGCCGCGGCAAGTGAGGGAAACTCGATGATCACGTTGCGGGCGCGACCGGGGCCTTCGGCCTTTTCATGCTCGCCGCCACGCGCCAGGAATGTCGCGCCGAACCGCTCAAAGGCCGGCTTGGCGGCGGCGACATAGTCCTTGTAGCCTTCGGCGTCACGCACATCGACGCGGGCGATCCAGTATCCTTTCGGCATTCGTCTTCTCCCGAATTGGTCTTGTGTCTTGTGTCTTACGCCGAGCGCATTTCGTCGAGGATCGCTGCTGCGGCCGCTCGCCTGTCGGCGGCGCCGACGATCGGCCGCCCGACGACGAGGTGGCTGGAACCGTTGCGGATCGCCTGCGCCGGCGTCACGACGCGCTTCTGGTCGCCATGATCGCTGCCCTTCGGTCGTATCCCCGGCGTCACCACGGCCATGCCGGGGCCGACGATCCGGCGCACCGCCTCCGCCTCCTCGGCGGAACAGACGACACCGCCCATGCCGGCATGCAGCGCCTGTTCGGAGCGCCTGCAGCACCAGCGTGTGCGGGTCATATTCATAGCCGGCGTCGATCACATCCTGTTCGTCCATCGAGGTCAGCACGCTGACCGCGAGCAGGCAAAGCTCGCTGCCCCTGGCGGCTTCCACGGCCGCCCGCATCGCCTTGGGATAGGCATGGATGGTCAGCATCGTCATGCCCATCTTGACGATGTTCTCGACGCCCTTGGCCACTGTGTTGTCGATGTCGAGCAACTTCATGTCGAGGAAGATCTTCGTACCGCCGCTGGCAAGCTCGCGGGCGAAATCGAGCCCGCCGGCGAAGGCGAGCTGGTAACCGATCTTGTAGAAGGAGACGACGCCGTCGAGTTCGCGCACCGCCTGCTCGGCCTCGCGCAGCGTCGGCAGGTCGAGTCCGACGATCAGCCTGTCTCGCATCGTCTCGGCGTGCATGGCGTCCTCGGCGTCGGTCACGCCTCGATCCGGGTGGACAGCATGCGCGAGGTTTCGATCAGTGTGCGGCATAGGCGCTCCATCGATTGGCGTAGTCTCTCATCCCTGAAATGTCCATCGTCGTCGAAGGCCTCGCTGGCGCCCGACACCGAGCATTCCGGCTGTTACCACCTCCATCTGGCAGCGCACCAGCACGGCGCGCAGATGATTGATGCAGCGTATGCCGGCGAACTTGCCGTCGGAGGAGGAACACAGGCCGGCCGACCTTGCCGGGAAAGGTCGGAACGAGCGGCCGCCATCCCTGCGTATCCGGCTCACCCAGTCGATGCGTGTTCTTGAGCAGCGGCGGCAGCGAGCCATTGTATTCCGGTGTGGCGATCAGCAGCCCGTCATGCGCGGCGATCAGCCGGCCGAGCTTCATGGCGTTTTCAGGGACGCCTTTTTCCTTCTCCAGGTCCTCGTCCATGATCGGCAGCGGATAATCGCCGAGCGAGATGCGGGTCACCTCGGCGCCCTGCATGGCAAGCTCCTTCTGCGCCACGTCGGCGGTCCTGCCGCTGAAGGCGCCGTGACGCTGACCGAGCCGGCGAAGACGAGGATTTTCGGAACTATCGGCATTGGCCACCCCTGTCATGGGCAGGTATAGGCCAGATGCAGTTCAAATCAATGTGCCTCGCGCCGGTAGATCCACAGCTGCGTCGGCGGGATGTTGCGGATGATGAAGTCGAAATGCTTGACCGTGTAGTCGCCGCGGCCGGGCGGGATCGGCGACAGCGGGCCGTAGGTCAGCTGCACGATCGGCCGGCCTGCCGGGATGCGGTCGAGCAGGCTTTCGATATAGGCGATGCGCTGCGCGACCGGGAAATTGAGCAGCGGCACGCCGGAGACGACGGAATCGAAGATCATGTCGCGCTTGTCGCCAAGCGTCGCGTTGAGATTGAAGGCGTCGCCCTCGATGACGTTGACGCCCGGATAGAGCTGGCGCAGATGGCGCACGAAATCGGTGCGAATATTCGACCGCGTAGAGATTTTCGGGCTTCACGCCGAGCGCGAGGATGGCGCGGGTGATGACGCCGGTGCCGGGGCCGACCTCGAGCACCGGCAGGCCGGATTTCGGATTGACGATGGACGCCATCTTGCGGGCGGTGATGGAGCTGGTCGGCACGATCGAGCCGACCGCCTTCGGCTTGTCGATCCAGCCCTTGAAGAATTTCAGCTCGTCGTCGAACTTCTCCGCCAGCGACTTGCGCAATCCGGATCCACGTGCCATGCGAGCTCTCCTCAACGGCTCCCCGAACGCTACTTAGCAGCTACGGGGTTCAAGACAAGGCTCGAGCCGGCATAAGGTGTTGATGACGCTTGGGAAGCGTCGCGGTGCATGTCGCCCAAAAGTGCGTAGCGGTTTTGGGATAGCGACAATGAAGCAAGGGCATCAGCGCTCGCCGAAGGACTCGAAGAAATCCTTCATGCGGGCGAAAAAGCCGCTCGACTGCGGCGAATTGTCCTTCGACGACAGCTGCTCGAATTCCTCCAGCAGTTCGCGCTGGCGCTTGCGTCAGGTTCTGCGGCGTCTCGACCTCGATCTGGATGTAGAGATCGCCGATCTGGGCTGGCGCAGCACCGGCATGCCCTTGCCCTTGAGGCGGAACTGCTGGCCGGTCTGCGTGCCTTCCGGCACCTTCACCTTGGCTGGCGTGCCGTCGAGCGTCGGCACCTCGAACTCGCCGCCAAGCGCCGCCGTCGTCATCGAGATCGGCACCGTGCAGTAGAGGTCGGCGCCGTCGCGCTGGAAGAATTCGTGCGGCTTGACCGACAGGAAGATGTAGAGATCGCCCGACGGGCCGCCGCGCAGGCCGGCCTCGCCCTCATTGGCGAGCCGGATGCGGGTGCCGTCCTCGATGCCGGCCGGGATGTTGACCGACAGCGAGCGCTCCTCGGTGACGCGGCCCTGGCCGGCGCATTTCGGGCAGGGGTCCTTGATGGTCTGGCCGCGGCCCTGGCAGGCGGGCAGGTGCGCTCGATCGAGAAGAAGCCCTGCGCGGCGCGCACCTTGCCGTGGCCGTGGCAGATGCGCGCAGGTCGACGGCTGGGTGCCGGGCTTGGCGCCGGAGCCCGAGCAGTCGTCGCAGGTGATCGAGGTCGGCACGCGGATCTGCGCGGTCTTGCCGGAAAAGGCCTCCTCCAGCGTGATTTCCATATTGTAGCGCAGATCGGCGCCGCGCTCGCGGCCGCCCGACGAGCGGCGCTGGCGCCGCCGCCCATCATGTCGCCGAAAATGTCCTCGAAGATGTCGGCGAAACCGCCGGCGCCGAAAGCCGTGCGCCGCCGCCATCATGCCGCCCTTCTCGAAGGCGGCGTGGCCGAAGCGGTCATAGGCCGCGCGCTTCTGCGGGTCCTTCAGCGTCTCGTAGGCTTCGTTGATTTCCTTGAACTTGTGCTCGCAGGCATGATCGCCGGGATTGCGGTCCGGATGGAACTGCATGGCGAGCTTGCGGAAAGCGCTCTTGAGCTCCTTCTCGTCGGCGCCCTTTTGCGACGCCCAGCGTTTCGTAGAAATCAGCTTTCATCTTTTCCCGCTGTCCGGATGCTCAACGTCTTGATGCATGCTTGCGTCGTTTGCCGGCATCGTTGCCTCGATTTAGGAGCGATGCTGCCCGGATGCCAGTGCCGGCTTGCGGACAGCCCGTGTTTTTCCGTCGACTTTTTCGGCGAAGCCCGCACTTTTTCAGCTAGGGTTGCAAAAAAGCCCGGCCTTGCGCCGGGCTTTTCGCTTTATCTGCCGTCGGACGGCTCAGGCCGACTTCTTCTTGTCGTCGTCCTCGTCGACTTCCTCGAAGTCGGCGTCGACGACGTCGCGAGTCCTTGGCGGCGTCCGCCTTGGCGTCGGCTTCCGCGGCTTCCTTCTGCGAGGCCTCGTACATGGCCTGGCCGAGCTTCATCGAAGCTTCGGCAAGCGTCTGCGTCTTGGCCTTGATGTCGTCCGCGTCGTCGCCTTCGGCCGCGGTCTTCAGCGCCGCGATCGCATCGGCGATCGCCGTGCGGTCGGCCTCCGAGACCTTGTCGCCATATTCCTTCAGCGACTTCTCGGACGAATGCACCAGCGCTTCGGCCTGGTTCTTGGCCTCGACCAGCGCGCGCCGCTTCTTGTCGGTCTCGGCATTGGCCTCGGCGTCCTTGACCATCTTCTCGATGTCGGCGTCGGAAAGACCGCCCGAGGCCTGGATGCGGATCTGGTGCTCCTTGCCGGTGCCCTTGTCCTTGGCCGAGACGTTGACGATGCCGTTGGCGTCGATGTCGAAGGTGACCTCGATCTGCGGCACGCCGCGCGGCGCCGGCGGAATGCCGACGAGGTCGAACTGGCCGAGCAGCTTGTTGTCGGCCGCCATTTCGCGCTCGCCCTGGAAGACGCGGATGGTCACCGCCGTCTGGCTGTCCTCGGCGGTCGAGAAGACCTGGCTCTTCTTGGTCGGGATCGTCGTGTTGCGCTCGATCAGGCGGGTGAACACGCCGCCCAGCGTCTCGATGCCGAGCGACAGCGGGGTCACGTCGAGCAGCAGCACGTCCTTGACGTCGCCCTGCAGCACGCCGGCCTGGATGGCGGCGCCGAGCGCCACGACTTCATCCGGGTTGACGCCCTTGTGCGGCTCCTTGCCGAAGAACTGCTTCACGATCTCCTGGACCTTGGGCATGCGGGTCATGCCGCCGACCAGAACGACTTCGTCGATCTCGCCGGCCTTCAGGCCGGCATCCTTGAGCGCCGCCTTGCACGGGGTCGATCGTGCGCTGGACGAGATCGTCGACCAGGCTTTCGAACTTGGCGCGGGTCAGCTTCAGCGTCAGGTGCTTCGGACCGGTCGCGTCGGCGGTGATGAAGGGCAGGTTGATTTCGGTCTGCGTCGACGACGACAGCTCGATCTTGGCCTTTTCGGCCGCTTCCTTGAGGCGCTGCAGGGCGAGCTTGTCGTTCTTCAGGTCGATGCCCTGTTCCTTCTTGAACTCGGCCGCCAGGTACTCGACCAGGCGCATGTCGAAGTCTTCGCCGCCGAGGAAGGTGTCGCCATTGGTCGACTTCACCTCGAACACGCCGTCGCCGATTTCGAGCACCGAAATGTCGAAGGTGCCGCCGCCAAGGTCATAGACGGCGATGGTCTTGCCGTCCTTCTTGTCGAGGCCGTAGGCGAGCGCGGCCGCGGTCGGCTCGTTGATGATGCGCAGCACTTCGAGGCCGGCGATCTTGCCGGCGTCCTTGGTGGCCTGGCGCTGGGCGTCGTTGAAATAGGCCGGAACGGTGATGACCGCCTTCTCGACCTTCTCGCCGAGATAGGCTTCCGCCGTTTCCTTCATCTTCTGCAGGATCATGGCCGAGATCTGCGAGGGCGACTGCTTCTTGCCGCCGGCCTCGACCCAGGCGTCGCCATTGTCGCCCTTGACGATCTTGTAGGGGACAAGCTTCTTGTCCTTCTCCGTCGACCGGATCGTCGTAGCGGCGGCCGATCAGGCGCTTGACCGCGAAGATGGTGTTTTCGGGATTGGTGACCGCCTGGCGCTTGGCCGGCTGGCCGACGAGGCGCTCGCCGTCGTCGGTGAAGGCGACGATGGAAGGGGTCGTGCGCGCGCCTTCCGCATTCTCGATGACCTTCGGCGTCCTTGCCATCCATGACGGCGACGCAGGAGTTGGTGGTTCCGAGGTCGATACCGATTACTTTTGCCATTTTTCTAGTTCTCTCCGCTAAGCAGGCTCTCAGGACCCGTGAAGGCGTTCCGACGAAAGCCCCTGTTCACAAGAAATTCCGTTCCGGCTACCGGCGTTCCGGCGCCGAACGGCTTGGCGCGTATATAAGAACAGGCTGCATCGGCGCGCAAGCATTCTGCGCAAGGCTTCCACCATCATACCGGTGGGCAGGCAGCGGACCAATTGTCGCCGCCTGCAATCCGCACCGGGCGCGACGCGCAAAATCAAAAAACATTACAGCCGGATCAGGACTTGAACGCCTCGGAACAGAGAGATTGCAGCTTGGGATAGATTGCATACCCCGGCAATCACCTGCGCCCCATCCCGCAGCACCGTCGTCGGGTCCGGCCTCAGAACCGTGCCGCCGGCTTCCTCCACCAGCAGCATGCCGGCCAGGCAATCCCAGGCGTTCATATGTTCCTCGACATAGCCGAGCAGCCGGCCGGAGGCGGCATAGGCCAGCATCAGCGCGCCCGATGCATTGCGGAAGAAGACGCCGCCTTCTGCCATGATCAGGCCGATCAGCACGGCGACATGCCTGGTCTCGGCGCGGTTCGACAGCCCGGTCCCGACCGATCCTTCGCCCAGGCCGGCGGCCTGGCTGGCCTTGATCGGCCGGCCGTTGACGAAGGCGCCGCCGCCGCGGCGGCCGTGGAATGTCTCGCCGGTCGAGGGCTCGTGGATGACGCCGACGACCGCCTCGCCATCCTTGGCGCAGGCGATGACCACGCACCAGGCCGGAATGCCGCGCACGAAATTCGCCGTGCCGTCGATCGGATCGATCACCCAGACATGGCCGGTCGATCCGGTAACCGCTTCATGTTCCTCGCCGACGATGCCGTCCTGCGGATAGGCGGCGGCGATTGCGGCGCGAATGAACAGTTCCACCTCGCGATCGCCATCGGAAACCAGGTCCTGATGGCCCTTGCTCTCGATGGTCAGGTTTTCGAGGTCGCGAAAATATTTCAGGCCGAGTTCGCCGGCGCGTCGCGCCAGCTCGATGGCAAAATGCATGCGCTGGTCAAGATCATGGGTCACGGCAGATGCTCTTGGCTGCGGAAGGATGCCTGCCCTTAGCAGACGGGCGCATGTCAGGCAAAAGCGCTGAGCTGCCTCAGGCGGCTTGCGACAGCGATTTATGCGCCTCGGCCAGGATCTCGAACGAGCGCACCCGCGCCGCATGGTCGAAAATCTGCGCCGTCACCATCAGTTCGTCGGCGCCGGTGCGGCGCACGAAGGCGTCGATGCCTTGCCTGACCGTTTCGGGCGAACCGACGACGGCGCAGGACAGCGCCTGGCCGAGCATGGTCTTGGCCATCGGGTCGAGCCGGCTGGTCATAGCCTTCGACCGGCGGCGGCAGGCGGCCTGGCCGTCCGGTGCGCAGATTGACGAAGGCCTGCTGCAGCGAGGTGAACAGCAGCTGCGCCTCGGCGTCGGTTGGTGCGGCGAAGACGTTGAGGCCGAGCATGACATAGGGCTTGTCGAGCTGGTCGGACGGCTGGAAGCGCGAGCGATAGATCTCCAGCGCATGGTCGAGCTCGGCCGGCGCGAAATGCGAGGCGAAGGCATAGGGCAGGCCAAGCATGGCGGCGAGCTGCGCGCCGTAGAGGCTGGAGCCGAGGATCCAGACCGGCACCTTCTGGCCCTCGCCGGGCACGGCGTGCACGCGCTGGCCCGCCTCGGCCGGCTGGAAATAGCCCATCAGCTCGACGACGTCCTGCGGGAAATTGTCGGCGCTGGCCTCGAGGTTGCGGCGCAGCGCCCGCGCCGTGCCCATGTCGGTGCCGGGCGCGCGGCCGAGGCCGAGATCGATGCGGCCGGGATAGAGCGCCGCCAGCGTGCCGAACTGCTCGGCGATCACCAGCGGCGCATGGTTGGGCAGCATGATGCCGCCGGCGCCGACGCGGATCGTCTTGGTGCCGCCGGCGACATGGGCGATGACGACCGCGGTCGCCGCGCTGGCGATGCCCGGCATGTTGTGGTGCTCGGCCAGCCAGTAGCGCTTGTAGCCGAGACGCTCGGCATGGCGGGCAAGGTCGAGCGAATTGGCCAGCGACTGCGAGGCGTTGCTGCCTTCGACGATCGGCGACAGGTCGAGGACGGAAAGAGCGGTCATGCGGCCTCAAGCCTTTACGATGTTCAGCTGCCCGACCTTGGTTTCGAAGGCGGCCCGGTCGGGGATGATGATGTCGAGCTGGCTTTCCAGCACGTCGGCGAGCTCGGCGGCTGTCGCGATCTCGCGCTGCTCGCTGCGGCCGCCAAGATGATGCGTCGACAGCCGGCGTTGCGCAGCGCATAGCGCCGGTCGGGCAAGGCGCGCGCCGCAATCGACGGAGGACAGGAAATGCGAGTCTCGGATGGGTCGACAGGAAATGGTTGGCTGACCGCATAGTCGATCTCGTAGGCTCGGCTGCATGTCGAAGCGGTAGAGTGTGCGCCAGCCGCCGCCGACATTGGCCTGCAGGCGGAAATGATCTGATGTCTCGTGATGCGGAAAGTCTCGTGCGGGGTCTGCTGTTCGAGCCCGGCTCGAGCAGCAGCGGCGCGGTCATGCGTCAACCCGCCGAAGCCGACATCGGCGATGTAAGTCCGTCCGTCGAGCTCGATGCGCAACAGCATATGGCTGCGCGCGGTAATAGTGTCCTCCGGTTGGCCCCTCAGCACCCGCGCGGCAAGGCCGCTGACCTCGAAGCCAAGCGCCTTCAGCGCATGCAGGAGAATCAGATTGTGCTCGAAGCAATAGCCGCCGCGGCCGCGCGCGAAAATCTTGTCCTGCAGCGAGGCGAGATCGAGCTTCACCGGAGTGCCCAGCAACGGGATCGATGATTCTCGAACGGGATCGCTTGCGGGTGCTGCCGATGCAATGCCGTCAGCGTCTCCAGCGACGCATCCCGCCGAGCCACGGCATAGCCGATGCGGGCGAAATAGGCGTCGAGTCGAAGGAAGCATCGTTCATGGAGAAGGTACCGGCATTGACCGGCCGGATATAGGCACTCCGACGCGGAGGCCGCAAACAGGCGGCAAACAATTGCCGGTCGTCTATGCCGCGGCCTTGTCGGTCTCCTCGGCCGGATCCGTCCTCCACCACTGACGCCGTCTGCTGCGCGGCGAGGAAATTGCCGACATGGCTGAGACCTTCGAAATGGTCGCAGAACACCTTGATGACGACCAGCAGCGGCACCGCCATCAGCGCGCCGACAAATCCCCACAGCCAGGACCAGAAGGCGATGGCGATGAAGATCGCCACGGCATTGATCTCCAGCCGCCGGCCGACCACCATCGGCGTCACGAACTGGCCTTCGACGATGTCGCACAAAACACGAAGGCCGGCGCCAGCAGCGCGAAGGAGATGCTGTCGAAGCTGATCAGCGCGATGACGCTGACCAGCACGATGGTGATCAGCGCGCCGACATAGGGCAGGAAATTGAGCAGGGCCGCCGTCGCGCCCCAGACCAGCGGGTTGGGCATGCCGAGCCCCCACAGGCCGAGGCCGATCACCGTGCCGAGGCCGGCATTGATGACGGCGACGGTGAGCAGATAGTGCGAGATTTCGCGCTCGACGTCGTAGACGACACGCAGCGCCCGCTTCTTTTCGCTGAGGCTGGCGAAGGACTGGATGATCTTCTCGTAGAACATCGTGCCGGAGGCCAGCAGGAACAGCGACAGCACGAAGATGATGGTGATGCTGGTGCCCGCCGACAGGATGTTGTCCGGCGGCCGAAGACAGGATGCCCGACTGCGCGACCGCTTACCTTCTGCACGCCCGGTTCCTGCGAGGTCTCGGTCAGCCCCTCCAGCTGTTGCGCGATCTGCATGACCCTTTCGAGCGGGCGGCGGAATTGCGCCAACCGCTCGCGTCAGCTGCTGGCCGATCGACGAGGTGTTGTTGATGAGGTCGATGACCGGACCGCTGAGCAGATAGCCGGCGCTGGCAAAGAAGACGACCGACAGCAGCACCAGCAGCGTCGCCGACACCACTTCGGGTACGCCGCGCTTGCGCAGGAAGCGCACGATCGGCGTCAGCGTCAGCGCCAGCAGGAAGGCGAGGATGACCGGCATGAAGAAGGCGCGGGCGAAATACAGCGCATAGATGACCATCAGGATGAAAATGCCGATAAGCAGCGATCGCATCAGATGAACATTCTGCGCGGGCTTCGGCGCGCGGATCCGGGCTTTCGGTAACGCCTGCGCCCGAAGCGGTCGGTTCGGCCTTCATCGCTTCCCCTCGAACGCACCGCAATCGGTACGGTTCATCGGCGGAAACGCCCTCGTGACGCCAAGGTTCCGTTAGCCGGCAATGAGCCGGATTCGCATGAGTTATGCGGCGGGTGCCACAGCGGCAGGGGCCCGCCGGAAGCAAGTCTGTTGAGCGTTGACCGGCTCGAAGCTCGCTCCGACCACGGCACGTCGATGGCGATATTACATGGCGTGTAATTGAGACGGCGCCGCCGGCAGGTCTAACACGAGCAGACTTTCGCGAAACCAGACGCAAGCACCGGATTGAAAGGTGCACCGCGATTCCAATTGATCGCAATGCTTTGGCGCAACGCGAAGGTGTGTGCAACCTTGGAAAGGACGTTACAATGCAAAGATTCAACCTTCAGACAATCGAGACTGCGCCGGAGAAATCCAAGCCTACGCTGAAGGCGTTGGAAGAAAGATTTGGCTTCCTTCCGAACGCTATAGCGACGATGGCGAACAATCCGGTTCTTCTCAATGGGTTCGTCGGCATCTTCGGCAGCTTTCACGGCGGCAGCTTCGACGAGATCGAGAAGCAGGTCCTGCTGCTTACCAACGCGGTGACGATCAAATGTCCCTGGACCGTTGCCGCGCACTCGACATTCGCCATCGAAGACGGCATTGCCGAAAGCGAAGTCAAAGCGATCCGTGCAGGCAGGTTGCCGAGAGATCCGAAATATGCGGCACTCTCGGCACTGACAAAGGCGCTGATCGAGAACAAGGGAAACGTGACCGATGCGGACATCGACAAGTTCATCTCGGCGGGCTACTCGAAGGCCCAGATCCTTGAAGTCGTAACCGGCGTCGGCGTTTCCACGGTGGCGGCAACCACCGCGAATATGGCCGGCACGCCGATCGATGAACGCTTCCAGGCGCAGGCATGGTCTCCCGCTTCTGCGATAGCGGCCTGAGCCCGTCGACGTCGCATGGACTGATGCCATGCGCCGTCGAGCAAGTAACGCAGGCCAATGGCCGCGGGTCGTGGGGATGCAAGGACAGTTGACTATGAAACCGTCGAATCCCGGAACCAGCATGACACCCGATCTGCGCATGCTCTTGCGCCACTGGCGGGATCTGCGCGGCAGCAGTCAGCTCGATCTATCCCTCGATACCGGCATTTCGCAAAGGCAGATCAGTTTCATCGAAAGTGGACGCAGCGTACCCAACCGCGAGACCTTGATGGCGATCGCCCGGGCGCTCGATGTGCCTTTGCGCGACCGTAACACATTGCTGCTCGCCGCAGGCTACGCGCCGATGTTTTCCGAAGGCGCATGGGACTCCATGGAAATGAAGAGCGTCACCAATGCCTTAACCCGCATCTTACGGCAGCATGAACCCTTTCCGGCGCTGGTCATGGACAGATACTGGAACGTGCTCATGACCAACGAAGCCGCGCCGCTCTTCTTCAGCTGCTTCTTCGATATGGCCACGCGGAAAGGGCCGCGCAACGTGCTGCACCTCATGTTCGATCCCGAGGGCATGCGCCCGTTCGTCGCCAATTGGCACGATGTGGCGCGGAGCCTGTTCGAGCGCGTCTATCGCGAATCCATCGGCCGCGTCCTCGACAAAAGGACCAAGGATCTGCTGGCGGCGCTGCTCGCCTATCCGGACGTGAAAAGTGAATGGAAGAACCCGGTACCGATCGGCTTCATGCCGGTCATTCCGCTGAGTTTCATCAGGGACGACCATGTCTTGAATTACTTTTCGATGGTCACCACTGTAGGCACCCCGCAAACCGTTGCCGCTCAGGAACTGCGCATCGAGTGTCATGTTCCCGGCGGACGAGGCGACCGAGACCCATCATGCCGCGATGATGGACATAGCCCGTGCGAATCAGGAAACGGCGCAGTAGAACGAGGCCCGCGAATTGCGGGCCCGCTGGGATCAGGCGACGGGCGCTGCCACCGCTGGCGTGGATTTCGCCGTCTCCTTGCGCACGATCGGCGCCACCTTGGTGCCGTAGAGTTCGATCGCCTTCATGATCTTGGCGTGCGGCATGATGCCGATCGCCATCTGCAGCAGGAAGCGGTCATTGCCGAAGATCTTGTGCTGGGCGACGATCTTTTCGGCCACCTGCTTCGGGATTGCCGACGAACAGCGCGCCGTTCGGGACCCCGCGACGTGGTCGAAATGCGCCCGCGAGGTCGGACCCCAGCCGCGCTCGCGGCCGATGCGGTTCATCACTTCGGCCTGCGGCCCGTAGAAATCGTCGGCCGCCTGTCTCCGTCGTCTCGGCGATGAAGCCGTGCACGTTGAGGCTGGTGGCGAGCCTTGCCGGGTCGTTGCCGGCGCGTCTTGGCCGCCTCGCGGTAGACCTCGAACAGCGGCGCGAAGCGCGCCGGCTCGCCGCCGATGATGGCGAGCGCCAGCGGCAGGCCGAGCGCACCGGCGCGGGCGGCAGATTGCGGCGTACCGCCGATCGCGATCCAGATCGGCAGCCTGTCCTGGAAGGGGCGCGGATAGACGCCGCGGTCGTTGATCGGCGCCCGCAGATTGCCCGACCAGGTCACTTTGACGCTGTCGCGGATGGCAAGCAGAAGGTCGAGCTTTTCGGCGAACAGCTCGTCATAGTCCTCGAGATTGTAGCCGAACAGCGGGAAGGATTCGATGAACGAGCCGCGCCCGGCCATGATCTCGGCCCGGCCGCCGGACAGAAGGTCGAGCGTCGCAAACTGCTGGAAGACGCGCACCGGATCGTCGGAGGACAGCACGGTGACCGCGCTGGTCAGCTTGATACGCTTGGTGCGCTCAGCCGCGGCGGCCAGCGCCACCACCGGCGCCGATGCAGCATAGTCCGGCCGGTGATGTTCGCCCAGACCGAAGACGTCGAGGCCGACCTGGTCGGCCAGTTCGATCTCCTCGATCAAATTGCGCAGACGCTCATGCGGTCCGATGGCGCCGGGACCCGGCTCCGGGCTGACGTCGGCAAAAGTGTAGAGACCGAGTTCCATGGCATGTCATCCCAGCGTTGTGATTTTCGGGCTAGAGGTAGCGATCGGCCGGCCGCGCCGCCAGAGGGGCGGACGGTGAACAGTGCATGTCGATTTCGGCTGCAAGGAGCGTCTCCTGGCTGCAACAGCCCAGAATTTCATGGCTGGCATACCGTTTTGGCGCTTGAACTCTCGGTTTTCGCGCGTATGTAAGCGTCGCGAATTGACTTCAGGGAAGTGGACTTGGCTATCTACAGGGAAAAAGACATTTTCGAGCGGCGCAATGCCGCAAACGAGGCAAAGAAGGCGCTTCTGGAGCGTTTCAAGTCAAAGCCGGCGGCAGATGATCCTGCGGTGCTGGCGCGACAGGCCGAACGCAAGGCAATCCTCGAGGCACGTGCGACACGCGAGGCCGAAAAGGCCAGGCTGAAGCAGGAAAAGCTTGCGCGCGAAGCGATCGAGAAGGCCGAGCGCGAGGCAGCCGCTGAAGCGGCGCGCATCGCCGCCGAAGAAGCGGCGCAGGCGGAAGCGAAGATTCGGGAAGCCGAAGAAAACGAGCGCATTGCCCGTCTGCTTGCCGACGAAGCCGAACGCAAGGCCAAGCGCGACGCACGTTACGCGGCACGCAAGCAGCGCACCGGCAGGACGCCTCCGGGCTTCTCCGCCCGCTAGCTTTCGGCGCGATCGTCTCAGATCGAAGGTCAGGGCCGCCCGCAGCGGCCCTGAACGTGTTTGTGCATCCAAAATTTGTCAGGCATGGGAGCTGGCGGCCTGCCTGCATCAGGCTGCGAGCTTCAACCCCATGATGCCGCAGACGATGAGCGCGATGCAGCCGAGCCGGACCGCGGTGGCTGGCTCGCCGAGCAGCCAGATGCCGAGCAGCGCCGTGCCGACGGTGCCGATGCCGGTCCACACCGCATAGGCCGTGCCGACCGGCAGCGCCTTCAGCGCCAGGCCGAGCAAGCCCAGGCTAACGATCATCGAGGCAACGGTGAGGACTGTCGGCAGTGGCTTCGAGAAGCCATCGGTGTATTTGAGGCCGATCGCCCAACCGATCTCGAACAGACCGGCGAAGAATAGGAAAATCCACGACATCGGGAACGCTCCATTCGGTGCGTGTCGCCCAAAAAGTGCATGGCGGTTTTGGACAACGACACGCACACAGCAACACTTGATGGCGGGTCGTCCCGGCCGGATTTCGGAGAAAGCGCGAGGTCGTCCTCGCCGCTTCTATTTAGCAAGCTTCATCTGCCGATCAACAAAACACCGGCAGCACTGTTCATGCCGCCGGTTTGTAATCTGCGCTGAAACGGATTGGCCGGGATTAGAAATGTCCCGAGCCGAGCCGCCTACTTTTCCTTGAGCCTCATCGCCTTGACCGGTGGCGCCTTGAGCGCCGGGGCTGCGGCGGGCTTCTTCGCATCCTTCTTCGGCTTGCGGGCTTCCTTGCCCGCCTTCATCGCACCTTTAGCCATGATTCGCTCCTCCAATTGGTGGCCCCGAAGTGAAACAAGAGATTGGTCCGACTGCAAGAGCCTGTTGCATCTCGGCGCGCCAGTTGAGGTCGCTGTCAACGCATTTTCTATTTTCCTCGTCAACGGCCCCGGACCATGCGATGGTCTTGGCCGCACTGCAGCATCAATCCGGCTTTCGCCGGATGATGATCAGGCAGGCCGGTCAGGACGAGAATGCGAATCCACATCGGCTGCGAGATGAGCTTCGACTTTCCGCAGGAAACGCCGCTGATTGCGATGCTCAATGTCCACTATTCCAGGGCGTCCGATCTCGAGCGGCCGGATTTCCTCACCTCCAATCCACCGGTACCGATCGAAAGCTATCGCGACAGCTTCGGCAATTGGTGCAATCGTTTTGTCGCCCCGCCCGGGCGCTTCACCTTCGGCACCGATGCGGTGATCCGCGACCCCGGCACCTTCGAGATGGGCGACCTGATGGCCTGGCAGCACGAAGTGCGCGACCTGCCGTCGGACACGCTCCTGTTCCTGCTGCCCAGCCGCTATTGCGAGAGCGATGTGCTGGCGAACGAAGCGTGGCGGCTGTTCGGCAACACGCCGCTCGGCGTTCGGCGTGTCCAGGCGGTCTGCGACTTCGTTCACAACCACATCGTTTTCAACTACGGCAATGCGCGGCCGACGCGCACGGCAGCCGAAGCCTATCGCGAACAAAGCGGTGTCTGCCGCGACTTCGCGCATCTCGCGGTCGCCTTCTGCCGGGCGCTGAACATCCCGACCCGCTACTGCACCGGCTACATCAGCGACATAGGCACGCCAAAACCATGGTCGAGCATGGACTTCGCCGCCTGGATGGAGGTCTATCTCGGTGGCCGATGGCATGTCATTCGATCCGCGCAACAATGCGCCGCGCATCGGCCGCATCCTGATCGCCTCGGGCCGCGACGCGGCCGATGTGCCGCTGACCCATATTTTCGGGCCGGGCACGCTCGCCGGCTTCAAGGTATGGACCGACGAGATCATCGAGTAGGGCTCGCGATGCCCGCCCTTCCCTCTGAACGACTGGACGCCTTTGCGCGTTGTGAATGCCTGTGGAGCTTTGGCGGGTGGGCCGCTAGGCTCTCGGGAGCATCGGACAGGGTAGAACACCATGGCGGCGCATGGCGGGTCGAAGAAGGTCATCTATGCGGCGCTCGCCGGCAATCTCGCCATCGCGCTGACCAAATTCGCCGCCGCCTTCTTCACCGGCAGTTCGGCCATGCTGTCGGAAGGCGTCCACTCGCTGGTCGACACCGGCAATGGCGGCCTGCTGCTCTACGGCATGCACCGCGCCGCCCGGCCGCCCGACCGCACGCATCCGCTCGGCCACGGCCGCGAGCTCTATTTCTGGAGCTTCATCGTCGCCCTGCTGGTCTTCGCGCTCGGCGCCGGCGTGTCGTTCTACGAAGGCGTGGTCCACATCATGGCGCCCGAGCCGGTCGCCAATCGCAATGGTCAACTATGTCGTGCTCGGCCTCTCCTTCCTGTTCGAGGGCAGCTCCTGGTACGTGGCGCTGAAGGAGTTCCGCCGCGAGAAGGGCAGGCTCGGCTGGATCGAGGCGGTGCAGTCGAGCAAGGATCCCAGCGTCTACACGGTGCTGTTCGAGGACAGTGCGGCGCTGCTCGGCCTGATCGTCGCCTTCGCCGGCATCCTGGCGGCGGAGATATTCGACATGCCTGAGCTCGACGGCGCCGCCTCGATCGGCATCGCGATGATCCTCGGCGCCACCGCCATCTTCCTGGCCCGCGAAAGCAAGGGCCTGCTCTTGGGCGAGCCGGCCTCGCCAGAAGTGCAGAAGAAGGTGCTGGCGATCGCCCAGCAGGACCCGGCGGTGCAGCGCGCCAACGGCATGTCTGACTGTCCATATCGGCCCGCAGGAAATCGTCGCCGGCCTGAGCATCGAATTCGAGGACCATCTGACGGCGCCCGAGATCGAAGCCTGCGTCGAGCGGCTGGAGGCGCGGCTGAAAACGGAAATGCCGGAGATCACGCGGCTGTTCGTCAAGCCGCAGACGGCCGGAACCTGGGAACGCCGGCGCAAGGCGATCGTATCGGCATCCGGAGAGGCTCTGGACTAGCGCCAGCCGTTGCCTCGCGACCGCGCCACGCTAAGATTGCGGCTGGATTTCGGGAGAAGCGAAGATGAGAATTGACGGCGGGTGCCATTGCGGCGCCATCACCTATGAGGCGGAGGTCGATCCGGAAAAGACCTCGATCTGCCACTGCACGGATTGCCAGAAACTAACCGGCACGGCATTCCGGGTGACGGTTCCGGCACCGGAAATCAACTACAGGATCACCAGGGGCACGCCGAAGGTCTATATCAAGACCGGATCCACTGGCGCCAAGCGTGCGCAGGGCTTTTGCGGCGAGTGCGGATCGCACCTCTATGCGACATCGGTCGGCGATGGCCCGAAGATCTACGGCATCAGGGTCGGCACGGCGCATCAGCGCGAGGACCTGGTCCCGAGGAAACAGGTTTGGCACCGCTCGGCATTGCACTGGTTGCCGGAATTTGAAGGCATGACGACCGTCGAGGAACAGTAGCAGCCGGCCCGGCGGCTCAGTCGTCGCCTTCGACGACACGCAGCCGCAGCTGGCCTGTCTTGGAGTCGGCGACGCGCGCGCCGGCCTCGACCTTGCCGGCACTGGCGGCGCGGCGGCTTCGGCTTCGCCTTCGGCCGAACTCCAGCGCCTCGATCTTCTGGCCGCGCTTGGTCACCTTCGATGTCGAGACCAGGATGTCGTCGATGTCCTTGGCCGACTGGCCGAAATGCGTCTGCAGCCGGCGCACCCGCTCGTCGACGCGCGCAACGTCCTCCATCAGCCGGATGACCTCGCCCTGGATCAGATGCGCCTGCTCGCGCATGCGGGCATCCTTGAGGATCGCCTGGATGACCTGGATCGACAGCATCAGCAGCGACGGCGAGACGATGATGACGCGGGCGCGGTGCGCCTTCTGGACGACCGCCTCGAAATTCTCGTGGATTTCGGCGAACACCGATTCCGACGGCACGAACATGAAGGCGGTGTCCTGCGTCTCGCCCTGGATCAGGTATTTTTCGGCGATATCGCGGACATGGATTTCGATGTCGCGGCGGAACGCCTGTGCGGCGACCTTCTGCAGGTCGGCGCCGTCGGCGGCGCGGATGGCGTTCCAGGCCTCCAGCGGAAATTTGGCGTCGATGGCAAGCGACGGCGCGCCGTTCGGCATCCTCACCAGGCAGTCGGGCCGGCTGCCGTTCGACAGCGTCGCCTGGAATTCGTAGGCGCCCATGCGGCAGGCCGTCGGCGACGATCGCCTCCATGCGCGACTGGCCGAAGGCGCCGCGCGTCTGCTTGTTGGAGAGGATCGCCTGCAACTGCACGACCTGGCCGGCGAGCGACTGGATGTTGCCTTGCGCGGTGTCGATGACCGCCAGCCGCTCCTGCAGTTTGGCCAGGCTCTCATGCGTCGATTTGGTCTGCTCGGTCATGGTCTGGCCGAGGCGGCCGGTCATGGCGTCGAGGCGCTGGCCGATCGACTGGTTGAGTTCGGCCTGCCGCGCGCCGAACACTTCGGCGATGGCGCCCATGCGGCCCTGCATCTCGGCCTGGCTCTGCAGGATGCCGGCCATCCGCGCCTCGGCGTCGCGGGCGTGGTCGGCGGCTTCCGCGGCCGCGACGGCGCGCGCCCTGGCCGACCGCCACAGCGCGACGACCAGCGCCAGGAACAGGCCGAGAAACAGCGATCGCGCCGAAGGCCAGCGCATGGCCGAGCGTGATCGTGGTGGCGCCGAGCCGGGCGACGGGTTCGGAAAGGATGGTGCTCAGGTCGTTCATCGTCGCCAGCATAGACGATTCGCCGGCCTGGCACAGATCAAAACGTGAACGGGCGCCGATCGCCCCGGTTGACGCTTTTCGCATGACGTCTTAGGTGAGACGCCATGTCGATCAAGCCGCTCATCATCCTTCCCGATCCCGTCCTGCGCCAGGTTTCCAAACCGGTCGAGCGCGTCGACGCGCCGTTGCGCAAGCTGGCCGACGACATGCTGGACGACCATGTATGACGCGCCCGGCATCGGCCTCGCGGCGATCCAGATCGGCGAGCCGCTGCGCATGCTGGTCATCGACCTTGCCAAGGAAGACGAGACGCCGGCGCCGCATGTCTTCATCAATCCCGAAGATCCTCGAAAGCTCCGACGCAGCGCTCGGTCTACGAGGAAGGCTGCCTGTCGATCCCGGACTATTATGCCGAGGTCGAGCGCCCGGCCTCGGTGCGGGTGAAATATCTCGACCGCGACGGCAAGCTGCAGGAGATCGAGGCCGAAGGCCTGATGGCGACCTGCCTGCAGCACGAGATCGACCATCTCAACGGCGTGCTGTTCATCGACCACATCTCGAAGCTGAAGCGCGACATGGTGGTGAAGAAGTTCAAGAAGCTCGCCAGGGACAAGGCGCCGGGCAAGCTGGTGGGATAGGGGCATGCCCCTTCGCGTCATCTTCATGGGCACGCCGGAGTTTTCCGTGCCGACGCTGCGGGCGATCGCCGAGGCCGGGCACGAGATAGCAGCCGTCTACACGCAGCCGCCGCGCGCCGCCGGCCGGCGCGGGCTGGAACTGACGCCGTCGCCGGTGCAGCGCGAGGCGGAGCGGCTGGGCATCGAGGTGCGGACGCCGACATCGCTGAAGGGCGAGGCGGAGCAGCAGGCATTCGCCGCCCTGCAGGCCGATGTCGCCGTGGTCGTCGCCTATGGGCTGCTGCTGCCGAAGGCGGTTCTGGAGGCTACCGCGGCTCGGCTGTCTCAACGGCCATGCCTCGCTTTTGCCGCGCTGGCGCGGTGCCGCGCCCATCCAGCGCGCCATCATGGCCGGCGACACCGAGACCGGCATGATGGTGATGCGGATGGAAGAGGGTCTCGACACCGGTCCGGTGGCAATGGTTGAAAAATGCGCCATCGAACCCGATATGACGGCCGGCGATCTGCATGACCGGCTGATGGACATTGGCGCTTCGCTGATGGTGGAAGCACTGTCCCGGCTGGAGACAAATACGCTGACATTTACCCTGCAGGCGACGGACGGGGTGACCTACGCCAGAAAAGATCGATAAATCGGAGACACGCGTGGACTGGACGCGGCCGGCCGGCGAAGTCCACAATCACATTCGCGGCCTGTCGCCCTTTCCGGGCGCCTGGTGCGAGGTCGACATTGGCGGCCGCATGGAGCGGCTGAAACTGCTTCGCTCGACGCTTTCTGGATGGCGTCGGCGAGTCGGGAGGAATTCTCGATGACCGGCTGACGGTCGCCTGCGGGTCAGGCGCGATCAGGCTGGTCGAAGTTCAACGGGCGGGCGGAAGGCCCGCCACCGCGCAGGAGTTTCTGCGCGGAGCCAAGATCGAAAAAGGAACGAAATTCTCATGAGCATGATGTCGATACGCGCGGCGACGCCGCGGGATCGCGAGGCGATCCGCCTCGTCGAGGAACACGCATTCGGCCAGCAGGCGGAGGCCGGACTGGTCGACGCGCTGGTCACCGGCGGCGATGCCGTCGTCGAGCTGGTGGCGGAAGAAGACGGCCAGGTGGTCGGCCACATCCTGTTTTCCAGGCTGTTCGTGCAGAACGGCGGCAAGAGCTTCCCGGCCGTGGCGCTGGCGCCGCTGGCGGTCGAGCCGTCTTTCCATGGCTCGGGCATTGGCGGCGCGCTGATCCGCGAGGCGCATATCCGCCTCAAGGATGCCGGCGAGAGCGCTGGCCGTGGTGCTCGGCGATCCGGCCTATTACGGCCGCTTCGGCTACACCCATGCGCGCGCCGAAAACTTCGAGAGCGAGTACCAGGGCGAAGCGCTGCAGGCGCTGGCCTGGGGCGACGCTCCTGAAGCAGGCAAGCTGGTCTACGCTTCAGGCCTTTACCGCACTCGCCGCCTAAGCGGCGAGTGCACTTCGCATATGCCGCGTTTTCGCCTCGACATCGAATATGACGGCAGCCTATTCGCCGGCTGGCAGCACCAGGCGGATCAGCCTTCGGTGCAGCAGGCGATCGAGCAGGCGATCGAGAAATTCTGCGGCGAAGAGGTCGGTTGCGCGCCGCCGGCCGCACCGATGCCGGCGTGCATGCGACCGCCCAGGTGGCGCATGTCGACCTCGCCAAGGCGTGGCCCGACGACAAGGTGCGCGACGCCGTCAACGCGCATCTGCAAATGGCGGGCGCGCGCATCGCCATCCTCAAGGCAGCGGTCGTCCCTGACGACTTCGACGCGCGCTTCTCGGCCACCGGCCGCCACTATCTCTACCGCATCCTCAACCGGCGCGCGCCGCTCGGCGCTGGAAAAGGGCAAGGTCTGGTGGGTGCCGAAGCGGCTCGATGCCGCACGCCATGCACGAGGCGGCGAAAGCTGCTGCTCGGCCGGCATGATTTCACCACCTTCCGCTCGACGCAGTGCCAGGCCAACAGCCCGGTCCGCACGCTCGATCGTCTTGACGTCAGCCGGCAGGGCGACCTGATCGAGGTCAGGGCCTCGGCGCGCTCCTTCCTGCACAACCAGGTGCGCTCGATGGTCGGCTCGCTCAAGCGCGTCGGCGACGGCGGCTGGACGCGCCGCCGACCTCAAGGCAGCGCTCGACGCGCACGACCGCGCCGCCTGCGGCCAGGTGGCGCCGCCCGACGGGCTTTTCCTGATCGGCGTCGACTATCCGCAGACGTTCGCAGAAGCCCGGTAGGCTCGACCAGCGTTTCGGTTCAGAAAGATCAGCTCTCGATGCTGGTCGGTATGGTGATGCCGAGCAGCGCCTGCAGCCCGAACAACACGGCCAGCGACGCCACGAACATGCCGGCAAACACAGCCGTGCCGACTGCCGCGCCCCTGCCGATCGACGGCGTTGGTCATCCGCCAGGTCAGCACCATCGACAGCGCAAACAAAACCAGCGACACCAGCCCCGAGACTTCGTCGGTCGACGGCAGGAAAAGCCTGATCAGCGCCGACGGCAGCATCAGCCAGGCGATGATCGCCGATGCCCAGTTGCTGGCGACGACATAGTGGACGAAGCGGCCGCCAATGCCGAGGCGCGGCGCGACCAGCGCCAGGCGCGACCAGCGGCAGCACCCAGGAGCCGATGTCGACGGTCGCCAGGCGCAGAAGCATGCTGAAGCGTCCGGCGAATGCGTTCGGGTCGCCGATCTCGTTGGCGATGCCGACCCAGCCGACGATCAGCGCCGGCGCCGCCACGACGATGGCGAAGAAGGAATTCCAGAAACCGTCGGCCGAAAGGTCGAGCAGCGCGCAGGCCGTCGGCCTTGCCGAGCATCAGCCGCCAGGCGCCGGTCAGCGAAGCGTAGGTCTCATCGGCCGAAAGCATGATCACCGAAAGCGTTGGCTCGCCTCGCTCGAACCAGTCTTCGATGAAGCGCTGGTAGATCTGCGTCAGCGTCTCGAGGTCGGCAAGGGCGACGCGCTCATCGACCATGTGCATGGTCTTGCCGACCAGACCGAACTCGACCACCGGACAATAATCCTTGATGAAACGGGCGTCCGAGGTGCCGCCCGAGGTCGACAGCGCCGGCTTCCTTGCCGATGGCCGCCTTGATCGATCCGCGCAGCGTTTCGATCAGCCTGTCGTCGCGGGTCAGGAACACATGGCTCGGCCGGTCGCGCCAGACAATTCGTAGTCGACCGGCGTCTTCTTGCCCGGTCCGGTATTTCTTGCGCCCGGCCGCCTGGTCGAGCCGGTTGTGGATCTCGGCCTGGATGGTCTCGGCCGTCCATGTGTCGTTGAAGCGGATGTTGAAGGTGGCCGTCGCCTTCGCCGGGATGACGTTGGTGGCCGGGTTGCCGACATCGATCGAGGTCACTTCCAGATTGGTCGGCTGGAAATCCTTCGTTCCCTTGTCGAAGGCCGGATAGAGCAAGGCGTCGACCAGGCTCATCAGCCCGCGCACCGGATTGTCGGCGAGCATGCGGATAGGCGGCATGGCCCTGGCGGCCGTTGACGATGACGCTGCCGGACAGCGAGCCGCGCCGGCCGATCTTGATCATGTCGCCGAGCGCGTCCGGATTGGTCGGCTCGCCGACGATCGAGGCATCCCATTTCTCGCCCTTGGCCGGCGGCCCATTCGAGCAGTTTTGTCGTGCCGTTGATGGCCGGGCCCTCTTCGTCGCCGGTGATCAGCAGCGAGACCGAGCCCTTCGGGCCGCCCTTCTGCCTCGACATGACGCGCCACCGCGGCGATGAAACAGGCGATGCCGCCCTTCATGTCGACGGCGCCGCGGCCGTACATCTCGCCCTTGGCGATTTCGGCGGCGAAGGGCGGATGCGTCCAGGCGGCTTCGTCGCCGACCGGCACCACGTCGGTATGGCCGGCAAACATCAGATGTGGCCCGTTGCCGGAGCGCCGCGCATAGAGGTTTTCGATGTCCGGCGTGCCGTCTTCCGAAAACACCGGGCGCTCGACCGAGAAGCCGAGCGGCTTCAGCATGTCTTCCAGCGCGGCCAGCGCACCGCCCTTCGGCGGGCGTCACCGAGGCACAGCGGATGAGGGTCGGCGAGGTTTGCGGCGGGATCGGTCGGCAAGTTCATGGGCAAAGCGATAGTCGAAAGCGGAAGGCCTGTCACGGCCAGACATCATGGCCGGCCATGGCCGCCGACATTATGGTTTTCATGTCGTATAGTTGCGGGCCAACAAAGGACTATCGCATGGCCAACGCCGACAGCATGATCGTCATTGCCGGCGCCGGCAGCATCGGCTGCTATGTCGGCGGCTGCCTGGCGCTGGCCGGCCGCGGGTCATGTCTGCTGGCACGGCCGCGCATCGGCGAGGCCTGGCTGCGCAAGGATGGTCTGCGGGTCACCGATCTCGACGGCCGCGACCGCTCGCGTCGAGCCCGGAGGCGCTGTCGTCACCGCCGATCCGGCCGCCGCCCTGCGCGATGCCGACGTGATCCTGGTGACGGTCAAGAGCGGCGCGACGCAGGAGATGGCTGCGCTGATTGCCGCCCATGCCCGCCCGGATGCCGTGGTCGTCAGCCTGCAGAACGGTGTCGACAATGCCGACCGGCTGCGCGCCGGGCTTGGCCGGCCGGCACGTGCTTGCCGGCATGGTGCCGTTCAACGTCGTCCAGTCGCCCGACGGCGATGCCACTGCGCGTGCACCGCGCCAGTGACGGCAAGGTGATGATCGAGGACGGCGTGGCCGGCCTGGCCGGCCTTGCTCGCCGTCGAAGGGCTTGGCGGTCGAAACCCATGGCGACATGAAGGCAGTGCTAGTGGGGCAAGCTGCTGATGAACCTCAACAACGCGCTCGTCGCACTGTCCAACCTGCCGCTGGCCACGCGAACTCGCCGACCGCCGCTGGCGGCTGATCCTTGCCGGCCAGATCGACGAGGCGCTGGCGGCGATGAAGGCTTCGCGGCATCAAGCCCGCGCGGATCGCCGGCTTGCCCCCGGCGCTGCTGCCGAAACTGCTCCGCCTGCCGGACTGGCTGTTCCGGCGGCTGGCGCGGCGCATGCTCGCCATCGACCCCGCAGCGCGCTCCTCGATGTGGGACGATCTTCAGCGCGGCCGGCCGACGGAGATCGGCGAGCTGCAGGGCGCGGTTCTGAGCCTCGCCGAAAAAGCAGGCACGCCGACGCCACTGCTGAATAGCGTCACCGCTTTGGTGCGCGCAGCGGAGGCGGCGCGGCTTGGCTCGCCGGGCCTGGTGCCGGAGCAGATTGCTGCGCCGCCGGGTGGCTCTCGATCAGCGTGATCTTCTGCCAGATTTTGCGCGAAAGGTTGGAGGCGAGGTTCTCGATGTCGTTGACGCCGTCGATGACGACGTCGTCATTGACCGACTGCGCAAACAGCGCCGCGATCTTGCCGGTGATCGACAGCATTTCCGAGCAATAGTCGAGATAGCGCGCCAGGTCGGCGGCGTTGGTGATGCGCGCCGGCGAATGCGCGGTCGGCCTGAAATTGGCGGAAAGCGTCGCCGGGTCCTTGGTCAGCTGGTGCATGTCGATGACATGGATCAGCGAGCGCAAGCCGTGCAGCTGGCGAAACACCTGCTTGCGCTTGATGCGCTCCTCCGACCGGATCAGCGCCACGAAGCCGACAATGGCGAGGATGACCATGTTGAGCGAGGCTTCGATGCCTTGCACCGACTGCACGGCGTCGCCGGGTTTGGAAATGTGGTCGAACGGCAGGACGGTGCCGACGAACAGGAACATCAGCGTCCCGGCGACGACGGCGGCGACGATGAGGACGCGCAGCCACCAGATCGGCGCTTCCAGCGCCTTGGCGCCCTTTGCCAGGTCGCGCGACAAGGACACCAGCTCGGCGGCGACGCCGCGCAGGCCGGCATCGGGAAAACGCTCGGCGACGCGCTCCTCAAGTCTTTCGGCGGTCTCGATGATCAGTTTCGGGTCAAGCGTGCGGTAGCGCATCGACCGGTCCCCTCAGTCGGCCGGCGCGTTGGTGCGCCTGCCGTAGCGGTTGGGTCCAGGCTGCCCGGGAAACAGGCAAAGCACCAGGAAGGCGATGATCGAGACGACCGGCACGAACAGCACCACCGCCGCGATGCCTGGCTTGTCGAGATCGTGCAGCCGCTTCACCGCCAGCACGATGTTCGACCACAGCGAGGCGATGAAGGCGACGAAGAAGATGAACGCCCACATGTTGCTCTCGGGCGAACCTTCCGCCACCAGCGTGAAGCGGTAGAGCGGAAAAGCCTGCACGATGGCCACCAGCAGCCCGGCGAGAAAATAGGCCGCGCGGCTGACGCGGCCTGAAGTTTTGAAGAAAAGCCAAATGAGGTCTGATTTTTCAGGCAAGCGGGTCCGGTCCATACTGATTGGCGCCCCTGGTGCCTTCGAGAATACCTAGCTCGACCAGCATCCAGATGGCGCCGATGATCGGCACGAGCCCGATCAGCGACCACCAGCCCGACTTGTCCCGGTCGTGCCAGCGTTTGGCGTAGACGGCGAAAACGATATAGAGCATGGCAAGCGCGTAGATCACATACACAAAACCATAAGGCGCGCCGTTCGAATGTCGTGCCGATGATGTTGTCGATGATCGCTGCAACAAGCGCGCCGACGAATATCACGCCAACGCAGGCCCAGAACTTGCGCGCGATTGATGCGGCCTTCATAGCTGGTCAAAAGGATATTTCCAGTCCATGTCACCCCTCCATCTTGAACCAGCGCGACGGATTGTCGCGCTGGCGGAAGGTGCGTCCGTTTGCGGAAAAGATCAATCGCGCAGCAATTCGTTGATCGAGGTCTTGGAGCGGGTCTTGGCGTCGACGCGCTTGACGATGACGGCGCAGTAGAGGCCGGGCCCGGGCTCGCTGTTCGGAAAAGCCTTGCCCGGCAGCGAGCCGGCGACGACCACCGAATTGGGCGGCACTTCGCCATAGAAGACCTCGCCGGTGGCGCGGTCGACGATCTTGGTCGACTGGCCGATGAACACGCCCATGCCGAGCACCGAGCCCTCGCGCACGATGCAGCCCTCGACCACTTCCGAGCGCGCGCCGATGAAGCAATTGTCCTCGATGATGGTCGGGCCGGCCTGCATCGGCTCCAGCACGCCGCCGATGCCGACGCCGCCCGACAGATGCACGTTCTTGCCGATCTGGGCGCAGGAGCCGACCGACGCCCAGGTGTCGACCATGGTGCCTGCGTCGACATAGGCGCCGACATTGACGAAGGACGGCATCAGCACCGCGCCCGGCGCGACATAGGCGGAGCGGCGCACGATCGACGACGGGACGGCGCGGAAGCCGGCCTTTTCGAAGTCGACGGCACTCCAGCCGTCGAACTTCGACGGCACCTTGTCCCACCACACCGCTTCGCCCGGACCACCCTTGATGATCTCCATCGGGTTGAGCCGGAACGACAGCAGCACCGCCTTCTTCAGCCACTGGTTGACGTGCCACTTGCCGTCGGCCTGGCGCTCGGCGACGCGAGCGGCGCCGCGGTCAAGCAGGTCGAGCGCCGACTGGATGGCGTCGCGCGTCTCGCCGCGGGTCGCGGTCGAAATCGTGTCGCGCTCCTCGAAGGCCTTCTCGATGGTCTTTTCGAGGCTCGCCAGATCAGGCTTCGACATGATTTCGCTCCGTTACCAAGCTGTTAAGGGGCAGCGCCTTAACCTGTTTTGAAAGTCGCGCGGACCCTATGTTAAGGCTTATTGGGGGTCAATCGCGAGTGCGCCATGGGACGGCGCAAGTGAATTATTGGGACGGGTAGAGCAAATGACGCCAATGGAAAAGGCGGGGTGGACGCCGCTGCCGCATTCGGACGAGGATCTGGAGCGCGCAAAGAGCGTGCCGGACACGCCGCAGACGCGCGCCGACACCTACCGGCTGGCCTGGAACGACCCCGAGTTCATGACGCGGCGCGAATTGCGCGCGGTGCGGCTGCAGCTTGAGCTTCTGAAGCCGGAGATGATCCTCGCCGAACGCGGCATCCGCTCGACCGTGATCCTGTTCGGCGGCGCGCGCATTCCCGAGCCCGGCGGCGAAGCCTGGGCGGCGAAGAACGAGACGCAGAAGAAGAACCTCGAGCTGAACAGCCGCTATTACGAGGAGGCGCGCAAGTTTGCCCGCCTCTGCTCGCAGCAGTCGGCGACCTCCTACTACCGCGAATTCGTCGTCGTCACCGGCGGCGGGCCGGGCGTCATGGAAGCCGGCAACCGCGGCGCCGACGATGTCGGCGCGCCGTCGATCGGCCTCAACATCGTGCTGCCGCACGAGCAGGCGCCGAACGCCTATGTGACGCCGGAGCTCTGCTTCAACTTCCACTATTTCGCCATCCGCAAGATGCATTTCGTCATGCGCGCCAAGGCGGTCGCGGTATTCCCCGGCGGCTTCGGCACGATGGACGAATTCTTCGAGACGCTGACGCTGATCCAGACCGGGCGCATGGAGCGCGTGCCGGTGATCCTGTTCGGCAAGGCGTTCTGGCAAAAGGCGATCGATCTCGATTTCCTGGCCGAACAGGGCACGATCACGCCCGGCGACCAGGACATCATCGACTTCGTCGACACCGCCGACGAGGCCTGGGGCATCATCAGCCGCTTCTACAATCTCTGAGGGTGGCTGGCCCGCGTCTCAGGCCGTGACTTCGACGATCGCCGTCAGAAAACTGGCGAGATCGTCGGTGACGAAATCGACGTCGTCCTCGTTGGCCGGGTCCCGTTCCCAGATCTCCGAGAAGGTCGGCTCGAAATTGCGCGGCACGACCAGCACCGTGGTCATGCCGAGCGATTTCGGCACGACCAGATTGCGGGCAAGGTCCTCGAACATCACCGCATTGTGGCCGGTGACGGCGTGCAGTTCGGCAAACCGCTCATAGGTCTGGCGTGCCGGCTTCGGGGTTCAGCCCGGCCGCGACGATGTCGAAGATGTCGTCGAAATGCTCGAGGATGCCGAGCTGGCGCGCGGTGCGCTCGGCATGCCTGCGATCGCCATTGGTGAAGATGAACTTGCGGCCGGGCAGCTGGCGGATGGCGGCGCCGAGGACCGGATCGGGCACCAGCCACGAATAGTCGATGTCATGGACCTTCTCGAGAAAATCGTCGGGGTCGATGCCGTGGCGCGTCATCAGGCCGTTCAGCGTCGTGCCATATTCGAGGTAGAGTTCCTTCTGCAGCTTGCGCGCCTCGTCGCGCGGCAGCGTCAGCAGCTCCCCGACATAGGCGGTCATCTTCACGTCGATCTGCGCGAACAGGTTCGAGTGGTGCGGATAGAGCGTGTTGTCGAGATCGAACACCCAGTCGGTGACATGGGCGAAGCGGGCGGGATCGGGCAGCGTGGTCATGCGCTCCTTATGGCACGACTGCGTTTCAGGTGCTGTATCCACAACTTATGCGCGTCGAAGATGTGAAAGTGGAGCCTCGTTTCAAATTTTAAGCATCGCCGAAAGGTGGCTCTTCAGGGCTTGCTGGCACACAAGCGGCTCGTGCGGGAGCCAGCGATGAATCGCCTCTTTCTGAAATCCGCCGCCGTCGCTTTCGGCTCGCTGAGCAGCCTCGCTTTTGCTGACGCTGATCGTCGTGCCCGCGCTGGGCTGCCCGATCAGCCGACAATCTGGCTGATGCTGCACGGTCTGCCCGCTGGCCCTCGCCTGGACCGCCAGCGCATACCACCTTCTGGCAGAGCGAAAGGCTGCAAAGCGCGCATCGCGACCTCGCCCGGGCACACGCCCAGCTTGCCGCCGCGCATCGGCGGCTCGCGGAAAAGGCCAGCCGCGACGACATGACCGGCATGCTCAACCGCGAGAGCTTCTTTGCCGCGCTCGACGGCTCGCGGCGCAAATCCGATCGCGGCGCGCTGCTGATCATCGACGCCGATCACTTCAAGAAGATCAACGACAATTTCGGTCATCTGACCGGCGACGACGCGCTGCTCGCGATCGCCGCCGCGATCGAACGCGGCGTGCGCAGCGGCGACGTGCTCGGCCGCATCGGCGGCGAGGAATTCGCCGCCTTCCTGGCCGGCGCCACCGACCAGGAGGCCAAGCGCGTCGCCGAGCGCATCCGCCGCGAGGTCGAACTGATCCGCTTCCGGCCCGTCGACGAGCGGACGGTGCCGCTGACAGTCAGCATCGGCGGCACCACCTGCGCGAAGGACGCCAGCGTCTCCGACCTGATGCGCGCCGCCGACCGGCGGCTCTACGAGGCCAAGCATCGTGGCCGCAATCTGGCGATCCTCGACCGCGATGTCCCGGAAGCCGCCTGAGGCCCACAGCGCATCAGTGCCTCTACCGGCGTTCGGAAAATCCTAACCTTGTTTGCACTCAACCAGTCCGGTTACCCGGTTGTAGAAAGGTCTTCCGGCGAGGTTGGCACGAAACTGGCATTTCCTGACGGGCGTGTGCCGTTCAGGGAATGCCATGCGTGGATCGAAGCCCCCATCGAAAGGCGTGCCATGACCTTCTTCACCGGGAATTTCTTCACCAGAAAAATGCCGCGCCGCATGATCGTGCAGATGCTCATCGCACTGCCGGCTTTGTCGCTGTTCCGCAACCAGGCTGCCGTCGTCGACCCCGACGAGATCGTCGAGGTCAATGGCTGGATCCTCAAGCGGAGCGACCTCGCATGATTTTCGACAGTTACGAGGCCTTTCGCGCGGCCAACTTTACGGCCAAGGTCTGCATCCTCGGTTCCGGTCCCGCCGGCACGACGATCGCCAGAAAGCTTGGCGCCGCGGGCATTCCGGTTGTCGTGCTGGAGGCCGGCTCGCGCGAATTCAGCGACGAGTTGCAGGATTTCTATCGCGGCACCACGGTAGGCGATCCCTATTTCGACCTCGACATCACGCGGCTGCGCTTCATGGGCGGCTCCTCGAACCACTGGGCCGGCTGGTGCCGCGTGCTCGACAGCCAAGATTTCGAGCCCAAGGCCTGGGCGCCGGACACCGGCTGGCCGATCAGCCGTGCCGATATCGAGCCCTATCTGCCTGAGGTGCACGACATCCTCGAGCTCCCCGACTTCCGGCCGGATGTGCCGATTTCGGACGACATCCGCTGGACACAGCTGATCAAGAGCCCGGCTGTACGCTTCGGCGAAAAATTCACCGAAGAGCTGGACGCGAGCAGGAACATCGCCGTGGTGCTCAACACCTATGCCACCGAGCTCGCCGGCGACGGCAAGCGGGTGACCGGCGCCAGGCTGTGGTCGAACGGCCAGGACGCCGGCGCCCTCAGTGCCGATTATTTCATCACCTGCACCGGCGGGCTGGAGAATTCGCGGCTGCTTATGTGGTCGAACCAGCGCTCGAATGGCGGCGTCGTGCCGAACGCCACCGCACTCGGCCGTTACTGGATGGAGCACCCGACCTTCGAGGGCGGCAATGCCATCCTCGCCGACTATGGCGAGTTCGAGGTCGATGCCAACAACGAGGCCTTCTTCTCGCCGACGCTGGCCGCGATGGAACGGCTGCAGATCATGAATTTCGGTATCAGGCTGATCGAAACGCCCTATCCCCATGTCAAGCGACTGATCGCCGACCTTGCCTGCACGGCGCCTGATATGGCCGAATGGATGTCCTCCAGGCTCAGCCAGAACCTGCGCTGCGCCGCCCAGCTCTATGTCGCTTGGGAACAGGCGCCTCTGGCCTCGAACCAGATCGAACTGTCAAAGACCGATGTCGACCATGCCGGCGTGCCGCGCATCGAACTGCATTGGAAAAAGTCGGAACTGGAACGCCGCACCTTGCTGGAGGGGTTGAGACTGTTCGGCACGACGCTGGCTCAGAAGAATCTCGGCCGCGTTCGCATCGCCGACTGGATCGGCAATGGCGGGGACTATCCGACCAACGAGGAAACCGCCGGCCATCATCATATGGGCGGCACGCGCATGGGAACGGATGTGACCAGAAGTGTCGTCGACGCCAACTGCAAGGTCCATGGCATGGACAATCTCTATGTCGGCGGCTCCTCGGTGTTCTGCACGTCAGGCGAGTGCAACCCGACGACGACCATCACCGCACTGGCCTGCCGGCTGGGTGACCACCTCAGTAAGGTGATCGCCGTCTAGCGCAATTCCAGGAAAGTGCGCAGCGGTTTTCCATCCGCAATTGCGTATTTGGAGCGGGCCTAAAAACAGGCGGCGCCGGCACCCGGGAAGGCGGCCGGCGCTGCCTTGGGCGCGCCTTACTGAGTTTAGAAGCCGTGTACAGCAATGCGCACCAGCACGGCCGCGGCCGCCAGTGCCACCAGCAGGATGCCGAGGCCAATGGGCGACCCCCAGCCATACCATTCCATGGCCAGCTTGGCGTATTTGAACTCCTCCTCATGCGAGAGAGGGGCGCGGTGTTGGATCAAGCTCATCTTTTCACTCCTTGTTGGCGGCGGGTCCTTGCCTTGCGCAAGTCACAGCCGCATATTGATGCAATCGTCTTAATGTTAGACAAGTTGATAGTTAGATGATCGAAATAAATCGATGGTGGCGATGGCGCTTATAAGGCACCGGTCGTGGTCGGCGCGCGCTCGGCGCTGTTTCTACCCTATGCCGATCTCGGGCTGATCGTGGTCGATGAAGAGCACGACCAGGCCTACAAGCAGGACGACGGCGCGCATTATCACGCCCGTGACATGGCGGTGGTGCGCGCGCATATCGCAAAAATCCCGATCGTGCTGGCGTCGGCGACGCCATCGATCGAGAGCGAGGTCAATGCGCGCAAGGGCCGCTACCAGCGCGTGGCGCTGCCGTCGCGCTTCGGTGGCCAGCACATGCCGCATATCGAGGCGATCGACCTGCGCCGCGAAGCCGCCGCCGCGCGGCCGCTTCATCTCACCGCGGCTCGCCGAGCAGATCCGGCACGCGATCGAGAAGCGCGAACAGGCGCTGCTGTTCCTCAACCGCCGCGGCTATGCACCGTTGACGCTATGCCGCGCCTGCGGCCATCGCTTCGGCTGCACCATCTGCGACGCCTGGCTGGTCGATCACCGTTTTCGCCAGCGCCTGGTTTGTCATCATTGCGGCTTCTCGATGCCGCGGCCGCACGTGTGCCCGCATTGTGCGGCAGAGGAATCGCTGGTCGCGGTTGGCCCCGGCGTCGAGCGCTTGCAGGAAGAGGCGGCCGCGCTGTTTCCCGAGGCGCGCACCATGGTGCTGTCGAGTGATCTGATCACCTCGATCGAGACCATGCGCAGCGAGCTCAACGAGATCGCCGAGGGCCGCGTCGACATCATCATCGGCACGCAATTGGTGGCGAAGGGCCACAATTTCCCGCGGCTCAATCTGGTCGGCGTGGTCGATGCGGATCTCGGCCTCGGCAATGGCGATCCGCGTGCCGCCGAGCGGACCTTTCAACTGCTCAACCAGGTGATCGGCCGCGCCGGCCGCGATCAGGGCCGCGGCGTCGGATATCTGCAAACCCATCAGCCCGAGCATCCCGTGATGAAGGCGCTGGTCGCGAACGATCGCGAGGCGTTTTATGCCAGCGAGATCGAGCCGCGCGAGCGTGCCGGCTATCCGCCGTTCGGCCGGCTGGCGAGCCTGATCATCTCAGCCGGCGACCGGCCGACCGCGGAGAGTTTTGCAAGAAAACTTGCCGCGATCGCGCCGCTCGATGAGCGCATCCAGGTGCTGGGCCCGGCCGAAGCGCCGCTCGCCGTGATCAAGGGCCGCTATCGTTTTCGCCTGCTGGTGAAGTCGCTGCGCAATGTCGATCTGTCGGAATATCTGCGCGAATGGCTCGCCGCGGGGCCCAAGACCAAAGGCAATCTGAAGCTCGAGGTCGACGTCGATCCGCAGAGCTTTTTGTAGATCGTCATTCCGGGGCGAGCGTCAGCATCGAACCCGGAAGGTTCCGTTCGCGCTTCGCGCGCCAACGAAAAAAAGCCTGCCGTCATTGGCGACGGCAGGCTCTTTATCGGCAGCAGTTTGGCGGGCCGTACGCTACGCAACGCTTACCGAAGATGTGAAATCGGAAATCGGCGCTTTCGACGCGCAATCAGGAGACGACCTCGGCGGTGACGTGGCCGACGCCGGCGGCCGGTCAGGCCGACCGCGCGCGCGGCGCCGGTCGAGAGGTCGAGCACGCGTCCCTTGATGAAGGGACCGCGGTCGTTGATCGTGACGACGACGCTGCTGGCCGCTGTGGGTGACGCGCAGCTTGGTGCCGAACGGCAGCGAGCGGTGGGCGGCCGTCATGGCGTTCTGGTTGAAGCGCTGGCCCGAAGCGGTCTTGCTGCCGGACTCATTGCCGTAGAACGAGGCCACGCCCGCGAAGCTGCGACCGGCCACCCGACGGGATCGCCGCATTGGCATCGCGCCAGGAGCTTCCGAGCATCCAGGTTGCCTTGGCCGCATGATGGTGATGATGACGGTGATGGTGATGCCTGGACTTGGCCGAAGCCTCGGTGATGGTGCCACCGAGCCAGGAGAGTTGCGGCGAGAAGACGCGAGCGCCGTGTGCGACCGGGTTACCGTTCCCAGTGCCGACTTCTTGGATTTGAGCATACTATTGTCCCTCGATAGTATTGCCACATATGTGGCAAGTGGAACCCCCGTCCCAGTTACGATGGGTGCGCTTTCCTTTCGCAATGCGGCATGAATTGGGCAGTAAAGATCGGAATGTATCGGTTTGAAATATCTTGTTACTAGAACAGGTAATCCAACAATGTTCCGTAATTCTTACGCGTTAATGAATTTTTAACTAATTCATTACTTATCAATACTTGAAAGTATAGTAATGTGCTGCACTGCAAAGACCTAACGAAGTAATGCGCAAGTGGAGCGGACCAGCCGTCTCCGTTCCGCGCATCTCTGGCCATGGCAGTGCATGCAAATTTTGAATGGAACGATCGGGCAGGCGGCGGCCGTGGCCGTTCGCAGCAATCGACGGCTTCAAGGGCGCGATGATGTCGTCCGCGAAAATCGCGCCTCGGCCACGGCAAAAAAGCCATGTGCGACAAGCCATCGCCGCTGCGCGGCGTCATGTTGCACCTGCGCGCTCGCTATGTTAGCAAAGCCGCGATTTTAACGATCCCGGCACGTCATGTGCCGGTCGAAAATCGAAGTCCCGCTTGAATTCCAAGGGCTTGGATCGCTAGGCGCCGCTTTGTGGCGACGGTTTTTCCCTTGCGAATTTGACAGCTGAAAAGAGCGCGTCTGTGGCTGCAGAAAATCCGTCCGTATCCGGAGTGTCCGGCCGTTATGCAACGGCCCTGTTCGAACTGGCGCGCGATGAAAAATCCATCGACGCCGTGAAAGCCGATCTCGACCAGTTCGAGGCCATGCTGGCCGACAGCGCCGACCTGAAGCGCCTCGTCCGCAGCCCGGTGTTTTCGGCGGAAGCGCAATCGAGGGCGCTTGTCGCGGTGCTCGACAAGGCGGAAATGACCGGGCACCTCCGCAAAGTTCCTCAAGGTTCTCACCGCCAATCGCCGCCTGTTTGCGGTGTCCGATGTGATCCGCGCCTTCCGCGCGCTGGTGGCGAAGTTCAAGGGCGAGGCGACCGCCGAAGTCACCGTCGCCGAACAGCTCAATGACAAGAATCTCGACGCGCTGAAGACCGCACTGAAATCGGTGACGGGCAAGGACGTCGCGCTCAACGTGAAAGTCGATCCCTCCATCATCGGCGGCCTTGTGGTCAAGCTCGGCAGCCGCATGGTGGATAGTTCGCTTCGCACCAAACTCAATTCGATCAAGCACGCGATGAAAGAGGCAGGCTGATGGACATCCGCGCCGCGGAAATTTCCGCAATCCTGAAGGACCAGATCAAGAATTTCGGCCAGGAGGCCGAGGTCACCGAAGTCGGACAGGTGCTGTCCGTCGGTGACGGTATCGCCCGCGTCTACGGCCTCGACAACGTCCAGGCCGGCGAAATGGTCGAGTTCGAAAACGGCACCCGCGGCATGGCGCTCAACCTCGAAACCGACAACGTCGGCATCGTGATCTTCGGCGCCGACCGCGAGATCAAGGAAGGCCAGACCGTCAAGCGCACCCGCGCCATCGTCGACACGCCGGTCGGCAAGGGCCTGCTCGGCCGCGTCGTCGACGCGCTCGGCAATCCGATCGACGGCAAGGGCCCGATCCAGGCCGACAAGCGCATGCGCGTCGACGTCAAGGCGCCCGGCATCATTCCGCGCAAGTCGGTGCAACGAGCCGATGGCGACCGGCCTCAAGTCGATCGACGCGCTGATCCCGATCGGCCGCGGCCAGCGCGAGCTGATCATCGGCGACCGCCAGACCGGCAAGACCGCGATCGCGCTCGACACCATCTTGAACCAGAAGCCGCTCAACGCGCAGCCGGACGAGAACATCAAGCTGTATTGCGTCTATGTCGCGATCGGCCAGAAGCGCTCCACCGTCGCGCAGTTCGTCAAGGTGCTCGAAGAGCAGGGCGCGCTGGAATATTCCATCATCGTCGCCGCCACCGCGTCCGATCCGGCGCCGATGCAGTACATCGCGCCGTTCACCGGCTGCACCATGGGCGAATATTTCCGCGACAACGGCATGCACGCCGTCATCATCTATGACGATCTGTCCAAGCAGGCCGTCGCCTATCGCCAGATGTCGCTGCTGCTGCGCCGTCCGCCGGGCCGCGAAGCCTATCCGGGCGACGTGTTCTATCTGCATTCCCGCCTGCTCGAGCGCGCCGCCAAGCTCAACAAGGATCAGGGCTCGGGCTCGCTGACCGCGCTGCCGGTCATCGAAACCCAGGCCAACGACGTCTCGGCCTACATCCCGACCAACGTGATTTCGATTACCGACGGCCAGATCTTCCTGGAAACCGACCTGTTCTTCCAGGGCATCCGGCCTGCGGTGAACGTCGGTCTGTCGGTGTCGCGCGTCGGATCGTCGGCGCAGACCAAGGCGATGAAGAAGGTCGCCGGCAAGATCAAGGGCGAGCTGGCGCAGTACCGCGAAATGGCGGCGTTCGCGCAGTTCGGTTCCGACCTCGACGCCTCGACCCAGCGCCTGCTCAACCGCGGTTCGCGCCTGACCGAACTCCTGAAGCAGCCGCAGTTCTCGCCGCTGAAGATGGAAGAGCAGGTCTGCGTGATCTGGGCCGGCACCAACGGCTATCTCGATCCGCTCCCGCTCAACAAGGTGCGCGCCTTCGAGGACGGCCTGCTGTCGCTGCTGCGCGGCAAGAACGCCGACATCCTCAACTCGATCCGCGACAGCCGCGATCTCTCCGACGACACCGCTGCGAAGCTGAAGTCGGCGGTCGAAGGTTACGCCAAGTCGTTTGCTTGATTAGCGTCGCGCCCGGCACGAGGCCGGGCGTGCCGAACAGAGTGGCTTGCGGTCCGATCGAGGATCGGATCGCCGGGGTGAACTAAGAATGGCTTCACTGAAAGACATGCGGGTCCGCATCGCCTCGACCAAGGCGACGCAGAAGATCACCAAGGCCATGCAGATGGTCGCGGCCTCGAAGTTGCGCCGCGCCCAGACCGCGGCCGAAGCGGCGCGGCCCTATGCCGAAAAGATGGACGCGGTGATCTCGAACATCGCGACTGCGGCGGCAGGCTCGCCCGGCGCGCCGGCGCTGCTGGCCGGCACCGGCAAGGATCAGGTCCATCTGTTTCTGGTCTGCACCGGCGAGCGCGGCCTTTGCGGCGCGTTCAACTCGGCGATCGTCCGGCTGGCGCGCGAGCGCGCGCTGTCGCTGATCAGCCAGGGCAAAGAGGTCAAGTTCTTCTGCGTCGGCCGCAAGGGCTACGAGCAGCTGCGCCGCACCTTCGACAAGCAGATCGTCGAGCACGTCGATCTGCGTTCGGTGCGCCAGCTCGGCTTCGTCAATGCCGAGGATATCGCCAAGAAGGTGCTGGCGCGGTTCGATGCCGGCGAATTCGACGTCTGCACGCTGTTCTATTCGCGCTTCAAGTCGGTGATCGCGCAGATCCCGACCGCGCAGCAGATCATCCCGCTGGTGGTGGAAGAGAAAGCGTCGAACGGACGCCTCGACCTCCTACGAATACGAGCCGGAGGAGGATGAAATCCTCACCGGCCTGCTGCCGCGCAATCTCGCGGTGCAGATTTTCCGCGCGCTGCTGGAAAACAACGCTTCGTTCTACGGCGCGCAGATGAGCGCGATGGACAACGCCACCCGCAACGCCGGCGACATGATCCGCAAGCAAACCCTGGTCTACAACCGAACCCGTCAGGCCATGATCACCAAGGAGCTGATTGAAATCATCTCCGGCGCCGAGGCGATGTAACGGCGACAGGCACGATCAGACTGACGGTTGTCTAGAGATTAAGAATTCGAAGGAGAGAGTTTTATGGCCACACCCGCCAACCAGACCGGACGCATCACGCAGGTCATCGGCGCCGTCGTCGACGTGCAGTTCGAGGGACATCTGCCCGCCATTCTCAACGCGATCGAGACCAAGAACGGCGGCAACCGTCTGGTGCTCGAAGTGGCGCAGCATCTCGGCGAATCCACGGTGCGCACCATCGCGATGGACACCACCGAGGGTCTGGTCCGCGGTCAGGAAGTCACCGACACCGGCAACCCGATCATGGTGCCGGTCGGCGCCGGCACGCTCGGCCGCATCATCAACGTGATCGGCGAGCCGATCGATGAAGCCGGCCCGGTAGTCTCGGAAGGCATGCGCGCCGATCCATCAGGAAGCGCCGACCTATACCGACCAGTCCACCGAAGCCGAAATTCTCGTCACCGGCATCAAGGTCGTCGATCTGCTGGCGCCTTACGCCAAGGGCGGCAAGATCGGCCTGTTCGGCGGCGCCGGCGTCGGCAAGACCGTGCTGATTCAGGAACTGATCAACAACGTCGCCAAGGCGCACGGCGGTTACTCGGTGTTCGCCGGCGTCGGCGAGCGTACCCGCGAAGGCAACGACCTCTATCACGAGTTCATCGAATCCAAGGTCAACGCCGACCCGCATCATCCCGATCCGAACGTGAAGTCGAAATGCGCGCTGGTGTTCGGCCAGATGAACGAGCCGCCGGGCGCCCGCGCCCGCGTCGGCCTGACCGGCCTCACCGTCGCCGAGCATTTCCGCGACCAGGGCCAGGACGTGCTGTTCTTCGTCGACAACATCTTCCGCTTCACGCAGGCCGGCTCCGAAGTGTCGGCGCTGCTCGGCCGTATTCCCTCGGCGGTGGGTTATCAGCCGACGCTCGCCACCGACATGGGCGCGCTGCAGGAGCGCATCACCACCACGCACAAGGGCTCGATCACCTCGGTGCAGGCGATCTACGTGCCGGCCGACGACTTGACCGACCCGGCGCCCGCGACCTCGTTCGCGCATTTGGACGCCACCACGGTGCTGAACCGCGCGATTTCGGAAAAGGGCATCTATCCGGCGGTCGACCCGCTCGACTCCACCTCGCGCATGCTCTCGCCGCTGGTCGTCGGCGAGGAGCACTACGACACCGCGCGCATGGTCCAGCAGGTGCTGCAGCGCTACAAGTCGCTGCAGGACATCATCGCCATTCTCGGCATGGACGAATTGTCGGAAGAGGACAAGATCGCGGTGGCCCGCGCCCGCAAGATCGAGCGCTTCCTGTCGCAGCCGTTCCACGTCGCCGAAGTCTTCACCGGCTCGCCCGGCAAGTTCGTCGACCTCGCCGACACCATCAAGGGTTTCCGCGGTCTGTGCGAAGGCAAGTATGACCACCTGCCGGAAGCCGCCTTCTACATGGTCGGCACCATCGAAGAAGCGGTCGAGAAGGGCAAGAAGCTCGCCGCCGAAGCGGCCTAAGCAGCGAATAGCGAATAGGGAGTGGCGAATAGCTTGAGCCGCTCCCTCCTTCGCTACTCGCTATCAGCTACTCACCATTCGCAGGTTCCCATGGCCACCTTCCACTTCGATCTGGTCTCACCTGAAAAGCTCGCCTTCTCCGGCGAGGTCGATCAGGTCGACGTTCCCGGCGTGGAGGGTGATTTCGGCGTGCTCGCCGGTCACGCGCCGATCGTCGCGGCGATCCGTCCGGGCATCCTGACCATCACCTCGGGCGGCACGCACCAGAAGATCATCGTGCTCGGCGGCCTTGCCGAAATGTCGGAAAAGGGCCTCACGGTGCTCGCCGACGTCGCGACCTCGACGCAAGAGCTCGACCGCGCCAGTTTGCCGAGACGATCGCGGAGATGGAAGCCAAGCTCGCCGAGAAGGAAGGCTCCGAACTCGACCGCGCGATCGAGCGGCTCGATCACTTCAAGAGCATCCAGCATCAGCATCAATACCACGGCGATGCATTAGGCCGCCGGTTCGATACCGGGCCGAATTTGATCGGCCATTTTGCAAAGTCCGCGAACGAAAGTCTGCGCCACGCGCCGGTACACCTCGCGCCTGAACGGCACCACGAGGTCGGCTGTGCGGTCGAGCCGTTCCCAGCGCCATTGGTCGAATTCCGCGGGCTGGCCGTTGCGCGGGGTCAGCGGATCGATCTCGTCATCGCTGCCGGTGAAGCGCAGCGCGAACCATTTTTGACGCTGGCCGCGGAATTTTGCCAGCCGGTGCGACGGCGGTCCGTCGTAGGGCGGAAATTCGTAGCTCATCCAATCCGTTTCACCGAGATAGTCGGCGCCGACGACGCCGGTCTCTTCCCACAGCTCGCGCATCACCGCCTTGCGCGGATCTTCATCGGCATCGATGCCGCCCTGCGGCATCTGCCATTCGAAACCAGGCAAGATGATTTCCGGCCCATCGTCCTTGAATCGGTGGCCGATCAGGACGCGGCCGTCCGCGTTGAACAGCGCGATCCCGACATTGGGACGATAGGGCTTTCTCGCTCATCGGATCGCTTTGCGAGGCGGGAAAATTCCTTCACCACGCGCTCATAGACCGGCCGCTTGAACGGCACGATCAGTTCGGGAAGGTTTTTCATCGGCTCCCAGCGCCAGTCGATGAACTCGGCCTTGTGGCCGCCGCCGGGGTTGGCGACATTGATCTCGCTGTCCTTGCCGGTGAAGCGCAGCGCGAACCATTTTTGACGCTGGCCGCGATAACGGCCCTTCCAGGTGCGGCCGGCGACCGTGCGCGGAATATCGTAGATCAGCCAATCCGGCACTTCGCCGAGCTTTTCGACCGAGCGAACGCTGGTCTCCTCGTAGAGCTCGCGCTTGGCGGCGGCAAAAGTGTCCTCGCCGGGATCGACGCCGCCCTGGGGCATCTGCCAGACATGGGCGTCGTCGACATGCTCGATGCCGCCGGCGCGGCGGCCGATGAAGACGAGCCCCTCTGCGTTGAGCAGCATCACGCCGACGCAGGTGCGATAGGGCAGGTCATCGTAGCGCGCCATTCCGTCACGACTCCGTTACGATCAGACGGCAAAGCCGGGTGAATCGTGCCAACCGACTAGTAGCCCGATTTTGATTTCAGCATCGCCGTTGTCAATGGCACAAGCATGATGCCGCGGCTCTCCAGCGCCTTGCTCCAGGCGGCGATCCGCTCGATCGAAACCGGCAGCGCCGAGGCGACCCCGACGGCGAGGCCGCGTTCCCGCGCCAGGCTTTCGAGTTTGATCAGCGCCCGGTCGATTTCGAGCGCGGTCGGCACCGCATCGATGACGAGATCGGCCTTGGCAAAGGGCATCGCCTGCCCCGTGGCCAGCGCCGGCGCGACGCTGCGCGGTGCCGAGCCGTCGTCGAGATAGCCGAGCCCGCGCTTGGCGGCCTCGCTTGATGATCGGCTGCATCACGCTGTCGGACACGACAAAGCGCGCGCCCATGAAATTGGCGATGCCGGCATAGCCCTGGATGCGGCTCAGGTGCCAGTGCATCCGGTCGAGATTTTGCTCGGCGGCAAGCGTGGTCAGCAAGGTCTGCGGCCCCGGATCGTTGTCGGGGTAGTCGAACGGCTCCATCGGGATCTGCAGCAGGATCTCGTGGCGTTGCGCGCGGGCCCGCTCGGCCAGTTTTGAAGGATCGGAGCCGTAGGGCGTGAATGCCAGCGTCACCGCCGGCGGCAGCTTCATGATGGCATCCGTGGTCTTGGCGGCGCCGACGCCGAGACCGCCGACCACGATCGAGACCACCGGCGTCTTGGCGGCTTTGGCGCGGTCGGCTTCGGCGGCATAGACCGTGAAGGCTTCAGGCCGTCGGCGACCACCGGGATCATGCCGTAGCGCGACTTTTCCAGCAGGCGCTGGTCCACGCCGGCCATCGGGACCGGCGAAGCATCGGTGTCCGTCTTGTCGGCGCCATCGCCGGAAATGACGACATCCTGGCGCTTGCCGCTGGAGCCATCGATGATGGTGATGGTCTTTTGGTCGGAAGGCAGCCGCCTGTCTGGCGGATTTTGTCTCGGGCGCTGGCGGGGCCGGTAGCGGTCGATTTTTCGGCGGCGTCCG
This sequence comes from uncultured Alphaproteobacteria bacterium, assembly GCA_963788955.1. GTDB lineage: Bacteria > Pseudomonadota > Alphaproteobacteria > Rhizobiales > Rhizobiaceae > Mesorhizobium. The sequence continues at coordinate 2,226 of CAWBIN010000010.1, read as the reverse complement.
CCGGGCTGCCGCAGCACGATCCGCGCCGTCGGCTCGCCGCCGAGCGGGTTGTCGTTGAAGAGGGCAACACCGGCAAAGACGACCAGGAACAGGCCGAGCGCCACGGCAAGCGCCTGCAGGCCGGTGAACGGCAGCCGAAGCCTGCGCTTCTTTGCGCTTACCGTTTCCTGTCCAAGCGGCGTGCTCAGATCGTCGGTCGTCTCGGCCATGGACCTCCCCGAATCACCGGAGGCGAAGATACCACGGCCGGGCAAGGCCACGGCAGTTACGGGTAGCAAGAGGCGGCTGTCTATCCCACGGCAATCGCTTCAATTTCCAGGAGCCGTTTTTTCCGCGGGTCTACCCTCCCGTTACGCCGTTGCCAGCAAAAAGGGCGGCCCGAAGGCCGCCCTTTCGCAAATCCTGTCCGTGAAGACCGGTTAGTTCGCCTTGTCAGTTCGCCTTGGCCGCCGGCTTGTCGGTGGTGGTTGGCCCGCTGGTGCTCGCGGTGGCCTTGATGCCATGCAGAAGGTCCGCGGCGGTCTTCAGCGCCTTGTCGTCCTTGGCGTCCGGCGGCACGTAGGACTGCGAACCGGTCTTCTCGTCGCCGTCGTTCTTCAGATGGCCGCGCAGCGAGGCTTCGCCCTTGGTGTCGGTGCGGGACTTCAGCTCGTCCGGCACGTCCTGCAGCACCTCGATATCGGGAACGATGCCCTTGGCCTGGATCGATCTGCCCGACGGCGTGAAGTAGCGCGCGGTGGTGAGGCGCAGCGCGCCGTTGCCGCCGCCGAGCGGGATGATGGTCTGCACCGAACCCTTGCCGAACGAGCGGGTGCCGACCAGCGTCGCACGCTTGTGGTCCTGCAGCGCGCCGGCGACGATTTCCGACGCCGAGGCCGAACCGCCGTTGATCAGCACGATCACCGGCTTGCCCTTGGTCAGGTCGCCCGCATGCGCGGCACGGCGCTGGGTCTCTTCCGCATTGCGGCCGCGGGTCGAGACGATCTCGCCGCGCTCGAGGAAGGCGTCGGACACCGTGACGGCCTCTTCCAGCAATCCGCCGGGATTGTTGCGCATGTCGATGATGAAGCCCTTGAGCTTGTCGCCGATCTGGCTGGTGAGGTTGGCGACTTCGCCGCTTCAGGCCTTCGGTGGTCTGCTCGTTGAAGGTGCGTGATGCGGATATAGCCGATATCGTCTTCTTCGACGCGCGCGCGCACCGAGCGGACGCGGATGTTGTCGCGCACCAGCGTGACGTCGATCGGATTGTCCTGGCCCTTGCGCATGATCTTCAGCCTGATCTTGGTGCCGACCGGCCCGCGCATCTTCTCGACCGCCTGGTTCAGGGTCAGGCCCTGCACGGCTTCGTCGTCGAGCTGTGGCGATGATGTCGTTGGCCATGATGCCGGCGTGCGAGGCCGGCGTGTCGTCGATCGGCGAGACCACCTTGATCAGGCCGTCTTCCATGGTGACTTCGATGCCGAGACCGCCGAATTCGCCGCTGGTCTGCATCTGCATGTCGCGAAACCTCTTCGCGTCCATGTAGCTGGAATGCGGATCGAGGCCGGACAGCATGCCGCTGATGGCGGATTCGACCAGCTTGCTGTCGTCGGGCTTCTCGACATAGTCGCTGCGCACGCGCTCGAACACGTCGCCGAACAGATTGAGCTGACGATAGGTGTCAGAGGTCGCGGCACGCGCGCTCGATCCCATCAGCACCGCGCGGGGCTGGGTCACGAACAGCGTCAGTGCTGCACCGGTGGCGGCGCTGAGGAGAATTACAGAAGTCTTGCGCATCATCCGCGAACCTTTTCGCCTTCATTTGCGGCCCACCATGGACCTGGATCGATTGGAGTGCCGTCCTTACGGAACTCGACATAGAGCACGGGCTGGCTCGCAGTAGTCGCGAGGATTGATGCGACCTGGGAGGTTTTTCCCATCGTCGCGACCGGCTCCCCCGTAAGTACAAACTGGCCGATGTTAACCGAAATGCGCTCCATCCCGGCGATCAGGACATGATACCCGCCCCCGGCATTGAGGATCAAGAGTTGTCCGTAGCTGCGAAACGGGCCGGCGTAAACAACCCAACCGTCACACGGGGTTGTGACCTGTGCACCGGCCCGACTTGCCAAAGAAATGCCTTTTTCTACGCCTCCGGCACCGTCGGAACCGCCAAAATCGCGAATTTTGGTGCCATTAACCGGATAAGCGAATAGTCCCCGGGCGGAGGCAAAGGCGACCGCCGGG
>CAWBIN010000009.1:0-139935 GCA_963788955.1 uncultured Alphaproteobacteria bacterium | reverse complement strand
CTGCTGGGTGCCGTCGGCGGTCTGCACGGTGATGGTGTCGGTGAGCGCCGGATCGCCGGTGTTGAGCGCCTGGACAGCCAGGTTGTCCTCGTCGAGCGTGTAGCTCCATTCACCGCCGCATTGATCGAGAGGTGCCGTAGCACCGTTGCGGACCGCAGAGAAGTCGCCGAGCTGTCGACGTCGCTCGCATCCAGGTCGCCGGAGGCGGGCGCGTCGCCGGCCGTGCCGTTGGCAACGCCGGAGGCCTCGGTCACCGAGCCGTCGATGTCGCCGGTGATGACCGCGGCTCGTTGGCGCCGTTGATGGTGATGGTGATCACCTGCTGGGTGCCGTCGGCGGTCGTGACGGTCATGGTGTCGGTCAGCGCTGGCTCGCCGGTGTTGAGCGCCTGGACGGCGGGTTGTGGTCGTTGAGCGCGTAGCTCCATACCCCGGCCGCATTGATCGAGCAGGTGCCGTAGCGCTGGCCCTTGCCGGACTGCACGTAAAGTCGCTGAGGCTGTCGACGTCGGTGGCATCGAGGTCGCCGGTGGCCGGTCGCGTCGCCGGGCGTGCCGTTGGCAACGCCGGAGCCTCGGTCACCGAGCCGCTGACGTGCCGGTGATCACCGCGGCATCGTTGGTGCCGTTGATGGTGATGGTGACCACCTGCTGGGTGCCGTCGGCGGTCGTGACCGTGATGGTGTCGGTGCAGCGTCGGTCGCCGGCGTTGAGCGCCTGGACAGCGGCGTTGTCGTTGTTGAGCGCGTAGGTCCATGCGCCGGCCGCATTGATCGAGAAGGTGCCGTGGCGCTGGCCGCGCTGGACCACCGCAGAAAGTCGCCGAGCTGTCGACGTCGGCTGGCATCGAGGTCGCCGGTCGCGGTCGCGCGTGCCGGCCGTGCCGTTGGCAACGCCGGAGGCCTCGACCACGCGAGCCGCTGATGTCGCCGGTGATCACCGCGGCATCGTTGCCGCCGTTGATGGTGACGGTGATGACCTGCTGGGTGCCGTCGGCGGTCGTGCACCGATGGTGTCGGTCAGCGTGTCGCCGTTGTTGAGCGCCTGGACGGCCGCGTTGCGTTGTTGAGCGCGTAGGTCCATGCGCCGGCCGCATCGATCGAAGGTGCCGTAGCTGCGCCGTGCTGGGCTGCACCGAGAAGTCGGTCGAGGCTGTCGACGTCGGTCGCATCGAGGTCGCCGGTCGCGGTCGAGGTGCCGGCCGTGCCGTTGGCAACGCCGGAGGCCTCGGTCACCGAGCCGCCGCGCGCCGGTGATGACCGCGGCGTCGTTGGCGCCGTTGATGGTGACGGCGATCATCTGCTCGGTGCCGTCCGCGGTCGTGACCGTCAGGTGTCGGTGAGCGCCGCGCCGGTGTTGAGCGCCTGGACGGTCGGCGTTGTCGTTGTCGAGCGTGTAGGTCCATACGCCGGCCGCATCGATCGAGAAGCGTGCCGTGGCTGTCGCCGCGCCGGACCGCCGCCAGAAGTCGCCGAGACTGTCGACGTCGGTGGCATCGAGGTCGCCGGTCGCGGTCGCGTGCCCGCCGTGCCGTTGGCAACGCCGCAGGCCTCGATCACCGAGCCGCCGCTGTCGCCGGTGATCACCGCCGCGTCGTTGGCGCCGTTGATGGTGATGTTGATCACCTGCTGGGTGCCGTCGGCGGTCGTGACCGTGATGGTGTCGGTGAGCGCGCGCTCGCCGTGTTGAGCGCCTGCACGGCGGCGTCGTCGTTGTCGAGCGTGTAGGTCCATGCGCCGCGCCGCGTCGATCGAGACGTGCCGTAGCCGTCGTCGGCCGTCGCCGGACCACCGCCAGAAGTCGCCGAGCTGTCGACGTCGGTGGCTCGAGGTCGCCGGCCGCCGGTCGAGCGTCGCCGGCCGTGCCGTTGGCAACGCCGCAGGCCTCGGTCACGCGAGCCGCCGATCGTGCCGGTGATGACCGCGGCGTCGTTGGCGCCGTTGATGGCGACGGTGATCACCTGTGGGTGCCGTCGGCGGTCGTGACCGTGATGGTGTCGGTGAGCGCGGGCTCGCCGACATTGAGCGCCTGGACGGCGCGTTGTCGTTGTCGAGCGTGTAGGTCCATGCGCCGGCCGCATCGATCGAGAACGTGCCGTAGCTCTTGGCGCACGCCGCCGCTGCACCGCCAGAAGTCGCCGAGCTGTCGACGTCGGTCGCATCGAGGTCGCCGGTCGCCGTCGAGTGCCGGCCGTGCCGTTGGCAACGCCGCCGGCCTCGGTCACCGAGCCGCCGACGTGCCGGTGATCACCGCCGCGTCGTTGGCGCCATTGATGGTGATGTCGATCACCTGCTGCGGTGCCGTCGGCGGTCGTGCACCGTCACCATCTCGTGAGCGCCGCGCCGGTGTTGAGCGCCTGGACGCCGGCGTTGTCGTCGTCGAGCGTGTAGGTCCATGCGCCGGCCGCATTGATCGAGAAGCGTGCCGTAGGCTGGCCGTTCGCTGACCGCACCGAGACAGTCGCCGAGCTGTCGACGTCGCGTGGCATCGAGGTCGCCGGTCGCCGGTCGGGTGCCGGCCGTGCCGTTGGCAACGCCGGAGGCCTCGGTCACCGAGCCGCTGATCGTCGCCGGTGATGACGGCGGCGTCGTTGGCGCCGTTGATGGAGATGGTGATCACCTGCTGGGTGCCGTCGGCGGTCTGCACCGTGATGGTGTCGGTGAGCGCCGGTCGCCGGTGTTGAGCGCCTGGACGGCGGCGTCGTCCTCGTTGAGCGTGTAGCTCCATTCGCCGGCCGCATTGATCGAGCAGCGTGCCGTGGGCGCCGTTGCTGACCACCGAGAAGTCGGCTGAGGCTGTCGACGTCGGCTGGCATCGAGGTCGCCGGTCGCCGGCGAGGTGCCGGCCGTGCCGTTGGCAACGCCGGAGGCCTCGGTCAGCGAGCCGCTGATGTCGCCGGTGATGACGGCGGCGTCGTTGGCGCCGTTGATGGTGATGGTGATCACCTGCTGGGTGCCGTCGGCGGTCTGCACCGTGATGGTGTCGGTGAGCGCCGGATCGCCGGTGTTGAGCGCCTGGACGGCGGCGTCGTCCTCGTTGAGCGTGTAGCTCCATTCGCCGGCCGCATTGATCGACAGGTGCCATGGCGTGCGCCGTTGCCGACCACCGAGAAGTCGGTCGAGGCTGTCGACGTCGCTGGCATCGAGGTCGCCGGTCGCCGGCGAGGTGCCGGCCGTGCCGTTGGCAACGCCGGAGGCCTCGGTCACCGAGCCGCTGATGTCGCCGGTGATGACGGCGGCGTCGTTGGCGCCGTTGATGGAGATGGTGATCACCTGCTGGGTGCCGTCGGCGGTCTGCACGGTGATGGTGTCGGTGAGCGCCGGATCGCCGGTGTTGAGCGCCTGGACGGCGGCGTCGTCCTCGTTGAGCGCGTAGCTCCATTCGCCGGCCGCATCTGATCGACAGCGTGCCATGGGCACCGTTGCTGACCACCGAGAAGTCGGTGAGGCTGTCGACGTCGCTGGCATCGAGGTCGCCGGTCGCCGGCGAGGTGCCGGCCGTGCCGTTGGCAACGCCGGAGGCCTCGGTCAGCGAGCCGCTGATGTCGCCGGTGATCATGGCGGCATCGTTGGCGCCGTTGATGGTGATGGTGATCACCTGCTGGGTGCCGTCGGCGGTCTGCACCGTGACGGTGTCGGTGAGCGCCGGATCGCCGGTGTTGAGCGCCTGGACGGCCGCGTTGTCCTCGTTGAGCGTGTAGCTCCATGCGCCGGCCGCATTGATCGACAGCGTGCCATGGGCATCGTTGGCCTCGGCGACTGCACCGAGAAGTCGCCGAGGCTGTCGACGTCGGTGGCATCGAGGTCGCCGGTCGCCGGTCGAGTCGCCGGCCGTGCCGTTGGCAACGCCGGAGGCCTCGGTCAGCGAGCCGCTGCCGTGCCGGTGATCACCGCGGCGTCGTTGGCGCCGTTGATGGTGATGTCGATCACCTGCTGGGTGCCGTCGGCGGTCGTGACCGTCACCAGTTCGTGAGCGCCGGTCGCCGGTGTTGAGCGCCTGGACAGCCGCGTTGTCCTCGTCGAGCGTGTAGCTCCATGCGCCGGCCGCATTGATCGAGAAGCGTGCCGTAGGTCTGGCCTCGCCGTGCTGACCACCGAAAGTCGCCGAGGCTGTCGACGTCGCTGCATCGAGGTCGCCGGTCGCCGGTCGCGTTGCCGGCCGTGCCGTTGGCAACGCCGGAGGCCTCGGTCACCGAGCCGCTGACGTGCCGGTGATGACCGCCGCGTCGTTGGCGCCGTTGATGGTGATGTCGATCACCTGCTGGGTGCCGTCGGCGGTCGCGACCGTCATAGTTCGTGCAGCGTGGTCGCCGGTGTTGAGCGCCTGGACGGCGGCGTTGTCCTCGTCGAGCGTGTAGCTCCATGCGCCGGCCGCATCGATCGAGAAGCGTGCCATAGCGCGGCCGTTGCTGACTGCACCGTAGAAGTCGCCGAGCTGTCGACGTCGGTGGCATCGAGGTCGCCGGTCGCCGTCGCGTGCCGGCCGTGCCGTTGGCAACGCCGGAGGCCTCGGTCAGCGAGCCGCCGATGTGCCGGTGATCACCGCGGCGTCGTTGGCGCCGTTGATGGTGATGTCGATCACCTGCTCGGTGCCGTCGGCGGTCGTGCACCGTGACCAGCTCGTGCAGCGCGGCTCGCCGGTGTTGAGCGCCTGGACGTCGGCGTTGTCCTCGTCGAGCGTGTAGCTCCATTCGCCGGCCGCATTGATCGAGAAGCGTGCCGTAGCTCTTGGCCGTTGCTGACGCACCGAGAAGTCGGTCGAGGCTGTCGACGTCGGCTGGCATCGAGGTCGCCGGTCGCCGGCGAGTTGCCGGCCGTGCCGTTGGCAACGCCGGCGGCCTCGGTCACCGAGCCGCTGACGTGCCGGTGATCACCGCGGCGTCGTTGGCGCCGTTGATGGTGATGTCGATCACCTGCTGGGTGCCGTCGGCGGTCGTGACCGTGACAGCTCGTGCAGCGCCGCCGCCGGTGTTGAGCGCCTGGACGTCGGCGTTGTCGTCGTCGAGCGTGTAGCTCCATGCGCCGGCCGCATCGATCGAGAAGCGTGCCGTAGCTGCCAGCCGTTGCTGCCACCGAGAAGTCGCGGAGCTGTCGACGTCGGTCGCATCGAGGTCGCCGGTCGCCGTCGCGGCGCCGGCCGTGCCGTTGGCAACGCCGCAGTTCTCGGTCACCGAGCCGTCGCCGTGCCGGTGATCACCGCGGCGTCGTTGGCGCCGTTGATGGTGACGTCGATCACCTGCTGGGTGCCGTCGGCGGTCGTGACCGTCACCAGCTCGTGCAGCGTGCTCGCCGGTGTTCAGCGCCTGGACGTCCGCGTTGTCGTCGTCGAGCGTGTAGCTCCATGCGCCGGCCGCATTGATCGAGAAGCGTGCCGTAGCTCTTGGCCACGCCGGTCTGCACCGTGAACAGTCGCCGAGCTGTCGACGTCGGTCGCATCGAGATCGCCGGTCGCCGTCGCGTCGCCGGCCGTGCCGTTGGCAACGCCGGCCGCCTCGGTCACCGAGCCGTCGCCGTGCCGGTGATCACCGCCGCGTCGTTGGCGCCGTTGATGGTGATGTCGATCACCTGCTCGGTGCCGTCGGCGGTCGTGACCGTCACCAGCTCATGCAGCGTGCCGCCGGTGTTGAGCGCCTGCACCTCCGCGTTGTCGTCGTCGAGCGTGTAGCTCCATGCGCCGCTCGCATCGATCGAGAAGGTGCCGTAGGTCTTGGCCACGCCGGTCTGCACGGTAAACGTCGCCGAACTGTCGACGTCGCTCGCATCGAGGTCGCCGGTCGCCGTCGCGTCGCCGGCGTGCCGTTGGCAACGCCGCTCGCCTCGGTCACCGATCCGTCGCCGTGCCGGTGATCACCGCCGCGTCGTTGGCGCCGTTGATGGTGATGTCGATCACCTGCTCGGTGCCGTCGGCGGTCGTGACCGTCACCAGCTCATGCAGCGTGTCGCCGGTGTTGAGCGCCTGCGACGACCTCGTTGTCGTCGTCGAGCGTGTAGCTCCATGCGCCGGTCGCATCGATCGAGAAGGTGCCATAGCTCTTGGCCACCGTCGCGACCTGCACGATGAAGTCGCCGAGCTGTCGACGTCGGTGGCATCGAGGTCGCCGGTCGCCGTGCGCGATCGCCGGCCGTGCCGTTGGCAACGCCGGAGGTCTCGGTCACGAGTCCGCCGACGTGCCGGTGATGCACCGCCGCATCGTTGGTGCCCAGAATGTCGATGTGCACCGTAGTGTGGGTGCCGTCGGCGCTGACTACATCGAAGTCTCGGTGTAGTGCTGGCCGGCGACGAATTCGTTGTGCGCCGAACTCGCGGTGTAGGTCCAGGCGCCGGCGCTTCGATGTCGAAGGTGCCGTAGCTGCCGGCGGTTGCCACCTGGGCGACGAAGTCTCGGAGCTGTCGACGTCCGAGATGGTGAGGGTGCCGGAGGTGCTGATCGCCGCCGCGCGTATCGCCTTCGGTCAGGTTGCCCGTAGGCCGAGGACAGCACCGCCGCATCGTTGGTGCCGGTGATATTGACGACGATATTGTAGCTCGCGGTTCCGTCCGCCGATGTCACCGTCAGCGTGTCGGTCACAGCCTGGCCTTGCGTCAGCGGGTCGGCAAGCGCCTGGTTGAGCGCATAGGTCCATGCGCCGGTCGTCGTGTTGAAGGTGAAGGTGCCATAGGTACCCTGAAGGCTTGCAGGGTTCTGGAAATGGTTCTGACCGGCGTCGACATCCGTCAGGATCAGCTGTCCGTGGGCGCTGGGATCGTTGAGCGTTCCGTTGGCGACGCCGCCAGCTTCCACCACGGTCTGGTCAGCGCCTGGGGCCGCGGTGATCGTCGCGCCGTCATTGCTGCCCTGAATGTTGACCGAGACGCTGGCCCAGCTCAGCGTACCGTTGCCGAGCTTGATCGCATAGGTGAACGTCTCATTTATGCTATCCCCAGCACCCATGGCTTGCAGGCTGGCGAAGCCATGCAGCTGCAGATACTGGCTAAGGTTCATCTCGACCTTGCCATTGTTGATGCGGATGAAGACGCCGCCGCCGATGTCCTCCCAGGCAGAGACGCCGCTCACTTGGGCGTCTGCCGTCGTCAGGTCGATCGGCGCGTATTGCTTGGTGGCCGTCGAGGCGGAAATCCCATCGTCAACCGAATAGAGGGTCTTTGCGTTTCCACCCAGATCATTCTTCATCACGTCCAGCAAGATGATGGACTGAGCAGCCGACACGATGACGACCGTGTCCTCGGTGTAGTTGAGAACGTCGTCCTTCGCCTGCGGTGTGTTGGAAAACGATGTCGTGGTGCCGCCGGCACCGGTGACCTGAGTAGCCATGTTTCACCCCCTGATTGTTTAACGACAGACGCCCCACCGCCTGTCGACCGATGTTGAAAGACCAGCCGCGTCCTGCCGAAAATTGTCGCACGCCCGGAAAATGCCCGAGTCCGGCAGACATCATTTGTGTCAGCGTACCTGTATCAGCGCACCTGAAGGCCCCAACGTCGCCCAGCCGCGGCCAACGCACTGCGTGGCCGGTCAAAGGCGGGTGGTAGCTCAAATGGTGATGGCTGCGGCGAAAATGTTCGCCGCGCTGCGCTCCCCAGCCCCTAATAGCGTCGCTTTACCCGTTGTTGCCGGTCGGGGGCTTATTTTATGCAACGCTCATATTAGGACATTATTAACCCTTCCGGAGAGGAAGCGTCAACAACCAACTATGCATAACAGTTAATATCTGGGGGCGACGCCCGTTCCGGCGCATCGCCACAGGACCAGGCCGCACGGTGACCAGAAGCATCCGGAATATATCCGCCGAGGACGACTCCAAATTGGGGGCAGACGGCTACCGAATCAGCTGGCTTTCATCGTTTTTTCTTTGTGCCGCGAAGAAAGCGAAGATTGGGCGGAAACAAGCTGCACGAGGCAGGGTGGCTCAAACAGACCGCTGCGCCGATCCCGATTCGCCGCGGACGGATCGAGCTATCCGCCAACCAGCGACAGGCCGCGGGCACGCTCGCGCAGCAGGGCCAGCAATTCGCCGCGCCGGGCTTCCGGCGTGTCGACGGGCAAGACGAAACACAGCGTCTTGTTGATGGCGCCGTGGCCGTCGTGGATCGGTGCCGCCATGCACCATGTGAAGCGGTCGGCAAGGGCGGCGGTTTCGCTGAAACCCTGCCGGCGCGCCAGGGCGACGTCGGCGAAGAATTCCTCGGGCGCGATGACGCGGCCATCGGGCAGCCTGTAGTCGTCGGCGGGAATGAAGTTCTCGCATCTCCTCCTCGCTCATATGGCCGACCAGCAACCGGCCCGACGCCGTCCACGGGATCGACACCTCGACGCCGACATCGCTGGAGATGCGGAACGGGCCGGGCGAATCCCGGCAATCGAGGACGACATATTTGTTGCCGCGCAGGCCGCAGAGCTGCACCGTCTCGCCGGTCTCGGCGGCCATCCTGTCCAGCGTCTCGAGGATGCGCCGGTAATGCGCGTTGTGATGCGAGTAGGCCCAGCCGAACAGATGCATCGCCCGGCCGAAATAGACGTAGCCTTCGGTGCCGACATTTTCGAGCATTTCGGCTTCGAGCAGGCTGTTGACGATTTCATAGGTGGTCGAGCGCGGCGCGCCGATCATCTTGGCGATGTCGCCGACGCGCATCGGCGCGCGGTGCCTGAGCAGCGCTTCGAGCAACATGATGACGCGGTCGATGCCGCGGCGGCGCTCGCCATTCTGTGGCGCGATGCCGCCCGCTTCGATCAGTTCAGTCACGCCGTCGCTCATCATTAGCATCCGCTCAAAATCATTTTTTGGTCCTCGTCTCAAGACGCTTGAAAGAAGTCAAGGCTCAGTCTAGCATCCCCTTTGTCCGATATACAGACATGATGTCTGAAATATCGGACAAAAATGAACCGGGCAGAGAAAGTCCAGACGAGAAGACAGGCGGCTGCCGCGACGCGGCAACCGAGTGGTTTTCTCGTGCCGACCCCGCACGTCCGGACACAACCACAGAAGGGGAACAATCATGATGAAACCATCGTTTTTCGCATCCGCCAGCGCCCTTTGCCTCGGTCTCGTCCTGGCCATCGGCGCCGGCTCTGAGGCCAATGCCGCCGCCAAATGCATCAAGGGCGACCGCAAGGCGCCTTACACGATCGGCTGGGCCAACATCTATTCCGTGCCGACCTGGATGAAACAGACCCAAGGCACGATCGAAGCCGAGGTCGAGGAGCTGAAGAAGCAGGGGCTGGTCGACAAGCTCGTCGTCACCGACGCGCAGGGCGACGCCAACACGCAGATCCAGCAGATCCAGTCGATGATCGATTCCGACGTCGACGCCATCATCCTGATCGCCGGTTCGTCGACCGCGCCGGCGCGCGTCATCGCCGATGCCTGCGCCAAGGGCATTGCCATCATCAATTTCGACAGCCTCGTCGACACCGACGAGGTCACCGCCAAGGTCAACACCGACTCCGCGCAGTGGGGCGACCAGGCGGCCAAGTTCCTGATCGACGCCATCGGCGGCAAGGGCAAGATCCTGGTCCTCAACGGCCCGGCCGGCGTTTCGGTCAGCGACGACCGGCGCAAGGGCGCCGATGCCGTGCTCAAGGCCAATCCCGACGTGACGGTCCTGGCCGAGACCAACACCGCCTACAATGTCGCCCCGGCGCAGGAAGCCGTGACCAGCCTGCTGTTCGCCAACCCCGAGATCGACGGCATCCTGTCGCTCGGCGGCGCGCTGTCGGCCGGCGCGATCCTGGCGATCGACAAGCAGGGCCGCGACCAGGTGCCGATCACCGGCGAGAATGCGCGCCAGTTCCTCGAGCTGTGGAAGGAGAAGGGCCTGAAGAGCTGGGCGACCATGCAGCCGAACTGGCTCGGCGCCTTCGCCGCCTACACCGCCGTCCAGGCGCTGGAGGGCAAGGACGTGCCGGCCTTCGTCAAGATCCCGCTGCCGGTCATCGACAATGCCAACATCGACGAATACCTCGCCCGGGCCAAGGATTTCCCGGCCGACGGCTACATCTATTCGCCCTACGACCAGGCGCTGTTCGACAAGCTGCTGGCCCAGAAATAAGCCTGAAGGGTTGTAGCATTGGCAACCATGGCTCCGCTCCTCGCGGCGCGGGGTGTGTCGAAGTCCTTCTTCGGCAACCCCGTGCTGCGCGACGTCTCCATCGCTCTCCAGCCGGGCCGCGTGCATGCGCTGCTCGGCGAGAACGGCGCGGGCAAGTCGACGCTGATCAACCTCCTGTCCGGGGCGCTGCGCGCCGGACGGCGGCGACAATCGAGATCGACGGGCGCGCCGTCGCGCGTATGACGCCGGCGCGAGGCGAGGCAGGCCGGCATCGCGGTCGTGCAGCAGGAGCTCAGCCTGACGGCCAGCCTGTCGATCGCCGAGAACATCGGCCTCGGCGCCTATCCCCAGCGGTTCGGCCTGATCGACTATCGCGCGCTTGCCGCGCGGGCGAAGGCCGCATGCGAGCTGGTCGGTCTTCATGAGCCGCTGTCGACGCCTGTCGGGCAGCTGTCGCTCGGGCGCCGGCAGATGGTGGAGATCGCCAAGGCGCTCTATCGCAAGCCGCGCGTGCTCATCCTCGACGAGCCGACCTCGTCGCTCTCGGCGACGGAGACGAAGATCCTCACCGACCTCCTGGAGCGGCTTGCGTAGCGAAGGCACCGCCATCCTCTATATCTCGCACCGGCTGAACGAGGTGCATGGCGCTCTGCGAGCACGTCACCGTGCTGAAGGACGGCATCTGCACGGCGGACCAGCTCGCTCGAGGGCACCGATGCCGCCGGGCTGGTGCGGCTGATGGTCGGGCGCGACCCCGGCGACCTCTTCCCGCAATGGCGGCCTTCCGCATCGCCCGCCGATGCCGTCTCGGTCCGCAATTTTTCGGCCGGCATGATGCGCGATGTCGATCTCGACATCAGGGCGGGCGAGGTGCTCGGCATCGGCGGGCTGGTCGGGCAGGGCCAGGAGGATCTGCTGCTCGGCCTCTACGGCGCGATCCCGGCCAGAGCGGCATCGGCGACAGTCAACGGCGCGTCGGGCCTGCCCGCCGGCGTGCCGAGGCCAATGCGCTCGGCCTTGCCTATGTGCCGGCCGATCGCAAGCGCGAGGGGCTGCAGCTCATCCACACCATCCGACCAATCTGATGCTGCCCGCCTTCGCCAGACTGCCTGCGCTGAAGCTGCGCAGCCGGCGGGCCGAGCGCGAGACGGCAAGCGGCCTCGCCGCCCAGCTTGGCATCAAGGGCGACCTCGCACGGCAGGCGCAGGCGCTTTCGGGCGGCAACCAGCAGAAGGTCGCGCTGGCGAAATGGATGCCGCACGACCCGCTTGTGCTTCTTCTCAACGATCCGACGCGCGGCGTCGATGTCGAGACCAAGCGCGAGATCTACTTGATGCTTCGCGCCTTCGCCGCCGACGGCAAGGCCGTGGTGCTGCTCAGCTCCGATACGCCCGAACTGGTGCATCTCTGCGACCGCGTCGCGGTGGTCCGCGAAGGCCGCATCGCCGCGATGCTCGAGCGCGCGGCGCTGAGCGAGGAGGCCATCGTTGCCGCGGCGATGGGCGCCGAGAACCGGAAGGTCGCGGCATGAGCGCAGTGTCTTCCGCGCGGCCCGCCGACGCGCTCTATTGGCCGGTGCAGCGCAGCCGCAACGTCGGCGTGCGCGGCCTGTTCGTCGTCGTGCTGGCTTTTCTCGTCGCCTACGGCGTTCCTGTTTCCCGGCCTGTTCACGGCTTCCGGCTTCGCCAAGTTCACCCAGAGCTGGTTCCCGCTTGCGCTGGTCGCCATGGCGCAGGCGATCCTCATGCTGACCGGCGGCATCAGCCTGGCGATCGGCGCGACCGTCAGCCTCGGCGCCGTCATCGCGGCAACGACGATGGCCGGACCGCTCGGCGTCGCCGGCGGCGCCGCTGCGGTGGCGCTGGCCGGCCTCGGCATCGGCGCGGCGACCGGGCTGCATCGTGGTGCGGCTTCGCCTGCCGGCGATCGTCGTGACGCTGGCCGGCTCCTTCATCATCGGCGGTGTGGCGCTGCTGATCCTGCCGCGGCCCGGCGGCGCCGTTCCCGAATGGCTGTCCGACCTCCTTGCCGGCAACACGCCGACGGCCTTCGTGCTTCTGGTGGTCGATCGTCCTTCTGTGGAAGCTCTATCTCGCGACGCCGCTCGGGCTCGAGCCTCTATGCCGCCGGCGAGAACCCGGTCGGCGCCTATCGCTCCGGCGTGCCGGTCGATGCCGCGCGCATCGCCGCCTATGCGATAAGCGGCCTTCTGTCGACAGGCGCCGGCCTGTTCGTCGCCGCGCAGACCGGCTCGGGCGATCCGGTCATCGGCACGGCCTTCACGCTGAACTCGATCGCGGCGGCGGTGCTCGGCGGCGTCGGCTTTCTCGGCGGGCAGGGCACGATGCGCGGCGCGCTCGCCGGCAGCCTGCTGCTCAGCCTGATGATCAGCGTCATGTTCTTCCTCGGCTTCACGCCGGTCGCGCAATATGTCGCCCAGGGCCTGATCATCATCGGCGCGGTGGCGCTGCCCGCAGTTCCGCAAGCTGCAGCAATGACAGCGATGGCAGGACAGCACTGGCGGCAGGCGGGTCATGGCGATCCTCGCGCAGCCGGCCGTTCCTGACCGTTGCCATCGTCGCCGCGGTCTGGATCGTCGGCGAGCTTCGCCATCGCGCGGCTTCGGCGCCTATCGGCCATCTGCGCTATCTGGTCGAGCTCGCCGCCGTGATCGGCCTCGTCGCGGCCGGCCAGACCTTCGTCGTGATCGCCGGCGGCATCGACCTTTCGGTCGCGGCGATCGTCACCGTCAGCGCCGTCGGCCTGCCGCTGCTCTCATGGCCGGCCGATCCGACGGGCCTTGCCGCCGATCGCTCGTCGACGCTGGCACTGGCCACGGTCATCGGCCTGGTCAACGGGCTCGGCGTCGCCTTATCTGCGCGTCCACCCGATGATCATGACGCTCGCCATGGCGACCTTCCTGCAGGGCCTGCTGATCATCATCGCCGGCGGCAGCGCGGTCACCGCCGCAGAACCCGCTGGTCGCACTGGCTCGGCAATGCGCGGCCGGCCGGCATTCCGGCCGGCGATCCTGCTGTGGCTCGCGGTCTCGGCGGCAATCGTGCTGACGTCATGCACGCCACGCCCTTCGGCGCGCGCATCTTCGCGCTCGGCGCCAACCCGCTCGCCGCGGCCCTCGTCCGGCGTGCCGGTCACTGCGACGACCTCGGCGGTCTACGGCATCAGCGGCTTCACCGCGGGGCTCGCCGGCGTGCTGGTGCTCGGCATGAACGGGCAGGGCTATGTCGGGATCGGCGATCCCTATCTGCTCGCCTCGATCGCCGCCGTGGTGCTCGGCGGCACGTCGATCCTCGGCGGGCTCGGCACCTATGCCGGCACGATTCCCGGCGCGATCCTGCTGGTGACGATCACCGCCCTGATCACCGTGGTCAACGCGTCGCCGGGCTGGCGCAGCATCCTGTTCGGCTCGCTGATCCTCGGCCTGCTGCTGCTCTCAGGCCGGGAGTCGGCCCGCCGATGACGGTATCGTCCGACGCGATAGATGCGCTTCGCCGTTGCCGAAGAACAGAGCCGTCCTGCTCGTCTGCGGAAAAGCCCGCCGCGATGGTCTTGAAGCTGTCGTACACCTCGTCGAAGATGCATGCAGGCCGGCGACCGGAAAGTCGCTGGCGAACATGGCCCGCTGCGCGCCGAAGCAGTCGATGCAATGCATGACGACCGGCCGCAGGCTGTCGAGCGTCCAGTCATGATCGTAGGCGACGAGGTCGGAGATCTTGATCGCGACGTTGTCGCGCTCGGCCAGCAGCCGCAGGCCGTCGCGCCAGCTGCGCATGCCCTCGGCGTCGCGGTCGATCGGGCTGCCGCAATGGTTGAGGACGAATTGCTGGTCGGGGAAGTCGGCGCGCAAGCCGCGCCGCGTCGCCGCAGCTGGCGCGGAAACACCATCAGGTCGAAGACAAGCCGTGCGCGCGCAAGCAGCGCGAGGCCGGCGCGCCAGGCCGGATCGTCCATGATGCCGTCGCGGGCGGCGAAGCGACGCGCAGGGTCGGGGTCCCAGCTCAATATGTCGCGCACGCCGACGACGCGGTCGAACTGCCGCCTGCGCCTCGAGCAGACGCGGGCGCTTCGTCGGCTGGCGAGCGGCACGTGCGCGACGTAGCGCGGCGGCGACGCCGCGCGACTTGTCGAGCGTCTCCAGCCAGCGCGTCTCGCCGACGCAGTCGTCGCTCGCCCAGCCGGCCTCGACATGGACGGTGGCGACGACATCGTGCCTGCCGGCGTCGCGTCAGATAATCCTCGGGGAGATAGTTGCGGCGCAACGGGCCGAGCTCGCCGAGCCCGCCGCGCTCGCGCGGCTGTGGCGGCGAGCCAGGGATGCCGGCCAAGACCGAGGTCCCAAAGATGATGATGGGCGTCGATGATCGGTCCGGCGTAGGGATTTGCCACGCTCTCTCTCAAGCAATGACCGGCATCAGCAATCGGTGCGGGCTTCGTTCGGCGACGGCGAAAGGGGTAGCATCGGATGAGCGAAAACACACCGGTTCCGCAGCTTGTCGTGCGTGAAAATTTTCTGCTCGACGACCGTATCCGTGGCGTGCCGCCCGGCTCCTCCGGGCTGGACAGCAGCCTGGTCGCGTCACAGCGCTGGCATCCGGCCGAGGGCCGCATGTCGCTGCCGCTGCTGACCCTCGACGAGAGCGCCTTCGCCACCAATCGCGATCTGTTCCTGCGCTATGCGCGTGAGCAGGGTGTCGCGATCGCGCCGCATGCCAAGACGCCGATGGCGCCGGACCTTGCCCGGTCGCTGGTCGAGGCCGGAGCCTGGGGCACGACCGTCGCCGATATCAGGCAGGCCACGGTGATGCTGAAGGCCGGGCTGACGCGGCTGATCCTCGCCAACGAGGTCGGCGGCGCTCGGCGGCGCGAACCGGCTGGCGACGCTGGCCGGCGCCTGGCCGAACGCCGAGCTCTCACGTCTTTGCCGACTCGGTCGCGGCCGTGAACGCTCTGGCCGGCGGCCTGGCGCGCCGATGCGTCGCTCGCTCCCTTGCGCGTGCTGGTCGAGCTCGGCGCGGGCAGGGCGGGCGCCCGCACCACCGCCGAGGCCGAGGCGATCGCCGACGCGATAGAGGCAGCCGGCGGGCGGCTGCTGATTGCCGGCGTCGCGACCTATGAAGGGGCCGCGGCGCAACCCGATCCCGGCCGCACCGACGAAGCGGTGATCGGCGCCTGCTGGCGACGACGGCCGACATGTTCCTGCGGCTGCGCGCCCGCATCGGCAGCGGTGTGCCGCTGATCGCCACGGCCGGCGGCTCGGTCTTCTTCGACAAGGTTGTTGCCGCACTTTCGCCTGTTGTTGCCAGGGATGGCAACGCGACGCTGGTGCTGCGCAGCGGCGCCATCTTCTTCCACGACCATGGCATCTACGACCGCTCGCTCGGCACGCTCGACGCCCGCAAGGGCTTTGCGATCGGCGGCGTCGATGCGTCGGCGCGAAACGTCCTTCCGTCCGGCGCTTGCGCGTCTGGGCCGAAGTGCTGTCGCGGCCGGAACCGGGTCTCGCCATCTGCGGCATGGGCATGCGCGACGTCTCGTTCGACCAGGGCTTCCCGATGCCGCTGACGGTTTTCCGCGACGGCAAGCCGCAGCCTGCACAGGCCAGGTTCGCCGAAGTCTTCAAGCTCAACGACCAGCACGCCTTCCTGTCGCTGGCACCCGGCGCCGATATCGCCGTCGGCGACGTCATCGAATTCGGCATCTCGCATCCCTGCACCTGCCTCGACCGCTACCGCGTGATCTTTGGTGTCGACGAGACCGGGCACGTCCGCCACGCCTTTCCAACCTATTTCGGCTGATCAGGCCGCCAAAAGAGAACAACGAAAGGATCCGATATGATCAAATACTTCCAGTCCGGCTCGCGCATGTCGCAAGCGGTCGTCTATGGCGGCCTCGTGCACATCGCGGGCCAGGTGGCCGACGACCGCAAGGCCGGCATCGAGAGCCAGACCAGCGACGTGCTGGCCAAGGTCGAGGCGCTGCTTGCCGAGGCCGGCAGCAGCAAATCGAAGCTGGTGGCGGTCAATATCTTCCTGCCGCAGATCGGCGACTTCGAAGCCATGAACAGCATCTACGACGCCTGGGTCGACCCTGAGCGCCTGCCGGCTCGCGCCTGCGTCGAGGCGCGTCTTGCCGATCCGGATCTGCGCATCGAGATCACCGCGGTCGCGGCTGTCTGAGCCCATGCATACCGGCCTCGTCCACACGCTCGACTTCGACCGCGACGGCAAGACGCTCGGTCATCTCAGCATCCCGTTCTCGATCGACCGTTCGCCCTATTTCCAGATCAAGGTGCCGATCTGCCTGATCCGCAATGGCGAAGGTCCGTCGCTGCTGCTGATGGCCGGCAACCACGGCGACGAATATGAGGGCGAGCTGTCGCTGGCGAAGCTGATCCGCCGGCTCGACCCGGCGCGGATCAGGGGCCGCATCACCATCCTGCCGATGGCGAATACGCCGGCGGTGATGGCCGCCAAGCGCTGCTCGCCGCTCGACGGCGGCAATCTCAACCGCGCCTTTCCGGGCGATCCCTCTGGCACGCCGACCAGCCGGCTCGCCAACTTCCTCGAGACGGATCTGTTTCCCCGCCACGATGTCGTCTTCGACATCCATTCCGGCGGCACGTCGATGGAGCATCTGCCGACCGCGCTGGTCGAGCGCAACGCCGATCCCGAACGCCACCGGCGCGGCGTGGACCTGATGCGGACGCTCGGCATGCCGCATGGCTTCATCGCCGACAACGGCGCCGCGTCGCCGACCTCGATGGGTGCGGCGCGCCGGGCCGGCGCCATCGGCGTCAGCGGCGAGTTCGGCGGCGGCGGCACCGCGACGGTCGATTCGATGGCGATCACCGCCCGCGCCATTGACAGTCTGCTGGTGGCGTTGGGCGTCGTCGAAGCGCCGGTGCTGGCGCCGGCGGCCGATGCCCGCGGCGCCGACGCGGCTGTTGTCGCTGTCCCGTCACAGCCAGGGCATCTATGCCACGCGCCGCGGCTGGTTCGAGCCGGCGGTGCAGGCTCGGCGACAGACGTGACGTCAGGACAACTTGGCCGGCTGGTATCACGATCTCGAGCGGCTCGATCTGGCCGAGGAAGCCGCTGCACTTCGCCGAAGGCGGCATCGTGATTTCGCGTCGGCTGCACACGATGTGCGAGGCCGGGGACTGCCTCATGCAGGTCGCCGAGCCGGTCGAGGGCTGACAATGAAGCCGTGCCAGGATCAGGACTGA
Source organism: uncultured Alphaproteobacteria bacterium (assembly GCA_963788955.1). Classification (GTDB taxonomy): domain Bacteria; phylum Pseudomonadota; class Alphaproteobacteria; order Rhizobiales; family Rhizobiaceae; genus Mesorhizobium. Next base: position 122,644 of record CAWBIN010000009.1, on the reverse strand, counting down.
GGATATTTCATGCAGCTTTCGATGTGGACCTATCCCTGGGACATCCAGGATCTCGGCCTGGAGACGGTCGAACGCGACCTCGTGGAGCGCGCCGGGCTCAACATGATCAGCCTGGCGACCTCCTATCATGCCGGCCGTTTCCTGCAGCCGCGCAGTCCGCACCGCAAAGCCTATTTTCCGGAGGACGGCACCATCTATTTCAAGCCGACGGCCTCGAGCTGGGCGAGCCTCGCCATCCAGCCCAAGGTGGCCGAGGTGATCACGCAAGGCGGCGACGTGCTCGGCAACCTTGTCAGCCGGCGCGACGCTGGCGGGCTCGGGGTTTCGTGCTGGACCGTCTGCCTGCACAACACGCGGCTCGGCATGCTGCATCCTCAGGCCGTAACCCGTAATGCCTTCGGCGATGCCAATTACTACAATCTCTGTCCCTCGCATCCGGATGCTCGCGCCTATGTCCGCGCGCTGGTCGCCGATATCTCGCACGGCTACAGGCCGGACCGGATCGAGCTCGAAAGCCCGTCCTTCATGGGCTTTGCCCATGAATACCATCACGAGAAAGACGGCGTCGGCCTGACGCCGGAAGACGACTTCCTGCTTGTCGCTGTGCTTTTGTCCCGCCTGCCTCGCCCGAGCGGCTCAGGCCGGGATCGACGGCGAGGCGGCGCGCAAGCTGGTCAGGCAATGGATCGCCGAGACCTGCGAGCGCGCGGTGCCGGAACGGCGCTTTCCCGGCTTTCCCATCAGTGGCCTCGATACCTTCCTGCCTTGGCCGGAACTGCATGCCTATCTCATCTGGCGCTTCGAGCCGGTAACCAGCCTGGTTGCGGAACTGCGCGAGGCCGCTCGACCCCGGCACGCGTGTCGTCATCATCGATCTGAAAGACGGCTGGCTCGGCGGCTGCGATCTCGAAGCACTCGGCAAGGTCTGCGACGGCGCGATCCTGTGCGCCTACGACATGCAGGCCGGCGATGTCGCAAGCCTGATGGCGGCCGGTCGTGCGGCGCTCGGACCTGAAAAATTCCTTGGTACAGGCTATCGCCTCTTCTATCCGGAGATGGCCGGTCCCGAAGTGCTGGCCGCCAAAGTGAAGCCGGCGAAAGCGCCTGATATCGATGGCATCAATTTCTACAATTACGGCCTTGTTCCTGCGGCGCGGCTCGACTGGATAGGCGCGGCGCTGGCTGGTTGAGCACGCCGGGGTATGGAGCCTCAATCGTACCTGGCCACAAAGCGTGCGACGGCTGCGAGGCAGTCGTCCTTTTCCTCGACATGCGGCATGTGGCTGGAATTGGGGAAGACCATGCCTTCGACATCGGGAATGCGGTCGAGAAAGGGCTGCACGCAGGCCCCGGTCGCTTCGTCGTAACATCCGCGGAAGGCCAGGGTCGGCGCCTCTATCAGATGCAGGCGCTCGACGATGGTCCAGTTGCGCATGGTGCCTATAACGTGGAATTCATTGGGCCCGTTCATCGTGTGATAGACGGTCGGGTCGGCGTCGATTGCCGCAAATGTCCTGGCGACTTCAGGTGGCGTCGGCACGACGCGGCAAACGTGGAGGTCGTAGAAAGCCTTGGTTGCGGCGAGATAGTCCGGGTGGTTCGTGGTTCCATCTGCCTCATGGAGGTCAAGTGCCGCCCGCACATCCGCCGGCAATTCGGCGCGCAGTTGCAGCGCGCCCTCGATCCAGAGCGCCATGGAAGCCAGCGAATTGGCGAGGATCAATGCCTTCAGCCCAGCGGGGCGCCGCACGGCGTGTTCGGCCGACAGCATGCCGCCCCAGGACTGGCCGAGCAGGGCGTAGCGGCCGGCAACGCCGAGATGGGCGAGCAGGGCATCGAGTTCGCCGAGGAAGAAGTCGACCGTCCAGAAGTCGCCGCCCTTGTCCGGCAGATGGGTCGATTTGCCGTTGCCGATCTGGTCGTAGTGGATGACGGCGCGGCCGGTTGCGGCCAGTTCCTTGAAGGAATCCACATAGTCGTGCGTGCAGCCGGGGCCGCCATGCGCGATGACCAGGGGCAGCTTGTCGGAGTCCAGATCGCCGGTCACCCGATACCAGGTGCGGTAATCCTTGTAGCCGCTGAATCCTTCGGTGGTTGCATATGCCGTCACAGGTCCAACTCCGCATCATGGCGCGGCAGGAACCAAAGTGGCGGACCCTCCCAAGCCTTGTTTGCGGCAGACGGTACTAAGCGGCCCGGCGTATTTACAGCTAGCACTATTTATAGGTTTGGCCGGTGAGGAGGGGAGCAGCCTCGAGGCCTCAATGCTCCGGCTCGAGTAGCCGGTAGTGGGCGGCCAGCGCGATGGCATGGAAGCGGTTTCTGGCGCCGAGTTTGCGCGTCGCTGCGTTGAGATGCAGCGTTGCCGTCGGCACCGTGCGGCCGATCTCTCGCGCGACCTGCTTTGCCGTCAGCCCGGCCGCTGCCAGGCGCAGGCACTGACGCTCGCGCGCCGTCAGATGGACATATTGGCAGGTGCGGGTGCCGGCGTCGAAACCGGCATAGACGGAATCATGCAGGAGATGGCCGAGATCGCCGATCTCGGCGATGAAGTGCCTTGCTTCGGCCTCGAACCCGGCCTCGGGATTGGCACGGATCGCGGTGAAGGTGGCAAGGTCGCCGCCGGCAAGACGGATGGGTACGGTGACGCCGCAGGTCATCCTGGTGTCGAGCAGATAACTGACCACGGGATCGTGCTTGGCGCGAAGCACCCGCTGCATCACCGTGCTCTGTGCGCCCCTGTGCGACCAGAGAAACGGCCGAGATACGGCGAGCGCGGCTTCCTGCACCGGGTCAAGCTGATAATATCCGCCCTTGCACCAGAGGTCCTGCATGTCGCGCGGCACATTGCGCAGCGCCATCAGGGACGGCGTGATCAAATCGCCCTCATGGCTGAGGGGCACCGGCGTATAGTCATAGATGAAGGAGGTGAAACCGATGGGCTCCAGCACACCGGTCGCCGCCGCCATGGCGTCGTCGATGCTCATCCCTGTCCGGAACAGGCTCTCCAAGTCGCCTGAAAGTCCCTGCATCCGGTGAGCTTACTCGCTGGCTATTGCTTGTCAAATAGCCAAGTTGGCCTGATGCTCAATAAATAGGCGAGAGCGAGCCTCCGCGACCTATCTATCTTAATAGCTATCCCGTCCGGCTTGGCCGGCCGTAGTCTTCTGCGATTGGGCTAGTAGGCGGGCGTCGTCCGCAATCCCAGGACCATTTCGAATCGGCCGCATTGTGGTCGATCGACCACATCGAGCGTGGCAAGTCGGCACGCTTTCCAAGAGGGAACAAGGACCATGCGACCCAAAAAGGCACTTGCAGCGCTGATACAAGGCCTGGCTCTGCTCGGCATGACGATCCTGTCGCCATCGAGCGGCGCCTTGGCGGCAGAGGGCAAGCCCGGCGGCACGCATGCGCCTGCTGGCCAACGCCGCGGCCGGCACCGCCGATCCGCACATCAACTACACGCTGCAGTATTTCCAGCTCAACTACATCCTCTATGACGGGCTGGTGACCTACAAGAAGGCCGGCGACGAGACCGGTTTCGAGGTGGTCGCGGACCTCGCCGAAGCCTCCCGAAGGTCGAAGACGGCGGCAAGACCTATATCTTCAAGCTGCGCAAGGGCATCAAGTTCGCCGACGGCTCGGACCTCACCAGCGAAGGACGTGGTGGCCTCGTTCCAGCGCATCTTCAAAATCAGCGGACCGACCGCCGGCACCTTCTACAACGGCATCGTCGGCGCCGATGCGTGCCTGAAGACGCCCGCAACCTGCACCCTCGAAGGCGGCCTGGTCGGTCGACGACGCGGCCGGCACGATCACCTTCAACCTTACCCAGCCGGATGCCGAGTTCCTGCAGAAGATCGCCGTCCCGCATGCGTCGATCCTGCCGGCCAGCGCGCCGCTCAAGGATGCCGGTACCGACCCGATCCCGGGCACCGGCCCCTACATGATCGCCAGCTACGATCCCAACAAGCTGATGAAGATGGTGCGCAATCCCGCACTTCAAGGAGTGGAGCAAGGAAGCGCAGCCGGCCGGCTATCCGGACGAGATCGACTATGAATTCGGCCTCACCGACGAAGCGGCGGTAACGGCCGTCGAGAACGGCCAGGCGGACTGGATGTTCGACCCGCCGCCGGCGGATCGTCTGGCCGAACTCGGCACCAAATATGCCAAGCAGGTCTCGGTGCATCCGTTGACGGCGATGTGGTATGCGCCGATGAACACCAATCTGGCGCCGTTCAACGACATCCGCGCGCGCCAGGCGGTGAATTTCGCCATCGACCGCGCCGCCATCGTCAAGCTGTTCGGCGGCAGCAATCTGGCGCAGCCGGCCTGCCAGATCCTGCCGCCTGATTTCCCGTCCTATGCGCCCTATTGCCCGTTCACCGCCAGCCCCGGCGAAAAATGGTCGGCACCGGATATGGCGAAGGCCAAGCAGCTGGTGGTTGAATCGGCACCGCCGGCCAGGAGGTGACGATCATCACCGAGGACGCCACCGTCTCCAAGGCGATCGGCGTCTATCTGCAGGACGTGCTCAACCAGCTCGGCTACAAGACCATCGGTCAAGCCGATCTCGCAGAACATCCAGTTCACCTATATCCAGAACACCAACAACAAGGTGCAGATCTCGATCTCGCAATGGTTCCAGGATTATCCGGCGCCATCCAACTTCCTGGAGGTGTTGTTCAGCTGCGCCTCGTTCACGCCTGGATCGGATGCGTCGGTCAACATTTCGGGCTTCTGCGACAAGTCGATCGACGCATCAATGGCTGAAGCAGAGACGGCGACCATCGCCGATCCGGCCAAGGGCGCGGCATTGTGGACGGCCATCGACAAGGCGGTGACGGACAAGGCGCCAGCGGCAGTGCTGTTCACGCCCAAGCGCGTCGACGTCGTCTCGCCCAGGCTGAAGAATTTCACATTCAGCCCGCAGTTCTACTGGATCGTCAGCCAGTCCTGGGTCGAGTGATCTCCGGGATGCAATGCGACGGAGCGCCGATGGCGCTCCGTCGCATTCCCTTTTGCGCCGGTTCGGCGCATCTTTCCGGTGGCGATTTCTCTTAGGCAATCCTGTCCATGGTCAATGTCATAGCGGACCAGCCCGCCGCTCCGGTCCGCCGGGCCACCGAGGGCCCGTGGCGCACGGCCTGGCGCAAGCTGAAACGCGATCGCTCGGCACTCGCGGCCTTCGGCGTGCTGGTCGTGATCGTGATCGCCTCGCTGGCGGCGCCGCTTTATGCGCGATATGTTTCCGGCACCGATCCGTTCGTCACCAATCTCAACGGCGAGATCGTCGTCGACGGCACGACCCAGCCGGTGCTGCAGCCCTCCACCGAAGGCCTCGGCCTCGGCACGACGCCGATCGGGCCGACCTGGCGTCTTGGCCCCTATCTGCTCGGTGCCGACAACCAGGGCCGCGACGTCGCGGCGCGGCTGCTCTACGGCGGGCGGGATTCGCTGCTGATCGCGGGGGCCGCGGCCGTGCTCTGTCTCGTTCTGGCGACGTTCCTAGGGGTCGTTTCCGGCTTCTTCGGCGGCCTCGTCGATATCGGCCTGTCGCGCATCCTCGACGTGCTCTGGGCCTTTCCGATCTTCCTGCTGGCGATCTCGCTGTCGATCGTGCTGATCGCGCAGAGCATTTGGATCGGCCCGTTCGAAATCCGCTCTGGCAGCTTGTGGCTGCCGATCTTCATCATCGGCATCGTCTATGTGCCCTATGTGGCGCGGCCAATCCGCGGCCATGTGCTGACCTTGATGCAGGCCGAATTCGTCATCGCGGCGATCGGGCTTGGCGCCTCGCCGTGGCGTATCCTCTGGCGTGACATCATGCCCAATGTGGTGACGCGCATCATCGTCTTCGTGCCGCTGATCCTGGCGCTCAACATGATGACGGAATCCTCGCTGTCGTTCCTGTCGATCGGCGTGCAGCCGCCGGACGCCAGCTGGGGCACGATCATCCAGGACGGCCAGGGCCTGCTCTATTCCAGACCGATCGTGGCGCTGGCGCCCGGGCTTGCCATCGTCATCACGGTGCTGGCGCTCAACATTATGGGTGACGGAGTGCGCGACGCGCTCGATCCGAAATCCTCGCCGAGGGGCGTCTGATGCTGGCCGCGCTCGGCTTCCGGCTTGGCCAGATGGTGCTGGTCATGTTCGGCATCAGCATCGTCGCCTTCCTGATCTTTTTTGCCACGCCGGGTGCCGATCCCTCGGCGCGCATCGCCGGCCGCAACGCCTCCCAGGAAACCTTGCTGCAGGTCCGTCACGATTTCGGCCTCGACCGGCCGTTGCCGGTGCAATACGGGCTGATGATGAACCGGCTTTTCATCAGCCGCGACCTCACCTCCTTCGTCAATCGCGGCCAGCTGGTGGTTCCGACGGTGACTGAAGCCATTCCGGTCACGCTGTCGCTGGTCGGGGGCGCCGCGGTGCTGTGGGTGCTTGGCGGGCTGGTCGTCGGCGTGATTGCCGGCGCGACACGCGGCAGTTTCGTCGACCGGGCGTTGATGATCCTCAGCCTGGTCGGCGTTTCCGTTCCGGTGTTCTGGCTGGGCGAGGTCGCCAATCTGCTGACGCAGAGCCGCTGGCACGACACCTGGCTGTTTTCCTGGGTTCCGCCGCTCGGCTACGTCCCGCTGACCGAGGATCCCTGGGGCTGGTTCAAGGCGCTGATAATCCCCTGGTTCACGCTGGCGACGCTCTATGTCGGCCTCTACGGCCGGGTGCTGCGGGCAAGCCTGATCGAAATGATGCAGGAGGATTTCATCCGCACCGCCCGTGCCAAGGGCATAGGCGAGCGCCGGGTGCTGCTGCATCATGGTCTGAGGACATCGCTGGTCGCCTTCGTCACCATGTTCGGCCTCGATTTCGGTGCCCTCGTCGGCGGCGGTGCGCTGCTGACCGAAGTGGTGTTCGGATTGCAGGGCGTCGGCAAGCTGACCTATGAGGCGCTGCAGACCCTCGATCTGCCGATGATCCTTGCCACGGTGATCTACGCCGCCTTCTTCGTGGTGATGGCCAACTTCATCGTCGACGTGGTTTTCGTCTTCATCGATCCGCGGGCCCGCGATGTCCGCTGATGCTCCTCTTCTCGTCGTCGAGGACCTCACCGTATCCTTCCGCGGGGACGAGGGCCTGGTGCAGGCGGTGGGCGGCGTGTCGTTCACGGTCAAGCAGCGCGAGATCGTCGGGGTCGTCGGCGAGTTCGGCTCCGGCAAGAGCCAGACCTTGCTGGCGATCATGGGACTGATCGACAGCCCCCGGGCGGTCGTCTCCGGCTCGATCCGTTTCATGGGACAGGAGCTGATCGGGCCAACCGGCGAGCGCTCGATGCCATTCGCGGCCGTCAGATTGCCATGATCTTCCAGGATCCGATGTCGGCGCTTACCCCGGTGCACACGATCGGCAACCAGATTGGCGAGCAGGTGCGCGCGCATGAGAAAGTGTCGGCGCGCGCGGCACGGGCAAGGGCAGTGCAGTTGCTGGACGCGGTCGGCATCGCCAATCCGGGCCGGGTCGTCGATGGCTATCCGCACCAGCTTTCCGGCGGCATGCGCCAGCGCGCGGTGATTGCCATGGCCCTCTCATGCAATCCGGTTCTGCTCGTCGCGGACGAGCCGACCACGGCCCTCGACGTGACCGTGCAGGCGCAGATCCTCGAGCTGATCGGTCGGCTGCGCGACGAGTTCGGCTCGGCGGTGATCCTGGTCACGCACGATCTCGGTGTCGTCGCCGAAGTCGCCGACCAGGTGCTGGTCATGTATGGCGGCCGCATCGTCGAGGAGGGCGGCAAGGGCGAGCGTGTTCCGCACGCCGCTGCATCCCTACACCTGGGGGCTGTTCGGCTCCATCGCGCCGATGGAAGGGGAGCGTCCGGCCCGGCTCGCCGCCATTCCGGGCGCGCCGCCTTCGCTGTCCAACCTGCCGACCGGCTGCGCCTTCGGCCCGCGCTGTGCGTACCACCACGATGACTGCCTGGTCCGGCCTCCGCTGGTCGGCGCCGGCGGCCACCGCGCCGCTTGCGTGCTGCCGGAAACCAAGCGCAGGCACCTCGAGATCCAGAAGGCTGCCGGCCTGGAAATGCAGCAATGAATGCCGTGCCGCGGGAGCGCCCGCTGCTGCGCGCCAGCGACCTTTCGAAACGCTATCACGTCGGCCGCTCGATCTTCCCGGCGCAGCGACGGACGGTGCATGCGGTCGATACGATTTCGCTCGACATCTGGCCGGGGGAAACGCTTGGCATTGTCGGCGAGTCCGGTTGCGGCAAATCCACTCTCGGCCGCTGCCTGGTGCGGCTGACCGAGATCAGCTCGGGATCGCTGGAATTCGAGGGCCGCGACATCACCGATGCCTCCCAGCGCCAGCTCCGCCCGCTGCGACGACAGATGCAGATGGTCTTCCAGGATCCGAGCGCCTCGCTCAATCCGCGCCGGCGGATCGGCGATCTCCTCGCCGATCCGTTCCGCATTCATGAACGCCTTTCGGCAGGAGAGATGGCGGACCGCGTTGCAGAACTGCTGCGCCGCGTCGATCTGTCGCCCGAGCATGCGTCGCGCTACCCGCACGAATTCTCGGGCGGCCAGCGGCAGCGCATCGGCATTGCTCGGGCGCTGGCGCTCAGGCCGCGGCTGATCGTGGCCGACGAACCGGTGTCGGCGCTCGATGTCTCGATCCAGGCGCAGATCGTCAACCTGCTCGCCGATCTGCGCGAGGCGTTCAACCTGACCTATGTCTTCATCGCCCATGATCTTTCGGTGGTGCGGCAGATTTCGACGCGCGTGGCGGTCATGTATCTGGGCTCGATAGTCGAGAGCGGGCCGACCGATCTGGTCTTCGCAGCACCTGCGCACCACTACACAGCAGCTCTGCGCTCCGCCGTGCCGGTGCCAAGCGTCGACCGGGAACGCCGTCAGCGGCTGGTGCTCAAGGGCGATCTGCCCAGCCCGATGAACCCACCCTCCGGCTGCCGCTTCCACACCCGTTGCCCCGCCGCCACCTCGCTCTGCCGCAGCGAGCGCCCGCTGTTGCAGAGCGTCGGCGACGGCCGGCTGGTCGCGTGCCATCATCCTCTGGGCGGGTAGGTTCGGGATTGGCCAACTTTGCCGTCTCGTGAGACGGCCCTCCTGCGGGGCTTTCGGCACGAACGGACAGAAAACAGGAACGATCTTCCGACTGATGCATTTTGCCCTTGGTCAATCACCTGAGGGAATCCATGCGAATTGCTCACGTCGCGCCGCTCTACGAGTCGGTTCCGCCCAGGCTTTATGGCGGCACCGAGCGCATCGTTTCCTACCTGACCGAGGCGCTGGTGGATTTGGGCCATGAAGTGACGCTGTTCGCCAGTGGCGACAGCCGAACCTCGGCGAAGCTGGTGCCCGGGCGCGAATGCGCGCTTCGGCTTGATGCGCGCCCGAAGAAATCCGAAGTGGCGGCGCATCTTGCGATGCTGGCGTTGGTCCGGGAGCGGGCTGACCAGTTCGATGTCATCCATTTCCACCTCAGCCACTTCCTGCATTTTCCCTTCTTCCAGGATATGGCGGAGCGAACGGTGACGACACCGCATGGCAGGCTGGATTATGTCGATCTGGCGCCCGCCTATCGGCGCTTCCCGCGCTTTCCGATGATTTCCATCTCGCATAGCCAAAGGGCAGGGCTGGCCGACGCAAACTGGCTGGCGACGATCCAGCACGGGCTGCCGGTCGATATCTACCAGCCGATTTTCGAGACGGAGGCTGAAGAGCCTTACCTTGCTTTTCTCGGCCGGCTTTCGCGCGACAAGCGGCCGGATCGCGCCATCGAGATCGCCAGGCGGTCGGGGTTGAAGCTGAAGCTTGCGGCCAAGATCGGCGACGACGACCGCGCCTATTTCCACGAGGTGGTCGAGCCGCTGATCGACGGTGACCGCATCGACTATGTCGGCGAGATCGCCGAAGGTGAGAAGGCTGAATTCCTCGGCAAGGCTGCCGGCCTGCTCTTCCCCATCGACTGGCCGGAGCCATTCGGTCTCGCGCCGATCGAGGCGATGGCCTGCGGCACGCCATCGATCGCCTGGAACTGCGGCGCCTTGCCGGAGATCATAGACCAGGGCGTGACCGGCTTTGTCGTCAATTCCATGGACGAGGCGGTGGCTGCGGTGCCGGCTCTGCTTCAACTCGAGAGGCGAAAGGTGAGGGCCGCCTTCGAAAAGCGGTTTTCTGCCCAGAGAATGGCCCGCGACTATGTAGCCGCCTATGCGCGCCTGCTCGCCGGCTCGGCCGAAGCGAAGGCCTCGTGAGCGATAGCACTTGCCCTGGGCGCGGGGAGCAAACAGGAAAGATGTGACGGATGACAGAGCTCGACGAGCGCAAGCTTGATCCCGCCGTGGCCCTGGCCTCCCTTGACGAGACCGCGCCACGCGAGCCGCATCGGCTGTTCGCGCTTAAGCAGGGTGACTGTTTTGCCGTCGCCGATGCCTATGGCGATATCCGCGGCGCCGGCGACGGGTTCTTCCGCGATGACACGCGCGTGCTCTCGGAATTCCGGCTGACGGTCGGCGGCAGGCAGACATCGCTGCTCGGCGCCTCGCTCAGCCAAGACAATGTGCTGTTCACCAGCAACCTCACCAACCTGCCAATGCAGAGTGTCGGCGGCCGCGACATTCCGCAGGGCGCGATCCATATCGAGCGCGTCAGGCTGCTGTGGCAGGACCGGCTGTTCGAACGCGTCACGCTTTCCAATTACAGCCAGGAAACCTCGGCCATTCGCGTCTCGCTGCACTTCGCCGCCGATTTCCGCGACATGTTCGAAGTGCGCGGCTCGACGAGGCTGAAGCGCGGCATGGCGCATGCGGCCGAGATGGATGCGACATCGGTGCTGCTACGCTATGACGGATTGGACGGGCTGGCGCGGCTGTCGGCGATCTCGTTCTCGCAGGCGCCGGATCAGCTGAGCGCGGAGCGTGCGGATTTCCTGATCGCGGTGACGAAGCGCAGCAGCAAGGTGCTCTATATCGAGGTCGGTCCGGAGGCGGCGGACCCCCCCGACCGCGACCGTTTCCGCGCCGCCGCGGCGCGCGCCCGCTTCGGCATGCGGGCCAAGCGCCGCCACGGCGCCACCGTGCACAGTTCGGGCCGCGTCTTCAACGACTGGGTCGAACGTGCCCGTGCCGATGTGGCACTGCTCACCACCGAGCTTGCCGACCGGACCCTATCCCTATGCGGGCATCCCCTGGTTTTCGACGGCATTCGGCCGCGACGGCGTCATCTCGGCGCTGCAGATGCTGTGGCTCAACCCTGGCCTGGCGCGCGGCGTGCTCGCCTTCCTCGCCCAGCACCAGGCGACGGAGACCTCGCCGTTCAGCGACTCGCAGCCGGGCAAGATCATGCACGAGACCCGCAAAGGCGAAATGGCGGCGCTGCGCGAGCTTCCCTTCGGCCGCTACTATGGCGGCGTCGACACGACGCCGCTCTACATCCATCTCGCCTGCGCCTATGCGGACCGTACGGGCGACATGGCCTTCATCGACAGGCTGTGGCCGTCGCTCAGCGCCGCCGCCGAATGGACGGAGGAGGCGAGCCGGGCGACCGGCTTCGTCACCTATCAGCGTGCCGCCGAATCCGGCCTCGCCAACCAGGGCTGGAAGGACAGTTTCGACTCGGTCTTCCACGCCGACGGCCGCATTCCCAAAGGCCCGATCGCGCTGGTCGAAGTGCAAGGCTATGTCTTTGCCGCCTTCCGTGGCCTGGCGGCACTTGCCCGCCGCCGAGGCGGATACGCACAGGCCGAGCATTGGGAGAACCGCGCCGAACAGATGCGGATCGCCGTCGAGCGTGACTTCTGGCTGGACGATCTCGGCTTCTATGCCCTTGCCATCGACGGCGCCGGCGAGCCCTGCAAGGTGCGGACCTCGAATGCCGGGCATCTGCTCTTGTCGGGCTTCCCGAACCGGCGCGGGCGCAGATGGTCGCCGATCAGCTTTTTCCGCGTCCTTCCATTCGGGCTGGGGGCTGAGGACGCTCGCCGACGATGCCGTGTTGTTCAACCCGATGTCCTACCATAACGGATCGATCTGGCCGCATGACACCGCCATCTGCGGCGTCGGCCTGGCGCGCTATGGCGAGCGCGAAAGCGTGGTCCGGCTGATGAGCGGCACATTCGAGTCCGCCGTGCATTTCAACATGCGGCTGCCGGAACTGTTCTGCGGCTTTACCCGCTCGCCAGGCGAAGCGCCGATCGCCTATCCGGTCGCCTGCCTGCCGCAAGCCTGGTCGGCGGGCTCGGCCTTCATGCTGATGCAGGCCTGTCTCGGCCTGGAGATCGACGGCTGGAATGGCGAAATCCGTGTCACACGGCCAAGGCTGCCGATCGGCATCGACACGCTCACGCTCCGGCATCTGGATGTCGGCGACAGGGCGGTCGACCTGACCTTCCAGCGCGTCGGCGACCGGGTCGTCGCCTTTCTCGCCGATCGCCATGAAGGTCTGGTGCCGCTGATCGTCAGGACGTAGGCGGGATCGGAAATATCGGAACCGATGGGCCGTTTGTGCGTTGCAAAATGTACGCTTATGGCGACCTGTCGCCGGCGACCGGCGGTGGAAATCGAAACAAGAAGAATGAGGCCTGCTACAGGGCCGGTGGCAAGTTGGCGTTTCAATGACTGATTATGGCAGTCGACTTGCTCTGGATTCTGATCCTGGCAAGTCTCGGACTTTCCGCTCTCGCGGTGTTTTTCTCGATATCCCGAAGGCATCGCAGACCACACACCAGCCGTCCACAGCGCCGGCGAGGACGTCGCTTCTGAAGCGGCGCGCAAGGTGCTGCAGCGAATTCGAAAAGAACGGCCAGTCCGTCGATGCGGCGCTGGTCACATGGTCGCCCGAAACCTTGCGCAAGATCCTCGCCGACGACCTGCCGGAGGCGCAGGTTATCGTGGTCTCCAACCGCGAACCCTATATCCACAACGTCAAGGATGATGGCGTCGAGCTGGTGGTGCCGGCCAGCGGACTGGTCTCGGCACTGGAGCCGATCACTCGCGCCTGCGGCGGCACCTGGATCGCCTATGGCGGCGGCACGGCGGACCGCTCAGATGGTCGACGAGCACGACCGGGTGCAGGTGCCGCCCGGCAATCCCATCCTACACGCTGCGCAGGGTCTGGCTGACCGAGGAGGAATATCAGGGCTACTATCTGGGCTTTGCCAATGAAGGCCTGTGGCCGCTCTGCCATATCGCCTTCACCCGGCCGATCTTCCGCGCCTCCGACTGGGAGGCCTATGAGGCCGTCAACCGCAAGTTCGCCGACACGGTGGTCGCCGAAGCGCGCAACGAGCGGCCGATCGTGCTGGTCCAGGATTACCATTTCGCGCTGCTGCCGCGCATGATCCGCGAGCGCCTGCCCGAGGCGATCGTCATCACCTTCTGGCACATCCCCTGGCCGAATTCGGAAGTGTTCAGCATCTGCCCATGGCGCGAACGCATCCTCGAGGGGCTGCTCGGCAGCTCGATCATCGGCTTCCACACCCAGTTCCATGCCAACAATTTCACCGAAAGCGTCGATCGCTTCCTCGAAAGCCGCATCGAGCGGGCGGATGCGGCGATCTCCTATGGCGGCCAGACGACGCTGGTGCACGCCTACCCGATCTCCATAGAATGGCCGGCCGAGCTTCTGGCAAAACTGCCTGATGTCGATGCATCCCGCACCCGCCTGCGCGAGCGGTTCGGACTGAAAGCGGACGTCAAGCTGTGCGTCGGCGTCGAACGCCTCGATTACACCAAGGGCATTCTCGACCGTTTCCAGGCGCTGGACGAATTGTTCATTCGGTATCCCGAATGGGTTGGGAGGCTTGTTCTCCTGCAGATCGCGGCACCCAGCCGCGGCACGCTGCCTGCCTACAAGCAACTCCATGACGAATGCCATCGCTATGCCGAAGAACTCAACCAGCGCTATGGCAGCGAAGGCTACAAGCCGGTGGTCATGGTGGCCGAGCATCACTCGCAGGAACAGGTCTACGAGATCTACCGCGCCGCCGACATCTGCATGGTCACCAGCCTGCATGACGGCATGAACCTCGGTCGCCAAGGAGTTCGTCGCGGCGCGCGACGACGAACAGGGCGTGCTGATGCTCAGCACGTTTGCCGGGGCCTCGCGCGAACTGCTGGAGGCGCTGATCGTCAATCCCTACGATCGCGGCGATGATGAGCGAGGCGCTGTTGCAGGCGCTGACCATGACGCCGGAGGAGCAGCGCGCAGCGCATGCGCCCGATGCGCGAGATGGTCCGCGACAACAATGTCTATCGCTGGGCCGGCAGCATGCTGCTGGACGCGGCGCGCCTGCGCAAGCGCGGCGAGCTTGACCGGGCGACAGGCGTCGCAGAGCGGCCGGCGAACGCAAACATCGACAATGTCGTCTCCATGGTCGAGCGCAAACGCATGGCAGGCGGACCACGATGAGGCTGCGAAACGCCGATGACACCGAATCTGCCCGAAGGGCAATGGGCACTTTTCCTCGACATAGACGGCACCTTGCTGGAACACGCCGAGCACCCGGACAGCGTGTCGGTCAGTGATGAGTTGCGCCAACTCATGCAAACGATGGAGCGGCGACTGGACGGCGCCGTCGCCTTTGTCACCGGACGCTCGGTTTCCGCGGTGGACAGGCTGTTTCATCCTCTGAAGATGCGTGTTGCCGGCCTCTACGGGCTGGAACACCGGCTGATGCCCGACGGTCCGGTCGAGGCTGCGGACGAACCGGCCGATATCGCCGCACTTGGCCGACGAGGTCGAAGCCGAACTCGGCAAGGGTGTCTATGTCGAGCGCAAGGGTCCGGTGCTGGCGCTCCATACGCGCGCCGCGCCGCATCTGCTTGCGCGGGCAACCGTGCTGGTCGAGCAGGCGCTGGACCGGCTGCCCAAGGGGTATCGCGTGATCCCCGGCAATGCCGGCGTGGAACTGATGCCGCTCGAAGCCGCAAAGGGTGCCGCCATCCGGCGCTTCATGGAAATCCCGCCCTTCATCGGCAGGCGCCCGGTATTCCTCGGCGACGACACGTCGGATGAGAACGGCTTCGAGACTGTCAATGGCGAGGACGGGATCTCGATCCGGATCAAGCCGCGGGGGCCGACGGCCGCGCGCCATGTGATTGCCGACGTCACCGATGCCATCGCCTGGCTTCAGGCCAATTTCGGTGCCCTCGCCAGGCAAGCCGGCCGCGATGCCGCCGAATAGGCCTTAGCGGTTCAGCGTTTCACGAAACGCCGAACCGCTCTATCTCTTTGTTTTGACGCAATTCCGGACGGAAAACCCGCTGCGCACTCTTCCTGGAAATTTGCTCTAGACCGGAAACAGGAAGGCGGCGCCCGGATCGAAAAACACCTGCCGGCGGCTCGACGTTGCATCGTGCGCGGCCATGGCGGCGGAGGTCGGCCTGATGTCGATCTCTTGTCCGGTGGTGGTGCGTGCAACGATGCGCCGGCGTTCGCCGTAAAAGGCGATGTCGACGACATCGACGGTGAGTTCGGCGCTCGCCGGGTTCCGCTCCAGGCGAAACGCCTCGGGACGGATCATCAATCTGGTCTTTTGTCCCCGTTCGAAACTGCCATTCGCGCTTATGCCTGAGACGAGCGAGCCATCGGCAAGACGAATAGTCGCCGCGCCGCCGACCGTTTCGAGATGCTCGGCGGCCAGAAAGTTCGAATTGCCGATGAAGCCGGCGACGAAATCGGTCGCCGGCCTGAGATAAAGGTCCTCGCCGGTGCCGATCTGGTCGATGCGGCCGTCCTTGAACAGACGCGATCCGGTCCGACAGCCGCAGCGCCTCCTCCTGGTCGTGCGTGACATAGAGGATGGTGACGCCGGTCTCGCTGATGGATGCGGCGGATCTCGTGCTGGATTTCCTCGCGCAGCTTCTTGTCGAGCGCCGAGAGCGGCTCGTCCATCAGAAGCACCGGCGGATCGTAGGCCAGCGCGCGGGCCAGCGCGACGCGCTGCTGCTGGCCGCCCGACAGCTGCGCCGGCATGCGGTCCTCGAAGCCTTCGAGCCGGACCAGCTCCAGCATCGTCGCGCGACCTTGTTCGTCGACCTCGGCCTTGGGCCGGCGCCGGACCTTCAGCGGAAAGGCGATGTTCTCGCCGACGCGTCAGATGCGGAAACAGCGTGTAGCGCTGGAACACCATGCCGATGTTGCGCTTGTGCGAGGGCATCGGCGAGCAGGCTCTGGCCCTTGAGCAGGATGTCGCCGGCGCGTCGGGTCCTGGAAGCCGGCGAGGATGTAGAGCGTCGTGCTCTTGCCCGAGCCGGAGGGTCCGAGAAAGGTCAGGAACTCGCCCTCGGCGATATCGAGCGTTGACATCGTGGACGGCGGTGACGGCGCCGTAATGCCTTGCGCGAGCCGCGGATCTGAAGGAAGGGCTGCGGTCATGATTTCTGTCCTTTCGCGCAGCAGCGCGACCAGCGACCATCAGGGCAAGGGTAAGGCCGACGAGCAGGGTGGAGGCGGCGGCGATCACCGGCGTCAGATCCTGCCGCAGCGTCGCCCAGATCTTGACCGGCAGCGTCTGCAGGGTCGGGCTTGCCATGAAGATCGCCAGCACGACTTCATCCCAGGAGGTGAGGAAGGAGAAGATCGGCGCGCCGAAAACATGCCGATGGCTGATCGACGGCAGGGTGATCCGCAGCTTCGCCTCCAGCGGGCTGGCGCCGCAGAGCGACCGCCGCATCCTCGATCGACTTGTCGAAGCCTTCCAGCGCGTTGGTGATCGAGATGATCGAGAAGGGCAAAGCGAGCACCAGATGGGCGATGACGAAGCCGATGATGGTGCCGCTGAGGCCGAGCCGCAGGAAGAAGGCGTAGAGCGCGACGGCGAAGACCACCACCGGCAGGATCATCGGCGTCAGGAACAGCGCCGCGCAGGATCTCGCGGCCGAGGAAGCGCCCGCGCACCAGGCCGAAGGACGCGAGCAGACCGATCAGCACCGACAGGACCGTCACCATGGCCGCGATCGCGAGGCTGGTCAGCGCTGCTTCGAGCCAGCGCGGATCGGCAAACAGCTCCTGGTACCATTTCAGCGTCCAGCCGGGCGGCGGAAAGATCAGCCACTGCGACGAGCCGAACGAGAGCAGCGACGATGAAGACGATCGGCAGGAGCAGGAAGGCGGCGACAAGCGCGGTGATGCCGAGCAGGATGCATTTCCAGCCAGCCGAGGCGGTCGAAATCGAGCAACATCTCAGACGCCTCCCGTGCGCGTCTGGCGCCGACGAGGCGCAGCTGCAGCGCATAGAGCGCCAGGGTCGACGACCAGCAGCACGAAGGCCGCGGCACCGCCCATGCCCCCAGTTGACCAGCGACTGGACGAATTGCGCGATCAGTTCGGCCAGCATCATGTTCGCCGTGCCGCCGAGCAGCGCCGGCGTGACGAAATAGCCGAGCGACATGACGAACACCATCAGGCCGCCGGCGGCGATGCCGGGCAGCGACAGCGGCAGGAGGATGCGGCGTAAGGCCTGCCAGCGGGTGGCGCCGCACAGCGCCGCGGCCTGCAGGATCGTCGGATCGATCGTCGCGGATCACGCCGACCAGCGGCAGGATCATGAAGGGCAGCATGATGTAGATCATGCCGATGGTGACGCCGACGAGATTGTTGACCAGCGGCAGCGGCTGGTCGATGAGCGCCGAGCCCATCAGCGTCCTGTTGATGACGCCGGTGCGCTGCAGCAGCACCATCCAGGCATAGGTGCGGGTGAGCAGATTGGTCCACATCGACAGGATGATGATGGCAAACATGATCGAGGCCAGCGCGGCGGCATGATGGCCAGCATCCAGGCGACCGGAAAGCCGACGAGCGACGCGTGACGACGGTGACGAGCCGCGGCGACGAGGAAGGTGTTGAGGAAGATCCTCAGATAGGTGCGTCGATCCGAGCAGCTGCCGCATAGTTCTGCAGGCCGGGCGCGGGCTCGATCACGCTGCGCAAGCAGCAGAGCCAGCACCGGCACGACGAAGAAGAGCCACGATCAGCGCAGCGCCGGCACGGCAGGCCGAAACCGCGGCCGTGCCGGCATGCCGCATCGCCGTAATGCTGTCTGCTCAGTTTCGCAACGCCATGCCGAACACCTGTCCGAACGGTTGCGGACGCTGCGGACAGACCGGCGGACCGTCCCGCGCCCGTCACGAGTTGTCGGCGCTTACTTCGCCTGCCAGGCGTACCAGCGCTCGCCGATCGCATCGCGGTTGCTCGGCCCAGTAGTCCATGTCGAGCATTGATCTGGCTCGTCGACTGCTGTCCGGCAGCGTCTTGACCGCATCGGTCCGGCCATCATCGGCCTTGGCCTTGAGGTTGATCGGCGCATAGCCGGTGGCTGTCGGCGATGTTCGGCCTGGCCGGCCGGCGCTGGTCGCCGCGGCAAGGAACTTCATCGCCGCTTCCTTGTTCTTGGCGCCCTTCGGCACGACGAGCACGTCGGCGGCGGTCAGGTTCTGGTCCCAGGACGACGCCGACATCGGCGCCGTCCTTCTGCAAGCGCGAAGACGCGGCCGTTCCAGAACTGGCCGAACGGCGCCTCGCCGGAAGCGAGCAGCTGCTGCGACTGCGCGCCGCCGCTCCACCAGATGATGTCGGACTTGATGGTGTCGAGCTTCTTGAAGGCGCGGTCGAGATCGAGCGGATAGAGCTTGTCGGCCGGCACGCCGTCGGCGAGCAACGCGATCTCGATGACGCCGGGCGCCGACCATTTGTAGAAGGTGCGCTTGCCCGGGAATTTCTTCGGTGTCGAACAGGTCGGCCCAGGTCTTCGGGTTCGCCGGAGACGGCGCCCTTGTTGCAGGCGAGCACGAAGGAATAGTAGAAGCTGCCGACGGCATGGTCGGTGATGAAGCGCGGATCGAGCTCGGCCTTCGGCACGACCGTGAAGTCGATCGGCTCGAGCAGGCCGTCCTTGGCCGCCTTGATGGCGAAATCGCATCTCGACGTCGACCACGTCCCAGTTGACGCTGCCGGCATCGACCATGGCCTTGAGCTTGCCGTAGTCGGTCGGGCCGTCCTGCAGCACCTTGATGCCGGATGCGGCTGCGAACGGTTCGGCCCAGGATTTGGTTCTGCGCTTCCTGGGTGGTCCCGCCCCAGCTGGTGAAGACCATGTCCTCGGCCTTGGCGGCCGTGGTTGCCAGAAGTCCGGCAAGGATGCCGGCGAAGATCAGTTTCATGTCGTTCTCCTCTGTTTGTTGTCGTTGTTCGTTGCACTGCCGGGTCATTTTTGCCCGGCCGTGTTTCCTGGTCCGCGGCGGCTACCGCATGACGAAAGGATCGGGGATCGGCTCGTCCGAGGTGCGGATCCAGACCGATTTCGAGCGGGTGTAGTCGCGGATGGCATCGAGACCGCCTTCGCGGCCGAGGCCGGACTGGCCGTAGCCGCCGAAGGGCACCAGCGGCGAGACGGCGCGGTAAGTGTTGATCCAGACGACGCCGGCATGGATGCCGCGCGCCATGCGATGCGCCCTGGCGAGATTGGTGGTGAAGACGCCGGAGGCGAGACCGAAGGGCGTATCGTTGGCGAGCGACAGCGCCTCAGCCTCGCTGTCGAAGGCGAGCACGCTCAGCACCGGCCCGAACAGTTCCTCGCGCACGCAGGCCAAGGTCTGATCCGCCGCCTCGATGATCGTCGGCGCATAGTAGAAGCCGTCAGCCTTGCCCTTGGGACGCGCACCGCCGGTGACCAGATGGCCGCCGGCGGCGAGGCTTTCGGCGACGATGCTTTCGATCCGCTCGCGCTGGCGCAGCGTGGCGAGCGGGCCCATTTCGGTGGCGGGATCCTGCGGGTCGCCGATGCGCGATGGCTTCGGCCTTCCGCTTCAGGCGGGCGAGGAATTCATCCTTTACGGACCGCTCGACCAGCAGCCGCGAGCCGGCGACGCAGCTTTGGCCGGTGGCGGCAAAAATGCCGGCGACGACGGCGTTGGCGGCGCTGTCCAGATCGGCGTCGGCAAAGACCACGACCGGGCTTTTGCCGCCGAGTTCGAGCGTCGTGTAGGCGAGGTTTTCCGCCGTGTTGATGACGATCTGGCGGGCGGTCGACGGACCGCCGGTGAAGGCGACGCGAGCAACCAGCGGATGGCTGGTCAGGCGGTGGCCGCAATCATGGCCGAAGCCGGTCAGGATGTTGACCGTGCCGGCGGGAAAGCCGGCTTCGTGGACGAGTTCGGCGAAGGCGAGCAGCGGGGCAGGGCCATCCTCGGAGGCCTTGAGAACGACGGTGCAGCCCGCGGCGAGCGCCGGGCCGAGCTTGACGGCCGACAGGAAGAGCTGCGAATTCCACGGCACGACGGCGGCGACGACGCCGATCGGCTCGCGGCCGGATCGTCACTTCCATGTCGGCCTTGTCGATCGGAACAAACGCGCCTTCGTGCTTGTCGGCCAGCCCGCCATAATAGCGGTAGTAGTCGCCGACATAGCGCGATCTGGGCGCGGGTCTCGCGGATGATCTTGCCGGTGTCGCGCGTCTCGAGCTCCGCCAGCCGGCCGGCATTGGCGACCACCAGATCGCCGAGCCGAACCAAAAGCTTGCCGCGCGCCGTTGCCGTCATCGACGCCCACGGGCCGGAGCGCAGCGCCCGATGCGCGGCTTCGACGGCGCGGTTGACATCGGCAACCGTTGCGGCCGGCATCCTGGCCCACGGCGTCCCTGTCGACGGATCGATGCTGTCGAAGGTCACTGTCGACTCGACGAACTGGCCGTCTATGTAGTTTTTGAATGCGGCGGTGCTCATCGCGGCGCCCGCCTCCTGGAAGGCCGGCATCACCTTGTCGATGAAGAGCTGCAGCGACTTCTTCTTGCGCTGATGAGACAAGCCGCTGTCGATCCAGATCGAATACTGGTCGTAGCCCTGGGCTTCATAGGTCTTCAGCCGGGCGATCACCTCGTCGGCTTCGCCGATGACGAGGTTCTGCCGGATCTTGTCCGGCGCGTATTGCGGCATGGCCGCGATCTCGGCCTCGGTCAGCGGCTCCAATATGCCCTGACGCACCGGCTTCTTGTTCTGGAACCAGGCGCCGAACTGGCAGTAGAATTGCGAAAGGTCCTGCGTCAAGCGATCGGCATCGGCCGCGTCCTCGGCGACGAAGGTGTGCATCAAGAGCATGATCTCGGGCCGCTTTATCTCAGGATGGGCGACGCAGGCCGTATTGAAGCGCTCCATCAGGCTCGCCACTTCGCCATCGCCGGAGGCAAGTGGCGTCACCTGCACATTGCATTTGTTGGCGACGGCGAAATCGTGCGAATTGGGGTCGCGTGCCGCCACCCAGATCGGCGGGTAGGGCTTCTGTAGCGGTTTGGGCGACGAGGTCGTCGCGGGGAACGTCCAGAACTCGCCGGAGAGCTCGAAATCGCCGTCCCACAGGCCGCGCAGCGCCGGGATCATCTCGCGCATACGCTGGCCGGCGCCCCACGCGTCCAGCCCGGGGAAGAGCCGCTCGTATTCATAGCTGTAGGCACCGCGCGCGATGCCGATGTCGAGCCGGCCGCCGGTGATGACGTCGGCCATCGCCGCTTCGCCGGCAAGCTTGATCGGGTGCCAGAAGGGCGCGACGATGGTTCCCGTGCCGAGCCGGATGCGTGCTGGTCTTCGCGCCGAGATAGGCGATGTTGATGAACGGGTTGGGCGAGATGGTGAATTCCATGCCGTGATGCTCGCCGATCCAGGCGGTCTCGAAGCCGGCCTGCTCGGCCAGCAGCACCAGTTCCTCCAGCTCGGCGACAAGCTCGGAATGCGGCTTCGTCAGATCCGAGCGTTCCATGTGGACGAAAAGCGAAAACTTCATCGGCTTCCCCTGCGACCGGATTGAAGAGCGGCGGACGTAGCGGGCCTGGCCAATGGCCGGACTTCGCCTTCCACCTCATTGCCGACATAGACGCCAAATGCATCTTCGGTGCGTTCGCGCACATAGCGGGTCAGCATCGAGCGGACCGCCGGGTCGGCGATGTTGAGACCGGCGATCTGGTCGATGTCGACAAGCCTGACCTGGCGATCGCCGGAGGCGGGAGCGTCGACCGTACCCCGGTAGTAGACATGCGAGCGCGTCGGGTCGGCCGCATCGTCCCAGACGGCAAACAGGAAGCCGAGTTGTGCCCCGACACCCTTCGCGGCAAGGCGTCCCCTGAGGCTGCGGGCATCCTGCGGCGTGCCCAACCCGCGGCCGGCCGGCAGTTCGTGCAAGCCATCCGGTGTTTCGAAGAATAGCACGCGGCCTTCGTTTTCGAGGATGGCGCCGACCTCGGTTCCTTGAGGTGCCGCCGCCAGCGCCTCCTGGCTGAGGCCGGGCGTGACATAGGTGCCGCGGCAGTAGCCGAGCGGCTGCGCGCCATTGTGGGTGAAGTCGCGGACGCGGCCGATCAGGATCGAATGGTCGCCGGCATCGACCAGTTGCTCCATGTCGCAATCGAACACGGCGACCGAACCGTCGATCAGGGGATTGCCGGTCTGTCCGGATTGCCACGCCACGGCGGCGAACTTGTCGGCGGCCTTGGAGGCGAAGATGCCGGATTCGGTCTTTTGCGTCTCTGACAGGATGTTGATGGCGAAGCCCCTGGAGGTCGAGAAGGCCTGATGCCCAAGCGCCTTCTTGGCAATGCAGACCAGCACCAGCGGCGGTTCGAGCGAGACCGAGGTGAAGGAGTTGGCGGTGAAGCCGCGCGGTTCGCCTTCGGCGCCGATCGTGGTGACGATGGTAACGCCGGTCAGGAAGGAGCCGAGCGCGCGCCGAAATTCGGTGGCGTCGAAAGCAGGGTCCGTGCCGACGAAAGCATCCGCAGCCCTGTCGAGAAACGCCTTGATATGGTGAGTCACTTTTTGCGGCGAAGCGATTGTCATCATGTGCTTTTCGCCGCTCAGAACCAGGCATTGGCCGTTTGGCGCAAGCCGCGCCATCGCCGCCGACATTGCGGGCGTGGAGTTCCTGTCTTCCGATCCGGTCATGAACAGGGCTGGGGCGCCAAGTCCGGCCAGACGATCGACATGCTCGGTATCGGCACGGGCAAACAGGCGGTAGGTGCGGGCGTAGCCCTGCGCGTCGACGCTTTCGAGCGCGGCGCGTGCCGTTGCGGCGGCATTGGTCAGAGCAGCTGGGATCGGATCGCCGAACCAGCGGGCAAGCGTCGCGGCAACGGCCTGGGGATCACCGTGACCGCCGAGCGCCGCGGCGCGCTCGCGCACCGCCTGGGCGAGGGTCGCGGGGCGGCGGAAGACGCGCGTTGAGGCAGACGATGGAACTCGACTCGGGACGGCGCGCGAAGCGCGATCTCCTGGGCGACGAGTGCACCCATCGAATGACCGACCACGGCTACGGAAGCGAGGCCGAGATGGTCGAGCAAGGCGAATCGCCTGATCGGCAAAGTCCGATAGCTCGGCATTTTCCGGCGGCAGGGTGAACCGCCATGGCCGAGCATATCGATGGCGATCACGTCGTGGCGGTCTTTCATCATCTCGATCTGAGGCTGCCAGATCGCGGCATTCATGCCGACGCCGTGGATGAACAGCACCGGCGCGCCGGAGCCGGCGCGGATGAAGCCGGTTCCGTCGGGAGCCGTGCCCTGTCGGATCAAGGCGGCGACGTCAGCCATGCAAATCACCGACCTCCTTGAGATCCTGATAGCGATCGCCGATGCGATGGTGCGGACGGCCGCCGATGGAGGCGCCGAGCGCCACCACCAGTTCGTCGGGGGCGGGCGCATCGCCGATCTGGAAATGCACGGTGAGATAGTGAGAGCGGCGGCCTTCGTCGTTCTTGTCCATCAGCGGGATCATGATCGGCGTGTTCGGCCCGCCGCGCAGATTGGTGAAGGCGAGATAGGTCTTGGCGCCGACGGCGCGGCGATAGTGGTTGCCGAAATGCAGCGTGTGGATCAGCGCCGATGCGTGCTCGATTTCGCCCGACGTGCCGCAGATGGCCGCCTTGCCGTAGCCTTCGATCGCCTCGCCGGAGCCGGCGACAGCGATGATTTCGCGCGTCAGCAATTCGCCCAGGACGGGAGCGATGGCGCGGATCTCAGGCGAAAGATCTTCGGTGAAACCGCGTCCGGCCCAGGGGTTGGTCAGCACCGCGGCGACGCCGATCAGACGCAGCGGCCGGGGTGCCGCCTTGCCGCCCTCGATCAGCGTGTTCTCGATGTAGGTGACGATCTTTCGAATGGCCGGTTTCATCAGAAGTCCTCGGTCGAGATGGCGCCATGCAACGCCGTCTTCACTGTATCGTCTTATGGTATACCATGCTATGGAGCGCCAAGAACCTTGTCAACCGGCAATGGAATCTGTTTTGTGGCGAGGCGAGGAGGCGGAGAGAAAATGTCAGACGATACGCTGCGGATCGACCGCTCCGCCAAGACGCTGAGAACGCTGGCGCTGGAGCGCATGCGCGAGGCGATCATGGATTTCCATTTCCAGCCGGGCGAAAGGCTGGTCGAGCGGCCGCTTTGCGATCAGCTCGGCGTCAGCCGGTCGGTGGTGCGCGAGGTTCTGCGGCAGTTGGAGGCGGAAGGCCTGGTGCAGATGATCCCCGGCCATGGGCCCGCCGTGGCCAAGCCCGATCTCGGCCGCACCGACGAGATCTATGAATTGCGGGCGCTGCTGGAGGGTATCGCCGCGCGCGCCTGCGCCATGTCGGCGACGGACGGGCAGATCGTTTTGCTGGACGGCGCGCTGGCCAATTTGTTCGAAGCCTGGGCGTCGGGCCAGCCGGTCGAGGTGATGCGAGCGACGGCCCGCTTTTACGAGGTGCTGTTCGAGGCGGCCGACAAGCGCATTGCCTGGGAAATCGTCAACGGGCTGAACGTCCGCATCAACCAGTTGCGCTCCATGACCATCGCCTCGGAGAACCGCCGTGAGCCGGCGATCGCCGAAATGACCGAGATCATGGATGCCATCCGCTCACGCAAGCCGGAAGAGGCCGAGGCGGCAGCGCGGCGGCATGTCGAATCCGCCTGGCGGATCGCGCGCAACGCGCTTCGGCTGGGCTCCCTGTGATGTCGTGCCTGCAAAAACGGCCCTGCGTGCGGGGCCGTTTCAGATGCGCTGGCGATAGCGGCTACTTGCTGCCGCCATTTGCCTTGACGCTGCTGCAGAAATCCGGATGGCTGTTGGCGGCGTTGGCGTTCTTCGCCTCTTCGTCGCAAGCCGCCATCATCGCGGTCTGGTCGTCAGGCGACAGTGCCTTCCAAGCCTTCACGAAGTCGTCGCTGCTGACCATCGTCTTCATGCTGGAGTTGGTATAGAAGGGCTGCATCTTGGCCGGATCGTCAAGCGCAGAAGTACCGGTCTCCCCTGCGGCGAGAGCCCAGCCCGCGACCATCGAAAGCGTCATGGCGCCCAAACAGATCATCTTGATGTTCATGGTATAATCCTCCTGTTGCTTTAGGATCGTCGAAGCAACGAACAGAGATCAAACGACATGTCTGGATGAAGGTTCCGATTTTTGCGCGAAAAGGCCAAACCCGGTAAAATGTTACCGAAATAAGTTTGAAACCTGTTCGAATTCTTCTCGCCTGGGTCGCCGAATCTGACTTCTGGCCTGAAATTGTACCAGAACCTCATTGTCCTGCGCCTGGATTTAGTTCTTGTCGACCGGCTTGGAGCGCATCCTGGAAACCGTCTCGCGCTCGGCTCGCTTGGATCGCAGCGGCGGCAGGCCGCGGTCGATCAGATCCATGTCCTCCAGCACCATGTCGCCCATACGCTTGAAGGCGATGTCGAGCGCGCCGGCGCGGTGGGCCGAGCGCAGGAAGCCGGGTAGGGCGCGCACGGGATGGTCTCGAGCCAGCGGCTCTTCCGGGAAGACGTCGCTGGCGGCGACGATGTGGCCGCTGCGGACGGCGTCCATCAACGCCTGAAAGTCGACGACACCGGCGCGGCTGAGCAGGATGAAGGCTGCCCCTTTGCGCATTTTCGCGAAGGCGTCGGCGCCGAGAAAGCCCTGGTTCTCGCTGGTCACCGAGGCGACGACGAAGACGAAGTCACTGGTGGACAGGACATCGTCGAGCGAGGCCGGCTCGACGCCACTGTCGATGAGGATCGATGGCGGCAGCCAGGGGTCGAAGACTTTTGTCCTGGTTCGGAAGCCGGACAGCAGGCGATTCAGTGCACGCCCAAGGTCGCCGAAGCCGATGATGCCGATATCGGCGCCCGACAGCAGCCGCGCTTTCTGGTTGCCGTCGCCGCCCCACAGCTCCTTGCCCTGCCGGAAGGCGACGTCGGCATCGACGATGCCGCGCGCAAGGTTGAGCGCCATGGCAAGGCCGAGCTCGGCGACCGGCTCGGCAAACACCAGCCCGGTGGTGACGACATGGATGCCGCGCTGAAACAGCGTCTCGTAAGGCATGTTGTTGAGGAGGTTGGTCTCGACATTGAAGACGCAGCGCAGCGTCTTCAGGCTTTCGAGTGTCTCCGGCGCGATCGGCGGCTGGCCGACGATGTAGCGCGCCGCGGCGAGCACATCCGGCGGCAACCCGGCGACGCCTTCGGGCGTTGTTTCGACGATGCGATATTTCTTGCGAAAAAGCGCCAACTGCGGCGGCGTGAAGATCAGGTCGAGCGTGCGGGGCTCGGGCGCGCTGATGACCAGCGGCAAAGCATTGTCGGGCATGATGCTCCTCCTGGCGCGATCGTATCACGCCATTCACATCTGTGTTTTACTCATGATTAAACGATTTACAACTGCGAAAAATCGATTTATCGGTTATGTTCAACGGCGCGGCAGGGCACCGCCCTCGGGAGGAGGATAATGGCGCATCGGCAAGCCCAGCGGCGTTCGTCGATCCACGACGTGGCTAGCCGCGCCGGCGTGTCCGCGGCCACGGTCTCCAAGGTTCTGGCGGGCGTCACCACGGTGAAGCCAGAAAATGCGCAGCGTGTCTTCGATGCCGTCGAGCATTTGGGCTACCGTGTCGATCCGCTGGCCTCCGACATGCGGCGGGCGAAGCGCCGCATCATCGGCGCCATCATGCCCGAATTCGAGAGCGAATTCTTCGGCCAGATGGTCAGCGAACTCGAGGGCCTTGCCGAGCAGCGCGGCTACACGCTGGTGGCTGCCTCAAGCCGTGAATCGGAAGCACGCGAGAAGGAAGTCCTTGCGCGCATGCATGACTGGCGGGTCGCCGGCGTGGTGCTGGCGCCGGTGCGCAATGAGCATGGCCCGGCAGCCGGCTTCATGAAGGCCAATGGCATGACCGGCGTGCTGATCGACCGGGTGCTTGCCGACGATGCCTTCGACACGGTCTCGGCCGACAGTGCTGCCGCCAGCGCCGAGGTGGCGCGCGAACTGATCGGCAAGGGCCACCGCCACATCCTCGTCATCGGCCTTGGTCAGCAGGCGGCGACGGTGCGCGCCCGTCTCGACGGGTTTCGCGCCAAGGCGCTGGAACTGGTGCCGGACGTGCGCATCGACGTCGTGCTTTCCGAGAGCGAAGTCGAGCCGTTGCGCGCGCTGTTGCACGACTATTTCGACAAGGGCGCCAAAGGGGGCGAACGGCCGACCGCGGTCTATTCGCTGTTCCTCAAGGGCACGCTGGTGGCGCTGTCGGAATTCCGCCGGCGCGGCTGGCATTGCCCGGACGACATCTCGCTGGTCGGCTTCGACGATGCCGAATGGATGCAGGTGACATGGCCGGCCATCGCCGCCGTGGTGCAGCCGGTCCGGCAGATCGCCGCCCAGGCAATGGATGTGTTGTTTGCCAGGATCGATGGCGGGGACGGCCCGCCCAAAGCGCGGCTCGAGCCTTGCAAGGTTTTGATGCGGGAATCCGTTGGCTCGCCAGGCAGCGGCCCGCATTCCGGGGGAGGAAACCGACAATAGCCCCCATTGTCGACAACCAAGTGGCGCCGCACCTGGCCTTGGCTCGTGGCGCGTGACATCAACAGGGAGGAAGACATGAAAGCATTGGTTCTGAAGATAAATCGATTTACTCTTGCCCTAGGCGTTGCTCTGGCGGTTTCGGCCATCGGTGCTGCCAAGGCCGAGGACGGCGAATACGGCGTGCTGATGAAGACGCTGGCCAATCCGTTCTGGGGCGCGATGGGCCAGG
Source organism: uncultured Alphaproteobacteria bacterium (assembly GCA_963788955.1). Taxonomy (GTDB): domain Bacteria; phylum Pseudomonadota; class Alphaproteobacteria; order Rhizobiales; family Rhizobiaceae; genus Mesorhizobium. The sequence goes on along the minus strand of CAWBIN010000009.1, from coordinate 94,605 downwards.
GCGTCGAGGACGGCGCCAAGGAAGCCGGCGTGAAGTATTTCCAGCAGGCGGCCGAAAGCGACCAGGCGGCCGAGCCGCAGCTCAACCTCTGCAACACCATGCTCGAGCGCAAGCCGGTGGCGATGATCACCGCCGCCATCAACTCCACCAATCTGCTGCCCTGCCTGAAGGCGGCGCAGGATGCCGGCATCAAGGTCGTCGATCTCGATGGCAATCTCGATCCGGCGGTGCTCGACAAGGAAGGCATCAAGATCACCTTCCGCATCGGCTCCGACAATGTCGCGGCCGGCGGGCAAGGCGCCGAATATCTGGTCTCCAAGCTCGGCAAGGACGCCAAGGGCCCGGTGCTGGTCATCGAAGGCCTGTCGGGCAACATTACCGGCGAGAAGCGCGCCAAGGGTTTTGCCGACAAGCTGAAGGAACTGGCGCCGGGGCTGGAAGTGGTCGCCTCGCTGCCCGGCGACTGGGATCGCGGCAAGGCGGCGTCGATCGCAACCGACACGCTGACCGCGCATCCCGACCTCGTCGCCATCTTCTGCGCCAATGACGGCATGGCGCTGGGCGCGGTCGAATTCGTCTATGCCGCCGGCAAGGGCGAGCAGGTGACGATCATCGGCGTCGACGGCAATTCGGATGCCGTGAAGTCGATCAAGGAAGGCCGGCTCAACGCTTCCGTGGCACAGCTTCCCTATCTCGTCGGCAAGCAGGCGGTCGAGAACGTCAAGAAGGCGATCGCCGGCGACAAGGTCGAGGAAAACATCGCCGTGCCGACGCTGGTGCTGACCAAGGATGTGCTCGACGCCGGCAAGGAGCCGATGCTCGAATATGTGAAATAGTCCTCCCGGACTGGCTGGCGCGGGTTTAGCCTACGCCAGCCAACTTCTTTTCTCGCAAGCGAGGCAACATGGCTTCCGAAATGGCGCAGCCCGGTTTCTGGGCTCGGGTGCAGCGTGCATCCGTCGAACGGCTCCACATAAGGCTGGAATTGCTTGTCGTACTTCTGGCGCTGAGCGCGGCGATGGCGGTGCTGTCGCCCTTCTTCCTGTCGCTCAGCAATTTCCTCAACATCCTTTTGGCGACCTCGACGATCGGCGTGCTGGCGATCGCGGCCACCTTCGTCATCGGTTCTGGCGGGCTCGACCTATCGCTCGGCTCGGTCATGGGGCTGGCGGGCGTGGCCGGCGCCTTCGTTGCCGTCAATCTCGGCTGGCCGTCGGTGTTTGCGGTCATCGCCTGCATCCTGGCTGGCGGGCTTGCCGGCTACATCAACGGGCAATTGGTCACCCGCGCGTTCGTGCCCGCCTTCATCGTCACGCTCGGCATGCTCGGCCTGGCGCGTGGCCTGGCGCTGGTCATTTCGCAGGGCAGGGCGATCTACGGCCTGCCGGCGGCGATCGTCTATATCGGCCAGGGCCGGCCGTTCGGCATTCCGATGCCGGTCATCCTGCTGGTGCTGACGGCCATCGTTGCGCATTGCGTGCTCGCCTATACACGCTTCGGCCGCCACACGCTGGCGCTCGGCGACAGCGAAGGTGCGGCGCGCGCCGCCGGCATCCGCGTCGAACACCACCGCCGCATAATCTATACGCTGTCCGGGGCGCTCGCCGGCCTTGCCGGCCTCCTGTTCACCGCCCGCGTCAACGCCGGCGACCCGACGGCCGGCATCAACTACGAGTTGACCGCGATCACGGCCGCGATCATCGGCGGTACCAACCTGTTCGGCGGCCGCGCCTCGATCCTCGGCACGATGATCGGCGCGCTAATCATGGGCGTGCTGCAGAACGGGCTGACGCTGCTTGCCGTGCAGTCCTACTACCAGCAGATGGCGATCGGCGCGGTGCTGATCCTTGCGGTGTTCATCGACCAATATCAGGTCCGGAAGGAGTTGCGCGTATGACCCTTCTTTCGCTCCATGGCATTCGCAAGAGTTTTGGCGCGGTCGACGTGCTGCATGGCGTCGACCTTTCGGTCGCGGCGGGCGAAGTCGTCGGCCTCGTCGGCGATAATGGCGCCGGCAAGTCGACGCTTATGAAGACCATTACCGGCATCTACCGAGCTGATTCCGGGTCGATCGAATTCGACGGCAAGGACATCCTAGCGCTTGATCCTGGCCAGCGGCGCGAACTTGGCATCGAGATGATTTATCAGGACCTGTCCTTGGCCAAGCAACAGGACGTGGCCGCCAACATCTTCCTCGGTCGCGAGCCGACGAAGAAGCTGTTCGGCCTGTTTCCGGGTATTGTCGACAAGGCCGAGATGGACCGCCAGGCCGCGAAAATGATCGAGCGGCTCGGCGCGCATCTGCCGTCGATCAACCGATCGGTCGGTTCGTTTTCGGGCGGCCAGCAGCAGACAGTGGCGATCGCCCGGGCGCTGACCTTCAACCCGAAGCTGGTGATCATGGACGAGCCGACTGCGGCACTTGCCGTGCGCGAGGTGCAGAGCGTGCTCGACCTGATCCGGCGGCTGAAGTCGGAAGGCATCGCTGTCATCTTGATCTCGCACCGGCTGAACGACGTGCTCTCAGTCACCGACCGCATCGTGGTGCTGCGCCACGGCCGCGCCGATGCCGATCTCGTCACCGCCAAGACCAACATGAACGAAGTCGTCAGCCGCATCGTCGGCGGCGGCGATACCAGCGCCGCGGCGGCGCATGAACAACGAGGCTGAACCTTATGAACACTTTTGGACTGCACACTTTCGCCATCGCCCCGGTCTGGGATCTCGCCCGCATCGAGCCGCAGATGGACCGGCTGAAGGAATACGGCATCGGCTTGATGGAGATCCCGCTGTTGCGCCCCGAGGAGATCGACACCAAGCGCACCCGCGCCTTCGCCAATCACTATGGCGTCGAGCTGATCCCGTCGCTCGGCCTGCCGCGCTCGCTCGATGTGGTCGAGCGGCCGGAGGAAGCGCTCGATTTCCTCGAACCGGCCTTCAAGGTCTGCAACGAGGTCGGCGCCGAAGCGCTCGGCGGCGTCACCTATGGCACGATCGGCAAGACCACCGGGCGGGCGCCGACGCGCAAGGAAATCGACGGCATGTGCCGTTTCCTCGAACGGGCGGCGAAGGCGGCAAAGTCACGCGGCCTGAAGCTCGGCATCGAGCCCTGCAACCGCTATGAGACGCATCTGATCAATCGCGGCATCGATGCAACGAGGATCATCGAGCGCATCGGCGCGCCCAACATCTTCATCCACCTCGACACCTACCATATGCATATCGAGGAGGAGAGCTTTGCCGCCGGCTTCGAGGCGGCCGCACCCTTCCTCGGCTATGTGCATGTGTCGGAGGCCAATCGCGGCGTGCCGGGACGCGGCATGCTCAACTGGGCTGCCTGCATGAAGGCGATCGCCGATATCGGCTATGAGGGGCCGATCACGCTGGAAAGCATGAACCATGTCGACGTCGACATCGCCGGCGGCCTCGCGGTGTGGCGCCCGGTGGCGGAAGACCCGCGCGACGTCATCGAGGTCGGGCTGCCGTTCCTGCGCGAGGAAGCGCGCAAGGCCGGGCTCACTCTCGGATAGCACCCCTCCGCTCGTTTCAGTGGCGACCGAAAACAGTGCCGGCGGAAACTATGGCGCCTGCGCTTCGGATTCCCTATCCAGGAGGTTAACAATCGACGACTTATTTTCATTTTACATTACCATTTCTGCATGAGAGACCAGACCAATGCGGTCGAAAACCCTGCTGGAGGCTGGGTAGCTGCTGAGGGAGGAAAGCCATGAAACGCATGCTTCTGGCCGCGGTGGCGGCAATAGTGCTCAGCGGAACCGCTGGTGCGGAGACGATCAAGGTCGGCGTGGTAGGGCCGTTCTCCGGTCCCTTCGCCATCCAGGGCAAGAATTTCAAGGCCGGCATCGACGCCTGGATGGCGTTGAACGGCGCAAAGGTCGGCAACGACGACGTCGAAATCGTCTATCGCGACCTTCCGGCAGCCAACCCCGCGCAAGCCAAGGCGCTCGCCCAGGATCTGGTCGTCAAGGAGAGCGTCCAGTATCTCGCCGGGTTTTATTTCACGCCCGATGCCATGGCCGTCACGCCGCTGCTCGAACAGGCGAACGTGCCGATGGTGATCATGAACGCGGCCACGTCGGCGATCGTGACCAAGAGCCCGCTCGTCGTGCGCACCTCTTTCACGCTCTGGCAGACGTCGGTACCCATGGCAAAGGTGGCGACCGCGCGCGGCATCAAGAAGGTCATCACCGTCGTCAGCGACTACGGCCCCGGTGTCGATGCCGAGACGGCTTTCTCGACCACCTTCAAGGCGGATGGCGGCGAGATCGTCGAGTCGGTTCGCATGCCGCTTTCGACGACCGATTTCAGTCCGATCATGCAGCGCGTGAAGGACTCCGGCGCCGAGGCCGTGTTTGCCTTCCTGCCGTCCGGTCCGACCACCCTGGGCTTCCTGAAGTCCTACAACGAGAACGGCCTCAAGGGAGCCGGCATCCAGTTCCTGGCACCTGGCGACCTGACGCAGGAATCCGATCTGCCAGCGCTGGGCGATACCGCTCTCGGCGTGACGACCACCTTCCATTATTCCGTCGCGCATGACTCGCCCGAGAACAAGAAGTTCGTCGAGGCGGCGCGTGCCGCGATCGGCAATCCGGCCGAACTGTCCTTCCCGTCGGTCGGCGCCTATGATGGCATGCGGGTGATCTACAAGATGATCGAAGCGACCGCGGGCAAGCAGGATGCCGCCAAGGCCGTCGACGCCGTCAAGAGAATGGCCTGGGAAAGCCCGCGCGGACCAGTGTCGATCGATCCCGAAAGCCGCCACATCACGCAGAATATCTATCTGCGGGAGGTCGCCAAGGCCGCTGACGGCACTTACTACAACAAGGAGATCCAGACGTTCGCGAACATGGCCGATCCCGGTCTCGCCGCAGCCAAGTAACCTTGCCCAGGCGAGTCCTCGGCCGCCAGATCCATGTCCGCGGGCGGCCGTCCGCCGGCGAGCCCTCGGAGTGAGACATGCAGAGCGTGCTCAGCATCGCGGTCGACGCCCTTGCCTACGGCATGGTGCTGTTCGTCATCTCGATCGGCCTGTCGATGACGATGGGTCTGATGCGGGTGGTGAATCTGGCACATGGCGCCTTCGCGATGGTCGGCGGCTATCTCGCCTCCTATGCCGTGCGTGATCTTGGTCTGGGCTATGTCGCCGGTGTCGTGCTGGCGGTGGCCGGCACCGTCGTGATCGCGGCACCGATCGAGCGACTGCTCTACCGCCGCATCTACAACAAGCCGGAACTCATCCAGGTGCTCATGACGATCGGCATCACCTTCTGCGTCATCGGCATCGCGAACTATCTGTTCGGGCCGACGCTCAAGACCATCCCGCTGCCCGCCATGCTGAGCGGACCGGTCGATCTCGGCTTTCGTTCGATTGCCGCGCACAAGCTGTTTGCGATCTCTGTGCGGCCTCGCCGTCGCCGCGGCTCTCTGGTATCTCGTCGAGCGGACACCCTTCGGGGTGAAGCTGCGCGCCTCGGTGGACAATGCGCCGATGGCCGCCGCGCTCGGCGTGAGGACAAAATCCGTCTATGCGGCGAGCTTCGCCATCGCTGTCGGCCTTGCAGCGTTCGGCGGCATCGTCGGCGCCGAACTGCTGCCGATCGAACCCTACTACGCGCTGCGCTATATGGTGACCTTCCTCGTCGTCGTTTCGGTCGGCGGAGCCGGTTCGATCGGTGGCGCCTTGCTTGCCTGCCTCGTGCTTGGCGCGGTCGACACGACGGGACGTTACCTGGTGCCAGAGTATGGCGAGTTCTTCTTCTACCTTGCCGTGATCGCCATCGTCTGCGCGTTTCCGCGCGGCCTGCTTGGAAGGGCCTGACAGATGGACGCCGATCATCCTGCAAGCCTTGCCGGGCAAGTCGCCAGACCGCGTTTCTCCGCTTCGGCGGACTGGATCGGCCTTGCGGCGATCCTGGTGGTCGCGATCGTCGGCTATCTCCTGTTTCCCAACAATCTTGCGCTGCTGACGCGCGTCATCGGCATCGTCATGCTGGTGTTGTCGATCGATCTCGTGACCGGCTTCTGCGGCGTGGCGACACTCGGCCACGCCGCGCTGTTCGGTGCGGGTGCTTATGCCGCCGGCATCGCCGCCGCGCATTTCGGCATAACCGACCCGATCGCCATGATTGCGGCAGGCGCCGCCGGCGGCGCGGTCGCCGGCCTGATATCCGGCCTCGTCGTCCTGCGCGGCCACGGGCTCGGGCAACTCGTGCTTTCGATCGCCATCGTCAATCTCTTTCACGAGGCGGCAAACAAGGCCGCGAGTTGGACCGGCGGCAGCGACGGCTTGACGGACATTGCGCCGAGCCCGCTCTTCGGTGTTTTCGCGTTCGATCTTTGGGGACGCACCGCCTATGGGCTGCGGGATAGCATTGCTGGTGATCGTCTTCTTCCTGCTGCAGCGCCTGTCGCGCTCCCCGTTTGGCATGCTCTGCCGCGGCATCCGGCAGGATCCGATCCGGATTGCGGCAATGGGTGCGTCGGTCCGCAAGACGCTGCTCAAGATGTACGTCATCTCCGGCCTGGTCGCCGGCGTCGGCGGTGCGCCTCAATGCAATCTCCACCCAGGTGGTCGGGCTCGACAGCCTGAGCTTCACCCTCTCGGCGCAGGCGCTGGTGATGCTGGTGCTTGGCGGCACCGGGTCGCTCTACGGCGCGATCATCGGCACGGTCGTCTTCATGCTGTTCGAGGATTTCGTTTCCGCCGCCAATCCGTTCCACTGGCTGACGATCATGGGCGCGCTGCTGGTCGCGCGTCGTCCTGTTTGCGCCGCGCGGCATTTTCGGCACGGCCGCCCTGCTGTTCGATCGAGTGGAGGCGAAGATGAGCGCGGTATTCGAGGTCGAGCGACTGAGCAAGGCCTTCGGCGGGCTAGCGGTGACCCAGACCGTCTCGCTGGCGATGGCGCCAGGCGACCGCGTGGCGCTGATCGGGCCGAACGGCGCCGGCAAGACCACGTTCGTCAATCTCGTCACCGGCCATCTGAAGCCGGATTCCGGGGTCGTCCGCATCGCCGGCGAGCCGGTCAACGGCATGAATCCGATGCACCGCGTGCAACGCGGCCTGGTGCGATCCTTCCAGGTCACGCGCCTGTTTCCGGAGATGACGCCGCGGGAGCATCTCGCACTCGCCGTCCTGCAGCGCCAGGGCCGTACCGGCCGCCTGTACGGAACGTTCTGGTCGATGCCTGAAGTCCTCGAAGAGGCCGAGGCGCTGCTGCGCACCCTTGGCCTGGAGGCCGCCGCCGACCGCAAGGTGGCGGAGATCGCCTACGGGCAGCAGCGGCTGCTGGAGATCGCCCTCGCGCTTGCGTTGAGGCCGAAAGTCCTGCTGCTGGACGAGCCCGCTGCCGGCGTTCCGCAAAGCGAAACCGCCGCGCATCGAGGCCGCACTCGCCGGGCTTCCCGCCGACCTGGCGGTGCTGATGATCGAACACGACATGGATCTCGTGTTCCGTTTTGCCAAACGGGTCATCGTCCTAGCCGCCGGCACGATCATCTTCGACGGCGCGCCGGGCGACGTGACGAAGGATGCGCGCGTGCGCGAGGCCTATCTCGGGAGCTATGCCGATGACCGCCGCGTCGCTTGAGATATCGGGGTCTGACCGCCGGCTACGGTCAGACCCGTGTGCTCGAGGATGTTTCCTTCGTTGCGCCTGCGGGCGCCAGGCTGGCGGTGCTCGGACGAAACGGTGTCGGCAAGTCGACGCTGCTCGCCACGATCGCCGGCCAGACGCGGCGCCATGCCGGAGAGATCAGGCTGGGGGGCGTTGACATCGTCGGCAAGGACAGCGCCTCGCGCGCCTGGCTTGGCCTCGGCTACGTGCCGCAGGAGCGCGGCATCTTCCCGTCGCTGACCGTGGAGGAGAACCTCTTCGTCGGGCTGAAGGACCGCCAGCGCTCCGCCGTGGACGAGGCATACGCCATGTTCCCCCGGCTGAAGGAGCGGCGGCGCAATCGCGGCAACCAGCTCTCAGGTGGCGAGCAGCAGATGCTGTCGACGGCCCGCACCATTCTCGGCCGTCCATCCGTGCTGATGCTTGACGAGCCGCTCGAGGGACTGGCGCCGGTGATCTGCGACGAACTCATGGCGGCGCTGGTACGGCTCGCTTCCGGCGGCGAAATGACCATCCTGCTCGTCGAGCAACGGATCCAGAGCCGCACTGGACTTCGCCGATCAGGTGCTCATCCTCGAGCGCGGCCGGGTCGCCTGGACCGGGACGCCAGCGGCACTGCGCGCCAGCCCACAGACCATCGAGAGGCTACTCGGCGTTGCCGCGATGCCGCATTCGGTCGCATAAGCAATTCCAGGAAAAGTTTGCAGCGGTTTTCCGTCCGGAATTGCGTAGAGACAAAGAACAATTCCAGGAAAAGTGTGCAGCGGTTTTCCGTTCGGAATTGCGCAAAGACAAAGAGCAATTCCCGGAAGAGGGCAGGGCGCTCGTGCGCGTCAGGCGTGGTGGCTGGCCGCCTCGCGGATCGTCTGCAGCAGGATGGCGAAGGCCGGCGAAGGGGCGGTGTCGGTGCGCATCGTCAGGCCGACCGGTCCCTTGGTCTCCTCGGTGTTGACCGGCAAGGCGACGAAGGCGCCGCTGGCGATTTCGTTGGCGACGACGCCGGCCGAGATGATCCAGACGGCGTCGCTCTGCGCGCAGGAAGGCGCGGCCGAAGGAATCCGAGACGGTCTCGATCTCGGTCGCCGGCGCCGTCATGCCGTTGGTGATGAACAGGCGGTCGACGAACGGCCGGATGACCGATTCCCGCGTCGGCATCAGCACCGGGAATTCGTCGAGCCGCGCGAAGACGTCCTGGCCGGCTCGAGCAGCGGATGGCCGGCCCGCACCACGAACACCACCTGTTCGGAATAGAGATGCTCGAAGAAGAAGCCGGTCATCTTTTCCGGCGCGGCCAGCCGGCCGACGACGAGATCGAGCTCGCCGACGCGCAACTGTTCCAGCAGCACCGCATTCTCGCCGGTGACGATCTTGATCGCGGCGCCGGTGTTCTCCCTCAGGAACAGGCTCATGGCGAGCGGCATGATCCGCGCCGACACCGTCGGCAGCGCGCCGATGCGGATCGGCTGGCGGTTGATGGCGCCGTCCTGGCGGACGGAATCGACGCCGCGCTTCAGCGCGGTGAGCGCCGTGCCGGCATGGCCGAGGAAGATCTCGCCGAGCCGCGTCATCCTGATGCCGCGGCCGTCGCGCTCGAAGACGGCGATGCCGAGCGCCTCTTCCAGTTCGCGCATCGTCTTGGTCACCGCCGGCTGGCTGACATGCAGGAAGTCGGCCGCCCTCGCCACGCTGCCTTGCCGCGCGACCTCGAGAAATGCCTGCAGATGACGGAACCTGATGCGGCTTTCGATCATGGTTCTATAACCCCCAAGTTAATGAAACGCCGCAAAATATCATTTTACCGAACCAAATACCTAGTGCAATGTGAGCAGTGGAGGATCGAAATCGTGCCATTCGTCAACATCGGCGGCATCACGCTGCACCATCGCTATCAGGCCGGCAGCTGGCAATGCGCGGCCGATCGTGTTCATCAATTCGCTCGGCACCGACTTCCGCATCTGGGACGACGTGTGTCTCGGCGCTTGACGGTGACATGCCTCTGCTTGTCTACGACAAGCGCGGCCACGGCCTCTCCGATATCGGCGGCATCACACTCGATCGACGACCATGTCGACGATCTCTGCCGGCCTCATCGATCATCTCGGGCTGAGCAAGGTCGTCCTCTGCGGCCTGTCGGTCGGCGGCCTGATCGCGCAAGGGTTTTATGCGCGGCGCCCCGAACTGGTCGAAGGCCTCATCCTCTGCGACACCGCGCACAAGATCGGCACGGCCGACAGCTGGAACGCGCGCATCGCAACCGTCGAAAGCAAGGGCATCCAGGCCATCGCCGACGGCGTGCTCAAAATGTGGTTCACGCCCGCCTTCCACACGGACGCGTGTCGGCCGAGCTTGACGGCTACCGCAACATGCTGACCCGGCAGGCCGTCGCCGGCTATGTCGGCACCTGCGCCGCGATCCGCGACGCCGATTTCACCGAAGCCGCGCAGGCGCATCGCGGTGCCGACGCTCTGCGTCGTCGGCGACCAGGACGGCTCGACGCCGCCCGACCTCGTGCGCTCGCTGGCCGACCTCATCCCCGGCGCGCGCTTCGAGGTCATCCGCGATGCCGGGCACATTCCCTGCGTCGAGCAGCCGGAGGCGCTGACCGCGCTGATCCGCGACTTTCGTCGCGTCGCTTCCTGTGAGAAAGCAGACCCATGGATGAAGTGTCCAAGAACCGCAACCAGATACCGGACCGGGCTGACGGTGCGGCGCTCGGTGCTCGGCGACCCGCATGTCGACCGCGCCGAGGACGCCGCCACCGATTTCGACCGGCCGTTCCAGGAACTGATCACCGAGGCCGCCTGGGGAACCGTCTGGTCGCGGCCGGGCTGGACGCAAGCGCGAGCGCTCGATCGTGACGCTCGCGCTGCTCGCCGCGCTCGGCCATGATGAGGAGGTCGCCATGCATGTGCGCGCCACCGCCAACACCGGCGCCATCGCGCGACGATATCTGCGAAGCGTTGCTGCATGTCGCGATCTATGCCGGCGTGCCGGCCGCCAACCGCGCCATCAAGATCGCCAAGGAGGTGTTTTCGGAAATGGACGGAAGCAGGAACGGCCATGCCAGCTGATGCCCGGCTCGAACCGGAGGCCGGAGACCGGCGCCTTCTTCCAGCGCGACCGCGACTGGCATCCGCCGGCGCTGACGCCGGACTACAAGACCTCGGTGCTGCGCTCGCCGCAGAAGGCGCTGCTGTCGTTCGACAACACGGCGTCGGAGATCACCGGCCCGGTGTTCGGCCACGCCATGCTCGGCGAACTCGACAACGACCTGATCCACAATTTCGCCAAGCCCGGCGAGAGCGCCATCGGCGAGCGCATCATCGTCTATGGCCGGGTGCTCGACGAGCGCGGCAAGGGCGTGCCGGGCGCGCTGCTCGAATTCTGGCAGGCCAATGCCGGCGGCCGCTACCGCCACAAGAAGGAAGGCTATCTGGCGCCGCTCGATCCGAATTTCGGCGGCTGCGGCCGCACCATCACCGACGAGGATGGCGGCTATGCCTTTCGCACCGTCAAGCCCGGCCCCTATCCCTGGCCGAACGGGCCCAACGACTGGCGGCCCGGCGCACATCCATTTCTCGGTCTTCGGCCATGGCTTTGCGCAGCGGCTGATCACGCAGATGTATTTCGAGGGCGATCCGCTGATCTGGCACTGCCCGATCGTGCGCGGCATCCGCGACAAGGCGGCGATCGAGACGCTGATCGCCGCGCTCGACATGCAGGCGACGATCCCGATGGATGCGCGCGCCTACAAGTTCGACATCGTGCTGCGCGGGCGCCGCTCCTCGCTGTTCGAGAACCGGCTGGAGGGCAACTGATGGCGCAGTCGCTCGACCGGCTCAAGGAAAGCCCGTCGCAGACCGCCGGCCCCTACGTGCATATCGGGCTGACGCCGAATTTCTGCGGCATCGGCGGCGTCTATCCGAGCCGATCTCGGCGCGTCGATGGTCAACGACAAGACGCAAGGGCGAGCGCATCGGGCTGCGCGATCCGCGTGCTCGACGGCACCGGCACGCCGCTCAGGGACGCGCTGATCGAGATCTGGCAGGCGGATGCCAATGGGCTTCTACAATTCGCCGGCCGAATTGCGCGGCGCCGCCGATCCGGATTTTCACGGCTGGGGCCGCTGCCCGACCGACATGGAAACCGGCCTGTGCAGCTTCGAGACGATCAAGCCCGGCCGCGTGCCGTTCAGCGACGGGCGGCTGATGGCGCCGCATATCAGCCTGTGGATCGTCGCGCGCGGCATCAATATCGGCCTGCACACGCGGCTCTATTTCTCCGACGAGGCAGAAGGCCAATGCCGAGGACCCGATCCTGGCGCGCATCGAGCACCGCTGCGCGTGCCGACGCTGATCGCCGAGCGGCAAGGGCGACAGCTACATCTTCGACGTCCATCTGCAGGGCGAGAAGGAAACGGTCTTCTTCGACAGCTGACCGGCAGGAACAGACATGACCGTATCGCCCTTCGACCATCCGCTGCTGTCCGGCCTTCTCGGCGACGAGGAGGCGGCGCGGCATTTTTCCGTCGAAGCGGAAATCGCCGCCATGCTCGCCTTCGAGCGCGCGCTGGCGGAAGCGGAGGCCGAAAGCGGCGATCATCCCGCAAGGACGCCGCAGCCGCGATCGTTGCTGGCTCTGGCCGTCATTCCGGCCGGACACGGCGCAGCTGCGCGCCGGCGTCGCCAGGGACGGCGTCGTCGTGCCCGAACTGGTGCGCCAGTTGCAAGGCAGCGGTCGGCGAGCCGCACGGCGCAGCGGTGCATTTCGGCGCGACCAGCCAGGATGTCATCGACACCGGCGCTGATGCTTCGGCTGAAGCCGGTCGTCGAGCATCTCGACCTGCTGTTGACCGAAAACATCGTGCGGCTTGACGGCGCTCGAAGAGCGCTTCGGCGACAGGGCGCTGACCGGCGATGACGCGCATGCAGGCGGCGATCCCGATCCAGGTGTCGGACCGCGTCGCGGCGTGGCGGGCGCCGCTGCAACGGCATCAGCAGCGACTGTCGGAACAGTCCGGCACGCCTGCTCGTGGTGCAGTTCGGCGGCGCCGCCGGCACGCTGGAAAAGCTGGGCGACAAGGGCCGCGCGGTGCGCGCGGCGCTTGCCGCAAGACTCGGCCTCGGCGACGCGCCGCAATGGCATAGCCAGCGCGACGCGCTCGCCGATTTCGCCGGCTGGCTGTCGCTGATCACCGGCAGCCTCGGCAAGTTCGGCCAGGACATCGCGCTGATGGCGCAGGCCGGCACCGAGATCGAGCTGTCCGGCGGCGGCGGCTCGTCGGCCATGCCGCACAAGCAGAACCCGGTGAAGGCCGAAGCGCTGGTGGCGCTGGCCCGCTTCAACGCCACGCAGCTTTCCGGCATGCACCAGGCGCTGGTGCATGAGCAGGAGCGCTCCGGCGCGGCCTGGACGCTGGAATGGCTGCTGCTGCCGCAAATGGTGGTGGCGACCGCCGCCGCCTTGCGGCTCGCCGCCGAACTCGCCGGGCAGATCGAAAGCCTCGGACACTGATGCGCACACAGGTCGTCATCGTCGGCTCCGGACCGTCCGGCCTGCTGCTCGGCCAGCTTCTCGCCGGCATCGGCGTCGAGACGGTCATCCTCGAGCGCTCGAGCCGCGAGCATGTGCTTGGCCGCGTGCGGGCCGGCGTGCTCGAGCAGGGCACGGTCGAACTGCTGGACGAGGCGGGCGCGGCCGCGCGGCTGCATGCCGAGGGCCTGCCGCATTCCGGCATCTCGCTCGCCTTCGACGGACGCCTGCACCGCATCGATCTCGCGGCACTGACCGGCGGCAAGCACGTCACCGTCTATGGCCAGACCGAGGTGACGCATGATCTGATGGACAAGCGCGAGGCGGCGGGGCTCGCCACCGTCTACGAGGCCGCGAATGTCGCGCTGCACGATTTCGATGGCGAGGCGCCTTACGTCACCTATGACAAGGATGGCGTCAGCCACCGCATCGACTGCGACTTCATCGCCGGCTGCGACGGCTATCATGGCGTCAGCCGCAGATCGGTGCCGCGAGCGCGCGCTGAAAACCTTCGAGCGGCAGCTATCCGTTCGGCTGGCTCGGCGTGCTGGCCGAGGTGCCGCCGGCCGATCACGAACTGGTCTACGCCAACCATGAGCGCGGCTTTGCGCTGTGCTCGATGCGCTCGACGCACCGCAGCCGCTACTATGTGCAGTGTCCCGCTCGACGACCGCGTCGAGGCGTGGTCGCGACGACCGCTTCTGGGATGAGCTGCGCCGCCGCCTGCCGCCGCAGACGGCGGCCGCCGTCGTCACCGGCCCGTCCTTCGAAAAGTCGATCGCGCCGCTGCGCTCCTTCGTCGCCGAGCCGATGCGCTTCGGCCGGCTGTTCCTGGTCGGCGATGCCGCCCATATCGTGCCGCCGACCGGCGCCAAGGGCCTCAACCTTGCCGCCAGCGACGTGCGCTATCTCTTTGCCGGACTTCGCGAATTCTATCTGGACAACTCGCAGGCCGGGCTCGACGCCTATTCCGGCAAGGCGCTGGCGCGGGTCTGGAAGGCGGTGCGCTTCTCCTGGTGGATGACGACGATGCTGCACCGCTTTCCCGATACGGGCGATTTCGGCCAGCGCATCCAGGAAGCCGAGCTCGACTATCTCGTGCATTCGCAGGCGGCGTCGACCGCGCTGGCCGAGAACTATGTCGGCCTGCCCTATTGAGCGCGGTAGGAATCGTCACACCCGCTCCAGCGCGATCGCGATGCCCTGGCCGACGCCGATGCACATGGTGGCCAGCGCATAGCGGCCGCCGCGTTCGCGCAGCTCGAGCGCCGCGGTGCCGGTGATGCGCGCGCCCGACATGCCGAGCGGATGGCCGAGCGCGATGGCGCCGCCATTCGGGTTGACGTGCTCCGCGTCCTCGGCGATGCCGAGTTGGCGCAGCACGGCGATGCCCTGGGAGGCAAAGGCTTCGTTGAGTTCGATGACGTCGAATTGTTGCGGCGTCAGGCCGAGGCGGGCGCAGAGCTTTTTGCGTCGCCGGCGCCGGGCCGATGCCCATGATGCGCGGCGCCACGCCGGCGGCGGCGCCGCCGAGGATGCGGGCGATCGGCGTCAGGCCGTATTTCTTCGCCGCCGCTTCCGAGGCGATGATCAGCGCCGCGGCGCCGTCATTGACGCCCGGACGCGTTGCCGGCGGTCACCGTGCCGCCCTGGCGGAACGGCGTCGGCAGCTTCGCCAGCGCCTCGACCGTGGTGCCGGCGCGGGGATGCTCGTCCTTCGACGACGATCGACCGCATCGCCCTTGCGCTGCGGGATCGTCACCGGCGTGATCTCTCTTGCCAGCCGGCCATTGGCCTGCGCGGCGACCGCCTTGTCCTGGCTGCGCACGGCGAAAGCGTCCTGGTCGGCGCGCGAGACGGAAAAATCCTCGGCGACGTTCTCGCCGGTCTCCGGCATGGAATCGACGCCGTATTGCTTCTTCATCAGCGGGTTGACGAAGCGCCAGCCGATGGTGGTGTCGTAGATCTCGGCGTTGCGCGAAAAGGCGGTCTCGGCCTTGGGCATGACGAAGGGCGCGCGGCTCATCGATTCGACGCCGCCGGCAATCATCAGCTCGGCCTCGCCGGCTTTGATGGCGCGGGCGGCGATGGTGACCGCATCCATGCCGGAGCCGCAGAGACGGTTGACGGTCGAGCCCGGAACCGTCCTTGGGCAGGCCGGCGAGCAGCAGCGCCATGCGCGCGACATTGCGGTTGTCCTCGCCGGCCTGGTTGGCGCAGCCATAGACGACGTCGTCGACCGCCTGCCAGTCGACGCCGGAATTGCGCTCGATCAGCGCCTTCAGCGGGATGGCGCCGAGATCGTCGGCGCGCACCGAGGACAGCGCGCCGCCGAAGCGGCCGATCGGCGTGCGGATGTAGTCGCAGATGAAGGCCTCGGCCATCTCATGCAGCCTTCTCTTTTCGCGGTTCCCTCATGCGCGGCCTTGGTGCGGGCCTGCAGGTCGCGCAATGTCTTCAGTTCGAGTTCCGTCGGCGCCGGCGTCTCGTCAAGCGCCTCGGCGAACTTCACGACCCAGCCACAGGTCTCCTGCACCTGTTCGCGGCGTCACGCCGGGATGCAGCGACACGACGGTGAATTCCTTGGTCACGGGGTCCGGCTTCCAGATGGCGAGATCGGTGATCAGCAGCGTCGGGCCTGCCGTGTCGATGCCGAGGCGCTGGCGATGATCGCCGCCTTCGCCATGACCGAAGGAGGTGAAGAAGTCGATCTTCTCGACCATGCCGCGCTTGGACTGCGCCATGGTGATGTAGATCTCCTTCGACGAGGTGGCGATCTCCGGCGCGCCGCCGCCGCCGGGCAGCCGGGTCTTCGGATGCGCATAGTCGCCGATGACGGTGGTGTTGATGTTGCCGAACTTGTCGAGCTGGGCCGCACCGAGGAAGCCGATGGAGATGCGGCCGCCCTGCAGCCAGTAGCGGAACATCTCCGGCACCGAGACGGTGGTGACCGCGGTTTCGCAGAGTTCGCCGTCGCCGATCGACAGCGGCAGCACGTCGGGCGCGGTGCCGATGGTGCCGCTCTCATAGATCAGCGTGATGTCGGGCGCATGCGTCAGCCGCGCGACGTTGCAGGCGGCCGACGGCGCGCCGATGCCGACGAAGCAGACATCGTCGTTCTTCAGCGCACGGCTGGCGGCGATCGTCATCATCTCGTTGGGGGTGAAGCCAGTTTGGTCCTCGCTCATGCCGCAGCTCCTCAGATGTTCGACGCGCGCGGCGAAATCGTCCGGCCGTGCTTTCGATGACGTTCGCCTGCATCCAGGCCTGGAAGCGGTCACGGTCGGCGGCGATCTCGTCCCATTCGAGATAGGCGGCGTTGTCGCGCGCATAGTAGCCATGCGCGTAGGAGGGATGCGAGCCGCCGGGCACGACCGAGATGGCGCGCGATCGTCCAGCGCGGCAGCACGGTCAGGTTGGGATGGAGATCGTCGAAATTGTCGACCACTTCCTCGACCGTCACCACGGCGCGCTTGGCCGCCAGCACGGCTTCCTTCTGGATGCCGATGATGCCTTCGACCAGCACATTGCCCTTGCGGTCGGCCTTCTGCGCATGGATGAAGGTGACGTCGGGCCGGATCGAAGGGACCGCCGCCAGCACTTCGCCGGTGAACGGGCAGGTGACCGATTTGATGTTCGGATTGACCGCCGCCAAGCCCGGCGCCGCGATAGCCGCGGAACACCGCGCAGGGCAGGCCGGCCGCACCCGCCTCATAGGCGTTGGCCATGCCGGCATGGCTGTGCTCCTCGATCTCGATCGGCCGGGGAAAGCCGTTCTCGATGGCGTCGCGGGCGCGCCGCAGCAGGCCGACGCCGGGATTGCCGACATAGGAGAAGATGATCTTCTTCGCCATGCCCATGCCGATCATCTGGTCGTAGATCAGGTCGGGGGTCATGCGGATCAGCGTCAGGTCGCGAAATCCCTGGCGGATCGCCTCATGCGCCGCAGCCGTCGGGATCAGATGGGTAAAGCCTTCGAAGGCGACCGTGTCGCCATCATGCAGGTTCTCGGCCACGGCCTCCTTGAGCGGCAGGAACTTCACCATCGCGGCAACTCCGGACTTCAAAAAAGTTCGTATTGCGAACATTTGTTTTGCTATGAGATACTTTTATGTCGGATATTCGCATTAAGTCAATCCCGGCGCGGCAGTCGTTTGCGGAGGCCACATGGACGAGAGAAAGCGTTTCGCGGGACCATGTCGGCTCGCTGGAACGCGGGCTGGCGGTCATGGAGATCCTGGCCCGTCATCCCGCCGGCATGACGCTGACCGAAATGGCGGAGGAGGCGGGGCTGACCCGCGCCGGCGCGCGCCGCTTCCTGCTGACGCTGACCGCAACCGGCTATGCGACACAATCCGGCCGGCTGTTTTCGCTGTCGCCGCGGCTGCTGACCGTCGCCCGCACCTGGCTCGGCGGCGCGTCGCTGTGGACCTTCGCGGCACCCATCATGCGCGAGGTGGCGGGGCAGTTCGACGAGGCCTGCAACGCGGCGGTGCTGTCGGGCGAGGATGTCGTCTATGTCGCCCGTATTCCCGGCCGCCGCATCCTCAGCGTGTCGCTCGATGTCGGCACCAGGCTGCCGGCGCTATTGCACCTCGATGGGGCGCGTGCTGCTTTCGGGGCTGGGCACGGACGAACTGAAGTCCTTCCTTGCCGAAGCAAAGATCGAGCGGCGGACGCCGAAGACGATCACCAGTCGTGGCACGCTGGGCAAAGTGATCGACGCTGCGAGGGCGGATGGCTTCGCCATCGTCGATGAGGAACTGGAGCTCGGCCTGCGCTCGATCGCCGTGCCGATCTGCGACCGCACCGGGAAGACTGTGGCGGCGATCAATGTCTCGACCCAGTCGGCCCGGTTTCTCCGTCGAGGCGATGGAGCGCGAGATCCTGCCCGCGCTGCTTCGTGCGAAACAGCGCATCGAGGAGTTCTTCTTCGTCTGACGAAAACGCGAATCGTTGCGATTGACGAGGTGGCCAAAATCCAGTATTGAACAGGATTATACAGGTTCACTGAACAGGTACCCATATGAAGCGGCGCGCGGTTCAACTGTCTCCCGGCACGGGCAAGCCCGAGCAGATCGCGACCGTTCTCGAACACGAAATCCGCTCCGGCGTGCTCGGCTTCGGCGACCGGCTGCAGAGCGAGAACGAGCTCGTCCAGCGCTTCTCCGTCAGCCGCAACACTGTCCGCAAGGGCCTCGAGGAACTGTCCAGCCGCGGGCTGATCACCACCAAGGTCGGCATCGGCTCCTTCGTCACCTTCGATGGCAAGCCGGTCGACGATGCGATCGGCTGGTCGCGAGCGCTGGCCGATGCCGGCGCCAATGCCGAGACGCGGACGCTGCGGCTGGAGGTGATCGAGGACGCCGACCTTGCGGCGCTGCTTGGCATCGAGAGCCCGTTCTTCATCGCTGTCGACCGGGTGCGCACCAACGCCAGCGACGGCCACGCGATCTCCATCGAACGCAGCCGCCTGCCGCTGTCGCCCGAGCTGGAGGACGTGCCGCTGCGTGGCCTGCGCGAAGGCTCGCTGCACCAGACGCTGCGCGGCGCCGGCCTCATTCCCGACCATGGCGAGGAATGGGTCGGCATCGAGATGCTGAATGCCGAGGATGCGGCCATTCTCGGCTGCCCGCAAGGCACGCCCTTCCTGCGCGGTCGCCGGCTGACGCGCGCGGCCGACGACCGGCCGATCGAATATGTCACCAGCCTGCTCAATCCGGCGCATTTCGCGCTGCATCTGAGAGTTCTGAGCGATGCCGGACACCGCCAAGGATACGCTCGATCGCGCCATGGGCGCGCTTGTCGGCGGGGCGCTTGGCGATGCGCTCGGCATGCCGACGCAGCTTTTGTCGCCGGCCCGCATTGCTGAACTCTACGGCCATGTCGAGGATTTTGTTGCCCCCGTCGCCGATCATCCGGTGTCGAAGGGTTTGCTGGCAGGCACCATCACCGACGACACCGAACAGGCGCTGCTGCTCGGCCGCATCCTGGTCGAATTCCGGCGACCGCTTCGACCATGCGCGCTGGGTCAATGCGCTGCTCGACTGGGAACGCGACGTCAAGGCGCGCGGCAGCTATGACCTGCTGGGTCCATCGACCAAGCGCGCCATCGATGCCATCAACAATGGCGTGCCGCCGGAAGAGGCCGGGCGGGGCGGCGACACCAATGGCGCGGCCATGCGCATTGCGCCGGTCGGCATCATGATGCCGCCGGCGCCGCTCGACGCTTTTGTCGCCAAGGTGGCGGAAACCTGCCGGGCCACGCACAACACCTCGATCGCCATCGCCTCGGCCGCAGCGGTCGCCGCCGCCGTCAGCCGCGGCATTGCCGGTGGCGACTGGCGCGCCGCTTCCGATAGCGCCGTCGCGGCTGCCAGCGCAGGGCGCCGCGCTTGGACACTGGGTCACCGGCGGCGACATCGCCGCGCGCATCGCGTGGGCGCAGGAGCTTGTGCGCGGCAGAACGGTGAAGGACGCCATCCGGCTGATCATCGATCTGGTCGGCACCGGCGTCGCCAGCCAGGAATCGGTTCCGGCGGCCTTCGCCGTGCTGGAGGTCGCCGCCGGCGATCCCTGGCAGGCGGCCGTCATCAGCGCCAATCTCGGCGGCGACACCGACACGATCGGCGCCATCGCCGCCGGCATGGCCGGCGCCTGCACCGGCTTTTCCCGGCTGCCGCAAGAGCACATCGCCAGGCTGCGTCGGCATCGACATCGGGCAGGTTCGTGCGCTGGCCGCCGACCTTGTCGCAGCGCGTGCGACGAAGATGAAGTCCGGCAAGGATGCGGCGGCATGAGCGGGCGTCTCGTCCATATCGGCAGCGCGGTGGTCGATTATGTCTACCGCATCGACGCCTTGCCGGCGCCGGGCACGGAAAAAACCGCATCGAGCTTTGCCCAGGTCGCCGGCGGCGGCTTCAACATGATGGTCGCGGCCAGCCGCACCGGCATGAATGTCGTTTTCGGCGGCCAGCTCGGCAGCGGGCCGAATGGCGACTTCTTGCGCGCCGCCTTCGCCGCCGAAAGCATCGAAACGCTGACGCCGGCATCACCCGTGATGGACAGCGGCAATTGCGTTGCCATGGTCAGCGGCGACGCCGAACGGACCTTCGTGTCGTGGCCCGGCGCCGAAAGCGTGCTCAGCCTCGACATGATGGCGCCCGTGCAAGCCTCGCGCAGGAGACTGGGTGTTCACCTCCGGCTATACGCTGAGCTATCCCGGCAGCCGCGATGCGCTGGCCGATTGGATCGAGGCGCTGCCGGCAAACATTCCCTTCGTCTTCGATCCGACCCCGGTCGTCGCAGACATTCCGCGTGCCATTCTCGACGCGTGTGCTTGCCCGCACCACCTGGCTGAGCTGCAACACGACGGAAGCGGCCGAGATCGCCGGCTTCGGCGATGTCGAGGCACTCGCCGCTCGGCTGCTTTCCGGCCATTGCCCGAAGGCCGAAGGCGTCGTCATCCGCGCCGGCGCGCACGGGTTGCTTCGTGCGGCTGGCCGACGGCAGACGCAGACGTGTTCCCGGCTTCAAGGTCGATGCCATCGACACCAATGGCGCCGGCGACACCCATATCGGCGCCTTCGTCAGCGCGCTGTCGCGCGGCGTGCCGGCCTTTCGAGGCGGCGCGCTACGCCAATGCGGCGGCGGCACATTTCGGTCACCCGGCACGGCGGATCGTCGGCGCCGACCGACGAGGAAATCCAGACATTCCTCAGCCATGCACGATCGATCGTCGACCGCGCATGGCCGGAAGCAAGAGGCCAAACAAGCCCTGCCAAGCGGGCAAACAATGAGAGGAACGAACATGCGCATGCCCAGACTGACTGCTTTGCTGACGGCGACCGCCGTCCTCACCTCCGCGCTCGCGCTCGGCCGCCAGCGCCGCCGAAGTGCACGTGCTCAACTGGAAGGGCTATGGCGCCGACGAGCCCTGGGCCGATCGCGGCCTTCGAGAAGGCGACCGGCAACAAGGTCGTCAACGACTTCTTCAATTCCGAACAGGAGATGCTGACCAAGCTCCGGACCAATCCCGGCCTCTACGACGTCGTCATGATCAACGCCGCCTTCAACGACCAGGCGATGGCGGAAAAGCTGATCCAGCCGATCGATGTTTCGAAGATCTCCAACTATGCCGACATCAGCCCGGACAAGGCGAGCTCGCCGATGCTCAACCATGACGGCAAGGTCTACGGCGTGCCGTGGGTGTGGGGCCTGACCGCTCTCGCCATCAACGAAAAGTCCTTCGACAAGCCGCCGACCAGCATCGCCGTGATGTGGGACGCGGCGCACAAGGGCCGTGTCGTCATTCGCGACGATGCCGTCGAAGCGGTCCAGTTCGGCGCCATCGCCACGGGCCAGAACATCAACGACATCAAGGATATGGAAGCGGTCAAGGCGAAGCTGACCTCGCTGATGCCGCAGATCACGACCTTCTGGAGCTCGGAGAACGACTGGAACCAGATGGTCGCCTCCAACCAGATCGACGTCGGCACCTACTGGAGCGGCTCGGCCGACCGCGCCAAGACCCACTTCAAGCTGCCGGTCTCGCTGGTCATCCCGCAGGAAGGCGCCGTCGCCTGGCTCGATGCCTTCTCGATCCCGGCCGGCTCCAAGAATGTCGAGGGCGCCGAGGCCTTCATCAACTACATGATCGACCCGACCTTCTACGTCGAATGGGTCACCAAGGTCGGCGCGCCGGTCTCGGCCAACACAAGGCGGTCGCCGCGCTGCCGGAGGATTCCTTCAACCGCAAGGTCATGGGCGATCCCGAGGTCGCCAAGCGCATCCAGTTCCAGGCGCCGATCACCGACGCCCAGCGCGAGGCACTATCTGGCGCTCTGGCAGGAGCTCAAGGTCAACGTGAAGTAAAGCCTGACGTCCGGGCCAGCCGGCGATCTTCGCCGACTGGTTCTTGCGATCCTGGGGAGGAAGGCATCATGGCAGCACAGGGTGCGACCGCATCGCGAGCGGGCTGAGATCGGCCTTGCCGCTGCTCGCGCCCGCCTATCTCTGGCTGACGGTGGCGATCTTCCTGCCGCTGTCGGCCATGGCCTTCTTCTCGTTCATGACCGACCTGCCGCTGTCCGGCGAGAACCGTGGGCGTTCACGCTGCGGAACTACGCGGCCTTCTTCTCGCAGAGCCTCTATCTGACGCTGCTCTTGGCGTCGCTGCGGCTCGGGCTCGAAGTGACGCTGTGGTGCATCGTCATCGGCTTTCCCGCCGCCTATGTGCTGGCCAAGGTGCTGAAGGGCCGCAGCCGCGAGGCGATCTTCCTGCTCGTCATCCTGCCGTTCTGGTCGAACGGGCTGGTGCGCATCTTCTCCTGGGCGATGGTGCTGCGCGAGGGCGGCATCCTCGACACGGCGCTCAATGCCGTGCTGCCGTTCAAGATCAACATCGACCTGATGTATTCCTATCCGGCCGTCATCATCGGGCTGGTGCACTCCTACGTGCCCTACATGGTGCTGACCTGCTATCTGACGCCTGCAGGCGATCGACGACTCGCTGATCGAGGCGGCGCGCTCGCTCGGCGCCTCGCGGCTGCACGTGCTGCAGCGGCTCATCATCCCGCTGTCGATGCCGGGCCTGGTCGCCGGCGCGGCGCTGATCTTCGTGCCGGTCGTCGGCTCCTTCATGGAGCCGCGCATCCTCGGCGGCCGCACCGGCACCTTCTACGGCACGGTGATCGAGGACCAGTTCGTCGCCGTGTTCAACTGGCCGCTCGGTGCCGCACTTTCCTTCATCCTGCTGGCCGTCGTGCTGGTCATCCTGGCGGTCGCCTCGCCTGTGCTGCGGAGGGCAGCGTGATGGCGACGACCCGCATCCTTGAAGGGCTCGGCCGCCTCTATATCTGGCCTGCTGCTCGCCTTCCTCTATCTGCCGATCATCATCATGGCGCTGATGTCGTTCAACGCCTCGCCCTTCTACCAGCTGCCGTTCGAATGGACGACGGAATGGTACTCGATCGTCTATGGCAGCAACGACCAGCTGATCGCGGCCACCTGGAACAGCATCGAGATCGCCGTCATCACCACGATCATCTGCGACGGTGCTCGGCACGGCGGCGTCGCTGGCGCTTTACCGCTATGACTTCCGCGGCAAGAAATTCCTGCAGGCGCTGCTGTTTCCGCCGATCGCCATTCCGTGGCTGATCACCGGCACGGCGATGCTGATCTTCTTCTTCGGCGTCGGCATCGGCCGCGGCCTGCATGCGATCCTGCTCGGCCATGTCGCGCTGGCGCTGCCTTATGTCATCGTCGTCGTCTCGGCGCGGCTGCAGACCTTCGCGCCGGAACTGGAAGAGGCGGCGCGCTCGCTCGGCGCCAACCAGTGGCAGGTGACCAGCGCGCGTGACGCTGCCTTGGATCATGCCGGGCGTGATTGCCGGCGGGCTGTTCGCCTTTGCCGTGTCCTTCGACCAGTTCGTCGTCTCCTACTTCCTGTCGACGCCGGGCCAGACGACGCTGCCGGTCGAAATCTACGCCGCGATCCGCAAGGGTTTCACGCCCGAGATCAACGCGGTCTCGACCATCATCATCGTCGTCTCGATGGCGCTGATGCTGCTCACGGCGCGCTTCTTCAAATTCGGCGGAGAGAAATAATGGCCGGCGTCCAGGTATCGAAACGTCTCGCGCAGTTTCGGCGCGCACAAGGCGCTGGACGATGTCTCGATCGATTTCGCCGATGGCGGCTTCTATGCGCTGCTCGGCCCGTCGGGCAGCGGCAAGACCACGCTGCTCCGGCATGATCGCCGGCTTCGACTTTCCCGACTGCGGGCAGCATCGCCATCGGCGGCGAAAGCGTCGAGCGCGTGCCGGTCGAAAAGCGGCGCATCGGCATGGTGTTCCAGAACTACGCGCTGTTCCCGAATATGAGCGTCGCCGACAATGTCGCCTTCGGCCTGTCGGTGCGCGGCGAGCCGAAGGCGGCGATCGCGAGCGAGGTGCAGCGCGCGCTCGACCTGGTGCAACTCGGCAAGCTCGGCGAGCGCCGGCCGCACCAGCTCTCCGGCGGCCAGCGCCAGCGCGTGGCGCTGGCCCGCGCCATCGTCACCAAGCCGCGCGTGCTGCTGCTCGACGAGCCGCTCGGCGCGCTCGACAAGGCGCTGCGCGTCGACATGCAGATCGAGCTGAAGCGCATCCAGCGCGAGATCGGCATCACCACGATCTTCGTCACCCACGACCAGGAAGAGGCGCTGACGATGAGCGACCGCATCGGCATCCTGCGCGACGGCCGGCTGGTGCAGGAAGGGCCGCCGGAGGAGATCTACGACAGGCCGCAAAGCGAGTTCGCCGCGACCTTCCTCGGCGACGCCAACATCTTTCGCGGCGATGCGACCGGCGATGGCATTCGCCTTTCGGACGGCACAGCAATCGCTGCTGGCGCCGGCGCGAAGCTTGCCGCCGGCGCCAAGGCGAGCTGCGCCGTGCGGCCGGAACGCATCCAGATTGCGACCGGCGCGGGAAGGCTGGAATCGGCCAACGCCAATAGCCTGAAGGGACAGGTCTCCAAGCGCATCTTCGCCGGCAACAACAGCACCTATTTCGTCGAACGTGCCGGGCAGACACTGAAGGTGATCGTGCAGAATACCGGTGCAGAGCGGCTTGCCGAAGGCCAGGACGTGGTGCTGCGCTGGTCGCCGGAGAGCACGGTGCTGATCGCCGCAGTCTAGCGGCATTGTCGCGTGTCCGATCAGCCCGATGTCGGAATTGGCACTCTCCGGTCTGATGGGAAATGATGGTGCCGGGCTTGGCTGATGCAGGGGCCATGGCGTTATATCCAGTCCTCGACGGGAGGAATGGATGGCGAGCATGGGTTTCGAACCGGACGTAACGGTTCGCACCAGGGAGTACCGGATCGGCTGCATCGGCGCCGGCATGATCATGGCCGAGTGCCATCTCGCCGCCTACGAGCAAGCCGGCTTTCCGGTCGTCGCGATCGCTTCGCGTACCAGGGCCAATGCCCAGAAGGTCGCCGACCGCTGGGCCATTGCGACCGTTCACGACACGCCGGAGCAGCTGATCGAGGATCAGCAAGTCGAGATCGTCGATCTTGCCTTCCCGCCCGACCAGCAGCCGGCGCTGATCCGCCATGCGCTGAAGCAGAAGCATATCAAGGCCATCCTGGCGCAGAAGCCGCTGGCGCTGTCGGTCGAAGAAGCGGTCACGCTACGTGACGAAGCGGCCAAGTCCGGCAAGATCCTCTCGGTCAACCAGAACATGCGCTACGACCAGTCGATGCGTGTGCTCAAGCAGATCATCGACAATGGCGAGCTTGGCGACATCGTCCTCGCGCAGATCGACATGCATGCGATCCCGCACTGGCAGACCTTCCTCGCCGACTACGACCGGCTGACATTGGCCAATATGAGCGTGCACCACCTCGACGTGCTGCGCTTCCTGTTCGGCGATCCCCAGGAGATCACCACGCTGACGCGCAAGGACCCGCGCACCAAGTTCGACCACTCCGACGGCATCACGGTTTCGACGCTGCGTTTTCCCTCAGACGTGCTCGCAGTATCGCTCGAGGATGTCTGGTCCGGACCGCGCCAGGAGGGCTATCACGGACGACCAGCACATCAACTGGCGCGTCGACGGCACCAAGGGCGTGGCCAAGGGCACGATCGGCTGGCCGAAGGGCGTGGCCTCGACGCTGACCTATGCCTCGACAGAGACGACGGGCGGCGAGTGGGTGACGCCGCGCTGGGACACGATGTGGTTCCCGCATGCCTTCATCGGCGTCATGGAACAGCTGCAGCATGCGGTGAAGACCGGAACGCCACCGGCGCTGTCCGTCGCCGACAACGTCAAGACCATGGCTCTGGTCGAGGCCGGCTATCGCTCCATGGCGGAAGGCCGCACGATCAAGCTGTCCGAGATATCGACCGATTGAACATCTGGCCGCCGAATAGCGTGGCGGCTGAATCGCTTACCGGGAGGAGTTCACATCATGATGCAGGCAGGTATCTTCACCGGCTATTTCCCTTACGAGTTGGAGGAGGTCGCCAGGCGCATCCGCGGGCTCGGCTTCAACACGGTGCAACTCGACCTGCATTTCAAGGATATCGACCTCTCGGCCGGGCAGATTACGAAGGACAAGGCAAGAAAGGTCCGCGATACGTTCCGCGACCACAATTTGCCGATCTGCTGCTTGTCGGGCTACACGAACATCATCCACCCGGACAAGGCCGAGCGCGAGAAGCGGCTTGCGTATCTCAAGGAGATCATCCGCAACGCGCGCGAGTTCGGCAGCCCTTATGTGATCTCGGAGACCGGAACCTACAACACCGAGTCCGACTGGGTGCATCACCCCAGGAACAAGACTGAGGAAGGGTTCGAGGAATGCCGCAGGGTGATCTCCGATCTCGCCCAGACCGCCTATGACCATGGCGCGGTGTTCCTGCTCGAAACCTATGTCAACAACGTCGTCGGTTCGGTCGAGGAGACGGTGAGGATGTTCGCCCGGGTCGACCATCCCGGCCTTGGCCTGCTGATGGATCCGACAAACTATTTCGAGGCGCACAACATCGACCGCATGGACCAGGTGCTCAACCAGGTGTTCGACACGCTGACCGACAAGATCAGGATCGCGCATGCCAAGGACGTCAAGCGCGCCGGCAGCGACAAGTCCGAGAAGCATGCCGACATCGGCGACGAGGACGCGCATGAGGGGCTGACGTTCCGCGGCGTCGGCGAGATCGAGTTGCCGGCACCCGGTCTCGGCTCGCTCAACTACGACCTTTATCTGAAACGTCTCAGCGAGAAGCACCCGAACATCCCGGTCATCATCGAGCATCTGACCGAAGACGACGTACCGCGCGCCAAGACATTTCTGGACGGAAAGTTCCGCGCCAACGGTCTTTGATGACCGCAGAGGAGCCCATGATGGCGGCTGGCAAGACAAAGCGCGATTACAGCCTGGTCGGCGAAAGCACCCGCAGGGCGATCGAGACCGGGCTGGCCTCGGCCGAATGGTACCACACCGACGTTTCGCGCAAGACGATGAAGGAGTTGATGCAGCGTTCCGACAGTCCGGCGATCCGCGACACGATCATCTGGATCGCCGCCATATTGGGCTCGGCGGCCGGCATCATCTGGTTCTGGGGCACCTGGTGGGTCGTGCCGTTCCTGCTCGTCTATGGCGTGCTCTACGGCTCGTCGAGCGACTCGCGCTGGCACGAATGCGGCCATGGCACGGCCTTCCGCACGCGCTGGATGAACGATGTCGTCTACCAGATCGCCAGCTTCATGGTGGTGCGCAATCCGGTGGCCTGGCGCTGGAGCCATGCCCGCCACCACACCGACACCATCATCGTCGGGCGCGACGCCGAGATCGCGGTGATGCGGCCGCCGGACCTGCTGAAGGCGGGACTCGCCTTCACCGGCATACTCGATTTCCGCTACTCGCTGCCGACGCTGGTGCGCCAGGCGTTGGGCAGGCTGTCGGACGACGAGAAGAGCTACGTGCCCGAGATGGAGCAGGCCAAGGCCGATCACCGCCGCGCGCTGGCATGTCGCCATCTACGTCGCGACGATCGCCCTTGCGATCGCGCTGAGGTCTTGGCTGCCGCTGGTGCTGATCGGCTTGCCGCGCCTCTACGGCACCTGGCACATGGTGATGACCGGCCTGCTGCAGCATATCGGGCTCGCCGACAATGTCGTCGACCATCGGCTGAACACTCGCACAGTCTACATGAACCCGATCAGCCGCTTCATCTACTGGAACATGAATTACCACGTCGAGCACCACATGTTCCCGATGGTGCCCTACCATGCGCTGCCCAGGCTGCACGACCTGATCAAGCACGATCTGCCTGTGGCGAACCCGTCGATCTGGCATGCCTATCGCGAGGTCTGGCCGGTGCTGCTGAGGCAGCTGAGATACGAGGACTATTATCTCAAGCGCGAATTGCCGCCGACGGCACGGCCCTATCGCGGCGAATTCCACGAGGTCGATATGTCGGCGGCGGCTGAATAGTTGGGCGTGGCTCACCCGGTCGCGCGGGCCAGAACCACGAGGAGGCGGAAATGGCGGAATGGGTCGCGGCGTGCGCCGTGGACGATGTCGACGAAGAGGATGTTATCCGCTTCGATCATGGCGGCCGTACCTTTGCGATCTATCGTTCCCCGGACGACCAGTTTTTCGCCACGGACGGGTTCTGCACGCATGAGAAGGCGCATCTCGCCGACGGTCTCGTGATGGACGAGATCATCGAATGCCCCAAGCACAATGGCCGCTTCAACTACAAGACCGGGCAGGCCAAGGGGGCTCCGGTGTGCGTCAACCTCAAAACCTATGCGGTCAAGGTCGCGGCCGGCAAAGTCATGATCGAGATCGATTGATCGCATCCCAAACCGCAAGGACGGCACGAGGTGAGCGACCGGGCCTGCCTTGGTTCGGCTCGTTGGCCGCAGCTACGCCTGCCAGCTCCCCTTGGCGAGCGCGGCATAGAGCGCCTCGGCCTCGACGCCGAGCGGCCTGTCTTCGGTGAGTTTCGGCACATGCGTGCGCACCGCCGCATGGATCACGCCGGTGGCCGGCGCCAGCGTCAGCCCATCGCGCAGGTCTATCGCCTGTGCGGCGGCCATCAGTTCGAAGGCGATCAACCGTCGCCACAGCGCGATCATGTCGGCGCATTTCGAAACGGCCAGCAGGGTTTGCGTGGCATGGTCCTCGACGCCTTCCGAAACCGGCAGAAAATCGAGCATCACCGGATTGGCCTTGTGACGGATGGCGGCCAGGATCGCCGCCACCGTCTTTTGCAGCGGCACGAAACCGGCCGAGGCGCCGCCGAGTGGCGACAGATATTTCGGCAACCCGTTGTGGCCGGAGCCGGTGAGTTGGATGAAGCGGGCGGCGCAGGCCGCCGCATTTTGGGCGATCGCCAGGCCGAGCGTCTCGAAGGCCAGCGCCAGCGATGCGGTGTGGAAATTGCCGGTCGACATCACCAGTTCGTCTTCGCCCAGCACCAGCGGATTGTCGGCAGCCGAATTGAGCTCGATCTCGGCCGCCAGCCGGGCATGATCGATCGTCTGGATCAACGCGCCGTGGATCGACGGCATGCAGCGGATCGATAGGGGATCCTGCAAGGTCGTCGGCGCGGGGGCGTCATGGCGGGCAAGCAATTCGCGCAGGCCTTTTGCCGCCAGCTGCTGGCAGGCGGCTGGCCGCGCCAGATGCAGTCGCGGGTCGAGGATGCTGTGGTTGGCGCCGATGCCTTCCATGGTCAGAGCGCCGGCCTGCTGCTGTTGGGCGAAGGCGGAGAGCGCATCGGCGAGCGCCAGCGCGCCGCTGCCGGTGGAGCCCGCCGAGGCATTGATCAGCGACAGCCCGTCCTTGGGTGCCAGGCTTACGGGCGCGAGGCGCGCCATCATCAGCGCCTTGGCCGAGGGCATGCGCCGGCCCTGATAGTCGGCTTCGCCTTCGCCGATCAGCATGCGGCCGAGCGCCGCCATCAGCACCAGGTCGCCGGCGCCGATCGAAGCAAGCGACGGCATGACCGGGTGGACACCGGCATTGAGCGCGTCGAGCAAGGCTACGAACACATGCGGCGACAGGCCGGAGCCGCCCGCCGCAAGCATCGCGACGCGGGCAAACATGACGGCACGCACGGTTTCAAAGGGCAACGGCTCGCCGACCGCGCCGCTGCGGCCTTCGAGCAGCTGGCGCTGGAAGGCGCTGGCGTCGCCGCTGACCGAGGTGCCGAGATTGGCGCCGAGCCCGGTGTTGAGACCGTAGATCTGCTGGCCGGACGGCCGCGGCGTCATCGAGCACCTTGCGCGCCTTGACCAGCCGCTCCATGACGGTGGGCGTAACCTCCACCTTGCATCCCTCGCGGGCGACGGATGCGACGTCCTCGATGCTGACGCCGGCGCCGGTGAGAACGAGCGGGCTCATGCGAAACGCAACCTTTGGCCGATGCCTTGCGCCTGGGCCTTGGCCAGCATCGCCTTGCCGAGCGCGATGTCGGACAGCGACAGGCCGCGATGCCAGAACAGGATCGTCTCGCCGTCGCTCTGACGTCCGGCTTTCAGCCCGGCGGCGATCTGGCCAAGTTCGGCATGCAGCGTCTTCTCGCTTAGCCGTCCCGTCTCGACATGAGCGCGCAGCGAACCGAACTTGCCGCCCTTGCACTGGCCCCAATCGTCGACGACCATCTTCTGCATGATGTCGGTCAGCGACAGCTCCACCGCGCTCATCGTGCCATAAGGCACGACCAGCGCGCCACGCTTGATCCATTCGGTCTTCAGCAGCGGCTGCGGTTCCGGCAGCCGCGAGGCTTCGACGACGATGTCGGCACCTTCCACGCAGGTCTTCCAGTCGGCCACCGCCGTGACCGGCTTGCCAAGGTCGGCCGCCAGTTTGGCGGCAAAGCCGTCGCGGCTTTCCGGGCCGGCGCGAATGGACGCGGATCTCGTTGAAGTCGAAGAGATGATCGAGCAGGCGTACGTTCCAGTAGGCGGTGCCGCGCGCGCCGATATGGGCGAGCACCTTCGATGTCTTCTTCGCCAGATGTTTCGCGCCGATGGCGGTGATCGCTCCGGTGCGCATGTCGGTTATGACGGTGGCATCCAGGATCGCGCGCGGCGTGCCGGTGCGCGGATCGAACAGGTTCAGGATGCCGAACTCCGAGGGCAGGCCATGCTTGTAGTTGTCGACATAGTCGCCGACGATCTTGACGCCGGCCGCATCGAGCGGCGCGACGTAGCCGCGCAGAACATTGAAATGGCCATGGAAGGACGGGTCGGGCTCGAGATGGACGCGCGGCTCGATCACGGTCTGGCCGTTGCCCTGGGCGACGAGCCCGGCCTCGACCGCGCCGATGATTTCGGCATCGGTCATGGCAAGCGCCTCGATGTCGAGGGCGTTGAGGTAGTCGATATAGATGGGCTTCATGCGTGCGTGGTTCCCGGGAGCCCCCTTCATGCCATAGCAGGCGGCGAGGCGACACGAAAGTTTGTTAGTCGATATCTGGACGCAGTCGGCCAAATGCTGTTCAAACCGGTTCGTCATGACTGCCATCCCCGAAAATGAAGTTTCGTCAAAAACGACCACGAATTCGCGGCGCGTGGCGCTGATCGTCGCCATCGCCTTCTTCATGCAGCTGCTGGATTTCGACGATCATCTCGACCTCGCTGCCGCAGATGGGAGCCAGCTTCGGCGTGCCGGCGGTGGCGATGAGCATCGGCATCACCGTCTATATGCTGACCATGGCGGTGTTCGTGCCGCTGTCCGGCTGGCTCGCCGACCGTTTCGGGGCACGCAACATCTTCCTTGTGGCGATAGCGCTGTTCACGCTGGCCTCGATCGCCTGCGGCTTCTCGGAGAATTTGACCGAATTCGTCGCCGCGCGCGCGGTGCAGGGCCTCGGCAGTGCGTTGATGACGCCGGTCGGTCGCATCCTCGTGCTGCGCAACGCCTCCAAATCGGAATTGCTCAACGCCACCGCGCTGATCACCTGGCCGGCGCTGTTTGCGCCGGTGGTCGGGCCGGTGCTCGGTGGCTTCATCACCACTGCGCTCTCCTGGCACTGGAACTTCTTCATCAACATTCCGCTTGGGCTGGCCGGCCTGGTGCTGGTCGCCCGCTTCGTTCCCGGCGATCGCGAAGCCGAACCCAAACCGCTCGACTGGCCGGGCTTTTTCCTGACATCGGCGGGGCTCGCTTGCCTGCTCTATGGCCTCGAGCGTATCGCGCATGCGGAGGATGGCGTCTTGCCGACCGTGATGCTGCTCGCCCTTGGCAGCCTGATCGGCTGGCTGGCTGTGCGCCACCTCTTGCGCACGCCGCATCCGCTGCTCGACCTTTCATCGTTCAAGGTGCTGACCTTCGCCATCTCGACATTGTCGGCCGGCACCATCTTCCGGGTGGCGATCAACGCCACGCCGTTCCTGTTGCCGCTGCTGTTCCAGGTCGGCTTCGGCCTGAGCCCGATCGATGCCGGCATGATGATCCTCGCCTATTTCCTTGGCAATCTCGGCATGAAGGCGGTGACGACACCGACGCTGAGGCGCTTCGGTTTTCGCTCGGTGATGGTCGTCAACGGCGTGGTCGCCTCCCTGTCGATCATCGCCTGCGCGGCGATCTCGCCGCAGACGCCGCAAGCGCTGGTGGTGGCGCTGATGCTGATCGCCGGCCTGTCGCGCTCCATGCAGTTCACCGCGCTCAACACGCTGGCCTTCGCCGACATCGCGGCTACGCAGCGCAGTTCCGCGGCGACGCTGTCCAGCATGCTGCAGCAGGTGGCGATGCTGTTCGGCGTTGCGGTCGCGGCGGCGATCCTCAATTTGTCGCAGATCGCAAGAGGCCAACCGGCGCTCGATCTCGTCGACTTCCGGATAGCCTTCCTCGCGATCGGCGTGATCGGGCTGGTGGCCGCGTTCCGCTTCCTGGCATTGCCGCGCGGCGCGGGCGCCGAAGTTTCGGGCCATGCGCTGGAGAGTTGACGTCGAATTTTTCGCACCGGCGCCGATCCACCTTCTCCCACAGGGGAGAAGGGCCGTCGATGCCGCGCTACACTGGCCGGTAAACCTTCTCCGCCGTGTTCCAAAAAATATCCGTCTCTGCCGCCGCACCATGTTTCGCCACCGCTGCGCGGTGCGCGTTGATCAGCTCTGCGTGGCTGGTCCAGAGTTTTTCGATCGGAAAGTTCGAGCCGAACATCAGATGGTCGGCGCCCAGAATGTCGATCGCATTGTCGACGATATAGCCAATCAGCGCCGGGTCGTTGCGGTGGACGAAGGTGCCGAGGCCGGAGAGCTTGGCGTAGAAATTGGGCGCGGCGGACAAAGTGCGCAGGCCGGCTTTCCACGCCTCCGTGGTTTCCGGCTCCATGCCGGTCAGCATGCCGGCATGGGTGAGGATGAAATTGGTCTCGGGGTTTTCGCCGACCAATGTCAGCCCGTCTTTCATCTGGGTCGGGAAAAGCTGCAGGTCGAACGACAGGCCATAGTCCTTAAGCCTGGCGACATTGGCGCGCACCTTGGGATCGATCACCTGGTCTGTGGAAGCCGCGAAGCGGAAGGCCGGCGTTTCGTGCCAGTGCAGTTGCATGCGCACGCCGCGCAGCAGCGGATATTTTTTCAACCGGTCGATCTGGTGGCGGACATCGTCCACCGTCATGTCGGCATAGCCGACGATGGCGTGCGGCCAGCCGGTTTCTTCCGCGGTCTTCTGCAGGAAGGCGACCTCGTTTTCGAAGTCATCCTTCGCCCAGTTGGTCTGGACATAGACAGCCTTCTCGACGCCGGCCCCCTTCTGGTCGGCCAAGAATTCCTCGATCGGATAGTCGCGGCGGATCGGCTCATAGGGACCGAAGATGCGCGGCACCATCGGTCCGACCAACCAGGGCTGGTCCTTTTGGCGCCAGATGTGGAAATGCGCGTCGATCGCTTTCTGCATCACGAAACCCCCTTCCAGATGGCTGCGGCTGCCGGGGCGGGGCGGGCGAGCGACAGGATGAAATCGGTGAGGCTTTTCATCGACGAGCCGTCGACCAGGTCGTCGAGCACCGGCAGGATGGCGCGGAGTGCCGCCGTCGCTGGACGAAAGCGCGGATCGCCGGCCAGCGGCGTCGCCAGCGAAAGCCGGAAGGCGCGGGCGCTCAGCCGGCGCATCGCGGTCTCCAATTCGGCATGGTCGCCGCGCTCCAGCGCGTCCGACAGGATGACCACCGCCGCGCCGCGCGCAAAGGCGGAAAAGCGCGGCACCGACAGGAAGGCGAGCAGCGTCGGTCCCATTCTCGTGCCGCCATCCCAGTCGTCGACCTGTGCGGCCGCGCGAGCCAGCGCCTGATCGCGGTCGCGGATACGTAGCGCCGAGGTGATGCGGGTGAGCCGCGTGCCGAAGGTGAACACTTCGGCGCGGCCGGCGCCCTGCACGGCGGTATGCGCCAATTTGAGATAGCCTGCGGTGTGGAGCTTCATCGAGCCGGAAACGTCGATCAAAAGCAGCAGCTTGCGCGGCACGGTCTGGCGGCGGCGCAGCACCGGCGAAGGGATATCACCATCGGCGCTGACGATTTCGCTCAGCGAGCGGCGCAGGTCGAGCGTGCCGCGCGAGCGCGTGCGGATGGTGCGGAAGGAGCGGCGGGTGGGCAGAGCGGAGGCGAGCTTGCGACGGAAGGGGGCGAGGCTGTCGCTGTCGCGCTGGAAGTCGCGGCTGCTCAACTGTTCGAGGGCCGAGGAAAGTTCGCCGCCTTTTTCCTGGCGGGTGGTCTGGTTGTCCTCCTCGTGGGTGCCGCGATCATCCTTGATGCGGGTTTCTTCGTCGCTCTCACCCTCGATCGCGTGTGCGCCATCGCCATAGAAATAGCTGCGAAAATGCGCTTCGAATTCGGCGCGGCGGTCGGGCGAGGGGGCAAGCGTGGCCAATGCCGCCTCGCGAATATCGGCCATCGAGCGCGGCCCGAGCAGCGTGATCGCCTGCATGAAGCTTGAGATCTGCTCCGGTGCGATGGCAAAGCCGTAGCGGCGCAGCAACCGGCCGAAGCTGAGCATGGGTTCCGCGGCGCGGGGTAAGTTCGCGGCGGGTCTCACGCCAGAGCCTCCTCGACGATCCGGCCGAGCTCCGGCGCAATCGAGGACATATCCTCCTCGTCCTTGATCAGCACGCCGATGGCGCGGCGGAAGGCTTCCGGCCACGGGCTGCCGCCTTTTTCGAGGATGGTGGCGGCATTGGCCCATTCGACAGCCTCGGCGATGCCGGGTGGCTTGGCCAGCGGGCGGGCGCGGATGGTCTGCACGGCATTGGCGACGGCGCGCGCAGTCGCCTCTGCGACGTCGCCGGCGCGCAGCATGATGATCTCGGCCTCGCGCGCGGCGTCGGGATAGCCGATCCAGTGATAGACGCAGCGCCGGCGCAGCGCTTCGGCGAGTTCCCGGGTGCGGTTCGAGGTCAGGATGACGATCGGCTGCGTGGCGGCGCGGATGGTGCCGCGCTCGGGGATGCTGATCTGGAAATCGGAGAGGAATTCCAGAAGCAGCGCTTCGAATTCATGATCGGAGCGGTCGATCTCGTCGACCAGCAGCACGCGCTGCTCCGGCGCCCGAAGCACCTGCAGCAGCGGCCGGGCGATCAGGAACCGGTCGTCGTAGATGTCGATCTCGTGCTCGCCGGCATGACGGATGGCGAGCAATTGACGCTGGTAGTTCCATTCGTAGAGCGCATGCGCGGCGTCGACGCCTTCGTAGCATTGCAGCCGCACCAACTCGCGGCCGAGCAGTTCGGCGATCGCCTTGGCGGCTTCCGTCTTGCCGACGCCGGGCGCACCTTCGAGCAGCAGCGGCTTGCCGAGGCGGATCGCCAGGAAGATGGCGGTCGCAAGGCTCTCATCTGCCAGATAGCGCGAAGCGGCGAGCCGCGATGCCACCGCCTCGGGCGAGGGCGCGACAGTCTCGGCGCTTGGATCAGGCATTTCGCCCCTCAGCTCGCGGCCTGCGCCTTGAGCGCGCGCAGGATGCGCTCCGGCGTGATCGGCAGCGTGTCGATGCGCACGCCGACGGCGTCGAAGACGGCGTTGGCCACGGCCGGGATTTGCGGATTGGCGCACATTTCGCCCGGCCCCTTGGCGCCAAACGGTCCGTCGGCCGACGGCCGCTCCAGCACGATGATCTCGGTTTCCGCGAGATCGCCCGGCCCAGGCATCAGATACTGATTGAAGTCGGTGCCGCCATGATCGCGGTTCGGATAATAGGGCTCGGTGGTCTCATAGAGCGCGTGGCTGATGCCCATCCAGGAACCGCCGACCAGTTGCTGCTCGACCATTTTCGGGTTCAGCGCGCGGCCGATCTCGAAGACGTTCTTGACCGTGAGCACGGTGACTTCGCCAGTTTCGTCGTCGACCTCGACCTCTGCCACCGTGCAGGCATGCGCGTAGCAGGTCGACGGCTTCATCGCGCCGGTTTCTTTCTCCGGATAGGAGCGCGGGATCAGGAACATGCCGCGGCCGGAGATCGAGCGGCCACGCTTGAAATGTGCCGACAGCGCGACATCGAAGATCGAGATCGACTTCTGCGGCGCACCCTTGACCAGGATGTTGCCTTGGCCGTCGGTCTCGAGGTCCGACACGTTCACCTCCAGCTCCTCCGCCGCCACCTCCAGCATCACTTGACGGGCCTCCTTGGCGGCCTGGATGACGGCGTTGCCGGCGCGATGGGTGCCGCGCGAGGCGAAGGTGCCCATGCAATGCGGACCGGTGTCAGTGTCAGCGGTGTCGATGATGACGCGGTCGGTCGGCACGCCGATGGTCTCGGCGCAGATCTGCGCCATGATCTGCTTCATGCCCTGGCCAAGATCGACTGATGACAGCGTCACCATGAAATTGCCGGTCGGCGTCGAATGCACCAGCGCCTGGGTCGGGTCGCCGCCGAGATTCATGCCGGTCGGATAGTTGATCGCGGCGACGCCGCGTCCGCGCCTGATCGCCATCTCATGCTTCCTTCTTGTAGGAGGACATCGCCATGAACTTCTCCGCCACCGGCCAGTTGGCGGCGCGCGAGGCCTCCTGCATGCATTCGATCAGCGCAGCGCCCTCGGTCGGCTGGCGATGCGCCTTCATATCGCCGTCGCGATAGGCGTTGATGAAGCGGAATTCGAGCGGGTCCATGCCGATCAGCCGCGCCAGCTTGTCCATCTGCACCTCCAGCGCGAAGTCGCCGATGGTGACACCGAAGCCGCGCATGGCGGAAGAGGGTGTGCGGTTGGTGTAGACGCAATAGGTGTCGATCCAGACATTCGGGATCGTATAGGGGCCGGGATAGTGCGCCGCACCTTTCTGCGCGCCATAGGGTGAATGGCGCGAATAGGCGCCGGCATCGGTGTAGCCGGTGACCTTGCGCGCGACGATGCGGCCGTCGTTCATGACGCCATCCTTGATGACGACTTTTTCGGCCGCGCGGGGTGACGATATCTGCATCTCTTCCTCGCGGCTGTAGATGAAACAGACCGGGCGTCCGGTTAGTTTGGCCCCAAGGATCGCGATCGGCTCGACGATGACATCGACCTTGCCGCCGAAACCGCCGCCGACCGTGCCGCCGACGAAATGCAATTTGCTGCCCGGCATCTGCAGGATGATCGAAGTGTTGTCGAGGGTGAAGAACATTGCCTGGGTGTTGGTGTAGCAGGTGAATCGGTCATTGCCTTCGGGTGCCACGACGCAGCCGGTCGTCTCGGTCGGCGCGTGTTCGATCGGCGAGGACTGGTAGCTTTGTTCGAGGATGTGATCGGCGACGGCGAAGCCTGCCTCGACATCGCCGAAGCGCACCTTGCGGCATTCGCCGCTGTCGTAGAGATAGTGGTTCTGGCCGTGATATTCGTTGACCAGAGGTGCGCCGGGCTTCAGCGCTTCCTCCATGTCGAACACGGCGGGCAGCACCTCGTAGTCGATCTTGACCTTGGCTGCCGCCTCCTGCGCGGCGCGCTCGGTGTCGGCCAGCACCGCCACCACGGCCTCGCCCTTCCAGCGCACCTTGCCGTCGGCGAGCACGGTTTCGTCCTCGGGGCCGATCTGGATCAGGATCAGGATGGTGTAGACATTGTGCGGCACGTCCTTGGCGGTGAGGATTTTCACCACGCCCGGATGTTTCTCCGCCGCCGAGGTGTCGATGCTCCGGATGCGGGCGTGATGGTGCGGGCTGCGGACCATTTTCAGATGCAACATGCCCGGAAAATTGCGGTCGGCGAAATAGGCGGTCTTGCCGGTGACATGGCTGGGCGAATCGAGCCGCGGCCGCGGCTGGCCGATCTCGTTCAGGCCGTCCTTGCGGACATCGGCGAAATAGCTCTTGCGCAGTTCCATTTTGCTTCCTTCAGGCGGCGTTCTGCGAATTGGCGCGCGCGGCGGTCAATACCGCCTGGATGATCGGCTCGTAGCCGGTGCAGCGGCAGATGTTGCCCGACAATGCCTCGACCACTTCCTCGCGGCTGGGGTTGGGCGTGTGGTCGAGCAGCACCTTGGCGGCCATGATCATGCCCGGCGTGCAGAAGCCGCATTGCGTGGCGAAGGCGTCGAGGAAGGCGCGCTGCAGCGGATGCAGGACGCCGGCTTCGGCGAGGCCCGAGGTCGTCTGGATATCGGCGCCGCTGCAGGTTTCGGCCAGCGTCAGGCAGGAGAGCCGGAGCTCGCCGTCGATGATCACCGAGCAGGCGCCGCAGGTGCCTTGATGGCAGCCGCCTTTCGGCGAGGTATCGCCGATCTTGTCCCTGAGCGCGTGAAGCAGCGTCGTGCCGCTCTCGACGAATTCGGCCTTTTCCGCGCCGTTGAGCGTGAACTGAACCGGAACCTTTGCCATTTTTTCCTCCCAGCGCGCCTGCCCGAAGCATCGGACAGACGCGCGCCCCCCGGCCGAAAGTTAAGCGAGCAGCAGCCGGCCAAGATGGACCGGCAGAACTTCGTTGCGATACCAGGCGCTGGCAACCGGATCGGTGATCGGCGACGTGCCTTCGCCCGCGGCGGCGAGCGCCGGCGCGATCCCCACAGCGGTCAATTTGCAG
This sequence comes from uncultured Alphaproteobacteria bacterium, assembly GCA_963788955.1. Classification (GTDB taxonomy): domain Bacteria; phylum Pseudomonadota; class Alphaproteobacteria; order Rhizobiales; family Rhizobiaceae; genus Mesorhizobium. The sequence continues at coordinate 55,938 of CAWBIN010000009.1, read as the reverse complement.
CCGAGCAGCGCCTTCTCGGTCGCCCTGGCGCGCATCGGCCGGTCGGCCATGCAGCCAAGGGCGATCCGGGCGGACGTCACCGTGCCGTCGGCCGCCCGCTGCAGGTGCGTGGCGATGCTCAGCACCGAAACCCCTTTCGGCTTGACCCGCGACACTTTGAGAAAGCGGAAGCTCTCCGCGCGGGGCAAAACGAAGGTGATCCCGGTGACGATGGCGCGGCTGGTGTCGCGCCCGGCCAAAAAGGTCTGGATCGGCACCTCGCTGTCCTCGGTGACAATAATGGCGTCCAGCGCCAGCAGCGCGACGGTGAAGTCGCCATAGGGCGCCGGGGCGAACAGATTGCCGCCGACGGTCGCCATGTTGCGGATCGCCGGCCCGCCGACGGCGCGGGCGGCAGGTGCAAGCTGTGCGAGGTCCGGATGGCGGGCAATCGCCGCCATGGTGACGGAGGCACCGAGCCGCGCCTCGCCACCGGAAAGGGTGATCGCCGACAGGGAGGTCTCGGCAACGCGCACCAGGCTGGACACGGACACGTCGCCTTCATTGGCGGCGCGCACGACCAGCGTGCCGCCGCCGAGATAGCGCGTGCCGGCGGCCTGCAGCGCTGCATTGGCATCCTTCACCGTCGAGAACGTCTGGAGGGTTAGCGCCATGTCACGCTCCTGGTTTCAACCTTGGCTGGCGAAGTGGGTCTTCAGGGCATTAAAGCCGCCCTGGAAGACGTTGGCGCCCATGCCTTCAGCCAGCTTGTCGGCCTCTTCCGGAGCCGCGTCGAAGCTCGCGGTCCATTCGGCATAGGTGCGGTCGCCGTCGGTGACGCGGCTGAGCTGCAGCGTCGCCTTGTGGTTGGTGATCGGCTGCGGGGTTTCAAGGATGGAGTAGCTGACGAGGAAATTCTGGTCGGAAAAATCGAGCAGCTTTTCACGGATGCGAGCGCCGCTGACGAGCTGGAAATTGCGCACGCAGCCGATCGCGCTTGCGTCCTTGCCGTCCTCGATATGGCTTTCGACCATGCGCGGGTGCCAGCTCGGCAGGCCGTTGAAGTCGCGTATCAGCGCCCAGACTTTCTCGACCGGCGCGTCGATGACGCTGGATATGGTGACTTTCGCCATAAGCTCGTTCCCTTGCGAAGACATCTGAATCAAGGGTAGGGCGGTGCGGCCGGCAGCGCTTATCAATGCGTCTTGAGCGCGTATCAAATAGTCTGAAAAAGGGCCGCCTGCTTCAGGCGGCTGCCCGCGCGGCCTCGCGGTAGAGCGTCGGCGGGACGCCGACATGGTCGCGGAAGAAGCGCGAGAAATTGCCCTGGGTGGTGAAGCCGAGATTGCAGGCGACCGAGATCAGCGGCGCCTCCGACCACTGCAACTGCCGCACCGCTTCCTCCATGCGCAGCGTGTTCCAGTAGACGTTGGGCGTCAGATTGGTGTGTTCCTTGAACAGGGCGAAGAAATGCGGCCGTGACAGGCCGACGCTGCGCGCCACGTCGTCGAAACAGATGCGCTCGCAGACATTGGCCTTCATCAGCTGGATCGCCTTGCGGACGCGGAAATCCTGCATGGTGTTGACGCGTCCGCGCGACACTTGCGGGGCCGAGGCGTCGGCCGCGTCGAGCACGCTGTCGATGAAGCGCTCGATTTCGTAATTGGCGATGTCATCGATGCTCTCATTGTCGCTGAGATGATCGAGCAGGCTGGCCGCCGCCTGGTGCAGCCACGGTTCCAGAGTGATCGCCGCCTTTGCGAATAGCGGCGCGGACGAGGGCAGGTCGCGGCGCCGGCGCGCCCAATCGGGGTCGATGTAGAAGGCAAGGAACAGGCCCGGCCTGCCGTCATGGGACAGAGCATGGCTGTGCGGCTGGTAGGAATTGATGCCGGCGGCGGTGCAGGGCCCAAGCCGCACCGTCTCGCGACCGATGGTCATCTCGCCGGCCGTGCCCTCCAGCCAGATGATGAGATGCGCCTCGACATGGGCATGGGTGACGAAGTCATTGGCGACATTCAGGACAGAAACATGTCCGAACCGGCCCCAGTAGAGCCTGATCGCTTCCGTCATGGGTATATCCTCCCGCAGGCGACTGGCCTCCCTTCGCCTGCAGGGGGATAGTGCGGCGGACGTCGTGCCTGCGTCAAGGCGCAGCCACAAGACCTTAGGTGCGCCGTGCGCCGGGCCGGCCGATTTTCAGACTGAGCGATAGGGGCCGGATGGAATAGCGGCCCCGGTCGAGAGCTAGTCGCTGCGGCGGAAGTTGCGGATGCGGTCGAACAGCACCGCCAGCATGATGGCGCCGCCGATGAAGGTGCCTTGCCAGAAGGCGTTGATGCCGAGCAGGCCGAGGCTGTTGCGGATCACCTCGATCAGCGCCGCGCCGACGATGGCGCCGAAGGCGGTGCCGACGCCGCCGGCGAGATTGGCGCCGCCGATGACGGCGGCGGCGATGACCTGCAGCTCCATGCCGGCGCCGATGATTGGTGGTGACGGCGCCCAGCCAGCCGGTCTGGATGATGCCGGCGATGCCGGCCGACAGCGCCGAGATCATGTAGACCGCGACCTTGATCTGGCTTGCACCGGAACGCCGGTCAGCGTCGCCGCGTGCTCGTTGCCGCCGATGGCGAAGACGTGGCGGCCGAACTTGGTCCAGCGCAGCACGAAGCCGGTGATCAGCGCCAGCACGATCATGTAGAGCACCGGGTTGGCGATGCCGAACAACCAGGCGCCGCCGCCGAGCGCCAGGAGCTTGTCGTGGTCCGGTCCGAACTGGAAGACGACCGTGTTGTTGGAGGCGACCATCGCCAGGCTGCGCGCGATCGACAGCATGCCGAGCGTCACCACGAAGGGCGGAAAGCCGAGATAGGCGATCAGTATGCCGTTGAAGGCGCCGATGATCAGTGCCGTGGCGATCGAGGCGGCGATGCCGACCTCGATGCTGTAGCCGGCATGCATGGTGACCGCCAGCACCATGGAGCACAGGCAAAGCACCGAGCCGACCGACAGGTCGATGCCGCCGGTGATGATGACCAGCGTCATGCCGAGCGCGATGATGGCGACGAAGGTGACGTTGCGGGTGATGTTGTAGAGGTTCTTCGCGTGGCGAAGGCATCGGTGGCGAACGACAGGAACATACAGGCGAGGATGACGGCGATCAACACCCAGAAGGTCTGGCTGGCCAGTATCCGTGACAGCCAGCTCTGCTGCTTCTGCGCGATCGTCTGGTCAAGGGTGATTGCCATTGTCGACCTTTCGTGTCGCTCGACGGTGCATGCCGAAATTCCAAGCGCCTTCACGATACCTGTTCGATGGCGCCGGTGATCAGCCCGGTGACTTCCTCGGGCGAACTCGCCGCGATCGTCTTGTCGGCGACCTTCCTGCCGCGCCGCATGACGATGACGCGGTCGGCGACGTCGAAGACGTCGGGCATGCGGTGGCTGATCAGCACGACCGCGATGCCCTGGTCGCGCAGATGGCGGATGAGGTTCAGCACCTCGGCCACCTGGCGCACCGAAATCGCCGCCGTCGGCTCGTCCATCAGCACGATCTTGGCTTGCGAGAGCATGGTGCGGGCGATCGCCACCGCCTGCCGCTGGCCGCCCGACATCTGCTTGACGAGGTCGCGCGGGCGCGTCTCCGACTTCAGCTCGGCGAAGATCTGGCCGGCGCGCCTGTACATCGCGGCGTAGTCGAGGATGCGGAACGGCCCGACGCCCCGGCGCAACTCGCGGCCGAGAAAGACGTTGGCGGCGGCGGTCAGATTGTTGCACAGCGCCAGATCCTGGTGGACGATCTCGATGCCGTGCTGGCGCGCCTCCACCGGCCTGTGCAGGATCAGCTCCTTGCCGTCCATCTGCATGGTGCCGTGGCTCGGGCGGAAATTGCCGGCGATCATCTTGACCAGCGTCGACTTGCCGGCGCCGTTGTCGCCCATCAGGCCGACGACCTGGCCGGCCTCGATCGACAGCGACACGTCGTTGACCGCCTGGATGGCGCCGAAATGTTTCGAGATGTTGGTGAGTTCGAGAACCGCCACCAGCCTTCATGCCTCCCATGTTTTCCCGGCCTGCGGTGTCCGCCGCGGCCTCGCTCTCCCAGCTCCTCCCGGGAAGGGCGATTTCACGCATTTACGCGAATGCTCATGCAAGCGTCAATCATTTGTCGGACGAATTGAACGCATCTTTTGCCAAAAATCCGTTTTGTAGGACAAATAGCAATTGACGTTGGCGAGCGCGCCGATATTAGCTGAGCGTCGGAGGAGATTATGCCGATCCATCGGCCGGTTCGCCGGATGGGATCAGCGGAGGTTATGGGTCCCGGATTCGGCAATGCCCTTTTGGAGGCACCGTCCAGGACCGCATCTGGAAATGCTTATCGACCTGGCCTTGCGGCAAGAGTGCTCGCGAAACGACCCTCTGTCATCGCTCGGTCCGGGTTGATCTGTGTGGCGGGCACGCCGTGCCCGTCTGTTTCAAGGGAGGACTGACATGAGGAAATCACTTTTGCTCGCCGCCGCCGCCGTCATGGCGTTGGGCGCCGGGCCGGCTCTGGCCAAGAAACAGCTCGTCATCGTCGTGAAAGGTCTCGACAATCCGTTCTTCGAGGCCATCAATCAAGGTTGCCAGAAATGGAACAAGGAAAACGCCAGCTCGGAGTATGAGTGCTTCTACACCGGTCCGGCATCGACCTCCGACGAGGCCGGCGAGGCGCAGATCGTCCAGGATATGCTGGGCAAGGCCGACACTGTGGCGATGGCGATTTCGCCGTCCAATGCGCCAGCTGATCGCGCAGACGATCAAGACCGCCAATCCGTCGATCCCGATCATGACCATCGACGCCGACCTTGCCAAGGAAGATGCGGCGCTGCGCAAGACCTATCTCGGCACCGACAACTATCTGATGGGCTACAAGATCGGCGAGTACATCAAGAAGGGCAAGCCGAACGGCGGCAAGATCTGCACCATCGAGGGCAATCCGGCGCCGACAACATCCTGCGCCGTGCGCAGGGCATGCGCGACGCGCTTCGGGCAAGGAAGGCCTTGCGGCGCTCGCCGGCGAAGGCGGCTGGACGGAAGTCGCCGGCTGCCCGGTGTTCACCAATGACGACGGCGCCAAGGGCGTGCAGGCGATGACCGACATCCTCGCCGCCAACCCCGACCTCGACGCTTTCGGCATCATGGGCGGCTGGCCGCTGTTCGGCGCGCCGCAACCCTACCGCGACCTGTTCAAGCCGATGGCCGACAAGATCGCCAGCAACGCCTTCGTCATCGGCGCCGCCGATACGATCGGCGACGAAGTGGCGATCGCTCGTGAAGGCCTCGTCACCGCACTGGTCGGCCAGCGGCCGTTCGAGATGGGCTACAAGGCGCCTTCAGTGATGATCGACCTGATCGAAGGCAAGAAGGTCGACGATCCGGTCTTCACCGGCCTCGACGAATGCACCAAGGACACGGTCGACACCTGCATCCAGAAGTAGGCCTCGATCTCGGGGCGCCCTTCGAAGGGCGCCCCGTCACTTTCCTTCAGAACAAGGACAAGGCAGCATTGTCGGGGCAGCGTGCTCCGGCTTTGACGCGCCCATACTTCTCGCTTTTCGGCCTACTCCGCGGGCGCGGACAATTCCGGACAGTTTCCCTGCGACAGACTGCCGATGCCGGAACGCCGATGCCGGACGACAAGTCAAGAAAGCGATCCGCCAGGGCAGGGGCGCCAGCCGGCTCTCCTCCCGCTGCTGCTGTTCGACGGCCCGACATGGCATGGAACCCGGGGTCGAGCGTGCATGCCTCGCTGGCGAGCGAGATCGGCCTCAGGATCGTACGTGGCGACTATCCGCCGGGCACCATCCTGCCCAACGAAGCCAAATGGTCGGAAACCTTCAACGTCAGCCGCTCCGCGGTGCGTGAGGCGATCAAGATGCTGATGGCGAAGAGCCTTCTGGCCTCGCGTCCCAAGATCGGCAGTTGGGTCGAGCCGAAGGAGCGCTGGAACCTGCTCGACCGCGACGTTCTCGCCTGGTACGCGACCGCGCCGGACCGCGAATTGTTCCTGCGCACCGTGCAGGAATTCCGCCACATCATCGAACCGGAAGCCAGCGCCTACGCCGCCATGCGGCGCAGCGAAGAACAGATGATGGAGATCAGCCAGGCCTGCCGGGAGATGGGCCAAGCCACGAATTTGCAGGAGCGCACGCGTGCCGACACGCGCTTCCACCTTGCGATATTGAGGGCTTCCGGCAACGACCTGCTGGTGCCGCTCGGCGTACTGATCGAATCGGCGCTCGACCACCTCTTTGTCTTCGTCACCCGCGAAACCAGCGATCAGCGCCTGGCGCAGAAGCTGCACGAGGCGATCGAGAAGAACATCCGGCTGCAGCGGCCTGATGCGGCACGCAGCGCCGTGCGCAGGCTGCTCGCCAACACCGACGAAGTGATCGGGCGATCGCGGCGGTGACACCCTCGCGATCCTAAGGAGAGCGTCTCAGATCGTCTGTTTCTTGCCGTCCTTGCTCGGCATCAGGTCGACGCCGTTGACCTTGGCGATGTGCGTCGCCAGCATCGGCACGAATTGTTCGGCCGGGCCGGCGGCGAAGGCGCCGGCGAAGGAATTCTTGGTGGCGTTGCCGAGCGGGTTGGCGATGCCGGCGGCGCCCGCCATCGACTCGAGATAGGCGCAGGTCCTTGAAGGCGTTGGCGATGGAGAATTTGTGGGCGTCGCGATCGCCCTCCAGCGTCCAGCGCATGAAGGTCTGGTAGAAGCCGCAATCCATGCGGCCGTCGCGGATGACGCTGTCGAAGCGCGGCGGCGAGATGCCGACCTTCTCGGCCAGCGCGAGGGCTTCGGAATAGATCGCGGCATAGCCCAGCGAGATGAAGTTGTTGAGCAGTTTCATGCGGTGGCCGTCGCCGGTGCCGCCGATATGGACGATGCGCCCGGCCCAGGTTTCGAGCACCGGCTTCAGCCGGGCGAAGACGTGCGTCGGAGGCCCCGACCATGGTGTCGAGCGTGCCTTCCCAGGCCTCCTTCGGCGTGCGGCTGAGCGGCGCGTCGACATAGTCGACGCCAAGCGCCGTCGAGTTCCGCGGCAAGCGCTATCGTCGAGACCGGATCCGAGGTCGAGCAATCGACGATGACCGAGCCCGTCTTCAGGCCCGCCTTCAGCCCGCCGGGGCCGCGGATGATCGCCTCGACCTCGCGCGAGCCGGTGACGCAGATGAAGACGATGTCGGACGCCGCCGCGACCTCGCTCGACGTTGCCGCTTCGTCGGCACCACGGCCGAGCAGATCCTCCGCCGGCTTGCGGTTCTTGCGGCCGAGGAACGTCAGCGCATAGCCCTTGTCGACGATGTTCTTGGCGATGCCGTGCCCCATCAGGCCAAGGCCGATGAAACCGATCTTCTCGCGGGCGGCAGTCGTGCTCATGTCGTTTCGTCCTGTCTGGAAATTATCGATAATGGTGCCGTCGTTCTTGCCGCATGCGGTTGCAGAATGCAATATTGTCTGACAATACACATAATCCCCAAAACACATAATCCCCAAGCAATGTGGAGAGCAAAATGACGAAGCGGATCATGTTCACCGGCGGCAGCGGCAAGGCCGGCCGCCATGTCGTGCAATATCTTGTCGAGCATGGCTGCCAGGTGCTCAACATCGATACCAAGCCGCTCGACAACCCCAAGGTGCGCACTTTGATCACCGACATCACCGACAGCGGCCAGGTGTTCAACGCACTGTCCAGCTATATGGGCCTGCACGAGTTCGACCCGTCGCTGCGTCCGCAGCCGGTCGATGCCGTGGTGCATTTCGCCGCCATTCCGCGCATCATGATCACGACCGACAACGAAGTGTTCCGCATCAACGCGCTCGGCACCTATAATGTCATCGAAGCGGCGGTGAAGCTCGGCATCCGCAAGGTGGTGATCGCCTCCAGCGAGACAACCTATGGCGTGGTGTTCGCCAACGAGCCGCGCGACCCCAAATATCTCCCGCTCGACGAGGAGTACGACGTCGATCCGATGGACAGCTACGCACTGTCCAAGGTCGTCAACGAGCAGACGGCGCGCGCATTCGCGCTGCGCAACGGCACCGATATCTATGCCTTGCGCATCGGCAACGTCATCGAGCCACATGAATATTCGCTGTTCCCGAAATGGTTTGCCGATCCGGGCTTCCGCAAGCGCATAGCCTGGAGCTATGTCGATGCGCGCGACCTTGGTCAAATCACCTTGCGCGCCATCGAGAAGGACGGGCTCGGCTACCAGGTGTTCAACGCCGCCAATGACGACACCTCGTCCGATCTGCCGACCGCGGAGCTTTTGCAGCGCTTCTACCCCAACGTGCCGGTCAAGACTGAACTCGGCGAATACGAGACGCTGCTTTCCAACCGCAAGGCGCGCGACGTGCTCGGCTTCCGCCCCGAACATAGCTGGCGCAAATACGTCAAATAGGCCTAACCGGGCCATGACGCCGGACTGATCTGTGTATAGCCGCCCGCATTGCGCTCCGGCGCCTGTCGGCGGCTTGACAGCTTTCGAAATCCAGACTTTGTGAACCACATGCGGGACGGGAAGCCGAACAACGAAAAGACGCCGACCAAGGCGGCATCCGCCGAGCGTCCGGCTGCCGTTCGCCGGGCCGATGCGGCTCGCATTCCCGGCTCCAGCGTGCATGCTTCTTTGGCCAGCGAGATCGGACTTCGGATCGTGCGCGGCGACTATCCGCCGGGCACCATCCTGCCCAACGAAGCCAAATGGTCGGAGACCTTCGACGTCAGCCGCTCGGCGGTGCGCGAGGCGATCAAGATGCTGATGGCGAAGAGCCTTCTGGCCTCGCGTCCCAAGATCGGTAGCTGGGTCGAGCCGAAGGAGCGCTGGAACCTGCTCGACCGCGACGTGCTCGCCTGGTACGCGACCTCGCCCGACCGCGAAGTGTTCCTGAAGACGGTGCAGGAATTCCGCCACATCATCGAGCCGGAAGCGACCGCCTATGCCGCCATGCGGCGCACCGACGAGCAGATGGCCGAGATCAGCCAGGCCTGCCGGGAGATGGGCGAGGCCCCCAGCCTGCAGGAGCGGACGCGTGCCGACACGCGCTTCCACCTTGCCATATTGAGGGCTTCCGGCAACGACCTGCTGGTGCCGCTCGGCGTGCTGATCGAATCGGCATTCGATCATCTGTTCGCCTATACGACGCGCGAGCTGGACGATCTGCAGCACGCACAGAAGCTGCACGAGGCAATCGAGAAGAACATCCGCCTGCAGCGGCCGGACGCGGCGCGCGCCGCGGTGCGCAAGCTGCTCGCCAACACCGACGAGGTCATCAAGTCGAGATAGGCGCGAGATCGTCGTCTGGCTGGAACAGGCCTGACGAAAAGGCCAAGTGGCGGCCGCGAAAAATACCCTTCCTTCGGAAGGAAATTTCGCGGCCGCCACTTTAGTCCTGTTTTGGGCGCCCGAAGGCGGCGCGCAATTCGTCCTTTGTCTTCTCCAAGACCTTCTTGCGCTCCTGCGGCAGGTTCTTGCCGGCGCGGTTGATGTAGAAATTCAGCATCGACATGGCGGACTGGAACGGCTCGGCCTTGCGGCGGTCGCTGTGCTCGGCCGACCGCTTGAGCGAAGCCGCGATCTTCTTCGCATCGCCGGATTCGAAGATGTGCTCCTCAAGGTCCATCGCATCGCTGTGCCCGGTCACTTCGACCGACCATTTTCTTTTCGCGGTCATGACAGGAACTCCTTCCGAGTCGGGAAACGTCAGGCGGTGTGGCGGGTTCCCGCAATCGCTCGAGCCGCATTCCTGGCGTCACGGAATTGCCCGTCGTGGCGCTGCTCGCAGCGGCGAATGCGCCGATAGTGACGCGGAACCGGTCGATCTGCAGCACCGCGGACAGGAAACGCCTTGACCCCAATCGCCTCTAGCCAGGCAAACAGCCCTGGCATCGACAGCGCCTATGCCTGGACCCGGCTCGGCATATCGATGCTGCTGTCGACGATCGGCGGCGTCGGCATGTGGGCGGTGGTCGTGGTGCTGCCTGCCGTGCAGGCGGAATTCGGCGTCGACCGTGCCGCCGCGTCGGTGCCCTACACCGCGACCATGGTCGGCTTCGCCGCCGGCAACGTCCTGGTCGGACGCGCGATCGACCGCATGGGCTACTGGATCCCCGCGCTGATCGCCGCGATCGCGCTCGGCGCCGGTTTCCTTTTGGCGTCGCTGACCACATCGATCCTTCAGTTCACACTTGTCCAAGGGCTGCTAATCGGCGTCGGCACGTCGGCGATCTTCGGCCCGCTGATCGCCGACATCTCGCACTGGTTCAGCCGACGCCGCGGCGTCGCGGTGACGGCGGCCGCTTCGGGCAACTACCTCGCCGGGGCGATCTGGCCGTTCGTCATGCCGATGCTCATGAAGGAAGAAGGCTGGCGCTTCACCTATGCCGCGATCGGCGTCGTCTGCCTCGCCACCATGGTGCCGCTGGTGCTGATGCTGAGGCGCGGCGCACCCCGCGAAGCCGCGCCCGGCTCGCCCGGCAGCCGGCCGGTCCGGCCGATCTCGCTGTCGCCGGCAGCGCTGCAGGTGCTGCTGGTCGTCGCCGGTTTCGGCTGCTGCATGGCGATGTCGATGCCGCAGGTGCATATCGTCGCCTATTGCATGGATCTCGGCTACGGCGTGGCGCATGGCGCCGACATGCTGTCGATCATGCTGGCGGCGGGCGTGGTCAGCCGGCTCGCGTCCGGCTTCCTCGCCGATCGCTTCGGTGCGGTGAAGACCCTGCTGATCGGCTCGGTGCTGCAATGCCTGTCGCTGCTGTTCTACATCCCCTTCGACGGGCTTGCCTCGCTTTACATCGTCTCGCTGGTCTTCGGCCTGTCGCAGGGCGGCATCGTGCCCTGCTATGCCATCATCGTGCGCGATTACATGCCCGCCAAGGAGGCCGGCCAGCGCGTCGGCATCGTCATGATGGCGACCATTTTCGGCATGGCGGTCGGCGGCTGGATGTCGGGCTGGATCTATGACCTCACCGGCTCCTATGCCGCTGCCTTCTTGAATGGCATCGCCTGGAACCTGGTGAATCTGGCGGCGATTTTGCTCCTGATGTGGAAGGCGCAGCGCAGAGCGGTGGCGATGGCCTGAGGGCTGACGCCGACAGGCTCGATGTCCCGGCCGCCCAGCCGGGCCATTGGCTTGACAATGGGCAAGCGCTGCGCGACGCCAAGCTGACACGGCGAGGCGAGGGAAGCCGGAATGGACATGGCGAGAAGGGTGATGCTGCCGGGAACGAGGCCGTGAGCAAACCGCGCTCGCGCCGTGGCGGCGGCCGGCCGACCATCGCCGATGTGGCGCGCAGGGCCGGCGTCGGCGCCATCACCGTATCGCGGGCGCTGCGCGAACCGGGACGCGTCTCGGAAGATCTGCGCCGCCAGATCCAGGCTGCCGTCGACGAACTTGGTTATGTGCCCGACCCGAACGCGCGTGCGCTCGCCTCGGCGCGCGCCGAGGTGTTCGGCGTGCTGGTGCCGTCGCTGACCAACAACGTCTTCGCCGAGGTGGTGCGCGGCATCTACGACAGCCTGTCGGACAGTCCGTTCCGCATCCAGCTCGGCAACACCCACTATTCCGGCCTCGAGGAAGAGCGCCTGTTGCAGGTGTTCGGTCCGCAGCGTCCGGCGGCGCTGATCGTGGCGGGCATCGACCAGACGCCGACTGCGCGCAGATTGCTCGAGACGGCCGGCTGTCCGGTCGTGCAGGTGATGGAGACCGGGCCCGATCCGGTCGACATGCTGGTCGGCTTCTCGCATCTCGACGGCGGCCGGGCCGCAACGGAGCACATGATCGAAGCGGGTTACAGCCGGATCGGCTTTATCGGCGCGCGCATGGACCCGCGCTCGCAGCGGCGCCTAGCCGGCTATCGCACGGCGATGGAGAAAGCCGGCCTGTTCGATCCTCGGCTGGTGACAACCACGCCAGTGCCGTCCAGCGTACCGCTCGGCCGCGAGCTGTTTCGCGATGCGCTGGCAAAGGTGCCGACGCTCGAGGGGGTTTTCTGCAACAATGACGATATCGCTCTCGGTGTGCTGTTCGAGTGCCACCGTGCCGCCATCGCGGTGCCGAAGACCATCGGCATCACCGGCTTCAACGATCTCGACATGATGCAGTCGGCGTTTCCGTCGATCACCAGCATCCGCACGCCCCGCTACGAAATCGGCCGACGCGCGGTTGCGATGGCGCTGGCGGCGATCTCGGGGAAGAGGCCGGAACAGCGGATCGTCGACCTCGGTTTCGAGCTCAGGCGCCGCGAGAGCACGGCGCGTTGAAACACGCAGAAGCGACTGTGCGAATGCCGGTTTACACAGTTTCTTGGTAGCGCTACCATCTCCTTCGCACGGGACCTCGAAGCAAAGTCAAAGACTGTTTATTATATATAAGCGACAGCTCAAGCTTGTTTATTATGTATAATATGATAGTTTTTGCATTCGCCTGAGCGGCGATTGAGGAGGGGATCGGGTCGGCATGCGGCCACCCGGAAGGCGCGGTTGGCAAGGCGGGAGGTGCCTTGGCCAAGTCAGGCGCGAGACGTCACGACACATACCAACAAGAACTGCAACTGGGAGGAATATCGATGATCAAGTCACTCGTTGGTGGCATCGTTGCCGCCACTGCATTCGTCATGTTGAGTTCGTCGGCGATCGCCGAACCTGAAATCGTCAAGGGCCCGGCCGCCGAGCCAGACTGCTTCGCGCCCTGGGCGGCCGACACGCAGTTCTTCAAATTCCCCAAGAAAGACGGTCCGTACCGAATCGCGCTCGCCAATGGCTATATCGCCAACACTTGGCGTATTCAGATGATCCAGACCGCCAAGGCTTACGCTGCGCAAAAAGACGTCGCCGCCAAGCTGAAGGAATTCAAGGTGGTGTCGACCGGTGAGGACGTGCCGGCGCAGATTTCGGCGATCAACAACTTCATCGATTCCGGCTATGACGCCATCGTCGTCAACGCACAGAACCCGACGGCCTTCGGGCCGGTCATCAAGCGTGCCAAGGAAGCCGGCGTCGTGCTGGTTGCCTTCGACAACATCCTCGACACCAAGGACGCCATCAACGTCAATGTCGACCAGAAGGGTCTTGGCGAACTTTGGGGCAAGTGGCTGATCAGCCATATACCCGATGGCGGAAAGATACTTGAAGTGCGCGGCGTTGCAGGCACGTCGGTCGATACCGACCGCCACAATGGCATCCATGAGGTCTTTGCTGCTTCGGGCAAGAAATGGGAAGTCACCGAAGTTGCCGGCAAATGGGATGATCCGACAGCACAGAAGGTCACGGCTGACGCCATCGCCACCAACGGTCCCTTCGTCGGCATCACCGGCCAGGGTGGCGATACCGGCATCGTGCAGGCGATGATCGACGCCAAGCATCCGTTCGTGCCGTTCGGCGGGGAAACCGAGAACGGCTTCCGAAAGTTCTGCGCGAAGCATGCCGCCGACGGGCTGAAATGCTCATCGGCCGGCACCGGTCCAGCCCAGGTGGCGGTCGCGATCAAGACGGCGATCGCCGCGCTCGAGGGTGAGGTCGTGCCGCAATCGGTGAAGCTGCCTTTGGCCATCGTCGAGGATCCGAACTTCAAGGAAGGCCAGGACTACTTCCCCGACCAGTCCGACAATTTCTTCGTCGGCAATGCCTTCCCGACCTGCGGTATCAATTTCACGGCGCAGGAAATCATGGGTCAGACCAAGGCGGACCAATAGGCTGCACACCCGGCGCCGCGGAATCTCCCGCGGCGCCGGTTGCTTGCCATCTCAATCGTAAAGCTGCCTCGGAGGACCGATGGACGGTGCGGTTCCGCTCTTTCGCATGGAAGGCATTTCCAAGCGCTATGGCGGCGTGCGGGCGCTGGAAAAGGCCGAACTTTCGGTCACACCAGGCAGCATCCACGCCATCCTCGGCGAGAACGGCGCCGGCAAATCGACGCTGATCAAGGTCATGGCCGGTGTCGTCGCTCCTGATGAGGGCCGCATGATTCTGGACGGAAGCGAGGTGAGTTTCGCCTCGCCGGCGGCGGCCAACAAGGCCGGCATCGTCTGCATCTTCCAGGAACTGTCGCTGGTTCCCGAGCTCAGCGTCGCCGACAATATCGTCATTTCCGATCCGCCGACGCGTTTCGGCATGATCGACCGCAAGGCGCAGCGGCGCATCGCGGAAGAAGCTCTTGCTCGAGCCGGTGCCGCCGACATCCATCCGCTGGCGCTGGTCAAGGATCTTCCTCTCTCAAGACGGCAGATGGTCGAGATCGCCAAGGCTCTGGCAAGGAAGCCGCGCATCCTGATCCTCGACGAGGCGACCTCGGCGCTCGCGGGGGCTGACGTTGCCAAGATCTTCGCTGTGCTGAAGCGGCTGCGGAAGGAGGGGCTGGCGCTGCTCTACATCTCGCACCGGATGAACGAGATCGCCGAGCTTGCCGACCAGTGCACGGTGTTCCGTAACGGCCGCAACGTCGCCTCCTATGCCGCCGGCTCGAAGAGCGACAATGAAGTCGTCGAGCTGATGATTGGCCGCGAATACAGCCATATCTTTCCGCCGAAGCCGGCCCGCGCTGCTTCAGCCGCGCCTCCGGTTCTGGAGGCGCGAAACCTGTCCTGGGCCGACCGGTTGGACAATGTCTCGCTCACGGTCGGCGCCGGCGAGGTCGTCGGTCTCGGCGGTCTCGACGGCCAGGGCCAGCGGGAGCTGTTGCTTGCCTTCTTTGGCGTGCTGCGCGGTCTTTCCGGCCAGATCCTGATCGACGGCAAGCCGGTGGCGATCGCCAGCCCGGCCGCGGCGCGCGACGACCGGATCGGCATGGCGCTGATCCCGGAGGACCGCAAGACCGAAGGCCTGATGCTGCCGATGACGGTGCGCGAGAACCTCTCCTTCGCCGTACTCGACCGGCTGTCCAAGGCGGGCGTCATCGACCGTGCCGCCGAGCAGCGGCTGATCGACGACATGGTGGGATTGCTGGCGATCAAAACGGCCGGCCTCGACATTCCGGTCGGCGCGCTGTCCGGCGGCAACCAGCAGAAGGTCGTCATCGCCAAATGGCTGATGCGGCAGCCGCGCATCATCCTGCTCAACGATCCGACGCGCGGCATCGATGTCGGCACCAAGCAGGAGCTTTATCAGCTGATGCGCAAGCTTGCCGACGCGGGTGCGGCGATCCTGTTCTATTCGACCGATTATGACGAGCTGATCGGCTGCTGCGACAAGGTGCTGGTGCTCTATGACGGCGCGATCAAGCGCGAGCTGGTCGGCGCCGAGATCACCGAGCGGGCGCTGATATCAAGCGCGCTCAACATCCACGGCGAGAACGCCGGCCCAAGACAGGGAGCGGACGCGTGAAAGATTGGCGCTACTGGCTTGCCGAACAGCGCGGAACGCTGCTGGCGTTCGGCATCTTCATCGCCATGTTCGTCATCTACACGACGAACCATCCGGCGGGCTTCACCGCCAATGTCGTCCAGACGGCCTCGAACAAGGGCGTACTGCTCGCCTTCGTCGCCATGGCGCAGACGCTGGTGGTGATCACCGCCGGCATCGATCTTTCGGTCGGCATGATCTTCACGCTGACCAATTGCCTGGCGTCCTGGCTGGTCATCGGCACCGGCATCGAGACCGCCTTCGGCGTCGTTGCCGTGCTCGGCACCGGGCTTTTGTGCGGGGCGATCAATGGCGCCATCGTCATCTATGGACGCCTGCAGCCGATCGTCGCCACCATCGCCACCGGTGCTGTCTATTTCGGCATCGCGCTGCTGCTCAGGCCATTTCCTGGCGGTTCGGTCAATGAGGATCTGGCCGACGCGCTGACCGGGCGCCTGTTCGGCGTGGTGCCGGCGAGCCTGGTGGCGCTGATCGCCGTGGTGCTGATCGTCTGGGTGCCGTTCAGCCGCTCGGTGCTAGGCCGCGCGGCTTATGCCGCGGGTTCGTCGGAAACGGCCGCCTACATGTCCGGGGTGCCGATCCGCCGTGGAAAATTCGCCGCTTACGCGCTTGCCGGGCTGCTGGCGGCGATCGGCGGGTTGTTCCTCACCTTCTTCACCTATACGGGCGATGCCGCCTATGCCAGCGGCAACGCCTACACGCTGTTCTCGATCGCCGCCGTGGTGCTCGGCGGCGTTTCGCTGTTCGGCGGCAAGGGCAGCGCCATCGGTGCGATCTTCGGTGCGCTCGCCTTCCGCACCATCGGCGACCTTTTGTTCGTCTTCGATTTCGATCCGCTCTGGCAGCCGCTGTTCCAGGGCGTTATCCTTTTGATCGCCGTCAGCCTCGGCGCCTTCGCCCTGTTCCGGGTCCGCAACCGGCTGGAGTGGTTCCTGTGAGCGAGACGACGATGAACGGCATCGCCAACCGTATGCCCAAATTCATCCGCCGTGCCGACCCGGCGGTTCTCACGGCCTTTGCCTGCATCGTGCTGCTGCTGTTTCTCGGCAGCCTCTATTCGCGCAGCTTCCTGTCGCCCGAATATCTCCTGCAGCAGCTCAAGGTGGCGTCGTTCCTCGGCGTCATCGCCACCGGCATGATGCTGGTCATCCTGCTCGGTCAGATCGACCTGTCGGTGCCGTGGTCGGTGGCGGTCGGCGCCATGATGGCCAGTGCGGTGGCTGCCTTCGGGCCGGTCGGCGCGGCGCTCGCCATCCCCTTCGGCGTACTTTGCGGTGTCCTGATTGGCATCGTCAACGGCATCGGTGTCGCTTACCTGCGCATTCCCTCGATGATCATCACTCTAGCCACCAACGCCGTCGCGCAAGGCCTTATGGTGGTCTACACGGGCGGGTTCTCACCGCAGGATTCAGCAACCGCCGCAATGCGCTATCTGGCGACCGGCTTTACCATTCCCGGCGTGCCCAACGCTGTCATCATCTGGGCGCTTATCGGTGCGGCGACAGTCTTCGTGCTGACCCGTACCAGCTTTGGCCGCAGCGTCTACGGCATCGGCAACCGCGAGCGCGCTGCTTATCTGTCCGGCGTCGATACCAGGCGCGTGGTGATGATCGCCTTCGCCGTCTCCGGCGGGCTCTCGGCTTTCGGCGGCGTGCTGCTGGCCGGCTATGCCTCCAAGGCGGCGCAGTCGATGGGCGATGCTTATCTGCTGCCGTCGATCGCCGCGGTGGTGCTCGGCGGCACCTCGATCCTCGGCGGACGCGGTTCCTATCTCGGCACCGTGGCGGGCGTGATCCTGATCACGCTGCTGCAGTCGATTCTTTCGGTCATGCAGATGCCGGAAGCGGGGCGGCAGATCATCTACGGTGTCGTCATCGTCGCCATGCTGCTCCTCTATGGCCGCGCGCCTGCAAGCCGCTGAGCCGTGGACGAGAAGGCAACACCGCCGGTACCGGCGCGAGCAGACGAGGCCCAACACGTGTCGGCCATCGTTATGATGGGGGTCGCCGGCTGCGGCAAGTCGGCCGTCGGCGAGGCCCTGGCCGAAGCCCTGGGCGCGGTGTTCGTCGAAGGCGACAGGCTGCATCCGCCCGAAAATGTCGCGCGCATGGCGAGCGGCGAACCGCTTACCGATGCGTTGCGCGCAGGCTGGCTCGACGCCATCGGCCAGCGCATTGCTGGCTCCGTCGCCGGCGGAAAAAGCGTGGTTGCGGCCTGCTCGGCGCTGAAGCGCAGCTATCGCGATCGGCTGCGCGGTTTCTGCGGCGATATCGTTTTCGTCTATCTGGAGATCGGCCGCGAAACCGCCTGGCAGCGCGTCGGCCACCGCCAGGGGCATTTCATGCCGGCAAGCCTGGTCGACAGCCAGTTCGCCATCCTGGAAGCGCCGGCGCCGGATGAACGCGCCCTGACCCTCGACGGCACCAGCCCCATCTCCGACATCGTCATCAGAACCGTCGGCCTGCTGGGCGGCAAGACCTTATGAGGTCCCCGTCTCGCTTTCCGTCACGTCGTCCGAGCGCTCGGTGAGCCTCGGGGCGGCGGACCATGCCATCATCTGCTCGGGATGCAGCTTCAGCGCTTCGAGGACGCGGTCGCGCTTGAGCAGGATGTAGCGCGCCTGCAACTCCAAGTTCTTTGCCGCCATGTCCTTCGTCGCGGGCGCGGGCGATGCCGACTTCTCCCCCGCCACGAGTTCGGGACTGATGACCGCCCGGTATTCGCGGAAGGGGACGATCTCGAAGGTCGACATCGCAAACAGCGCCGTGCCGCCCCTGGCGGCGAAGTTCGCCGGCGCCGAGGCCAGATGAGCCCAGCCGCTTTCGCCGATGGCGGCCTCGGTGAATGTCGAGCCGGCGTGGATGGTGTTGGTCATCAGGATGATGCCGTTTTCCCTCAGGATCCTTTGCATGCGCACGGTCACCTGATAGGCGTCGCCGCGCTCGAACACGACCCGGCTCTTCAGGAAGCGGTTCTCCACCACGACCAGCGGCCGGTTCAGAAAGCGCAGGCCGAAGATCGTGTCAGAGAAGCCGTGGAAATCGACGCTGACCTGGTGGGCTTCGACGCCGGCTTCGTGCAACCCGCGCTTGCCGATGATGGTCTGGGCGGTGAACTGATCGCACCAGATGATGGCGCCGCGGCCGCGCTTCAGCGCAGCAACCAGGCCTTCGAGCCCCTCCAGCCGGATCGCCGGCGACCAGCCCCAACCGGTCAGGTGCGCGGCAAGCAGCAGCTGCCGGCGATGGGTGGCGGCAAGCAGGCCCCGAAACAATGCCTCCGCGTCTATGCCGCTGCCAAGCACCGCGCGGACTGCGGCCGCGTAGCGCGAAAAGTCCTTGCGGAGATGCCGCTTCAACCGGAGCTTCGAAGTCCAGCCGCAGATTGATGTCCACCAGGCAACCGGCAGCACTGCGGCGACACCGAGATAGAAGCCCAGCAGCAGGCTCTCGCGAAAATCCCGATTCGAGAAGCGGCGCAGCTTGCCGGGCCTGACCAGTTTGCGGCTGAAGAACCGCACCGGCTCGCCGCGCTCAGGGACGAGCACGTCGGCGATGATTTCAGGGTGGTAGCTGGCGGCGGATGGTGCGCGGTTGGCCCTGCGGGATTTTCCGAACCACGGCAGCTTCATCCGATCGGTGTCTCGCCTGTTCCTGTGTTGCGCCCAAAAGCCTCTACTGCGTCCGCAGCGGCGGCGCAATTGGGCGGCGGTGGGAGCAACAGGAACTGATGGGAAGTTCGGTTCCGGGCAGGTCAGATCTGTGAGGTCAGTTCGACAGGGAAATCGTCATTGTCGGCGTCGCGCATGGCGGCGAGGCTGCGGTTATCGAGCACCTCGGCGATTGCCTGGCGCACCTCCAGCATCATGTGCCGAACCTGGCAGGTCGCCTCGTCGCAGTCCTCGCAGCGCTGATATTGCGTGCGGCTGGCGCAAGGGATCGGCGCCAGCGGCCCGTCGAGGACGCGCACGACATGGCCGATCTTGATTTCGGAGGCCGGCCGGGCGAGGCGATAGCCGCCTTCCTTGCCCTTGCGGCTCTGGACGAAGCCGGCATTGCGCAGTTCGCCCAGAATGGCGTCGAGGAATTTCTTCGGGATGTTGTTGGCGACGGCGATGTCGTTGACGAAGGCCAGCTGGCCAACCGGCAGGCCGGAAAGATGCACGAGGGCCTTGAGGCCGTATTTGCCCTTTTTTGTCAGCATGCCCTGATCAACCCATGAAGCCCCAACCACCCGGATCTGGCGGTTGTTTGTGTGCAAATCATGACGTTCTGGCCGCGCAAGGCCGTTTCGCGAAACAATCCGCCCCGGCGGCAGGTTAGGCACAAACGCGTTGATTCTTTGTAACGTTCTTCACAGATGACGCCGAGATTTCGTCGGAAACGGATTGCCGGCCCATGCAACGAAGACAGTCCTGCAAAGCCGGCTGTCTTGCTCAGTCCATGAGGCAACGGTCTAGAGCGGTTCAGAAACCCTGACCCGCTCTAACTCTTTGGTTTTCCGAACGGAAACGGCTACACACTTTTCCTGGAATACTCTAGCGGGCGCCGTAGACCTGGTCGAGCAGCCCGCCGGCGGCAAAGTGCTCGGCCTGCACCTTGGCCCAGCCGCCGAAGACATCGTCCACCGTCAGCAGGCGGACATCGGGGAATTCGGCCTTGTATTTGGCGGCGACCGCCGCGTCGCGAGCCCGCAGGCCGTTGCGGGCGGCGATGTCTTGTCCTCCGGGCGTATAGAGGAAGTCGAGATAGGATTTGGCCAGATCGCGCGTGCCGTGCACGTCGGCGACCTTGTCGACAATGGCCACCGGGAACTCCGCCAGCAGGCTGACCGAAGGCGTGACCTGCTCGAATTTGTCGTCGCCATACTCCTTGCGGATGCCGCGCGTTTCAGACTCGAAGGTGATCAGCACGTCGCCGATCTCGCGCTGCACGAAGGTGGTAGTGGCGGCGCGGCCGCCGGTGTCGAAGATCGGTACGTTGCTGAACAGCTTGGTGACGAACTCCTTCACCTTGGCGTCGTCGCCCTTGAAGGCCTCCTTGGCGTAGGCGGTGGCGGCGAGATAAGTGTAGCGCGCATTGCCCGACGTCTTCGGATTGGGGAAGATCACCTGGACGTCGTCGCGCACGAGATCGTTCCAGTCCTTGATGTGCTTGGGGTTGCCGGCGCGCACCAGGAAGGACGGGAGCGAATAGAAAGGCGAGGCGTTGTCGGGGAAATCCTTTTGCCAGTCGGCGGAGACGAGGCCCTTCTTGACCAGGAAATCGACATCGATGACCTGGTTGAACGTGACGACGTCAGCCTCCAGCCCTTCGGCGATGGCGCGGGCCTGGGCGGAGGTGCCGGCATGCGACTGGTCGATGCTCACGCCCGGATGCCCGGCGATGAAGGCCTTGTTGACTTCGACGAACAGTTCGCGGCCGACGTCGTAGGAGGCATTCAGCAGCCTGTCGGCCGACCAGGCCTGGGAGGATGCGAGAACGAGGGCGGCAAGCGCTGCGGCGCCAAGCAAAAATCGCTTCATGAAAACAGGCTCCTTGAGAATGGCTCGAGACAACAGCACAAGCATAGCCGCGCAGAGCCCGCCACGACGAGACATGCGATCAAAGCTCTGGTGCAGCAGCTGGAAAGAATATCGCCCAAACAGCCGCTTGGTAGGATTTTCTTTCAAGCAGAGTCAAACCGGCATCCGGCAACCACAGCGGCCGGCCGGTGCTGCTCGGCGGAGAATTCCCGGCGTCGGCCTAAGCGGCCGGAAAAAGCTTCCAGCGCCTGGGGCGGAACGCCACACGGCTCTTCTGCGCCGCCGGATGGTCGACGGGCAGTTCGATCTCGACCCGCTGGCGCTCGCCGCCGATTTCGAGTTCGACGCGGCGCGTGCCGGCGACGCGGCGGCTGGCGGCGACGGTGCCGGCGATGCAGCCGCCGCAGCCGTCGAGCAATTCGACATCGTGCGGGCGGAAGTACAGCATCGCTTCGCCGGACGGCGCATGCCGGCGGCCGACAGCCCGATCGGCCGGTCGGCGAGCCAGATCTCGCCATTCGTCGACCTTGACCGGAAGCGAGCTGAATTCGCCGATGAAGCCATAGACGAAGGGCGAGTTCGGCGTGTCGTAGACCTCGTCGGCGCGTGCCGACCTGCTCGATGCGGCCCTGGCTCATCACCACGACGCGGTCGGCAAGCTCCAGCGCCTCTTCCTGGTCGTGGGTGACGAAGACGGTGGTGTGGCCGGTGGCGTCGTGGATATCGCGCAGCCAGCGGCGCAGTTCCCGGCGCACCTGCGCATCGAGCGCGCCGAACGGCTCGTCGAGCAACAGCACCTTGGGTTCGATCGCCATGGCGCGGGCGAGCGCCACGCGCTGGCGCTGGCCGCCTGAAAGCTGCGCCGGATAGCGCTTTTCCAGCCCCGACAGCTGGACGAGGTCGAGCAGTTCCGAGGCGCGGCGGCGGATCTCCTGCGTCGGCGGGCGCGTCGGCCCGTGCCGGACCTTCAGGCCGAAGCCGATATTCTCGGCGACCGTCATGTGCCGGAACAGCGCATAGTGCTGGAAGACGAAGCCGACATTGCGCTCCTGGATCGACTTTTGCGAGGCGTCCTCGTCGCCGAAGAAGATCGCCCCCTTGGTCGGCCGCTCCAGCCCGGCGATCAGCCGGAGCAGGGTCGTCTTGCCGGAACCGGACGGCCCGAGAAGCGCGATCAGTTCGCCCGACTTGATGTCGAGCGATACGTCGTGGAGCGCCGGAAACCGGTCAAACTCCTTGCGCACGTTGGCAACGCGAACTTCCATGCAAATCCCTCTGTCAGTGTCCGCGCGTCGCGGCGATCTCGGCGCCGTAGCGCATTTCGAGAAGTGTTTTCAAGACCAGCGTGACCAGCGCAAGGCCGGCAAGCAGCGAAGCGACGGCAAAGGCGCCGACGGCATTGTACTCGTTGTAGAGGATTTCGACATGCAGCGGCATGGTGTTGGTCAGGCCGCGTATGTGGCCCGACACCACCGACACCGCGCCGAACTCGCCCATGGCGCGGGCATTGCACAGCAGCACGCCGTAGAGCAGTCCCCATTTGATGTTGGGCAGCGTCACGTACCAGAAGGTCTGCCAGCCATTGGCGCCGAGCGAAAGCGCTGCCTCCTCGTCGCCATTGCCCTGTTCCTGCATCAGCGGGATCAGCTCGCGGGCGACGAAGGGGAAGGTGACGAAGACGGTGGCGAGCACGATGCCCGGCACGGCGAACAGGATCTCGATGCCATGCGCCTTCAGCCAGGCGCCGAGCAACCCTCTGAGCGCCGAACAGCAGCACATAGACCAGGCCGGAAATGACCGGCGAGACCGAGAAGGGCAGGTCGATCAGCGTGGTCAGGAAGGCCTTGCCCTTGAACTCGAACTTGGCGATCGCCCAGGCAGCCGAGATGCCGAAGACGAGGTTGAGCGGCACCGAGATCGCCGCCACCAGCAGCGTCAGGCGGATCGCCGAGCGCGTGTCGGGGTCGGCCAGCGCCTCGCGTGTAGGCGCCGACGCCCTTGGCCAGCGCCTCGTCGAAGACGACGATCAGCGGCAGGAGCAGGAAGACGCCGAGGAAGGCGAAGGCCACCGCCATCAGCAGCCGCCCGCACCGGCCGGCTTTCGGTCACCGCCGCCGACTGGCTTTCGTGATGCGGCTCGTAGGATTTGATCTCGGGGTCAGCCATAGCGCTTGCGGCTCCATGACTGCACGAGGTTGATGACCAGCAGCATCAGGAACGACAGGCCAGCATGATCGCGGCGATCGCGGTCGCCGCCGGCGTAGTTGTATTCCTCCAGCCGGATGACGATCAGAAGCGGCGCGATCTCCGACATGTAGGGCAGATTGCCGGCGATGAAGATGACCGAGCCGTATTCGCCGACGCCGCGCGCGAAGGCCAGCGAGAAGCCGGTGACGATCGCCGGCGCCAGGCCGGGAAACAGGACGCGGGTGATGGTCTGGAAGCGGTTCGCGCCGAGCGTGGCGGCGGCCTCCTCCACCTCCTTGTCGATCTCCTCCATGATCGGCTGCACCGTGCGCACGACGAAGGGCAGGCCGATGAAGACCAGCGCGATGACGATGCCGAGCGGCGTGTAGGCGACCTTGATGCCGAGCGGCGCCAGCAATCTGCCGATCCAGCCATTCGGCGCGTAGAGCGTGGTCAGCGCGATGCCGGCCACCGCCGTCGGCAGCGCGAAGGGCAGGTCGACCATGGCATCGACGATGCGGCGGCCGGGAAAGCGGTAGCGCACCAGCACCCAGGCGACGATGCGTGCCGAAGACGACGTTGACGGCGGCGGCGATGAAGGCGGTGCCGAAGCTGATTTCGAGCGCGTTGAGGGTGCGGCGGTCGGTGGCGATCGCCCAGAAATCGGTCCAGCCGAGTGCTGCCGAGCGCCAGACCAGCCCGGACAGGGGAATGAGGATGATGAGCGTGAGGTAGGCAAGCGAGAAGCCGAGCGTCAATCCGAAACCCGGAATGACGCTCGGCTGTCTGAACCGCCACCCCGCCTGGCGGGTGCTGTGGTCAGTGGTCGTCCTGATCGCTAGATGCCTTAGCTTCACTGGGCCGGCTTGTAGATCTGGTCGAATATACCACCGTCGCCGAAATGGTAAGGCTGTGCCTTCTTCCAGCCGCCGAAAAGCGGATCGTCGATGGTGATCAGCTTGATCTCAGGCAGTTTCGGCAGGTCTTCGGCCGGCACCAGTTCGGGCTTGGACGGACGATAGTGGTTCTTGGCGATGATCGTCTGGCCTTCCTTGGAATAGAGCTAGCTCGAGATAGGCCTCGGCGACCTTGCGCGTGCCCTTGGCGTCGACATTGGCGTCGACCACCGCGACCGGCGGCTCGGCCAGGATCGAGGTCGGCGGGTAGACGATGTCGAAATTGTCGGCGCCGAATTCGTCGAGCGCCAGATAGGCTTCGTTTTCCCAGGCGAGCAGCACGTCGCCGATGCCCTTTTGGCGAAGGTCACGGTCGAGCCGCGCGCGCCGGTGTCGAGCACCGGAACATGGGCGTAGAGATTGCCGATGAATTCCTTGATCTTGGCTTCGTCGCCGCCATCATTGGCGTTGGCCTAGGCCCAGGCGGCGAGATAGTTCCAGCGCGCGCCGCCGGAGGTTTTCGGGTTCGGCGTGATCACCTGGACGCCGTCCTTGACCAGATCGCCCCAGTCGTGGATGCCCTTGGGGTTGCCCTTGCGGACGAGGAAGATGATGGTCGAGGTGTAGGGCGACGAATTGTTCGTCGAACTTCGTGCGCCAGTCGGGATTGATCTTCTTCGATTTCGTGACGATGGCGTTGATGTCGCCTTCGAGCGCCAGCGTCACCACGTCGGCGTCGAGGCCGTCGATCACGGCGCGGGCCTGCTCGCCCGATCCGCCATGCGACTGCTGGATGGTCACGGTCTCGCCGGTCTCGGCCTTCCATTGCGCGGCGAAGGCCTCGTTGTATTCCTTGTACAGTTCACGTGTCGGATCATAGGACACGTTGAGAATGGTGGTATCGGCAAACGCGAAACCGAGCGTGCCGAACTGGACAGATGTGGCGACCAGTGCGCCGAGCAGTTTCCTGAAATGAGGTTTGGTCATTTCCGCCTCCGTTGATGACTGGCCAACTCTACCGAATTGATAGAAATTAGATGCATTCAACGTTGCCTTTTTTGCCCTTTAGAAGCAATTTTTCGCCGGGATCGGCATGCTGAGGAAACATTTTCCTCATATTAGCCCGAGCCAACTCTGCGGCGGTCCGACGCTATCTAGAAACGGGTCGCGCCCAGGCAAGCCTGTGCGGCCGGAGATTCGCGTGCGCGGTGACCAGCTATTCTGCCCTGACGGGGAAGTCGAAACGCTGTTTGAGAAACGGTTCGTCTGCCAGCGTGAAGTGCCACCATTCGCGGGCATAGTTCTTGAAGCCGCCGGCGCGCATGGCCTCGACCAGCCTTTTGCGGTTTGCCGCAGCGCCGCCGGCAAGCGGGCGGTGCGCGGTTTCGCTCGTCGGATCGAAACAGTCGAAGCCGGTGCCGAAATCGAGCGTGTCGGCGTCGGGTGCGCCGCAGGCGGGCTTCGGAGCGCTCTCGCGATCGGCATGGGCGATGGCGACATCGATGGTCGAGCCGCGCGAATGAGTGGACAGTTCGCCGATATAGCCCTTGGCGATGAGATCGCTGCGCTTGACCGCCGGATACCATTGCGGGTCGGGCGGTCCGCCCTTTCTTGTCCATTCGCTCATATCGGTGACGGCGCGCGCCGGCCGGTAACAGTCGAAGACGACCAGCGTCAGCCTCTCTGAGGCGAGCGCCTTTTGCACGCTGGACAGCGCTTCCGCCGCCTGCCGGGTGAGGATGCAGACCGGGGCGTCATAGCCATTGGCCCTGCGATGCAGGAAATTTTCGCGGCCGGCATAGCGGATGTCCTGGCGGATCGAGGGATCGACATCGGCAAGGCGAACGAAGCCGGCCGGGAGGGGATCGGCGGAGGCGGGAAGTGTGCAGGCGAGGGGCAGCAGGGCGCAAAGCCCAATGCGCTGAATTGTTTGGCGCATTCTATTCAACGGGCACTTTCACTCCACGAACACCTTCACGCTGGCCGCGCGGCCGGCGGCGTCGATGACGGTGAGCGTCGAATAGCCGGCGCCGTCAGGCTGCCAGGTCGCGGTGCGGCGGCGCTCGATGCTCGGCAGCGGCTTGCCGTTGGCCAGCCAGCGGAACGGCGCGCGGCCGCCTTGCAGCTTCAGCACCAGCGGCGAGGCATCGGCCGAGTTGGCGCCGAGTTCGACGCGGGCGCCGTCCGGCGGAAAGATGATCGGCGGCGCGGGCTCGGTCGGCGCTGCGGCTGCACCAGCCCCTCGGTGCGGCGCCGAAGCGCGCCAAGGTTACCGGCAGGTCCTCGCGCCTGGGGCGTGAACGCGCCGGCCGGCGGCCGCGGCAGCGGCACGGCGGCGAGCGCCGGAGCGGCGAAGCCTCGAACAGGATCGGCGCCGCCGAGACATAGCCGGAGAGGCCCGGCACCGAGCCGGAATCGGCGCGGCCGACCCAGACGCCCAGCACGTAGCGGCCGTCAAAGCCGACCGACCAGGCATCGCGGTAGCCGTAGGAGGTGCCGGTCTTGTAAGCGATGCCGCGCTGGGAGGCGCCTTCGGGCGGCTTTACGCCCGACAGTATGTCGGTGATCTGCCAATTCGCCTGGTCGTCGAGGATCGTGCCGTCGGCGGAGCGGCTCGGCATTGGCCGGCTCGGTGCCGTCGCGCAGCGTGCTGCGCGCTTGCCGCCATTGGCGAGCCCGGTATAGAGCTGGACAAGGTCGCGCAGCGTCACGCCGACGCCGCCGAGGCCGATGGCCAGGCCCGGCGCCTCGTTGATCGGCAGCACCGGGCTGACGCCGGCCTGGCGGAAGCGCGCCGTCAGCCGCGCCGGACCGACCGCGTCGAGCAGCGGATCGCCGGCACGTTGAGCGACAGTTGCAGCGCCTGGCGGATGCTGACGTCGCCCTGGTAGCCCATGTCGAAATTCTTCGGCCGGTAACCGGCGAAGTCGGCCGGGCGATCCTCGATCATGGTTTCCTGCGCCACCAGCCCTTGCTCGAAGGCGAGGCCGTAGATGAACGGCTTCAGCGTCGAGCCCGGCGAGCGGCACGCTCCTGGTCATGTCGATCCAGCCGGAGCGGCTGGCGTCGAAGATAATCGGCCGAACCGACCTCGCCGAGGATGTCGCCGGTCCGGGCGTCGGCCATCACCATGGCCACCGACACGCGCGGACCGAGCTTGTGCGGCGGCCTCCTTGGCCACCTGCTCCAGCCCTTCCTGGACGCTTTTGCGGATCGTCAGCTGCAGCGGCTTGCCGGGTGTGGCCTTGCGGCAGCATGGCATACGCAGCGTGAGCGGCGAGCGCCGGCAGTGCGCGGCGTAGACCCGAGACATCGTCGAGCGCGGCGCGGGCGGCCTCGCGTTCGCCGAGCAGGCCGGCATCGAACCATGCGGGTCAGCACGCGGTCGCGCGCGGCGTGCGCATTGCCGAGGTTGCGGTCGGGCCGGCGCCTTTCCGGCAGTTGCGGCAGGGCGACCAGCAGGGCCGCTTCCGAGACGGTCAGCCGCTTCGGCTCCTTGCCGAAATAGGCGAGCGAGGCGGCGCGCACGCCTTCCAGATTGCCGCCATAGGGCGCCAGCGTCAGGTAGCGCTCGAGGATCTCGCGCTTGGAGAGCCGCCGCTCGATCTGCATGGCGCGCAAGCATCTGCCTGATCTTGGAGCCGAGGCTGCGGCTTTCGCGCGGCTCGATCAGCCGGGCAAGCTGCATCGACAGCGTCGAGCCGCCGGAGACGATGCGGCCATTGGTCGACGAACTGGCCGGCGGCGCGGGCCAGCGCCAGCACGTCGACGCCGTCATGATCCCAGAAGCGCTTGTCCTCATAGGCGACCAGCATGTCGACGAATTGCGGGTCGACCTGGTCGAGGCGGGTGTCGAGCCGCCAATAGCCGTCGGGCGTGGCGAAGGCGCGCAGCAGCTGGCCGTCGCGGTCCTGCACTTCGGTCGAGACGGCGAGTTTTTCCGGCAGCGGCGGCGGGAAGGCGCGGTCGAGCGCCAGAGAGAGCTGCGACGCGAAGAGCGGCGAGGATGCCGGCGCAGGGAAGCTGTCGGCGATCGCCTGCTCGGCGCAGGAATTTTCTGGAGAGCATGGCGCTGCCCCTCATCCGCCTGGCGCGGCGTGAGGCCTTCTCCCCGTACTAGAGACGGGGAGAAGGGGGCTGTCACGCAGCGCATGGCAGCCATCTCGCTCAGCGCCTCACGGCGCCTTGACCTCCATCATGCCGGTCGCGGTGCGGGCCGAATATTGCGGCCGGTACATGTCCTCGACCGTCGCCGCCGGATGGGCGTAGACGCCCGGCGTCACCGCGCGCACGACATAGGCCAGCGTGATGTTGCGGTCGCCGTCGCCGTCATTCGGGTTGAAGGCCGCGACGAAACGGTCGTCGCGGAATTCGAGATGGGCGGCATCGGTCTGCGCCAGCCAGGAGAAGTTCGACAGATTGGCGCTGGAGACCAGGCCCGGATTGTCGATCTCGAAGCCGGCCGGCAACAGGTCGGTGATCAAGAGGCGCGACGGCCAGCGTGTTCTGCTCGTAGACCTTGAGCACGACCACGATAGCGCTCGTTCTGCGTGGACCTCGGTGACGTTGGCCTCGGTGCCGTCGAGCTTGTAGTAGGTGCGCTCGATGGTGAAGCCGTCGCCGCCGGCCGGCAGCGGCTCGACCGGCGAGGCCACCGTGGTGACCACCGCCTGCAGCGGCGTCTTGCCGGTGTTGGCGATGGTGAGCGGGCTGTCGGCGATGTCGCTGCCGCTGAACTGGTCGGAATAGCCGCCGGCATGCGGCGCGCCGTTGACCGTCAGCGTGATCGAGTCGTTGCCCGCCTTCAGCGCGCGCGCCGCCAGCAGCATCCAGGCCTCGTCCTGCGTGCTCGTCCAGCGGGCGTCGGCGCGTTCCTCGCCACCAGCCTGATCAGCTGCCGGCACGATGGTCGGCACCGGCTTCGATTCGGCGGCGAGCGCCAGCATCGCCGCGCCGTCACGCAGCGCGCGAGCCATAGTCCGAGCGGTAGTAGTCGTATTCGGTGGTCGACTTGGCCAGCTGCAGCGCCGCCTGGAAGGTCGCTTCCGAGCGCTGCGCGTCGCCATAGAGCGCCAGGCTCGCCGCCAGCTGGGCGACGGCCATCGGGCTGGTGAAGGCCTCGAGCTGCGTGTCGGCATAGTAGCGCAGGTCGCCGACCGAGGCCTTCTTGTTGCGGGCCAGCACATAGAGCGCATAGGCGATCTCGCTGCCGCGGTCCTGGACGTCCTGGTCGTAGGCGAGCGAGTTCTGCAGATTGTTCAGCGCCTGGCTCATCGCCAGTGCAGGCACGTCGTAGTTCTGCTCGCGCGCCCGGGTCAGGAAGTCGGTGACATAGGCGTCGAGCCAGAGATCGCCGGAGCCCGGGCCCCACAGGCCGAAGCTGCCGGACGAGGACTGGTAGTTCAGCACGCTTGTAGATGGCCTCCTGGATGCGGTCATGCAGGTCCGGATCGCTCGGCCATGCCGACGCCGGACGCCAGTTCGTTGACATAGAGCAGCGGCAGGGCGCGGCTGGTCGTCTGCTCGGCGCAGCCATAGGGGTAGCGGTCGAGCGTCATCAGCAGCGACGGCACGTCGAAGGCCGCCGACTGCGAAACGCCGACGCTGACGGAAGCGCCGTCGAGCAGGCTTGCCGCCAGCAGTTCCCGGTCGACGCGCAGCGCGCCGCCATTGCGGCTTGAGGTCGACGACCAGGCGGGTGGTGACCGGCAGTTGCGCCGGGCGCACCGGGACGTAGAGCGTCTGCTCGACGGTGGTGCCGTCGGCATGGGCGAGCCTGATGGTGAGTCGACGCATTGCCGGCCGTCTGCGCGATCAGCGGCACGGTCAGCGTCTGGCGCTTGCCCTTGGCGAGCGTCAGCTTCTCGGGCAAGCGGCTTGTCGCCGGTCGACAGATCGCCTGTCGTGTCGATCGACAAGCGCATAGTCGCCGTCCGGACCGTCGGTGTTGGCGATGTCGAGCCGCATGACGGCGGCATCGCCGGGCGCCAGGAAGCGCGGCAGGCCGGCGGTGATCACCACCGGATCGCGCACGATGACGTCGGCTGGGCATGGCCGACGGCTTCCTTGGTCCAGGCGACGGCCATGACGCGCACGGTGCCGTTGAACTGCGGAATGTCGAAGTCGACCCTCGCCTTGCCGTCGGCGTCGAGCTGGACCGCGCCGGAGAAGAAGGCGACCAGCTTTTCGGTCGGCGGGCTGCCTTGCGCCTGCAGGCTGGCGCCGTCGCCGCCGGTGCGCAGCTTGCCGGTGGTGCCGAGCGAGCCGTCGATCAGGCGGCCATAGAGGTCGCGGATTTCAAGCCCGAGCATGCGCTGGCCGAAGAACCAGTCCTCCGGATCCGGCGCCTTGTAGTTGGTGAGGTTGAGGATGCCGACATCGACGGCGGCGACCATGACATAGGCGTTGCTGCCGGGCTGCACGCCGGCGACCGAGACCGGGATCGACAGCTGCTGGCGCGGCATCGTCTTGTCGGGCGGCGTCAGGGTCACGGCGAGCTTCTTCGAGCCCGGATCGACCGTTCAGCCATTTCACGCCGATGGCGCGCGCCGGCATGCGCGTTTCCTGCGCATCGCCCGGCCGGAACAGCGTCGCGGTGACATAGGCGCCGGCGCCCCAGTCGTCGCCGACCGGGATGTCGACGGTGCTGCCGCCGGCCGGCACGGTGGCGGTGACGGTCTTCAGCAGCTTGTCGGCGCCGATGGTGACCAGCAGTTCGCCGGCAAAGTGCGGCGAGACTTTCAGCTTGGCCACTTCGCCGGCTGCATAAGTGTCCTTGTCGAGGGCGATCTCGAGGCCGTCGGGCGTTTCGGTGGAGGTCGCGGCGACATACCAGCCGGCGTCGAACTCATAGCTGGTCGCCGGGCCCTCGGGATCGGCGGTCTCGATCTCGAGCCGGTAGCGGCCCCAGTCGACCGGCAGCGACACGGTCGCCTCGCCATCGGCGCTGATGTCGACCTGGCCGTTGGCGACCGACTTGGTGAAGGTCGACCGGCTCGTAGTTCCAGGAATTGTTGGTGCGGTACCACTGGTAATTGCGCTCGACCTTGACCAGCGACCACTGCGCGCCGGGCAGCG
Organism: uncultured Alphaproteobacteria bacterium; assembly: GCA_963788955.1. Taxonomy (GTDB): domain Bacteria; phylum Pseudomonadota; class Alphaproteobacteria; order Rhizobiales; family Rhizobiaceae; genus Mesorhizobium. The sequence continues at coordinate 24,868 of CAWBIN010000009.1, read as the reverse complement.
CCTTGCGCTTGCCGTCGGGATCGACGGCGATCAGGCTGAATTTGGCCGTGCCGCCCTGCGGCACCTCGTCGTCGTCGAAATCCGGCCGGATGCCGATCATGTGGCCTTGCGGGCGGATGCCGATGTCGAGCGAGCGCTCGACGGCGCGGCCGCCGGTTTCGCGCATGCGCACCGTGACCTTGGCGTCGACCAGCCTGGTGGTCGAGGGCAACTGGTCGATCGAGACCGGGAAGGTCGCCTTGCCGTCGTCGCCGACCACGGGCAGGCCGGTGAGCGGGGTGACCGAGGGCTCGGCCGACTGCTCGTCGGCGAGGCCGAACGAATAGCCCGTGAAGCGGTCCCAGTCGCGCGGCTGTCGACAGCGTCAGCTCGCCTTCGAGCGCCAGGCCGGCGGCCGGCGCGCCATAGAGGAAGCGGCCGTCGACGGTGATGTTGGCGGTCTCGCCCTGCGCGATCTCCTGCTTGTCGGACTGGCGAGGTCGAACTCGATGCGATCCGGCACGAAGTCCTCGACCAGGAACATCTGGCTGGCGACGGCGGCCTGCTTGGGATCGGTGTAGATCGACACCGTCCAGGTGCCGCGCATGGCGTTGGCGTTCGAGCGGCAGGTCGACGGCATGGCCGCCGGCCGATGCGCCGTCGCTGACGATGCGGCGGTCCTCGACGCCGTCGGGGCGCGTGAAGATGAAGGTCAGCGGCAGGTTCTCGACCGCCTTGGCGGCGCCGTCGCGGGCAAGGGCCGCGACATGCACATCCTCGCCGGCGCGGTAGATGCCGCGCTCGGTCCAGGCATAGACGTCGAGCGCGCCCGGCGCCGGCGCGTCCGGAGACGCCGCGGTCGGACAGGTCGAAGCCGGCCCGGGCCATGTCGAGGAAGACGAAGTCGTTGTCGCCCTGCTTGGCCATCAGCACGGCCGGCACCATGCCGCCGTCGCCGCGCGTCAGGCCGGGGTTGAAGACGGCGCGGCCTTCGGCGTCGGTCGTGGCGGTGCCGAGGATCTCGTTGTTCCGGGCGAGCAGCGTCAGTTCGGCGCCGGCGATCGGCTTGGCGGTGCCGAGCGAGCGGGCAAAGACGTTGAGCCCGTCCTGGCCGGTATAGGTCGACAGGCCGATGTCGGAGACGACGAACCACTGCGTGGCGCGCGAATTATACGTCGTCGCTCTTGTCGTCCACCGGCTGCGCGGTCAGCACATAGACGCCGGGCTTGCGCTGCGGCAGCGCCTCGTCGACCGGGAAGGAGGTGGTGACTTCCTTGTTGAGCTCGTTGGCGATGTCGAGCTGGCCTTCCCAGACCGGCTCGCCCATCTGGTCGGAGATGTTGGAGATGTCGTAGCCGTCGAGCTGCTTCAGGAACTGGTAGCCGGACAGAAGCTGCGCCAGCGAACGGTCGCCGATGCGGTAGAGCTTCATCTTGGCGGCGTCCATGTTGACGGTGACGACCGGAATGCCGCGGCGCGCGCCGGCCGGCAGCACGAAGCTGTCGCCGGTGAAGCGGGCGGACGGCGCGCGGTCCTGCACATAGATCGACAGCACCACGGGTACGGCGATCACCTCGCCGATGGCGGCCGGCAGGCCGGGGCGGAAGGTCACTTCGTAGTGCTGGCCGTGCTCCAGCCCTTCGACGCAGATCTGCTTGTCCTTGGCCTCGACGCCCTTCGGCGGCGCGTTGTCGACGGTGACGAACTGGGCATAGTCGACGCCGGTCTTGACCAGGTCCTCGGAAAACTGCGCGCAGATGCGCGGCGCGCTGGTGTCGGCGTCGACCGTGTGGTCGATGACGCGGAAGCCCTTGCGGGCCTTCAGGTCCTCATAGTCGGCCTGGACCGAAGGCGAAGCTGACCAGCGCGAGGCTGGCTTCATAGGCCTGCAGGGCCGGCCGGTAGAGGTCGCGGCGGTCGAGCCCGGCGCCGAGCAGCGCCAGCGCTTCGGCGCGCGTCCTGGTGGTGCGCAGCAGCTTGTAGGCGTTGAAGCCGGCGGAGGTGGCGTTTGCCGGCAAGGTCGAGGCTTCGGAGCTGTTGGAGGCCGGCTGCACGGCAAGCGTCTCGCGCGCCAGTTCGAGCCAGAGCTGGCCGTCATCGGGCAATACCGAAACCGCGGCCTCGTATTTCTGCATGGCGGAGCGATGGTCGCCGGTCAGCGACGACTGCTCGGCCGCTGCTCGGAGCGCTTCCAGCCCTTCGGTCGGCTTGTCATAGGCCGGATCGGTCAGCTTGTTGCGGTACTGCTGGGCCTGGTCGGCCATCCAGTTGGGGAAGAAGGCGAGCTCCGGCGGCGCGCCGATGTCGGGATCGCCGTCGACATTGACGACCTTGCCGGCGACGGCGCCGTTGAAGGTTTTCAGCTGGTTATAGTCGGACTTGAGGAAGCACCATTTGGCCTTGGTGTTGTAGGTGAAGGCGCGGCAGGCCGGATCGCCGAGGCAGGTCGTCTTGCACTGGTCGAGGCTGACATTCTGGTCGGAGCGGAGATCGAAACCGAAATAGTCGGAATTGTCTGGTCGTCACGATCCGCCGGGCTTCGGCCGCTTGCGCGACGCTCCCCAAGGCGAAAAAAAGAAGGAGAAGAATAGACAGACCACGAGCCGCGCGCATTGCCATAACACCCTCCAGACAGTGCTTACGTCCCGGCATGATCAAGCTTCAGTCAAGCTTGTCAACACGAGGACGCGGCAGGTTCCGCCTGCCAACGGTTTCCTTTCCGGCCGATGAGCCGGTATCGGATAGAACCTCCATAGGACAGGGGATCACGCATTCTTGCGGCGACGCAGAAGGTGTGAATTCCAAGCCCTGTCTATTTCAGACAATTGGATTGTGGCCCCTTTACGAGCGCTTCAGAACTTCATTCCAATTTTAGTTTTGCAAGCTAGGTTAGATTTGTAATGTCGGCGCATGAAAGGCAGATGTCGGGAGGAACCGCGCGACGGCGCGGGCTTCCGCGCGCCCTGCTTTTCGCGCTGATGTGCTCGACCGTGCTCGCCGCCGAATGCCGGAATGGCGGCCGCCTTCGAGATTTTCGGCATCAAATTGTGGGGCTCGTCGAACGACGAGGACGCCGATATCGTCGATCCGCTGCGCTACGCCGTGACGCATCGAAGCGCCGGATGCCGACAAGGATCTGGTCAAGAAGCTCGAAAACGCCTCGTCGCTGAAGGCCGACGAGGAGCGCCCGGTTTCCGGTTCGCTCGGCCTGCTGGCCAAGGCGCGCAGCGACCGCGAGCAACTGGTTGCCGCGCTTTATGCGGATGCCCGCTATGAAGGCGTCGTCACCATCACCATCCAGGGCAAGGCGCTCGACGAACTGCCGCCGGACGCCGAATTCACCGGGCCGCAGCCGATCCCGGTGGTGATCAGCGATCGACGCCGGGCCGAAGTTCACGCTCGGCAATATCAGGCTGGAGGGCGATGCGGCCGGGCTTGCGAGCGCCGATTTCGGCCTGATCGCCGGCGGCGACGCCGGATCGGGCGCCGTGCTCAAGGCCGAGGCGCTGATCGTGCGGGCGCTGAAGGAGGAGGGCCGGCCGCTGGCCAAGATCACGGGCCGCGAGATCGTCGCCGACCACGCGACCTCGACGCTCGACGTGACGCTGACCGTGGCGGCCGGGCCGGTCGCCGGCTATGGCGAGACCACGGTCGAGGGCACCGAGAAGGTCGACCGCGATTTCACCGAATACATGACCGGGCTGAAGCGCGGCCGCCAGTATTCGCCCGACGAGATCGACGATGCGCGCGACCGGCTGCTCGGGCTGGAAGTGTTCAACAGCGTGACGCTGAAGGAAGCCGACGCCTCGACGCCGACGGCAACATCCCGATCGGCGTCCAGGTCAGCGAGCGCAAGCCGCGCTATTTCGGCGTCGGCGGCACCTTCTCCAACACCGAAGGGCTCGGCCTCGAAGGCTATTGGGGCCACCGCAATCTGTTCGGCCGGGCCGAAAAGCTGCGCATCGACGGCGCCATCAGCGGCATCGGCAGCAACGATCTGAGCGAGCTCAACTACAATGCCGGCATCATGTTCGAGAAGCCGGGCGTGGTCGGGCCGGCGTCGAAATTCTTCGCCAGCGTCAAGACCGTGCTCGAGCATCCCGGACGCCTACGACCATTTCTCGGTCAAGGGCAGCACCGGGCTTGTCCTATGAGATCGACAAGAAGCAGAGGGTGTCGGCGGAAGTCGCGCTCGACTATTCGAGGATCACCGACGCCTTCGGCAAGCACAACTATCTGATCGCCAGCATTCCGCTGCAATATGTCTATGACAACCGCGACAACAGGCTCAATCCGACCAAGGGCTTCAGGGTGCTGGCCTATGCCGAGCCGAGCTACGACATTATGAGCGGCGCCGCCTTCGTCAAGCTGAAGGGCGAAGGGTCGGCCTATCAAGTCGCTCGACACGGCCTCGAAATTCGTGCTCGCCGAGCGCGTCGCGCTCGGCTCCATCGTCGGCACCAGCCTGCGAGCATGTCCCGGCCGACCGGCGCTTCTATGCCGGCGGCGGCGGCTCGGTGCGCGGCTATGCCTATCAAGGCATCGGCCCGAAGGACATCGACGGTCAGCCGATCGGCGGCCTTTCCTTCTTCGAAACCTCGGTCGAGATGCGCATTGCCGTCACCGACACGATCGGCATCGTGCCGTTCGTCGATGCCGGCACCGTCTCGACGCAATCGTTCCCGGACTTTTCCGACATGAAGGTCGGCGCCGGCGTCGGCATGCGCTATCTGACGCCATTCGGGCCGCTGCGGGTCGACGCGGCCGTGCCGCTCAACCGCGACCCGGGCGACCCGCGTTTCGGCATCTATGCCGGCATCGGACAGGCGTTCTGAGCGATGAAGACGTTCTGAGCGCATCCTCCGCCTCTTTCTTCTACACGCTGCTCATCGTGGTGGCGGCAGCGATCGGCGCGCTCGTCGTGCTGACCAAGACCGAGCGCGGCCGCGACAACCTCGCCGGCATCATCTCGGATCTGGCCTCGATCGACGACCGCAAGGTCACGGTCAGCGGCATTGACGGCATCTGGTCGGGCGCGCTCACGGCTCGACCATGTCGTGCTGGAAGACCGCAACGGCGCCTGGCTGGTGGCCCGCAAGGTCGCCGTCGACTGGTCGCCGCTGGCGCTGCTGTCGAAGAATTTCGAGCGCCGACCGCATCGCTGCCGAGCGCATCGAATTGGCGCGGCTGCCGGCTGCGAGCACCGAGCCGGCGGAGAGCGGTGCGGCGACGCTGCCGGTTTCGATCGACATCAGAGCAGATCGATCTGCCCGAGATCGCGCTCGGCGAGCAACTGGCCGGCAGTGGCATTGCCGAGCTTGCCGCCAAGGGATCGGCCAAGGTCGATGCCTCGCCGCTGGCGGTCGAGACGGTGCTCAACGTCACCCGCCATGACGGCAAGCAGGGCAATGTCGACGCCAAGGTCCATTTCGCGCCCGCCGACAACAAGCTCGACCTCGATCTCAAGGCATCCGAGCCGGCGGGCGGCATCATCGCCAATCTGCTCAAACTGCCTGGCGCGCCGCCGGTCGACATCATTGTCTCGGGCACGGGGCCGCTGGCCAACTGGAGCGGCATCGGCACCTTCGTCGTCGACGGCCAGATCGTCACCCAACTTACCGGCCGCCACCAACTCACCGACAAAGGCAACTACGTCGAGGCCAAGGGCGACGGCGATTTCGGACGCTTCCTGCCGGAGAAGCTGAAGCCGCTGTTTGTCGGCAAGACCAGCTTCGACCTTGCCGGCACCGCGACGCCGGCCGGCGGCGTCGACATCGATCGCGCCACGATCGAGAGCGACGCCGTGCATGGCACTGCCGCGGGCACTGTCGATCCCAAGGGCGCGAGCGACCTTTCGGTGGAGGTCGCCGCCAAGGGCGAGCCCGTGGTGCTCAACGTCGGCACCAAGGCGCAGCCAGTTACCGTGGCAGTGAAAAACGCGACCGCCCGTGCCTTTGGCGACGGCAAGGCGCCGATGGTCGATATCGGCGCGTCGCTGGTTTCAGTGGCGGCGGGCGGCACGCAGCTCAACGATCTGGCGGCGCAGATCCATTCCGACGGTTTCGACATCGAGAACCGCAGCGGCCCGGTCACCATCAAGCTCTCGGCCGGCGGTCTGAAGACCGATGTCGCGACGCTGACGCCGCTGGTGACCGGCAAGCTCATGGCCGATCTCGCCGGCAAGATCAGCAAGGACGAGATTTCGCTCGACCAGGGAACGCTGCGCAGCGATGCGCTGAACGCCTCGCTGACGGCCACTCTGTCGCTGACCGACCTGGCAATGAAGCTGAAGATGAACGCCGATGCGGTTTCGATCGGCGCTGCCGCCGCAGATCAGCTCCGTGCTCGGCGAGCGCGTGACGTTCTCGGCGACCGCGACCCGCGACCCGCAAGGCTCGTTCGCCGCCAATTCACTCGAATTGACCTCCGGTTCGCTCAAAGCCAGCGGCACCGCCAGCGCGCAAGGCAGCGACATCCAGGCCGACATCAAGGGTACGCTCGGCGACGTTTCGGTGCTGTCGCAACTGGCCGGCGTGCCTCTCGCCGGCGGCGTCGATTTCGCGCTGACGGCAAGCGGCGCGCGCTGGGCGCCGGACTTTTCCGTTTCGGCCGATAGCGCCAGCCTGACGGCGTCGGGCCGCACGGTCAAAGACATCAAGCTGACGGCATCGGGGAAGGCCGACATCGCCAGTCCGGCGGCGGATGTCTCACTGACCGGGTCGGTCGACAGCCAGCCGCTCGACATCAAGGCGGCGCTGGTGACCAGCGATGGCAAGCGTTCGATCAAGGGGCTTAGCCTGTCGCTGGGTGACAACAAGGTTTCGGGCGACCTTGTGCTCGACGACAAATTGCTGCCGCTCGGCACGCTGACGCTCGCAGCCCCCGATATCGCACCGCTGGTTTCGCTCGGCGGGCAGACGGCGGCCGGCGATATCGGCGGCGCCATTGCCTTTGGCAAGGACGGCGAAGCTCCAACCGTCACCATCAATGCGGCCAGTGCATCAATCTCGCGCGGCGAGATGGCGGCCAAGGCAATCACCGTCAATGCGCTGATCGCCAACTATCTCAAGAGCCCGGCGATCTCCGGTACGATCAAGGCCGACAGTGTGACATCGGGAACGACAGTCATCAGCGGCATTGGCGTAGATCTGAAGCGCGACGGCGACTGGACCAATTTCACCGGGGGCGCCACGATTGCGGGCATTCCAGCCAAGGCCGCCGGCCGGGCTAAGATCGCCGGCGGCACGACCAGCATCGAGATCGCCTCGGGCGAGGCGACCGTTCGCGGTATCAAGGCCGCCATCGCCGGGTCGTCGAGCTGTCACTATTGCCAATGGCGTGGCCAGCATCGAGCGACTGGTGGTCGATGTCGGCGGTGGCGCCGTGACGCTCTCCGGTACTGCAGCTCAGACGCTCAACCTGGCGGCAATTTTCTCGGCGCTGCCGGCCGCGCTTGCCAATGATTTCTCGCCGGGCCTGGACGCCGTGGGGACACTCGACGGGACGGCGCAGGTGACGGGATCGTCGGCGAATCCTGACATTGGCTTCAATGCAAAGCTGGCTGGCGCCGAAACCAGCCAGACCCGCCAGGCGGGGCTCGGGCCGCTCGATCTCAATGCCGCCGGCAGTTTTTCGACAGCCGGTGGCGTCGTTCTCGAGCAGGCGACGCTCTCCGGCCAAAGGATCTCCGGCAAGGCAGCCGGCACGATCAACCCGAACGGGGCCAGCGATTTCGCGCTCGACCTGACATCGACCGGTCCCAGCCTGCCGTTGTCGCTCGGCAGCGCCGAAAGCCCGATCAAGCTCGAGCTGCAGGCCTTGTCGGTGAAGGCGGCGGGGCAAGGCATGAAGGCGAAGCTGGATATTTCCGCGGCGCTGCCCTCGGTCGCCACCAACCACGCCAAGGTCGAAGGCATCGCGCTGGCGCTGCATTCCGACGCCTTCGACGTCAAGAGCCGTACCGGACCGATCTCGGGTTCGGTGACGGCGGACAAGATAGGACTGGACAACCCGACCATCGCGCCGCTGATCGCCGGCAAGATCATCGCAAAAGTCGCCGGCAGCCTTGCCGCCGATGCCATCACCATCGACAGCGGCTCGGTGCAGGGCGCAGCACTCGACAGTGCTTTCAACGGTAGGGTTTCCCTGGCCGATGGCGCCATCGACCTCAACCTCAAGGCGGACGCCCTTTCGGCGGCGTTGCCGGCGGCGGCGCGTGGCGTGCTGGCCGAGCGGACGCAACTCAGCGCGACGCTGAAGCGCGATGCCCATGGCAATGTCAGCGCGAGCCCGGTCACGCTGGCGTCGGGCGCTCTGACCGCCAATGGGCAGGCGAGCCTCGCCGACAACAAGCTCAGCGCCGACATCAAGGGCGCTCTATCAGATATCTCGCTGCTGTCGAAAGACGCCAAGGGCGCCATCGCCTTCGCGCTGAATGCGCAAGGCGCCAGCCTGGCGCCGGACCTGTCGCTGACGGTCGACAGCGACCGGCTTTCGGTGGCGGACCGCGAAATCACCGGCCTGAAATTGACCGCCACCGGCAAGGCTGACGCCGCCAACCCAGCGGCCAATGTGCAACTGACCGGCAATGTCGCCGGGCAGGCGCTGCAAGGCAGCGCTGTGCTGGCGACGACGGACGGCAGGAGCGCGATCAACGGGCTGCTGCTGTCGTTGGGCAAGAACCGGATCTCCGGCGACCTGGCGCTCGACCAGGCCTTCGTGCCCGAAGGCACGGTCGCACTCGACCTGCCCGATATCGGGCCGCTGGCCGCATTGGCGCTGGAAAAGGCCGAGGGCGATGTGCGCGGCACGATCGCCTTCTCGAAGAGCGGCAACGCGCCGCAAGTCACCGTGAAGGCGACAACCGGTTCGCTTTCGCGTGGCGACCTGGTGGCGAAAACCGTTTCCATCGACGCGCTGATCGCCAACTATCTTGCCGCGCCGGTGATCTCCGGCAAGATCCGCGCCGACAGCGTCACCTCGGGCGGCACCGTTATCCGCGGCATCGATGTCGACCTCAAGCGCGACGGCGACTGGACCGGCTTTTCCGGTGGCGCCACCGTCAAGGACATTCCGGCCAAGGCCGCCGGCCGGGTTAAGGTCGCCAACGGCACGACGACCATCGAGCTCGCCTCCGGCCAGGCGACGGTGCAGGGGATAAAGGCGGCGATCGCGCAAGCCTCGACCGTGAGCATCGCCAATGGAACGACGACGCTGGACAGGCTGGTGCTCAACCTCGGCGGCGGCACGGCGACGGTGACCGGCAAGGTCGGGCAGGCGCTCGACATCAATGCCGCACTGGCCAAGGTGCCAATCTCGCTTGCCAACAGTTTTTCGCGCGGTCTCGATGCCGCCGGTTCCATTTCGGGCACGGTCAAGGTGACCGGTGCGCCCGCCAATCCAAGCATCGCGTTCAAAATCGATGCAGCCGGGGTGCAGACCGCGCAGACCCGTGGCGCCGGCCTTGGCGGCATGAACATCTCCTCGTCAGGAACGTTCGCCGGCAAGAAGCTCGCCTTTGACGCCAACATCAGCGATGGGGCGGGTCTCGGCCTCAAGGGCGGCGGCACGGTGACCATTGCGGGCGCGCCGGCTCTGGTGCTCGACTTTTCCGGCAAGGTGCCGTTTTCCTTCCTTGCCGCCAAGCTTGCCGCGCAGGGCCTGTCGTTGAACGGCACCGCCAATGTCAATGTGCAAGTGCGCGGCCCGGCGACGTCGCCGGTCATCGGCGGCACGGTCAGCACGTCCGGCGCCCGTCTGGTCGATGCGCGCTCCGGCCTTGCCGTCAACGACATCGCCGCCGACGTCTCGATCGGCGCCGGCGTCGCCAGGATCAACCGCCTGACCGGCACGCTGTCGACGCGCGGCAGCCTGTCGGCCAGCGGCACGGTCGGCATCAACCCGGCGCAGGGGTTCCCGGCCGACCTGTCGGTCAAGCTCACCGACGGCCGCTACACCGACGGTCGGGTGGTCACCGCCAATCTCGGCGGCGACCTGACCATCAAGGGGCCGCTCGCCTCGGCCCCGGTGATTTCTGGAACCATCAACCTGGCCAAGACCGTCATCACTGTCCCCGAGAAGCTGCCGGGATCGCTGTCGGCACTCGACGTCAAGCACAAGAACGCGCCGGGCGCCGTGCGGGCGCAGGACAAGGCGCTGCGCCCGCCAACCACAAGTGGCGGTGGTGGCGGCAGCGGGCTTGCCCTCGACGTCACGATCAACGCGCCGAACCAGATCTTCATCCAGGGCAGGGGCGTCGATGCCGAGCTTGGCGGTTCGCTGAAGCTGACCGGCCCCGCATCGTCGCCGCATGCGGTCGGCACCTTCACCCTGCAGCGCGGGCGGCTGTCGATCCTCGCCAAGCGGCTGACCTTCACCGAAGGCACGGTAGGGTTCTCCGGCTCGCTGGTGCCTTATCTCAATCTGACGGCTACCTCGACGACAGGCAGCGCCACCGTCACCATCGTTGTCTCGGGCGAGGCGACCAATCCGAAATTCACCTTCTCGTCGGTGCCGGCGCTGCCGGAGGACGAGGTGCTGGCGCAACTCATCTTCGGCCGCTCGATGTCGAATCTGTCGCCGCTGCAGATCGCCCAGCTCGCCGAGGCCGCCGGGCAACTGGCTGGCGTCGGCGGCTCGACATCGCTGCTCGAAAACCTGCGCAGCGCGATCGGCGTCGACGACCTCGACGTCACGACGGACGAGAAGGGCGGCACGGCCGTTTCGGCCGGCAAATACCTCAACGACCGCACCTATGTGACGATCCAGAAGGGCGACAAGCCGGGTTCGGGCAAGGCGACCATCGATCTCAATGTCGGGCGCGGCGTCAAATTGCGCGGCGAAGCCAACGATGCGGGGGAAGCCAAGGGCGGCATCTTCTACGAGCGCGAATACTGAAATCGGCGACGATCGCGGGCGTCGGGAGGTCTCGTCCTGGCGCAAACTCAAGGATCGGCTGGCGCTGTCCTATCCCGCTTGAATGTCTCATTTTAATCGGGCATCGGGATTCGAACGAATTCTGCCGGGCAGTAGCAATTTTGCGTCAAGACTGTCGCTATCACGCGAACTGCCCTCCTTCCAAAGTTGCACATTCGCTAACATGTTCCCAGTCCGTGTCGGTCTTTGACATCACGGCCCGGATGCGGAATGTTAAAAGGCAGAAAGCCAACAATGGGAGTTAGTCATGGCAATCTACAAAAGCAACGGTGACCGCGTTCCGGATCATATCCTGGCAATGGCCGAAGAAGCCAAGGCAGGTAAGATGGATCGCCGCGAATTCCTCGCCCTGGCCAGCGTCTTCGGCGCGTCCACGGCGATGGCCTATGGCATGCTCGGTCTCGCCGATCCGACGCCGGCCAAGGCGGAAGAAGTACAGGGCAAGAAGGGCGGCATCCTGAAGGTCGCGCAGTGGATCAAGGACCCCAAGGATCCACGCAAGGCCGACTGGTCCGAAATCGCCAATGCGGAGCGCCAGGCGCTCGAGCCGCTGGTCAAGTACACGACCGAATACACGTTCCGCCCCTATCTGCTCGAAAGCTGGGAGATCAACGACGACGCCACCGAATACACGTTGCATGTGCGCAAGGGCGTGACCTGGTCGAACGGCGATGCATTCAACGCCGATGACGTCATCTTCAACCTCAAGCGCTGGGCCGACAAGAAAGCCGAAGGCAATTCCATGCCCGGCCGCCTCGGCACGCTGGTCAAGGACGACAAGCTCGATGAAAGCGCCGTCACCAAGGTCGACGATCACACCATCAAGCTGAAGCTTGCCTCGCCGGACATTTCGATCATTCCCAATGTCTGCGACTATCCGGGCCTGATCGTCCACAAGACCTTCGATGAAAAAGGCGGCGACTTCAAAGCCTGTCCGATCGGTACCGGTCCTTTCGAACTCGTTTCCTACGATGTCGGCCAGAAGGTGGTTTACAAGCGCCGCGAAGACAACAAGTGGTGGGACGGAGAAGTCTTTCTCGACGGCGTCGAGTTCATCGACTACGGCACCGATCCGGCGGCGATGGTCAGCGCCTTCGAAGCGGGCGAAGTGCACGCCAACTACGAAACCACGGCCGACTACGTGTCAATCCTCGACGGTCTGGATCTGGTGAAGTCCGAAGTGGTCACCGCCGGGACCGTCGTCTGCCGCACCAACGTCACCAACAAGCCTTACGACGACCAGAAGGTGCGTCAGGCGCTGCAACTCGGTGTCGACAATGCTGTCGTCCTTCAACTCGGCTACGGCAATGCCGGCACTGTCGCAGAGAACCACCATGTCTGCCCGATTCATCCGGAATATTACGAGCTACCGAAAATCGCCCGTGATCCCGCCAAGGCGAAAGCGCTGATGGCGGAAGCCGGCCAAGCCGACTTCGAGCACGAGTTGATCACGGTCGACGAGGACTGGCAGAAGAATACCGGCGATTCGATCGCCGCGCAATTGCGCGACGCCGGCATCAAGGTAAAGCGTACGGTGCTGCCGGGCTCGACGTTCTGGAACGACTGGACCAAATATCCGCTGTCCATGACCACCTGGAACATGCGGCCGCTGGGGGTCCAGGTTCTGTCCCTGGGTTACCGCACCGGCGAATCCTGGAACGAGACAGCCTGGTCGAATCCCGACTGGGACGCCAAGCTCAACGCTGCGATGGCCGTTGCAGACGCCGCAAAGCGCAAGGAGATGATGAAGGATATCCAGCAGATCCTGCAGGATGCCGGCATCATCATCCAGCCCTTCTGGCGCAAGCTCTACAGCCACTCGGTCAAGGCGGTACAGAACTACAAGATGCACCCGACCTTCGAACGCGACTACGGCAAGGTCTGGCTCGAGCAGGCATGATCGGACCGATCGGGGAGGGGGCGTTCGCCCCTTCCCCATCACTCCTTGCATGGTTCCAGAACCCGGAAGCCGGCGCAGCAAGAAAGTTGCGGACTCTTCGGGAAAGATCGTGCAATAAAACAGGGTTGATCGCATCCGAGGGCCGGTTTGACAGCCAACTCTGCCGGCAACGGTAGGGCTGGTTTTCGAAGCTGGCTACAACCCCAACCAGACCGGCAGGGGACCGCCATGCTATCTTTCGTTCTCAGGCGCCTGGGCACCATGGCATTGACGATGCTGTGCCTGACGATCATCGTCTTCTTCCTGATCAACCTCGATCCGAATTTGAAGAAGCTGGCGATCAGCCAAACTGAAATGCATACATCGGCCGAGCAGCTCGAAAGCTGGCTGGTCAGGACACGGCTATCGTCAGAATTTCTTTGTCCGCTATGGCCAGTGGCTCGGCGTGTTGCCCAAGCAGCCGGTGACCGATGCCGCGACGGGCAAGCCGGCCCAGCGGTTTTCCTTCTGCAACGATCCGCTTGTGCCGACTTACTCCGGTATCCTGCAGGGCGATTTCGGCTGTTCGACCAAGTTCAAGACCACAGTGGCGTCGAAGCTGTTCCCGGCGCTCAGTGCCACCGGCATCCTGATGCTCTGCGTGCTGTTGGTCATGATACCGATCTCGCTGCTGATCGGCATCCTTGCCGGAATGCGCGAGGGGTCGCGAACCGACCGGACGCTATCGGTCGCCTCGATCGCCTCGACGGCGACGCCCGAATATGTGTCGGGCGTCATCTTCACCGTCATCTTCGCCTCCTGGCTCGGCTGGCTGAACGGTTCGGCAGCCTCGGCCAGCCAGGGCATCACCTTCTACAATTTCACGCTGCCGGTGATGACGCTGGCGATCTACGGCATCGGCTATATCGCGCGCATGACGCGCGCCTCGATGGTCGAGGTGATGACGCAGCAATATATCCGCACCGCGCGGCTGAAGGGCCTCTCCTTCGGCAGCGTCGTGGTCAAGCACGCCCTGCGCAACGCGCTGATTGCGCCGTTCACCGTCATCATGCTGCAGTTTCCCTGGCTGCTCACCGGCGTCGTCATCGTCGAGGTGATGTTCCGCTACCAGGGCTTCGGCTACACGCTGGTCGAGGCCGCCGGAAACAACGATATCGACCTTTTGCTCGGCTGTTCGCTGGTCTCGGTATTCATCGTGCTGATCACGCAGCTCATTTCAGATGTCGGCTACGCGTTTCTCAATCCGCGTATCAGAGTGCAGTAGGGGATCGGGCGGATGCAGGTCGAATATATCAGTGCCTTCAATGTCATCCTCGGTGTGATCGGGCGGTTCTGGCCGGTTTGGGTCGCTCTTGCCATCGTCATGGGCGCGAGCTTCGCCTACAAGAAGAAGCTCGGCCTCTACGGTCAGCTGTTCGATAGCGGCGTCGGCATTGTCGGCGTCGGCATCTGCCTGTTCTGGCTGTTCACGGCGATCTTCGCCTCGACCGTCGCGCCCTTCGACCCGCTCGCCCAGGTGCCGGTCATGAAGGACGCGCTGCCGGGCGGGATCGAGCCGGTATCGAAGCTCGTCTACTATTTCGGCGGCGACAAGCTGGCCCGCGACGTGTTTTCCCGCATGGTCTTTGGCAGCCAGATCGTGCTGATCATCGCGCCGGCGGCGACCGGCTTTGCGCTGATGGTCGGCATCACGCTCGGCCTGCCGGCCGGCTACTATGGCGGCAAGATCGACACGGTGCTGTCGTTCCTCGCCAATCTGGTGCTGGCCTTCCCGGTCATCCTGCTGTTCTACCTGCTGGTGACGCCGGGCATCATGGACACGCCGATCCCCTATGCCATGGCCGGGCTGTTCTTCATGTTCCCGATCATCTTCTTCAGCGTGCTGTTCTGGACGCGCTACAAGAACCGGCCCGATCGCCTTTACATCCTGCTTGGGCTGACGCTGATCATCGGCGGCTGGGTCTATGCCGGCCTTGTCTTCGATGCCGATCCGCTCAAGATCGTCCATATCGATCCCAACCAGCTCAACATCTTCGTGGCGGTGGTGTTCGCCTCCAGCCCCGGCGTGTTCCGCATCGTGCGCGGCCTGACCATGGACATCAAGACGCGCGACTATGTGGCGGCGGCGCAGACGCGCGGTGAATCACCCTGGTACATCATGCTGTGGGAGATCCTGCCCAATGCACGCGGACCGCTGATCGTCGATGCCTGCCTGCGCATCGGCTACACCACGATCCTGCTCGGCACGCTGGGTTATTTCGGCCTCGGACTGGCGCCGGAGAGCCCGGACTGGGGCACCGCGATCAAGGACGCCAGCCGCCTGCTGCGCTCCTTCATCCACCCGGCACTGCCGCCGACGATCGCACTGATGTCGTTCGTGCTGGGGCTCAACCTGTTGGCCGACTCGCTGCGCGAACAATCGATGAAAGACTGATCGACGGGGGTCTTCGACCCGACGTGCCTGACAAAATTTGGATTGGAGCGACCCATGAATGAGGCAGTTCGAAATCCCGGCAAGCCGACCGATGGGCCGATCATCGAGATCGAGAACCTGTCGATCTCCTTCTTCACCCGCAAGGGCGAGATACCGGCCGTCATGGATTTCTCCTGCACGGTGATGCCCGGCGAAGCGATGGGCATCGTCGGCGAATCCGGTTGCGGCAAGTCGACCGTGTCGCTCGGCATCATGCGCGACCTCTCCAACATCGGAAAGATCGTCGGCGGCCGGATCAAGTTCCAGGGCAAGGACATGGGCGAGCTGTCCGACGAGGAACTGCGCGCCATCCGCGGCAACAAGATCGCGATGATCTACCAGGAGCCGATGGCCAGCCTCAATCCGGCGATGAAGGTCGGCCAGCAACTGATGGAAGTGCCGCTGATCCACGACAAGGTGTCGAAGGAAGAGGCTTACAGCCGAGCGCTCGACATGGTGCGTTCGGTCAGGCTGCCCGATCCCGAGCGCATGATGCGCTCCTATCCGCACCAGCTTTCCGGCGGCCAGCAGCAACGCATCGTCATCGCCATGGCGCTGCTGTCGAAGCCGGCGCTGCTTCTGCTCGACGAGCCGACGACGGCGCTCGACGTGACGGTGGAGGCCGGCATCGTCGACTTGGTCAAGGGTCTCGGCGAGAAGTTCGGCACGTCGATGATTTTCGTGTCGCACAATCTCGGCCTGATCCTCGAGACTTGCGACCGCATCACGGTGATGTATTCGGGCGAGGCGGTCGAGACCGGCAAGATCAAGGACGTGTTCGACCGGATGCGCCATCCCTACACGCAAGGCCTGTTCCGCTCGATCCCGCTGCCCGGCGCCGACAAGAATTCGCGGCCGCTGATTTCGATCCCCGGGCAATTGCCGCTGCCGCACGAGCGGCCCAAGGGCTGCAATTTCGGTCCGCGCTGCCACCATTTCGTCGAGGGCGTCTGCAACGCCGCCGAGATCCCGATGATCGAGGTCGAGGGCCACGAAGGACATTTCTCGCGCTGCGTGCGCTTCAACGAGATCGACTGGGAAGCCCTGCCGCCGGGCGCCAAGAAGGTCAACGAGCGCGTCGTGCCCGGCGCGCCGGTGCTCAAGATCGAGGATCTGAGGAAATACTACAAGGTCGGCGGCAGCGAGGTGTTCGGTTCGAGCGAGGGCCGCGTCGTCAAGGCCAACGAAACGATCTCCTTCATGGCGCGTGAATCCGAGACGGTGGCCATCGTCGGTGAATCCGGCTGCGGAAAGTCGACGCTGGCCAAGGTGCTGCTCGGTCTGGAAACGGCAAGTTCCGGCAGCGTGACGCTCGGCAACAAGGAAATCCAGTCGACGAGCATCGAGAAGCGCAGCGTCGAGACCGTGTCGTCGATCCAGATGGTGTTCCAGAATCCGTTCGATACGCTCAATCCCAGCCACACGGTCGGCTCGCAGATCATCCGGACGCTGGAAAAATTCAATGTCGGCAACAATGTCGCCGAGCGCCGCAAGCGGATGCTCGAACTGCTCGACCTGGTGAAGCTGCCGCGAGCGTTCGAGACCCGCAAGCCGCGCCAGCTGTCAGGCGGGCAGAAGCAGCGCATCGGCGTGGCACGTGCCTTTGCCGGCGACGCCAAGGTTGTGGTGGCCGACGAGCCGGTCTCGGCGCTCGACGTCTCGGTGCAGGCGGCGGTGACCGAGCTCTTGATGGACATCCAGCGCAAGAACAAGACGACGATGCTGTTCATCAGCCACGACCTGTCTGTCGTGCGCTACATCGCCGACCGCGTCGTCGTCATGTATCTCGGCTATATCGTCGAGCAGGGCACGACCGACCAGATCTTCGCGCCGCCCTATCACCCCTATACCGAGGCGCTGCTGTCGGCGATCCCGATTGCCGACACCAGCGTGGTCAAGAAGCACATCGTGCTCGAGGGCGACATCCCGTCGGCAATGAACCCGCCGAGCGGCTGCCCGTTCCAGACGCGCTGCGGCTACAAGAAGCTGGTGCCGGACAATCTGTGCGAGACCAAGGTGCCGCCGGTGAAGCATCTCGGCGACGGCCATATGAGCCTGTGCTGGCTTGCCGACGACGTGCTGGCCAAGATGGAGCCGGTGATCAAGTTCGACAAGGAGCACGCCGCGCATGAGGGCGTGCCGGAAGACGCGCCGCAGGTGACGAAGGCGCAACCGGTCGCCGCCAGGCCCAGACGCCCGGGTGGCAAGAAGCCGAACTGACGGATCGAGGTTAAGATCGCGACGTCGTCAGTTGCCGCATTGGCGGAGCTGCGCGGCGTAGTCCTGCGCCATCTTTTCGGTTGCCCGCGCATAGCCCTGAACGCCGGCATCGCCACGGTTGCCGCGGCCGTAGGCGGTCCAGCCGAGATAGTAGGCCAGATAGAGATTGTAGGTGTCGTTGCGCGCGACGCCGAGCGTGTCCGATGTCTTGGAATGATACCAGCCGACGAAATCGACGGCGTCGGCAAATTTTGTCCGCCGCGCCGCCCAGTTGCCGGTCTCGCTCTGATATTGCGCCCAGGTGCCGTCTAGCGCCTGCGAGAATCCGGTGGCCGAGGAGACGTGCTTCCACGGGATGAAGCCAAGCAGCTTGGTGCGCGGTGGCCTGGCATTGCTCTTGAAGCCGGATTCCTTGCGCACCGTCGCCATCAGCACGGGAACCGGTATGCCGTATTTCTGCTCGGCACGCTCGGCCGCCGCCTGCCAGTTGTCGAACCAGCCGTCATTCTGGTCGAAGACGGCGCAGACATCGTTGATATGGTTCGGCGGCGTCGCGCAGGCGGAAAGCGCCAGCAGCACGGTGACGGCTACAATTTTACTAAAACTCGATCTACGCATTGGCAGACGAATAGGCGGAAAACATAAAGGGAATCTTGCAGCGTTTCTTAACGGCCCGCGGCTTCCGAGCGCGCATGTGGATCGGTATCGATATTTCGACCTGCTCGGTCGCTTTTGTCTCTATGGAATTTCAAAAATGCCGCCTTGGCTAAAATCTCGCCGGCAAACGGCGGATTTCTGACATCGCTGTCGCCGACGCCGGCGCTTTGATGGGCCATGACCGAACCAAGACGCAAACGCGGCGCCGAGCGAACCAGCAACAGGGGCCCGGCCGCCATCCCGCAACTGCCGCTGCGACGGGTGACCAATCCCTATCCGCCGATGGCCATGCTCTCGGCCGACCAGATCGAGGCGATCCATGAAGCCTCGATGCACATCCTGGAAAATTTCGGTATCGAGGTGATGAGCCCGCGGGCGCTGTCGCTGTTCGAGAAGGCTGGCGCCAAGGTCGATCACGCGACGGCGAATGTCCGCATCGATCGCGGCATGGTCGACGAAGCGCTGAAGACGACGCGTTCCACCTATACGCTGACGCCGCGCAATCCGGCCCAGGCCATCCATCTCGGCGGCAACACGATCAATTTCACGCTGGTCGCCGGACCGCCCAATGTGCACGACATGGAGCGCGGCCGTCGCGCCGGCAATCTGCGCGACTATTCCGATCTCACCCGGCTGGCGCAGCATTTCAATTGCATCCATATGCTCGGCAACCAGGTCTGCGCGCCGGTGGAGCTGCCGGCCAATTCCCGCCACCTCGACACCTACTTCACCAATCTGACGCTGACCGACAAAAGCTTCCATGTCTCGGCGATCGGCCGGGGCAGGGCGCTGGACGGCATCGAGATGATGGCGATCGCGCGGGGCCTGACGCTGGACCAAATGCGCGACGATCCCGGCATCACCACCATCATCTCGGTCAACTCGCCGCGTCGCTTCGACGAGATGATGGCCGAAGGGCTGATGACCATGGCCGAGTTCGGCCAGTCGGTGGCGGTGACGCCGTTCACGCTGATGGGGGCGATGAGCCCGGTGACGCTGGCCGGCGCATTGGCGCAGCAGAATGCCGAGGCGCTTTTCGGCGTGGCGCTGACGCAGCTTGTGCGACCCGGCGCGCCGGTGATGTATGGCGCCTTCACCTCCAATGTCGACATGAAGTCGGGCGCCCCGGCTTTCGGCACGCCGGAGAACACCAAAGCCAACATCGCCTCAGGGCAACTGGCGCAGGCGCTACAACCTGCCCTACCGTACCACGCCGGGCTCGGCCTCCAACGCGGCCGACGCGCAAGGCGCCTATGAGACGCTGATGGCGCTGTGGGGCGCGGTGCTCGGCCACGGCAACCTCGTCTACCACGCCGCCGGCTGGCAGGAGGGCGGGCTGACGGCATCGTTCGAGAAGCTCATCATCGATGTCGAGATGATCCAGCACATGATGGAGTTTTTGCGCCCGATCGTGGTCGATGAGGCCGAATTGGCAGTCGAGGCGCTGGGGGCGGTGCCGACCGGCGGCCATTTCTTCGGCGAGCCGCACACGCTGGAGCGCTACGCCACCGCTTTCTACCAGCCGATGCTGTCCAACTGGCAGAATTACGAGGCCTGGCAGGAGGCCGGCGGGCTCGACGCCACGGCGCGTGCGACGCGGCTGTGGAAGAAGGCGCTGGAAGATTACGTCGAGCCGGTCATGGATGTCGCGGTGCGCGAGGCGCTGGAGGCCTATGTGGCCAAGCGCAAGGAAGCGATCGGGCAGGGCGAACCGTGATGTCCGATCTTCCCATCCTGATTCCCTTCATTCGTCCAACTCACTGAAATGACGAGAAAACCATGAAATCGCATGCAAAGGTCGTGGTCATTGGCGGTGGCGTCGTCGGATGTTCCGTGCTGTTCCACCTCGCCCGCCATGGCTGGACTGATGTCGTGCTTCTCGAGCGCGACGAACTGACCTCGGGCTCGACCTGGCACGCTGCCGGCGGCATGCACACGATCAATGGCGATCCCAACGTCGCCAAGCTGCAGAAATACACGATCTCGCTCTACAAGGAGATCGAGGAACTGTCGGGACAGGCGACCGGCGTGCATTTGACCGGTGGCGTGCTGCTGGCGGCCACCGAGGCGCGGCTCGACTGGTTGCGCGGCGTCGTCGCCAAGGGCCGCTATCTCGGCATCGACCTCGAGGAGATCTCGGCGAAAGAGGCGGCCGAACTGATGCCGCTGCTCGACCCCAACCAGTTCGTCGGCGCGGTGCGCAACAAGGAAGACGGCCATCTCGATCCGTCTGGCGTCACGCATGCCTATGCCAAGGCAGCGAGGAAGCTTGGGGCGGAAGTGGAACGCTTCACCAAGGTCGAGGACATTGCGCGCCGCCCCGATGGGCTGTGGCGCGTCATCACCAACAAGGGCGAGGTGGTAGCCGAGCATGTCGTCAATGCCGGCGGTCTGTGGGCGCGCGAGGTCGGTCGCATGGTTGGGCTCGAATTGCCGGTGCTGGCGATGGAGCACATGTACCTGATCACCGAGGACATGCCAGAGGTCGCCGCCTGGAACGCAGAAAACCGGAACCGAGATCATCCACGCGGTCGATTTCGACGGCGAGCTGTATCTGCGCCAGGAGCGCGGCGGCATGCTGATGGGCACCTACGAAAAGGCCAACAAGCCATGGTCCGAATTCCAGACGCCGTGGAATTTCGGCCATGAATTGCTGGAGCCGGACATCGACCGCATCGCGCCGTCGCTCGAAGTCGGCTTCCGGCATTTCCCGGCCTTCCAGAACACCGGCATCAAGCAGATCATCAACGGGCCCTTCACCTTTGCGCCTGACGGCAATCCGCTGGTCGGGCCTGTGCGCGGCCTGCCGGGTTTTTGGGTCGCCTGCGGCGTCATGGCGGGATTCTCGCAGGGCGGTGGCGTTGGCCTGGCGCTGTCGAACTGGATGATCGAGGGCGATCCGGGCGCCGACATCTGGGCGATGGACGTTTCGCGCTACGGCGATTGGGCGACGATGGCCTACACCAATGCCAAGGTGCGCGAGAACTATTCGCGCCGCTTCTCGATCCGCTTCCCCAATGAGGAGCTGCCCGCCGGGCGGCCGCTGAAGACGACGCCGGTCTACGACCTTTTGTCCGCCAAGGGCGCGCAGTGGGGTGTCTCCTATGGGTTGGAGGTGCCGCTCTGGTATGCGCCTGAAGGCGTCAAGGATGAGTTCTCGTGGCGGCGTTCGAGCGACTTTTCCCACGTTGCCCGCGAGGTCGCGTCGGTTCGTGGCAGAGTCGGCCTGGCGGAGATTTCGAACTTCGCCAAATACAAGGTCACGGGCGAGGGGGCAGCTAGCTGGCTCGACCGCCTGCTTGCCTGCAAACTGCCGAAGCCTGGCCGCATGACGCTGGCGCCGATGCTAAAGGACGACGGCAGGCTGATCGGCGATTTCACGCTCGCCAATCTCGGCGACGGCGAATGGTTCATCGCCGGCTCCGGCATTGCCGAGCAATACCATATGCGCTGGTTCGAGGCGCATCTGCCTGTGGACGGCTCTGTCCGGATAGAAGCGCTAGGGCCGAAGCTCACCGGTCTGGCCATCGCCGGGCCAGAGGCGCGGGAGCTGCTGGCAAAGGTGACGCGGGCGGATGTCTCCAACACGGCGTTTCCGTTCATGGCCATCGGTAAAATGGATATCGGCATGGCGCCGTGCCTGGTCGGCCGCGTCAGCTATACCGGCGATCTCGGCTACGAGATGTGGGTAGCGCCGGAATACCAGCGGGCCGCATTCCAGGTGCTGATGGCGGCGGGCGAGCAATTCGGCATCGGCCTGTTCGGCTCGCGTGCGCTCAATGCGCTCAGGCTGGAGAAGAATTACGGCTCATGGGCGCGCGAATACCGGCCGATTTACGGACCGCTGGAAGCTGGGCTCGATCGCTTCGTCGCCTACGGCAAGGAGGCCGATTTCATCGGCAAGCAAGCGGCGCTTGCCGAGCGCAAGCAAGGCGGCAGGCTGCGTTTGCGAACCTTCATCGTCGAAGCCGACGATGCCGATGTCATCGGCGACGAGCCGATCTGGTTCGACGGCGCCGTGCGCGGCTGGGTCACCTCGGGCGGCTACGCGCATCATTCGAAAAAGTCCGTCGCCATCGGCTATGTGCCGAAGGAGATTGCCGACGAGAGCGACGGTTTCGAGATCGAATTGCTGGGCAAGCGCCATGCCGCACGCATGCAACCTGTGCCGCTGTTCGATGCGAATTTCGAAAGGATGCGCGCCTGACGGCACGCATCCTCCTGCACGTCAGGCGCTGCGGCGGTTGTCCAGCGCGAAGGCGCCGGCGCCGGCAAACACCAGATAGAGGAAGATGAAGCAGAACGAGATGGCCGCATCGCCACCGTTGTTGACCGGGAAGAAGTCGCGCGGATAATGCGCCATGAAATAGGCGACCGCCATTTCGCCGCAGAGCAGGAACGCCACCGGCCGGGTTAAAAGCCCAAGCGCCAGCAGGATGCCGCCGACGAATTCGAGAATGGCGGCGGCCAGCATCAGCCCGGTCAAGGTGCCGGCGTGCTCGCCGACGGGAAAGTTGAACAGTTTTTGCGAGCCATGCTCGATGAACTGCAGCGCCGTCATGATGCGCAGCACCCCCAGAGCCTGCGGCTGAAATCTGGCGAGACCTTCAAAAAGCTTCATCTAAAACTCCATTTTTCCAACCCTTCGGCCCGCCATAGATTATCGCCCGGCAACGGACCATTCACTTCCCCCGGCCTGCCATCAACAATCGGTGATTGGAAATGTTCGCCAATCTGACCGTTCATATTGTTCTCTCTATGGTTGCATTGTTATCGCAATGGTTGTATTGTGTGGATATTCCAAACTTGTGGGGTTCCCTTTGCCATGAAAAAAGTCGCCATCAGCCTATTCGCCATCCTTGCAGGCACCAGCGTCGCCATGGCAGACGACGCCGGCTGTGCTGCCTTCAAATGGCCGGTGACACGCGAGCAGGCGCTGTTTCCGGCAGCGCCGGCAGCACGGCCAGGCGCCACGCTGGAGACCGAAGCGGCCGCGGACCTTTCTCTGGAGCCGATCGACACTGTTGCCTTCGAGGTTACGCCTGAACGGCCTCCGGCGTCTGGCACCTTTGGCGCGACCGCCAGCCTGGTTGTCCCGCCCGAAGGGACAATCCAGATAACCCTCTCCGACGAGGCCTGGATCGATGTCATTCAGGACGGCCGTGCCATGAAGTCGGTGGGCTTCAGCGGCGTAAAGACCTGCCCGGGCATCCGCAAGAGCCTGCGCTTCAAGCTGTCCGCCGGTCCGGCCACAATCCAGCTCAGCGGTGCCAAGCAGGCGAACCTCAAGGTTGCGGTGTTGGCGCCGGAGTAACCTCAAAGAGCGTAGGGTCGGCGGGACGGCGCCCCCCCTTCTGTCCTGCAGGACATCTCCCCCACTTGGAGGGAGATCGGCGTCGCTGCCGGTTTCGTCAATCTCGGCGCGACGCTGTTATCGAACCGGCGCCATCAGCGCGAAATGTGCGCCTTGCGGATCCGTGGCACTGCACGATCCAGCTGCCGCCCGGCACTTCCATCGGACCCATCAGGATCTTGCCGCCATTGTCGGTGACGCGCTTGGCCGCCGCATCGATGGCAGGCGACGTTGAAATAGAACTGCCAGACCGGCACCGGGATCTGCTGCGGCTTGTTCATCATGCCGCCGCCGGATTCGGGGCCGGCCGCGAAAGTCTGGTAGGTGCCCATCGGCCCCATATCCATGAATTGCCGCTTCGGTCCAACCGAACTGGCCGGAATAGAAATCGAAGGCGGCCCTCCAGTCCGACGCATAGAGTTCGTGCCAGCCTATATGGCCGGGCGTGCTGGCTGGCACCGGCGGCTGGTCGGGACCGTTGGGCTGCAGGAGCATGAAGGTGGCACCCTGCGGGTCGGCAACGACGGCAAAGCGGCCGACGCCTGGAATGTCGTCGGGCTCGCGGTGGACCGCGCCGCCGGCGTCCTTCAGCGATTGCGTCGCGGCATCGACATCTTTGGTGTGGATGTAGCCGAGCCAGGCCGGCGGCATGCCCATCTTGGCGGCATCCTCCGGCAAGGTCATCAGCCCGCCGACGCCGCGCTCGCCGACATTCATGACGATGTAGGGCGGCATACCGGGCGCCATGTCGAAAGGTTGCGCGGTCCAGCCGACGACTGCGGTGTAGAAGGCCTCGGCGGCGTCGAGGTCGGTGGTCATCAACTCGTACCAGAAGAAAGGCATGGGGGATTTGGGCATTGTCGGTCTCCTCACCGTTTCTTGCGTCGATCGCGGTCGATCCATCCAGGACGATCCTCGCGACAGAAATCCGACATCTGGGCCAGAAATCGAGGACGGCAAGACGTTCGGCACTTCGCAATCTTGCGCTGCCTTGCGGTTTTCGACTTTGCTTGCCCGGCCTTGAGGGGTGTCGTTCCATGCGCCAGATGTCGCTCACGCCGGACCTTGTCGCACTGTGCCATCGGGAGGAGGCCGATCCCGGCCCTGATGGCAGTTGGACGCAGCTGAACGACGACGATTTCCGGACTCTGGCCTTGCGTCTGTCTGATGAAGCCGACGAGGGGCCGTTATGGGTGTTCGCCTATGGCTCGCTGATCTGGAAGCCGGCCTTCGAGTCGGTCGAGCGGCAACGTGCCACCGCCTATGGCTGGCATCGGTCCTTCTGCCTCGACATGGTCCGCTGGCGCGGCAGCGCCGCGCAGCCGGGCCTGATGTTGGCGCTCGAACGGGG
>CAWBIN010000008.1:0-197937 GCA_963788955.1 uncultured Alphaproteobacteria bacterium | reverse complement strand
CGACGCGCCTGTGGGGTCGGACGACATATTCGTTGTCTCGACTAATACCACTGCGGTATTTACGGCAGCCGCGCTGCTCGGAAACGATGATGACGTCGACGGAAATGATTTGCGGATCGTATCTGTTTCGGGTGCCGCCGTCGATTCTGGGGCTCCTCGCCTTCAATGCCACGGCACAGACCATCACGTACAATTCAACCAATGGTGTTGGCGCTGGCGCGGATGACTTCAGCTATGTCGTGAGTGACGGTGCAACTACATCGACGGTGAACGTGTCCATCGATGTCGTTAACGCCAATTCCGGCTTCGATCTCACGGTCAACTATGGAGCCCCTGGCTCCTACCAGGTGTCTTATCTCGATTTCGGTGGAGGTGGCGACGTCGGCACCGGAGCCGGAGGTAGCGACATCCTGTTTGGTGGATCCGGCGATGACACGCTCAACGGCGGCGCTGGGGATGACACGATCGCCGGCGGTGCCGGCGTCGATTTAATTACGGGCGGCACGGGCATTGACCTAATCATTGTGAATGCGGTGGTCGGTACTTCGAGCGACTCTTCGCGCGTTACAGTCGGCGGCAACGGTAACGATACAGGTCAAGATACGATCACGGGCTTTGACCTTTCGAACGAGACGCTGAAAATCGTCGCTACGAATGTGTCAAGCTTTGTACACGGCACTGACACAGCCATTGGCACCGCCGGCGCTGTAAATGATGGCACTGCAGGTAGTTTCACGGCTTTGACTGGCCTGATCGAGCTCAACCAGTCTAACAATAACGATTGGGACGATAACGGCGATATCGCCGTCACTTTTGCTTCGCCGACGGGTACATTCAACGAAGTGAACTTCGAGGCTCGCCTTCAGTACACTGTAACCGGAACGAGTTCGGCCAACACCATTACGACGGGGGCATTAGACGATATCATCGATGGCGCAGCCGGCGATGACACGCTCAATGGCGGTTCTGGCAACGACATGATCACTGGAGGCACGGGCGTCGATGCAATCACCGGCGGCACGGGCACTGACCTAATCATTGTGAATGCGGTGGTCGGTACTTCGAGCGACTCTTCGCGCGTTACAGTCGGCGGCAATGGTAACGATACAGGTCAAGATACGATCACGGGCTTTGACCTTTCGAACGAGACGCTGAAAATCGTCGCTACAAATGTGTCAAGCTTCGTACACGGCACTGACACAGCCATTGGCACCGCCGGCGCAGTAAATGATGGCACTGCAGGTAGTTTCACGGCTTTGACTGGCCTGATCGAGCTCAACCAGTCTAACGAATAACGATTGGGACGATAACGGCGATATCGCCGTCACTTTTGCTTCGCCGACGGGTACATTCAACGAAGTGAACTTCGAGGCTCGCCTTCAGTACACTGTAACCGGAACGAGTTCGGCCAACACCATTACGACGGGCGCACTAGACGATATCATCGATGGCGCAGCCGGCGATGACACGCTCAATGGCGGTTCTGGCGACGACATGATCACCGGGGGCGCGGGTGCCGATGCACTAACCGGCGGCTTGGGCGCTGACATGTTCATTGTAGGAAGCGCACAATCACAAGGCACCATCACTGGCAGCTCCGTTGGCGGGTATGACACCATCACTGACTTCGATTCGGCTTCCGACATACTCGATTTGGCGGGGACACCCGTCATAGCAGGTAACACCGGTGGCCTCGTCAATGGGACTAACTCCACG
Organism: uncultured Alphaproteobacteria bacterium; assembly: GCA_963788955.1. GTDB lineage: Bacteria > Pseudomonadota > Alphaproteobacteria > Rhizobiales > Rhizobiaceae > Mesorhizobium. Next base: position 196,221 of record CAWBIN010000008.1, on the reverse strand, counting down.
CTAACGATCGGCGGAAGTCAGGTCAGTCAACATTCGATAACAAACGGCATTATTACCTTCTACAATAACGGAGGCTCCCTGCTGAGTTTGACTTCCAACGCAGATGTCGCCGCGGCTGTGCAGTATCTGCATATAGCTGCGAACGACCTCGGAAATTCGGGCACTACGGTGGCGTTCACCGCTACATTTAGCGGACCCGTTACTCACACATTCGTTTTCGAGCAGGTAGGCGCCACTCCAAGTGCCGCGAATGACATTCTCGTCGACCTTGTGGGCTTTGCCGTCGCCGATCTGTCTACGCTTCTGCCCTCGCATATATTCCCGGCTGGCGTTGCTGGACAGGCCATCAACCTGGCTCTGACCAATCCTTCGGCCGACCCGACCGACCTGGTCACAGTTACGATTGCCGGCGTTCCCTCGGGTTGGAGCCTGAGCGCGGGCACCGACAACGGCGACGGCACCTGGACCGTGCAGACGCAACGATCCAAGCGCGCTGACCGTCACTACGCCGGCGGATTTCGTCGGGGCGACGGTACTCCACGTGACCCAAACCTGGACCAACCCGGACGGCACCACCGGGATTGCCAAGTTCTCCGACAACGTCGAAGCCTACGCACCCGGCAACCCGATCTTCGCCGTCTCCGGATGACGACCACCTGACCGGCTCGAGCGGCGCCGACCTCTTCGTCTTCGGCCAGCCGATCGCGCACGACACGCTGCACAGCTTCGATGCGGCGGCGGACAGGATCGACCTGATCGGCTTCGACGGCTGTCAACGGGTTCGGCGACTCTCGCCATCGCCGATGACGGCAGCGGCAATGCCGTCGTCACCATCAGCTCCGGAGCAGACGATCACCGTGCAGGGCGTCTCGGGCTCCGAACTCGGCGCCGGCAACTTCCTCTTCAACCAGGAGCCGGTCACCCACAATGCCGGCACGATGTCGATCGCCGACGGCGCGATCATGCCGCTCGGCGGCACGATCGACAACACGGGCACGATCGCGCTCAACGGTGCGGGCGCGACCACGCAGCTCGAGGTGATCGCCAGCGGCATAACGCTGCAAGGCGGCGGACAGGTCGTCCTGTCCGACAGCGATGCGAACGTGATCTCCGGCACGGCCGCCGATGTCACCCTGACCAATGTCGACAACACCATCTCCGGCGCCGGCCAGTTGGGCGGCGGGTTGCTCGGTCCTGAACAACCAGGGCACGATCATCGCCACCGGCTCGCACGCGCTGGTCATCGACACGGGAGGCAGCACCGTCGTCAACTCGGGAACGCTGGAGGCGACCGGGCTCGGGCGGCCTGACGATCAACGGTGCGCGTCGCCAATTCCGGACTGATCTGGGCCAATGGCGGCAACATCACGATCGGCGGTCAGGTTACCGGCGACGGCGATGCCACCATCGGCAACATGTCGCAGCTGGAGTTCGACGCCGCCTCGTCCGCCAGACGTCATCTTCGCGGCGGATGCTGCCGGCACATTGCGGCTGGACGATTCATTCGACTTCAGCGGCAAGCATCGCCGGCATCACCAATGATGACAAGCTGGACCTCGGAGATATCTGGTTCGGCACCGGAACGTCCGCTGTCTATCAGGCAAACCAGGACGGCGCTGGAGGAACGCTGACCGTCACGGACGGCACGCATAATGCCACGCTCCACCTGCTCGGCGCCTACGATGCCAACAGCTTCACACTTGCCGACGACGGCGCCGGCAGGACGGTGGTGCAAGTGACGAACGACTTTGTGGTGTGAACCAAAAGGCGAGCCGCGCGGACATGCGCGGCTCGCCTCACGTGCAGTTTCCTGATCCAGCCTACGCGTTAAGGTTTACGACAAGAATATCGACGGGCTGCGTGGCCGGCTGAAGGATCGGGAGTAGTATCGGCATACAGGTGGACAGGGGGGCGGTTCTCCGCTGGGTATTTGAGTTTCGACAGAAAATCGCAGATCGTGAAGGACGCCCTGCTGGCCTGCCGCCATTATTTCCTGATCGCGGCGGCATTCAGCCTGGCGATCAATCTGCTCTATCTCGCCTCCCCGCTCTACATGCTGCAGATCTACGACCGGGTGGTCACCAGCGGCAGCGAAACCACGCTGGTGATGCTGACCCTCGCGCTGCTGGCGGCCTTCCTTGCGCTGGCCGGCCTCGACCTGGTGCGCGCCAGCGATCCTGACGCGCGCCAGCGTGCGGCTCGACCGGCTGCTGTCGGCGAAGATCGTGGCCGCGTCGGTCGAGACCCCGTCAGTCGGGCTCCTCGCAGAGCCAGCCGGTGCGCGACTTCGACACGTTCCGGCAGGTCATCACCGGCATGGGCATCCATGCGCTGTTCGACCTGCCATGGTCGCCCATCTACATCGCCATCATCTTCCTGCTGCATCCCTGGCTCGGCTTCTTCGCGCTCGGCTGCTCCCTGCTCCTCGTCGCCATGGCGGTGCTCAACGAGTATCTGGTGCGTTCGCCGCTGAAGCAGGCCAACGACCTGGCGACGGCCAACTACAATTTCACCGAGATGAGCCTGAGGAACTCGGAAGTCATTCGCGCCATGGGCATGATCGACGGCCTCATCCGCCGCTGGGGACGCGACCGCAGCCTGGCGCTTCGGCGCCAGGCGCAAGCCAGCGACCGCGCCGCCTTGATGTCGGGGGCTGATCCGGTTCCTGCGGCTTGACCATGCAGTCGCTGATCCTCGGCCTCGGCGCCTATCTGGTGATCGAACGGCAGACCACCGGCCGGCACCATGTTCGCGGCGAGCATCTTGCTGGGCAGAGGGCTGCAGCCCGTCGAGCAGATCGTCGGCCTCTGGCGCAACCTGATCCTGGCGCGGGCGGCGCTGGCAAGGGTCCAGAAACTGATCGACGGCGGCGCGCAGAACGAAAGATCGTTCAACCTGCCCAAGCCCACCGGCAAGATTTCGGTCGAGCAGGTCAGCTTTGCCATTCCCAGCCAGCAGAAGGTGCTTCTGCGGGACGTATCGTTCCGGCTGGAGGCAGGCGAGGCGCTGGGGATTGTCGGCCCTTCGGGCGCCGGCAAGTCGACGCTGGCCCGTCACCTCGCCGGCGTCATGCAGCCCAGCCGCGGCACCGTCAGGCTGGATGGCGCCGACCTGTCGCATTGGGGGCGCGACGCGCTCGGCGACCACATCGGCTACCTGCCGCAGGACATCGAGCTGTTTTCCGATACCGTCGCCGCCAACATCGGTCGCTTCAAGACCAATGTCGACCAGGAGGTGATCGAGGCCGCGCGGCTCGCCGGCGTGCACGAGATGATCATCCGCCTGCCGCAGGGCTATGAGACCCAGATCGGCGAAGGCGGCGCCGTCCTGTCAGGAGGATACCGCCAGCGGATCGCGCTTGCCCGGGCGGTGTTCGGCACGCCGAACCTGATCGTTCTCGATGAGCCGAGCTCCAATCTCGACGCCGATGGCGACCGTGCGCTGAGCGAGTGCGCGATCGAGCTCAAGCGCCGCGGCAGCACGGTGATCATCGTTTCGCATCGGCCGTCGACGCTGGCAAATGTCGACAAGATCCTTCTGCTGCGGGACGGCGCCGTCGAAGCCTTCGGCATGAGGAACGAGATCGTGGCGCTGCTCAACCAGCGCGCAGGCTCCAATGGCGGTGGCAACCCAATGAGCTGTGTCCGGAGAGATCGTTGAGCGACGGCGCCCTCACCTACCGCAGCCTGCCCGGCGAAGCCGGCACTCCGGCCTCGGATTCCATCCGGGCGCCGGCCTATATCGGCCTGCTGATCATCATCGCCTTCTTCGGCATCTTCGGCGGCTGGGCCGCCTTTGCCCCGCTGAACGGCGCCGTGCTGGCCGACGCGGTCGTCAAGGTGGAAGGCAATCGCAAGAGCGTTCAGCACTTCGACGGCGGAACGGTGAAGGAGATCCGGGTCAAGGACGGCGACATCGTCAAGAAGGGCCAGATCATGCTGAGTCCTCGACGACACCAGGATCCGCTCCGAGTTCAACCTCTATGCCCAGCAATATGCGCTGCTGCGCGCCACCGACGCCAGGATCAAGGCCGAGCTGGACGGCAGCGGGGCCGTTGCCTTCCCGCAGGACATCCTCAAGGAGCACGAGGCCTATCTCAAGGATGCCATGGCAAACCAGATCGCCGATCTGGAAAGCCAGCGCGCCTCGATGGCCGGCGCCACGCAGATCCTGCAGCGGCGGATTGACGAGCTTGAGGAACAGATCCAGGGCAAGCAGGCCCGCGTCGAATCCTACCGGGCCCAGCTGCAATCGACGATCGAGGAAAAGGTCAGCCTGTCGAAGCTCCTCAAGGCCGGCCTGACGACGCGGCCGCGCATTCTGGAACTGGACAGATCCGCCTCGGATCTGCAGGGCCTGATCGACGAGAATCTGGGGGCGATCGCCGGAAGCCGTCAGTCGAAAGCCGAGCTGGAAAGCCAGATCGCCCAATTGACCAACGAGCGCCGGGCCAAGCTTTCCGCCATGCTGATCGATACGCAATCGGGCCTGGCGGACCTTGTGCCGAAGATGTTCGCCGCCCAGGCCGCCATGGACCGTGCCGAGGTTCGCTCGCCCTATGACGGCCAGGTGATGGATCTCAGCGTCTTCTCGATCGGCGCGATCGTCGCCCCGGGCCAGACGATCCTCGACATCGTGCCGACGCAGAATTCGCTGATCGTCCAGGCGCAGGTTCGCGTCGAGGACATATCGAACCTGCGCTCCGACATGACGGCCGAAGTTCGCTTCACCTCCTACAAGCAGCGTTCGATACCGATCATCCATGGACGCGTCACCCGCATTTCGGCGGATCGCATCACCGACAGCAAGACCGGCCTCCCCTACTATGTCGCCGACATCGCGGTCGATCCGGCCGAACTGGCCGCGGCGCCGCAGATCGCGCTCTATCCGGGCATGCCGGCTTCGGTGATGATCGTCACCGAGGAGCGCACCGCCCTCGACTACATATTGGGCCCGCTGCTCACTTCGTTTCACTCCGCCTTCCGTCAGAAATAGAACCTTGCCCGCGCTGTCCTTCGTGGAGGCCAAACAGTGGCCCTTCCCTTTCGGCTTGAGGCCAGCGGCACGCTGGTGGCAGCCCCCGAAGCAGAGGGCTCTTCGCGGCTATTTGATTGCTTCGAGCTTGTCGATCACCCCCGTGAAGCCGGACAGTGAAACCGGAATGGTCACCGGCTTGCACGTCACCGATTTCATGCCGATGTTGAGATTGGTCCCCGCCTTCATCGCCGTGATGGGTTCCGGCGTCAGCGGGACGGCGGCGTAGGCGCCATTCTGGTCGCTGGTCTGGATGGCAACCGTTCCTTCTGTCCGGTGTCGATCTGGTAGGAGGCGCCCGAGGGCAGGAACAGGCCATGTGGCAGCGCCAGCAGCATGGCCAGGCCGCCATTGGTTTTCTCGCGACGGACGGTCACGGTGAGCACCCGCTGGCCCGTCTTGGATTCGGTGAGATTCTGCGAAACCTGGCACTGCAGATCGGTAAAACCCGCATTACTTCGATTTTATGCATGATCCTTTGCCAACTGAAGTTTCAGCGAAACAAACGATTTTCGGTATCATGCGTTAATTGCGCCAACGCGATCGGATGGCGGCAAAAGGGAGACGGACGATGGCTGACAGCGACAAAAAGACGGCACCGGCAGCGGAAAACGCGGCGGGCGCCGCCTTGCCGCTGTTCTACTCCAGGCCGGAAGCGCTCAACCCGATAAGGCACGGCTCGCTGGGGCTGGCCGCGCGGGCCGACTTCGGCTTCGCCCGCTCGGCGCACGCGATTCCGGTGGTGGCGTCGGAGATGCCGGCGGCGATGCGCTCCTATCCCATCGTCTTCATCGGCGCCGCCAAGGCACCGGTGATCATCACCGGCCTGCGCCAGAACGAGAACCTGTTCGTCGATGCCGACGGCAAATGGACCGAACCGCATTATGTTCCGGCCTATGTCCGCCGCTATCCTTTCATTCTCGCAGACGAGACGAGACGACCGGTCGTCTGACACTGTGCGTCGACCGGGCGAGCGAGCGCGTCGTCGACCAGACTGCTGGCGCCGTTCCGCGAGGACGGCGGCAAGATCGTTCCATTCTTCAACGGGACCGAGGCAGCGGACGCGACGAAACAGGCGCTGACCTTCTGCAACCAATTCCAGGTCGACTTCAACGCGACCCGCGCCATGATCGACAAGATCGATGCGCACGGACTGTTCGCGCCACGCCAGAGCAAGGTGACGCTGGAGGGCGGCGAGGCGCTCAACCTCACCGATTTCCAGGTGATCGACGAGCCGGCCTTCAACAAATTGAGCGACGAGGCCTTTCTCGACCTCAGGAAATCAGGAGCGCTGGGCGCTGGTCTATTGTCACCTCGCCTCCTCCAACAGCTGGACATCGTTGGTCTATCAGGCCTCGATCCGCAACCAGCGCCGCTGAAGCTCGCTGATATCGAGGCAGGTGAGACGCACCGGACAGCTTGTTGTCCTTGTAGACATCACGGAAATAGCCGCAGCACAGACAGTGCCGCTGCCACTTGGGCGGCGGTCATTGGATAATTGGCCCAAATCTTCCCACCCATTTTGATCCTTAAACTTTTAGACAAAATTTACATATTAACTAATTATTAATCTATCGCTTAACTTTCCGATTTTTTTACTTATGGTGCCAAGCAAGGGGGTAGTTTGGATATACTGGGGATGGGGCAGTTTTTCTATGCGCAAAATTTCAGAGACCTCTCCAAGGGAACTTGGAAGAGATGAGGCCACGATCAGTGGATCGGGGCCCCCCGGTTCCGCGCAAGCCGTCGACGTCCGCAACCCAGTCTCCCCGTTCGCATCGTCAACGTTCAGCCGGGCCCGCACGCGCGGTTGATGTCGCGCGGCAAGATCTGGCTCGTTTCCAGGAAAGCCTTCTCGATCTTCCAACCGTGCAGCTTGGCGGCCTGCCGATCACGGTGATCGACCGGCAAATGCCGCGCGGCTTGATGATCGCGTCGGCGCGTGGGCACTCCGCAACACCCGCCCCTATTATTTCACCTCCGCCAATGGCGACGTCATCGCGCAGGCGCTCGCGAATGTGGAAGTCGCCGTCCTGTTTCGCGAAGCCGACCAGATCTTCGCCGACGGCCAGCCGCTGGTTTTCGCCTCACGCCTGCTGTGCAGCGTGCATTTGCCGGAGCGGGTCGCCACCACCGACCTCTTCCATGATGTGGCCAAGCTCGCCGAACAGGAAGGCACGACGTTCTACCTGCTCGGGTTCGACCGAGGCGGAGAACAACAAGGCTGTCGCGCGCGTCAGGGCCAAATATCCTCGCCTGCGCATCGCCGGGAATTGTCACGGCTTCCTTGCCGGCCAGGCGCTTGAAAGGAAACTCGACGAGATCAACGCGCTTGCGCCCGACATATTGTGGCTGGGCCTCGGCGTGCCGCGCGAGCAGATCTTTGTCCGCGACTTTGCATCGCGGCTCCACAATGTCGGCGTGATCAAGACGTCGGGCGGGCTTTTCGACCATATCGCCGGCAAGGTCCGGCGCGCGCCCGCTATGGGTGCAGAAGGCCGGCTTCGAGTGGCTCTGGCGCGTGCTGATGGAGCCGCGCCGGCTTTTCTGGCGCTATTTCACCACCAGTCCCCGGGCCATCTACGCCATATTGAGGTATTCCAGATGACGGCCGAGCATCCCCACAGTCCGCTGCCTGACGGAACCGATGCCGAGATCGCCATAGTCGGCGCCGGACTTTCCGGCACCATTGCGGCGAACGTGCTCGCGCGGGCCGGTTATCAGCGTCATCGCTGATCGACCGCCATTCAGGTCTTTCCGCGGGAATTCCGCGTCGAGAAGAGTCGCCGGCGACCAGATCGAAAAACTGCGCCGGCTTGGCCTTCTGGACGGGCTTTCCGACAGCGGCCGTGGCATTCGACGAGATCGTCAACATCCGCAAGGGACGCCTGCTCGACCGCACGCACGCCCGCCACTACGGCATTTTCTACGATGACCTCGTCGCCGCCATGCGGGCCGAACTGCCCGACACCGTGCGCTTCATCGCCGGTCGCGTGAGCGGACTGGAGGCAGGCCCGGAACGCCAGCGCGTGTCGATCCTCGGACCACGACGACGTGACGGCGCGGCTTCTCGTTTTGGCCACCGGCATGGGTGACATTCTGCGCCGCGACCTTGGCATCGAGCGCAAATTCGTCCACCAGCGGCAGTCGCTGACCTTCGGCTTCAATCTGCGCCCGGTGGGAGCAAGCGCCTTCCGGCATCCCGCCCTCACCTATTACGGCGAACGGGTCTCCGACGGCATCGACTATCTGAACCTGTTCCCCGCCGCCGAAGTCACCCGCGCCAATCTCTTCGTCTTCCGCGATCATCGCGACCCTTGGGTCAAGGCGCTGCGCGACAATCCCAGGCAAACGCTCATCGAAACGCTCCCGGGTCTGGTCAAGGCATTCGGCGATTTCGAAGTGATCGACCGGGTCGAGAGCTGGCTCACCGACATCACCGTCGCCGAGAACTGCGTGCGCGACGGGGCCGTCCTGATCGGCGATGCCTACCAGACATCCTGTCCGGCCGCCGGGACCGGCGTCAGCCGGCTGCTCACCGATGTCGAGCGCCTGTGCACGGTGCATGTGCCGCAATGGCTGGCCTCACCCGGCATGGCCGCAGCAAAGATCGCGACCTTCTACGCCGATCCGGTAAAGCAGGCGATGGACGAGCATGGTCTCCAGCTGGCGCATTTTCGCCGCAGCCTGACCATCGACACCGACCTGCGCTGGCGCGCGCGCCGGCAAATTCACTTCAGCCGCCGCCGCATCATGCACGAGATCGACAATCTAAGCCCCGCTTTCGCCGCCAGGCTGCGCAACCTCAGAAAGCCCGCGGTCGAACCCGTGGCGTGATCGCAGGCCAATCAGCCGATCTGTCGCCCAGACTGCGCAGTGGTTTTGGGAGGCGCGCCTGGGCTCGTTCCGACCTCAGGGCCCAGCCACTTCGTCGGTCGTGGCTGGCGACGTCACCACATGATCAGCGGCGGCCTTCTTGCCGTGCGAACCGAGCACGCGCCGCGCCAGCGCCTTGGCCGCCGGCAATTTCTCGACCGTCATGTGCGCCGCCATAGCCGAGCGGGCTGCCGGCTCGGAATATCTGCCACATCGGCGATGGCCGGCCGCCGAAGATGAGCTTGTAGGGCTCGTCGCCGATGGTGAAATCGAGGGAATGGTCGCCGCGCTCGATACAGTCGCGGGCGATCTGTTCGAACATCAGGCTGCCGATCGACTGCTTCCTGTAGCCGGCCTCGTCGAAGCCGCCGAGAATGACCAGCAGCGAGCCGCGATGCTCGAGGCCGAGCGCGCCGGCGATCGCCCGATCGTTCATCCAGAAAGTGTAGGTGCGAGCAAAACCGCCACATCCCTTCGGCCGCCACAGCCATATAGAAATCGAAATAGGACGGCAATTGCAACAGGTCGGCGGGGCCGTTGCTGCCGTCGAAACGCTTGCCGCGATAGACTTTGAGCGCATCGAAAGTCGTGCGGATGGCGTCGACATTGTCAGCGCATTCGAAACGCGCCTGCTCCAATCCGGCCGAGCTGCCGCGACTTCTTGTCGAGCTCCTTGCGGTAGGACTTGTCGAGCTGGTGCTCGCGCCACGCGGCGAATGTCGGCTCCAGCTTGCTGGAATAAGCGCTCATGCCCATGCTTTCGCGCTTGTCGATGCCAAACAGCCGCTCGATCGCCAATGAGCGGTCCGCCAGTTTGCCGATGCGCAGCAGATCGTAGGGCTTCAGATGCTTTCGGATCGCGGCAACGGCTCGACTGTCCGCCACGATACGCGAGAACGTCTCCTCGTCGGCGACTGGCGATACGTAGTCGGAAACGCGCATGTCGGCGAATTCCACGACTTTGAGCAATGTGTACCGGCGCCTGACCAGCGGCAAAACCATCGCGAGCTTTCCACCTGCGCCGTTTCGCACGACGATGATCAAGCGGCGTGGCAGCGCCTTGCCGTACGATCCTCTCATAGAGCTGGGCTCAGCCATATGGGATGCTGAAAAGCCGTCGCCGCCGAACTGGCGAAAAGTTCGGCATATTCCTTCGAACGGAAATCGAACGAATCCTCGGCAGTGACTTCAAACATGTGATCCGAACCGGCTGGGCCTGATCTATCGACGACGTCTTGCGTTCCGCGTCAAGGTCAATCGCATGGATTGTTAGAAACTTGGTATATGCGAGGGCTCAATCGCATGATTGCATATCTGTCTTCAATCCGCCTTCGGCGGCAGGTTCGAGTAGGTCTGGTCGACAGTTTATCTTCCCGTGAATCGGACGAGCCAGACTTCGAATGTAACCGCAATGTAAGTTTTTTCGGTCAAATCATTTCTTTGTACCGTCATTGCTTTTCAATGTCGAGCCCGAGTCCCGATACAATCGGAACTGGAATGACATGCTGGCGATCGAGGTCATTGTTCCGCAATCGAGCCCCCGCCTGTGGCAGAAGATTGTCATCGAGCGGCTTCGGTCGGACGGCCATGATGTCGCCGTGCGCCATCAGCCGGGAGCAGCAAACTGGCCGATGGCGGCAAAAGCCGCCTTTGCCTTTGAACAGCGCCTGTTTCGACGGCGCCGCCCCAACCTTGCCGCCTCGCTGCATGAGATCCAGGTCACGAAGCCGGCAGCCGGCCCGCCGCGCTCAGACTGGACCTTGCCGGCAACGCTGCCCCATCCGATGTTCCAACCGTTGGCCTTCTGTTCGACGGATCCGCATCCGATCTCTCGGTGGCAATCGCGGTCGCGGCCGGAAGGTTGCCTGTGATCGAAGCCGTCCTCGACAAGAAGACGCTGGTGGGCTGGGCACGGCCGATGGTGGACAAGCGGGAATTGGCGGCACTCGGCACGGAGGACGTGCTTGCACGCGCCATCACCTTGCTCGTCTCGGTGGCCGGGCATTTGCTGAAGGCCGGCCTCTGCAGTAACGAACGCATGTCTGAAGCCCGCGGTGGCGGCACGGCGATGCAATTCGTGTCAGCCTATCTGGGCTCGGCGCTGCCGCGGCTTGGCTGGGAGATCATCCGGCGCGATCAGCTTTCGCCATGCGCATTGGCGCGTCGGCTACCGCTTTACCGATGCGCCAGGCATCGCGAATACCGGCGGGCTTGGCCCCGGCTGGTCGGTCCTGCCCGACCCGGGCGACCACTTCTATGCCGATCCGTTCCCGTTCCAATGGCAGGGCCGGTCGTTCCTCTTCGTCGAGGACTATCCCCATGCGACCGGCAAGGCCGTCATCTCCGTCGTTCCGTTTGATGCAGCGGCGCTCCCGAGGCGCCACGCGTCGTGCTGGAAGAGCCGCACCACCTCTCCTATCCGCAGGTGTTCGAGCGCGACGGCGCGATCTGGATGCTTCCCGAAGCGAGCGCCAGCGGCAGGCTCACGCTCTACCGTGCCTCGGCCTTCCCGGACCGCTGGATCGCCGAGACCGTGCTGGTCGAAGGCGAGATTTCCGACGCGACGCTGCTCGAGCATGGCGGGCTGCTTTGGCTGTTCGCCACCGATCGCGATGGCTATGGCAGCACCTCCGACACGCTGGTGGTTTTCTGCGCTCCCGCACTCGCCGGTCCGTGGAAACCCCACCCTTGAACCCTGTCATGATCGACCACCGCATGGCTCGTCCTGGTGGTGCTTTCGTTCGCAGTCGATGGAGGCCATGTGTTGCTTCCCGGTCCAGGACGGAACGCTCGGCTATGGCGGCGGGCTCGGCCTATGCGAACTGTTGGAACTCGACCAGCAGACGGTGCGGCTTTCGGCGCCCCGGCCGATCGACACCGATGGCGACTGGCCCTATCCGAAAATCCACACGCTCAATCGATCGGGCGCGTTGGAAGTGATCGACGGCATAGCGGCGGTGCGAAGACGTTCAGGAAAGAAGTAGCGCCTCGTAGCCCGCGCACATCCTGGCCGGCGCGTATTTGTCCTTGAGCCGCCGCCCTGCCGCTGAAAGCCTGGCCATGATTTCCGGCCCGGCCATCAAGTCGGCCAGCCCCTTGGCCATGCCGGTGGCGTCGTCCTCGACGAAGATCGCCGCGGTCTCGCCATCCTCGGTAGCAAGCACCTCCCGCATGACGGCGAGGTCGTTCGCCACGACAGGCAAACCGGAAATTGCCGCTTCGACGCAGGCAAGACCGAAGGTCTCATTCAACGACGGAAACGCGTAGATGTCGCCTGCCGCCAGGAACTCGAAAATACGCGACGGGGGGACTTCGCCGACCAGATGCAGCCGGTCCGCCACATCCCGGCTCTTTGGCCAAGGCGACAAGCGTGTCGCGCTCCGGCCCGACACCGGCAATCGCGACATGGATATCGGGCAGCTGTTCGAGCGCCCCAACGAGCGCGATCTGGTTCTTCTGTTCGCGTCAGCCGGCCGGACGAGACGGCGAGCCATGCATTCCGAGGCAAGCCAAAGCGAAGCACGTGCCGCCGCCTTGTCGAAGTCTTCAGGCGGTGCGGCAACGCCATGATCGATGCGCCGCAAGCGCCGCCGATAGGCTTGCGGATAGTGACTGAATTGCGCTTCCGTCCAGGCCGAGTTGACGACATTCGTCCGGTAGAGGCCAACCACGCCCATCAGCCTGTCGATCTGGGAGAGGACGCCCATCACCCCTTTGGTGTGCGGCGCACCGCTCTGGTTGGCGATGATCCGGCTTACGCCCGCCAGGCGGGCGCCGATCGTGCCGAAGATGTTGCCGTAGTGCTGATAGGTGATGACGGCGTCCGGCCGCGACTTGCGCAGATAGGTCGCGAGACCAATGGCCGCCCGGATCTGCCCAGGCAATCCCCTTGGACGTCTCGGTGAGGATGAAATCCGCATAAGGATCGGCATCGAAGGCGTCCGTCTTGCGGTACATGAAGACGGTGCGCACCTCGTGCCCGCGCGCCCGCAAGCCTTCGCCCACCATGTCGGAAATACGCTGCGCGCCCGCGGCCTCCGCCTGGGTCTGTACCTGAATGATCTTCACGTACGACCTTTCAGCATCACGCTGGGAACGGACGCAGCTCTTGCCATCGTGAAGCCGAAGACAGATGGATTTATGCCTATCCTGCGCCGTGCGATCGACACGGCAATGGCGGTCCAGGCGATGACCGTTCCGGCGATGCTGACTGCCGCGCCGATGGGTCCAAAGAAATACGTCGTCACCGCCGTCGCGCCGAGCCCCAGTATGTTGACGACGACCAGAACCTTGAACAGCGCATGCTGCAGGCCGGTCAACTGCAGGAGGATCTCGATCGGGCCGCAAGCCGTGGCAAAGGTTGCGCCTATGCCGAAGATGACGAGTGTTGCCCGCATGGTGGGCGTGTCGTAGGTCGGATTGAACATGGACAGGATGAAGCCGCCGAAAATCCAGAACGCTGCAAGCACGCAGAGTGCAATGGCAAAGCTGCCAAGCGCGGCGAGATTGGTGATGCGCTGAACATGCGCCCTGTCGCCGCTGTAGAAGGCGCTCGAAATCTGCGGCGCGAGCGCCTGATTGATTCCATTGAGTGCAAGCGCCACGAAACGCGTGGTCCGATCGGCGACGAAGATCGCGCCGGCCGCCTCAGGTCCCAGGATCACCGCTACAAGCAGCGTGCTCACCTGGCCAAGCGCCGGCGGCAGCGAGGTGACGCCCCACAGGCCAAGCGTCACGGTCTTGAATTCCCTCTTTTGGCCCTCCGTGAGTGGGCCGCGCTTGGCGCGCGCCGTGTCGCGCACGAGAAGCAGCGTCTGCGGAACAACCGAAAGGATGAGCAGCAAGGCGGTCAGATGGGTCGCCGCAACAGCGCTCATCTCGATATGCATGAAGTGGCAAGCGGCAATGGCGGCAATCGTGCCCGCACGCCAGATGATGTCGCGCGGCAACAGGCCGGATATGAGTGCGTTCTTGGCGCGGAAAGCGCCGGACGTGAATTCCGACCAGCCAAGTGCGAACGACAGGACCGCAGCCGCCACGCACAGCGAAAGCCATTCCGGCGTGCCTTTCCCGATGAACGGCAAGAATCCGACCATGAGAATGAGCAGGCTGGAGCCAACGAGCCCGGCAAGCGCGACGAGAATGGCGCGAGCCATCATGCCATGCGCCGAGCTATGGTCGCCGAGGCCGACATATTGCGGCCAGAACCTCAGCACGGTGCTTTGCTGGCCCACCGAGGCGAAGAAAGAGACCAGGCTGGCGCCAGCATAGGCTGCGCTATAGAGGCCGAACTGCCTTCCGTCCATAACCATCGCCACGGCCACGAACATCAGGAAGGACAGGCCGGCACTGGCGAGCTTGATCACGCCCGCCACGGCGCCGTTCCTGGCGAGCGTAGCGATAGACATGCGCATATCGTCGGCTGCAGGACGGGTCTCGGCGCCCGATATCGCGCTGCGATTGCTTATATTTTCATCCAACGTCGGCTCCTGTGGCGTTCGGCGATGCCCTACCCCCGCGGCAGGCGAGCCGACGCTGAAACCTGTCTCTCAATAGAGCAAATGCCTGCGATCGCGCCAGCGCGAACGCTCCGCATGGTTACCGTCACCAGTTTGTTAATTTGAGCGTCGGGCGCGGTAACCTTAACGGAAGACTAACGATAATTCTGAATACTGGCGGTGTAGAGTAAGGCCGGAAGGCGCGCTCTGCAGAGGAAACCGATGACGCCAGCCAGAACCGACGATCGCACGCTCCCACCTTTGTTCGACATAGGACCGCTATGGGCGGTCCTGTGGGGGCGACGCGTCATGGTGCTTGCCATCGCCGGCGCGGCGCTGCTGCTTGCACTGCTTTATCTTGCCGTGACGAGCCCGAGCTATACGGCGACCGCCTCGATATTGATCGACCCGCGCGAACTCGCGCGCGACCAATTTCAATGACGTACTTCCCGGGATCGGCGCCGACAGCGCCGCCATCGCAAGCCAGGTCTTCGTCATCGAATCGCAGGATTTGCTGGGGGCAGTGTTCGACAAAGAGGGGCTTCAAAACGATCCGGAATTTTCAGGCAAAGGCCTGGTCTCGCGTGTCTTGTCGATGTTTGGATCGGGCCGCGGCCCCTCACCGGACGCGGCCTTCAAGCGCTTTCAAAAAGCGGTATCGGTGGATCGCGAAGGACTGACCTATGTCATCAACGTCTCCTTCACGTCGCCATCGCCGGACAAGGCCGCGCGCATCGCCAACGCCATCGTCAATCGCTACAGAACGGGCCTCGCCGGAGAACGCGAAACCGCCAACAGCGACGTGAATTCTCTCCTCAACGACAGGATCAAGGGTCTTCAGAAGGACGTCAGCGACGCCGAGCGCGCGGTCGAGGATTTCAAGTCGGAGCACGAGATCCTGGGGTCGGCCGATGGCGGCACGTTGCAGTCGCAGCTCGACCAGCTCACGGCGCAGTTGATAACCGCACAGGGCGACGCCGATCAGGCGCGGGACCGATACAATCAGGCGCTGGCCGCGGGCACCTCGCCGGCCGGCCTGGCCAAGCTGGCGGAAATCCTTTTCTCCAATTCCGCCGTCAAATTGCGCGACGACTATAACCAGCGCGCGGCAGAGCTCGCCAATCTCGAAACCATGTATGGGCCTCGTCATCCGGCCATTGCGCGGCTCAGGTCGGAGCTCGATCGCATGAACCGGCTGATGGCCGCCGAGGCCGAGCGGATAAGACAGCAGCTCAAGGCCGGCTACGATCTCGCCGCCCAGAATGTGGCGAAGCTGCAGGCCAAGCTCGAGGCCCTGCGCCAGCAGTCCACGAACTCGAATATCGCACAGGTGCAACTGCGGCAACTGGACTCCAAGGCCCAGGCTGCCCGCACCGTGCTCGACGATTTCCTGAAACGCGCGCAGGAAACGTCGCAGATGCAGGGCGTCCAGACATCCGAGGCGCGCACGATCAGCGCCGCCTCCGCCCCGCTGCAGCCGACCTGGCCGAAGCCGGCCCTGCTCCTGCCGGTCAGCGCCTTTCTGGGCCTCATCGCCGGATGCGGTATCGCCCTGGCGCTGGGGCCGGTCCGCAAGCCCGAGGACGACCCGCGAAGCCCTCGCGAAGAGGTGCCGCGGGCGACCCAGCCAAACAGAATCGAAAAAGGTCCGCGCCCTGCCATGTCTCGTCCATTGCCAGCCAATTTCGGCGAGTACCGCCTGCCGGGGGTCGCCGGCGGTGCGGCGCATTCAAGCATCAAGGCGCTGAGGAAGTCACTGTTTCAAGCCGGCAGCGACGCGCTTTCGCTGGGCGTGCTGAAGCTTATGCGGCAAATACTCCTGCGCCTTAGCGACCACCCCAAACCCTTTGTGCTTCTGGTCTCCTCCACGCGCAGCAATGTTGACGCAAGGCTTGCGGGCGCGATGGTCGGGATTGGTCTCCAGCAAGCCGAGCAGAATGTGCTTGTGGTTGAAATCGGAGGCCAGCCGCACCGTGCCGGCTACGGACCCGGCCTGTTCATCGATGGCGCGAGCGGCCTGCGCACGGTCGTATGCAGTCCGGTCGTGGAGAAGGGGGCAGAATTCCGGGATCGCAACACCTTGCGCGGCATTCTGGCCGAGGCCGGGAACGCATTCGATTTCGTGCTCGTGATTGCCCCATCCCTTGCTGAGAAGGGTTGGGATCGGGAGATCTTTGCAAGAGCCGATCTGATGCTTTTCGCGCTAAGCCCATCCGAGTCTGCGTCGGGGACCGCCGCCCTGCTCGAGCAGCATCTCGGCGCCGGCCAGATCGAACGCAGCGCCACTCTTGTGATCGACAGCGCACAGCCCGCCGGGGCAAAGGCAATGCCCGATGTCGCGTCTGGGGCCGGCGGATTGCGCCGCAGTTCCCTCGCAAGGAGTTGATCCGTGCGGGCGGTTGAGCTGGTATCGCCGCTGACAGTGTCACGGCGGCATGCGCTTGCACTTGCTGGCGGGGCTTTGCTTACGACCCTCCCCTTCTCCGTCTCGACCGCGCTGCCGGCAACGACCGCTCGCACCGTTCCTTCGCGCGGCTTCAATCTTCCCGGATGGTTCGAACGCGAGGAAGGTATTGCTCCCGCCACGGCGACGCTGGAAAAGCTGCGGCAGTCCGGGTTCGAAACGATCCGCCTGCCGGTGAACGGCGATCTTGTCTCGGCAGGCGACCGGGCGGTGCTCCGCCGCATCCGCGACGGGGTCGCAGAGCTTGTCGGGCTGGGCTTCGCCGTTCTGGTGGACATGCATCCGTCCGGCGATCTTCGTGCGGCTTTCGAGCATGATCCGGCAAATGCGGCCAGGCGGGTGGTCCTGGCCTGGACGGCCCTGCGCGCCGTCATCGCCGACCTGCCGACGAATTCGGTCTACCCGGAACTGTTGAACGAGCCGCCGATGGAGCGTGCCGCGTGGCTTGAGCTGCGCCAACAGCTCGCCTCGACGTTGCGGGCCAGATGTCCGCTCCACACGCTGGTCTGGGGCCCGGCACGCTTCCAGGGCATATGGGAAATAGCCGACACGCCGCCCTTGCTCGACGACAGGCAGATTGCAGCCATCCACTACTACGCGCCCATGGCGTTCACCCATCAATGCGAGAACTGGGATACATCGCCGCTCGCCCGCATTGCCAACCTGCCCTTTCCCGCGACAAGGGACATGCCGCAGGTGCGCGCGCTTGTCTCCAGATTGCGGGCTGCGGGCGACGAAGAGGCTGCCTCCCTGGTGGAGAAGGAATTGTCGGATCCTTGGACAGAGGCGCGGATCGCTGCGGACTTTGCCAAGCTCGGACGCTGGTCCAGTGCCCATGACTGCCCGGTCATCCTGAACGAATTCGGCGTGCTCAATTTCTGCGTGGATCCAGCAAGCCGCGTGGCCTGGACCCGTGCCGTGCGCAAGGCGGCCGAGGCGAACCACATCGGCTGGGCTCATTGGGAGCTCGATCAGGGTTTTGGCTTTATCGCCAGCAGGCAAAGCACCGAGGGGTTCGATCCTCAGATGATTGCCGCCCTGCTGGGAGACGGCGACTGAAATGGACAACAGACGTCAAGGCTGCTGGCTGGCGCAGGCGAAGATCAAAGCGGACCGGCAATGAGCATCACTGGGACATATCCGCATGCCGGGCTAAGCGCGCGGGCTCCGGACGCATCGAGCGCCGAGGCCCTGCTGCATGTCTCGATGGCGCTCATCGTCGTTGCGCTCGGCGTTTCGGCCTTTGCGGTGTGGACGCCGTTCGGGATTGTCGCGACGTTCATACTGACGCTGATCGTTTCGAACGCGGTGCCGGCGGGCATTCCTGTCGTGATCATCTGCGCCTTTCTCTACCAGAACATGATGGTGGCGTGGTACACGCCCTACATACCCGACAACGATACGTTCGACGCGCTGCGCGGTACGAACTTCATCATCCTGATGACCGCCTTCTGCATCTTCCTGGCGGCGTCGTTTCAGCACCGCGTGCGCGCCTTGCCCGAATTGCGTGCCTGGCTGCTGCTGAGCATCGTGCTGTGCGGGACGATCTGTTTCTATTTCGCCCTGGGGGTCGTGCATGGCGGCCCCAAGGACGCGGTCGTCTACTTCCGCAACACGATCACGCCCCTCGCCTGCTTCCACATCGCGGTCCTGGCGGCCAGCCTCTATCCCATCGACCTGCGCAAGAGCATGCTCTGGCTTGGCACTGGCGCGGTCATCTACGGCTATGTGGAACTGACCTTCACGATGAACTTCCTCGGCCTCTTTCATGGCGACCTCTACATCGAACGCAACATCGCGCGACAGATCGAGACCGGCGTGTGGGAGAAGGCGCTCAAGGAAACCGGCTTCGTTTTCCGCGGGCTTGAGGACGTGATGACGACGACCTTCTTCAACACGCCGTTCTTCAACGACATCCTGCCCAGCGTCTTTCGCATAGGCGGTCCGAACTTTCATTCGATCAGCTATGCCTATGCGCTGAGCATCATATCGGCCTGGCTGCTCTTCAGGGGCCGCTGGCTGCTGCCCATCGCCGCTCTGCCGCTGCTGCTTGTCATCGGCTCCAAGGGCGCGACATTCATGCTGCTCGTCGCGCTCTGCGTACGGCTGTTCCATAGCCCTTCCCGCACCGGCCTGACGCTTTCCGGTGTCGTCGCCCTGGCCTTGGTCTGGACAACCGCGGCGATTGCCTATGGCGCCACGCATGGCGACTATCACGTGCTCGGCCTGGCGGCGGGCATGCGCGACTTCATGGCCAACCCGCTTGGCCAGGGACTGGGCCTGGGCGGCAATCTGTCGAGCACCAGCATCAATCTCAGCTGGTCGACCGCCCAGGCGGAAGGCGCCGCGTCGATCCCGGTCGAAAGCGCCGTCGGCGTCATGCTGTACCAGATGGGAATTGGCAGCCTGGTTTTCTTCGGCTTCCTGGCAGCGCTCGCCGTGGCGACCAGGCGGCAGCTGATCGAAACCGGCGACCTGAATTTCCTGTTTGGTTTCGTCGGCATTGTCACCATCTCGGCCAATGCCGTGTTGCAGGAAGAGGCATTCTACTCGCCTCTCGCTCTCAGTTTCTGCCTGCTGCTCGTCGGTGTCTCGCTGGGAACGCGCTGGCGTGAGATGGCGGCGGCAAGGGCTGGTCTGCAACGCTAACTTTCAGGGACCGAATATCACCAGTTCGGTGAACGTAAGGTCGCCGGGCGAAGGCGGTTTCGGCCCCTTGAAGTACTTCAGCCCCTTCCTCGGAAAATACCGGCCGAACAGACCCGGGACAGGCTCATTGGCGTCGACGAGGCAAAGCAGAGTTCCGCGTCGCAGGATGAAGCGCCCTACCGCACCGACGCAGCGGCTCAGATCCGCGAGAGATCGGCAATAGACGATCTGCGAGCAAGGGACGAGACCGTGCAATATCCGACGCGACCTCAGCACCAACGGAAAGGCCATTCCGTCGCGAATGCAGATCAGCGAGAGACAACCCAGCGCGGCATGCTCCAGGAGTATATATCTCTCGCTGTCGGACAGCATCGCCATTTCGGCGAGGTCAGGGCGGACTTCGAGCACGCGGCATGACGGTTGTGCCGGGCTCAAGGCGGGCAGGAAGGCGAACTGGCCGCTGGCAAACAGGCGAAATCCGAGCGCCTTGTTGGCGTTCAAGGTCGAGGGTGCCGGCGAAATGTTCGTGTAGGTCACGTCCCTGCGTCTCAGAACCGGCCAGATCAGCTTCATGGCATAGGGACGGAACGCTGCGTCCACGGACCAGCTTGAAATGTTGCAGCGGATTTCGTCGCCTTGGTAGCGGGCATAGAGGGTGAGTACGACCCCCACGATCCGCCCGGATGTCTCCAGGGCAAAGCCGTAGCGCGGGAAATCGTCGACCGCGGGCCGCTGCGACAAACGGGTCAGCGCGTGCTTCCAGTAATTGCGGCTGCGCATCGGAAAGCCCCTGCGCAGACAATCGACCACGCCTTCCCAATCACTTTGCTGGATTGGTCGACACTTAAGGTCGGGAGGGGGAGCGCCGAGTACGGCCATAATCAACTCAAGAATACTGCCAAGTTAATTAGATATATTTCACCCCGAAGTCATAATAGTATATAACCATTAACAATCCCTGCCCCCTTTCGGGGAAAAATTTCACCCACCCGCCCCTCAAAAGCGGATCGGTCGCCCCGCCGGCCAACGGCCCGTCGGATCGATCAGGCCACATCGAGAGGCACATCGGACTTGCGGTGGTGTCCAGCCTCTGATTCCCTGTCTCATGGCCATCGGGTTCTGATTCGCCCACCAGCAAGCCTTCGTCCCCGTGCCGCCAATAGATATCTGTTGACCCCTGCGCCGGGTCCGTTCCAGGGAGAAACGGCAAATGAACACCGCGACAAGGCCCGTAATCTCCGAGATGCGGCCGAAGATAACCGTCGTCGGCGTCGGCGGTGGCGGCGGCAACGCGGTCAACAACATGATTGCCGAGGGCCTGCAGGGCGCGGAGTTCATCGTCGCCAACACCGATGCCCAGGCCCTCACCATGTCGAAGTCGTCGAGGCTGATCCAGTTGGGAGCCCATATCACCGAGGGCCTTGGCGCCGGCTCCCTGCCCGAGGTCGGCCGCGCGGCAGCCGAAGAATCGATCGACGAGATCATGGACCACCTGGCCGGAACGCATATGTGCTTCGTGACTGCGGGCATGGGCGGTGGAACCGGAACGGGTGCGGCGCCGATCATAGCGCATGCCGCGCGCAAGGCCGGCATCCTGACCGTCGCCGTCGTCACCAAGCCTTTCACCTTCGAGGGAAAGCGCCGCATGCAATCGGCAGAAGAAGGCATTGAGCGGCTTCGCGAGTGCGCCGACACGGTGATCGTCATTCCGAACCAGAACCTGTTCCGGATCGCCGATGCCAAGACGACCTTCGCCGACGCTTTCGCCATGGCCGACCGCGTCCTCTATGCGGGCGTCGGCTGCATCACCGACCTCATCGTCAAGGAAGGGCTGATCAACCTCGACTTCGCCGATGTGAAATCAGTGATGCGCGACATGGGCCGCGCCATGATGGGAACCGGCGAAGCCGCCGGAGAAGACCGCGCCAAGAAGGCCGCCGAAGCGGCAATCGCCAACCCGCTTCTCGACGAGGCCTCCATGATCGGCGCCAAGGGCGTCCTGGTCTCGATCTCAGGCGGCATGGACATGACGCTGTTCGAAGTCGACGAAGCCGCCACCCGCATCCGCGAGGAGGTCGACGCTGATGCCGACATCATCGTCGGCGCGATATTCGACCGGGCGCTCGCCGGAAAATTCCGGGTCTCGGTCGTCGCCACGGGCTTGCGCCACGGGCTTGAGATACCGTCCTTTGCGGGATCGGAAATCCATACGAACTGAACGTGGCTCTAGCGGCAGCCACACCCATTTCCTACGGCAGGACGATATTCCAGACGAAATGCCTACTCGAAAGAGTAAGTAAACCCTCCCGCTGAAGCGCCAACCGTCACTTTCGTCATCTTCTCGCCCTCGAGCGAGCGGTTCAGCACGCCGCGGCTCAGTTCCGGCAGCAGCGTGTTGGTCAGGATGGCATCGATCATCCGCCCGCCGGATTCGATCTCGGTGCAGCGCGCCTTGACCAGGTCCATGACGCCGTCGCCGATCACCAGTTCGGCATCGTTGGCTGGCCCGCAGTCGGCGCGCGATCTTGGCGAACTGGTGGCGGGTGATCGCTTCGATCATCGCATCCGAAAGCGGGTAATAGGGAATGGTCACCACACGGCCGAGGAAGGCCGCCGGAAACACCTTCAGCAGCGGGCTGCGCAGCGCCGTGTCCAGATCGTCGAGCCCGGTCCGTACCGTGCCGTTCCTGGTGCGGTCCATGATGACCTCGGAGCCGACATTGGAGGTGAGCAGGATCAGCGTGTTCTTGAAGTCGATCCGCCGGCCTTCGCTGTCGTCCATCATGCCCTTGTCGAAGACCTGGAAGAAGATCTCGTGCACGTCCGGATGCGCCTTCTCGACCTCGTCGAGCAGGATCACCGAATAGGGTTTGCGCCGCACCGCCTCGGTGAGGATGCCGCCCTTGCCGTAGCCGACATAGCCGGGCGGAGCGCCCTTGAGCGTCGAGACGGTATGCGCTTCCTGGAATTCGGACATGTTGATCGAGATCAGGTTCTGCTCGCCACCATAGAGCGTCTCGGCCAGCGCCAGCGCGGTTTCGGTCTTGCCGACGCCAGACGGGCCGCAGAGCAGGAACACGCCGACCGGCTTTTCCGGCGCGCCGAGGCCGGCGCGGCTGGTCTGCACGCGCTTGGCGATCATCTCCATGGCATGGTCCTGGCCGACCACGCGCTCGGACAAGGTGCCGGCCAGCCGCAGCGCCTTTTCGGTCTGGCTGGACAGCATCCGTCCGGTCGGGATACCGGTCCAGTCCTGCACCACGGCAGCCACCGCATTGCGGTCGACCGACGGCAGGATCAGCGGCGTCTCGCCTTGCGCTTCGGCGAGTTCTGCCATCAGTTCGCGCAGCCGCGCGAGATCGGCGGCCGGATCGGGCGCAGGCGACCCGGCTGTCGCCGTCGTCTCCGGCTCGGCCTCAGCCGTTTCGGTGTCGGACGCCTTGGCCTTGGATGCCTCAGCCTCGTCCGGCTTGGTCCCGGGCGCCTTGGCCTCGGACACCGCGGCCGCGTCCGCAGCCGCCGTTTCGCCGGCTGCCTCCTCCGCCGCCGCCACCGCATCGAGCGGCACGCCCTCGCCGCGCAGCCTGGCGCGCAGTTCGAGGATCTCGGCGACCAGCGCCTTTTCCCGCTCCCAGCGTGCCTGCGCGGCGGCAAGCGTGCCTTCGGTCTCGGCCAGCCCGGCGTCGACCCGTGCCTGCCGCTCGGTCACCTCGATGCCGATCGCGGCCTCGCGGCCGATGATGCCGTTCTCGACCTCCAGCGCCTGACGGCGGCGCAATATATCCTCGACCTCGGCCGGCGTGGCGTGCTGCGATATCGCGACGCGGGCGCAGGCGGTGTCGAGCAGGCTCACCGCCTTGTCCGGCAGTTGCCGCGCCGGGATGTAGCGGTGCGACAGGCCGACCGCCGCCTCGATCGCCTCGTCCAGTATCTGCACCTTGTGGTGCTGCTCCAGAACGCCCGCCACGCCGCGCAGCATGAGAACGGCCACCGCCTCCGACGGTTCGTCGATCTTGACCACCTGGAAACGGCGGGTCAGCGCCGGATCCTTCTCGATATGCTGCTTGTATTCGGCCCAGGTCGTCGCCGCGATGGTGCGCAGCTCGCCGCGCGCCAGCGCCGGCTTCAGCAGATTGGCCGCGTCGCCGGTTCCGGCAGCACCGCCGGCGCCGATCAGCGTATGGGCTTCGTCGATGAACAGGATGATCGGCTTTTCGGACGACTGCACCTCGTCGATGACCGCCTTCAGCCGTTTCTCGAATTCGCCCTTCACGCTGGCGCCAGCCTGCATCAGGCCGACGTCGAGCATATGCACGCTGACATTCTGCAGCGTCGGCGGCACGTCGCCCTGGGAGATGCGCGAGCGCAAAGCCCTCGACGACGGCCGTCTTGCCGACCCCTGCCTCGCCGGTCAGGATCGGGTTGTTCTGCCGACGCCGCATCAGGATGTCGACGATCTGCCTGATCTCCGGATCGCGGCCGACGACCGGGTCGATCTTGCCGTCGCGGGCGCGCTGGGTCAGGTCGGTCGCATATTTGGCCAGCGCCGAGTCTCCGCCCGGACCCCGTTTCATCGGCGCCTCGGTGGCGGGGGCCTCGCTGCCGGGGCGCCGGCTTCGAGCGAACCTTCCGTTACCTCATCGAAACGCCCGACGACCGCGTCCGCGTCGATCTTGTCGAACTCGGCGCTGATCTTCGACAGCAGGCCTTCCAGCACCGGCGTCTTCAGGCAGGCAAGGATGATATGGCCGCTGCGAACCTCTTCGACGCCGAATTCGAGCGTCCGCCAGGCTCCAGCCTTCCTGGATGGCGTGAAAGATATGGTCGGAAAACTCCTCGATCGAGGTGGCGCCATAGGGCAATTTGTCGACGGCACGGGTCATGTCGGCCGTCAGCCGGCTCGCATCCACGCCGGCCTCGGCAAGGATCATCTGCACGTCCGAGCGCTCGGACAGCACCAGCTGCTCGATGAAGTGGGCAAGCTCGACATAGGGATTGCCGCGAAGCTTGGCGCCGTCGGCGGCCGCGCCTGAAGGCGCGCATGCTCGCCGGTTCAGCTTGTCGACCAGTTCGCTTGCGTTTGAAGCTCTGCGATGACCGGCGCTGTTCCATGGAACTTGCTCCTGAAATCTGCCAGCCAACAAACTGCCACATAAGCAGCAACTTGACAAAGCGCGTGATGGATGACGCGCCCGGACGCCGATTCGGCCGGCGTCTGGCACTTCACGCAACCCCCCGCATCCCCGCGAAAACAAACATGAAATTGCTTTCGCCTATGCGATGCATTTCACATACGGGGTTCGGTAACCACGCCAGGTTCGGGCCACCGAAGAATGGTCGCGTTTAGCTTCCGTTAGTTTTTGAGCAGCTGTTGAATTGTGATAAAGTGACGCAGTGTGATAAATGTTTGATCACGCACGGTCTCAGGGCCGCTTGCTGGGGGTTGCGTGTGATTGATCTCGCACTCTGGCTTAATCCTTTGGACGGTGAAAATCCGTCTGGGGGAGATTTGCGCAACGATCCGGCGTTTCACGAGATCGAGCGCCTCACCGAACCCCAGGTCAAGGTCGTCCAGGAGGGTCACAACAAGCCGGTCGCAATCCACCATTCCGGTCGACTGGCCTGCCGTGCTCGACAAGGCGGAAGAACTGCGCAGCCATGGCCGCGACCTGCGCCTGCTTGTCATTGTCGCGCGGGCGCTGGCCAATGAAGAGGGACTGGCCGGGCTGACGCAGGGCCTGAGCCTTGTCGCACAAAGCGTCGACCAGCATTGGGACACGATGCATCCGGCGCTGCGGCCAAGCGCCTCGCCACGCGATGCCGCCTTGCGCCGTCTCAACGCGCTTGGCCGATCTGCAGAACAGCCAGGACGGCTTGCTGGCGGACCTGCGCCGGATGACGTTTTCTTGCGCCGCGCGGCATCGGGCCGATCAGCGGACGCGACCTGGAACAGGGCAGCGCTCGACGAGCGCGTCATGCTTCAGGAAGCCGCCTCGGGATTGAATGCGGCCGAAAAGGCGGCGCTGGCCAGTGCGCACGGCCAACTCGTGAACCGGGTGCGCAGCGGCTGCGCGGCGCAAGTGGATCAAGCCGGTGCCGAGATGACGTCACTCGTCGCCGACGCCCGCGCCGCGATCGCGGCGCTCGACGCGGTCGAGGCCGCGCTCAACGCCCGTCTCGAAGGCAGTGGCGCCCCCGTCCCGGAATTAAAGCGGTTTCTGCAGCGTTTGCTGGCGACGCTCGAACGCAACGCGGCGCGCCGGGGCCGCTGCGAATGGCGCGGCAAAGCCGGCCCCGGCGCCGGCCGAACCGGCAATGCCGGCTCAGAAACGGTCATGGAGCCGAGACGATGGCAAGTGTGGCAAGCTACGCGGAGCCCGGCAGCACGGGCCTGCCCGACCGGATCTCCTCGCGCGACGATGTCGTGAAATGCCTCGACCTTGTGGTCGCCTTCTACGACCGCACCGAGCCGTCGAGCCCGATCCCGCATCTGGCCCGCCGCGTGCGCCGCATGGTGCACATGGATTTTGTTGAACTGATGGAAGATCTCGCCCCGTCGGGGCTGAAGGAATTCCGGCTCCTGGCCGGCGTTCCCGACGCCAAGAAGGCCGCTCAGAAGGATGAAAGGTAGCAACACATGCCAGCCGAAAGCAAAGCGAAGGTCATCGAACGAAATCGCGCGCCGCGCGTGCAGATCGCCTACGATGTGGAAACCTACGGCAGCCCGACGACGATCGAACTGCCGTTTGTCATGGGCGTGATGGCCGACCTTTCCGGCGCCTCGCAAACCAAGGAAGCGGCGAAGTCGGTGCTCGACCGCTCCTTTGTCGAGACCGACGCCAACCGCTTCCCCAAATTCATGGAAGCGCTCGGGCCCCGCGTCAAGGCGCGGGTGAAGAACACGCTGCCGCAGGCCGAAGGCCAGGAGCGCGACGAGGAGCTGGCGCTCGATCTCACCTTCACCAAGATGGGCGATTTCGCCCCGGACAAGATCGCCGAACAGGTTCCGCAACTGGCCGAGATCCTCAAGATGCGGCGCCAGCTCGAGGAACTGCTCGGCTTCATGGACGGCCGCGTCGATGCCGAAAAGCGCATCGCGCAATTGCTGAACAATGAGCCGCTGCTGAGCAAGATCGCCGGCCAGGCGATGTCCGACGACGACAAGGCTGGAGGAGTAAATCATGGCCGAACAGCAAAAAACCGCAGCAGCCGTCGCCGAGGCCGAAGGCCATCGACCTCGGAGAATTCAGCGGCCTGCTCGAGAAGGACTTCAAGGTCAAGAAGGACGACAGCGAGAAGCTGCAGCAACTCGTGCGCAACCTCGCGCTCGCGGCGCAGTCGCGCTCCGAGACCACGACCATTTCGTCCAACGCGATCAAGTCGATCAAGTCGCTGATCGCCGGCATCGACAAGATGCTGACCGAGCAGGTCAACGAGATCCTGCACGCACCGGAAGTGCGCGAAATGGAAGGCACGTGGCGCGGCCTCTGGTATCTCATCAACAACACCGAGACGGATCAGAAGCTGAAGATCCGGGTGATGAACATCTCCAAGGAGCAGCTGGCCGACACGCTCGAAGACTATGAAGGCCAGATGTGGGACCAGAGCCCGATCTTCAAGAAAGTCTACACGGACGAGTATTCGATGCTCGGCGGCGAGCCGATCGGCTGCATTGTCGGCGCCTACGAATTCTCGAACCATCCGCGCGACGTCGGCCTGCTGCGCAACATCTCGGGCATCTGCGCCTCGGCGCATACGCCGTTCATCGCCGCCGCCTCGCCGCGCCTGTTCCGCATGGACAGCTGGCAGGAACTGCCAAACCCGCAGGACCTGCAGATGATCGTGTCCAACCCGGCCTATGCCTCGTGGCAGTCGCTGCGCGAGAGCGAGGACGCGCGCTATATCGGCCTGACCATGCCGCGCGTGCTGGCGCGGCTGCCCTATGGCACCGAGACCGTTCCGGTGAAGGGCTTCTCCTTCGAGGAAGAGGTGCAGGGCGACCACAACAAATATGTCTGGATGAACGCCGCCTTCCCGATGGGCGTCAACATCAACCGCAGCCACAAGCTCTATGGCTGGGGCACGCAGATCCGCGGCGTCGAGAACGGCGGCACGGTGCTCAACCTGCCGGTGCACTCCTTCCCGACCGACGACGGCTCGATCGCGATGAAATGCCCGACGGAGGTCGCCATCGACGACCGGCGCGAGGCGGAACTGGCCAAGCTCGGCCTGATGCCCATCCTGCACCGCAAAAACACCGATCTCGCGGCCTTCATCGGTGCGCATTCGCTGCAGGACGACGAGACGCGGGCCGGACGGCTGGTCGATCCCGACGCCCAGTCGAACGAGCGGCTGAGCGCCAACCTGCCCTATCTTTTCCCGGTTTCGCGCTTTGCGCACTACCTCAAGGCGATTGCGCGCGACAAGATCGGCTCGTTCAAGGAACGCTCCGACATGCAGATCTGGTTGACCGAGTGGATCAACCGCTACGTGCTGGCCAACCCGGCCTTCGCCGACGACAAGGCGCGCGCCAAGCGCCCGCTTGCCGCGGCCGAGGTCCAGGTCGACAGCGTGGAGGGGCGGCCGGGCTATTACAATGCCCGCTTCTATCTGCGCCCGCACTACCAGCTGGAAGGCATCAATGCCTCGCTCCGGCTGGTGTCGGAACTACCGTCCGTGAAGACGTGATTGCAGCAACCACATCTTGTTTTGTTTGAAAGCGGTGGAGAAAGACAATGCGCAGTGAAAATCGATGGCTTTCTGAAGGTTCCGGATATCAAGGGCCCAAGCGTTCGCGACGGCCATGAGGACGAAATCGAAATCCATGGCGTCGATTACAAGATGGTCGCTCCGTACGATCCGAATTCGCTCTCGCGCCGTGGTCGCGTGTCCCTGGGCATGATCAAGTTCACCAAACACTATGACAAGGCCTCGCCCTATCTGAAGAAGGCGCTGTTCGACAACAAGGCGCTGGACGAAGTCGTGTTCTCCGCGCGCCGGACGATCGACGGAGAGACCAGCGACTACCTGGTCGTTACCCTGACCGACGCCTCGATCATGGAATACGACATGAAGCAGGCCGAGGACGAGGAAGACCTGATCGAGGAGGAGGTCAGCTTCGCCTACAAGAAGATCAAGTTCGTCTATGACAAGGCAATGACGAAGTCGAAATGGATGTCTATGTCGGCAAGTGAGGCCCGGCGGCCCGGCGCGGACAAGCTGCAGCTGACCGGCAGTTCGCGGGCGAAACGCGAGGCGGTCCAGCCTTCGCTTTGGGACCGCCTCGTCAACGACCTGCCGGGCCTGACCTCCGAAATAGACGGGCTGCGCCAGGCTCTTGCAGGACGAGCTTGGCGCGGATCGGCTGGAAACGCTCGTTGGCGGGCAGCGCGCGGCGCATCGACGCCGACGCGGAGCTGACGCCGGACCAGAAACGGCGCCTGCACCGGCTGGTCTTTCAGACCCAGCACCGCGGCGGAGATCGAAAGCCGCGGCGTCGTGGTGTCCGCCCGCGTGCTGCGAGAGGCCGTGCGGCGCGACATCGAGGCGCTTGTTCAACACCGAACGCTTCGAAGCCACGCCGCTTCTTTCCGACCTCGAAGCAGAGCAGACGACGGACAACCCGCCATCGCTCGCCGATTTTCCGGAGGTGCGCCGCAGCGTGGTCAATTACGGCGTGCCCTCCTTCTCGGGCCGTTCGTCGCGCGACTTCGACCGCGATGTGCTGGCGCGCGAGATCCGCTCCGTCCTTGCCACGTTCGAGCCGCGCCTGAAGGAGAGCGCGACGAAGGTGACGGTCACCCTCGGCGACAAGACCGCGGGCCTGAAGATCGAGATAGACGCCGTGCTGATCATGACGCCGACACCGGAACGGATGCGCCTGCGCACGACGATCAATCTCGACAACGGCCTGGCGCGGACCGAGTTTAGGGAAGCCTGAGATGGATCGGGTCTTCGTAGAATATTACGAGGAGGAACTGACCCATATCCGCGCGCTCGCGGCGGAATTCGCCGACATGCATCCGGCGGTGGCGCGCAATCTTTCGCTGGATACGGTGCCCTGCCCCGACCCCTATGTCGAGCGGCTGCTGGACGGCGTTGCCTTCCTTGCCGCGCGCACCCGGCTGAAGGTCGATGCGGAACGCTCGCGCTTCTCGCGCAGCGTGCTCGACGTCCTTTATCCCGATCTGGTCACTCCGGCGCCGGCAACCGCGATGGCGGTGCTGAAGCCGGGCCAGCAGGTCCAGTCGATGATTGCCGGCCATGTCGTCAAGCGCGGCACGCGGCTGGTCTCCAGCCTGCAACCCGGCCTTTCGACGCGCTGCACCTTCACCACCGGCGCAGGAGGTGACGCTGTGGCCGATCGCGATCACTTCGGTCAGCTATTTCCAGGACCGCAGCGCGCTGGCAGCAGCCGGCATCGGGCCGATCGGCGGCACTGCCGGCGAGGCGGCGCTGCGCATCGCGCTGGCGCGGACCGGAAAGGGCAAGCTCGACGAACTGGCGCTCGACCGGCTCGATCTTTATTTCGCCGGGCGCACCAAGGCGCCGCTGACCTTTGACGCCATCTTCGGCGCCTGTTCGGCGGTTGGCGCACGACGCGGAAGGCAAGACCAATCCGATATCGCCCCTGCCTGAGCCCGAAATGGTCGGCATCGGCGACGACGAGGCGCTGATGCCGCGCACCCGTCCGACCTTCGAAGGCTACCGTCTGCTGCGCGAATATTTCATGATGCCCGAGCGCTTCCACTATGTGCGCGTTTCAGGGCTGCAGCCGGTCGTGCGCAAATGCGAGGCCGGGCTCGAAATCATCTTCCTGTTCCGGCGCCCGGTGCCTGAGCTTGCCGACCTGGCGCCGGCGGATTTCGAACTCTTCGCGACGCCGATCATCAATCTCTTCGAGCGGGAGTGCAACGTCATCGAGCTTGATGCGCGCAAGACGCGGCAAGTGCTGCATGCCGACCGCACTCGGGCGCGGGACTTCGAAATCTATCGGGTCACCCGCGTCGAGGACGCCGACACCGAAGGCAACGACGCCGAGATCCCCGAGCTGTTCAGCCTGGGGCAGAACCGCGGCAGCGGCTGGGTCTATTCGACCGAGCGGCGCCCTCGCCGGGCGACCGAGGATGAACGGCGCGACGGCCTGACCCGCACCTCCTACACGGGCGACGACGTATTCCTGGCGGTTTCGCGTCCGGTCGCAAGCCCGGCGAACCGGCCGCTGAAGCGCGCTCGACATCATGGCGCTTTGCACCAATCGCGATCTGCCGATCCTGGACGACAACCCGACCTTGACGCTGGAGACGGCCGATCCGGTCGAAACGGTCCGGCTTCTCGGCGCGTTGCGCCCGCCGCAGCCGGCGATCCCCGCGGCGCTGCCGGTCGGCGCCGAAGGCAGAATCCCGCGCCGACGATCTTGCCTGGCGGCTGGTGGCGCAGCTCGCGCTCAACTTCCTCAGCCTTGCCAAGGAAGGGCGTGGCGTCGACCCGCTGCACGCGCTGCTTGATCTCTATGCCGACCGCGGCGATCCGGGCCTCGCCCGCAACGTGCACTCGATCGTCCGCATCGACTCGCGCCCGGTCATCGAACGGCTGCAGATCGACGGGCCGATGTGCTTTGGACGCGGCACGGAAGTGACGTTGCATGTCGACCAGTCGGTCCTGGCGGGGCAAAGCACGCTGCTGCTTTCTGGCCTGCTTGCCGCGGCTGTTTGCCCGCCATGCCGGCATAAACGGCTTCGTGCGGACCCGCACGCGGCTGTTGCAGAAGCAGGAGGATGTGCCATGGCCGATGACGCCCGGCAATCGCTACCTGATCTAGACAAGGTCGAGCCAGACCAGGCCGGGAGGCTGTCCGAGGCGTTCGACTTCTTCGAGCTGTTGCGCCGGCTCGAACAGCAAGGGCGGCCTGTTCGGCCATTCCGGCCAGCCGGACCGCGAGCCGGCCAGGCTCGGGCAGCATGTGCGTCTCAGCTTCTCGGCCAGGGACGTCGTGGATTTCCGCGAGGCAGACGACAAGACACCAGCGCGGGTCACGGTGGCAAATCTCGGCCTGCTGGGACCTGAAGGACCGATGCCGCTGCATTTGACGCGCTGGGTGCTCGATCGTCTGTCGCAGCGCTGGTTCACCGGCGCCGAGGCGCAGCAGACCAGCGACACGACCTTCGTCGATTTCGTCAACATCCTTCAGCACCGCATGATCGCGCTCTACTACCGGGCATGGGCGGACGCGCATCCGGCGGTGCAGGTCGAACGCGCTGTCGGTGGCCGCGTCCGCGCCATGCTCGAGGCGATGGCGGGCATCGGCCTTCCCGGCACCCAGGATCCCGATCTCGACACGGTGAAGCTTCGCCAGGCCGCATCGCTCGCCAGCCAGGTCGACGGCCCGGAGCGGCTGACGCTGTTCCTTGCAGAAGCGTTCAAGGTGCCGGTCCAGATCAAGGAGTTCGTCGCTGCCTGGATCACCATACCGGCGGCATTCCAGACCCGGCTTGGCCAAGGCCTACGCGGCGCTCGGCCGCGGGGCGACGATCGGCCCGCGCGTTTTCAGCCGTCAAAGCCGGATCGAATTGCGCGTCGGCCCGCTCGGATTTGAGGACTTCAAGGCGTTCCTGCCGGGCGGCCAGCGTCTGAAACTGTTCAAGCAGGCCGTTCGCGACATGATCGGGGAAACGCTCGACGTCGATCTGCGCATCGTGCTGGCGCGCGAAGCTGTGCCGCCGCCGCGTATCGGAACCGTCCAGCTCGCCCGGACCGCCTGGCTTGCGCGGCCCGCCGAAAGGGGAGATGCTGACGATCATGCGGCTGCGGACGATCGTTGGATGGCGGCCGGACATGGCGGAGGTCGCGGCATGAGTCTGCTGCTGACGCTGGAGCAAGGCCCACGCACCCAGGCGGTGCGGCAGACCCGGCTGGACGAGGGTGAGCTGGTGATCGGACGCAGCGCGGACGCGGACTGGCAGATCGACGATCCCGACATGTTCGTCTCGCGCGCCCATTGCAAGATCACCGGCGGGCAGGATGGCTACTTCGTCACCGATACGTCGAGCAGCGGGCTGTTCATAAACGATTCCGACAGCCCGCTCGGCGCCGGCAAATTCGACGCGCCTGCAAAGCGGCATGCGGCTGCGGCTGGGCGACTATGTCGTGTGCATGTCGATCTGCAGACGCCGACCGCCCACGCGCCTGCCGCCAGCCGGGCCATGCCGGAGCGGTCGCCGCCTCCGTCGCGCGGCGCCGGTGAGCATCGGCCGCGACGATTTCTTTTCGGCCAGGACCGAAGAAGAGCCGCGACGGCCGCGGCCGGCCGATCTGCCGAACCCGTTCGAGCAGCCGGTGCCCGGCGCCTTCGAGCGCGCCAACGCGGACGAGCACAATTCGCCGGCCTTCGACGACCCGTTCAGCCTCGACCCGGTGGCGACGCCGCTCAACGGCGTGGCCGAGCCTGCTTCGCCGAAGCCGCCTTCATTCGAGGACGATTTTGGCTTCGGGCCGGCCGAGCCACCCGCTTCGGCGAACGGCGCCTCGCCAGGCGGCCAGCGAGCACGCGCCGCCGAGCGGCCGCAATCCGACGAACCCGTGGGATTTGCCGGTGCAGGCGCCGGAGCCACCTCCGCCGCCACGCCCGGCCGCTTCCCGGCCTGCGCGCCCGCCGGCAGCGGCGCCGCAGGAGGACATGGCGCTTCGCAGCCGCATTCCTGCGCGGGATGGGCGTCGAGGAAGCCGATTTCCCCGGACGCGACACCATCGCCGAAATGGAGAAATTCGGTCGCGAATACAGGCTGATGATGGAAGGCCTGATGCAGCTTCTGCGCAAGCGCGCCGAGGAAAAGGGCAACGCCCGCGTCGCTCAGACGATGGTCGGGGCCTCCGAGGTCAATCCGCTCAAATTCCTGCCGACGGTCGACGACGCGATCGTGACCATCATCGCCGAGCGCAGCCCCGGATTTCTTGCCGGCGAGGCGGCGATCGCCGATGCGGTCCGCGATCTTGCGCAACATCACGTGCGCGCCTGGCGTGGCGTGCAGGCAGCGCTGCGCCAGATGATCGACCGCTTCGACCCGGCGATGATCGAGGAAGAGCTGAAATCGAATTCCGCGATCGGCACCCTGCTTTCGGGCGGGCGTGGCGCCAAGCTGTGGGAACTTTACCAGAAACGCCATCGTGAAATCGCCGAGAGCGCTGAGAAGAGCTTCCTTGGCGAAATCGGCGCTGATTTTCGTGACGCATATGAGGAGGAGTGAGACATGATCGACCGACGCGAATTTGTCATTGCCCTGGGCGCGACCGGCCTGCTTGCGGCTTGCCAGAGCGGCCCGCCGAAACCGTCCGTGATCACGGTCAACCTGACCGGCGCGGCCGGCATGAACCCGGGACCAGGCGGCGGCGATCGGCCGGTGACGGTCCTGATCATGCGGCTGCGCAGCACCGGCAAGTTCAATTCGGCCGATTATTTTGCCCTGCAGGGCGATGCCGGCTCGGCGCTGGGGGGCGACCTCATCGGCTCCGACCAGGTCTCAGTCGGACCGGGAAAGTCCGCGTCCAAAACCATCACGGTCGAGCCGGACGCGGCTGCATTGGGCTTCGTCGCCCTCATTCGCGAGCCTGGCGGGCGAAACTGGCGGACGACCAAGTCGGTCTCTGCCGGGCTCGACATTCACCGTCAACGTCACGCTTGGCAGCGGCGGCATATCCGCCTAGCGGCCAGGGCAAGGGGTGCTCGATGCAGGAAGTAGCGGCATGAGCGATGCAAACAGGGTGCT
Organism: uncultured Alphaproteobacteria bacterium; assembly: GCA_963788955.1. Classification (GTDB taxonomy): domain Bacteria; phylum Pseudomonadota; class Alphaproteobacteria; order Rhizobiales; family Rhizobiaceae; genus Mesorhizobium. The sequence continues at coordinate 161,938 of CAWBIN010000008.1, read as the reverse complement.
GTGGTCCGAAGGGCTATTTCTGCGGACCCAGCATTTCCAGCAACAGGACCGGTTCTTCGAGGCGACCGTGCGCGGCGCATTGCAGGCCGGGCAACTGCATACGTTCGGCTTTCACCCAGCTGACGCTGGACCAGGCCTTGCTCGATGCCGGCCAGGTGTCGATCCTGTCGGCGCGGGGCATCTTCCCGGACGGCACCCCTTTCTCCATTCCGGATCTGATGGACGCGCCGCGACCGCTGCCGGTCACCGCTGACACCGGTGCCGGAGCCGTACTCGTCGCCCTGCCGCTCGAGCCTGCCGGCGGTGTCGGCTTCGACCCGGCGCACGCGCCTTCGGCCGGAGCACGCTACCATGGGCGGATCGTTTCGGTCCGCGATGCCGTGCAGGGTGGGTCGGACGCGGAAGAAATCGAAATCGCCCGCCCGCAAGCGCTGCTGCTTGCGCCCGGCAAATCGGTCGGTGGTTACACCGCCCTGCCGATAGCCGACGTCAAGGGGGTGCGGGCCGATGGCGGCGTCTCGCTGGACGAGACATTCCTGCCGCCGACGCTGATAACAGGTGCCGTAGCCTGGTACCGGCAATTGCTTCTCGAAGTCGTCACCGGGCTAGACCAGATCGCCGAGGCACATGGCAAGATGGTGCTCGGCGGACCGGGGCGCAGCGTCGAAGACCTCTTGATGCTCAACCTTGCCAATGCGGCGCGCCCGCGGCTGGCGCACATGCTGGCGCAGGATGTCTTCCATCCGGCCGAGCTTTACCTGGAGCTTGCCGGTCTCGCCGGTTCGATGGCGACCTACGGCTCGAGCGCGCGACGGCTGGGCGAGTTGCCGGCCTACGATCACATGGCGCCCGGCCCCGCCTATTCGGCGCTGGCAGATGCGCTGCGCTCGCTCATTCTCAGCCTGCGCTACATCGAGCCGAAATCGCGTGCCCTGCCCGTCATGCGGCATTCGACCAATGTCTGGAAAATCCGCATCGACAACCCGAAGCTGCTGGTCGCCAGCCGCATCGTCATCCGGGTCGGCTCGGAGCTGTCGGAGGATGCGTTGCGCAAGATATTCGTCAATCAGGCGACTGTCGGCTCGGCCGACCAGTTCGAGGGCCTGTGGAAATCGCGCCTGCCGGGCATTCCGCTGAAGCCGCTGCATTCGCAGCCCCGCGAAATCCCTTACGACGGCGACCGGCTGTGCCTGGAGCTGGACCAGAAGAGCGAGCACTGGGCCTCGCTGCTCGATGCTCCCGGCTTCGTCATCGGCGTCTCCGGCGTATTGCCGAGCGAGCCGCAGGTGGACTGCTACTCGGTGAACAGGTGAGATCATGAGCCGGGATGATCCTTTCGGACTGTCGGAGGATCGCGAACGCACACGCATACGGCTGACCGGCTCGCCGATGCCGCGGCCGATGGCGCCGCTGCTGCCGGGTGCGCCGGTCAAGCGCTCGCGCGAGCGCACCCGAATGCACTCGTCAACGCCTTCGCACCCTTGCTCGAATTCGCGCCCGAGCTTGAAAGCGCGCTGCCGCCGGAAAACCCGGAAGCGTTGCGCACCCGGCTGCTCGACGAACTGGTTCGCGCCCGCGACACGGCAATGGCGGCGGGGTCCTCGATGGAGCGGGCCGATCAGGCGGCGTGGGTGGTCGCGGCCTTGCTCGACGACCTCGCCCTGAACACGCCATGGGGCGGCGCCAGCGCATGGCCGCGCCAGCCGCTTGTGGTCATGCTGCGCGGCGACGTCGATGCCGGCACGCAGTTCTTCACCCGTCTCGACGAGCTGGAGCGCCACCCCAACCGGGATCGCGAACTGCTGGAGCTGCAATATCACTGCCTGGCGCTCGGCTTCCGCGGCAAATATCGCGTGCCCGGCCGCTCGGGCGACCGCTCGATCAATGCCGTGCGCGTGGCGGCGGCACGCTTCCTGCGCGACGCCGATGCCGAAGGCGCGCCGCTGTCGCCAAACTGGAAAGGCGTGATCGCATCCGACGAGCCGCAGCGCTTCATCGTCCCGATCTGGGTGATGGCGCTCGGCGCCGCAGTCATCGCCACCGCGATCCATGTCGGGCTGTCGATGGGGCTGAGCAGCCAGGCGGTCGAGCTTTCCGCGCTGGTTCGCGCGCTGCCGCCGCCCAGCCGCGCCGACATCACCCGCGCCTTGCCGAAGCTCGAAGAGCCGCCACCGGAGGCGGTCACCGTGGATTTCGCGCTGCTGCCTGAATTCGAGGCCGGCGCGCCGGCCGACCTCAAGAAGGCACTCAGCGGCACCGAGAGCGTCTCGCTGGCCAGGCTGGTCATCCAGGCCTCCAATCCCGAACTGTTCCAGTCGTCGCGGGCGACGTTGACGGAAGGCTTTGAACCGCTGATCGGGTCGATCGCCAAGGTAATCCTCGCCAATCAGGAACTGATCGGCAAGATCACCGTGGTCGGCCACACCGACAGCATTCCCCTGCAAAGGTCCAACCCGCTCTCCACCAACCAGCGACTGTCGGAAGAGCGCGCGGCGACCATTGCCGAGATGCTGGTGCAGAACGGCATACCGCAGGACCGCGTCCATTCCGAAGGCCGCGCAGCCACCGATCCGGTTGCCGACGACAGCACGCGCGAGGGCCGGGCCTTGAACCGCCGCGTCGAGGTGCTGGTCGAGAAGAGGCTGTGAGATGTTCATCCTGCGCTTCCTCTGGGCGGTCCTGACATCGCGCTGGTTGTGGACGCTGATCGGCATCACGCTGCTTTCGGCGGTCATCTGGATCTTCGGCCCGATCGTCCAGGTCGGTCCCTATTCGCCTTTCGATTCCGACAATGTGCGCATCGCCATCATCGCGGGGCTGATCATCCTGTGGCTGATCTGGCTGATTATCGCCCAGCGCCGCGCCATCCGCGCCAACCGCCTGTTCGTGGCCGAGATCGCCGCGCCGGTCGCGGAAAAACCGCTCGGCCCCGGCGAAGAGAACGTCGCCGCCGTCGGCGCCAAGTTCGCCGAGGTGATGGCCGAGCTGAAACGGCGCAAGCTGGGCGGGCGCAAGTTCCTGCGCGAGATGCCGTGGTATGTGATCGTCGGGCCGCCGGCCACCGGCAAGACCACGGCCTTGCGGCAGTCCGGGCTCAACCTTTCCGATCGACCTGACCGACGATTTGCAAGGCGTTGGCGGCACGCGCAATTGCGACTGGTTCTTTTCGGAGAACGCGGTCCTGATCGACACCGCCGGCCGCTATGTCCAGCAGGAAAGCCAGCCGGACGTCGATGCGGCGGAATGGCTTGGCTTCCTCGACCTGTTGAAGAAGCACCGCGGCCGCCGGGCGCTGAACGGCGTCATCGTCGCGCTTGTCGATCGACGCGCTGTCGGAAGGCGACGAAGCCATCAAGGCGCATGGCCGCAAGATCCGCCGTCGGCTGGCCGAGCTCAACGACCGGCTCGAGATCCGGCTGCCGGTCTATCTGATGCTGACCAAGGCCGACCTGATCAAGGGCTTCGAGCCTTTCTTCGGCGGCCTGTCGACGGCTTCGCGCGAGCAGGTGTGGGGGACGACCTTCCCGCTCGATGCGCGCGTCGACGCCAAGACGATCGAACGGGAAATCACGACGCTGCGCGGCCGAACTCGAACGGCGGCTGGTGCCGCGCCTGGAGGACGAGGACAAGCTCGCCTCGCGCGCCGAGATCTTCCGCTTTCCCGCCCAGTTGGCGAGCCTCTCCGAACCGATCCAGGTGCTGATCGAGGCGATGTTCGGCGAGAGCCGATACGAAGAGGCCGCCTGGCTGCGCGGCCTCTATCTGACATCGGCGACCCAGGAAGGCGCGCCCATCGACCGGCTGACCGCGGCACTGTCGTCCTCCTTCGGTCTGCCGCCGCGACGCGCCATGCCGGCGCCAAGCGATCGAAAAACGCAGCTTCTTCCTGAAGAACCTTTTGACCGAGGTCATCTTCAAGGAGGCCGGTCTCGGCACGTTCGACCCGCTGGCGCAGCGCCGCCGAACCTGGATCTGGCGTGGCGCCGCCGCCGCATGCGCGGCGGCGGCCTTGCTTGCCGGCGGCGCTGTTCACCTGGTCCTACTTTGACAACCGCAACGCGATCACGGCGCAGGCCGGCCAGTTCGAGGCGCTGCAGGCGCCGCTGACCACGGCCGGCGAGAACCCGCCATCGGTGGAGCAGCCCGCCATCGACGTCGCCCTCGGCGCCATGGACGAGGTGGCGATCGCGCGGACAGCGCCGCCGGATGCAGTCCAGGATCTGCTTGGCCCTTCGGCCTCGGCGGAACTGGTGCGGGCCCAGGCCGACACTTACGACCACGCGCTGCGCAATGTTCTCGAGCCGCACATGGTGGCGCTGCTCGAGGCGACGATGTGGCGGCAGATCCGCGATCCGGATTTCATGCTCGGCGCGCTGAAGACCTATCGCATGATGACCGGCCTGTCGCAGATGGATGCCGACTTCGCGCAGAACTGGTGGGTGAACAGCCTGCCCGAATTCGCGCCCGCGCCGCCCTTCCCGACCACCGATGCGGAGGAGCATCAGCTTGCCGCGATCCGCCGCATGGCGGTCGACGACAACTACATCGCGCCCGACAAGGCGCTGGTCGCCGAGGCGCTGAAGACGGTATGCACGATTTCGTTGCCGCAGCGCGCCTACAAGCAGTTGCTGGCCGACCCGGAAGTGGCCGCGGTCAAGGAATGGATCCCCGCCAATTTCGCCGGTCCCAACGGCGCCAAGGTCTTTGCCCGCCGTTCCGACAAGACGCTTCGCGTCGGCATTTCAGGCGCCTTCACCTATGCCGGCTTCCACGATGCCATTCTCGACCGGGTCGAGGATGTGGCCGGCCAGGCGGCACTGGATCGCGCGGTGTTTGCCGGCGGCTGCTCGGAGAATTCCGAAACCTCGGTCTCGGCACTGTCGGAGGACATTCTGAAGCTCTACTACGACGACTACATCGCGCAATGGGACAGTTTCCTGCGCGACATGAGGCTGGCGCCACTGAGCGACCTGAATGTCGCCAGCGAAAACCTGAAGGACCTTTCAAGCGCCGATTCCGCGCTGAAGCGGCTGCTGACGGCGGTGGTGCAGGAGACCGAACTCACCCGGTCGGACGAAGCGCCCGCGGGCGACGACAAGGCGGCGGCGAAGGGCGGCTCGAAACTGCTGGGCAAGCTTGGCAAGCTCGGCAAGATCGTGAAGACCGGGGCAAAGCTGCTTGCCGCGCGCCGGCTCCGCCGATCAAGTCGACCTGACCGGCAGCCTGGTGGCCGAACACTTCAAGCCGCTCAAGGGCGCGATCGCCGAGGTCGACGGCCAGCCGCCGGCGCTCGACGCCGCCGTTGTGGCGCTGACGGCACTCTCCAACGTGCTGCAGACGGTCACCGCCAATCCCGATCCGCAGGACGCCATCAAGAAACAGGGCGGGCTCGCCGAACTGACCGGCGCGGTCGCCAGGCAGGCGCAGATCCTGCCCGATCCGATCGACGACTGGCTGGGCGGCATCGCCGGCGACACCAGCGGCCTGACGCAGAAGGCGGTCACCTCGGAGCTCAACGCCATCTGGCGCGCTGACATCCTGCCGTTCTGCCAGGCGGCGCTCAACGACCGCTATCCGTTCAGCCCGGAGAGCGCGGTAGACGTCAATGTCCGCGATTTCGCCCGCCTGTTCGGACCGGCCGGCCTGATCGACGCCTTCATCAACGACCATCTGATCAGCTATGTCGACACCGCCAGCCAGCCCTGGAAATGGCGCGCCGATTTCGGCCTCGACCCTGCGGCGCTGGCGGCATTCGAACAGGCAAGGCGCATCCGCGACGATCTTTTCCCCGGCGGTACGGGCCCGGTGATGAGCTTCACGCTCGAACCGAAGGACCTGTCTCCCAACGTCACCCGCGTGACGCTCAATCTCGATGGCCAGAGCCTCGTCTACTACAACAACGCGACGCGGCCGCAACCGATGACCTGGCCCGGCAAGGACGGCACCGGAGTGATCTCGCTCGCCTTCCAGCCCATCGATGGTTCGCCCGAAATCATGCTCAACGAAACCGGCAGCTGGGCCTGGCTGAGGATGCTGAAGCGGCGGCCGCTTCACCGGCACCTCGCTCTCCGACGTCTACAGCCTGCGGCTCGGCACGAAAGGCATGTACGCCGATTTCGAGCTCAAGGCGGCAAGCGTCGAAAACCCCTACAATCTGGAAATGTTCAAGAAGTTCACATGTCCGCCGCAGATATGATCCTGCCTGGCTTTTACGGCAAAATGCCCGCCACCGGCGATTTCGTGACGCGGCGGCTGACGGGGGATTTTGTTCGCGTGTGGGACCGCTGGCTGGCGCAGCATCTCGTCCCGCTGATCGGCTCGGACTCCTGGCCGCGCGGCACCGCACTGCGCTTTCTGGCCGGCCCGGCCACTTTCGGCGCATCGGCGGGCATTGTTCTGCAGAGCGCCGACAAAGTCGGCAGGAAATTCCCCTTGAGTGTCGTCGCGCAGCTCTCCGAAGCTTCCTTGCAACTGGCTCATGCCGAGGCGTGGTTCGCCAGGATCGAAGAGAATGCGGTCGCTGCCCAACAGGGCGAACTGACGCCGGACGAACTGGATAGCGCACTAGCCGCATTGCCGGTGCCGCCTGTCGAGGCAGGCGACGAGATCGTCAGCGACCTGGTGATGTGGACCAGCCGTTCGGACATTTTCGACATCGACGCCGCCGTCGCCGCAAGCGACGCTGGAACAGATCTTCGCCGCCAGCTTGGAGACCAGCTGATGCAGATCTGGAACCAGCTGGGGTATCCGCACGAGTATACGACGGCAACCGATGTCGCAGGACATGAGCGACATCGTGGTTATCGTCAAGGGGACGTTCGATTTTCCAGCGACGTCTGGCGGAGCGGTGCAGAAATCGGCCGAGCAAGTCCCTCTGGTCATGGCCGACATGTCCACCGGTGCGCCCGGGTTCTCGGCCACGCTGTGGGAGTCCGATTTCGCCTTCCGCAAGCCACGTTGCGACGTGATCGTTAATGGTTTTGCCCATGCGCCCGGAGGGCGCCCAACCGAGCGGGTGCCGGTGGGCATCAAGGTTGGCAACTGGTCGAAGCTGTTCGAAGTCATTGGTCACCGTGAGTGGCGCGCCATCGGGCCCGTATTTACAGCGACGTCGCCGCAGCCTTTCTTGAAACTGCCGATCTCCTATGACGTTGCCTGGGGCGGCGTCGACCGGTTGGACCCCGAGGACAAGCTGCCCGCCAGCTACAAATACAACCCGGTCGGCACTGGCTGGTCGCGCACCAAGAACCAGCGTCTCATTCCGGGCCTGCGGTTGCCGAACACGCAGGCCATAGGCGAAGAGACCCGCTCGCCCTTCGGTGACTACAGACCGATGAGCTTAGGGCCGATGGGCCGCGGCTGGCCCGGCCGCATCGAGTATGGCGGCACCTATGACGACAACTGGATGAAGAGTATCTTTCCGTTCCTGCCGCCGGATTTCGACGAGCGCTATTTCCAAATGGCGCCAGTCGACCAGCAGATCGACCACCCGCGAGGTGGCGAAGAGGTGCAGTTGGTCAATCTGACGCCAGAAGGACGGCTGGGCTTTCGCCTTCCTTCGACTGGACTCTCGATGACGCTATTCAAGCAACAGCAAAGGGTGTTCGATGGGAGCGTGCTGCCGGATACACTACTTGTCGATGCGGAGAATCGGCGATTTTCCTTGGTCTGGCGTGTCTCACATAGAATCCAGCGCATGATCCTGGAGTTTACAGAGTGCTGGGTCGGCCCACCGACGCCGGGCATGCTCCACGCCAAAGCCGTCAAGAAGCCCTACGTGCGGCCGATCGCAGAGCCGATTTAGCCGGGAGGCAGAGGACGCATGACGGCGGCACTGCTCCCGACATCATCGCCACCGGTATGGTGACGGCTGTCGGCCTTGATGCACCGTCGTCCTGTGCGGCGCTCCGCGCCCGCCTGGACGGCTTCAAGGAGACGCCCTACGCCGACGAGCGAAGGCGAGTGGCTGCTTGGCTGCCCCCGTCACCATGCCGCGAAAATGGATCGGCGAGAAGCGCATGACCCATATGGTGGCGGCTGCGATAAGCGAGATATGCACCGCCGTGCCAGAAGCACGCGCACGACGCCGCCCTTGTCGTGCCTTCCGGAGGCGTCGCGGCCTGGTTCACCCGTCCAGGATGCATCCGCGTTCTTGCGGCCCGTATGTGCGATCCTCGAGATGGCCGTCGACCCACATCGCGCACCATATCGCATGGCCGGCCTCCGGTCTGGTGGCACTCCTGAGCAGGCGCGCCGGCTGCTGGCCGAAGGGGGAACCTCGGCGGTTATTGTCGCCGGCGTCGACAGCTACCTCACTCCCGAAGCGATCGACTTCTATCTGGCGAACCGTCGCTTGCTGGCCACCAACAATCCGAACGGTTTCATTCCCGGCGAGGCTGCGGCCGCTTTTTTATGCACGCATGCCGGTCATGGATCCGGACTGAGGCTGCACGGTCTCGGCCTCGCCCGGGAGAATGCATACATCTACAACGAGGCTGACGAGCCGCTGCGTGGCGACGGAATGACGTCCGCCTATCGGCACGCGCTGAACGAGGCCGGCATCGAGATGAACCAGTTGGGGTTCCGCATTTCGGACCTCATAGGCGAGCAGTACTGGTTCAAGCAAACGGCCTTGGCTAGCCTTCGGCTCGTGCGGGGTGCCCATGACTTTCAGGACCTGTGGTCGCTGGGCGAATTGCTTGGTAATATTGGCGCGGCGGCGGTGCCCGTGATGATCGGCATGGCCCTTGCGGCCGCAAGAAAGGGCTACGCGGCGGGCAATCCGGTATTGATCGAGGCCTCCAACGACTCCGGTTCCTGCGGCGCCGCTTCTTTGCTGCGAGGGCTGCATAGATGACGGTCTACGCCAACAGCCTTGAAGTCGCATGCAAGGCGCAGGGCAACAAGGTCATAGCCGCCTTCCCTGATGTCTGCTTCACGCCGCCGGAGAATCCGGCAACACCACCTGGTGTTCCGATTCCTTATCCTTCTTTCGGCTTCGACAGCGACACTGACAAAGGCACCAGCACTGTCAAGATCGGCGGTCAGACGATCACGCAGAAAAACAAGTCCTACTACACCAAGACGACCGGTACCGAGGCCGGCTGCGCGGCCAAGAAAGGCATCATCACCTCGAAGAATACCGGCAAGGAATACGCCGTCGCCTGGTCGAGCAATGTCAAGGCCGACGGCGAACCCGTCAACCGGATGACGGACCTGTCGACCAACAATCATGCCTCTCCGCAGGGAAATACGCTGACCTTTCCGAAACTGGCCACCGGCGCCGGGGTCATTTACAGCACGGAAAAATGCCTGATTGGCTCCTACGATGCGATCGCCGCAGTCTGCAACGACAACGGCGGCGAGGCACATCACATCGTACCGGACAAGTGTTTCCGAACCGGCAGTCGGGCCGACGCCGATGTTGCATCCACGCGTATCGCCAACGCCCCGACACTCGGAGAGGGGGTGTGCGTCTGTCTCAGCCCTGACGATCACGAACGGATTCATGAGGCCGACCGTGAAAAGATCGTTACGCTGGGCCGACCCGGTTTGGCCAAACTCAAAGGCACGAAACTAGCGGATGCGAAAGCCAAGTTGAAAGCGCAAGGCAAGCTCGGCGTTGCGCCGATGAGCAAGATCACCGAGGCAACGCTTTCATCTCTCGACGACCTCCAGGATCTCAATGCGAATTGCATCAAGAAGGCAAAGGAAGCGGTCGAGGAACAACAAAGCGCGTTCGGGGCCAGCCAGAAGGGTAGAACCTCCAACCCGTTGCCCGGCAAGGAAGCCAAGAAGACGATGAAGCCGCCAAAGCCCAGAAGATAGACCGACAATACCAGGAGAGCGCAGATGAAAATTTGCGCGTCGGGCTACATTGCCCCAGATCTTATCGCCGCGGTCCCGACCGAACTCGACGACGAGGACCCGTATTCGCGTTTTCTGATGTTTCAGGACACAACAGAACAACAGGTCGCGGATGTCGACATCCCCCGAACAGTGGTTTCCGTTTGCGCCTACCCATTCGAGAGCGAGAAAGAGAATGTGTTCGTCGCTCTAACCAATGAAGGCGACCTCTACTTTCTTACCGAGGACGTGGACTACGAAAAGATTCCCGGTGCCGGCGTCCTCAGCGAGGATGCTGAGGACCTTGGTTCAACGCTTGCCATTACGCACAAAGCAGGCATCCTTTATGTTTGCGGCGATGGTTCCCAGGTCTATTTCAGACCCACGAAGGATGAATGGGTCCGGATTTGCGAGCGTGATGTTGATGGGATGGCAAACAATTTCTTCGAGGGCATCGCCGCGGTTGGCCCGAACAAGCTGGCGGTCTGCGGATACACGCACAGCCGGCCCAAGCATGCCGCGCACGGTTGCCTCTACTTCTACAACGATGGGCAATGGAGCCCAGCAGAGCTACCGAACAATCAGTCCTTGTATGACCTTGTCTTCCTAGACGGGGCGCGCCTTGTTGCTGTGGGTGGTGGCGGCACGATTGTTGCGGGAACAGGACCTGGCACGATGGAGGACGCCTCCGTCGAAGGTTTGCTCGAGAAGTTTCTCCGTATCCGCTTCGACATGTCGAAACTCTATGTGCTGGGCAAGACAGCAATCTTCATTTTCGACACGAAGCTAAACCTGCTGGAGACCTTAGCCCTGCCCGCCGAGTATAGCAGCCCGAAGAACATCGAGGTGAAGCGTGGCATCATCTGGTACTTCGATCGCGAAGGCCTGGCTCGTCACGACGGCGCAACCTGGACTTCATGCCCGTGCCTCGCGAACTCCTCGAAAGATCGGAATAGTCCACTTCGGAAGGTTACGGTTTCGAGGTGTCCACGGTCGCCTCAGGTTTTCCCAGATTGATTTCGATAAAGCGCTGCACCTTGGCAAGATCAAGGTCGATGATGCGGATCGGTTTTTGGGCGGAGAGCATCTGCACCACGAACAGCTCTCCTGCTTCCGGGAACTCTTCGAAGCGCTGTTGCGCGATCTTGCGACCGGCCTCGCCCGCGACCCGGCCCCGTCGAGATGAGCTTCAAGGCGCTCTATCAACCTCGCCAGGCGCTCCTCATCCATGTCCGGGTTTTCGTCCGGATGCAGCAGATGGTAGTCGTAGACCGTCCACAGAAAGGCTGCCATTCAGCGTGCTGGCGCACGATCTCGTAAAGGACTGGCGCAGGCATCAGTTCAGGTTGACCGAGCCGCCGCGGATGCGATTGGCGGCGCTGGCGTGGCTGGTGACATAGGTGCCGCGGATGGTGATGTGGCCATCCTTTTCCATGATGATCGCTGGCCTTGCCGCAACGCAGTTCGATGCGCTCCTCGCCGACGATGTGCACCCGTCTCGCCGTCGCGCACGATCTGTGCCGCGTCGGTCTTGCGCGCCGGATCGACGATGCGCCCGACGATCAGCGGCGCACGGGATCGCCCTCCTGGAAGAGCAGCGCCACTTCCGCGCCGATCATGACAGACGTCAGTTCGGTCAGGCTGCGCGCGGCAATCGCCGTCTCTTCCGGGTTGCCGGGAAAGACCACCAGCGGCGACGTGCATCGTCGAAACCCAAGAAAATGCCGATCACCACGCCATCGATGCGATCACGAACGTCGGTCATCCTGCACCCCTCTAGTTCTGGTTGATCTTGCTGCCCTTGATCTTGATGTCGCTTGATGCCTTGACGCTGATCTTGCCGGACGCATTGATGGTAATGTCCTTGCCCTTGATGGTGATCGTCCCGTCCTTCTTCATGATGATCGCGGCCGATCCGCACTTGATCGAGATCGCGTCGCCGGCCTCAATCGACAAGTTCTTGCCCACCTTGATCACGCCATCCTCGCCAATCTCCACCAGGCTCTTCTTGGCGACTCTTGAGCGCATGCGCACCCGCTACGCTGAGTCGCTGTCATCGGCACATCTTATGCTTGCGCGGTCTGCGCCGATGTCGGCCATCTGGGCGCTTCGCAATCTTGATGCTCTGGTCCGCGCCGATCTGCGACGCTCTGGCTGGCCGCGATGTTCCAGCTGTCGCTCGCCCCGATCGTCTGGCTCTGCGCCGCGCCGACAGTGACCGACCGCGTCGCACCGATCGTATTCGTTTGCGGTCCGCCAACGGTTCGGGTCTCGGATGCTCCGACACTGTCGACCCGGGCCGCGCCGACAGTGATCGTTTGTACCGCGCCCACCGTCTGCGTGTGCGCGATGCCGATCGTCTCGGTGGAATTCGACCCGATACCGATCGTCTCGTTCGACCCCACCGTCAGCGAGCGATTGACGCCCACCGTCTCGGTATCGTTGTTGCCGATATTCGTGGTCTGGTCGACGCCGACCTTGACCGTCTTGTTGTTGCCGACGTCCTCGTCGAGGTTGTGGCCGACGGAGTGCTTGGCGTCGTGGTCGATGCGGTCCGACTGGTCGTGCTGCACCAGCTTGGTGCGGTCGTTCTTGATCAGAAGCTTGTGGTCCTTCTGCGCCTGGAAATTGACCAGTTCGGAGCCGGCCTTGTCCTCGAACATCAGCTCGTTGTAGCCGCCGCCACCGTTCGAGGAGTTCGACTTCCAGCCGGATTGCGTCGCGTTGCCCGGCAGCCCGTAGGGCGGCATCTGCGAGGCGTTGTAGACCCGGCCGGTGATGATCGGCAGGTCGGGATCGCCTTCGATGAAGTCGACGATGACCTCCTGGCCGATGCGCGGTATCTGGATGAAGCCCCAGCTGCTGCCGGCCCAGGTCTGCGAGACCCGCACGAAGCACGAGCTGTTCTCGTCCTTCTTGCCGAGGCGGTCCCAGTGGAACTGCACCTTCACCCGGGCATATTTGTCGGTGAAGATTTCCTCGCCCGGATGGGCCGACCACCGTCGCCGTCTGCGGCCCGCGCATGATCGGCCGCGGCGTTATGCGTGGCGGGCGATAGGGTACGGCGGTCGGCGCCACGCCAAGCACCACCTTGAAGTTCTCGCTGCCGACGTCGGCAAGAGCCCTGTAGCCGGGGTCGAACAGCCTGTATTCGGCGCTGACCACCAGATATTCCTGGTTCTGGTCCTTGCGCGGAAAGCCTTCCAGGTTGAACGTGCAGCCCGAAAACAGGCCGCGCACCGTTCCGACCGCCGCAATGCGCTGGTGAGCGGCCTGAATTTCCTCGCGCCGGATCGCAGCCAGCTTGTCACCCCGCCCCAATTCGAGATGCGCACCGGGGTTGCGGTAATTCTCGCCCGCAGCCTGCTTGTGACCGAACGGCTGAGCGGACTTGGCCATGAGGCTGGCGCCCGGCTTCTCGAAATCATAGTCGGTGTGGACGTAAGCGCCCGGCCGCACCGAACTGCCCGGAATCCAATCGGTGATGTATTCGACGTCTCGCCGCGAGCCCTGGCCTTCGAAATGATACGGCACTTTCTCGTAGCCCGGCGCCGGCTTCAACTTGCTCATCGCATCGGTGAGCACAAGCGTGTGCTTGCCGTCGTCATGCTCGAAGAAATACAGGATGCCTTCATGCTCGAGCAGCCGCTGAACGAAATCCAGATCGGTCTCGTCGTACTGCACACAGTATTCGCGCGGCGGATAAGACCCTTGCAGGCGCAGACTCGAAATCCGCGATGCCGGATTTCGTCGAAGACCTCCTTGACGATGTCGGGAACGCTCTTTTTCTGGAAAATACGGCAATCCGTGGTATTGCCGAGAAACCAGAACCACGGCCTGACGACCGCTTCATAATAGGCCAGCCGGTCCTCGATGCGGGTCAGCCGAAACTCGGATATGAGCCCGCTGAACCAGCGTTTCGGATCGGATTCGCCTTCGACCGAAACGGCGCCTCCCAGCATCTTCAGCGGGTCGACATCGTGGCTGGTGCTGACGAAACCCACCGTATAGGCGAAACAGCGGCTGATCTCGTCGCGCCCGACAAGATGGGTAAACGTCAACAGCTCGGCGCCAACCGGCGTCTGCACAACCGTGGCACGTTCATTCGGCATGGGTCGTGCCCCTCCAGGACGCGGCCGCCAGTGTGATGGATTTGAAGTTCCCGCTATGTTAAGCGCATCACGTTCGGAAGCTTCTTGGGCCGCCACACAAGGCCTTGTTCAGCCTAGCATATGTTTTCCCGCCGGCCAAAAAGAACAAGCGGCGACCGAACCTTGCCCTGAAGTGAGGTTAAAACCGGTAACAGGCTCGAGCGATCGGCGGGCTGAAACGCGGCTGTCCCGCCGTGCTCACAAGCTGCTAGAATGGCGAAGTATCGATCAGCGGTCCGCGGCTATTGCAGATGTTCATCAGTCTCCAGATCAACAACGTCGACGCCCTGCCCGCCGACATTTCGCCCGGCTACGCTGCCCGTGATCGCAGCTTCGAGATCGGCCGCGAAAATTGCGACTGGACCTTGTCCGACCCGGACAAGTTCATCTCCGGCCGGCACTGCGAGGTGCGCTTTCAGGCAGGTGCGTTCTGGCTTTACGACGTCTCGCGCAACGGGACCTTCATCAACGGTTCGAGCCAGCGCATGGCCGGCCCGCATCGGCTCGCTCATGGCGACCGGCTGCTGCTCGGCCGCTATGTCATTTTCGTGTCGATCGACGACGAACGCGCCGCGACCGGTCATCCTCAAGGCCATGGCTCGACGCAACGGGAAATGCCGAGCCCAACAGGCCGGCCGCTGGATTTCGCGGACAGGCCTTCTTTCAGCCCGGCGGAGCGAGCGCCGGTGTCGGCACCGTCGCTGCAGCCCGTGTCCCTTCCCTCGACGAGAGACGAGCTGCTGCGCGAAATCGCCGTCGCAGCCGGCATCTCGCCGGACTTGCTTCAAGCGCGTGACCCGCATGAGGTTGCCGCCGAGATCGGCGCGGTGCTGCGCACGGTGGTCGAGGAACTGGCGATGCTGCTGAAGGCGCGCGCGGCCGCGAAAATCCTGGCCAAGAGCACGCACCGCACGATGATCAGCGCCACGGACAACAATCCCCTGAAATTCGTGCCTGGAACCGACGACATCCTTGAAATCATGTTCGCGCGGCGCAGGGCCGGCTATCTCGACGCCAGGCACAGCATCGAAGATGCTTTCCGCGATCTGAAGACGCACGAATTCGCCACCTATGCCGCCATGCAGGCCGCGCTCTCCCGGCTGCTCGACGACCTGTCGCCCGAAGCGGTGGCCAGGAAGCTGCCGCCTGCCTCGTTCACATCGAAGAAGAGCCAGGCCTGGGATGCCCTTGTCGCGACATGGCGCAGCATGGAGGAAGCCCACGAAAACGGCATGCTGGACGTGTTCCTGGCCTATTTCAGCGAAGCCTATGCCAAGGCCGACAAGCAGAAATAGACTGGCAATTTGAAGCCCACCGCAAGAACCCGGAAACCATGCCCGACGCATGGCCCGCTAAGAAGGCCTACTGCGTCCTTCCCATCGGCGATCTCTGAGATTACGATCACATACGACAGTTCGCCAAGCGGGTACGGCTGATTGACCTGGGGGTCTGCGGCAAATGTCATGTTACGGCGGGATAGCGTTCTGTAGCCAATCTTCCTCCGGACACTGCCCTCGTCAGCGGAGCGCGCATTTCCTGCACCTGACCAGGGACCGTCTTGCGCCGATCTGGCGCGAACGCAGGCACCGCGCAGCGGATCGGCGATGAGCTCGAAGGACGATCCTTTCGGCCCCGCGGGCAAGACCGTCATTCGCGCGCCGCGGCGCGAGCGCAAACCGGCGTCGGTTCCCCAGGAAACCGGCGCCGATGGCGGGCAGCCGGCGCAGGTCAAGCAATCAACGGTCTTCGATCCTGGCGTCGGCAGCCATGCGCCGGTGGGCTGGACCTCCGGAACCGTGATCTATCAAGGAGCGCCACCCGGAACCGCAGGCGCACGCAGTGTCGCGGGCGCCCCCCCGGCCCAGCCGGCGCCCGCCATGCAGCAGGCTGTGCTGATCGATGCCGCCGACAGCGTCAGATATGCGGCTCAAAACCCGATCCTCGCCGCGGCGGCACCCTTGCTGATGCTGCTTGGCCAGCTCAGGCTTATCCCGGTCGAAAGAGAGGCGGAGCCGCTTGCCGAACACATCGCCGAAGCGATCGAAAAATTCGACCGGACAATAGAGAAGTCCGGCGTTGCCGATGAGGATGCGCGGATCGCGAAATTTGCTCTTTGCGAAACCGTCGACGATCTCGTCGGCAACCTGCCCGGCCCAAGGAGGAGACCTGGGCGCGGCACGGCATGCTGTCGCGTTTCTTCCATGTCGAACCCACCGGTACCGGCTTCTTCCAGGCGCTGAACAAGATCCTGGCCAACGCCGGAAACGCATTACGATCTTGCTCGAACTGATGCATGCCTGCCTGTCGCTCGGCTTCGAAGGCCAGTATCGGGGCTTGCCGCGCGAGGACAACAATCTCGAACGCGTCCGGCGCGACGTCTATGAGACGCTTCGCTATTTCAAGCCGCGCGACGGCGAGGATATTTCGCCTCATTGGCAAGGCCTGGCGGCGACGATGGCGCCGCCTTCGGCCCGCCTGCCGCTCTGGGCCGTCGCCGCCGCCGCGACAGCGCTGCTGACGGCGGCATTCTTCGCGCTTGCGGGTCGTCATCACCAATGAGGGCGACGCGCTCGCCGGCGATTTGCTGGCGCTCAATCCGTCGACGCCGATCACCATAGAGCGCGCCAGTGTGGCGCCGCTGGCCAAGCCGGTGAAAACCGTCGCCGCCCGCCCCCGCCGTCGCCACCCAGCTCGACCGCATCCGCTCGGCACTGGCCAAGGAGATCGAGGCCGGCGGCTTGAGCGTCGGCACGAAGGGCGATTTCATCGTCGTGGAAATCAACAATCTTGTGTTGTTCCAGCCTGGCAAGGCCGAGGTGAAGCCCGAATTCAACGCGATTGCCGCGGACATCGCCGCGGCACTGGACCCCGAACGCGGGACCAATCAGGATCGTCGGCCATACCGACAATGTGAAGCCGAAAAAGATCGAGTGCGTTCAAATCCAACTTCGACCTCTCCGTCGCCCGGGCCCAGGCCGTCGAAACCATCATCGCACCGCAATTCAAGGATCGCTTCGCGCATCACGGTCGAGGGCAAGGGCGAAGACGAGCCGATCGCCGACAATGCGACGCCGGAAGGCCGCGCCAGGAACCGCCGTGTCGACGTGATGATCCCGCGGGAGGAAACACTGTGAGCGCGCCTCGCTGGAGGCGCCGCTGATGGGCTGGCTGCTGCGGATATTCAGCATCGCTCGCGCTGGCCGGCTTTGCGGCCGCCGTGTGGTTTGCCGGGCCCTTGATCCGCTTCGCCGACTCGCGGCCGCTGGGACCCGTCTGGCTGCGCGCGACGATCATCGGCGTGATCGTGGCGATCGCAGCGTTCTCCTGGGGCTGGCGTTTCTGGCGAACGCGAAAGGCACAAAAGGCGCTCGAAACCGCAATTGCCGGCAACCCCGACAGGATTGACGACGCGCAGGTGCTCGAAGCACGCATGACCGAGGCGATCGCGACGCTCAAGCGCTCGAGCGGCAAGCGCAATTTCCTCTATGAGATCCCCTGGTACATCGTCATCGGCCCGCCAGGCGCCGGCAAGACAACCGCGCTGGTCAATTCGGGCCTGAAATTTCCGCTTGCCGGTTCGGGCGATGCCCAGCCGGTGGCCGGCGTCGGCGGCACGCGGTCCTGCGACTGGTGGTTCACCGACGAGGCCGTGCTGATCGACACCGCCGGGCGCTACACGACGCAGGATTCCGACGCGCAACGCGACAAGAAGCAGTTGGCTCGCCTTCTTGTCGCTGCTCAAGACGCACCGCGCCCGGCAACCGATCAACGGCGTCATCCTGGCAATCAGTCTGGCCGATCTCATGAGCCTCGACGATCAGAAACTCGAGGCCCATGTCACCGAGATCCGCAGTCGTCTGCGCGAAATCCACGAGACACTGAAAATCCAGTTTCCGGTCTATCTGCTTTTCACCAAGGCCGACCTTGTCTCAGGCTTCATGGACTATTTCGGCGACTTCGACGAGGCGCGCCGGCGCAAGGTCTGGGGCGCGACATTCCAGACCGCAGATCGCAACAAGAACATGGTAGGCGAGGCCGCCGGCCGAATTCGACGCGCTGGCAAAACGCTGGCGGAAGAGATGCCCGACCGCCTCCAGGAAGAAGCCGATCCGGTCGCGCGCATCGCCATCTTCGGCTTTCCGGCGCAATTCGGCGCGCTGAAGGAGCCGAATTGCCGGGTTTGTCGACCGGCATCTTCGATCCGGCTCGCAGCCAGGTGAACGTCACCTTGCGCGGCCTCTATTTCTCCTCCGGCACGCAGGAAGGAACGCCGATCGACCAGTTGCTGGGCACGATCGGCCGCAGTTTCGGCAGCAGCTTCACAGGCGCATCTTTCCGGCACCGGCAAAAGCTTCTTTCTGCATGACCTGTTGACCGGCGTCATTTTCGCCGAGTCCGGCTGGGTCTCCTACGACAGGGCGGCCGAGCAGGCGTGCGGCGATCGCCAGATATGGCGGCTTTGGCGCGATCGCGTTGATCGCGGCCGCGGTGCTGGGCACGCTGGCGCTGAGCTTTACCGCCAACAGATCGCTGATCGGCTCCACCGCGCAAGCCATCAGCCAGTATCGCCAGACGGCGGACGCGCTGCTCAAAAGCACGACGGTTACCGATGTCGACCTCGAAAACGTCATCGGCCCGCTCGACCAATTGCGCAACCTGCCCGCCGGGTATGAGACAAGTGACGTGCCGACACTGGTCGAGGAAAGCTTCGGCCTCAGCCAGCGCGAAAGATTGCTCTCGGCATCCAAGACGGCCTACCGGCAGGCGCTGGAGCGAATGTTCCGCTCGCGCCTGCTGCATCCAGGCCGAGCGGACGATCCAGGCCAAGATGGCCGATCCGGCCGCGCTCTACGAACCGTTGAAAATCTATCTGATGCTGGGCGGCAAGGCGCCGAAGGTCGACGATGAGCTGATCGTTTCCTGGATGAAGCAGGATTGGGAGCAGAACCGCTATCCGGGCGAAAACAACCGCGAGGGACGAGCGCAGCTCGAAAAGCATCTGCGCGCCATGCTTGCGCTGGACGACGCCTATGATCCGGTCTTCGAACTCAACCAGCCGCTCGTCGAAGCCGCGCAGCGCTCGCTCGGACGCATGAGCCTTGCCGATCGTGCCACGGCACTAATCAAGTCGGCGATCTACGCGGCGGCGCTGGAGGATTTTTCCGTCGCAGCGAAAGCCGGCCCGGAAGCGCAGCTGCTGTTCGAACGCATCGATGGCAGCGATCTCGTCGGACCTTCGCGTTCCCGGTCTCTACACGCATGCCGGCTTCACCGACTTCTACCTGGAGCAGCTCGTCGCGCATGGCGCAGATGCTGGTCGACGACCAATGGGTCCTCGGCGGCGGCGGCGAGCAAGGCGGCATCGACCAGGAATTGCTCAAGCTCGGCCCCGAACTTCTCGATCGCTACGGCAAGGATTTCGCCGCGGCGTGGAACGACATTCTCGACCAGACTGAAATTCAAGGCGATGCTGACG
The DNA here is from genome assembly GCA_963788955.1 of uncultured Alphaproteobacteria bacterium. Taxonomy (GTDB): domain Bacteria; phylum Pseudomonadota; class Alphaproteobacteria; order Rhizobiales; family Rhizobiaceae; genus Mesorhizobium. The sequence goes on along the minus strand of CAWBIN010000008.1, from coordinate 142,465 downwards.
GACAAGCCGCACTATCTCGCGCTGTCCGCTGCCTGCGTCGCCCGAGCTCGCCGATCGACCGGCTGTTTACCGCGATCGCCGACGAAACAGCTCTGACGCGAGACCTTGGCTCAGGCAGTGAGGCCGACACCGGCACGGCTCGAAACCAGCCGCAGGACACTGCGGATTTCGCCAAGGGCCTGGCCCGCATCGGCATGCAGATCGCGCAGCGGCAAATCGCAAAGCCGGGCCGGCACGGGGGCCGCGCAGCACGCAGAGCCAGCATCCCGGCGCCAACATCGAGGCGCAGTTCAGGCCGTTCCAGGCTCTGGTGAGCGGTCCCGCCGGCCGCCGGCCGATCGATGCGCTGACCCAGAATTTCCGCGACATCTATCAGAGCCTGAAGCTGGCGGCCGACGTCCCTTCGCAGACGGAACGCATCAACGCCAACCTGCAGCTGCAGATCTCCACGCTGCGCGCCAATGCCTCGCGCCTGCCCAAGGCAGCTTGCCCGGATGGTTAATGCGGCGGCGGACGATTTCGAAGGCAACGTCACCGAAACCTCGGTGACGAATCTGAACCAGATGCTCGACCAGACGGTCACGCAGCCCGTGCGAGGAGGCTGATCAACGGCCGCTATCCCTTTGCCAGCAATCGGCACCGAGGATATTGCGATGGCGGATTTCGCCAAACTGTTCGCGCCGGGCGGCGTGATCGACCGGTTCTTCGCGCAGAACCTCGCATCGCTGATCGACATGACCGGCCAGGACTGGAGCTGGAAACAGGATGCGCGCTTCGGACGCGACCTCTCGAAGTCGACCTTGAAGAATTTCCAGCTGGCCGCGGAAATCCGCGCCGCCTTTTTCCCGCTGGGCGGATCGGTGCCCTCGATCAACATCACCTTCACGCCGTTTTCATTGCATGGCGACGCCGATCAAGGCGGTGCTCGATGTCGACGGCCAGATCGTCCAGAGCAGCCAGGCGGGCAACACGCCGAGCACGGTGTCCTGGCCGAACGGCACGGCGTCTTCGTCCGCCAGCCTCAGCCTCACGCCGGAAATGCCGGGCCGCGAATCCGCCATCAAGTTCGATGGTCCGTGGGCGCTGAAGCGGCTGCTGGACAAGGCGGCCATCACCGGCAACGACAGACAACATGGAAGCGCGCTTCGTCATCGGCGGACGCGACGTCGCCTATACGATCCAGACCGGCTCGGGCCCCAACCCGTTCCTGCTTCCCGCACTTTCCGCGTTCAGCTGTCCGAAGGCGTTTTGAGAGGATGACCTGTTCAGCATGTGACGCACGACCCTGCCGCGGCACCACGGACCCATCGGGCCTTGATTTCGATACTCTAATGTTCACGCCTGTGGCAGACTGGCGCATGCGAGCGCCCGACGGTGCGCCACAGAGGACGCCTGCAGAAGCGCTTGGTGGCAAATTGAACGATGTCGCCCTTCCCTTTGAAAGCTTCGGCGTCAGCCACAAGGGCTGTGTGCGCGAGCACAACGAGGACAACTATCTGGTCGAGCCGCAAACCGGCCTCTGGGTGGTGGCCGACGGCATGGGCGGGACATGAAGCCGGAGAGGTCGCTTCGGCCAGCATCGTCGACCATCTGGCAACGATCGGCATCGCCAGTTCGGCACCGGACCTTCGCGCACGCTTCGAGGACAGGCTGAGCCGGGCCAATGCCGAAATCCGCCGGATATCGCGAACGCGCGGCATGACCATCGGCTCGACCGTCGCCGCCCTTTTGGCGATGGATGGGCGGTTTGCCTGCCTGTGGGCAGGCGACAGCCGCATCTATCTGATCCGCAACGCCTCGATCTCGCAGATTTCGAGGGACCACACCGAGGTTCAGGAGCTTCTCGACCGCGGCGTGATCAGCGCAGCCGAAGCGCTGACCTGGCCGCGCCGCAATGTCATCACCCATGCCGTCGGCGTCAGCGACGATATCGTCATCGATTTCCAGCAGGGCGAGACTCATGCCGGGCGACATTTTCGTGCTGGGCACCGATGGGCTGACCGCGCATGTCAGCGACGCCGAGATCGAGGCCGCGGCGGTGTCGGCAACACCGCAGGCGGCATGCGAGAACCTGCTTCAAACGGTGCTGGCGCGCGGCGGAACGGACAATGTCACCATCGTGCTGGTGAAGATCGGAGATGCGCGCAACGGGCAGACGCTGCATCCGGACCTGTCCAGAGCGGGAGGCTAGAGGCTGATGAGCCCCGACGACAAGACGCGAATCTCGCCGAACATGGCCAACACCGGCGTCGGCACGCAGCTCAGCGGCATCTACGAACTCGACGAGCGGATCGCATTCGGCGGCATGGGCGAGGTCTACCGCGGCCACAACATCCAGACCGGCGACCATGTCGCGATCAAGATCGTCCTGCCCGAGTTCGCCCGCGACCAGACGATCCTGTCGCTGTTCAAGAAGGAAGCGTCGATCCTCAATCATTTGTCGCATGACGCGGTGGTTCGCTATCACGTCTTCACGATCGATCCCGGCATCGGCCGCCCCTACCTCGCCATGGAGTTCGTCGACGGCCAATCGCTGTTCGACGTCATGCGGCGCGGCGCCATGGCGCTGCAGGACGTGCGCAAGCTGTGCCATCGCCTCGCCTCCGGCCTGAGCGCGGTGCACCAGGCCGGAGCCATTCACCGCGACCTCTCTCCCGATAACATCATCCTGCCGGGCGGCCGGGTCGACCGCGCCAAGATCATCGATTTCGGCATAGCGCGCTCGGCGACCGTGGGCGGCGAGACGCTGATCGGCGGAAAGTTCGCGGGAAAGTACAACTACGTTTCGCCCGAGCAGCTTGGCCTCTACAGCGGCGACGTCAGCGAGCAGTCCGATATCTACAGCCTGGGACTGGTGCTGGCCGCGGCGCTGCGCGGCAAGCCGATCGACATGAGCGGCTCCCAGTTCGAGATCGTGGAAAAGCGCCGGACCGTCCCTGACCTCTCCGACATCGATGCCGATTTCAGGGACGTTATCGAAGCGATGCTGCAGCCGGATCCGCGCGACCGGCCGGCCAGCATGGCCGAAATCGCCAGGATGACGCGCGACGACACCGACAGCGAAGCGACGGCGCCGCCGGCCTCGCTCAAGCCGCGCGAGCGGCCGGGCTTGCCACGAGCTGGAGGAACCCTCACGCCTGGCTCCAAGGCCCCGGAACAACCTTCAGACGGCCCCCGACGGACAGCGCTTCGTTCCGCACGTCCGACCTGCGCATCTGTCCGAACCGCGACCTTCGAAGGCCGCCCCACGCGCGGTCGCGCCTCCTGTCGCCACAAAGCCCAAAACGACCCGAAACATCGCGATCGCCGCCGTGGCGGCGTTGGCCGTGGTATCGGGGGCAGGCGTCTATCTCAGCGGCATCCTGACGCCGGCGCCACCGCCGCCCGCCGGCAAGACAACGCTTTCGGTACCGGAGGCACCAAAACCAGCCCCGACCGATAGCGCGTCCAACGCGCCGGAACCGGCAAAGCCAACGCCGCCGGAGGAGCCTCAAGCGCAGACAACGGCGCCGCCAACTGAAAATCCGGCAGATGCCGCGGCCGGCCAAAAGCCGGAGCCTGCACAGCCGGACGAACCTCTCCCACCAGTCGAGGAAACCCCGAAGCCGACGGCAACCGAGACGCAAGCGCCAACCGAACAAGCGCCGCCCGAACAGGCGCCAACCGAAAAGGCGCCGCCAGCACCCCAGCCGGAGACCGAGACCCGCGACAGACAGGAGACGGTTGCGCCGCCCAAGATTGCACCAGTCCCTGCGCCGGCCGAGAAAGCTGCGCCCCCGCCCCAGCCTGAGATCGTGGTGACACAGAAGCCCGAGCAACCAGCCAAGCCGAATGCAACGGCGCAAGTACCCGAACCCGAGACAGCGCAGCCGGAAGCCAAGACCGCACTGGCGCAACCGGCAGAACCACCTGCAGCCAACCCGCCGGACACGGATGTCGCCTTGAACGTGCCCAAGCCGGAAGTGCCGCCGGTCGTCGGCGCGATGGCGCTGCGCGCCACCTGGGTGCGCGACTTCAGCGGCGGCGACTGTTTCTATGCGACCCTGACGGCGGCGACTGACAAATCCGCCGCGATCGAGGGATTTGGCACGGAGGTCCAGCCCTTCGAGCGCATGCTGCAAGACTTCCAGGCGAGGTTCCATGTCGAGCCTGACATCAGCGTCCGCCTCATCGAACCAACCCAATGCGAGATCACCAGTTTCCTGGGCATTCTGGGCCGGACCGCCACCGACAAGCCGAGCTCGTTCTCGACCGGACATCGGTGCCGGACGGCTCGCCGATCGGCGGCACGCTGGTCACGCGTGGCGGCCTGGTCTCCAGCGTGCTGCTGATCGACCACAAGGGCATGGTCTTCAACCTCGACGACCGCATGGTCGTGCAACCGGACAAGGCGACCTTCAAGATCCCGATCGGCCTCGGCGCCGCCGACAAGGCGGCCGGCAAGGCCGTGCCGCAGATCATCATGGTGATCACAGGCCCGCGGGACATCCAGGCCGCGGCCTTCTCCGCGCCGACGCCGGCTTCGGTGGTCCTGCCCAAAATTCTCGAAGAGATCGAGACCAGCGGATCCGAATTCTCCGCCACCGCCAAATATTTCCGGCTCGGCGGGTAGCATGGGCGCCCGATGGAACTCCGCCGCATGCGTTCTTCCTTCCCGCCCGTCCCCTCGCCCAAGAAACAGCGCGATTGGGATCGAGCAATTCCAGGAAACGTGCGTAGCGGTTTTCCGTCCGGAATTGCATCAAAACAAAGAGATAGAGCGCTGCTGACGGGTCGCATGAAGCTTGCCGTGATCCTGGGCGCGGCACTGCTGGCCATCCTGTCATCCAATCCCGCGCGCGCCGAATTCACCGTCTGCAACCAGACGCTCGATGTCGTCAATCTCGCCGTCGGCCAGAAGGTCGACAATGCCGACCAGACCGACGGCTGGTGGACCATCGGCGCCAACCAATGCGTGAACGTCATCCGCGAGGAGCTGACCAACCGCTACGTCTACATCTATGCGACCGATGTCTTCGGTCACGCGATCCTGAACGGGTCGACCGAAATGTGCATCGAGCGGCGGCGCTTCTCGATCCGCGGCATCGATGAATGCTGGCAGCGCGGCCATATCGCCGCGGGCTTTCTCGAAGTCGACACGCTTGAACAGGCGCGGTGGACCTTTTTCCTGACCGGACGCAATCCGTGACGCACAGCATCGACACCAGCTTCAAGGCAAAGAAGCAGGCGCGCGCCTGGCGCTTCGCAGGCGACGGCTGTGGCTGAGGCTCGCTGCCGGCTTCGCGGTCCTTGCGGTGATTTCGTTGGGCGCCGGCTTCTATCTCACCGCGGACTATTGGTCCTTCGGCGACGAGGACGAGGAACTGCATGCCGTCGAAGGCGCCGACGACGTGCCGGCCGATGCGTCCGTCTATGTGCCGGCCATCATCGATCTTGCCGGGGACCCGATGTGGATCACCCTTGCGCCCGATGCCGACACCTCGTCGAAGGCCCAGTCGATCGCCCGGCCGGCGGAGCTCGATCAGGCCGGCGTCTCTCCGCAGATCGAAATCCTGTCGGACGTGATGCTCAGCGCCAGCGAAAAATTCATGACGACGATACCGTCGACGCAGGAGGATTTCGCATTCTTCCAGGCGCAGCGGCAGACCGCGCCGCCGCCGTCAGGCGACGTGCCGTCCGGCGACGCGCCAGCCAGCGACCTGCAGAACGAGCTTCAGCCGTCGCCGGCTGCGGAAGAGGCTCCGGCCACTGCGCAGCCGCAGGCAGACGCCGACGATCCTGAAGCCGGCTGGGGCGAAACGATCGATGCCGGCGAGGCCGCCCTTCCCGCCTTCCAGAAGACCCAGATCGAAAACAACACCAGCGTCGCGACCGTCACCAGCGAGTACCAGCGCTTCGAGGCGACCGAGGACACGTTCGTGAAGATCCTCAACGACCGCAGCCTGGACAGCGTTGCGCTCGACGCGCATTTCTCCGCCGAGGATGCCAGGCTGGCGGGCGAAGCCCTGAAAAGCCTGTTCAACCGCGACGGCCTGGAGCCGGGCTATGTCGTCGCCATGCGCGGTTTCAGGCCGACGCGCGAGACGACGACGATGTCGCTGATGCAGGTTTCGATCTACGCCAAGAACGTCTTTGTCGGCACGCTGACGCGCAACGCGGCGGGGGCGTTCGTATCAGGTGTCGACCCCTGGGTGCGCGAGGATCTGTTCAACTATTCGGGGGCACAGGAGGAAGGCACGCACAAGCGGCAATATCGCCTGCTCGACGCAATCTATTCGACAGCCGCGCGCAACAAGGTTCCGACCGGCGTGATCGGCGAAGCGATCATGTATCTGTCGCGAGGCCAGGACCTGGATGCCTTCGCCAGCGAGGACCAGCGTCTGGTTCTGATCTATTCGCAGACGCCGCGCGGCAAAAGTGAGACCGACGGGCGGGTCTTGTATGTCGGTGTGCAAGGTACGGAAAAAAGCCTCGACTGTTTCGTCTTCCAGCAGACCGACGGCCAGTTCGCCTGCGTCGGCGGCGACGATCAGGTGCGCTCGCTGACGGTCACCAACGGCATGGTCACGCCGGTCAACGGCGTCATGACGTCGACCTTCGGTCCGCGCAAGCACCCAATTCTGGGCGTGGTTCGCATCCACAAGGGCGTCGATTGGGCAGCTCCAGTGGGCACGCCGATCGCGGCCGCCTTCGATGGCGAGATCACCTTCCAGGGCGACGGCGGCGGTTACGGCAATCTGGTGAAGATCGCGAGCGGCAACGGGCGCGAGACGCGCTACGCGCATATGCAGAAATTCGCGATCGCGAGCGGTGTCGGCACCAAGGTGAAGGCCGGCGACATCATTGGCTATATCGGCACCACAGGTCTGTCGACCGGACCGCATCTGCATTTCGAACTCTATCAGAACGGCCAGGCTATCGATCCGCTCGGCACAGTGACCGCGACGATCGCAACAACAAGCGATCCTGCCGTCGAAACGCTGACCGACCGTATCGTCCATGTCGAAAGCGGCGGCAGTGCGCGCGCCAAGAATCCGCTCTCCTCGGCAACCGGCGCCGGCCAGTTCATATCAAAGACCTGGATCAGGATGATGAACACCTACCGCCCCGATCTCGCCCGCACGCTGTCGACCGCCGATCTGCTTGCGCTACGCTACGACGCCACGCTTTCGCGCGAGATGGTGCGCAACCTGGCGCGCGAAGGCGAAGCCTATCTCAGGGCCCGCGGCCACCAGATCACCGCCGGCCGGCTCTATCTCTGCCATTTCCTCGGCATGGAAGGCGCGCATCAGGTGTTGGCGGCGCCGGGGTCGTCGCAATTGAGCGCCGTGCTCGGGTCGGCCGTCATCCAGGCCAACCCGTTCCTCACCGGCAAGTCCGCCAGTTACGTCGTCGACTGGGCCGAAAGGAAAATGGGACGCAAGCTCCCGCCGCCGACCGGGACGGGCCAGGGGACGACCACGGTGGAAGTCCGGCAGACATCGCCGGAGTTCGAAAAGTACAAGCTGGCCGTCACCGCCCTCATAGGCTCGATTCAGAAGACGCTTTGAACCTGCTCCTTGCAGTGTTTCGCCGTCGCCGTTGGTGTTCCCGCCGCCAAGTGTTACAATAACGAAACTTTTTTCGGGCTCTTTGTGAACCAAAACTGTGGTCGAGATCACATACGCTCAAGAGCCGTTTTGGCAGAAGCGACTGTGTCGCTAGTGAAAGTTTAGCATGCGCAGACATCAATAGCGCGCCCCAGTGGGGCGGAGGGCTGATCCATGAAAGCGTTCGCCGTCCTTGTGAGCGGAATTATCCTGTTTGTCCTGGCCTCGCTTGGCGCCCAGGCTGCAGCACCCGATGCTGCCGCGCCCAACGCCAAACGCGTGGCGCTGGTGATCGGCAACAGCAAATACGTCCATGCGGTTGCCTTGCCCAATCCCGCCAACGATGCCCACCTGATTGCATCGACCCTGCGCAATGCCGGCTTCGAGGTGATCGAGGGGGTGGATCAGGACAATGCGGGCATGCACAGCCTGATCAGCCGGTTCACCGAGCAATCCTACGACGCCGACCTTGCCGTCATTTTCTATGCCGGCCACGGCATGCAGGTCGACGGCAAGAATTTCCTCATTCCGGTCGATGCCGAGCTGACATCGCCCGCCTATCTCAAGACCCGTACCGTCCAGATCGACGAGTTCATGGCGGCATTGCCGTCCGACCCGGCAGTCGGCGTCATCATCCTCGACGCCTGCCGCGACAATCCGCTCGCCAGGACGCTGGCTGCCTCGCTGCCGAAGTCGCGCTCGCTGGGCTCAGGCCTGGCGCCGATCGAAGCAAGATCGGAAGGCGTCGGCACCGGCGGCATCCTGATTGCCTATGCAACGGATCCGGGCGCCATCGCCTTCGACGGCAACGGCGTCAACAGTCCCTACTCCACCGCGCTCGCCAGGCACCTGACCGAACCAGGCATTGAGATCCAGAGCGCGCTGACGCGCGTGCGCGGCGAAGTGACCGAGACCACCAAAGGTCGCCAGCGCCCGTGGCATAACGCGTCGCTGGGGCGCGAGGTCTTCATTGGCAAACCCGTCGTAGCGGCGCCTGCGGCAAAGCCAGCCGACGCAGCCGGCGCCGCGGCGGCAGCCGCTCCTGCCCTGGTGGTTGGTGAGCCTCCGTCCTGGGAGGTCGAGCAGCGCCTCTGGGATGAAGCCTCCAAGCGCAACTCGGTGCCGTTCTACGAAGCCTATCTCGAGCAGTTTCCAAGCGGCCGCTTCGCCACCGTGGCGCGGCTGAGCATCGATGAACTGAACGACCCCAAAGCCGAAGACCGGCAGGTCGCGGCAGTCGATGCGGACGAGGAAAACGCCAACTCCGGCTCTGCCGTGCGCACATCGGTCGGCATTTCGGACGACATGAAGCAGGCGCTCGGTTCCGAGCTGACGGAAAACGCCATCGGTCTCGACCGCGAGGGTCGCATCGACCTGCAATTGCGCGTCGAAGCGTTGGGTAACGAACTTGGTCGCGTCGACGGAAACATCGGGCCCAAGACCCGCCAGGCGATCGGCGATTGGCAAGAGAAGAACGGGCTGCCGCCGACAACCTTCCTGACGCGTGAGCAACTGGCCTTCCTGGTCATCCAGACGGATCCGATGATGGACGCCGTGCGCGCCAAGCACGCCGCCGATCAGGCCCGTCCGGCACCGCCGAAAAAGCAGTCGGTGCAGAAAGCCCGCGCGCAAAAGCCGGTGGCGCAGAAACCCCGCAAGAAGCAACAGCAGGTCGTGCAGAGGCAGCGCACCAACCGCGATACCTTGGTCGGGCGGGAAGACTCCCCGCCGCCTGAGAACAACAACGACTTCCTGACCAAGGCGCTGATCTTCGGCACCGGCGTGGCGGTGGGCGGCGCGCTCAACAAGAACTGACGGACCGGGCTCTGGAGCCCGGCGCGACAGGCGCCGGCGTTGGCTATTGCGCGCTTATGCGCATCTCCACCCGGCGGTTGACCGGATCATAGGGATTGGGGGCGCGCGGATTGTTTTCGCCCATGCCAATCGCCTTGATGCGGGCTGCCTCGACGCCGCTGGACGTCAGGAAGGCGGTCACCGATTTTGCCCGTCGTTGCGACAGTCCCTCATTGTAGCGGGCCGAGCCGGAGGCATCGGTGTACCCCTCGACGACGAAGCTGAGTGTGCTCAACCGGCTGTCTTTCAGCGCCTTGGCGAACTCGTCGAGCTCGGAGCGGGCGGTCGCGTCGAGCTCGGCGGAATCCAGTCCGAAATTGATCAGCATGTCGAGGCTGGATTTCTTGGCCGCCTTGTTCGTCTCGCCCTTGCTGCTGCACTCTTCCTCGGTGCCGACGCAGATGCCGCGCGCCGCGCCGAGATTGCCGGCTCCGGCAAAAAACTTCACGATGTCTTCCGATTTCTGAGTTGGATCGGCGGAGGCGTGGGTCGCAAAAACCACGACCGCCAACACGAGGGCTGAACTGCCGAAATTCATTGCGGTTACTCCTGTCTGAGCATCCGATTTTGCCAGCCGCGAACTATACCAAATCTTGCGGCGATTGTCTGTGAACAAACGCACGCGGCCGGCCCGCAGCGGCCTAGCCAAAGGAGAGACTTGACCCGCGCCTCGCCGGGCGCTTGAGTGGCGGATATTCCCTGGGGAAAGCGTGGCGGCCATGGCCAACGGGCTCCGATTCAGAACGGCACGGGATCTTTTCATGGCTTGTCCCGCTATCGCCAGGGACATGCGCACGGCGCCGACCGAACAGGCTTCGATCGAGTTCTGCCGCGCCCTCCTCGCCGGCCGCGTACCGGAGGAGGCGATCACGTTCTGCGCCTATCTGCTTCCCGAGCGGGCCGCACTCTGGTGGGCGCATGAGTGCCTGAGCCATCTGACCGAACTGCTCGACGGGAATGACCAGGAACTGCTCGCATTGGTTCGCGATCGGGTCGGCGAACCCGACAGTCCTCACCACCGCGCGGCGGTGAGCACGGCCGCCGCAATGCAGCCGGTTACGCCGGGCGGCTGGATCGCCCTGGCCGCGGGATGGGATGATATCGGCCCGACGGCCACGGACCCGGCAGCGGACCTGCAGCCCTTCCCAGCCGCCCACGCCGTCAACGCAGGCGTTCTGGCCGGCCTGGCGCGCGTCGCGCTCGATGACCGTTTTGCCGTTCTCTCCGCCTTTGTCGAGATGGGCATCCAGATGGCGGAAATCGAGGCGCTGCACCAATCGGCGGCCACGTATTAGCCCGCGGCGGAAACGCCTGCCCGCTAACACCTACTGATCAACCTCCCCAGCCGCCGCCGCCGCCGCCGCTTCCGCCGCTTCCGCCGCCGCCTCCACCCATAGTGGGAACGACAGGCGGCTTACAGGGGCTTCAACCGGCTGGACCTCCTCAACCGGTTCGACCACTTTCTTGGTGGTGACGTTTTTCTTCTTCAAGACCTTTGGCGGCGGCACCGTGCGAACGACCTTCGGCTGGGGCTTCGCCACCAGCGGCGTAGGTTCAGGCTGGGGCATCAAGGACGTGCAGCCCATGAGCCCTGCCACAAGGCCGGACAAAATTGTTCCGATGATTGCCTGCTTCGATGTCCTGCCCACCATTGCCTCCCAGTTGATCAAAACAAGTCCCGACGCGGATTGGCTTCTTCCCAGACTCGCCTGGCCGCGTTGACCAGTTGCGCGTCCAGCGAACCGGACGCGGGAATCTTCGACTTGAGTTCCTGGCGCAGCTCTTCCAGCGCCGCCGTTTTCGGCTTCGCCCCGAATTGCGCCAGTATCTTCTGGGCGTCCGGCAGCTCCTTGCGCAGATCGAGCGCGACCGCGAATGCAAGGAAACGCACGGCGACGGCCTGATCGGCCTGGTCGCCCTTTTGCATTTCGAGGGCCGCGCGATCATAGGCGCCGGACGTGATCGCCGCGCGCGGTTGCCAGCTCGAACAGTCTTTGCGCTTCCGCCGAGGTCCTGCTCCACGCCGACGCCATCGCGGTACATGCGCGCAAGGCTGGCCGGAGCGTAGGGCTGGCCAAGGTCCATCGCCTTCTGGAAAAGCGCCTGCGCCTGCTTCGGATCTTTCTCCACGCCCTGACCGCTGAGGTAATTGCGGCCGAGCAGGTTCATCGAATACATGTCCTGCCGCTGCACGCCGGCCTCCAGGAAGGCGACGGCACGAGCCGCATCGGCGGGCACGCCGTTGCGGCCCTCGGTGAAGATCGCGGCGAGATCGTTCATGGCATAGGTATGCCCCATCGCCGCCGCCTTGAGCAGCAGGTCCAGGCCCTTGGCCGTATCGGGCTTGACGCCATAGCCATTGAACAGGGCGCGGCCCCACGACGTCATGCCGTAGGGATCGCCCTTGTCGGCCGCCGCCTTGTAGAGGGCATTGGCTTGCGTGCGGTCGATGGCCATTCCGGTTCCGGTCGCATACATGTAGCCGAGTTCGAACACGGCGCGCACATGTCCCTTCTTGGCGGCCTCCTCGACGGCCGTCTTCGCTTCCTCGACCTTGCCGGCCGCAAGCAGCGCGCGCCCCAGTTCGTAGCGGAAGCGCGGCACATCCGGATAGGCCTTCACCGCGGCCTCGCAGACCTCCACCGCCTTGGCGCCGATTTCATTCGGCAGCAGGCCGGGCACGACGCCCTGCAGGTCGAGCGGTTCTCCGGCGGCCGTATCGCAGGGGTCGACCGTCGGCGACAATTTCATCGTGGCGGGCTTGGACGAGCTGGCGTCCGCCCGGATCTCGAAGCCGACCGTGACCGGCGCGCCGGCGCCGATCTGGGGTTCGTAGCGCAAATGGTCGACTTCACCGGCCATCAGGCTCGATTCGGGCGACAGCGTTCGATCCGGCAGCGAGAGCGTTCCCGTTGCCGGATATCCCGAAACCTTCAGGCTGACCGCCGGATCGTCGGTCGGGAAATCCAGCTTCAGCGCAACCGGGCCGACGCCGACAGGAATATCGATCTCGCGGTTTTCGATCGCTTCGGCGGCACCGGTGATGTGAATGCCGCGCTCCAGCACCTGCTGCTTCTGCTCGGCCTCGCAGCGAAGCCATGATCTGTTCGCCCTCGGCCCCTTCGCCGCTCTTGACGCGGAACACCAGTATGCCCTGGGATTCGGCCGCCCCAATTGTCATGCGTGGCATAGGCCAGCATGTCCACCTCGTCCTGCGTGGCGGCCCCCTTGGGGACATCCATCTTCAGGCGTGGCAGGTCCTTGCCCTGGATCGGTTCGCCCACCTCGACAGGCTTGCCGTCCAGCATCAGGCGCCCGAGCGCGGGCGGCCTCTCGATGCTGACGGTGATTGTTCCGCCGTCGACATCGACCGGTTCCGGCAGGCCGAGATCGACCGGTCCGACCCCCGACAGCACGACCTTCTCCAGCACCGGCGGCAGCGATGGGCGGTTGCTGCGGCGCATCAGCACGACTTCGTCGATCAGCGAGGAATTCTCCCAGGGAACCTGCACGCCTTTCGTGGCCTCGACCACATCCCGGCGCACCGCCGCCATGACCGTGCGGATCTCCTGGTTCGGCGCGAGCGCGCGATGCGAGAAGGCCGCCGAAAACGGGCTGAGGTCGCCGGTGCCGTCATAGGCGACCGCCCCGGGTTCGGTGGCAAAGGCAATCAAGGTGTTCAGCGAGCTTCGCACCTGCGCAAGGCCGGTATTCCCGCGGTGAGAAGCTGGTCTCGCAGCCAGTAATCCTTGCGCGGAAACGGATTGTTGCGGCAGGCATCGAGGATGATCACCTGGATCTTCGACTTCGAACGCAACTGCTCCAGCACATCGTTGAGCTTGATGGCCTGGACCTCGATATCCGCCGCCTTTTTCAACGAGGCATCGACCGGGATCAGGAAATTTTCGCCACCGACCTGAAAGCCATGGCCTGAATAGTAGACGACCGACAGATCCGCGCCGTCCACCGCCGAGAGATAGTTGCGAAACTGCTCCTCGAACTGGAGCTTGGTAAGATCCTTGGCGACGAAGACCTCGAAACCGGCCAGCCGAAACGTTTTGGATACGTCCTCGGCATCCTTGTCCGGGTTCTTCAGCGCCGGAATGTTCCGGTAATCGGAATTGCCGATGACAAAGGCAACCCTTCGATCGGCACGAGCTTCGAAGCTCGTGAAGCCCGCGAGGATCAAGGCTGCAATGAACGCGCAGCATCGGAGCATGGCAAATTCCTTAACTGCTATTACCTGGAGACCACAAGAATGCAGCTTGCGGCATCGAGGTCTGTTAAAGAGGTCACAGTCTGCCGAGACAGAAAAAAGAGAGAGAAAAGCCGTCGCGACAGCGGGCACATTCCTCGTCTGATCAGGCTCTAAATTAGCTCAGAGCCAGGCTGTCCGCAATGATTGTGATTGTCGACGGATTCGAGCGCACCGGCGCCGTTCTTCATGCATTTGCAGCGCAACGCGTCGGCAAAGAGCCGGGCAATGCCCTTGTGCGGCCGCCGCAAGTTCGACTGATCGAGGTTGCCAAGCCGATGCTCGTTCTGCCGGGGTTAGAAAGCTCGGGGCGCGGCGTCGAATATCCGCCCGGGATTGAGGATGTTGTTCGGGTCGAAGGCCGACTTCAGGCGCCGCATGGCGGCGATCTCGGCCTCGTTGCGCACCAGGTGCAGCCACTTCTTCTTGTCGAGGCCGATGCCGTGTTCGGCCGAGACGGCGCCGCCGGCGGCGGCCACGCCCCGATAGATGATATCATAGGCCAATGCCGGCTCGCTGGTCTGCACCTGATAGTGGAGATTGCCGTCGCCGAGATGGCCGAAGACATAGATCTCGGCATTGCGGTCGACGGTGCGGATCGCCGCTTCCGCATCTCGAAGGAACGCTGCCATCCGCGCCAGCGGGATGCTGATGTCGACGCCGACCAGGCCCTCGATCGAAAACAGGAAGCGGTTGGCGTCTTCCCGCACGTCCCACAGCGCCCGGAACTCGCGCGGCGACTGCGAGACGACCACGTCGTCGATCACGCCCTCCTCGACGGCCTGCATCAACACCGCGGCGAACCGCTCGCCGTCCCGGTCGGGCTCGGTGCCCTGTATCTCGGCCAGCACATAGACGGGCGAGCCGGCAGGCAGCGGCGCCGGCGCCTGCATGCCGGCGACCATGGCGCCGTAGAGCGGCGAAAAGTTCACCTCGTAGGCCGAAAGCAACGGTCCGAGCCGTTGCCTGAGCAGCCCGAGCAGCGCGATTGCTGCTTCCAGCGAGGCCAGCGCGCAGAAGGCATTGACCTCCGTGGCCGGCTTCGGGTGCAGCCGCAGGCAGGCGCGCGTGACCACGCCCAGCGTGCCTTCGCTGCCGATGAAGAGCTGGTTGAGATCGTAACCGGAATTGTCCTTGGGCAGGCCCTTGAGCGAGGTCAGGATCGAGCCGTCCGCCAGCACCGCTTCCAGACCCAGAACCTGGGCGCGGTACATGCCGTAGCGCAGCACGCGAATGCCGCCGGCATTGGTGGCGACATTGCCGCCGACGGTGGCCGTTCCCCGCGCCCCGATATCGACGCCGAACAGCAGGCCGGCCGCATCGGCCGCGTCCTGAACCACCTGCAGCGGCACGCCGGCTTCGGCGACGATCGTCGCCGCCTCGCGGTCGGGCGCCTCGATCGCCGTCATCCGCTCCAGCGACAGCACCGCCTCGCCCGGCTCGACGCGCGCCGCACCGGCAAGACCGGTGCGGCCGCCATGGACGACAAGCGGCTGGCCGATGCCGTTGCAGAGCCGCAGCATCTCAGCCACCTCCGCCGCGGTGCGCGGACGCAGGACGAGCTCGGGGCGCACTCCCATCTTTCCGGAAAGGTCGTCGCTGTAACGCGGATCGACCGCATCACCAACCAGGACAGAAGCGGTGTCGAACCGCTCATGGAGCTGGGAAAGAAGCTGTTCCAACGGTCGCGTCATAGGGTCTGGATGTCCTGGAAGAAGCCTGCTCCCGGCGTCCTGCCTGGGGGCAGAGCCTTGGTCAGCGCGGCACGAATTGCGCTTGCCAATGAGGTTGGACGCGCGGCGGAAAACCGTCAATCCAGACATCGCAAAATCATTAACTTGACATTTGTCGATCATCGACTGACTATTGTCATCATCGACATTTGGAGACGGAGAGTTCCGGTGTCGATCACCCCAAACGGGGTTGCCGAGATGTCGTGGGAGGAGAACGGCGTGGAGCTTTTGCTCGAGGTGGAAGGGCTGAAGAAGTCCTTTGGTGGCGTCGCCGCCTTGCGCGACGGCCGCTTTCAACTTCGAGCCGGCACGGTTCATGCACTCTGCGGCGGCAACGGCGCCGGCAAGTCGACCTTCCTCAAGATCCTGATGGGCATCTTCAAGCGCGATTCCGGCGCAATCCGCCGTCGCGGCAAGGAGGTGGAATTCGCAAGCCCGGCCGACGCACTGGCCTCGGGCATTGCCATCATCGAACAGGAACTCAGCCCCGTTCCCCACATGACGGTCGCCGAAAACATCTATCTCGGCCGCGAGCCCATGGCGCGCTTCGGCGGCATCGATTTCCGGGCGATGAACCGGTCGGCGCAAAAGCTGCTGGACGATCTCGAATTCGATATTCGCGCCACACAGCTACATGATGAACCTCTCGGTCGCGCAGATGCAACTGGTCGAGATCGCCAAGGCGCTCAGCCACGACGCGGAGGTCATCTTCATGGATGAGCCGACGTCGGCGATCGGCGAGCGGGAGGCCCAGCACCTCTTCGACGCGATCCGCCGCCTGCAGGCGCAAGGGCGCGGCATCGTCTATGTTTCCCACCGCCTGTCGGAGATCTTCCAGATCGCCGATTCCTACACGGTCTTTCGCGACGGCGCCTATGTCGGCAGCGGGGCGCTTGCCGACATCGACCGGCCCGGCCTCATCCGCATGATCGTCGGGCGCGAGCTGTCGGAGGAGTACATCAAGACCAACGCGCCGACGCCGCAAACCGGCATCGAGGTCGTTGCGCTCTCTTGCCCGAACAAGATCGAGGACATCTCCTTCTCGGCCCGAAAGGGCGAGATCTTCGGCATTTACGGCCTGATGGGCGCCGGGCGAACGGAAATCTTCAACTGCCTGTTCGGGCTCGACAAACCGTCGGCGGGACGCAGTTGCGGTCGACGGCGCCGAGGTCACCATCTCCAAGCCGGCGGACGCCATGGCGCTTGGCCTGGCGCTGGTCACCGAGGACCGCAAGCTGACCGGTCTCAATCTCTCCGATTCCGTGCGGGCAAACATCTGCATGGCGAGCCTGCCGGAAATGAGCCCCGCCTTTGCCATGGACCGGGCTCGGGAGGCGCGGGCAAGCCGCGACATGCGCGAGCAGTTCCAGATCAAGGCGGCGCGCGACACCATGCCGGTCTCCGGCCTTTCGGGAGGCAACCAGCAAAAGGTGGTGCTCGGCAAATGGTTCCTGCGCAACCCGAAAGTCCTGCTGCTGGACGAGCCGACCCGCGGCGTCGACGTCGGCGCCAAGCGTGAGATCTATCGGATCATCAGCGACTTCGCCGCCGCCGGCGGCACGGTGGTGATGATCTCGTCTGAAATCGATGAAGTTCTCGGCATGTCGGACCGGATCATGGTGATGCGGGCCGGCAGGAGCGCCGGAATCTTCAGCCGGGAGGAAACGGATGCCCAATCACTCGTCCACCTATCAACCTGAACCGGGACAGGGTGTTCGCTCAATGGCAGAGGAGTCGGTAATGTCGGTTGGCGACGACAAGGCGGCGAAGGGCTGGCTGGGTTCCGAGCAGCGACGGCTGTTGATCCAGGAATACGGCATCTTCCTCGCCTTCCTGATCCTGGTGGCGGTTCTGTCGGTCTCCAACGAGTTCTTCCTGACCGCCGGCAACATCTCGAACGTGCTGCTGCAGACTTCGATCAACGGTGTCCTCGCCATCGGCATGACCTTCGTCATCCTGACCCGCGGCATCGATCTCTCCGTCGGCTCTGTTGTGGCGCTTGCCGGCATCGTCAGCGCCAGTTTCGTCGACCAGCTCCGCGACCGCCGGCATTGTCCGGCGCGCCCTATCCCGTCGCGCTGGGGACTCGGCATCGGCCTGCTGGTCGGCATTGCCTGCGGCGCCGTCTCCGGCGTGATCGTGTCGCGGTTTTCGGTGCCGGCCTTCGTGGCGACGCTGGGCATGCTCTCGGCGGCGCGCGGGCTGACCCTGATCTATGGCGGCGGCCGTCCGGTTCCCGCGCTGACGCCGGCCTTCCGCTGGATCGGCACCGGCGACGTCTTTGGCATACCGGCGCCGGTCATCATTCTCGCGATCGTGTTCGCCGTTTCGTGGTGGATCCTCAACCGGACCCGTTTCGGCCGCTACATCTATGCCGTCGGCGGCAACCCGCATGCGGCCAGGACCTCGGGCATCAACATCACCCGCATCCAGTTCGTCGTCTACGTCATCTCTGGCGGCCTGGCCGGTTTCGCCGGAATGCTGCTCAGCGCGCGTACCGGTTCGGCGCTTCCGCAGGCCGGCATCGCCTATGAACTCGATGCGATCGCGGCGGTGGTGATCGGCGGAACCAGTCTTTCCGGAGGCGTCGGCCGGGTCACCGGCACATTGATCGGGGCGCTGATCATCGGCGTCATGAACAACGGTCTCGATCTCATGGGTATCCAATCCTACTACCAGCAAGTGCTCAAGGGCGCCCTGATCGTCGGCGCCGTGATGCTCGACCAGAAGAGGAACTACGGGGCTTAGCGCTTTGGACCCAAAGCGGATTCCGCTTTGGCAATATCGTGCTCGACAGCCCCCTTCAGGCACCGGACCTGCATCACGCGCGTCCGTTGAAAGGCGAACCATGTCGGTCGCTCACCAAGTGGAGGTAACGAAATGAAAAGATTGATGATTGCGCTCGCATCCGCGACCGCGCTGCTGGCCTCGTCGGCGATGGCGCAGGAAAAGATCAAGATCGGCGCAGCACCCTACGGCTTGAATGCCGAATTCATGCAGATCTGGGCGGCGGCGCTTCAGGAGCACCCGGCCGTCAAGAGCGGCGAAGTCGAGCTGACGGTGTTCGACGGCCGCTATGATGCGCTGGTCCAGCAGGACCAGTTCAAGACGATGGTCACGCAGAAATACAATGCGATCATCTTCGCGCCGATCGACGTCGACGCGGGCGCCGCTGCCGTACAGTCGGCCGCCGACGCCGGCATTCCGGTCATCGGCTCGAACACCCGCGTCAATTCCGATCTGCTGACCTCCTATGTCGGATCCGACGACACGATTTCGGGCTACATGGAAGCCAAGACCGTGCTCGACAAGATCGGCTGCAAGGGCAACGTCGTCATCCTCGAGGGCCCGGTCGGCCAGTCCGCGCAGATCTCCGCGCCTCGAAGGCAACAAGAAGGCGCTTGCCGAATGCCCTGACGTCAAGGTTCTCGAGGACCAGACGGCAAACTGGTCGCGCGCCGAAGCCCAGACCTTGATGGAGAACTGGCTGACCGCCCACCCGAAGCAGATCAACGGCGTGATCGGCCAGAACGACGAAATGGCTCTCGGCGCGATCGAGGCGATCAAGGCCGCCGGCCTTGACGTCAAGAGTTTCGCCATTGCCGGCATCGACGGCATCACCGACGCCCTCCACGCCGTCAAGGCTGGCGAGATGACCTCGATCCTCCAGGACGCGCGCGCCCAGGCTCAAGGCGCGCTCGACCTCGCCATCTTCAATGCCAAGAAGGGTGACTACAAGCCTCAGTCCGACATCTGGACAACCTACAAGGACATGCCGTGGAACGACGGCAAGGAGAAGATCTACAATGTCCCGTGGACGCCGGTGACGGCTGAAAACGTCGACCAGCTGCTGGCGACGCGCAAGTAATACAACCCGTGGGGCGGGCTGACCGCCCGCCCCACTTTCCACCAGGACCGGAAGAACAAAACCATGACCGATATCAATAGACGTCGATCTCAATTTTTCGCTGGGCGGCAAGGTCGCCCTGGTCACCGGCGGCGCCTCCGGCATCGGCAGTGCCATTGCGTCGGCATTTGCCGCGAAAGGGGCCGTCGTCGGCGTGATCGATATCAATGAAATCGGTTGCGCAGCGCGAAGGCCGACGAACTCGGCAATGGCGCGAAATCCTTCGTTTGCGACGTGGCCGATCCACAGTCCGTGGAAGCGGTGTTCGCCGCGGCGCAAGCGGCTTTCGGCCAAATCGACATCGTCGTCAACAGCGCCGGCGTCGCCATCCTTGCTCCCGCCGAGGAACTCACCCTCGACGCCTGGGACAAGACCATCGACATCAATCTCAAGGGAACGTTCCTTGTCTGCCAGGCCGCCGGACGCGCGCTGATCAAGGCCGCCAAGGGCGGCAAAATCATCAACATGGCCTCGCAGGCCGGCAGCGTCGCGATCGACCAGCATGCCGCCTATTGCGCCTCGAAATTCGGCGTCATCGGCCTGTCGAAGACGCTTGCGGCCGAATGGGGCAAACACGGCATCACGCGTCAACACGATCTCGCCAACGGTGGTTCTCACCGACCTCGGCAGGAAGGCCTGGGACAACCCGCGCGGCGAGGCGCTGAAGCAGCGCATTCCGACCGGGCGCTTCGCCTTTCCGCAGGAGATCGCCGCGGCAGCAGTGTTCCTGGCGTCGAACGGCGCCGACATGATCAACGGCGCCGACCTCCTGGTCGACGGCGGCTACACCATTGTCTGAGCGGCGAAGGATCGGAGTAACAATGCAGCGGTTCATCAACAACCCCGACGAGGTCGTCGAGGATACGGTCAAGGGCTTCGTCAAGGCGCATGCCGACCTGGTCAGGCTGGGCAGCAACCCGCGCGTCATCGCCGCCCGCCATGCGCCGGTCGGCGGCAAGGTCGGCGTGATCACCGGCGGCGGCTCCGGCCACGAACCCGCCTTCATCGGCTACACCGGCCGCAACATGCTGGACGCGGTCGCGGTCGGCGAACTCTTCTCGTCGCCGACCGCAAAGAGCTTCCTCGACGCCGCGCGCGAAGCCAATGGCGGCAAGGGTGTCGTCTGCCTCTACGGCAATTATGCCGGCGACAACATGAACGTGAAAATGGCCATCAAGCTCGCGGCCAAGGAAGACATCGAGATCGCGACCGTCGTCGCCAATGACGATGTCTGCTCGGCGCCACCGGAAGAGCGCGAGAAGCGCCGCGGCGTCGCCGGTGAGATCTTCATGTGGAAATGCGCCGGCGCCAAGGCCGCGCTAGGCGCCGGCCTCGAGGAGGTGCAGGCGATCGCGCAACGGGCGATCGACAATTGCCGTTCGATCGGCGTCGGCCTTGGCCCGTGCACGCTGCCGGCGGTCGGGCATCCCAACTTCCTGATCGAGCCGGGCACGATGGAAGTCGGCATCGGCCATCATGGGGAGCCGGGAGTGCGTGTCGAGCCGCTGAAGCCGGCAGCCGAGATAGCCCGCGAGATGGTCAAGGTCGTCCTCGACGATCATGCGCTTGCGGCCGGAACCGAAGTGGCGGTGCTGATATCCGGCCTCGGCGCAACCCCGGTCAACGAGCTCTACATCCTCAACGACACGATCGAGACGGAGATCAGCGGACGCGGCTTGACCATCCACAAGACCTATATCGGCAACTATTTCACCTCGCTGGAAATGGTCGGCGCCACGCTCACGGTCATGGCCCTCGATACCGAGCTGAAACGATTGCTGGACGTCGATGTCGATTGTCCGGCAAGGCTTTAGGAAACAGGCGCATGCAGCAGTTTGACAACGCTTCCGCCGGCGACATCGTTCTTTCGCTGGCCGACAGGATCATCGAGAACCGCGCCTATCTCAGCGAGATCGACGGCAAGATCGGTGACGGCGACCACGGCGTCAACATGGCCAAGGGTTTCGGCATGGCGGCGGACAGGATCCGCGGCAACGAGATGTCGCTGGCCACGGCCTTCGACACGCTGGGCACCGTGCTGATGACCGAGATCGGCGGCTCGATGGGTCCGCTCTATGGCGTCATGTTCACGCAATTCGCCGAAACGATCGAAGGTTCCTCATCGATCGATGCCAGGACGTTCAGCGCCATGTTGACCAACGGTCTCGACGGTATCCAGTCGATCGGCTCGGCCAAGGTCGGCGACAAGACGCTGCTCGACACGCTCGTTCCGGCCATCGAGGCCTTCGACGCCGCCAATACCGGCGGCAAGCCGTTCCCGGAAGCCCTGGATGCACTGGTCGTCGCGGCCGAGAAAGGCCGCGACAGCACAAAGGATCTTGTGGCGCGGATCGGCCGCGCCAGCCGGCTCGGCGAGCGCTCGGTCGGCGTCCTCGACGCCGGCGCCACATCCTGCGCCCTGATCCTGGAAACCCTGGCGCGTGGCGCCAAGCAGAAACTGCAGCTATCCGCGACCGCTGGAGGCTGAACACGAACAGGGCTCCTCCCGAGCACTGGCTTCCGGCTGATTTCCAGCCGGAAGCCGGGTTGGTGCCCGATCGAACCAGGCGCCATCAGGCCAAGATTGAGTGTTGTGCCATTTACGCTCATCTTGGCGATCGATCTTGAATTCGGGGAAACTTGGCAGCATGACCGTCAAGACATCATCGGCGCGCAAGAACGGCACCGTGCGAGCGGGCGCCGAGGCTGCGTCCGAGCCCATTCCGCTGCGCTATGGCGACGACCCGTATGTCTGGGCCTGCTGGCTCTACTACGAGGATCACATGACGCAAGGCGACATCGCCGAGATCATGGGCATTTCGCGGGCGACGGTGAACAGCTACCTGGCCGATGCCCGCGCCCGCGGCATCGTCAACATCTCGCTCGAGCCGTCACGGCTGAGTTCGCTGTCGATCGCGCAGGAGCTCAAACGTCACTTCGGCCTGCATGACTGTCTCGTCGTGCCGAGCGACGACAATACGCGGCCGCTGATTGACCGCCTTGGCGGAGCTGCCGCGCAGGCCCTTGCCAAGCTCTTGAAGTCCGGTGACACGCTTGCCGTCGCCTGGGGGCGCACGATCCTGGCGATCGCGGAGCAGGCATCGGTGCCTGGCCTTCAGGACGTCACCATCGTCCAGGCTACCGGCGGAACGGCCGCCAGCTTCGCCTATACGCCCGAGCTCTGCGCCTCCGCCATCGCCGGCGCGGTCAAGGCGAAGCTGATCAACATCACGGCGCCGGCGGTCGTTTCCACGGCCGAGGTTCGCGACATGCTGTTGCGCGAGCCGCTGATCCAGAGCCAGTTCGGCGCTTTAGCCAGAGCCAACAAGGCGCTGTTCGGCATCTCGTCGCTGCGTCCGAATTCGACGATCCACACCAGCGGCTTCTTTGAATCGGTTTCGCTGCAACAATATCTCGCCAGGGATGCCGTCGGCGTCGTCGCCGGCCGCTTCATCGACGGGCAAGGCAATCCGGTTGCCGGCCCGCTGGACGACCGGACGATCGGCATATCGCTCGACATGCTGAAGGCCATCGGCTTGCGCATCGCCGTCGCCGGCGGCTTCGACAAGGTGCCGGCGATCCTTGCCGCGCTGCGCGGCGGCTATGTCAATGTGCTCATCACCGACGCCGCCACCGGCCGCGGCATCCTCAATGCCGACGGCGTGACGGAACTCGACCAGAAGCTCTCGCAGCGCCCACGAGTCGACAACACGGTGGCCCTGCCCAGTAACTACCGGACCCACATCAAGAAGTTTCTCAACGACCCCAATGATGTCGTCGAGGAAATGCTCGACGGCGTGGTGAAGGCCAATGCCGCCTATGTCATGCCGATCAAGGGGTCGCATCGCGCTCTCGTCGCCCGCACCGGACCCAGGCCAGGCAAGGTCGGGCTTGTGGTCGGCGGCGGCACCGGGCACGAGCCCTGCTTTCTCGGCTATGTCGGCAAGGGCCTCGCCGACGCCGTTGCCGTCGGCAACATCTTTTCGTCACCGCCTCCGGGCACGATCTTTCAGTGCGCCAATGCCGCATCGGGCGGGCAAGGCGTGCTCTTCGTCTACGGCAACTATGCCGGCGACGTAATGAATTTCGAGATGGCGGCCGAGATCGCGGCGGAACACAACATCGAGGTTCGCACGGTGGTTACGACGGACGACATCGCCTCGTCTCCGCTCGAGGACCGGGAGGGCCGACGTGGCGTCGCCGGCAACTTCTTCATGTTCAAGATCGCCGGGGCCGCCTGCGACCGCGGATTGTCGCTAGACGCCTGCGAGGCCGTGACCCGCAAGGCCAATGCGCGAACCTTCACCATGGGGGTCGCGCTGGAGCCTTGCTCCATGCCGCAGACGCGCCGCCACAATTTCGAGATCGGCCCCGACGACATCGAGATCGGCATGGGCATCCACGGCGAGCCTGGCGTCATCCGCGAAAGGATGATGAGCGCCGACGCGATCACCGACCGGATCATGGACCGCATCTTTTCTGAGATGAAGCCGGCGGCGGGAGACCGTGTCGCGGTGCTGGTCAATTCATTTGGCGCAACGCCGATGATGGAACTGTACATTCTCTTCAGGCGCGTCGAGCAGCGGCTGAGCGCCAAGGACATCACGATAGAGGCGAACTGGGTGGGACATTACTGCACCTCGCTCGACATGGTCGGTGCGTCGATAACGGTCATGCATCTCGACGCCGAGCTTACGGAATTGTTGCATCACCCTTGCGATACGGCCGTCCTGCGGATTGGTTGAAGATAGTGAATAGGCGCCCCCGTGAAGACGGGCGGCATCCTGCTTGAACTGGGAGGAACACGATGTCGGACAATGCGGCGCGACGCCTGAGCAGGATGTTCTATCGCATATCGATTGCGATCGAGGCGGGTAAGGATCACCTGTCGGACCTCGACGGCGCCATCGGCGACGCCGACCATGGCATCACCATGTCGCTCGGCTTCATGGCGGTGAATGCGGAACTGGCCAAGCTCAACCTCGACGACACGCTGCCGTCGGAGGTCTTCACGGCCGCCGCGTCGGCCTTTCTCGATGCCGTCGGCGCATCCACAGGGCCGCTCTATGCCACCGCCTTCCGGCGCGCGGCACAAGCGCTCAAACAGGATGAATGCCTCTCAGCCGCCGATCAGGCGATGATCGTCGAGTCCATGACCACCGGCATTAAGGAGCGCGGCAAGGGACAGCGCGGCGACAAGACGATGCTGGATGCCTGGATCCCGGCCACGGAAGCGGCCGTCAACGCACGCGCCCGTTCTGCCGGAGGCCCGGAAATGTGGAACAGCATACTGGAGGCCGCCGAAGCCGGCGCTAATTCGACGCGGTCGATGGTCGCGGCCCGCGGCAGGGCGGCCAGGCTCGGCGAGCGATCCCTCGGACACATGGACCCGGGTGCCGCCTCGGCCGTCATCATCCTGCGCGCGATGAAAGACACCTTCGGCGAAGGCGAACCGGCAAGATAGTCTCCGGCGTGGCCTCGGAGATTCGTGCAGCAAGTCAGTGCCCAGCAAGATCGACGCCGGGGTCAGATAACAGCCTTTTCGAGGAAGGGCCGGTTCTCGACGATGCGCTCGTAGCCGACCTCAGACAGGTCGAGTGTTCGAAAGCCGCCATGGACGATGAGTTCCGCCACGCCGCGGCCGGCCGCCGGCCCCTGCTGCAGGCCGTGTCCGGAGAAGCCGTTGGCGAAGATGAAGTTCTTGACCTCCGGATGGGGACCTACAATCAGATTGTGGTCGAGCGTGTTGAAATCATAGTGCCCGGCCCACTGGTTCACGGCCTTGATCGCCTCGAATGCAGGCGAGCGCGCGGCCAGCGCCGGCCAGATGATCTCCTCAAACTCGTCATAGCGCGGCTCGAAATCGTCCCAGTCGGAACACGGATCTTCCACCGGCGGACAACCGGTCAGGAAAAAGCGGCCTTCCGGCCGGCAGAACACGCCGGACGGGTCGATCATCAGCGGCAGGCGGCCCTGGTTTACTGCGGCCGACCCTTCGGGAGACTGGGCACAGTCGAACACGA
This sequence comes from uncultured Alphaproteobacteria bacterium, assembly GCA_963788955.1. Taxonomy (GTDB): domain Bacteria; phylum Pseudomonadota; class Alphaproteobacteria; order Rhizobiales; family Rhizobiaceae; genus Mesorhizobium. The sequence continues at coordinate 117,104 of CAWBIN010000008.1, read as the reverse complement.
ACAAAGTGCGCTTGCGCGGTTCTACGGGAACATCGAGCCCGGCCATGCGGGCGGTGAGCGCCGCCCGGGGACCGGAAGCATTGACCAACACGCCGGTCGATACCACCGCCCCGGATTTCAGGGTGACATTCTTAATCTTACCGCCCTCGCGGCCAATGGCCACCACTTCGTCGGTCACGTACTCGACGCCCAGCGACCGCGCCTTGTTCTTGAAGCCGTACATCAGGCCGGTGTTGTTGAACCAGCCTTCGCCGGATCGGCCATATGAGGCAAGCAGGATGTCGTCGGCATTGAGGTGCGGAAAGGCGGCTACCACCTCATCGCGCTGCCAAAGCACCACGTCCGCGCCACAGGCCCGCTGCACGGCATGGTTCTGGCGCAGCGTCTGCGCCTGCTCCTCGGTGTTGGCGAGGAACAGGTAGCCGCCCTCGTGAAAGGCCAGATCGGGCCTGTCGGACCCCACCTGCATGGTGTCGGCGAAGTTGCGGATGAACTCCGTGCCGAACTGGCTGATGCGGACGTTGATCGGGTTGGAGAACTGGTTGCGGATCGACGACGACGACAGCGACGTCGACGCCTTCGCATAGGTCGGATCCATCTCGACCACCAGGACGGTCCCTGAGAAGTCCGGATTGGCAGCCAGGAAATAGGCGACGGCGGAGCCGATCACGGCCCCGCCGACAATGACGACGTCGTAGCTCTGCTTCACGATTTCGGCTCGTCGTCCGGATGACCGAGCTCGCAGAACCAGCCGCCCAGAAATTTCACCGATGGCGCCTTCGGATCCGGAACCGGCGTCCTCGCCTCGACCGCGGCGCGGAACGGCTCGGCGCTGTCCTGCGGATGAAATCCGAGATGGTTGGCGCCGCTGTTGTCGACCATCTTCAACCTGTTGTCGGAGATGCCGAACGAGATCGTGTGGCCGACGCGCGGTGCGGTCAGCGACGCTTCGACGAGGCGCACGCAATCGGCAAAGGAAAGGTACGACCACAGCATGCGGCGGTCGGCCGGCTCCGGGAAGGACGAGAAGATCCGCAGGCACACCGTCTCGATGCCGAATTTGTCCCAATAGAGCCGGCTCAGGCTTTCGACGAAATTCTTCGACACGCCATACAGGCTGTCGGGCCGCACCGGCGCATCGACGCCGATATGCGCCTCCACCTCGTGATAGCCGATGGCGTGCACCGAGGAGGCGTAGATGACGCGCTTGACGCCATGTTTCCGCGCGCCTTCATAGATGTGGTAGGAGCCGCGGATACTGGAATCCAGGATCGTCTGCCAAGCGCATTCGAGCGGCGCGCCGCCGAAATGCACGATCGCATCGCAATCCTTGGTGGCCGCGATCGTCGCCTCCATATCCGCGAGGTCGAACACCGCTTCTTCCTCGTGCGCAGCAAGATCACCGAACGGTTCGCGGCCCGCCAGGCGGATCGTCTTTGCCAGCGGCACCAGCCCCTTTCGCAGTTCCGAGCCAAGACGGCCGGCAGCGCCGGTGATCAGGATGCGTTCGTATTGAGGCATGATTTACTCCACTTGCGCGACAGCGACATTGATCCGCGCGATCGCTTCGGCAAGCACCTCCTCGCTCGTGGCGGTGGAGATGCGGAAATAGGGTGAAAGTCCGTAGGCAGCGCCCGGCACCGAAGCCACGCGGCCCTCATTCAAGAGATAGCTCGCAACCGAGGTGTCGTCTTCAAGCACGATACCCTTGGGCGTCTTGCGGCCGATCAGGCTGGCACAGCCGATATAGGCATAGAAGGCGCCTTCCGGCGGCGGCAGCGTCAGGCCGTTGATGCGCCTGATGCCGTCGACGACCAGGTTCCTGCGCGCTTCGAAGGCTTGACGGAACCGGGCCACCTCGTCCTGCGGGCCGTTCAGCGCGGCGACCGTCGCCGCCTGGGCGATCGAGCACACCGAGGTGACCGACTGGCTCTGGATGGTCGACATCGCCTTGACCAGCGGCGCCGGCCCGGCGGCATAGCCGACACGCCAGCCGGTCATCGCATAGGCCTTGGCGACGCCGTTGACGATCAGGCTTCGGTCTTTCAGCTCCGGACAGGCCTTGCCGAACGAAACGAATTCACGACCATCGAAGATGATGTGCTCATAGATCTCGTCGGACAGCACCAGCACTTGGCTGTGCCTGGCGAGCACTGCACCAAGCGCCTTCAGTTCGCCCTCGGAATAGACCGCGCCCGACGGGTTGCCCGGCATGTTCAGGAACAGCCATTTGCTCTTCGGCGTGATCGCCCGCTCGAGCAGTTCCGGCGTAAGCTTGAACCCGGTCGCCTCCGGGCATTCGACGACGACCGGCGTGCCGCCCAATAGCTTGACCATCTCGGGATAGGACACGAAATAGGGCGCCGGCAGGATCACCTCGTCGCCGCTTTCCAGCGTCGCCATCAAGGCGTTGAAGATGATCTGCTTGGCGCCGTTGGCCACGACGATGTCGTCGGCCGTGTAGTCCAGCCCGTTCTCGCGCCTGAATTTTGCCGCCACGGCCTCGCGCACTTCCGGCGTGCCGGCTGCGGCGGTGTAGAGGGTCTGGCCGGCCTTGGCCGCCGCATAGGCCGCTTCGGTGATGTGGGCAGGCGTCGGAAAATCCGGTTCGCCAAGGCCAAGGTCGATGACGTCGACGCCCTTGGCCCGCAGCGCCTTGGCGGCCTGGGAGGCCGCCATCGACGCCGACGGCTTGACCACGGACAGGCGCGAGGAGATGTAGCTCATTTGCCGTCCTCCGTAACATATCCCCTAGATTGATCCTGCGCCCTCGCCTCGGCGCTGCGCTTGGCCGGATCGCCATAGCCGCCGCCGCCCGGCAACTCCAGGATCAGCCGGCGTCCCGCCGGCACGTGCTGCCAGCCCTTCGGTCGCATCAGCGTGCCGTCGTCCAGCTTGACCACGCCAGCCTCGCCGTCCTTGCCGCCGTTGCGGCCCTTCGCCGGATGCTTGACGCGGTCGAACATGGCCGAGAAATCGAACTCGTGCCCGTCAAGTGCGCCGATCTCGAGAACCTGGCCGAGGCCGCCGCGAAACTCGCCGTCGCCGCCCGAACCAGGACGGAGCTCCTTGCGCCAGATGACGATCGGGCCGGTATGCTCCGTCGCCTCGATCGGCATCGTGTGGACGCCGGAGGGGAAGGCTGTTGCCGACAGTCCGTCCAGTTCGGGACGGGCGCCCATGCCGCCTGAATTGAACATCAGCACCTCGGCGCGACGGCCGGCACCGCCGGCAACCGGCCGGGCCGAGATATGGATGTTCCACAGCGCGGCGGCACCTTCCGCCAGGATCTTGCCGGGCAGCGCCTGGGCCATCGCGCCGAGCACGAGGTCGGGAACCATGTGGCCGATGACATGCCGCAGCGACACCGGCGCCGGCCGGGCCGCGTTCAGGATGTTCGACGGGCGACGACACGGTGAAGAAGGCCAGCGAGGCGGCGTTGTTGGGAATGTCGGGCGCCACCACGCATTTCAGCGCGTAGCAGGCATAGGCCTTGGTGTAGATGATGGGCACGTTGATGCCCCAGCGGCTCATCGGCGCGCTGCCGGAGAAGTCGACATTGAGATGGTCGTCATGCACCGAAACGGCCGCCGCCAGCTTGACCGGCTCGTCGTAGCCGTCGGTCACCAGTTCGTTCGACCAGCTCCCCTTCGGCAGAGCCTTGATCCGCTCCAGCATGGCGTCATGGGTGCGCGAGAAGATGAACTCGCCGAGACCATCGAGCGAGGCCAGGCCGATCTCGTTCATCATGTCGACGAGCCGCCGATGGCCGACCTCGTTGCAGGCGGCAAGCGAATAGAAGTCGCCGACGACCTGGTTCGGCTCGCGGACGTTGGCAGCGCAGGATCTGCACCAGGTCGCGGTTGACCACGCCCTTCTCGGCGAACTTCATGATCGGGATCTGGATGCCTTCCTCGTAGACCGACTTGCCGTCGGCGCCGAAGCCGCGCCCGCCGACGTCGACGACATGCGCCGTGCAGGCGAAGAAGGCGACGAGTTCGCCATCGAGGAACGACGGCGAGACCATGGTGATATCGTGAAGATGGCCGGTGCCCTGCCAGGGATCGTTGGTGACGTAGGTGTCGCCCTCGTACATCTCCTCGCGCGGAATCTCGTCCATGAACTGCAGCACGGCCTCGGCCATGGTGTTCACGTGGCCGGGCGTGCCGGTCACCGCTTGCGCCAGCATTTCGCCGCGCGGGTCGAACACGCCGGCGGACAGGTCGCCCGCCTCGCGCACCGAGGTGGAGAAGGCCGTGCGCAGCAGGGTCATCGCCTGCTCCTCGACGACGGAGATCAGCCGGTTCCACATCACCTGCATGCGGATTTCGCCAATGTCGCTCATGCTGCGCTCTCCTTGCGGATCAGCAGGATGGCGCCGTCGCTCTGCATGACGGCGTCGAAGCGGTGTGGTGACGACGGTCGAGGTCTCGCGCTCGACGATCACCGCCGGCCCGCTGCACGCGGTCGCCTGCGCGAAAGGCTAGTCGCGCTCGACGATCGCCGTAGTCTGCATCGTCCCGGTTCGCCGGATCGAAGACCTCCCGTGTCACCGCGGCCGACACGTTGCGCGTGCCCGTGGTGATCTTGTGCCTGGCGGACAGCCGGCCGCTCGTCGCTCGCCTTCACCGACCAGGTGACGACCTCGATCTCCAGCCCGTCGAGACCATCGATGGCGCGGCCGAAGAAGCGCTCGTAATTCTTGCGGAACGCATCCGCCAAGGTGATGGCGGCATCCTCGCGCAAAGGGCTTGTCGGGCAGAGCGACGGGGATTTCCCAGCCCTGGCCCGCATAGCGCATGAAGGCGGTGATCTCGCGCACGATCTTGCCGCTGGTGCCGGCGCGCACGAAGCTCTCGGCCGAAGCCTTGAGATCGTCGAGCAGCGCATTCACCTCATCCGCCTTGAACTGCGAAAGCCGTGTCAGTTTAGACGCGAGCGCCTCATAGCCGAAGGGCGCCTTGAGGAAGCCGATCGCCGAGCCGACGCCGGCGCCCTGCGGCACCAGGCATTGGTCGATGCCGAGCTTCTCGCAGAGCCGCGCCGCGTGCAGCGGCGCTGCGCCGCCGAAGGCGATCATGACATTGTCCGAGATGTTCTTGCCGTTCTCGACCGCGTGGACGCGGGCGGCATTGGCCATGTTCTCGTCCACCACCTCGCAGATGCCGAAGGCGGCCGACAGCGGGTTGAGCGACAGGCGCGCGCCGACATCGCGCGTGATCGCGCTTTGCGAGGCCGCAGCGTCGAGCTTGATGGCGCCGCCCGCGAAATTGTCGGGGTCGAGCTTGCCCAGCACCAGATCGGCATCGGTGATCGCCGGCCGTTTGCCGCCGCGCCCGTAGCAGGCCGGTCCCGGCTCGGAACCGGCGCTCTCCGGCCCGGTCTGGATGCGTCCCATCGCATCGACCCAGGCGATCGAGCCGCCGCCTGCGCCGATCTCGATCATCTCGATCACCGGGATCGAGATCGGCATGCCGGAGCCCTTGCAGAAGCGGTAGGTGCGCGCGACCTCGAAGGTCCTGGCCGTCCGCGGCGCGAAATCCTCGATCAGGCAGATCTTGGCGGTCGTTCCGCCCATGTCGTAGGAGACGACCTTATCCAGACCGAAACGCCGGGCGATATCGGCGGCGAAGATGGCGCCGCCGGCCGGACCGGATTCGACCAGCCGCACCGGAAATTCGGATGCCGTTTCGACCGAGATCAGCCCGCCGCCCGAATGGATCATGAAGACCGGGCAGTCCGCGCCCATGTCCTTCAGCCGGGTCTGCAGCCGGGCGAGATAGCCCGCCATCTGCGGGCGCACATAGGCATTGGCGCAGACCGTGTTGAAACGCTCGAACTCGCGCATCTGCGGCGAGACTTCGGCGCTGATCGGAGATCGGCATATCCAGCTTTCGCGCCAGGATTTCGCGAGCCCGCTGTTCGTGCGCCGGATTGATGTAGGAATGGATGAAGCCGATCGCGACCGCGCCGAAGCCGCCCGCGGCGATCTGGTCGGCGATCTCTTCCAGGGCGGCCTCGTCCAGCGGCTGCAGCTCCTGCCCTTCGGCGCCGATGCGGCCCTTGACGGTGAAGCGATGCTCGCGCGGGATCAGCGGCGTCGGCAGTCTCAGGTTAAGGTCGTACTGCTCGAAGCGGTTCTCGGTCCGCATCTCGATCACGTCGCGAAAACCTTCGGTCGTCACCAGCGCCGTCTTGGCGCCGCGTCGCTCGATGAGCGCGTTCGTCGCCAGCGTCGTGCCGTGAATGACGATGCCGATGTCGGCAGCCGAGATCCTGCATCGCGCACCACGATGGCGATGCCGTCGAGGATCGCCTGCTCGGGCGCCGAATAGGTGGTGAGCACCTTGGTCGAGAAGATCGTTCCGCGCACATCGAGCGCGATGTCGGTGAACGTCCCGCCGATGTCGGCGCCGAGACGGATGTCGTCTGTCCTGGTGGTCATGCCTTGGCCTTCTGCGAAGCAAGTGCCGCCTCGCGCATCTGGGAAAGGGTCTGGCGCGGGGTCAGCGCCTCGGGGGAAATTGCGAGTTCCAGAACCGCGCCTGTCGGCGATGCCAGCGCCCGCCCGAATGCGCCAGCGAAATCCGCGGTCGATTCGACGCGCTCGGCATGGAAGCGGTAGGATCTGGCAAGGCCGACGAAATCCGGGTTTTCGATGTTCGTTCCCGAAACGCGCGCCGGATAGTGCCGCTCCTGATGCGCGCGGATCGTGCCATAGATGCCATTGTTCAGGATGAGCACGATGGGCTGCGCTCCAGCCTGCATGGCCGTGCCGAGTTCCTGGCAGTTCATCTGGAAATCGCCGTCGCCGGCAAAGCAGACGACGGTGCGGCCGGGAAACGCCACCTTGGCGGCTATCGCTGCCGGCAGGCCATAGCCCATCGCACCGGACTGTGGCGCGAGCAGCCGCGCCTTGGGACCGAACTTGAAGAACTTGTTCGGCCAGACCGTGAAATTGCCGGCGCCGTTGGTCAGGATCACGTCGTCGGGCAGGTTGTCGCGCAGCCATGCGCTGACCTCGACCATGTCGACCGGACCAGGCTGGGCCGGCGCCTTGAACGCGCCTTCGTAGCTTGCCCTGGCCTTGGCACGCCATTCGGCCCACCCGCCCTCGACAGGGGTCAACGCTTTGGCGAAAGCATTGGGGCCGGCATGGATGCCGATCGAGGGAATGTAGACCTTGCCGATCTCGCGATCCGACCCGTGGACATGGATCAGTCTCTGGCTTGGCTCGGGCACCGACAGCAAGGTGTAGCCATCGGTAGTCATCTCTCCGAAGCGGACATTGATGGCCAGGATCACGTCGGCTTCGCGGATCAGCGCCTTGACGTGCGGCACCATGCCCACACCGGCCTCGCCGACGAAAACCGGCGATCCATTGTCGAACTGATCCTGGAACCGGAAGGCTGCCACCACCGGAATGTCGGAAGCCTCGGCGAAGGTCTGCAGCGCAGAGCGTCCTTCGGCCGTCCAGTTGGTGCCACCGATCAGGATCACCGGCCGGTGCGCCGCGGCAAGCATTTCTTGGGTTGCGGCAACCGCCTCCACTGCAGCAGCGGGTTCGAACATTGCAGCCGGACCACTGAGCGGAGCGGCATTCGTCATCGTGGTCAGCATGTCCTCCGGCAGCGCCACGACGACCGGACCAGGCCGTCCCGTGAGCGCCGTGGTCCATGCCCGCGCCACAATCTCGGGAAGACGCGAAACCTCGTCGATCTCGACCGCCCATTTCGCCAGCGTGCCGAACACAGCGCGATAGTCGACCTCCTGGAACGCCTCGCGGCCCTTCATGTCCGTGCCCACCTGGCCGACGAACAGCAGCATCGGCGAACTGTCCTGCATGGCGGTATGCACGCCGATGCCGGCATTGGTGGCGCCGGGGCCGCGCGTCACGAAGCAGATACCGGGAGAGCCGGTCAGCTTGCCATAGGCGGAAGCCATGAACGCAGCACCGCCTTCGTTGCGGCAGAGCACGTAATCCAGTCTGCCTTCGGTATCGTGCAAGGCGTCAAGAACAGCCAGGTAGCTTTCTCCGGGCACGCCGAAACTCTTGGTTGCACCCAGCGCCATCAGGCACTCGACAAGAAGCTGGCCGCCATTGCGCATCATGCATCAACTTTCTCAATGGCCGGCGGGTGGGGCCGGTGGATGGCCGTGAAGAGACAACGAGGCGAGTGGAGGAAATCTCGAAAAAGCATCCCGCCGTTGTGAACCTGCACGTTGAAGAGACAGAGCGAAATCAAGAAATCTCGTCTATTGGAAAGTTTTTCTTTGCCTGACGGAAGAGATCAGAACGCCCGGATTCATCACGCCTGACGGATCCAGGGCATCTTTAAGGACCGCCATCAAGTTTCGCTCCACCGGACTTCTGTTGGTGTCGGCCAGCACGATCTTCGAGCGGCCGAGGCCATGCTCGGCGGCAAAGCTGCCGCCCATATCAGTGGCCAGCGCGGCCAGCGCCTGGCCGAGCTCCAACGCCTTGTCGGCAAAGTCGCTTTGCCCTTCGGGAGGCGTCAGATTGTAGTGGATATTGCCGTCGCCGAGATGGCCGAAAGGATTGATGCGCACGCCCGGCAGGATCTTGCTGCACGCCGCCTCCCCAGCCTCTACAAATTCGGCGATCTTGCCTGGCGGCACCGAAATGTCGTGCTTGAGCTGCTGTCCCTCCAGCCGCTGGCCTTCGGGTTGCTCCTCGCGCAGATGCCAGAAGTGCGCCCTCTGGGCATCCGACATTGCAAGCGCACCGTCGATCACAAGCTCCTGCTCCATGCCCCACTCCAGTGCCGCCGTCAGGATGTCATCCAGCGGAACCCGGGCCGAGCTCGACGCGAGTTCGGCCAGAAGGTGCACCCCGCCCCGGGTTTCCAGCGGAAAGGAAAGGTCCGCCAAATGCTTCAGGACCAGCTTGAGGCCGAAATCGGAAAAGAACTCAAGGCCGGAAAGGAACTCGCCGGCCTCGCCCCTCAAATATGTGCCGAAGGAGACCGCCGCGCCGCAATCGGCGAAGGTGAGCAGTGCCGTCGTCCGCTGCTTGGGCGCCGGAAAAAGCTTCAGCACCGCGCGCGTCACAATGCCCAGTGTGCCTTCCGAGCCGCAGAACAGCTTGCGCAACTGGTAGCCGGCATTGTCCTTCTGCACGGAGCGCAGCCCGTTCCACACCGTGCCATCGGCGAGGACGACTTCGAGGCCGAGGACAAGGTCCTGCATCATGCCGTAGCGCAAGGCGTGGCTGCCGCCGGCATTGGTGCCGATCAACCCGCCGATCCTGGCGCTGCCTTCGGCGCCGAGATGCATCGGAAAGATCAGACCATGCGGCTCCAGGGCCTCGTGCAGCGCGGCTAGGACCACGCCGGCTTCGACAACAATCGAACCACTCGCGAGATCCGGCTTTTCCATCGCCGCCATGCGGGAGAGCGACAGGATCACGGCGCCGGCTTCGTGCGCGACGGCACCACCGCACAGGCCTGTGTTGCCGCCCTGGGGCACCACCGCCACGCCCGCCTCACGGCAGATTTCGACGACCCGCGCCACCTCCTGCGTGTTTGCCGGACGAGCGACGCCGAGAGGAACCGCTCCATAGCGCCGCAGCCAGTCCCATCGATAGGGCCCGACATCGCTACCCGAAAGCCAGCCTTTCGCACCAAGAACATTCGACAAGGCAGAGACGGGATCGATCATGGGATAATCTGTACGGGTTCGCGAGGCTCAGATGTGCCGCATCGGATCCATGCGGCATGGAGCCTGATCAATGGCCCAGAACCTGGGACAGGAACAGTTGCGTTCGTTCGCTTTTGGCCGATGTGAAGAAGATTTCCGGCGGCGCCTCTTCGACAATCTCGCCCGCATCCATGAAGATCACCCGGTCCGCAACCCGCCGCGCAAAGCCCATCTCGTGGGTCACGCAGATCATCGTCATGCCTTCGGAGGCCAGCGTGACCATCACATCCAGCACTTCCGAAATCATAGTCATTCTCCGCTGTTGAGGTTGTTGGTTTTTTCTGTTGTTGGGGCTGTCGAGCCCGGGTTGAAAGCCGCCTTCAATCGAGAAGGGGTGTCGGCTTCGGCAGGGCAGAGATCTTCAGATCGCTGCCCCAATCTTGTTGCGTCAGCCATCGGTGCAGGGCAGCGACAGCTTTCACGCGCAGGTGCCCTCTGGGCACGACCAGGTAGAAACCCGGTATTTCCTCCTCCTTCATGTCGACGAGCACGTCGCGCCCAAGCGGCGCGACAAGCGCGCCCGATCGCAAATCTTCTTCAGCGTCTATGACCGACACGAGCCCGATGCCGATGCCCTGCAGCGTCGCGCGCCGCATCGTCGCGGCGTCGTCGAAGCCGATGCTGCGGTCGCCGTCCGCCAGCTCGACGCCGAGATGCCGCAATATGTCAGGCCACAGACGCTTCGACTTCACCGTGTCTAGCAGCGGGAAGCGGGTGAGGTCCTTCGCCGATCCTATCTGCCCGCCGATTGCCGGCGTGCAGCAGATCATCTTCGGGTCCGGCACGAGCAGCGTCGTGTCGTAGTCGGACCAGCCGCCATACCCCCACTGCACGGTCATATCGACGTCGTCGCGTCCGAAATCCGGCAGATCGACCATCGTCGTCAGCCGAAGGTCGGCGCCCGGCAATATCTCGCGAAACAGGGATAGGCGCGGCAGCAGATAGTGGGTGGCGAAATACGGGCTCGCATTGAGATTGATGCGATCCCGGTAGGTGGATTTGGTGACCCGGCGCACCCCTTCGGCAAACTCGTCGAAGCCTGCCTTGACGTAGTGCGACAAAAGGATCGCCGACTCGGTCAACTCGATCGAGCGCCCCTTGCGCTCGAACAGGGTCACCTGAAGCGTGTCTTCCAGCAGCTTGATCTGCTGCCCGACAGCCTGAGGCGTCACCAGCAACTCGTCGGCGGCCTGCCGAAAGCTCTTGTGCCGCGCGACCGCGTGAAAAACCCGCAGGGCATTCAGCGGTGGAAGGCGCGGCTTACCAGTCATCGTTCGTTCAGCTCCTTCCGGTTTCGAACTCCATCATGCACGGCACGTCACGGTCACTGCGGCCAGCGCACTGACCTCAAGCGTAGATGTAACCACCTGAAACAATTATGTTTTCACCGGTCATGTAGGTGTTCTTGGGGCCGCCGGCCATCAGCACCCATTCGGCGATTTCCGTTGGCTGCGCGCCGCGGCCGAGCGGGCTCGCCTTGGCCAGTTCCTCAAGGAAACCGAGAGCCGCCGCGCGCTCGGTCGCCATGCCGGCGGGAGCCACGGAATTGACGAGGATGCCGTCCTTGGCGACGTGATGCGCGAAGGAGCGGGTGAGGCTGACCACCGCCGCCTTGGTTGCCGCATAGTGGGCGTTCTGCGGATGCGCCTTGAAGGCGTCCACCGAGGTCAGGTTGACGATGCGCCCGCGAATCTCGACCTTGGGTTCCTGCGACTGCATATGCCGGACGGCCGCGACCATCATGTGGTAGGTGCCCTTGACGTTGATGCCGTTGGAGGCGTCCCATTCGGCGTCAGTGATTTCGAGCAGCGGGCGGCGGGGATAGATCGCGGCAGAGTTGATCACCGTGTCGATGCGCCCCAGCTTCGCAGCGATTGCATCGAAGGCGGCGTGGCACTGCGGCCCTATTTGGATGTCGCATTTGGCAAAGGCCGTCGGCAGGCCCTTCGCACGCGCCGGCTCAAGTGCCGCTTCAGCCGCTTCCGGGTTGATGTCGATGATGCCGACTGCCGAAGCGCCATTGTCGACCGCCATGCGGACAAGAAGCGCGCCGAGGCCGGAACCCCCGCCAACGATGAGTATGGAAAGACCCTGCATGTCGTATGTCCTTACTTGCTGCCGCTCGGGGAGGTCGGGCGGGTTGGCATGATGTCGAAACGGGTAACGTCGGCCCATGCAGGCAAACCGAGCAGGGTCACGACCATCCGGGCCACGTCCTCGGGCTGGACCGCGACATTGCCGGCATACATGGCGGCACGGGCCTTGGCGTCGAGGATGTCCTTGTAGAGTTGCGTCTCGACCCTGCCCGGCACGATCTCCGTAACGCGGATGCCATGGCTGGAGAGGTCGGCCCGCAGCGCCGCGGCAAAACCCGCGATCGCCGCCTTGGTCGCGGAATAGACGGCTACATTCGGAAAGGCGGCATGGCCGGCCGAGGAGCCGGTGAACACGATGTGCCCCGCCCCGCGATCGCGCATCTGCGGCACGACAAGCCGGGTGAGCATGATCGCAGAACTGAGGTTGACCTCCAGCGTGGTGTCGATGTCCGATATTTTCATGTCGGCGAAATTGCCGAGCGGCGGCATCACACCGGCATTGTTGATCAGCACGTCTATGTGCAGATCGCTCACCACAGCCTCGAGCGCCTCCCGGTCGGTGACGTCGACGGCGATGGGCGTGATTCCGGGTCGCGTGGCCCGCAATTCCTCCAGCGCGTTCTTGCTGCGGCCGATGGCATAGACATCGTAGCCGGCCTCGCTGAGCGCCAACGCCATCGCTCGCCCGATGCCGCTCGTCGCTCCTGTGATGAAGGCTGTCGTCACGTGGGCTTCCCCGTTGTCTGGAGATCAGTGTGTGGTTTTAGCCGGCACAGTGAAACCAAGAAAACCAGGAAAAAGGAAAGATAAGCTTTCTCATCGACCAATGCCACGACATTGCTGCACTGCGGCCGGCAAATGCTGCATTCCCACAGAAGTCAGGCATCTCGCAGGTACTGTCCGACCTTTCCTTCGCGGAATCGCCCACGACCAACCGTATTGAGCGAAAAACCTGGCTTTGCCTTCGGTCGAGAGGCCGCCTGCCGGCCCTTGTTGGCAGGACCGCTTCCGCCTGATCAACGCGTCGGGGCAACCGACCCTTTCAGATCGGAGAAAAGCGAGGCCGCGGCGGCCTTCTGCGCAGCATCCGTCGTTTCGACGCCGGACGCCAGCGCAAGAGCACGGACACGCTCGAGACTGTTTTGAAGATGCTTGCGCATGGCGTCCCGCGCGGCGCGGCCATCCTGCTTCTCGATGGCCTCGACGATCTTTCGGTGCTCGCTGTGAATACGCGCGCCTTCCAGACGCTCGACCTGTCGCCCTTCGGCTATGAACGGATCCCGCGCAACGAGCCTTTCCTCGAGGAAGCGGTGATCTGAATTTCCGAATTGCGCGGGCGCGTCAGCGAAATATCCGTGCGCGACGATTGCTCGGCCCTGACGGGCCTTCATCGGAGATCATCAACCGACCAACACGGCCACAACGGCTGCACAATCGCCTGCCTTGACCAAGCCGGGAAAATGCCGCGCCGCCAGCAAGCCCGACATCCTGGCCCTGATCTCGTGCGGCGCGACACCGGTACGGCCGACGGAATGGATGCGTGCCAGCACTTGCCCCTCTTCCACCTTCTCGCCGAGATCGACCATCGTTTCGATCATGCCGTCGTCCTCGGCGAAGGAGAAGCAATCGCCTGACGGCATATCCAGCCATTGGGTTCTGACCTTCTCGACCGCACCGGCGACGATGCCGGTATGGCGAAGCACATTGAGCACGCCACGCCGGGCGATCCGCACCGTCTCCGCGCGAGACGTCCCGCCACCGCCGAGCTCGGTGGTGATGAACAATTTGCCCATCTCTTCTGCGGCGGTGTCGAACATGCCGACCGCGTCGATCTCCAGCATCTTCATCGACCACGGTGCCGAGAACGCCTCGACCGCGTCAAAACCCTTGGCTTCCAGCACCTTGTCGGGGCGGATATGGGCGGCGCAGAACGGTACGAAGTCGAGCGTCCTGCCGCCGGAATGGAAGTCGAGCGCGATGTCGGTGCGTGGCAAAAGCTCGCGCTGGAAATAGTCGGCGATCTTCTCCGTCACCGTCCCATCGGGACGGCCGGGAAAGCTGCGGTTCAGATTGCCCTTGTCGATCGGCGACGTGCGGGTGCCGGCGCGGAATGCCGGATAGTTCATCGCCGGCACGATGATCACCGTGCCGCTGACCGCTTTCGGGTCGAGCGTGCGGGCAAGGTCATAGAGCGCCAGCGGCCCCTCATATTCGTCGCCATGGTTGCCGCCGGTCAGCAGCGCCGTCGGCCCCTTGCCGTTGCGGATGACACAGATCGGGATCATGACCGAACCCCATGCGGAATCGTCGCGGCTGTAGGGCAGGCGCAAGAAGCCGTGCTGGACGCCGTCCTTGTCGAAATCGACGGTCGGGGCGATCGGCGAAGGGCGGAGCCTGGACATCGGGCTCAATCCTTCACCACCAGCTTGCGCGGCACATTGGCCAGGCACTCGACACCGGTGTCGGTGATCAGGATGGATTCGGTGATCTCCAGCCCCATCGTCTCCAGCCACAGGCCGGTCATGAAATGGAAGGTCATGCCGGGCTTGAGTTCGGTGCGGTCGCCAGGGCGCAGGCTCATGGTGCGCTCGCCCCAGTCCGGCGGATAGGACAGGCCGATCGGATAGCCGGTACGGTTGTCCTTGACGATGCCGTATTTCTTCAAAACGGCGAAGAAGGCGTTGGCGATGTCCTCGCAGGTGTTACCGGGCTTTGCGGCGGCAAGGCCGGCCTCCATGCCTTCGAGCGTCGCCTTTTCGGCATCGAGGAATTCCTGCGTCGGCTTGCCAAGGAAGACGGTGCGCGACAGCGGGCAATGGTAACGATTATAGCAGCCGGCAATCTCGAAGAAGGTGCCCTCGCCCGACTTCATCGGCTTGTCGTCCCAGGTCAGGTGCGGCGCCGAAGCATCGGCGCCCGATGGCAGCAGCGGCACGATCGCCGGATAGTCGCCGCCAATCCCGTCGACACCGCGCGTGCCGGCATCGTAGATCTCGGCGACGAGATCGCATTTGCGCATGCCGACCTCGATTTGTCGACGATGCGCTGGTGCATGGCTTCGACGATGCGGGCGGCCTTGCGCATATAGTCGATCTCGGTCGGGCTCTTGACCGCGCGCTGCCAGTTGACCAGGGCAGTGGCGTCGACGAAGCGCGCGTTGGGCAGGTGCTTCTGCAGCGAGGCGAAGGCGGCCGCCGAGAACCAGTAATTGTCCATCTCGACGCCGACGGTCAGCTTGCCCCAGCCGCGATCGGCGAGCACGCTGGCCAAAAAATCCATCGGATGGCGCTCGGTCGATTGAACGTAATGGTCAGCGTAGCCGACGATGTTGTCGTGGGCGAGATAGGCGGTGCGCTTGGCGCCATTGGCGTCCTGGCCGCGGCCATACCAGACCGGCTCGCCCGACGGCGGCACGATGACAGCCTGATGGACATAGAACGACCAGCCGTCATAACCGGTCAGCCAAGCCATATTGGACGGGTCGCTGACGATCAGCAGATCGACGCCCTTTGCCTCCATGGCCTTCCGGGTCTTGGCAAGGCGCTCCGCATATTCGCCGCGCGAGAATTTCAGGTTTGGCTGCATTGTTCTTGGTCCTCGTTTGTTGGGCCTCGCCGCCAGCATCAGCTTTCGAAAATGGTTCCGGCGTTGGCGGCCCGTGCGCGGTCGCGAGCCAGCGTGGCAATTGCGGTGTCCTGCACGCCGGTGCCGGTCAGGTCGGCGATAGTGATGTCGCTGGCCGAGCGCCGGCCGTGCTTTTCGCCGGCGATGATCTGGCCGAGTTCGGTCACATCGGCGTCGGCTTCCATCACGCCGGCGGCGATGGCGTGATGCAATTCGCCGAGACGCCGGGTCTGCTTGGCGCTGTCGGCGACATAGAGATCGGCCATGCGCAGGATCGCCGGCGCGATCTCGTTCTTGTGCTCGGCGTCCGAGCCCATAGCGGTGATGTGCTGGCCGGCCACAATGAACCCGGCCTTGATCAGCGGCTCGGTCGACGGCGTGGTGGTGACGATGATGTCGGCGCCGGCAGCCGCCTTTGCAGCATCGGGCTCGGCGCGCACGATGATGCCGAGTTTCTCGCGCAAGCTGGCCGCAGTCGCTCTCCGCCTTGACGGCATCGCGCGCCCAGATGCGCGCCTCGGCGATCGGCCGCACCAGGCGAAGCGCTTCCAACTGCAACCCGGCCTGAACGCCGGCGCCGAAGATCGCGGCAACGGAGGAGTCCGGCCGCGACAGATGCTTGGCCGCGACCGCGCCGGCGGCGGCGGTGCGGATATCGGTGAGATAGCCATTGTCGAGCAGCAGCGCCTCGACCACGCCGGTCTTTGCCGAGAGCAGCACCATCATGCCGCCGCCGCTGGGCAGGCCGAGCTTCGGATTGTCGAAGAAGCCGGAGCTTATCTTGACGGCGAAGCCGTCGATGCCAGGCACATAGGCGGACTTCACGTCGACCTCGCCGTGATGTTCGGGAATGTCGAGACGCAGGATCGGCGGCATCGCCACCGGCAAGGTGGCAAGCGCGCGAAAAGCGTTCTCGACGCAAGCGACGGCGTCGAGATCGAGCGCAACGATCGTGCGGAGTTCGGCTTCGGTGAGGATGGTCATCCGGCTCATGCTGCGCGCTCCACGGTTGATGGCGTTTCACCGCAGACGATCCTGCGGTGCAGCGTCATATCGATGTTGCGGCCGGACAGGATGAGCACCACCGGGCCTTTCGCCCTGACCTTGCCGGCAAGCAGCGCAGCGATGCCGACCGCGCCGGCGCCTTCGACGATCTCGCGTTCCTGTTCATAGGCGTGACGGATGCCGGCGGCGATCTCGTCTTCGCTGAGCAGGATGACATCGTCGAGCAGGTCGCGGCACATGGCGAAGGTCAGCCGGTTGTCGAGGCCGATGCCGCCGCCAAGCGAATCCGCCAGTGTCGGCAGTTCCTCGACCTCGACCGGGCGGCCGGCATCGAGGCTCGCCTTCATCGCGGCGCCCCGCGTCATCGAAACGCCGATGACCTTTGTCCTCGGGCTGACGCCCTTGACGGCAGCCGCAACGCCCGAGGCCAGCCCACCGCCGGACAGCGGCACCAGCACCGTTGCCGCGTCCGAAACCTGCTCGATGATCTCCAGCCCGAGCGTCCCTTGCCCGGCGACGATGTCGGGATGATCGAAAGGCGGCAGCATGACCAGGCCCTCCTCCCCGACCAGCCGATCGACCTCCTGCTGCGCATCGTCCTGGCTGTTGCCGACGATGCGGATCTCGGCGCCGAGGCGGCGGATGGCGTCGAGCTTGTTTTCGGGCACCAGCCGCGACATGCAGATCACCGCACGCAGGCCTTCGAGCTTTGCCGCATGGGCGAGCGCCCGGCCATGATTGCCGGTCGAGGCCGCGACAACACCGCGCGACTTCTCTTCAGGGCTTAGCGAGGCGATGGCGTTCGATGCGCCGCGCAGCTTGAAGCTGCCGGTGGTCTGGCGGTGTTCGAGCTTGAGGTAAACCGGTGCACCCAAGTGCTCGGAAAGACTCAGGGAAAGCGCGGTCGCCGTTTGCTCGACCTTGCCGGCAATGCGGTCGCGCGCTGCGCGAATGTGCTGAAGCGTGACCTCTGTCATCTTATCAACCAAGCGGCAGCGTCATCAGCCGGCCGAATTCGGGACGCAGCTGTGTCGTCGCCGCAAAGCCGCAGGCAGTTCCAGGCACTGGCCTGGTTGCTGGTGACAACGGGGAGACCGATCGCCTGTTCCATGCCGGGCACCGCAAGGGCTGCCCGCAGTGCCGTGCAGGAGACGAACAACGCATCGGCCTCTGCATGCGTTGCTTCCCGGGCCAGTTCGACCAGCGAGGCCGGCGCAATACGCGCCATCTCGCGGTCGTCCTCGAAGCCAAGACAAGTGAAGCTCAGTATGTCGAAGCCGCGCTCGGCGAAATAGGTTGCCATCGGCCGGCTGGTCTCGACGGTGTATGGGGTGAGGATGCTGATCCGTTTCGCACCCAGCGCCTTCAGCCCGCGCACGCCGGCCATGGGCGGCGTCACCACCGGTACGCCCGGCTTGGCGGCCTGCACCGCCGCCTCGATCTCGGCATCGCCGATGACCACAGAGGCCGAAGTGCAGGAATAGCAGATCGCATCGAGCGGCTCGTCCGGCAGGATCAGCGCCGCGCCGGCCGACAGCTCCGGCTGCATCTTGCGCAAATTCTCCGGCGTGGTCGGATTCTTGTAGGGGATGCGGGCGACATAGACGCCGATCCGCTCGCCCGCCACCATGCGGCGGAAATCCGGTTCGCTGGTGTGGTCGGTGGCAAGGATGATCAGGCCGACGCGCTTCTCCAACGGACGCGCGTCGAGTGCCGGCCTGGTCGGCATCAGTCTGATCTCGGGCAGCGGTTTCATGAAAAACTACCTTTCGATCTTGCCGTAGCGATGTTCCAGCCAGCGCAGCAGCACGACCGAGAAAAGGCTGATGACGAGGAAGAAGGCGCCGACCAGCGTTATCGGCTCGATGTAGCGATAGTAGGTGTTGGCGACGCTCTTGGCCTGGTTCATCAGCTCCAGCACGGTGATCGCCGAAAGCAGCGGCGTCTCCTTGAACATGGCGATGAAATAATTGGCCAAAGCCGGGATCATCGGCGGGATTGCCTGCGGGATGATGATGTGGGTCCAGGTCTGGCCGGCGCTCAGATTGCAGGCCTTGGCGGCTTCCCACTGGCCGCGCGGCACATTGTCGATGCCGGCGCGGTAGACTTCCGCCGTGTAGGTACCGTAGTGCAGCCCGAGTCCGATGACACCGGCAACCAGCGGCGGCAACAGGATGCCGAAATCGGGCAGCACGTAGAAGATGAAATAGAGCTGCACCAGGAGCGGCGTGCCGCGGATGAACTCGGCAAGGAAGCCGACGCTGCGCGACACGGCCCGGTTCGGCGAGCGCCGTGCCAGCGCGATGGCCAGGCCGACGATCGCCGCCAGCACCGAGCCGAGCAGCGTCGCCAGGATGGTGATCTTCACCCCCTGGATCAGCGTCGGCATGATCTCCCAAACAAAGTTCCAATCCCAGTCCATTACAGGGCCCATTCCATCAAACGCGCACTCCATCGAGGCCGCGCGCCATGCGGCGTTCCAGCGAGCGCACGCCCCACGAGATGATGAGCGCCAGCACGAAATAGATGATCAGGATGGTGGTGAACGGCATCAGCGTGTTGCCGGTCTGCGAGCGCACCACCTGCGCCTGGAAGGTGAGGTCGGCGAGCGAGATCAGCGAGACGACCGAGGTCGCCTTGAGCAGCTCGATGGCGTTGTTGCCGAAGGTCGGCAGCATGACCAGCAGCGCCTGCGGCAGGATGACATGGCGCATGCCTTGCCAGCGGCCAAGATTGAGCGCGATGCAAGCCTCATATTGCTCGCGGCCGACCGACTGGATGGCGCCGCGCACCACTTCGGCGGCATAGGCGCCGACATTCAAGCCCAGCGCCAGCACGCCGGCCTGCAGCGGCGTCAGCGATATGCCGGCAAGAGGCAGCACGAAATAGACCCAGAACAGCTGCACGAAGATCGAGGTGCCGCGGAAGAATTCGATGTAGGCGGTGGCGAGCGCCCGCAGCACGAAGAAGCGCGACAGCCGCCCCATGCCGGCCAGAAAGGCCATGATCAGGGCAAGCACCGATCCCATCAGCGTCAGCTCGATGGTGACAAGCGCTCCCTGCAATATCAGGCCGAGATAGCCGGACCACTGGGTCATCTGGGCTCCAACGTTGGCGGTTCTTGGATCCTTCTCCCCGTTCACGGGGAGAAGATGCCGGCAGGCAGATGAGGGGCAGCGCGAACCATCCGAAGTATGGCGCCGCCCCTCATCCGGCTCTTCGAGCCACCTTCTCCCCGTGAACGGGGAGAAGGAAAAAGCGCGCCCTACTTCGCGGCGCAGAGCTTGTCGCGCGTCGTCGACATCGCCGCAGCGGCCGAGAAGCCGTAGGGCTCGATGATCTTGGCGAACTCGCCCGACTTCTTCAGCTTGGCAAGTTCGACGTCGATAGGCGTCGCGCAACGCTTCATCGCCCTTCTTGAAGGCCGCGCCGTCGCAATAGACAGGCGCGCCCTGCACCGGGGCGATGACTTCGAGGTTCGGATCGTTGGCCTTCTTGACCAGGTCGTTGATCGACAGCACGGGCAGCGAATAGGCGTCGATGCGGCCGTCCTGCAGCATCTTCAGGCCGCTCTGGCCGTCCGGCACGACGATGACGCGATCGCGCGGCACGCCGGCATTGAGCGCCAGCTTCTCTTCGGTGCCGCCGCCCGGCGCGCCGATCGTGGCGGAAGAGTCCTTGGCGACATCCTCATAGCTCTTGAAGCCCTTCGGATTGCCCTTCTTCACCAGCATCGCCTCGGCGTCGCACAGCACCGGTTCGGAATAGGCGACCGCCGCGCAGCGCTCCGGCTTCATGAACAGGCCGGCTGTGACGACGTCGAAGCGGCCGGCCTGCAAGCCCGGGATCATGGCGCCATATTCGGAGATCGAGGCGACGATGTCGCCGACGCCGAGGCGCTTGAAGATCTCGCGCGCCACGTCGGGCGCCGCGCCCGAGACCTTGCCGTCGGCGGCGACCGCCGTATAGGGCGGCTCGTTGGCGATGGCGACGCGGGCAAAGCCCTGCGCCTTCAGCTGCTCGAGCTTGCTGTCGTCGGCCGAGCCGGCGCTCGAGGCGGCAAGAACGGCCGTCAGTGCAAGGCCGGCGACGCCGGCCAGAATGCCAAGTTTTTTCACTGTTCCCAACTCCTTGTTCTGTCTTCTTGGTTTGCTCGATTTGGGCGTTTAAGCCCTGAGGACGGCTTCGCCGCCTCTAAGGACGCCTTCATCGCCTCGGGACGGCGTTCACCACCCGTTGCATAGCGGTCAGACACGGTGTCCGGCCGCGATGATCTTCTTCAGGAAGCCCTGCGTGCGCTCCTGCTTGGGATGGCGGAAAATCTCGTCGGGCTTGCCTTCCTCGACGATCCTGCCGCGATCGAAGAACAGCACCCGGTCGGCGAAGTCGTGGGCAAAGCCCATCTCGTGGGTGACCAGAAGCATGGTCATGTCGGTCTCGGCGGCGAGCTTGCGCATGACGTTCAGCACCTCCTCGACCAGCTCAGGATCGAGCGCCGAGGTGACTTCGTCGAACAGCATGATCTTCGGCGACAGCGCCAGTGCGCGGGCAATCGCGACGCGCTGCTTCTGGCCGCCGGAAAGCTGCGCCGGCATCGCCTTGGCCTTGTCGGCCATGCCGACCATCTCGAGCAATTCCATCGCCCGTTTCTCGGCGGCGGCGCGCGGCAACGCCCTTGGTCAGCATCGGCGCCAGCGTGACGTTGTCCATGACGCATTTGTGCGGAAACAGGTTGAACAGCTGGAAGACCATGCCGATCTTCTGCCGCATCTTCGCCAGGTGCCGTTCGTCGGCGGCCAGCAGCTGGCCGTTGCGCTCCATGTGATAGAGCTGCTCGCCGTCGATCTGGATATGGCCGCCGTCGATCTTTTCCAGCGTCATCAGGATGCGCAGGATCGTCGTCTTGCCGGAGCCGGACGGGCCGATCAGCGCCAGCTTCTCGCCGGGCATGACCTGCATCGACAGGCCGTCCAGCACCTTGAAGGCGCCGAAGCTCTTCGAAATGGCGTCGACCTTGATGATGGGTGCGGGCAATCAATTTCCCCGTTCTGGAGAAGCCTATGCCCTTAACGATGGGGAACGCGCGAAATCATGTCAATTAGGAAAATAATATCATGACAATATTTCCGGCGTCGCCCAATTTCAGGGCAATCTGCGCGCCAAAAGCGCGCTGCGGTTTTTGGGCGGTATGCATCAGATGGCAAGCAGGAGATGCTCCGGATCGCCAAGCAGAAGCTTGGCGACAACGCTCAGGCCCGCGCGCAGTTCCCCCTCGGTGGTCGATCCCAGCGAGATGCGCACGGCGGGGTGCCAAGGCGCGTCGGCAATGCGGAAGGATGTTCCCGGCGCGATCGCCACCCCTTGCAGGCGGGCCTGCGAGACAAAGCTCTCCTCGGCGCGGTCGCCGGCAAGCTCGAGCCACAGATGCAGCCCGTCGCGGTGGACGCGATAGTCGACGCCGGCCAGCACTTCCGCGGCGATATCCTGGCGCCGCCGCAACGCCGCGCGCTGCCAGCGCACCAGCTCCATCGCCGTGCCGTCGGTCACCCATTTGGTGGCGATCTCGGCCACCAGCGGCGTCGCCATCCAGTTGGAGACGAGATGGCGGTTGGCCACCGCCGCGACATAGCGGTCGGGCGCGGCGAGATAGCCGATGCGAAGGCCAGGCACGGTGATCTTGGTGAAGGAGGTGACGTAGAGCGTGCGCTCTGGCGCGAAGGCGGCAACCGGCGGCGGCCGGTCCTCGACCAGCGGCCCGAGCACATCGTTCTCGATGATGGCGATGTCGTGCTTGCGCGCAACCGCGGCGATCTCTTCGCGCCGCCGCGCGTCCATCAGCGTCGCCGTCGGGTTGATCACCGAGGGCTGCACGAACACGGCGCGGATATCGGAGAGCCTGCAGGCTTCGTCGAGCGCTTCCGGGATCAGGCCATTGCCGTCGATCGGCAGACCCTCGAGGTTGAAGCCGAGATAGCGGGCGAGCGGCACCAGCGTGTGGTGGCCGATGGCCTCGGTGGCGACCGTCGAGCCGGGCGGCGCCACGCTCATCAGCGCCACTGTCATGCCGGCGGTGGCGCCGTTGGTCAGGCTGATGTTCTGCGGCGAGGCATCGAGGCCGCAAAGCTTCAGCCAGTCCACCGCCACCGCGCGATGGCGCGGAAACACCATGTTCGGGCCGGAAGGACAGCGCCGAACTCGACGGCAGGTTCTCGGCCAGCCAGCCCAGCGCCTGCTTCAGCCGTTCCAGATGCATCGGCTCGCAGACCGGCTTCAGGATCGAGAGGTCGATGACCTCGCCCAGCCGCTCCGGCAGATAGGGTGGCTCCGGCTCGCGGCGCTGTGTCTGGACGAAGCTGCCACGGCCGATCTCACCGGAGATCAGGCCGCGGCGGATCAATTCCTCATAGGCGCGGCTCACCGTCTGCACCGACAGTTTCAGTTCGTCGGCCAGCCGGCGATGCGTCGGCAGCCGGGCGCCATTGGCAAGCCGCCCGTCATGGATGGCGCGGGCGAACTGGTCGGCGAGCGACTGATAGGCCGGGCGGCGAATGAGCGCGGGATCTGGCTGCCACAATGTCATGACTTATTAGAGATCGAAATCAGTGCAATTGACAATCGAAATCATGCGCCCCCATGGTGGCGGGCAGCAAAAAGTGGACGCCCATGGCCGCAGCGAAACTCGATCCGATCGACCTTAAAATCCTCGACGCCATCCAGCGCGACGGGCGCATCACCAAGCTGGCGCTGGCCGACAAAGTCGGCCTGTCGCCGACGCCGTGCTGGATGCGGCTGCGCAAGCTGGAAAAGGCGGGCATCGTTTCGGGCTATCATGCCTCGATCGCCATGCGCGCCGTCGCCCCGGTCGCCACCGTCTTGATGGAGGTGACATTGGCCAGCCACCGCCAGGCCGATTTCGACCGCTTCGAGCGGGTCATCCGCGACATTCCGGAGATCGTCGCATGCTGGTCGGTAGGCGGTGGCGTCGACTATGTGCTGAAGGTGATGGCGCGCGACATCGACGCCTATCAGCGGCTGGTCGACGCCTTGCTCGAGCGCGAGATCGGCATCGACCGCTACTTCACCTATATCGTCACCAAGACGGTGAAGGACGAGACGGTGCTGCCGGTGGCCGATCTGCTGCCGCTGCAAGCGTGAGACAGCAGAGATCGTCTGCTTCGCGGCGGCGAATAGAGACAATCTCTCTGCGTGCCGACGCCGAAACAGTCTCTCTGTCTCAACCGCGCGAATAGTCTTTCCGCATCGCCTTCGGCACCGGGAGACTCGATCGATGTCCGCGCATTTTGCCCGCACGAACCGCCATGAAGCGCTCGACCGCCTCGCCGACCGCCGGCTGCTGCGCGAGCTCGCCTATGTCGACGGCCACTGGACGGCAAGCGAGGCGGCGGAGAGCTTCGAGGTCACCGATCCGGCGACCGGCGCCACTGTCGCCTTCGTCGCCGCGCTCGATGCCGGGCAGACGACGAAAGCGATCGATGCCGCCGCGCGCGCCTTTCCGGCCTGGCGGGCGCTGCTGCCGCAGGAGCGGTCGAGGATCCTGCGAAAATGGTTCGAGCTGATCATCGCCGCCAAGGAGGATCTGGCGCTGCTGATGACGCTGGAACAGGGCAAGCCGCTGAAGGAGTCGCTGGGCGAGATCGACTACGCCGCCTCCTTCGTCGAGTGGTATGCCGAGGAGGCAAAACGCCTCAACGCCGAGAGCGTCACCAGCCATCTGCCCGACGCCGAGATGATGGTGCGGCGCGAGCCGCTCGGCGTCGTCGGCGTCGTCACGCCGTGGAATTTTCCCTCGGCGATGCTGACCCGCAAGGCGGCAGCGGCACTTGCCGCCGGCTGCACCATCGTCGCGCATCCTTCCTCCGAAACGCCGCTGTCGGCGCTGGCGCTGGCCGAACTCGGCGAGCGCGCCGGCCTGCCCGCCGGCGTCTTCAACGTCGTCACCGGCAATGCGCGCGACCATCGTCGGCGCGCATGTGCGCCGATGCGCGCGTCCGCGCCATGAGCTTCACCGGCTCGACCGAAATCGGCCGGCTGATCGCCGCGCAGAGTGCGCCGACGATGAAGCGCCTGGTGATGGAGCTCGGCGGCCACGCGCCGCTGATCGTCTTCGACGACGCCGATCTCGACAAGGCGGTGACGATCGCGCATCGACGCCAAATTCGCCACCTCCGGCCAGGACTGCCTTGCCGCCAACCGCATCTATGTCCAGCGTCCGATCTACGATCGCTTCTGCGCCGCCTTCGCCAAGCGCATCGAGACGCTGCGGACCGGCAATGGCCTGGCCGATGACACCGACATCGGGCCGCTGATGCACGAGCGTGCCGTCAACAAGGTCGAGGAGCAGGTCGCCGACGCCCTCGCCCGCGGCGCGCGCTGCCTGGCGGGCGGCAAGCGCCATGCGGCCGGGCCGCTGTTCTACCAGCCGACGCTGCTTGTCGATGTGCCCGACGAGGCGCTGATCATGCGCGAGGAGACTTTTGGTCCGGTCGCGGCGGTGACGCCGTTCGACAGCGAGGACGAGGTGATCGCCCGCGCCAACGCCACCGAATACGGCCTCGTCGCCTATGTCGTGACCGAGAACGGCGCCCGCCAGCTGCGCCTGGGCCGCGCGCTCGACTACGGCATGGTCGCCATCAACCGGGTCAAGATCACCGGCGCGCCGATCCCGTTCGGCGGCGTCAAGCAGTCCGGCATCGGCCGCGAAGGCTCGCGCCACGGCCTCGAAGCCTTCACCGATCTCAAATATCTCTGCCTCGACGTAGCCTAGGCTGCGCCGACCTGTCTTTCAAGGAGTCAAAAGAATGCTCGACCAGTCCAACGAACTCGCCGCCTGGGACCGCGACCACTTCTTCCATCCCTCGACCCATATGGGCACGCATGCGCGCGGCGAGATCGCCGACCCGCGTCATGGCCGGCGGCGAGGGCGTCACCGTCTGGGACAACACTGGCAAGAAGAGCATCGATGCCTTCGCCGGCCTCTATTGCGTCAATGTCGGCTATGGCCGCCAGAAGATCGCCGATGCGATCGCCGCCCAGGCGAAGAACCTCGCCTACTACCACGCCTATGTCGGCCACGGCACCGAAGCCTCGATCACGCTGGCCAAGATGATCATCGACCGCGCGCCGAAGGGCATGACGCAGGGTCTATTTCGGCCTCTCCGGCTCCGACGCCAACGAGACCAACATCAAGCTGATCTGGTACTACAACAACGTGCTCGGCCGGCCGGAGAAGAAGAAGATCATCTCGCGCTGGCGCGGCTATCACGGCTCCGGCGTGATGACCGGATCGCTGACCGGGCTCGACCTGTTCCACAACGCCTTCGACCTGCCGCGCGCGCCGATCCTGCACACCGAGGCGCCCTACTACTTCCGCCGCGCCGACCGCTCGATGAGCGAGGAGCAGTTCTCGCAACATTGCGCCGACAAGCTCGAGGAGATGATCCTGGCCGAAGGGCCGGACACGGTCGCCGCCTTCATCGGCGAGCCGATCCTCGGCACCGGCGGCATCGTGCCGCCGCCGGCCGGCTATTGGGAGAAGATCCAGGCGGTGCTGAAGAAGTACGACGTGCTGCTGGTCGCCGACGAGGTGGTGACCGGCTTCGGCCGGCTGGGCACCATGTTCGGCTCCGACCATTACGGCATCAAGCCGGACCTGATCACCATCGCCAAGGGCCTGACCTCGGCCTATGCGCCGCTGTCGGGCGTCATCGTCGCCGACAAGGTCTGGCAGGTGCTGGTGCAGGGCTCCGACAAGCTCGGCTCGCTCGGCCATGGCTGGACCTATTCGGCGCATCCGATCTGCGTTGCCGCCGGCGTCGCCAATCTCGAACTGATCGACGAGATGGACCTGGTGAAGAATGCCGGCGAGACCGGCGCCTATTTCCGCGCCGAACTGGCCAAGGCCGTCGGCGGCCACAAGCATGTCGGCGACGTGCGCGGCGACGGCATGCTGGCGGCGGTCGAGTTCGTCGCAGACCGCGACGACCGCGTGTTCTTCGACGCCTCGCAGAAGATCGGTCCGCAGGTCGCGACGGCACTTGCCGAACGCGGCGTCATCGGCCGCGCCATGCCGCAGGGCGACATCCTCGGCTTCGCGCCGCCGCTCTGCCTGACGCGCGAGGAAGCCGACATCGTCGTGGCGAAGACTGCCGATGCGGTGAAGAGCGTGTTTGCCAATCTCTGAGATCGACCCATGAACGCCATGACCAAAACCCTCCCCGCCACCATGGCCGCCGTGCTGCTCACCGGGCATGGCGGACCGGAAAAGCTCGTCTACCGCACCGACGTGAAGGTGCCCGCGCCTGCCCCCGGCGAAGTGCTGGTCAAGGTCAGTGCCTGCGGCATGAACAACACCGATGTCTGGGTGCGCCAGGGCGCCTATGGCACGGAGGAGGACGCAGCCGCGGTATCGACCTGGCGGCGCCAGGGCAACACGCTGACCTTCCCGCGCATCCAGGGCACCGATACCGTCGGCACCATCGCCGCCGTCGGCGACGGCGTCTCGCCTGACCGCGATCGGCGAGCGGGTGATGGTCGATTTCTCCATCTACAACCGCGACGACGATTCACTCGCCGATATCGACTATATGGGCCATGGCCGCGATGGCGGCTATGCCGAATACCAGGCGGTGCCGGCCGAGAACGCGCATGTCGTCGACACCGATTTGAGCGACGTCGAGCTCGCCACCTTCTGCTGCGCCTATCTCACCGGCGAGCAGATGCTGGAGCGCGCCGCGCTGAAGGCCGGCGAGCGGGTGCTGGTCACCGGCGCCTCGGGTGGTGTCGGCTCCGGCATCGTGCAGCTGGCGCGGGCGCGCGGCGCCATCCCCTATGCCGTCGTCGGCAAAGGCAAGGAGCAGGCGGTGCTCGACATCGGCGCCGAGGCGGTGATCACCCGTGGTGTCGCCGACCTGCCGGCCGCCGTGAACGAGGCGACGGGCGGCAGGCCGATCGATGTCGTCGCCGACCTGGTCGGCGGCGCGATCTTCAACGACCTGCTTGCGCATCCTGCAGGCCCGAGGGCCGCTACACGACGGCCGGCGCGATCGCCGGTCCGGTGGTGCAGCTCGATCTCCGCACCATGTATCTCAAGCAGCTGCAACTGCATGGATCGAGCCAGGGCACGCGCGCGCGATTTCCGCCGCATCGTGCGCTACATCGAGGAGAAGAAATCCGGCCGCTGGTCGGCGGCGTCTACAGGCTGTCCGATTTCCACCAGGCGCAAGCAGACTTCATCGCCAAGGATTTCGTCGGCAAGCTGGTGGTGGTGCCGGACGCGATGTGGAACGGGAAGAGCTGTCTCTGAGCAACGGCCGGCTTTTGGCCGATTGCGCGACGCTCGGCGTCGGGCGACAGTGAATGCCCGCGAAACGCGGCAGGAGCCGGCGCTCGCCGAGGTTGGCAGCCCCTGCCCAGACTGCCGATCGTGGACCGGTAGCGGTTTCCTGCCCATGCCAGCGTGCCGCGCGTGCGGCACCGGCCCCAACAGGTTTGTATCGTCCGCGCCTCAACTCGTTGGAAACGCCTGGTTTGCAGGCGGCCAAGTCCGAGTAGCGGAAGCGCATAGTCCGGCCAAAGGCCTACTATGTTGCCTGTTTCACAGTCAGCGTCACCGTTTCGTTACAGAAAAGAGCGACCTTAATGTACTCGGCAGGGAGTTAACCGTGGCTATGACGTACAAGACAGTTCAGGAAGCGCTCCGGGCGGCGGGGATTGTCATGAGCAAGAGGGGTGAAACCCATCGCATCAACTTCTTCTTCGGCCTCGAAGACACCGCGCACTACACGACAAGTCTTCAAGATGCCCTGGAGAAGGGATTGGCGATGGCAAGACGCCAGCGCAGTGTCAGGGTTGGTCCTGGTCCGCTCGCCTCGTTGGTCGAACCGATGCAACTGTCGAGATTGCAAAATGTCCGAGGCTCGCTCGGTCCCGGTTACGCCAGGTAGAACAGGCCCGGCTTGATCAGTTCAAGCTGGAGGCGCAGCGGACCAGCTCGACCAAATCGAGCATTTCGTCCCAGTGCGGTGAAAGTTCGAACTCCAAGGCCGGAGCCATAGGAAAGCAGGGAAAACTGCGTCGCCAGTTCTTCCTGAAGACGCAAGGCTTCAGACGGGTCAGGGATTGAGGTGGTGGCCATCACCGCCAGATTGCGGCACTGCGCCTCGGTTTCAAGGCCGAGGCCGCCAACAATCACACCCAGTTCAACCATGATCGAGATCAGGCGCACAAAGCCCCTCCGGCCATCCTGCGCAACACGAACGACCAAAATCAATCACGACTGATCGGAAATGAAAAGCGTCGTTTCCGCGCAATCCCCAAATTTCCCCGGAGGTTAGCCGGCTGTCACTAGCCACAATGACGACGACGCCGGAGTTGGGATCACAGCCATTGCCGGCGGTTGGGCCCAAAAGGGATTTGTCCGTCACGCGCCGCGGCGAAGGACCCGGACGACCCGGTGGGCGCCCATGCCGGCGCCCACCCCGAATTCCGTTGGATTGCGGTGCGATGGCGGGCTCAGCCGCCACTACCGCCCGAGCCGCCGCTGCCGCCTGAACCGCCGCCGCCGCCGGCTGCCGCCCGAACCACCGCCGCCGCCGGAGCCGCCCGAACCGCCGCTGCCGCCAAAACCGCCGCTGCTGCCGCGAACCGCCGTCGCCGCCGGAGCCGCCAGAGCCGCCAGAACCACCGCTACCACCGGAGCCGCCCGAACCACCACCGGAGCCACCGCCGCCGCCATTGCCGCCGCCCCCCCCGCCGCCATTGCCGCCGCCGCTACCGCCGCCATTGCCACCGCCGTCCGCCCCAGCCCCGCCGTTGCCGTCGCCGCCGCCACCACCGGAGCCGCCTGAACCGCCACTGCCGCCGGACCCGCCGCCTTCACCGTCGCTGAGAGCGGCTGCGATGAGAGCCGTCGTGATCGGTGGGCACATAGCGATTTGTGCACGGCTCAGAATACTGCTGCGATTGCTCGCGATGCAGCAAAGCGCATAGTTGGCTTCCGTCAGCGGCTGGCATTGCGCAGCCGTCATCCGCGGTCTGGGGGCATTCTGTGCTGCTGCTGGGAATACAAAAGTCGCCGCCACGAGGGCGGTTGAAACAAGCAAGGTTGTGCGAACCCTGCTCGCGCAGGTTGAGTACAGGTGCATTTCTTCCTCCTAAGGGAAAAACGGCGCTCCCGTCCCCAAACTGGGCGCTATATCAAAGTTTCCGACCACCGGAAACATATTGTTAAGTATACATTGTTTTAGAACCTGTGCAAACGCTATTGGCGAACGTTGATTTACCACATTCCTCGAGCATGATCTCCAACGACGAACTCGAGGGGACGCAACGTGATTCGTTTGGCGGCGCTCATTGCCGCAGCCTTGGCCATGGCCGGCTGCAGTGAAACCATGCAAACCTCCGGCAGCGCGGCGATGATGGTCACCAAAGGCTATGCCTTTGCACCGCCCGCCTTTCGTCCCTTCTGCGCCCGGCAGCCCACGGCTTTGCAGCACCGGCGGGCAGGTAAAGCAGGTTAAGCTCTCACCGGCGCGCCGGGCTGAACTGCAGGCCGTGAACAGTTCCGTCAACGCCAGGATCAAAGAGCGGAGCGACGCTTCCGCCGGCAGCGCCGACGATTGGCGCGTCCCGACGAAGGAAGGCGATTGCGAGGATTTCGCGATCCTGAAGAAGAGCGAACTCATGAAGCGCGGCTGGCCTGCCTCAGCCCTTTCTGCTGACGGTCGTGACGCTTGGCGGTCAGGGACACACGGTGCTTACCGTTCGCACCGACAAGGGCGACCTGATCCTCGACAATCGCAGCGGCGCCGTCAGGAATTGGTCGCAGACCTCCTATCACTACTTTGCCCGCCAATCCCAGTCGCAAAACGGCAAGTGGACGCAGATCAACTCCTAAGGCAATTTCAGGAAAAGCGTACTGCGGTTCCGTCCGGAATTGCGCAAAAACAAGTATTTATAGCGATTTGGCAATTCAAAAGCTGAGCCGCTCCGGCCGGCTACCCGGGCCAAATAGGCAGTATTGCCTGCCGGTCTGACGGCAGGATTTTCGCGCCTGGCTGTCTCGCGATCGCTCAATCCTTTGATCGTCTTGCAAGGCCAGTCCCGCCATGGGACCATGAGCAGCAATTCCTTGGCTTTGCCACGGGTTCGGGGGAAATAGCTCAGACCGCGACCAGCGCCTCTTGCCGACGCTCTTTGAGCACAGGTCAACGCCATGCGTGTGGATGTCATCGATAGCTTCGATACTCTCGTTCAGCTGAGAGGCAATTGGGATGCGGTCTATGAGGCGGATCCCGAAGCTCAGTATTTCATGTCCTGGACATGGATGGCGGGCTGGTTCAAGCGGCTTCGCTACCAATGGCTTGTTCTGGGCGCGAGAGAAGACGATGCATCCGGCTATGTCGGCTTTTTCCCCTTGCAGCTTCGAACAGAGAGGGCCAGGGACGGCGCATTCCACAACGAACTGAGGACCGGAGGCGGCTACTTCGCCGGTTACGCCGGCTTCATCTGCGATCCGGACGTTCAGGATGCCGTCATCCGCGCATTCGCCGAACACACCAAGCAGCTGAGCTGGGCCAAGCTGCACCTCGAGAACATCTTTGCGTCGCAGCGGCGGCTGGACGCCTTTCTTGGGGAATTTGCGGCCCCCGAATTCCAAACCGGCAAGGTAAGGCGCCCGGACGACGGCGATCACATCGATCATGACATCTATGTCTATGTGAATCTCCCCGGCGACTGGGAGGAATTCCTCAACGAAAGGCTGGGGGCCGCAACGCGCAAGACCGCGAGGCGCACGCTGAGGGCAATCGACGATGCGGCCGAGTATCGGGTCACCGATGTCACTGCCGCGACGCTGGAACGCGATCTGCAGACGCTTCTTCAGTTCTGGGTGAACCAGTGGGGCGCCAAGCTGGCGGCGCGGTATCACCCGGGCCTGCCGCAGGCCATGATGACCAATTTCCGCAACATGCTGCGGTGCGCTTTCGAGGATGATGCCCTCTATCTTCCCGTCCTCTGGAAGGGCGACAACCCGATCGGCGCGCAGGCCACCCTGATCGATCGGAAAAACCGGACGCTGATCGGCATGCTCAATGGGCGTGATCTCGAGATCAAAAAGCCGGCGCCCGGCTTTGCGCTTCACCTCTACAGCATACGCTGGGCCATTCAGAACGGCTTTGCCGTCTATGATCTGCAGACCGGGGACTTTTCTTACAAATATGATTTCGGCGGTCTCGAGCGCAGGGTCGAATGCCTTCTCGTGAGCACCGCGACGCGCCGCAATCTTCGCGACAGGCTGGAGGGCCGGAGCCTGCCCGTCGTGCTCGCGCGAGCAAAAGCGCTCCATCAGGCCGGCGACCTAGTAGGCGCCGCGCGCGCCTGCCGGCAAATCCTGGATGCCGATCCGGACCATGCCGGGGCACTTCAGCTGCTTCAGCAGCTGGATACCGCGCGCCGGTCCCGTTTGCCGCAAGATCTCAGCACCGCCGCTCGCCTGCACCAGGCCGGAAACCTGGCTGAGGCTGAAATGATGTATCGCGAGATTCTGGATATCGAGCCTGGGCATTTTGATGTCCGCTATCTCCTTGGCGTGGTTTATCTGCAGCAGCGGAGATATGAGGATACGGAACGGCAGCTCAGCCAGGCAATAGCTATCAGGCCCGATGTGCCCGCAGCGCACTACAATCGCGGTCTCGCGCTGGTGAAGCTCGACCGCATCGAAGAAGGGCTCGCAAGTCTGGATGATTGTATCGGGCTGGAGCCTGGCCACGCGCAAGCTCTCGCCCTCCGCGACACTGTGTTGAAAACCTTTGAGCATGCCGCGCGCGCCGCGGAGTAGATGCGGCCCGCACGAAGAGCGCAACAGCTTGCCCGGGTCGCCTGCAGCAAGGCCACCAGGGATTATCTTGAGCTTCTGAAGCTGGGGGGCATTGGTGACCGCGAATATACGTACGCCTCACCTCGGAAACGAATTCTCTTCAACAATTGACCAAATATCTTTGTTTATATCTCTTATGCGCTCGATAGAATCGTGTATTTTATTTATTTCCTTTTCGTCTATCTCTTCAATCTTGCCATACCTTACCTCGTCCTTGCCATCCACGATGCGCATCAGTTGCGTGCTTGCATGGTTCCCGGTTTCGTCGAACGAATAGATGCAATGGCTGTATTTATTTCGCAACTTCGCTTGACGTATAAGTTTGTCGGTAACAGTCAGGACTGCCTGGCGGCATGGCGCCAACGTTTTCGGCATCTTCGCCAGCCGCTCGACCAGCTCGATCCGCGCCCGAGTTGTGTTCAGCGTCAGGAAAATGATGATTGCCGTTTCCTTGTCGACCTTCGCCAGGCCGGCAATCAGATAAATCAGCAGGCTTTCAGTGTTGGTCCAGGTGTAATTCAACTGGCCAACGAGGAGCAGGACCTCCTGAAAGCGGGGCATCGTCAACTCAGAGCGAAGATTGAGAAAGGCGCGGCGGCCTTGCTCGTTCCATGTCGTTGAGAAACGTACCCTTTCGATCATGGAATATCGCAGCCGCCTCGGTCCTGTTGTGAGCGCCGAGTTTGGTGATGATATTGTGCAGATGAATCTTGACCGTATGTTCGGAAAGACGGAGCGCCGCAGCGATGATCTTGTTCTGCAATCCCCGAGCGACCATCTCGAGAATCTGAAATTCCCGTTCGGTCAGTTCGCCCATCTCATCGAAACCGCCATCGCTGCTCGTCGCTTGAAGAGGCCGTCCGACATCCGGAGCTTTATCGGAAGAGCCTTTCGCATAGGACTGAAACATGGCCAGCGGAAAATACTCTCCGCCACGAAGCACGAGCCTGATGACGGAAAGCCAGACATCAAGTTTCAGATCCATCGGCAGCACACTGCGCACGATTTTCGAATCGAAGACCTCCTGGACGGAAACGGGAGCGCGGCTGTCGTGTTGCACCAGAACGACGGGTGCTGCCGAATGAAACCGCATGAGATCGGCGGCATGGTCGCCGATCCTGTCCAGGAATTCAGTGTCGACAAGTATCAAGCAAACGGGATGCTCGAACGTGGCGCAAGCGGCTTCCAGGCTTGTAGCCTGCTCCACCGCTATGGAGGGAAATTCCCTCTCGATTGCGTATACAAGACATTCTGGAAAGCTGTCGGCCGAGGAAACTGTCAGTAGAATTCTGCGAGCCCAACTCTCTCCCACACCGCTACCCACGGTGCTACGCACATTGACGTTTGACATGGTTGCCACCCCACCTAGACCACTTTAGACCACTGTTCGGTCTCGTTTTTTTCCTTCTTCGATATCGCGGGCCTCTACCCCGCGAAACAGCTAGCCTTAACGACTTATACACTAAGTTAGCGCCGCCTGATATAGTTCGGAGGAGCTATTGCCGATTTGCCACGGCGCTTCGACGGCGAGCGGCGTCCAACGGCACGACAGCGACCGCAAAGTCCCATTTGAAAGCTGCAATAGCCCTCTCCCCATTCCATTGAACGGGCTAGCCCGAACTGTCAGCTTACAATTCGCCCCTCGTGGCCACAAACTTCCCGTGTTCAGTACAAGGAGCGGGGTGCTCCCAGGCTTTGCCGCAGCTGAGCGACCGGGTCTTTGATGGTCCGGCGCAATGGCCGAGCATTGGCTGACCGGGCTGCCCCCTCCCCAGTCAACGGGAGGTACTCAAGCAAACTTATGATGAAAGTCGGATTTCGGACCTCAGTCCCCTCGGTCCGACAATCCATTCACCGCATTTAAACGCAACGTCCGCGAACAGCTCAAGACCGCGTAAGAGAAGAATGCGGTCCGGCAGTCGCGGCCTCAACTGAGGACACGATCATGTCTCTCGACCTTGACAAGAACAACATCAACGCATTCGGCTTGCAGATCGTCGACAGCGAATTCGATATCGGTGACGGCGGTGGCGAAAACGAGAACACGAACCACAACACGAACGACGCCAAGAACGAGAACGAAAACGAGAACAAGGCGTCGAACGAAAACGAGAACAAGAGCGAAAACGAGAACCAGAACGACAACAAGTCCTCGAACGAGAACGAGAACAAGTCCGAGAACGAGAACGAGAACAAGAACTCGAACGAGTCCAAGAACGAAAACTCGAACGAGAACAAGAACGTCAACGAGACCAAGGTCGACGTCGACGTCGACGTTGGCGTCAAGCTCGAGGGTGAGCTCGGAAACTCCGATGACGACTTCGCCGACATCTATGCCAACGGCGACATGAAAATCGACACCATGATCAACAACAAGGACGGCAACGTCACTTATGATCCTGGTGACGACGTCACCTTCAAGGACATCCTGAACAATTCGATGACCGGCGCTGGAACCAACACCGCGTCGATCATCAACCAGACCCTGAACATGTACGACAATGACAAGCTCGACAACGCGACCGTCAAGAACGACGCCGATTTCAAGCTTGATCTCAATGCCAAGGGCGGCCACTCCGAAGCTGGCGACGGCATCTCGGCTGGCGGCGGCGGCGGCGACGGCGGCGATGACGCCAAGGCCAATGGCGGCGAAGGCGGCAATGGCGGCGACGCCAAGAGCGGCGACATCGAAGCCGGCGACGGCAAGGGTGGCCTGGCGCTCAGTGCGGCCATCGGTGGCGACTTCAAGAGCGACAACAAGGCCGACGGCGGCGACTTCAAGGCGGGCGACGGCGATAGCGGCGACGCCAAGGGCGGCGACGGCGATGGCGGCGACGCCAAGGGCGCCAACGGCGATGGCGGCAACGCCAACGGTGGTGATGGCCTCGGGCTCGGGCTCGGGCTCGGCCTCGGGCTCGGTGTCGGTGCTGCAGAAGCTGGCGATGCCAAGTCGGAAGACGGCGGCGATGCCAAGGCGGAAGCCGGTGACTCCAAGGCCGATGGCGGCGACGCCAAGGCTGATGGCGGCAATGGCGGTGATGGCGGCAATGGCGGCGACGTGACCGGCGGCGACGCGAAGGCGGATGCCGGAGACGGTGTCGACCAGTTCGTGCCGATCGTGCCCATCTTGACACTCGGTGAAGGCGGCGATGCCAAGAGCGAAGCTGGCGATGCCACCGGCGGTGGCGGCGGTGGCGGCGGCGGCGGCGGCGGCGGCGGTGCCGATGCTGACGGCGGCAACGCCAAGTCCGACGGCGGCAACGCCGATGCCGATGGCGGCGACTCCGAATCCTATGGCGGCGGTGCCCTCGGAGCAGGCTATGGCGCCGGCTACGGCGCAGGCGTGGGCGCAGGCACCGGCGGCGCCGGCGGCACGGGCGGTGCAGGAACCGGCGGTACGAACGATGGTGGCGACGGAACCGGTGGCGCAGCCACCAGTGGCGACGCGACCGGCGGCGACAGCCTCGGCGGCTTCGCAGGGGCGTTTGGCGGTGACGGCGGCCATGCGCTGAGCGGCGCCTGGGCCGATGGCTATGGCGGCGATGCCAAGGGTGGGTTCACCCTCGCTGGCGACGGCGGTGCCGGTGGTGCTGGTGGCTACGCCTACAATGGCGACGGCGGTGCCGGCGGCGACGGCGGATCCTGGGGCTCGAACAATGGCGATGACGGCTTCGTGACCGGCACCAGCCATGCCTCGGCCGACGGCCTGATCGACGTCAGTGCCTTCAACCAGCAGATCGTGATGGGCGCCAACCTGCAGGAAAACCTGGTCGATCAGACCGTGGTTGGCGGCGACTACACCAACACGCTGACTGGTGAGGACGCCGGTGACCACACCGGTACGTGATTGACCCTACACGACTGATTTCTCAGGAAGTCAGACAGCTACGGGACTGCGCGGAGTTTTCCGCGCAGTCCTTCCATCCGGGAGACATGCCGCCCCGACCGAGCGCGAAATGATCTCAACATGCGGAGGCTACCGTGTATTCCATGCAGCTGGACAAGATTTCCGAGGCGATCTCGCATTTCGTCGGAATGTTTGAAATCTCGGTCGAGGAAGCACGGCAGCTAAAGACCTATGACGACTTCAAGATTGCCGAGGCCGTCGAGGAAGAGACCCCCGACCTTCCCAGCACGGACATAAACGTCAAGGCGCCTTACACGCTGGACGATTTCGATCCGCACGTTCCGTATATGGGGCTCAAGCCTGAACTGGTGCCGTACACCGTCAGCACGAGCTTCTGGTACACGCCTCCCGAGATTCCGGACGCCGGCCATCTGAGCCCCGGCCACCACCTGTTTCACATCCCGCATCTGCCGGGATTCGGCAGCCACATGGTCTTGCCGCACATCGAACCCCCGGGCGCGGTCGCCGCTTATATCAACCAGGCGATCCACCTGTCCGATAACGACTATGTCGGCGCCGGAGGGCACGGCCTGGTCTTCACCCCGGCGGTCGACGATGGCAGCCAGCTGGCTTCCCTGATGAACGCCGCGGCAGAACTGTCGCCCCTCGACGATCTGGCAATGCCCGGTTCCGGAGCGGACATGGCAGCCACCGTCGTCGCCGCGGGCGACCGCATCGCGGCCTTTGCCGAAAGCTCGGACGGCGACGCGAACGTTTTCGTGTTGCACCCGGACGCGGCCTCGGGGCCGATCTTGGGAACCTACGTCAACGGACAGCTGGTCGACGAAGCCGACGCACCGAAGGCGGAGGACCATCTCAACATCCTCAAGGAACAGAACGACGATTCCGACGGCACCGAGGAAGGCGCCAACAAGGACGACTACAACACGCCTCCGGACTCCTCCGACTTCATGTCGGGATGGGGCAACGGCTTGCTGAGCCCTTCTGTCGAATTGGACACTGGCGGCAACACGCTGGTCAACTCGGCCGTGCTGACAAACAACTGGACGACGACATCCGTCGTCGCCGTTGTCGGGAACAGCTATGAAATCAACGCCATCGTTCAAATCAACGCGCACTGCAACACCGATGCGGTCTCCTCCAGCCTGAACGGCTGGACGTTGGGCAACGCGCCCGACGAGAGCTTCAACATCGCAATGTTCAAGCACATCGATCCGTCGGCCGGCAGCGAGGCGCCAACCGCGGCGGACGGGTTCCCCGCCGCCTGGGTGGTGACGCAGGTTACCGGCGACCTGATCATCATGAACTGGATCCAGCAGTACAGTTTCATGACGGACAACGACACCTCGATCCTGTCCTCGTCCGGTGTCAGGACCATGGTGACCACGGGCGACAACACGGCGATAAACGACGTGTCGATCAATGAGCTGGGCCAGTATTACGACCTGATCATCATCGGCGGCAACATCTATGACGCCAACATCATCCATCAGCTCAACGTGTTGCTCGACAATGATCTCATCGGCGCGGTGGATGGCTTCGAGACGTCCGGCGAAGGCTCTTACTCGACCGCCGGGAACCTGCTCTGGAACGACGCCACGATCATCAATGTCGGCGGGCAGAACCATTTCGAGACATTACCGAACTCATATCTGAAGGCGGCCCAGGATATGGCGGCCGGCAAGGACGCCAGCCATGGCGACATCCTGAACGACGAGGCATTCCACGGTGTCGGTCACTTGCGGGTTCTCTACATTTCGGGCGACCTGCTAAACGTGCAATACGTTTCGCAGACGAATGTGCTGGGCGACAGCGACCAGGTTGCCTTGGCAATGAACCAGTTCGTCGCCCACCCCGAAGCGGAATGGACAGTCACCACGGGCGGCAACCAGGTGGCCAATTTTGCCGGCATCGTCGATGTCGACGGAACCGACAAGACCTATGTGGGCGGCGAGCACTATTCGCAGGAAATCCTGATTCAGGCAGACATCATCTCGTGCGATCCAGAGCTCGGCGGACAGAATCCGGACGCGCTGGTGAACGAGGCGGTCGCCTTCCTGGCCGACGACGCTTCCGACGACGACGCGCAGATAGACCATCCGATCATGCCAACGCCGGACCACGTCCAGGCGGACGGCATGCAGACAATTTTGGCCTGATCTGAGATCCGGGGGGATATCATGAGCGACGATCGCGATCTGTCTTGGGAAACCTTTGCCGAGGATCTGGAAGCAGCCCTGCAAGAGGGCGACCAGGCACCGCAAGGCCAGAGTTCCACGGACAAGACACTTTCGAACGCCTTGCGGCAGCATGAGCGGGCCATCGACCGGACGATCAAGGCAATCGACAACGTCGTCGGCCAACTGCACGACGTCGCAGCCCAGCCGGCGGCGAAGGTCGAGCAGGATTCCCGCAATCAGACAGCCGAGGTCGCCCGTCACAAGGGCACCCCCACAACAGAGCAGGCCACACCACCTGCCCCCGCCTCCCAGCCCAGACCGGCGCCAGCCGCCGGAACATCTGAACCTCCCATCGCAACTCAGCGTGCGCCTGCGCCAAGCGGTGGCGAGATCAAGCCGACCGGCGTTGCGGTGAATCCAGCCGCGGCCCCACAGGCAGTGGCGGCGCGAAGGCCGACGGCCGATCCTGCGGCGCCTGCCCCTGCCATGCAGGAGAGGCGGCCCGAGGACAAAACGATTTCAGCCGGACAGACGACCGCGCGTTCAAGCGGCCCGTCCGAACAGGCGCGTCCCGATGGCGCGCCGGCACCGGCCACCGTGCCAACTTCGAAGCCGGCGCTCGCCACCGACAAGGCAGCGGCTGCCTTCCCCGGGCAGCCAACCCGCCCGCAGCCAGCCCGCTCGGAGCCGGCCCGGCAACTAGGCCAGAGCACCACGACCGGCGCCGGGGAGATCAATGCCGCGGCCTCGCCCGAGCCCGTGCCACCACGCGAGGGCAGGTTCCCGTGGCCAGCGCCAAAGCCAGAGCAAGCCCAAGCAGCAAAGTCGGCTTCGACGGCGGAGAAGCAAGTCGCCTCGACCGCGTCAGCAGCCAGACCGGAGCCGGTGCCGCAACGGCCTGCCGAACCGCAGGCCAAGGCAGCACCTGCTGCTCCCGGGACACCTGGTGCTCCTAGTGCACCTGGGACACCTGCTTCTCCCAAAACATCCGAGATGAAGGACGTCCCCAAAACACCGGGCATGATCATCATAGAAGGCGACACCGGTCCGATAAAGGCCAAGGAACCGCATCAGGGCGGCGGGTCGCCTCCCAGCGACGACGACAGCGGCCGGCGCGGCGGCGGAGGCGGTGGTGGTGGCGGCGTCTTTCACAAGCGCCTCGGCCCGGTCGATTTCGGCGCTTCTCTCAAAGCCGGGTTGCGAGCGGTCAAGAAAAACCTGCTCATCGTCATGCTGTTCACGGTCGCCTGCAATATTCTGGTCCTGGCGATTCCGATCTATCTGTTCCAGATCTCGGATCGCGTTCTCACCAGCCGTTCCGCCGACACCTTGATCATGCTGACGGTGGTGATTGTCGGCGCGGTGGTCCTGCAAGCGATGTTCGATGCGCTTCGCCGCTTCATCCTGATGCGCACGGCGGTCGAGGTCGCGGCCCAGTTGGGCGCGCCGATCCTCAGTGCCGCGGCGAGAGCATCCCTCAACAGCAACGGCAAAGAGTATCAGGTTCTGGGCGACCTACAGCAATTGCGGAGCTTCCTGACATCCGGCACGCTGCTGTCGTTCCTCGACGCGCCGATGGCTCCCTTCATGATGCTGGCGGTGTTTCTCATCCACCCGCACCAGGGCTTCATCGTCATGGCCTCGGCGCTGCTGCTCTTGCTGATTACGCTCCTCAACCAGCGGGCGACGGCGGCGGCCTTCGGCGAGGCGAATGCGCATCAGAGCAAGGCCAACATCCATCTCGATTCGATGTCGCGCAATTCCCAGATCATCAACGCGCTCGCCATGATTCCCGAGGCGGTGCGGATCTGGGGCAAGGACACGGCAAATTCGCTTCGCGCCCAGGTGATCGCGCAGGATCGCAACATCGTCTTTGCTTCGATCTCGAAGGCGGTGCGGCTTCTGACCCAGGTGACGATGCTTGGCTGGGGCGCTCATCTGTCGATCGAAGGCCATCTTACCGGCGGCATGGTCATTGCCGCATCGATCATCGCCGGCCGGGCTTTGGGCCCGATCGAAGGCGCCATCGAGGGCTGGAACCAGGTCGTGCATTCGCGTGCCGCCTACGGCCGGATCGCATCGCTTCTGCAGTCGTCTCCGCTCAATTTCGAACGATTGAACCTGCCCCGTCCCGAGGGCCGTCTCGACGTCGAACGGCTTCTCTTCGTGCCCCAGGGAACCAAGCGCGTCGTGCTCAACGGCATCTCGTTCGCGCTCTCGCCGGGCGACTCCCTGGCGATCATCGGCAATTCGGGCGCCGGCAAGACGACCCTGGGCAAGATGCTCGTCGGCTCGATCCTGCCCACATCAGGCAACGTCCGGCTGGACCTGATGGACCTGCGCAACTGGGATCCGCGCCAGTTCGGCGAGAACATCGGCTACCTGCCACAGGATGTTCAGCTGTTTCCGGCCTCGATCAAGGCCAACATCGCCCGCATGCGCGATGACGCGACCGACGCCGAAATCTATCAGGCCGCAGCACTGGCCGACGTCCACGAAATGATCTCCACCTTGCCGCACGGCTACGAGACCTTCGTGGCCGCCGACGGAGCGCCGCTTTCCGGCGGGCAGAAGCAGCGCGTCGCCCTTGCGCGCGCGTTTTTCGGCAATCCTCGCCTGGTCGTGCTCGACGAGCCGAACTCGAACCTGGACTCGGCGGGCGACGCGGCACTGGAACGCGCGCTGCAGCACGCCAAGGAACACAAGATCACGGTCATCACCATCACCCAGCGCCCATCGCTGCTCAAGAGCGTCGACAAGATCCTCCTGCTCGTCAACGGCACCGTCGCCCTGTTCGGCATGCGCCAGGACGTGCTGCAGGCATTGGCGAGCCGCGGGTTGAGTATCGAAGGCGGGGCGTTTGGTCA
The DNA here is from genome assembly GCA_963788955.1 of uncultured Alphaproteobacteria bacterium. Lineage (GTDB taxonomy): Bacteria > Pseudomonadota > Alphaproteobacteria > Rhizobiales > Rhizobiaceae > Mesorhizobium. Next base: position 75,849 of record CAWBIN010000008.1, on the reverse strand, counting down.
TCAGATCCAGTAGGCGGGCAATCAAAAATGACAGCCGAGATCGCAAAAGTTCACGACATGCAGTGGTACTCCGAGGTGCCGCGCTCCATCTGGAAGCAGACCGTGGTTGGTGTCCTGCTCATCTCGGTGGCCTTCGGCGGCTTCGGCACATGGGCGTTCACGGCGCCGCTGGCATCCGCCATCGTCGCTCAGGGCAGTTTCGTCGCCACCGGGCAAAACAAGATCATCCAGCATCTGGAAGGCGGCATCATCAAGGAAATCCTGGTCAGTGAAGGCGACCATGTCAGCCTGGATCAGCCGCTGGTGAAGCTTGATGAAACCGCCGCCCAGACCAACGAACGGCAATTGTTCCTGCGCAAGGCCAGGCTCGAGGCCATCGCTGCTCGGCTGAATGCCGAGGTGCAAGGCAGCGCCAGGATCCAGTTCCCGGCGATCATCCTCGACAACCAGTACGACCCGGAGGTCACGCCGATCATGGAAAGCCAGCAGCTCAACTTCGAGGCTGCCAAACGCAAGCGCGACAGTGAGATAGGGCTGTTCGATCAGAACATAGAAGGCGATGGAATTCCGCAACGATGGGATCGAGGAGCAGATCTCGTCGGTCCGTCGGCAATTGCAGTTTCTCAAGGAGGAGTATCAGGGCAAGAAGAAGCTTCTCGACCAGGGCCTGATCCGTGGCACCGAGGTGAAGGCGATCCAGCGGGCGATGGCGGACGCGGACGGCCAGATCGGCAAGATGGTGGCGGAGGTTTCCGAGAATCGCGAACAGATCATCAGGTTCGAGCAGCAGATCACCCAGACGAACGACGCCTATCGCCAGGCAGCGCTCCAGGAGTTGCAAAGCCTGGAAGCCGAACTGGACGCGGTGCGCGAGCAGTCGCGCGAGGCGCAGAATGTGCTTCGCCGCGTCACCATCAATGCGCCGGTGCCCGGCACGATCATACGCATGCATTACCACACCGCCGGCGGCGTCATCGAGAGCGGCAAGGCGATTCTCGAGATCCTGCCTTCGGATGTGCCTTTGGTCATCGAGGCCCAGGTCCCGCGCACCGACATCGACAACGTCAAGGTCGGGCAGAAGGCCTCGATCAGGCTGATCGCGCTCAACCGGCGCACCACGCCGGTCCTGGAAGGCGAGGTCTACTACGTCTCGGCCGACGCATTGCCCGAGATGACCGGCCCCACACCCAAGGAAGTCTACCTGGCGCGCGTACGCTTGCCGCCGAGCGAACTGGCGAAAGTGCACGGCTTTACGCCGACGCCGGGCATGCCTGCCGAAATACTGGTGCAGACCGAGGCGCGCACCTTCTTCAGCTATCTGACGAAGCCGATCGCCGACAGCATGGCCAGGGCCTTCATGGAACAGTGAGCATCGCAAACAAGGAACAAATTCGGGGGGAACCATGCATATCGATGTCATCACGACACGGGAGGGCCTCAACGGGCTCAGGCAGAATTGGGACGATCTCTACGAGAAGGACCCCGAAGCCCAGTTCTTTCTGTCCTGGACGTTCCTCTCGTCCTATGTCCGCCGGTTTGAAGGCGCCTGGTCCATCCTGGCGGCACGGCCCGGACCGAAAGGGTCACCGTACGTCGCGCTGCTGCCGTTGCGGCTGCGCACCAGGCTGAACAAGAAGACAGGCTTTAGCCACAACGAAATCAACATGGCCGCAAACTACGCGGCCGACTATACGGGCATCGTTTGCGCGCCCGGCTTTGCCGACCGCGCGATCCCGGCGCTTGCCAAGCATCTCATGAAGATGAACTGGGCCAAGCTGCATCTCGAAAATCTGCGCATGTCTGAGAAGCGGCGCCGCCTGCTGCTCGACAACCTTGCCGACAAGCGGCTGACCGCTCAGAAAATGCAGCGCGTCAACAAGACCGACAATGTCGACAACTGCATCTGCCCGGCCACCAATCTGCCGGGGGATTGGGACACCTATCTCGAGCAGAAGACCAGTTCAAACACGCGCCAGAAGATCAGGCGCTTCCTGCGCAAGCTGGACGGGTCCGACGAATTTCGCATCACCCATGCCGATGCCTCGACGATCGACCGCGACATCGGCATCATCCTCGAAATGTGGCGCATCAAATGGGCGCCGCGGAAGGGCAACCTTTTGCCCGGCCTTTTGAGGTCCAACCGGATCCTGTTCAAGGACGCCTTCGAGAGCGGAACGCTTGTTCCTGCCCATTCTCTGGCACCACGACAAACCGCTCGCAGGCCTGGCGTTCCTGGTCGATCCGGTCAAGAAGGCGATGCTCTTCCACCTCGCCGGACGCGATGAGACCGCCAACGAAATCCCGCCGGGACTTGTGCTGCATGCCTATTGCATTCGCCGTGCGATCGAGCAGGGCTTCCGCAGCTACGATTTCCTGCGCGGCAACGAGTCCTACAAATATTCATTCGGCGTCGAGGAGACCAGGATTTATTGTGTTCTGGTCAAAACGAGGACGGGCCGAAATCTCGGTGACCGGCTTGACGCCAGATCCGTGGCAAGCGTGCTTGAGCAAGCGACCAAATTCCACGAGGCGGGCAAGCTGGCCAATGCCGAAAACGCCTATCGCCAGATTCTCGAGGTCGCCCCTCGCCACGCTCGTACCCTGTACGGATTGGGTCAATTGCTCGCGGCCAAGGCGGATCACTGGTCAGCCGCCGATACCTTTGGCTCACTCGTGGAGATCGCACCGAATTCGGTCAAGGCGTGGTCGCGGCTTGCCATTGAACTGCAGGCGCTAAGTCGCCACTCCGAGGCCGCGGACGCCTTCCGCAAGGTGCTTGAGCTCAATCCGGAGCTGCCCGGGGCACAGTACGGCCTTGGCCGCTGCCTGGCGGAACTTCGGCAGATTGACGAAGCGGCGAAGGTCTTGAGCGCGGTGCAGGATCGATCCGACAAGCCCATCGACCCTCTGCTTCGTGCCAAGGCACGCATGCAGTTGAACAAGCTCAAGCAGGATTTGAACCCTTGCTACATCAGGCTCGAACCGGTGAAGGCGAGTCCGCATCTCCTTGAGAAGGCTGACGCCTGACCGCCCCGATGGCCTAATCAGAGAGTTTCCCCTTTGGGCGCTCAACGCGCTCTCGCCCGCAATGCACGGACGCGAGCCCTCTCTATCATCTGCGCAGCGCCCACTCTGCATCATCGATGAGCCGTTGCGCGCCATCTCCGGCGCCGACGAAAAATCCCATTTGGCGCTCTGGAATTGGCCGACCGCCAACCGTCGGAGGTTCCCGGCCGACCTTGATCAATTGTACTCCTCGCGTATAATTTCTGTGTACAAAGATTATACAATTCATTGACTCCTTCGCCTAAGCATGCAAATCCTCCTGCCGTCGAAACGGTCGATGGAAGCCGTTGTCGCGAGAATTCAGACAGCAGGAGGCCTGGGTGAAGAGCGGAAAGAACGGTCTTTACGACGATCTGAAGCGTCAGATTCTGACGATGGAACTCGACCCCGATCAGGATCTGGACGAAGTGAGCCTGAGCGAGCGCTACGGCCTCTCGCAGAACGCCTGTTCGGGAAATTTTTCGTCGCCTCGAGGGTGAGGGCTACATCGATATCCGCGCCAACCGCGGCGCGCGCGTCATCCCCATGAACCATCAGACGCTCCGGCACTTCTTCCTGGTCGCGCCGATGATCTATGCGGCGATCGGCCGTCTTGCGGTGCAGAACTTCAAGCCGAAGCAGCTTGTCGGACCTCAAGGACACGCAGGAACGGTTCCGCACGGCAAGCGTCACCGACGACGCGCTCTCCATGGTCGCTCGAGAACAATCGCTTCCACGAGATCATCGGCGAGATGTCGGGCAACGCCTACCTGCAGCCGAGCCTCGGCCGCCTGCTGATCGACCATGCCCGGATCGGCCACACCTTCTTCCGGCCCCGCAACGATGACATGCGCCAGCGCCTGCAGCTCGCCGTGGAACACCATGATGGCTTCATCGCTGCCATCGGCTCGCACGACGAGGACACGGTCGTCGACCTTGTTTTCGAACACTGGGAACTGTCGCGCGAGAACATGGAGATGTTCATCGCGCCGCAAGGAATGAAGGCGGACGCGCTCGTCGAAGCGCCCGCCGCGATCGATGGAGAAATCGTCTTGAAGTTCGAAGGTATCTACACGCCGGCCATCACGCCGCTCGGCCCCGACGGGCAGATCGACCGCGACGGCTTCGCGGCGGTGCTCGAGTCGCTCATCGAGGCCGGCGTGCACGGCATCATCGTCGGCGGATCGACCGGCGAATACTACGCCCAGAGCGCCCAGGAGCGCTTCGATCTCGCCGCCTACGCCAAGGAGGTGATCGGCACCCGGCTGCCGCTCATCATCGGCACGGGCGCGACCCGGACCGAGGATTCGGTCGAATACGCCAAGGCGGCGAAGGAGATCGGCGCCGACGCCATCCTCGTCTCGTCGCCGCCCTACGCGCTGCCGACCGAGCGCGAGAACGCGGTCCACGCGCTGACGATCGACCGCGCGGCGAACCTGCCGATCATGCTCTACAACTATCCGGCCCGCATGGGCGTCACGATGGGCGAGGACTATTTCTCCCGCGTCGGCAAATCCAGGAACGTCGTGGCCATCAAGGAAAGCTCCGGCGACATGGGCAACCGTCCATCTGCTGGCGCGCAAGTTCCCCCATATCGCGCTCTCCTGCGGCTGGGACGACCAGGCGCTCGAGTTCTTTGCCTGGGGTGCCAGGAGCTGGGTCTGCGCCGGCTCCAACTTCCTGCCCGCGCGAGCATGTCGCGCTCTACGAAGCCTGCGTCCTCGAAAAGAACTTCGACAAGGGCCGCGCCATCATGACGGCGATGCTGCCGCTCATGGACTTCCTCGAATGCGGAAAGTTCGTCCAGTCGATCAAGCACGGCTGCGAGCTGATCGGCCTCAAGGCCGGCCCGTGCGGGCGCCGCTGCGCCCGCTCAACTCGGAAGAAAAGCGAACCCTCCAGACTGTCGTCGCCACCTTGAAGCGCACGGTCGCCCAGATCACGTCGGGAGCAAACCATGCATGAACCTTTGACCGCCGCCGAATACAAGGCGATCGCCGCAGACCTTCAATTGCCGACCAACGCCTTCATCGACGGCGCGTTCCGTCCGGCGAATTCCGGCAAGACATTCAAGACGACCAATCCCGCGACGGGCGAGACGCTGGCCGAGATCGCGGCCTGCGATGCCAGCCGATGTCGACTTCGCCGTCGGCCAAGGCCAGGCAGGCCTTCGACGACGGCCGCTGGCGTCTCCGCTCGCCCGGCGAGCGCAAGGCCGTGCTCATCAAATTCGCCAAGCTGATGGAGGACAACCGCCACGAGCTGGCGGTCATGGAGAGCCTCGACAGCGGCAAGCCGGTCCGCGAATGCCAGACGGTCGACGTTCCGGATACGATCCACACCATCCGCTGGCATGCCGAACTGATCGACAAGCTCTACGACAACACCGCCCCGGTCGGGCTCGAACGCGCTGGCCATGGTCGTGCGCGAGCCGGTCGGCGTCGTCGGCTGCGTGCTGCCGTGGAACTTCCCGCTGCTGATGCTGGCCTGGAAGATCGGTCCGGCGCTTGCCGCCGGATGCTCGGTCATCGTGAAGCCGGCCGAGGAGACCACGCTGACCACGCTTCGTGTCGCCGAACTGGCGCATCGAGGCCGGTATCCCGGCGGGCGTCTTCAATGTCGTCACCGGCAGCGGCAAGGAGGTCGGCGAACCGATCGGCATGCACATGGACGTCGACATGGTGGCGTTCACCGGATCGACGCCGACCGGCCGGCGCTTCCTGCGCTACGCCGCGGACTCCAACCTCAAGCGCGTCGTCCTCGAATGCGGCGGCAAGAACCCGGCGGTGGTTCTCGACGACGCCGAAGACCTCGACCTCGTCGCCGAACAGGTGGTCAACGGCGCGTTCTGGAACATGGGCGAGAACTGCTCGGCGACGTCGCGGCTGATCGTCCACGCCAAGATCAAGGACGAACTGCTGCGAGCGCATCGGCGCCTACATGCGCGAGTGGAAGACGGGCGATCCGCTCGACCCGGAAAACCGCATCGGCGCGCTCGTCAGCAAGAACCATTTCGAGAAGGTGAAATCCTTCCTCGACGACGTGAAGACCGAGAAGCTCTCGCGTCGTCCATGGCGGCGGCACGCACAAGGGCATCTTCATCGAGCCGACCGTCGTCGACGGCGTCACGCCGACGAGCCGCCTCTTCCAGGAGGAGATCTTCGGACCGATCCTTTCGGTCACGACGTTCAATTCGCTTGCCGAAGCCGTGGCGCTCGCCAACGACACGAACTACGGCCTGACGGCGTCCGTCTACACCGGCAGCCTGCGCAAGGCGATCAAGCTGTCGCGCGAAATCCGGGCGGGCGTCGTGACCGTCAACTGCTTCGGCGAAGGCGACGCGACGACGCCGTTCGGCGGCTACAAGGAATCCGGCTTCGGCGGGCGCGACAAGTCGATCTTCGCGCACGACAACTACTGCGAACTGAAGACGATCTGGATCGACGTCTCGGATCGTTCGGTCGACGAGACCGATCCGATGAACGAAATCGTCGTCAAGCGTCTTCCGGCGGAATCCGGCACCTCGGGCTGGGAGGCGATCAGCAGACGCAGCTTCCCCGTCCGGACGCTCGACGGCGACGTGTCGGCCGACTGGCTGATCATCGGTGCGGGCTTCGCCGGCCTCTCCGCGGCGCGGCGGCTGTCCCAGCTCCGGCCCGGCGACAGGATCGTCGTGCTGGAGGCGGGAGAGATCGCGCAAGGGCACCGTCGGGCCGGAACTCCGGCTTCATGATCGACGTGCCGCACAATCTGTCGTCGGGCGAGTATTCCGTCGGCGACGCGACCGCGACGAAGGCGGAGATCGCCCAGAACCGTTTTGCGATCGCCTTCGCCGCCGACGCCGCGGCGGAATACGGCATGTCGCGAGCGCACCTTCGATCCTTCGCGGCAAGATCAACGCCGCGGCGACGGAGCGCGGCATGAAGCTCAACGCGAACTTATGGCCGCTCGCTCAAGGGCATCGGCGAGGAGCACCGTTTCCTCGATGCCGGCGAGATGCGGGAGATCACCGGATCGTCCTACTATCTGGGCGGTCTTCACACGCCGGGCGCGGTGATGATCCAGCCCGCCGACTATATCCGCGGCTTCGCGGCGGGGCTGGCATCGAAGGCCGACATCTTCGAGCACTCGCCGGTGCTCAGACTCGAGCGCGGGAGCGGGACGTGGACGGCCGTGTCGCCGCAGCGGCACCGTCACGGCGCCGAAAGTCATCCTCGGCGTCAACGGCCACATCGAGGATTTCGGCCATTTCGGCGGCCGCCTGATGCACATCTTCACCTACGCATCGATGACCGCGCCCTTCACCGTCGGCAGGTCGCACGGGCAAGGACAGGTGGGCGCTTGCTTCCGGCCGATCCGATGGGTGCGACGGTGCGGAAGATCACCACCGATGGACGCTCGCGCATCGTGATCCGGACCCGGTTCACCTACGACCGGACTGTCCAGGTCGGCGAGAAGCGCCTGGCCGGGATCGCCGCCGAGCAGCGGACGTCCCTCGACGCCAGGTTTCCGGACCTCAAGGACGTGCCGTTCGAGCACAGTCTGGGCCGGGCGGCTTTGCCTCAGCCGCAACCATGTGCCCGCCTTCGGCGAAATCGAAGAAGGCCTCTACTCGGCGTGCTGCGAGAACGGCCTCGGGACCGTGAAAAGCACGCTTGCGGGCGTCATGGCCGCCGATCTGGCGACCGGCACCCGCTCGGACATGCTCGATGAATTCTCGGATCAGCCGGAGCCCGCGCGGCTCCCTCCGGAGCCGCTCGCGTGGCTCGGCGTCAACGCCGTGATCCGATGGCAGGAATTGCGTGCAGGCCGCGAGGGATGAGCCCTCGCCGCGCAATGTGAAGACTGAGCCGACCGCGAAGTCTTCAAGTGAGAATGGGAACGAAAAATAAGGAGTGAGTAAAATGAAGACGTTGTGGAAAGCGCTCTGCGCTGCCGCGATGGTCGGTATGACCATGCTGTCCGCTCAGGCGGAAGAAAAGACGATTACCGTGGGCACGATGTCCTGGGAGGACCTCACCCCCATCACCGGCATCACCAAGAAGGTGCTCGAAGACTCCGGCTACACCGTCAAGGTGGTGCCGACTTCTCCGAGTGGGGCATCGCCTACGCCGCGCTGACCAAGGGCGACATCCAGATCCTTGCCTCGCAGACGGACTACGTCGCGCAGGACTACTGGGACAAGAACAAGAAGCGGCTCGAGAAGATCTCGCCGGTTTCGCATGGCCTGTTCCAGGGCGTGGCGGTGCCGAAATACGTGACCATCGACTCCATGGACCAGCTGAACGACAACGCCGACAAGTTCGGCGGCAAGATCGTCGGCATCGAGCCCGGGTCCGGCCTGATGCGCGATACGGCAAACTCCGTCAAGGCATACGACCTGAAGCTGCAGCTCGTCGAGGGCAGCACCGCCGCCATGACCGCAGCGCTGAAGTCGGCCGTCGACCGCAAGGAATGGATCGCCGTCACCATCTGGGAGCCGTCCTGGATGATGCAGAAATACGACGTCAAGTTCCTCAAGGACCCGAAGGCCGTCTTCCCGCCGCCGCAGAGCTATTACTGGATCGGCCAGAAGGGCTTCTCGGCCGACAATCCGCATGCCCGCGAAGTCATCGCCAGCGTCTACGTGCCGCTTGCCGACATCACCGCGATCAACGCTGCCGTCAACGAGGGCAAGACCATGGACGAGGCCATCAAGGACTGGACCGACAGCCATGCCGACCTCCTGAAGCGCTGGGAAAATATCAAGACCGAATAACTGCCGAAACGGCGGGCCGCCGATATCGGCGGCCCGCCCCGGAACTACGAAACATGAAGGCCACCGCCAAACCGGCCCATGGGGAACGCAATGAACACTGCAATCAATGACTCCAACGAAGTGCTGATCGACTGCCAGTCCGTCTGGAAGATTTTCGGTGGTCGTGCCCAGGCCGCCGTCAAGGCCATCTCCGAACGCGGGCTCTCCAAGACACAGGTGCTGCAGGACTTCGACTGCGTTGTCGGCGTCTCCGACGCCAGCCTCCAGGTCCGCCGCGGCGAGATCTTCTGCATCATGGGCCTGTCGGGCAGCGGCAAGTCGACGCTGATCCGCCTCCTCAACCGTCTGATCGAGCCGAGCCTCGGCAAGATCACGGTGAAGGGAAAGGAGATCGCCAGGCTGAATGCCGACGGAGCTGCGCGAAATGCGCGCCCGCAACATCGGCATGGTTTTCCAGAGCGTGGCGCTTCTTCCCGCACCGGACGGTTCTCGAGAACGCCGCCTTCGGCCTCGAAGTGCGCGGCGTCGCAAAAGACGAGCGCAACAAGACCGCCCGCGCGGCACTCGAAAAGGTTGGGCTTGGCGACTGGACCTCGCGCTATCCGAACGAGCTGTCCGGCGGCATGCAGCAGCGCGTCGGCCTCGCCCGGGCGCTGGCCGCCGACCCCGAAATCATCCTCATGGATGAGCCGTTCAGCGCGCTCGACCCGCTGATCCGCCGCCAGTTGCAGGACGAATTCCGGCAGCTGACGAAGTCGCTGGGCAAGTCCGCGGTCTTCATCACCCACGATCTCGAGGAAGCCATCCGCATCGGCGACCGCATCGCCATCATGAAGGACGGTGTCATCGTCCAGGTCGGAACGGCGGAGGAGATCGTAACCAAGCCCGCCGATGACTACGTCGCCGATTTCGTGGCCGGCATATCCAGGATCCACCTGGTAAAGGCCCATTCCGTCATGCGCCCGGTTGCCGAATTCAAGGCGGCAGCACCGAATTGCGACGTGAACGCGCTTCTTCGCACGTCGCCGGAGGCCGATATCGCCGAGCTCATCGATCTCACCATGCAGTCCGATCGCGACGCGATATGCGGTCGTCGAGAACGGAGCCGTCGTCGGTGTCGTGACCACTCGTGGCTTGCTCCGGGGCGTCGCCGGCACGCCAACGCGCCGCGCTTAGGCTCGGGAGAGCGAAATGGACATCTCGAGCCATCACGGATACTTTTGACGAGCTGGACGGACGACGCACTTGGCTGGATCAGCGACAACGGCGAGTGGCTGTTCGACGTTCGTCAGGGCCGTGCTCGAAGGCACCTATGACGGCGTCCTCTGGCTTCTTCAGCTCGCACCGTTCTACGTGATCGCGATCATCGCAGCGCTGCTTGGATGGCGCTTGATCAGCGCCTTCGCTGGCATCCTGGCGGGGCTCGCCTTGATCTTCTGCGCGGTCATGGGGCTTTGGACGCGAAACCATGAGCACATTGGCCCTGGTGATCACCGCCACGATCCTCGCTCTTCTTTTCGGCATTCCCATTCGGAATCGTGGCCGGCTTCGTCAGGGCGTTCGACCGCTTTCTCGAGCCGGTACTCGACCTGATCCAGACCCTGCCGCCCTACATCTATCTGCTTCCGGCGATCGCGCTGCTCGGCTACGGCCCTGCGACCGCGCTGGTCGCCACCTTTATCGTCGCGATGCCTCCCGCCATCCGGCTCACCTCTCTCGGCATTCGGATGACGCCGCACGAATTCATCGAGCTTGGCCAGGCAAGCGGCACTGACACCCTGGCAGATGTTTACCAAGATCAGGCTCCCTTTCGCCATCCCGAGCATCATGGCCGGGATCAACCAATGCCTGATGATGGCCTTCGGCATGGTCGTCATTGCAGGTATCGTCGGGTCTGGCGGCCTTGGAGAGACGATCTATTCGGCGGTGCGCACGCTCGACATCGCCACGTCGATCAACGCCGCTATTGCGATCGTCATCCTGACCATGGTGCTCGACAGGCTCACGCAGAGCGTGGCGCGCCGCGCCAAGGGAGACGCATGATGAATCCTGATCTGCTCCAGTTTTCGCCGGGCGCTTACCTCGCCCCTGCCGTCGATTGGCTGAACACGAACTTCCATCCGTTCTTCGACGCTGTGACCAAGCTGATCGAGGCGGTGCTGGGCGCCATCGAAACCGCCCTGCTCTATCCGCCGCCCTACGCGACGATCGTCGTTGGCTGTCCTTCTCGCTGCGTTCTTCGTCAGCGTCAGAGTCTCGGTGGTGACGGCCATCGCGCTCTCGTTCTGCCTGCTCGCGGGCTTCTGGACCGCTTCGATGCAGACGCTGGCGCTGGTGACAGTGGCGGTGATCATTTCCGTGGCGATCGCCTTCCCGCTTGGCGTTCTGGCATCACGCTACCGCAAGTTCGAGGCCGCGATCCGACCCGTTCTGGACATCATGCAGACAGTGCCGCCATGGGTCTATCTCATTCCCGCCGTGATGATCTTCAGCCTCGGCCGCGTGCCGGCGATCATCGCCACGATCGTCTACGGCATACCGCCGATGCTGCGCCTGACAACGCTCGCCTTCAACCAGGTGCCGAAAGACCTGCTGGAGCTCGGGCAGGCCACCGGCGCCTCGCCGCGGTCGATTCTGTTCAAGATCGAGATCCCTTCGGCCACGCCGACGCTCCTGGTCGGTCTCAACCAGTGCATTCTCTTGTCGCTGGCCATGGTCGTCCTGGCCGGCCTCGTCGGAGCCGGCGGTCTTGGAGCCGAGGTGACGCGTGGATTGACGCGGATGGAGATGGGCCTGGGCCTCGGGCCGGCCTGTCGATCGTCGCCGTCGCCATCCTCCTCGACCGGGTTTCCAGGGGCGTGCTGCAGCGCAGCCAGGCGCCTGGCACAGCAAAGCCCGCCTGAATCGCAAAAGGACTTCCCATGCGCCGCAGTTTCTTCTGCATAGACTCCCACACCTGCGGCAATCCGGTGCGCCTGGTCGCGGGAGGCGGCCCCCTGCTGCCTCATATTCCCGATCGCCGAGCGGCGGGAGCTCTTCGTACGCGACCATGACTGGGTCCGGCAGGCACTGATGTTCGAACCGCGCGGGCACGACATCATGTCGGGCGCGATCATCTATCCTGCCTATCGTGAGGACTGTGACTTTGCCGTGATCTTCATCGAAGTCAGCGGCTGCCTGCCAATGTGCGGCGCCGGCACGATTGGCCTCGTGACGGCGGCAATCGAGGAAGGCCTGGTAACGCCTCGGATTCCCGGCAGGCTGTCGATCGAGACTCCGGCTGGCAGGGTTGATATCGAATACGAAAAGCCCGGCGAGTTCGTGGACTCCGTGCGGATGTTCAACGTTGCCAGCTATCTTCATGCCGCGGACGTCGCCGTCGATGTACCCGATCTCGGCCGGCTCGTCGTCGACATCGCCTATGGCGGCAACTACTACGCTGTCGTCGAGCCGCAGGAGTCATGGCAGGGCCTGGACGGCATGTCGGCGAGCGACATCGTGGATCTCAGCCGTAGCCTTCGCGAAGCGCTCGAACCCGTCTGCGATCCAGTTCATCCCGAAGACGACAGGATACGCGGCGTGGACCACGCCATCTGGTGCGACAAGCCCTCCAGCAGCAATGCCGACGGCCGCGGCGCGGTGTTCTATGGCGACAAGGCGATCGACCGTTCGCCGGGCGGCACCGGAACGTCGGCTCGCATGGCGCAACTCCATGGCAAGGGACGACTGAAGGTCGGCGACAGCTTCCGCCAGGAAAGCCTGATCGGCACGGTATTCGAAGGCCGCATCGAAGCCGAGGCCGACATCGGCCTGTTCAAGGGCATCAAACCCAGTGTCGGCGGTTGGGCGCGGATCATCGGCCACAACACGATATTCGTGGACGATCGCGATCCGTTGGCCCACGGATTCCAGATCAAGTAGGCGGAACCGAGCGATGGTGACATTGGGCGCGTGGGTGTGATCGGCGGAGTTGGATGGCAAGGAGCGGCGATCGGCGGCAGTTGTTCTACGACGACGGTCGAGTCGTTCCTGGACCACAACGGGACGGCAGCGGCTGGCATCATTGCGATACGGGAAAACGGTTTCGACACTGCGATCGAAGCTTGTCCGGGCACAGCGTTTCAGACGGCGCTGGCGGCCAGACAGGCAGAGGGTTAGGCCATGAAAGCAGCCAATGAAGCTCCGGGGGCCGGCCGATTGAAGATCGGCTTTATCCTCGCTCGTTCCTTCACTCTTTCCGCCTTCGCTTTGTTCGTCGACACGCTCAGGTTGGCGAGTGACGAGATCGACAGGTCTGGCAGGGTTTTGGCTGATTGGCATGTGTTGGCGAGCACCAGGCACCTGATCACCTCGAGTTGTGGCGTACAAGTCGCTCCAACATCGGATTTCGTGGATCCCAGGGAATTGCACTACATCGTTGTCGTCGGCGGTCTGCTCAACAACGAGTTCCCTGTCGACAGCGAGACAGTCAGCTACCTGAAGAGAGCGGCCGCCAGCAAGGTTCCCCTGATCGGGGTTTGCACGGGCACGTTCATCCTGGCTGAGGCGGGCCTGATGAAATACCATCGGACCTGCGTAAGCTGGCTCCACTATGAGGCTTTCCGACAGCGCTTCCCGGATCATGACGTCAGGGCGGACCGCTTGTTTAATCTTGACCACGCCAGAGGTTCTTGTGCCGGAGGCAGCAGTGCGGCCGACATGGCCGCGTCGATCGTCAGGCGTCACATCAGCAATGAGGCTGAGAGAAACGCCCTCGAAGTCTTGCAGATTGAGAAGGCGCGCGCGCCCTCGGACATCCAGCCGCGCCGGCCCCCTTTCATCGAGTGCAAAAATCCCCGGCTCAAGGCGGCGCTGATCATCATGGAGAACCATGTCGACAACAAGCTCTCCATACCCAAGTTGGCAGCATCTGTCGGATTGTCCCGGAGGCAGCTCGAGCGCCTCTTCAGGGAAGAAACAAAGAACTCTCCGGCACTGGTTTACCTAAGGGTGCGTCTTGAGCGGGCGAAGCGCCTCCTGATGCAGACCAAGGCTCCGATGATCGAGATCGCCATCGAGGTGGGGTTCGAAAACGCCTCGCATTTCTCGAAGGTCTTCCACAGGACGTTCGGGCAACCGCCAAGCAAGTTCAGGTCAGAGATTTCAAACTGACTTGCCGTGGCGGAAACTCAGGCTACCGCAACGCGTCTTGCAAGATCATCTCCGCTGCCTTCTCGGCTATCATGATGACCGGCGAATTGGTGTTGCCGGATACGATAGTAGGCATGATCGAAGCGTCGGCGATGCGTAAGCCCGCAAGGCCATGGACACGTAAGCGGTCGTCGACGACGGCCATCCTGCCCGCCCCCATCTTGCAGGTTCCGACCGGGTGAAAGATAGTCGTGGCGATGTCACCCGCCTTGCGCACCAGATCATCGTGACTGGAGAATTGCGGTCCTGGCAACATCTCTTCCGGCGAAAAGCGAGCAATGGCCTTCGCCTTCATCAGCCGCCGCGCATGCTCGATCGAGGCCACTGCGATGCTGCGGTCGCCCTTCGTCGATAGATAATTCGGCCGGATCTTCGCGGGCTGTCGCGGGTCGCCAGTTGCCATGTGCACGGTGCCCCTGCTCTCGGGGCGCAGATTGCAGACCGAGACGGTCACGGCCGGGAAACGATGCAACGGCTCACCCAGTCGGTCGGTGCTGAGTGGCTGCACATGATATTCGAGGTCGGGTGTTGAGAGCCGCGGGTCGGAACGGGCGAAGATGCCGAGTTGGCTTGGCGCCATGGACAGCGGCCCGCTGCGCCAGAGGGCATATTCGGCCCCCATCGCCGCGCGGCTGAAGAGATTGTGGTAGCGCTGGTTGAGGGTAACGGCGTTCTTGACCTTGAAGACCATGCGCAATTGCAGATGGTCCTGCAGATTTTCGCCGACACCCGGCACGGCGTGCCGGACCTGGATGCCAAGCTGCGACAGGAGTTCAGCCTGTCCGACGCCGGAGAGCTCCAAGAGCTTCGGCGAATTGATGGCGCCGGCGGCCAGAATGGTTTCGCGGGCGCTGGCGAAATGCAGCGCGCCGCCTTGACGGAAGACGACGCCGGTGACGCGGCGGCCGTCGACCTCCAGCCGTTCGGTTTCGGCGCCGGTCAGGATACGAAGATTGGTGCGGCCCTTTATGCCACGCAGGAAGGCCTTGGAAGCGTTCCAGCGTACTCCCCTCCTCTGGTTGACCTCGAAATAGCCCGAGCCTTCATTTGTGCCCTGGTTGAAGTCTTCCGTGCGCGGAATTGCGAGCTCTTCGGCAGCATCGCGAAAGGCGTCGAGGATCGGCCAGGACAGCCGTTGCCGCTCGACACGCCACTCGCCGCCGGCGCCATGCATCGCGCTGGCGCCACCGTGATAATCCTCCGACTTGCGGAAATAGGGCAACACGTCGTCCCAGCCCCATCCGGCATTGCCGGCCTGCCGCCAGCCATCATAGTCGGCAGCCTGGCCGCGCATATAGATCATGCCGTTGATCGAGGAGCAGCCGCCAAGCACCTTGCCGCGTGGATAGTTGAGACTGCGTCCGTTCAACCCCAGGTCCGGCTCGGTCTTCATCAGCCAGTCGGTGCGGGGGTTGCCCATGCAATAAAGATAGCCGATCGGGATATCGATCCAATGATAGCGGTCGCTGCCGCCGGCTTCGAGCAGCAGGACTTTGTTTCGCGGGTCGGCGGAGAGCCGGTTGGCGAGCACGCAGCCCGCCGAACCGGCGCCGACGACGACATAGTCGAACTCACCGAAATCAGATGGACGAACGACGGTCACTGGAGAGCCTGTCGGCTGGCGATGCGTTCCCACATCGGGGCCATTGCCTCGTTGATCTCACCATAGAGCTGGTAGCGCGCGGCATAGGCTGGGGCAAGCGCATCGTTCGGCGCATAGCGGCGCGCGGCCGAGGTCATCGCCATGGCACCGGCAGCGAAATCCGCGAAGACGCCGACGCCGGTGCCTGCTGCAATCGCCGCTCCCAGCGCGCCGGTTTCGCGGCTCTTCGCGACGGTGACCGGCACGCCAAGCACGTCAGCAAAAATTTGCGCCCAGACGCCGCTGCGTGAACCGCCGCCGGATAACACTGCTTCATCGAACCGCGCGCCCGCCGCATGCAGCGTTTCGATATGACGCTTGTGTTCGAAGACAACGCCCTCGAACAGGGCACGCAGAACATGCGCCCGCGTATGCCAGCCAGCCATGCCATAAAAGCCGGCGCGAGCCTGGCCGTTCTTCTGTGAACCGTAGAGGAAGGGGTGGTAGATCGGGATATCGCCGGTCGGATCTATGGAAGCGACAAGGTCGCTGCACAGTTCGAACGGCGACTTTCCTTCCGGTACATGGTCGAGGAACTCGCGGACGATCCATTCCAGATTGGCGGCCGAAGTAGCGCTGGATTCAATCGCCAGATAGCGCTGCTGATCGAAGGTCGACAGCATGAAGATCGACGGCTCGCGGATCGGCTCGTCGGTGATGACCTGGTTGATGCTCCAGGTGCCGGCAATGATCGAAGCGGCACCCGTGCGGGTGACGCCGGACCCGATGGCGCTGGCGACGACGTCGAACAGGCCGGCCACGACGGGAGTGCCGGCGCGCAGGCCGGTGAGCGACGCGACATCGCGCGTGACATGGCCGGCAATCTCGGCCGATTCCAGGACCGGCGGCAGCAGGTCGGCGCAGTCACCAAGGCCATAGGCCTCGAGCAAGTCCTGCTCGTAGCGCCGTCCCGGCATCGACAGCAAACCGCAACCGGACATATCGGTGGCATCCGTGGAGCGCGCGCCGGTCAGTCGGTTGACGATAAGATCCTTGCACAAGAATGCCGTGCCGATGCGGCCGAACAGTTCCGGTTCGAACCGCTTCAGCCAGGCGAGCAAGGTCGGCGTCTGCGCGGCCCAGGGCTTTTGCAGGCAATACTTGTAGGTACGGTCGCCGACATTACTCTTCGCCCATTCGCCGACCAGGCCGACGGCGCGGGTGTCGAGCGACTGGATGCCGATCAGCGGCGCGCCCGCCCGGTCGAGTGCATAAAGGCCGTTGCCGTGCCCGGCGCAGCCGATCGCGACGATGTCGCCGGCGTCGATGCCGGCTTCAGCGATGCAGCGGCCGATCACTGTGACGGCGTTGCGCCACAGTTCACCAAGATCGCGCTCGACATGGCCGGGCTTCGGCATCGACGAATGCCCGTCGAGCGCCGCAAGCGCCAGTTCGCGTCCCGTCATGTCGAAGATGATGGCCTTGATGACCGTATTGCCCGCATCAAGGCCCAGAATGTAACCGCTCATCGGCTTCTCCCGCAGTCGGCCTTACGCCTGGTTGTACAGATCCCAGGCGGTGGCGCCATCGGCGCCATCGTGAATGATCGCCATCAGGCCCCGCACGACGGCGCTCGGATTGGCGTGCTGATAGATGTTGCGGCCATAGACCATACCCAGCGCGCCTTGCGCCATCAGCGCCGCCGATTTGTCGAACACGGCGTGCAGATCCTCCTTGCCGCCGCCGCGCACCAGCACCGGGCAGCGCGCCGCCTCGACCACGCGGTGGAAGTCGTTGGCGTCGGTCGTCGGGTCTGCCTTGATGACATCGGCGCCCATCTCGCGCGCCAGCCGCGTCAGCGTGACGATCTTCCCGGCATCGCCGTCGACCATGTAGCCACCATGCTCGGTCGACCGGCAGCATGGCCAGGGGTTCGATCATCAGCGGCATGCCGTACTTTTCGCAGTCGGCGCGTACGCGGGCGATGTTCTGGACGCATTGGCGGAAGAGGTCCGGTTCGTCGGGCAGCATGAACAGGTTCACGACCACGCAGGCGGCATCCATTTCGATGGCGCCGATCAGCGGTTCGACCTCGTTTTGCAGCACCGCCCACATCGCCCGGTGGCGCACCTTGTTGTACGGGTTGCCCATGTCGATGCGCATCACCAGTGCCGGCTTGTCCTTGCCGGGCAGGTTCTGCAGCAGGTCGGCCTGGCCGTAGTTCATCTGGATAGCGTCCGGCCCGGCCTTCGACCAGTTTTTCGACCACGCCGGCCATGTCTTCCAACCCAACAAGGAAGCTCGGCTCGTTGCAGACGCCATGATCGATGGCAACGTCGAGGCAGCGTCCGTTGCCGAACAGCCGGTTCATGCGGACTTTCTTGTTCACGCGCATATTGCGCTCCTTTTGTTGTTTTCGCCGGGAAGGTTCGGCAGAAGGACGCCGTGCTGATGCTCCAGCAGCGACAGAAAGGCGGTGCGCTCGGTATCGGCCTGAGCCGTGCTCCAGCCCTTGCAGATGGCCAGGATTGAAAGCACGGCATCGACCAGTTGGCATGTCAGGTCGCCTGCTATGGCTATGGTGGTACGACGCAGGAAGATGTCAGCCAGCGACTCGACGTGCTCACGCTCGATGATCAGCCGGATTTCGCCGGTGGAATAATCCGTGCCAGGCAACATCGGGTCCGGCACCACCGAAATTGCCGCCGCGATTCCGCCCGCCGACGTGCCGTAGCGTTCCAGAAGAGTTTGCGCGCGCGGCATCGTCAATCCGTGTTCCGCCGCCAGCCTGGCACACCAGTCGGCGGGATCGGAAGGAAAATCGCGGCCACCGCCGATGGCGAGATCCTCGGTACCGACCGTGCGTACCAGCCCCGACCGCTCCAGCGCCATGTCGGCTGCCAGCGCGCCAAACGAGCGAAACGTCGTCCACTTGCCGCCGATCATGCACAGCGTCGCCGGCAAATTGCCAACCGGCTCGATGAATTCGCAGAAATGGTCGCGCGGGATGCGGCCCGTGAAACTGTCCTTGCTGGCTGGCAACGGCCTGACGCCCGAGAAGCGGAAGACGATCTCATGCTTGGCGATTTTGATCGATGGGAAGACAAAGGCCAGCGACTGCAGGATGTACTGGAGTTCGTCGTCCTCGCAGCGCACGGTGTCGGGATCGTCGACGCGGATTTCGGTCGAGCCGATCAGAACCTTGCCGAGATAGGGAAACAGGATGCAGATGCGTCCATCCTCGTTCTCGTAATAGACCATGTTCGCACCAAGCGCGTCATGGAGTTCCTGGTTGTCGACGATCAGGTGCGAGCCTTTGGTGCCGCCCATCATGCGCGGTGCGGGCGCGCCGATCGCCTTGTTCGTCAGGTCGATCCAGCCGCCGGTGGCGTTGATGACGAGGCGCGGGCGCAGCCGCAGGGTCTCCCCCGAAACGGTATCGGTCAGCGCGAGGCCGTCTTCGTCGGAGCCGATCCGCGCATAGTTGAGCGCACGCGCGGCGCGATGAAGCCGCCATCGCGTCGTGCAGCATTTCAAGGCCAAGCCGCTCGGGCCGACTCACCCAGGCGTCGTAATAGGTCGCCGAACTACGGGTCGCCGGATTGATGGCCGGCCACGTCTTCAGCGTTTCCTTGCGCCCTCGGAAGCGATGGGTCGGCATCAGCCGGCGCGATGCCGTGAAGACGTCATAGAGCGTCAGCCCGGCCTTGATGACGAGTGCGCCGCGCCGGCTCGGCCGCCGAGTGAGGCCGAGGAAGCGGACGGCGCCATTGGCGATGCCGGAGAAGATGTCGAATATCGGCACCGTCGTCGGCAGCGGCGCGACGTAGTGCGGCGCATTCTGCAAGAGCCGGTCGCGTTCCCGCAGCAATTCCTCGCACCAGCTTGAACTCGCCATTCTCCAGATAGCGCAGGCCGCCATGCACCATGCGCGAAAGCGCTGCGCTGGCGCCACTGCAATAATCGCCCTTCTCGGCGAGCAGCGACGTCGACGCCCTGCAGGGCAAGCTCGCGAAAGACGCTGATGCCGTTGATGCCGCCGCCGATGATCGAGCACGGCAATGTCGGGCCGCTCTCGCAGCGCGGCGAGTGTTTCGGTGCGCTTCATTGCGGAAGATGCCTCGTTTGCTCAGGCAGCCATCTGGGAGAGATGCATGGCTATCGCCGTGTCGATGGCGGCCAGTTCATCTGGCGGCTGAGCCTGATCTCGCCGGCGCGCGCATTGTCGAGCGCCTGATCCGGCGTTGCGGGCGCCGCATAGCGCAAAGGTGATGCCTGGCTGCGCCAGCGTCCAGGCGATCACGATCTGGGCCATCGAGGCTTCGTGCCGTTCGGCGATCGGGCGGATGGCCTGCTTGAGCGCGCGCCACCTTCTGCCGGTTCCCGGTCGAGAAGCGCGGATTGTCCTTGCGCTGGTCGTCGCCGGTGAACTTGCGCTCCGGATCGACCGACCCGGTGAGCAGGCCGAGCGCCAGGGAGGAATAGCTCGAGTGTTGCCACATCGTCCTGCGCGTGATCGGCAACAGTGCTGCCTTCGATCTCGCGGTCGATCATCGAATAGCGTTCCTGGATGGCGTCAAGCTGCCCGGCGGCGACATAGTGCTCAAGGTCCCCGGTGCTGACATTGCTTGCGCCGATCGCCCGGATCTTGCCGGCGGCCTTCAGCTTCTCCAATGCCGCAACCGTCTCGGCGATCGGCGTGGTCGGGTCCTGCCAGTGGGTGATGTAGAGGTCGATGTAGTCGGTGCCGAGCCGGCTTCAGGCTCTGTTCCACCTCATAGGCGATGCCGTCGGCGCCGAGATAGCGATGCACCGGCTTGTCGTCCTGGTCGAAGAAATGGTTGCCCTTGCCGGAATGCCAGTTCAGCCCGCATTTGGTGGCGATCACCACCTTGTCGCGCTTGCCCTTGATCGCCTTGCCAACGATTTCCTCGCTGCGACCGAGGCCATAGGCAGGCGCGGTGTCGATCAGGCTGACGCCGGCGTCGATGGAGGCTTCGATGGCACGGATCGAGGCTTGCTCGTCAGTGCCGCCCCACATCCAGCCGCCGATCGCCCAGGTGCCGAGACCTACGGCGGATGCCTGGATGCCGGACGCGCCGATCGCACGTAGGATTTGTTCGGAACTCATGCTGCCTCTCTTTCGGCAAGGTCGAGAATGCCGAAGGCCGGTGGCCTCGTCGGTTACGATGATGTCGAGATGATTGCCGCGCATGGCGCTGAGGATCGGCGCGATCTTGCTCGGCCCGCTGGCGACGCCGATGGAGCGCGGAATGGTGGCGAATTCGTCAAGGGTCAGCGACACCAGCGAGCGGTTGAGCGAATAGTCGCTGAGCTTTCCGTTTCGGTCGATCAGATGCGCCAGCAATTCGCCGGATGCGCCCGAACTTTCGATAGCCTGGCGGTCGGCGCTGGAGGAGGGATGCAGGTCGTAATAGCTGGAATCGTCAGTCAGGATAGAACCGACGCCGACCACTGCGACATCGGCCTCGCGCGCCCGGCGAAACACGTCCGCCACCGAGCGCACGCCCATCAGCATCTCGCGCTGTTCCGGCGTGTCGGCAAACAGCGGCGCATGGATCTGATAGGCGCGGCCGCCCAGCCTGTCGGCCATCAGCGAAGCGACATGATTGACGTCGGTATAGTGTTTGCCCTGCACCAGCCCGTCGCCGGAATGACTTCGACATCATAACCGCGGCCCGGCTTCAGCCCTGCGACGAGCGCGCTGACGCCTTTGCCGCCGGTGATCGAGATCGTGTCGCCGTCCTTGATCGTTTCGAGCAGCAGATCGTGCCGCCGCCTCGCCGACTCGCAGCAAGGCCGTCTGCGGGTTTGTCCGAGACCGTCGGCACCACGACGGCACGCTCGATGCCGCCGAGCGCTCACCAGCCGCGCCTCGAGGTCGACCAGATGGTCGATCGGCGACTTGATCTTGATCTCGACCAGACCGAGCTGGTGGCCGCGCTTGATCAAACGGTTGACGGTGGCGTGCGAGATGCCGAGTTCCTTAGCGATCTCCGCCTGCGTCTTGCCCTCGATGTAATGGAGAACAAGCGCCTGATGCATCTGGCGGACGGTCGAGATGTCATCGCGTGTGTTTGGGGGTGCCATGATCTCTCTATCGTCTCGAAACGTCAAGACTTCTTGCGGTGCAGGAAATGGTCGACCGATACCGCAGCCAGCAGAATGCAGCCCTTGATCATGTCCTGCCAGTAGACGGAGATGTCGAGCAGGATCAGCGAACTGGTGACCACCGACAACAGCGCCATGCCGAGGATGGCGCCGAAGATCGTGCCCGAGCCGCCCTTGAGCGAGGCGCCGCCGATGACGGCCGCCGCGATGACGTTGAGCTCCATGCCGGCGCCGAAGGTCGGCGTGGCGGCGCCGAAGCGCGCCATGTAGATCACGCCCGCAAAACCGGAGAGCGTCGCGCACAGCACCGTCACCCAGAACTTCACCTGGTTGGTCTTGATGCCGGAATACTGCGCCGCCTTCTCGTTCGAGCCGGTGTAGAACACCTTGCGGAAGGCGGTGGCGCGCCGCAGCAGGAAGTCGAAGATCGCCACCACGACCACGAAGATGATGATCACATAGGGGATGCCGCTGGAGGTTGCCCTGGCCGATCGCCTTGAATTCCGGCGGCAGCGTGAACAACGACAGCGGCGTACCCTTGGTGATGACCAGGCACATGCCACGCACGATCACCATCGCCGCCAACGAGGTGATGAAATGGTTCAGCCCGACGACCGTGACGAAGAAACCCATCACCGCGCCGATCAGCGCACTTACTGCGATGCCGATCAGGCTCGCAGTCCAGGGTCCAGCCCGGCCAGGAACAGCGCCCCCGAAACCACCATCGAGAAGCAGACGACCGAGCCTACCGACAGGTCGATGCCGCCGACGATCAGAAGGATGGTCATGCCAACGACGACGATGCCCTCGATCGAGAAGCTCATCATCATGGCGCGGAAGTTGCCCCAGGTGAGGAAATGCGGCGAGGCGAAGCTCATGGCGATGCAGAGCGCCAAAATGATGACGATCAGGCCGGCTTCGCGCATCGAGGCGAACCGAGCGACTGGCACGGCCGCTGGCTCCGCCACCTTGATCTCGGCATGCCATCGTGGTTTCTCCCGCTTGCCTAGGCGACATTCTTGGCCTGCCCCTCATACACTGCGTTCTGTTGCACGCCGGAAGCCAGCATGATGATCGTTTCCTCGTTGAGTTGACCGCGTTCCGAGCTCGCCGGCGATGCGGCCTTCGCGCACCACAGCCACCCGGTCGCACAGACCGATGAGTTCGGGCAGTTCCGAGGAGATGACGATGATGCCGACGCCCTGGTTGGCGAGGTCTCGCAGCAGGCGATGAATCTCGACCTTGGCGCCGACATCGATGCCGCGCGTCGGCTCGTCCATGATGATGACCTTCGGTGCGACCGACAGCTGCTTGGCAATCGCCACCTTCTGCTGGTTGCCGCCAGAAAGCGTCGATACAGCCGCGTCGATGCCGGACATGCGCACGCCGAGTTGCCTGGCAAGGCTGGTCGCCTGATCTGCTTCGGCGCGGCGGTCGAGCAGGCCGAAACGGCCGGTAAGCTTGCCGAGGTCGAGTGCCGAAACATTGGCCGCGATCGACAGATCGAGGAAGACGCCGGAACCCTTGCGATCTTCGGAGAGATAGACGAGACCAGCGCGCACGGCATCGGCATAGCTGCGGATCGCAATGTCTTTTCCGTCGAGTACGACGCTGCCGGCGGTCGCAGGCCTCAGCCCGCAGATCGTCTGCGCGATCTCGCTGCGGCCAGCGCCGATGAGACCGCCGATGCCGAGAATTTCACCAGTTCGCAATTCGAGATCGACATTGGCGAAACGGGTACCATCCGACAGGCCACTCACCGAGAGCAGTGCGCGGCCAGGCTTTGCATCGGCAGGAAGCTTGTCGGGATAGAGCTGAGTGATCTCGCGGCCGACCATCTTGCGGACCACGTCGTTGGGCGACGTCGCCTCGATGGCCTCGGTCGCGACATAGCGCCCGTCGCGGAAGACGGTGACGCGGTCGCACAGCGAAAAGATCTCGGCCATGCGATGGCTGATGTAGATGACGGAAATGCCGCGCTGCTTCAGCCCGCGCACGATTGCGAACAGGCGCTGCGCCTCGGTTTCGGTCAATGCCGCGGTCGGCTCGTCGAGGATCAGCACCTTGCAGTCGAGCGTCAGCGCCTTGGCGATCTCGACCAGTTGCTGGCTGGAAATGGAAAGGTCCGCGACCTTGGTGCGCACCGCAATAGGTGCGAGCCGGTTCATCGCCTTCTCGGCGTCTGCATGGACCTGTTGGAAATTCATCAGCGGCGCGCGCCGGGAGTTGATCGCCGCCATGCAGATGTTCTCGGCGACCGTCGCATCCTGGCAGAGCGCGATTTCCTGATGCACCAGCGTGATGCCCATCTTCTGCGCCGCCGCGGGCGATGCGATCGTCACCGGCTTGCCGTCGATCAGGATGTCGCCCTCGTCTGGCTGCAGGATTCCGCCGATCATATTCATCAGCGTCGACTTGCCGGCGCCGTTCTCTCCGCACAGCGCATGGACCTCGCCGCGGCGCAGCTCGAACTGCACGCCACTCAGCGCCTGGACCGGCCCGAACGCCTTGGAAAGGCTCCGGATCTGAAGGACGGGCGCGTCGCTCACGCCATGCTCCTGCGAAAAGAGTTCGGAAGAGGGCCGGAAGGGAAGACCCCTTCCGGCTCTGATGTCGGTTCGGCTCGAGACTACTCTTCGATGCCCTTGGTGCCACGCCGCTTGAGATACTTGTCCCAATAGAAATCGTCGGCGTTGTCCTTGGTCACGATCGAGAAGCCATTGTCGACGAACGGCACCTTCATCGCGTTGGCACCGGCGCGCTTGGCGTCGTTCATCGGGTCGATCAGTTCGGGATGCTTGGCCAGCCACAGAAGCATGAAACCCATATAGCCTTGCATGCCTTGGTTGGGGTTGACCGAGCCGAAGATCTCGCCGGCCTTGATCATGTCGAGGATCTTGGCGTTGACGTCGGCCAGCATGACCCTGATCTTGCCGCCACCTTCCTTGGCCGCTTGAGCCGCGCCGATCGCCGAATTGGCTTCCGGCATGAAGACGGCACCGAGATCGGGATGGGCCTGGGCGAGGCTGAGCACCGCCTGATAGGCCTTGGTCGGGTCCTGGTTGGACGCGGCGCGGCCGACCAGCTTCATATCAGGCCATTTGGCTTCCATGCGGGTGACAAAGGCCGAGATGCGCTTGTCGTGATTGTCCTGGCCGGGGTTCTCGAGGACCGCATATTCGCCCTTGCCGCCCATCGCCTCGGCGACGGCGTCGGCGGCATAGGTGCCTTCGGCGACATTGTCGGAGGTGATGTAGGAGACACGCTTGGAATTGGGCGAATCAGCGGCGAAAGTCACCACCGCGGTGCCGCCGTCGGTGGCGCGGTTGATCGGCTCGATAAACGGATCGGAATTCATCGGATGCACCAGGATGCCGGCCGGCTTCTGCGCCAGCGCCTGGTCGAAAGTGGCGATCTGCTTGTTCACGTCATATTCCGGCGTGCCGGTATATTCGGTCTCACAGCCGAACTGCTGCCCGGCCTGCTTGAACATTTCATAGACGGGGAACCAGTATTCGACGCCAGAGACCATGACGTTCATGACATATTTTTCACCCGGCTCGCATTTGAACGGGTTGGCGGTTTCGGCGTAGGCCTGGGTCGAGACCAAGATGGTCGACGCGGCCGCCGCCATGGCGAGCGTGCTCAGAAATTTGCGCAAGATTTCCTCCCTTGGCCGAAGCCATGCTCAATGACAATCGCGAACGCCGCAGCGTCTCGCTGTCTGGATTGATTGACGCCGGACATCCTCCAGAAACCCGACGCTCCGACAATTACCGGCTTTTCCACCGCTGTCAATAAAATTCACTATATGAAATATATTTCTATATAGTGACTGGCGCCATTGTTCAGAACCCCCAATGCGCGCCTCAGAGGCAGCGGCACGAGCAGGCGAGTGGCTCAACCGCGGTCTGTGCCATGAGCCAGCGCCCTTTCACCGAGCACCGCTATCGAGGCTAAAAAGACCGTCGCTCGCAGCCCTGCGCTGCCAGCAATCCCTCATTACAGGACGACCATGACGCATTCAGCGTGCGCTTCGGCGCAGTTAGCGTCTTTTTTCTTTCGCGTTCGATCCACTATCCGCCCCCGCCCTGGAAAACGAATAGGCAGATCATCATGAACATCGCGCAGATGCAGGAACAGCGACTGAAGGCACTCCAACTGACCGGATCGGGCGCGCCAAAATTGCCGTCGAACCCGTTCTTCGGTGTCGGCCCGATCACCGATGCGACTGCCGACGAAGTGGACAGCCGCCTGCGGCGCATCGCCTTCGACGCCTGGATCGAGAAGACCTATCGCAAGTTCGACGACAGGGGTAACGACATCGGTGGCTTCACCACCGCCGAGATTTCCCGCAGCATGCACCGCGGCTACCCTGCGGACAAAATCCTGACCGACATGATGCGGGCGATCCATCGCTATTTCCACTTCCCGAAGGCGAACCGCATGGCAGTGGGACTCGGCGGTGGCCATAGCGGCTTCACTGTCTGTGTCCAGCACCTGATGAACGCCAACGACGCGTCCCAACGCGTCTATGTCGATACACCGCAGCCAGAGAGTGATCCGTCCAAGTCCGCCGGCTTCTTCCGCCAGTCCTGGGCCACCCAACTGATCGAGATGCAGCGTTTCGCAGAAAAAGGCTGCGAGAGCCGCATTCGTTTCGCCGTCTCCGAAGGCGTGATCCCGACGGCAGCCGAGCTCTCCGCCCTCGGCGTCTCGATCTTCGTCGGCGTCGGTCACGAGACGACGGGGGCAAATGCCTATACCAGTACCGAGATCCACGAACTGCTGAGCTGGATAGACGGCGATCCGGCCAACCGTCATGCGGTGTTCGATGCCACCTCGATGCTCGGTGCCATGCCGTGGGAGCCCGAACTCGTCGACGCCGTGATGGCGAAGTGCTGCCTATTCATGCCATTCCAGAAGGCGATCGGCGGGGTTTCGGGTTATTTTGTCGCCTCCTTCACACCGCACGCCCTGGCATTGATCGAGAAGAACCAGCAAAATCCCGCCTGGGCGATCCCGCGCCAGCTGAAGATCGCGCCGCCGATCGACCCGAAGCTACCGCTTTCGGCCAGGCGCTCCGTAGATGCCGGGCCATTCTACGACGCCGCAGAAGACCGCATGCTCGGTGGCGTCATCAACACCTACAGCGCACTTGCCTTTGCCGAGACCACCTTTGGCCTTTTGCAGTCGGAGGCTCGGGTCGGCTCTGTCGTCGAACTCAACCGCCGCTCCGCCACCAATCGCAAGGTGATTGACGAGTGGGTCAAGTCGCACCCGATGCTATCGCTGACCGTCACCGATGCCGAACGGCGCGGCGCGGCGGTAACGCTCCTCAAGGTCGAGGACGACGGCATCACCGACCCCGGCATCCACGCCCGCATCATCGCCCGGTCGAAACAACTGCTCGGCTACGAGGGCATCACCCATCCGAACGGCGAATATGAGCCCGGCCTCGACGCGGCCCGCTACGTCAATGCCTTCCCGGGAACGCCAGGCGACTATCGCGCCTGGGTCGGCGGCATCCGCGAGCCCGAAGATATCGTCGCACTGCTGGAGAACCTGCAATACGCCTATCTGCGCGCCAAGATCGTCATTCTCGAAGAGGAACTGGCGAAGAACGGCGTCACCTTCGAGGCCCAGGCCAAGACAGGCGGCGGCGTCCGCAAGGACGACCCCGCGCGCGCCTATGCGGTGCTGATCGCCGATCTGGTCGGCCTGCGCTTCGGTACCGACGGCCAGCCGGATCACAGCGAGACAAAGGCCTACATCGAAGAAAAGGGGGGCGTCTTCCACCTCGGACCGCTTGGCGAACGGTCGGCGCTTGAGAAGGGCCGCATCCATTTCTTCTACCAGCCGGACCTGAGTACCGAGGCGGAGATCCTTCCGCAGACAGACAAGGGCCAGTACGACGCGCTGATCGCGGCGGCGACCTTCATCCCGAAGGCCTCGGTATTCCCGCTCGGCGGCGTGCGCATTGGCGCCGGCACCGGCAATATGGGATCGGCCTCCTGGGGCGGCGGCAATGGCGAGGGCGGCGAAGCGCCGCTGATGAACACGCCGGGCATCAACAGCCGGGCGACCGCCCAGATGGCGATGAAGGCGATCCTGAGGGTCGTTCCGGATCTGCCGGTCGACAGGCTGCACCGGATGGTCGCCGGCGGCGACTTCGACACCGGCCGCCAGCTCAAGGATTTTCCCACCGCCAAGCTCGAGGGCCGCAAGATCGCCGTTCTCGGCTACGGCAACATCGGCCGCGAAGTCGCCAAGCTCGCCAAGGCCTTCGGCATGAAGGTGACGATCTACGCCCGCGAGCATCACAAGCGCTGGATCGAGGCGGAAGGCTTCGAGTA
Source organism: uncultured Alphaproteobacteria bacterium (assembly GCA_963788955.1). Lineage (GTDB taxonomy): Bacteria > Pseudomonadota > Alphaproteobacteria > Rhizobiales > Rhizobiaceae > Mesorhizobium. The sequence continues at coordinate 47,786 of CAWBIN010000008.1, read as the reverse complement.
TGCTGCAAATCCGATTGCCGCGGCAACCGGCGCCGACGTGCTCTCTGTCCATATCGGTGTCGGCCGCCTGGATGCGGCGAGAGGCGTCTATTCCAACGCCGGAACCATCGATGCGAAGGTGCTCGACGTGATGAACGACGGCGCTGTGCTGGTCAATTACGACCGCGGCGAGGTCGTCGATGCCGCCGCGCTCGACGAGGCACTGTCGTCCGGCAAGATCGCGCATGCGGCGATCGACGCCGATCTCTTCAAAGACGCTGCGACCGGCAAACTCAGCGGGCCGATGCTTCCTTACCTGCCGCTCGAAGAGCGCCATAAGGGCAGGCTGGAACTGCTGCCACACGCCGCCGCAGACACCGACCATCCCTCCCGGGTAACCGGTGCGAAGCAGGCAGTCGACCAGGTCTTCGACGTCATCCGTTTCAAGTCGGTTGCCAATCTCAAAGGCGATCTGCCGGAAGGTTATATGTCAGCCGGCAGCCGCACCCCCGGCGGCATCGGTAAAGTGACGAAGCAGGTGGTTGCTGAAGTCCGCGGCAAGGCGAAGCTCCTGGACGAACTGCGGCAGGCTTCGGAAAAGGTCGCGGCGATCCTGGGGGCACTTTCCTCCGTTTCCGATCCGGATCATCGCGACCGGATCATAGATCGCTACACCGGGCTGCTTGTCGAAAGCGCCGGCCGGCAACGGGCTCTGCTCGACCAGTTCGGCCTCTACGGGCCGGCGGAGGGGTGAGCCTGTCGCAGGCGGCTGCCGAGTCGCGCTGTGGGCCGCCCGTTTCGGACGCCTAATGCATGTCGCGCAAAAGTGCGCAGCAGTTTGCGACGACAACGATATGCATAAAAGCAAGAACCTAAAGCGCGTCGCATGAAACCGCTTGGATGCGACGCGCTTTAGGCGGAACCGGGGCCACGCTTCCTGAACCGGTCCGCGACGAGCCGCATCGTCGAACACGATCGAACGCCATCTCGGAGGGGTGCGCCGGCGAGGCCTGAACCCATCCTTCTTCATCGTCCTTAGCCTTCTCCATTTTGAAATTTTTGAACGGTGTTCATTTCTTTCTTGAACGCCGTTCACGATGTGCTATGTTGCGTTTGTGAACGGCGTTCACGGAGGAAGGCAAGCCACCGGTCACGGGGCTCAGGAGCAGTGCCGACGCGTGCTCGAACGATGACGAAGCGGCCTGATTGTTTCCTGCCTGAAACAGGCTAGCGCCGACCCAACTTAACCCTGAAACGAAAGGATCATATCGATGCCAAGCTATGCTCCCAACCATTCAAGCATTTGGAGAACGTCCGTCAGCATCACCAAGGCGTTGCTTGATGCGGAGGAAGCAGGCCCGTTCATCAACAGGTTGAAAGACGCCAAGACCGAAAAGCTGCTGATGGATATCAACCGCAGTAACGAAGTTTAATCCGGTTCCCGCTAACAACGAGGCTCAAACCGTGCAAGCAACCGCTCGATCCATTCGGATTGCTCGATGGCCTTGCCCAATGGAAATTGCCATGAACAACAACCTGATGACGTCACGGCGCTTCGCGCCGCTCTTCTGGACGCAATTCCTCTCGGCCTTCAACGACAATTTCCTGAAGAACACGCTGGTGTTCCTTATCCTGTTCACAGCTGGCGGCGGACGAGGCGGCGTCGCTGGTGACGCTTGCCGGAGCCATTTTCATGGCGCCCTTCCTGCTGCTCTCGGCGCTTGGCGGCGAATTCGCCGACCGCTTCGACAAGGCCGCGATGGCGCGCAGGCTGAAACTCGTCGAGATCGGCGCCGCCGCGCTGGCGGTCCTCGGCATCGCGCTCTCGTCGATCCCGATCCTGTTGGCGGCGCTGTTCGCTGTTCGGCGTCATCTCGGCGCTGTTCGGCCCGATCAAATACGGCATCCTGCCGGATCATCTCGAGCGCAGGGAACTGCCGCAGCGCCAATGCCTGGATCGAGGGCGGCGACCTTCGCCGCCATCCTGGCCGGCACGATCGTCGGCGGCATTGCCTCCGCCGACGGCATCAGCGTCGCCGTCTTCGGGCCGATGATGATGGGCCTCGCCGTCGCTTGCTGGCTCGTCAGCCGCTACATCCCGCCGACCGGCTCGGCCGCACCGGACCTGGTGATCGACAAGAACATCCTCCGCTCCACCTGGCGGCTGGTCAGCGAGATCTGCGCACGAAACAGCGCATCTGGCGCGCGGCGCTGATGGCGTCGCTGGTTCTGGCTGGTCGGCGCCATCATCCTTTCCATCCTGCCGACCATGGTCAAGGACTCGCTCGGCGGCACCGAAATCGCCGTGACCGCCTATCTCGCCGTCTTCGCCGTCGCCGTCGCCATCGGCTCGGCCATTGCCGCCTGGATGTCGCAGGGCCGCATGGTGCTGTTGCCGGCCCCGGTCGGCACGGCGCTGATGGCGCTGTTCGGACTTGATCTCGCCTGGAGCATCTGGGGCCTGCAGGCCTCGTGCCCAGGCCGAGACGCTCACCGCCTTCTTTGCCGGCGAGAATACCATCCGCGTCGCCATCGACCTCGCCGGCCTGGCGATCGCCGGCGCCTTCCTCGCCGTGCCGACCTTCGCGGCGGTGCAGGCCTGGGCGCCGGAGGATCGCCGCGCCCGTGTCGTCGCCGCGGTCAATGTCGTCAGCGCCGGCTTCATGACCGTCGGCGGCGGTCTCGTCGCCGCCATCCAGGCGGCCGGCGTCTCCATTGCCGCAGATCCTGTTCGGCCTCGCCGTCGATCAATGCCGTCGCGCCTGGCTGATGCTGAAATACCTGCCGACCAATCCTTTCCGCGATTTCATCTCGATCCTGTTCCGCGCCTTCCATCGCCTGGAGGTCGAGGGGCTGGAAAATCTCAAGGCTGCCGGTCCGGCGCCGATCCTGGCGCTCAACCATGTCAGCTTCCTCGACGGTGCCGCTGGCGCTGACGCTGACCGACGAGGAGCCGGTCTTTGCCATCGACTACACGATCGCGCAGGCCTGGTGGGTGAAGCCGTTCCTGAAGCTTGCCCGCGCTCTGCCGCTCAATCCGGCCAAGCCGATGGCGACGCGCACGCTGATCAAGATCGTGCAGGGCGGCGATCCGCTGGTCATCTTCCCCGAGGGCCGCATCACCGTCACCGGCGGGCTGATGAAGGTCTATGACGGCGCCGCCATGGTCGCCGACAAGACCGGCTCGATGGTCGTACCGGTCCGCATCGAGGGGCTGGAGAAGAGCTATTTCTCGCGCCTCGACGTCACAGCATGTGCGCCGACGGCTGTTCCCGAAGGTCAAGGTGACCATTCTCGAGCCGGTGAAGCTGGAAGTGCCGCCGGAGCTGAAAGGCCGCAAGCGCCGCGCGGCGGCGGGTGCCGCACTCTACCAGGTCATGTCGGACCTCGTCTTCCGCACCGCAGATATCGACAAGACCGTGCTGGAAAAGATCATCCAGACGGCGAACGAGCGCGGCATGAACAAGCTTGCCGTGCGAGGATCCGGTCACCGGCTCGCTGACCTATGGCAAGCTGCTGACCGGCGCCGCGGTGCTCGGCGAGAAGTTCGAGCACGCTCTATCCCGGACGAGCAGACGCTGGGCGTCATGCTACCCAACGCCAACGGCGCCTGCGCGACGCTGCTCGGCGTCATGTCGGCGGGCAAAGTTCCGGCGATGATCAACTTCACCGCTGGTGCGGCCAACATCCTCTCGGCCTGCAAGGCCGCCGAAGTGCGGACCGTGCTCACCTCGCGCGCCTTTGTCGACCCAGGCGAAGCTCGGCGCGGTGGTCGAGGAACTCGGCAGAGCGGTGAACATCGTCTGGCTCGACGATCTGCGCGCCACCATCGGCCTCAAGGACAAGCTGCTCGGCCTGTTGCGCAAGTCGACGCCGCGGGTTGCCCGCAAGCCCGACGATGCGGCGGTGATCCTGTTCACCTCCGGTTCGGAAGGCACGCCGAAGGGCGTGGTGCTGACCCACCGCAACATCCTGGCCAATGCCGCCCAGGCCGCCTCGCGCATCGATTTCCACTCGGGCGACAAGGTGTTCAACATCCTGCCGATCTTCCACTCCTTCGGCATGACGGCGGGCACGGTGCTGCCGCTGATTTCGGGCGTACCGGTCTATTTCTACCCCTCGCCGCTGCACTACCGCATCGTGCCGGAACTGATCTACGCGCTCGAACGCGACGATCATCTTCGGCACCGATACGTTCCTCTCAGGCTATGCGCGCACGGCGCATCCTTACGACTTCCGTTCGGTGCGCTACTGCTTTGCCGGCGCCGAACCGGTGAAGGCCTCGACGCGCATGACCTACATGGAGAAGTTCGGCCTGCGCATCCTCGAAGGCTACGGCGTGACCGAAGCAGCACCGGTGATCTCCATCAACACGCCGATGTACAACAGATCCGGCAGCGTCGGCAAAATCATGCCCGGCATGGAGTATCGGCTGGATCCGGTGCCCGGCGTCGATGATGGCGGACGGCTCTATGTGCGCGGCCCCAATGTCATGGCGGGCTATCTGCGCGCCGAGAAACCGGGCGTGCTCGAGCCGCTGGAAGACGGCTGGCATGACACCGGCGACATCGTCACCGTCGACGAGGCGGGCTTCATCACCATTCGCGGCCGCGCCAAGCGCTTCGCCAAGATCGGTGGCGAGATGATTTCGCTGGCTGCCGTCGAAGCGCTGGCCGGCGAATTGTGGAAGGGCTCGCTGTCGGCCGTCGCCACCGTGCCGGATGCCCGCAAGGGCGAGAAGCTGATCCTCATCACCGAGGCGGCCAACGCCACGCGCGCCGAATTCCTGGCCTTCGCCAAGGCCAACGGCGCCATGGACCTGATGGTGCCGGCCGAAGTGCGCATCGTTGCGAAAGTGCCGGTTCTCGGTTCCGGCAAGCTCGACTTCGCCGGCGTGACGAAGATGGTGCGCAGCGAAGAAGACATGAAGATCAAGGCAGCTTGATCCGCATGCGAACGGGCCAGCGCAAAACGCCGGCCCGTTCGTGAGATCTCTCAGCCTTGGCGGTGATCGCACGGTAGGTTGCCATCACCCGGGCCTAGCAACGAGCCTTAATTCCAAATTGCACGCTTGTTCAAAGATCAGCGAATGCGCACTCCCTCGGCGTCGAAGATGCGGGCGCGCATCGGTTGGAAGCGCAGCGTGATCGTCTCGCCGAAGCGTGGCTGGTCCTCGCGCCGTTCGGCGACCACGGTTTCGCCGCTCGCCAGCGCCCCGTGGACGTAAGACGTCGACCCCAGGCGCTCGGTGATATCGACAGCGAGCGACAGCGTCACCCCCTGCTTTTCGCCGAGATGTTCTGGCCTGATGCCCAGCAGGACGTTGCGGCCCGGCTCGAGCCGCTTCGCCAGATGCGAGATGTCGACGCTCGTCTCGCCGGCAAGCAAGGTTCTACCACCGTCGGCCACCGTGGCCTTCAGGAAATCATGCGCGGCGTGCCTATGAAGCCGGCCTTGTCGAAATCGCTGCCGCGACAGCGGCCGTGCTAGGCGACGAGGCCTGGTCTAACTTGGTTTATCTCTTCGATTGGGACGGGATGACCCGTGAGAAAACCCTGTATCGAATGGACGCCCAAGCGCTGCAGCAACATCTGCTGCTCTTCAGTTTCGACGCCTTCTGCGAGCACGGCATGGTCGAGATTGCGCAGAAGTCCGACCATGTCCTGCAACAGGCTTAGGCCACGAGATGTTTGGCAATCGTGGAGGAAACTGCGATCGATCTTAACGACGTCGAATTTGAAACGGCGGAGCCAAGAAAGGCCTGCAAATCCCGTTCCGAAGTCATCCAGCCAGATTTGAACGCCCAGGTTTCGCAGCCGTTCCATGTTTCTTACGGCTTGCGCCTCCAAAAAGATGTCGCTTCCTTCGGTGATCTCGATGGCAAGCTTCTGTGGCGCAAGGCCGTGCCGACCGAGGATCTCGGTAATTCGCAGTGAAAAATTAGGAGCCTTGAGCTGACGAACTGAAACGTTCGCCGTCACGACCGAGCCCAATCCATATTCCACCATGTCACTGCAGGCTTGATCAATTAACCACGTACCCAGTTCCACTATCGCGCCAGTCTGCTCAGCAACCGGTATGAACACGGATGGGCTGATCATAGTGCCGTCAAAGTCGCACACGCGCATGAGCGTCTCATGCCCCAACAGTCGTCCTGACGCCAGGTCGCAAATTGGCTGATAGGCCACGGAAACGAGTTGCTTGGAAACTGCGAGCTTCAACAGTTCTGAAAGATTTTCGCTGGAGCGATCTCGGTCCGTAGCGTGCGGATCGTAAATAGTGAACGTTGCGCGGCCAGCAAACTTGGACGTGTAGAGGGCGCGATCAGCTTCCTGCAGCAGGATGCGAAGTTCCATGCTTTGATCGGCGCGCGTCAACGAGGCGCCGGCGCTGATGGTGACAATGTTTAGCTTGTCGCCCCGATCGGGGTGGTGGATATGCAAATCCTCCACAGCGCGACAAAACTGCTGCGCGAGTTCATTGAGATGAGCACGCCCAGTGACCTTGCAAAGGACAACGAACTCTTCACCGCCATAGCGGGCCGCGATGGCATTGTTCGAAGCTGCCGTCTCGGAAAGGACATGCGCCAGTTTGATCAGGCAATCATCGCCGGCCTGATGACCAAGTCCATCATTGAATCTCTTGAAGTAGTCCACGTCGATCAGAATGAGACCTATTTCGTCGTCGACCGTGGCCCATTCGTTGCGCATCTCCGAGAATTCTCGAATGATCGCCCGGCGATTTTTCATTCCCGTGAGCGGATCCGTATCCGCGATTTCCGTCAGCTTTTGTCCCTTTTTGATAGCAGCCTGTTCTTGAATTTGCGCCCGAAGTGCATGCAGGAAAGTTTGGTACCGCTCTACGCTAAGTCGCCAGGAAAGGTAGAGCGACAGCACCAGGCAATTCACGAAATAGGCTGACAGCACAACGCGGGCGACGACGTCGGTCTGAAGGGAAAAAAGCGCTGCACCCATGAAGCTTATGGTCACCGTCGCCGATGAAATCGCTGAAAGCCAGAAACGAAAGTTAAAGAATAAGTTCGCTCCAAGAATAAATACTGTTCCAAAGACCATAAAGTGGGACAGCGCCGCCTGGTGGCCTGTTCCAAGAGCAGATAGCAGCCATCCGACTGAACCGACCACAATCGCCAGCGCAGCCACGAGATGTAAGGTCGTAAGGGCGAAGCCCCGTCGGGCGATTAGCTCGACGAGCGCCAGGGAGATGATCCCCAGCGTTAGGCGGGTCAGCACAAGCCGATCGGCGATGTCCGGAAAAAGAAACCAATCGAAGAGACCGTAAGCCACATAGCTAAGAACAGCAGCCCTCATACCCCATTGCACGAGCTTGCGGTTTTCACCGGCCTCCTTCTGGAGGAACCTCGCCAAAAGTGTCGGATCGGGCGAATGCCACCGCGGGCGCGCGAGCGCTGCGACCACCCTCTGAGCGACCTCCTCAGTCAGTTGCATTATGACGCTCCTCCGCCACCCCCGGTAGCGAATGCAATAGCCGAGGTCGCTTGTCGGACGCAGGATGAAGGCTTCACTGTCCGCAAAAAAGGCTGAATATCGCTAACCACCAGTAAACGCGGGTAGTTCGGATTTAGCGGAGTTGGGTCGACGCCGGCGCTCCCGCCACTGCATAAAATTTTATGAAAATATTTCGCATCATCCACACCGCGTCTATAGTTGTTCGCCGTGAACCGGAGGGTATACGGCATGCGGCTCAACGCAGAATTACAACTCGACGAATACAGCCTCGTCACTACTAAGTTGATGAAGAGGCATGCCACGACATCTGACGAAACTGTCGATGACGACGAGTTGCGGAAGAGGACGGCCCAGCTCGCACTCGTGCTGGATCTCGCCAATCAAGCATTCGTGCGGCACAAACCGGCCGGCCTGACTGTCGACCGCCTGGCAGGGAGACTCCATAAGCTTCGCAGGCAGGTTGCTCCTGCGGTCTGGCAGAAACTCATCCCTTTGGCTCAGCAACATCCCGTGGCGCAATATTTGATCCAGGATCCGTTCACGCGCTGGTCGGCTGAAAAGCCGCGCGGGTATTCGGGCGATGCAAGCCTGCTGGACATTTACTACAAGCACCCCGTCGCCGAAGAGATCGTTGCTTCGTCGACCTCGCTTGGCCGGCAGATCTACGCCTTTACCAGCGAAGCGGCGAGTTCTGTGGCGGGGCGCGAGCGCCGGGACATACTAACCAGAACTGTGGACGAAACGGTCCGCAGGGTGGAAAAAGCAGAGGTGCTGGCAATTGCGTGCGGTCACCTACGAGAAGCTGAAGGCTCTGAGGCGCTCGCCAAGCAACAACTGCAGCGTTGGGTCGGCCTGGATCAAGACCCCGTCAGCGTAGCCACGGTGAACCACGACTTTGTCGGCACTGCAGTCAAGGCACTCCACGGCTCTGTACGTGGTATTCTTCGCCGCGCCTACGCCCTTGGTACATTCGATCTCGTCTACGCATCGGGGCTCTACGACTACCTCCCGCGTGCCATCGGCGTCCGCCTGCTTCAGAGAGCGATGGAACTGGTCAAACCTGGGGGCGAATTCCTGTTTGCCAATTTCAGCGATGAGATCACGACGGATGGCTACATGGAGACCTTCATGGATTGGCCACTCATCCTGCGTTCGGCCGACGATATGTGGACCATCATCAATGCCGCAATCGGCAAGGGTTCCTTCGAAGCCCAAGTATATTATGGATCGAACCGGAACATCGTCTATGGCAAAGTCAGGAAGGGTGATCTCTGAGCGCGAAATTTCACGCAGACATCCTCGGAACAATGTGAGGATCTACCAAGGCAAATCCGCCAGGGTTTCCAGTCAGAGCGACTTGGCGAGCCCTGACAGGCGCGCCATTATGGAGGCAAGCATTCCTCGATGACAGTGATGGACGACTCTTTCCGTTACGCAGACAAAAAGCGGTTCGGTTCGCTGGGATCACCGCACGGACGGCAACCTTCTGGGCCTGTGTAAGATCTGACTGTATCGACCTTGCATCTGCCATTCGTGTCACGACAGAGACCCGACTGGAGCGGCGCAGGAATCTCTGACAATCAGGGTTGATTTCAGCCTGACGGACCGCGGTGCGGAGGACAATCCGTGGATCCGTTCAACGAGCATCTGCGCAGCTCTGCGGCCGATTTCAGTGCAGGGCTGCGCGACCAAGGTCAGCCGAGGCTCGAAAAAATCCGCCCATTCAAAATCGTCGAAGCCGGCAAGCGATATGTCTTCGGGTATTCTCAGGCCCGCGGTGCGGATTGCTGCCACGGCTCCGATCGTTGTCAGATTGTTTCCGGTGATGATGCCGGTCGGCGGATTTGCCAATCTCAGCAAGGTTGCCACCGCGTGCTGAGTGGCCTCGAAATTCCGGTTCGAAGGCTGCACAAGGTCCGCATCGAAGCCGATGCCATTGCGCTCAAGGCCCAGCCTGTAGCCTTCGATGCGCTCGCTTGTGGTGCTGAACCCTGCCTGACCGCCGATCATGCCGATCCGTCTGTGGCCAAGTCCCGCCATATGTGAAACCAGACTGGCGACAGCATGCTTGTTTTCAACACCGACATGGTCGAAGGCAGACTCAGCGAACCTGTCGACGAGCACGGTCGGAATGCCGCTCGTCTCCAGGTAGCGAATGGTCTTGTTTTCGGGGTCGCCGCACGGGGCCAGAATGATGCCGTCGACCCTGCGCTCCTGCAACGCCTGAACGACGGCAAGTTCGTGATCCGGCTCGTCGCGTGTGTCGGCGAGGAAGACCAGCAGGCCGAGGCGCGCGCACTCGCTCTCGATGGCGCAGATGATGTCGCTGAAATAGGGATTGGTAATCGCCGATATCGCGATGCCGACATAGTTGCTGACGTTGCGCGCGAGCGACCGCGCCAGCGCATTCGGCTGATATCCCGTTGCAGCGATCGCCTCGTTCACCAAGGCCGTTTTTTCGGGGCTGACGAGGCGCGTGCCGTTGATGACATGCGACACCGTGGACATGGACACTCCGGCTCGGCGAGCGACGTCGGTGATCGTTATAGCCGCTCTTCTCGCCATCCCCTCACCTCAATCCGGCACCTGTCTGTCCAGGAATGTCCCGCGGCCGCCGACTCGCAGCCGACTATTCATTGTTGCCGGGCATAATCAATGAGGTTTTCGCCGCTGTCGCCGTTGAAGTAATGGACGTGGTCCATGTCGATGGAAAACAGCCGGTCGTCCCCAAGCTTGGAACGGTCGCTGGGCGGCAGCCGCGCGATGCATCTGTGATCGCCGGCGCTGAGGTCGAGAAGAATCTCGTGGCCGAGATGCTGAACCACATCGACATTGAACGCGATCGAATCGCTCCCTGGGATGGCGCCGGGCTGCAGGATCCTGAAATGCTCCGGCCGCACGCCCAACGTGACCGTTTTTCCCTGCTGGCCGGCAAGCGCCGCGCGCCGGCACTCCGGAACCTCGATCCGCAACCGGCAGGCCTGGTCCAGGAGGGCGTCGCCGTCGTAGACCAGGCGCAGGAAGTTCATCGCTGGCGATCCGATGAAGCCGGCGACGAACTGGTTGGCCGGCCGGTTGTAGACCTCGAGCGGTGCGGCCGCCTGCTGGATCTTGCCGCCGTTCATGACCACGATCTTGCTGCCCATGGTCATGGCTTCGGCCTGGTCGTGAGTGACATAGACGGTCGTGGTTCCGACCTCCTGGTGCATCTTGGTCAGGAAACTGCGCGCCTCGATGCGCATCTTCGCATCGAGGTTGGACAGCGGTTCGTCCATGAGAAACACGCCGGGACGGCGCACCAGCGCCCGCCCAAGCGCGACGCGCTGCCGCTGGCCGCCGGATAGAGCCTTGGGCAGCCTGTCGAGCAGGTCATCGATGCGCAGCCGCTGCGCCACCTGCCGTATCTGCGTGTCGATCTCGGCTTTCGGCGTCTTCCGGATCTTCATGCCGAAGGCGATATTGTCGCGCACCGTCATATGCGGGAACAGCGCATAGGACTGGAACACCATGGCGATGTCGCGGTCCTTCGGCGGCAGCGTGGTGACGTCGCGTGCGCCGATGCGAAGCGTGCCGCCGGTAATCGATTCCAGCCCGGCGATCATGTTCAGCGTCGTCGTCTTGCCACAGCCGGACGGCCCCACCAGCACGGTGAATTCGCCATCGGCAATGTCCAGGTTCAGCCCGGACAGAACCGGCACCATGGCATAGCGCTTCTCGACGTCCTTCAGGGACACTTCAGCCATTACAAAGTCCTTGTTGCACAGTCATCGAAATCAGCCCTTCACGGCGCCGGAGAGATTGCCGCCCGAGATCTGCCGGTAGGTCAGGATGAACAGGATGACGATCGGCAATTGCGAGATGACAAGGCCCGCCGCCGGCAGGTTGAAGACGGCAAGGTAGCGGTCGCTGTTCAGCTTCAGCATGCCGACCGTCACCGGGAAATTCTCCTCGCTGTTGAGGAACACCAGCCCGAACACGAACTCCTTCCAGATCGCGATGAAGTTCAGCGTGTAGCCGACGAGAATGCCGGGAACCGACAGCGGCAGGATCACCTTCCAGAAAACCTGGAAGTCGGTCGCACCCTCGACATAGGCGGCCTTCTCGATTTCCGGCGGGATCGTCGTCATGAAGCCGCGCAGGATCAGCACTTGCAAGGGCATGCCATAGACGCCGTGAACGATGATCAGGCCGATCTTGGTGTCCAGAAGATGGAAGGTGCGCAGCGTGTCATAAAGCGGGATCAGCACCGTCTGCTGCGGCAGCATGAGGCCGGTCAGCAGCAGGCCGAATATCCATTTGCGGCCGGGCACGTTCATGCGGCTGAGCGCAAAGGCCGGAACCAGCGCCAGCGTTACGGCCAGCGCGGACCCGGCCGTGGCATAGATCAGGCTGTTCCTCAACAGCGTGCCGAAGCCGAGGCCGAACCAGACGTCGATATAGGGCTGGATGGTCGGCGATCTGGGCAAGGCGAAGGGCCCGGCCAGGAACTCGGCGTTCGACTTGATCGACGTCATCACGATCAGGAGCAGCGGTCCGAGCCATACCGCCGCCAGCACCAGCATGAGCAGGGTCGCGGCGAGTTTGGGCAGGACCGAGGCGAAGCTGCCGCGGCGCATGGCGCTGGCGTTCAGGGTCCCGTCAGACATCGAAGGCACCCTTCAGAACCTTGCCGAGCAGGACAGCCGCCAGCGATCCGGCAATCGCCAGGATGACGACGCTGAGTGCGGCGCCGTAGCCGAAGCGGGAGTTCCAGAAGCTCTCCATGTAGACGAGATAGCCGAGCACGTTCGTCATGCCGAACGGCGCGCCCTTGGTCAACACCGCGATCAGGTCGAAGGCGCGCAGCGATTCAAACAGCGTCAGCATGACGATGATCGCGGTGACGGGGCGCAACTGGGGCAGGGCAACGCTGCGGATCATGCGCCAGTGTCCGGCACCCTCGATGCGCGCGGCATCGAATGTTTCCTTCGGAACATCGCCAAGGCCGGCGAAGTAGAAGATCATCGGCATGCCGGTGAAGGCCCAGCCCGAAATGACCGCCAGCGTGTAAAGTGCGATGCGGTAGTCGCCGAACCATTCATGCACCAGGAAGCCGAGCCCGACCGACCGCAGCAAGGTGTCGAAGGCGCCGAACACCGGATTGAGGATGAGCAGGAACATCAGCCCGACCGCGATCAGCGACATGGTCACCGGAAAGAAGACGATCGTGCGCAGCAGCGACGGGGCAAACACCAGCCGCGCCTTCATCACATAGGCGATCAGGAAGCCGAGCGAGACCGGAAACACCAGTGACACGACCAGCCATTTGGCGTTGTTGACCAGCGCTATGTAGAAATACTTGTCGTGGAGCAGGTAGGCGTAGTTGGCCAAGCCGACGAATTTCTTCTGCGGCGCCATGCCGTTCCATTCGAAGAAGCTGAGGTAGATCGTGTAGACGATCGGGTAGCCGATGAAACAGGCGAACACCAGCAACGGCACGGCGACACCGAACACGGTCACGAACACATGCCGGCGGGCGAAGCCGACGAAGGTGCCGTCATCGAAGCGGCTTGCGCTGCTGGCCATGGTTGCGCCTTTCGATCTGATTTCGGAAATGGACGGGTAGCGTCGGCGTCGCGTTTCGTCGGCACGCGGGCTCCTGCCGTTGCGGCGGCGCACTGAAGCGCCGCCGCCGGGGAGGATGCGGGAGAAGCACAGCACTTCTCCCGCTCGGTCATCGCCTAGGACTTCTTGACGCGCGCCGCTTCGTCCTCGGTCAGCTTCATGGCGTCTTCGGGTGACATGGCGCCGGCCAGTACACCCTGGACGCCGTCGAGGAACTTGTCCGAGATCGCCGGCGGCGTGGCGTGGTCGACGTGCATGAAGGTGAAGGAGCCGGACTCCGCCATCGCCTTGCCGAGCCGCTGTTCCATCTCACTCAGCCGCGACAGGTCGGAATTGACGTTCGACGGGAAAGGCTTGTCGATCTCGAGCTTCTTGCTCATCGCTGCGTCGGACACCATCCAGTCCAGGAACTCCGCCGCGGCATCCTTGTTCGGGCTGTTCGCATGGATCATGATCGTGTCCTCGGCGAACACCGACATCACCGGCTTCTTGCCCGGGAAGGCCGGCATCGGGAAGAAGTCCATCGGCACGACGCAGCATTGCGGCTGGTCGCCGCGGAAGCGGCCGAGATTGAACGAGCCCTGATACCAGTGCAGGCCATGGCCCTGCGTCCACGGCACCATGGCAGGCCCGAGATCGATCGAGTTGAACGACGGCTCGAACATCCCGTCCTGGGCCAGTTTCTGCATCACGGCGGTGACATCGACGGCGCGCGGGTCGGTCCACGGAATGGTACCGTTGATCAGCCCGTCATAGACGTCCAGCCCATGCTTGTTGACCAGGATCGCCGACCACATGAATTGCGAAGGCCATTTCTTCTGGTTGGCCAGCATGAAGGCGGCAAGGCCGGCTTCCTTGCCCTTCTGGGCATTGGCCATGAGTTCGTCCCAGGTGGTTGGAACCTTGAGCCCGAGCTTCTCGTAGATGTCCTTGCGGTACCAGACCACCGAGGCGCACATCTCCGTCGGCACGAAATGCTTCTTGCCGTTGTAGACGGACAGCGTGACACCGGCCGGGTTCAGTTTCTTGTCCCAACCATATTTTTCGTAATAGGGCGTCAGATCGGCGGAAAAACCGTTGTCGACGATCTCCTTGCCGCGTCCGCCTTCCCAGGAATAGAAGAGGTCCGGCGGATTGCTCGAAGACAGTTCGATGGTCTGCTTGGTCTTGTAGGTCTCGCCGTCGACGCTGGCGCCGGTAACATGGACGCGGTCGCCGTTCTTCTTGTTCCATTCGTCGATCAGCCAATTGGCGTAGACCTCGGACGACGGCCACGGCGCCCGGTAGAAATACCGGAGTTCGGCGGGTGCGGCCCGCGCCATCTTGACTCCTGACGCAGCCGCCACGGCCGTGGCGCCAAGAGCCGCCGAAGCTTTCACGAAGGTGCGGCGAGACAGTCCGTTCTGCTTGAAGTTCATCGGTTCCTCCCGTTCGGTTTGACAATTCACAGGCAGCATCAGGCCGCCGCGAAGCGCGGGCGCGACGTGTGCCGGCAAGGGCTGTTGCTGATCCTCCGAAGGCGAATACGGCAGTGCGGTTCTGCAGCACCAAATTCGTCACGGAGATTGAATTAATCTAATCGAAGCGCTTGCGCAAGCGCTTCGATGCACATTTTGCGCCTTTTTGCGCAACTCTGGTCATGGCACTCCCTTCAATGTTGTTCGCGGAAGGAGACTGGCGCCTGGTACTGAGCAGCGAGTCAGAGGCTCAACATTTGATGCGCCTCGCAACGGAGCGAAATCCGCTCTCGATCGACCAAAAAGTTTCTATCTGCGCGTGTATCGTCTTTCCCGTTAGTCGACGGCTTCGTGGAAAAGGTCGCCCCCGAAGTCAGCGCGGGCTGAGCTACCCGAGAGTTTGACTGGCGAGGGCGTAAGTCATCGGTGTGATTGCACCGCCGACGGCAAAATCGGTTAGGCGTTTGCCCATCGACATGGTGAGCACCGTGTCGAAAACCGGCATTCCGCTGTGCGACAGAAAGGCGGCGAATTCGCCATTGTCCATGTGGGTGTCGATCCGCAGGAAAGACCCCGAATGGTCGGTCACGTGCGGCCGGACGACCGCCACGGCGTCCGCGTCGCGTTCCGCCACGACCGGCCCCACGACATGGCCCCGCCCGAACGACCGACAGAGCGCGAAAGCGCTCAGCGTATCGCCCTTGAAGAGGCCATAGCCGGTCGAGTGCGCGAAAAGCTTTTCGATGAGCGCCTCACGCCTCACGCCAAATCCTGCCGCGTCGAGCGCGATCGCTGCCGGAATATCCCTTGCGTCCAGACTTCGGACGTCGCCCCGAATATCTGCCGGCCTCCCCATCGCCTCAGTGCGGGCGATGCCCTGGCATTGATAGACGGTCTTTTCCGGCTGGAAGTCGAGCGAGAGATAGAGCCGTCTTGCCGCGCGCGTTGCATTGAGACGCAAGTCGCGTCCGGCAACCTTCTCGAAGACCCGCTTCATCAGCCATTGCCCCGCCCCCAGCGTCTGGAGTTGCGGCGAGGTGATGACCATTCCCACGGTGGCGAAATCGGCGCCATGCGCGAACCACATGGCCGAACCGAGAACCCGGCCGATGTCATCGAGCGCCACGAACCCCTCTCCCGACTTCGCGCAGGAATTGCCAGTCCTCGGCCCGATGCGGCCATCCCACGGACAGAGATAGTGCGTGCAACCGGTCCAACTCGACGCCTTCGATGTCGCCGATACGCATCGAGAAGGTGTCGATTTTCAAGTTTCCGGACGGCTTCAATTCCATGCCTCTGAAAGATACCCGCAAATTGACGGGCGACACGCCGCAGCCGCCCTCTGTCCACCAACGCTAAACAAACACGCCCGTACGATTTGCTCGAAAGCCACGTGCCAACGCAAGATTCAACTGAAACATTTCCGCTTTCGGCACGCAATCGCGGGAGAACGCAGCACATCCTCTGCGGAAATGTTGCAACTCACAATCGTCGGCATCGATCCCGGCGAACCCGAAACGCCTTGAGGGCTGGAATGGACGTCTTCGATATCCTCGACCGTCTCGTCGCCTTTCCATCGGTCGCCGGCAAGCCGAACGGTGACATCGCCGGCTGGATCGAGACCCATCTCGCGGAACACGGGACGAAGGTCTCCGTTCTGCCGGGGCCGGAAGGCGACCGTTCCAATCTTTTCGCGACGATCGGCCCCGCCGATGTCCCGGGCTACATCCTGTCCGGCCACATGGACGTCGTTCCCGCCGGCGAGCCGCAATGGAGTTCGGCCCCTTTCGCGCTGCGCCGGAAGGGCGAACGGCTCTATGGACGCGGCACCACGGACATGAAGGGGTTTCTTGCCGCGGCACTCGCGGCCGTGCCCATGCTTGCGGGACTGCGCCTTCGCCAGGCCGATCCATCTCGCCTTCTCCTATGACGAGGAGGTGGGCTGCCGCGGCGTGCCGCATCTGATCGCCCGCCTTCCCGAACTTTGCGCGAAGCCGCTCGGCGTGATCGTCGGCGAGCCGAGCGGCATGCGCGCCGTCCGCGGCCACAAGGGCAAGGCAGCCGCCCGCGTGACGATCAACGGGCGCTCCGGCCATTCTTCGCGGCCCGATCTCGGCCTCAACGCCATCCATGCCATGGCCGGTGCGCTGAGCGCGGCGCGTGAGCGAAGCCGAACGGCTGACGCATGGTCCGTTCGACCCTGCCTTCGAGCCGGCCTACTCCTCGCTGCAGGCCGGCGTGGTGGCGGGCGGACAGTCGGTCAACATCATCCCCGACACCTGCACGCTGGATCTGGAGGCGCGCGCCATTCCCGGCGTCGACCCGGTCAGCCTGCTCGCGCCGGTCAAGGCGAGGGCCGAGGCGCTTGCGGCCGAGGGCTTTCGGGTCGAGTGGACGCCGATGAGCGCCTATCCGGCGCTGTCGCTGCCGCGAGGACGCGGCACTGGCGGCACTGCTGCGCGAGCTGACAGGCGAGGTGCCGCTTGCCGCCGTCAGCTACGGCACGGAGGCCGGACTTTACCAGGCCGCCGGGATCGATGCGATCATCTGCGGCCCCGGCGACATCGGCCGCGCCCACAAGCCGGACGAGTACATTCTCACCAGCGAACTCGCTCGCCTGCCAGCGATTGATCGAGGCGCTGGGCGCCCGCTGCGCGGCTTGAAGGGGAACCGGAATGACATTCCTGTTCAATTCCGATGCGCGGCGCGGGGCGATCTTCGCCGAAGCCTTCGCGAGCGAACTTGCCGGACGTCCCCTTCACGATGGATGCCGCAACGGTCGATCCCGACGCCGTGCGTTATCTGATCACCTGGACCGCGCCGGAGGACCTCGCCCGCTACGGCAATCTGGAAATCCTGTTTTCGATCGGCGCCGGCGTCGACCAGTTCCGCCTCGATGCGCGTGCCGCGAACGTGAAGATCGTGCGCATGGTCGAGGACGGCATCGTGCGCATGATGCAGGAATATGTGACGCTTGCCGTGCTCGCGCTGCACCGCAACCTGCCGGCCTATCTGGCCCAGCAGCGCGCCGGCCAATGGCGCGACATCCCGCAGCTGCAGGCCGGGTCGCGCCGGCTCGGCGTGCTTGGCCTCGGGCAGCTCGGCCAGGCCGTCCTCGATCGGCTGAAGCCCTTCGGCTTTCCGCTCGCCGGCTGGAGCCGCACGCCGCGGCGAGATCGAGGGCGTGACCTGTCATCATGGCGAGCTCGGGCTGGAGGAGATGCTCGCGGACCAGCGACATACTGATCTGCCTGCTGCCGCTGACCGAAGAGACGCGCGGTTTCCTGAATGCCGACCTGTTTGCGAAACTGCCCAAGGGCGCGGCGCTCGTCCATACCGGCCGCGGGCCGCAGCTCGACCATGAAGCGCTTGTCGCCGCGCTCGACAGCGGCCAACTTTCGGCGGCGATGATCGACGTCACCGATCCCGAACCGCTGCCGGCGAGCCATCCCTTCTGGTCGCATCCGAAGATCATCCTGACCCCGCATGTCGCCAGCGTCACCCAGCCGGCAACCGCCGCACGCGCCGTCATCGACAACATCAAGCGCCACCGCGCCGGGCTCGACCCCATCGGGCTCGTCGACCGGTCGCGCGGCTATTGACGTCCAACCATGAAAGGTTATCCCTTGTCCCTGCTCAAAACCGTCGACACCAACCCTGCCTTCCCGCCGCGCGAATCCAAGGCGCTGCCCGAACGGCTGATTGCCGGCAACCCCGCCTTCAAGACCTGGGCGCAGGATGTCGCCAAGCGGCGACCTCGTCCATACCGGCGTCTGGGAGGCGACGCCGGGAGAGACGCGCTCGATCAAGGGCGAGACTTTCGAGTTCTGCCACATCCTCTCCGGCGTGATTGAAATCACGCCCGATGGCGGCGAGCCGGTGACCTACAGCGCCGGTGACAGCTTCGTGATGAAGCCTGGCTTCACCGGTGTCTGGAAGACCATCGAAACGGTGCGCAAGATCTACGTGACGGTAGGGTAATGGGCGCCCGCGCTGAGGCGCTGGCCCCGCAACAGATCTTGCCGTCCCTCATCGCCAGCACGCAACAATCATCCGCGACTGATCGCCGAACGGTGCATGCTGCGCCGTCTGCTCGCGCTAGGCTCCTCCAGAATAGCTGCAAGAGTGGTGCGCCCATGAGCCTGAGCTTCGATCCCGATACGATCCCCCTTCCCGTCGGCCATTTCATCGGCGGGGAGCTGATCGCGGCCGAGGGCGCGATCGAGATGCGCCGCCCGTCGGACGGCAGGGCCTATGCCGCCTGCCCCGTGGCCGATGCGACATGGTCGACCGTGCGGTGGAAACCGCCAAGGCGGCGCTGAAGGCCAGCAACTGGGGCGGCGTTCGGCCGCGCGAGCGCACCCGGGCGCTCCAGGCCTGGGCCGACCTGATCGAGGCGGAAGCCGAAACGCTGGCCAGGATCGAGGCGCTGTCGCTCCACCCGGCCCGTCGGCCAGCTCATTGCCGGCGACATCGCCGTGACCGCCGAGCAGATCCGCTTCTTCGCCGAATTCGCCGACAAGGAAGGCAGCGAGCTCGTGCCGACCGACGACGCCAGCTCTCGGCATGATCATGAGCGAGCCCTATGGCGTGGTCGGCGCGATCACGCCCTGGAACTTCCCTGTCTCCATGGCCGGGTGGAAGCTCGGCCCGGCGCTGGCCGCGGGCAATGCGGTCGTGCTGAAGCCATCGGAAATGACGCCCTTCTCGACGCTCTATCTGGCCGAGCTCGCGATGCGGGCCGGCCTGCCGGCCGGCCTCATCAACGTCGTGCTCGGCGACGGTCCGACCACCGGCACGGCGATGACCGGCCATCCCGAGATCGCCAAGGTCAGCTTCACCGGCTCGACCCGCGCCGGCTCGGCCATCATGGAGAATATCGCCCGCACCGGCGTCAAGCCGATGACGCTGGAACTCGGCGGCAAGAGCCCGCAGATCGTCTTTGCCGATGCCGATCTCGACAAGGCAGCCGACGGCAATCGCCGGCAGCATCACTCTTCAACGCCGGCCAGGCCTGCGTGGCCGGCATCGCGCCTCATCGTCGAGACGAGCGTGGCCGACAGCGCTGACGGCCGCCATCCTGGAGCAGATGAAGGCGGTCCGGCCCGGCCCGACCTGGGACGAGACGACGCGACTATTCGCCGATCATCTCCGAGCGGCAGATCGCGCCGCATCGACGGCATCGTGCGGGCCGCGATCGAGGCCGGCGCCGAATGCCTGGCCGGCGGCAGCGCCATGGACAGTCCAGGCTATTTCTACGAGCCGACGCTGATCGCCAACGTCGATCAGGCCAATCGCCCGCAGTCATCGAGGAAATCTTCGGCCCGGTCCTGACCGTCCAGACCTTCGAGGACGAGGAAGAGGCGCTGGCGCTGGCCGACCATCCGACCTACGGGCTGGCTGTCCGGCCTGTTCACCCGCGACCTCTCCCGCACCATCCGCTTCGACGCGCAGGCTGAAGCGGGCACCGTCTGGGTCAACCGCTACAGCCGCTCGCGCGACCATATCCTGCCGACCGGCGGCTACAAGCGCTCCGGCATCGGCAAGGATCTCGGCCGCGAGGCCTATCTCGCCAACCGCAAGAGCAAGAGCGTCCTGATCAGCCTGTGAAGAGATGCCGATGAAGATCCTACTCGATCGCCCTGATCCCCGGAGACGGCATCGGCCGCGATGTGACCGCCGCCGCCTGGGCGGTGCTGGAAACGGCTGCCAAGCACTCCGGCTTTGCCCTGACGGGAACCGAGTTCCCCTGGTCCTGCGCTACTATCAAGGAAACCGGCCGCATGATGCCTGCCGACGGCATCGAGACCTTGCGGGGCTTCGATGCCATCCTTCTCGGCGCCGTCGGCTGGCCGGCGGAGGTGCCGGATTCCGTCTCGCTGCACGGCCTGCTGCTGCCGATCCGCAAGGCCTTCGTGCAATACGCCAACATCCGCCCGCACCGGCTGCTGCCGGGCGTTCAGGGTCCGCTGCGGGCCGAGGGCTTCGACATCCTCTGCATCCGCGAGAACACCGAAGGCGAATATTCCGGCGCCGGCGGGCGCGTGCATCAGGGCACGACGGACGAGGTCGCGGTCGAGACCTCGATCTTCACCCGCACGGGCGTCGAGCGCATCCTGCGCTTCGGCTTCGAGCAGGCGCGGTCGCGTCGCGGCAAGCTCGCCTCGGTCACCAAGTCCAACGCGCAGAAATACTCGATGGTGTTCTGGGACGAGATCACGCGAGAAGCTGGCCGCGGATTATCCCGATGTCGAAGTGACCAGCTACCACATCGACGCCATGGCCGCGCGCATGGTCATGGCGCCGGAAAGCCTCGACGTCGTCGTCGCCTCCAACCTGTTCGGCGACATCCTCACCGACATCGGCGCGGCGATCCAGGGCGGGCTTGGCTTCGCCGCCTCCGCCAACATCAATCCCGACCGCTCGGCGCCGTCCATGTTCGAGCCGGTCCACGGCTCGGCGCCCGACATCGCCCATCTCGGCATCGCCAATCCGATCGCCGCCATCTGGTCCGGCGCGATGATGCTCGATCATCTTGGCGAGAACGGCCGCCGCCGGACGATGTCATGGCCGCGATCGAAGCGACGACCGCGCGCGGCATCGGCACCATTCCCGGCAAGGACAGCACAGAAGCCATCACGGCAGCCAGTGCTTGCGGCGCTCAGCTGATTGCAAGGACGATGACGCATGAAAGAACTGAAGGACAATAGCCTGTTCCGCGAGCCGGCGCTGATCGGCGGCGAATGGCGCGGCGCGGCTCCGGCAAGACGCGTCGATGTCATCGACCCGGCGACCCAGGCAGCGATCTGGGCACGGTGCCCGACATGGACGGACCGGAGACCCGCGCGGCGATCGAGGCGGCGGCAGCCGCCTTCGGGACTGGCAGCAAGAAGACCAATGCCGAGCGCGCCGCCCTGCTGGAGGCCTGGCATGACCTGATGATCGAGAACATCTGGAGGATCTGGCGCTGATCCTGACGACGGAACAGGGCAAGCCGCTGGACGAGGCGCGCGGCGAGATCCGCTACGGCGCTTCCTTCGTCAAATGGTTTGCCGAGGAAGCACGCCGCATCGGCGGCACGACCATCCCCTCGCCCGACGCCGGACCGGCGCATCGTCGTGCTGAAGGAGCCGGTCGGCGTCTGCGGCGATCATCACGCCGTGGAATTTCCCCAACGCGATGATCACCCGCAAGGTCGGCGCCGGCGCTGGCCGCCGGCTGCACGGTGGTCATCAAGCCGTCGGAGTTCACGCCCTATTCGGCGCTGGCGCTCGGCGTTCTGGCCGAACGCGCCGGCATCCCGGCCGGCGTCATCAACATCGTCACCGGCATGCCGACCGAGATCGGCAACGAGCTGATGGCGAACGAGACCGTTCGCAAGATCTCCTTCACCGGCTCGACCCGCGTCGGCTCGCTGCTGATGCGCGGCGCAGCCGACAGCATCAAGCGGCTCAGCCTCGAACTCGGCGGCAACGCGCCCTTCATCGTCTTCGACGACGCCGATCTCGATCTCGCCGTCGAGGGCGCGATCGCCTCGAAATTCCGCAATGGCGGCCAGACCTGCGTCTGCGCCAACCGCATTCTCGTCCAGGCCGGCGTCTATGACGCCTTCGCCGCGAAGCTTGCCGCCCGCGTCAACGCCATGAAGGTCGGGCCCGGCACGGAGGCCGGCGTCGACATCGGACCGATGATCAACATGGCGGCGATCGAGAAGATCAACCGCCATGTCGACGATGCGCTCGCCAAGGGCGCCAAGATCATCACCGAGCCGCCGGCCGTGCCGGAGGGTCGTCAGTATGTCGGCGCCGCTCGTGCTTGGCGGCGCGACGACCGACATGCAGCTTGCCAGCGAGGAAACGTTCGGCCCGGTTGCGCCGCTTTTCCGCTTCGAGACGGAAGAGGAGGCGATCGCGATCGCCAACGGCACGCCCTTCGGCCTTGCCGCCTATTTCTACACCGAGAGCCTGAAGCGCTCCTGGCGCGTCGGCGAGGCGCTGGAGTTCGGCATGGTCGGCCTCAACACCGGCGCGATCTCGACCGAGGTCGCCCCCTTCGGCGGCGTCAAGCAGTCCGGCCTCGGCCGCGAAGGCGCGCAGGCCGGCATCGAGGAATATCTCGAGATGAAGAGCTTCCATATCGGCGGGCTCGCCTGATCGGCTGACGGAACAACGAATAAGGGCGCCGGAAATCATCCCGGCGCCTTTTTCGTATCTTGAAGTCTGTTACTGGAACCGGTCGAGCGTCTTGTAGTAGAGGCCGACCAGCGGCAGGAACCAGGGCTTGCCGAAATGGCCGGGAACGGCCGGCCAATCGAGCCCCTTCATCGGATTGCGGTCCTCCCTGCCGAGCATGGCATCGGCCATGATCATGCCGAGATGGGTGGACAGCTGCGCGCCGTGGCCGGAATAGCCCATGGCGTACCAGACGCCGTCGACGATAGCCGGCGCGCGGGATAGCGGTCCTTGGTCATGTCGACCAGCCCGCCCCAGCAATAGTCGATCTCGACCTTGGCGAGCTGCGGGAAGATCTGCGCCAGGCTCGCCTGCAAGATCGTCGCCGCTCTTGGCGTCCGAGCGCTGGTCGGATGTCGCGGAGAAGCGTGCGCGGCCGCCGAAGATCAGCCGGTTGTCCGGCGACAGCCGGAAATAGTTGCCGATGTTCATCGACGTGACGCAGGTCCGGTTGCCCGGCATGGTCGCGGCGATTTCAGCGTCGCGTCAGCGGCCGCGTGGCGATGATGAAGCTGCCGACGGAGATGATGCGGCGGCGGAAATAGCCGAAGATTCGGCGGCGTATAGGCGCCGGTCGCGACCAGCACGTTGTCGGCGGTGACCGTGCCGCGCGCGGTCGTGAGCTGATGCCTGCCGCCGCCCTGCTTGCGGTCGGTCACCGCCGCGTTCTCGAAGATGACGGCACCGTGGCGGGCGGCGGCCGTGGCGAGGCCCGCGACATAGCGGCCCATATGCATCATCGCGCTTTTCTTCGACAGCATCGCGCCGTGGAAGGGCGAGCCGATCTCGCGCTTCAGATCGTCTCGCCGACAGCAGTGCCGTATCGGGATCGACTTCCGCGTGAATCGCTTCGAAATTGCGGGCGATCGCATCGAAATGCTGCGGCTTGGAGGCAAGCTTCAGCTTGCCGGCGCGGCGGAAATTGCAGTCGATGCCTTCCTCGGCGATCAGCGCCTCGATGGTGTCGATGGAATTGTCGAACGCCCGGTAGAGCGCGATGGCGCGCTCCTTGCCGAGTTCGGCCTTGGCCGCGAGGATAGCTGTGGGCGAGGCCGTTGTTGAGGTGTCCGCCATTGCGCCCGGATGCGCCCCAGCCGACCCGTTCCGCCTCCAGCACGACGACCTTGCGCGCCGGCCTTCGCAAGTTGGCGCGCCGCGGCAAGGCCGGTAAAGCCGCCGCCGATGACGGCGACATCGTAATGTCCCTCGACCGGGCCTTGCGCGGCCCGCCGAAAGACCGGGGCGGTGTCGTGCCAGTAGGAGACGAACTTCATCGCGCATCGCCTGTCCGTCAGAGCCCGACGACGCCGGGCAGACCCGAAATGTCGGCAATCTCGACATAGCCATAGTAGGGGTTGGCCGGCTCATGGCCGCGATTGACCCAGACCTTGTTCTTGATGCCGAGGTCGTGCGCCGACATCAGGTCGTAGCGGAACGAAGACGAGCAGTGCAGGATGTCTTCCGGCCCGCAGCCCAGCATGTCGAGCATGTATTCGAACGCCCTGAAGCGCGGCTTGTAGGCCTGCGCCTGCTCGGCGGTGTAGACGGCATGGAAGGGCGCGCCGAGCTTCTCGACATTGGACATGATCTGCGAGTTCATGGCGTTGGACAGGATGACCAGCGGAATTTCCTTGGCGACCTTGGCCAGGCCGGCCGGAACGTCCGGCATGCGGTCCCCAGGTCGGGACGCGCTCATAGACCATCCTGGCGTCTTCGTCGCGGAAGGTGACGCCGTTGCGCTTGCAGGTGCGTTCGAGCGCATTGTGGACGACCTCGGCATAGGGCTTCCAGTCGCCCATGATCTCGTCGAGCCGATAGGCCGCGAAATTCTTGATGAACTCCTGCATGCGCGCCTCGTCGAGCCGGCTGCCGTAGAGATCGCGCGCCGCTTCCGCCATCTGGAAATTGGTCAGCGTGCCGTAGCAGTCGAAGGTGATGTATTTCGGGCGGAAAGTGAGCCATGTCCGTCGATCCTCCGGTGCCGAAGCGTATCCGTCTGGCCTGATCTCATCATAGGACGACGGCGCGCGGCCCACGCTGATCGAAATGGCCCGCCGGAAAGCAGAATGTTCCGTATCCGCACATCCGGTTTGGCACAGCTGTAGCATCTTGCCGGTCGATGGCGGCGCCGCGCGTCACGTGGAACGCATCCGTAGCGGACAGTGCCAGCATAAGATGCGGCGACCCCTCGCGCTACGGCGAAAGATACCGTCAGCAGCTCACGCCTTCAGACGATCTGCGGCACGCCGATGGTCTAAGAATTGGGCAGCAGACGACAAGGATGCCACAATGCAGCAGGGCGAGATCGAATCTCGTGGCCTTCGGGCCGGACCATATCGAGGGCGCTGTGGCGCTTTCTCGCCAGGCCGGATTGGCCGCATCGCGCGCGAGGACTGGCAGATGGCGCTTGCAGCTCAGCGAGAGGCGCGGTCGCGCTCGACGACCAAGGCCGTGTCGTCGGGACGCATCCTGGTGACGCCCTATGGCGCGGACTGCGCCACGATCAACATGGTCATCGTCGACGAAGAACGTGCGCGGCCGCGGGCTCGGGCGCCGGCTCATGGATGAGCGCTCGCCCTTGCCGGCGACCGTCCGCTGCGGCTCGTCGCGACGACCGACGGCATGCCGCTCTACGAGAAACTTGGCTTCGTGCCGTCCGGCACGATCCTGCAGCATCAGGGCAAGGTGCAGAGCTATGGCGCGCCCGATGGCGTTGAAGCACGCCGGCGACCGACGATCTGCCGACGTCAAGGCGCTCGACCGCGACGCCTTCGGCGCCGACCGCGAAGCCCTGATCGATGCACTGGCCGAGGCGCGGCCAGTTCGCCGTGATCCGCCGCAACGGCGCGATCGAGGCCTTTGCCGCGATCCGCGCGCGTTCGGACGCGGCGAGGTGATCGGTCCAGTCGTCGCCGGGCAATGTTGACGACGCCAAAGCCTCGATCACCTTCTTCGCCGCGAGCCGCGCCGGGCGCCTTCCTGCGCGTCGATACCGACAGCAGGACACGGCATTGCCGGCTGGCTCGAGGAAAGCGGCCTTGCCCATGTCGGCGGCGGCGTGGCCATGCGACCGCCCGCCCACGAAAGGCCCGGCACAGGCCCGGCCAAAAGTTCTACGCTCTCGCCAACCAGGCGCTCGGCTGACCTGGAGAACAACAATGCTCGCCAATTCCCTTATCGAACTCGACCGCGCCCATC
This sequence comes from uncultured Alphaproteobacteria bacterium, assembly GCA_963788955.1. Lineage (GTDB taxonomy): Bacteria > Pseudomonadota > Alphaproteobacteria > Rhizobiales > Rhizobiaceae > Mesorhizobium. The sequence continues at coordinate 21,830 of CAWBIN010000008.1, read as the reverse complement.
TCATCCATCCGGTCGCCTCCTATCGCGGCCACGAGACGCTCGGCGTGCGCGTGCTGGCATCGGCCAAGGGCGCGACGGTCACCGATGCGTCCGGCCGGCAGCTCGTCGACGGTTTTGCCGGGCTTTGGTGCGTCAATGCCGGCTACGGCCACGACAGCATCGTCGAGGCCGCGGCCCGGCAGATGCGCGAGCTTCCCTATGCGACCGCCTATTTCGACCTCGGTTCGGAGCCGGCCATCCGGCTCGCCGCGGAACTGGCCGAGCGCGCGCCGGGCGATCTCAACCACGTCTATTTCACGCTCGGCGGATCGGATGCGGTCGACAGCACGGTCCGCTTCGTCCGCTACTACTGGAATGCCAGGGGCGAGCCGACAACGCGACCAGTTCATCTCCATCGAGCAGGGCTATCACGGCTCGTCGACGGTCGGCGCGGGCCTGACCGCATTGCCCGCCTTCCACGCCGGTTTCGGCATTCCCTTCGACTGGCAGCACAAGATTCCCTCCCACTATCCCTATCGCAACCCGGTGGGCGAGGATCCGCGAACGCGATCATCGCCGCATCGCTCGCGGCGCTGAAGGCCAAGATCGAGGAGATCGGAGCCGGAGCGGGTCGCTGCCTTCTATGCCGAGCCGATCCAAGGCTCGGGCGGCGTCATCGTCCCGCCGAAAGGCTGGATCAAGGCGATGCGCGAGCTCTGCCAGCGAGTACGGCATCCTGTTCATCGCCGACGAGGTCATCACCGGCTTCGGCCGCACGCGGCCCGCTGTTCGCCTGCACGGAGGAGGACATCGTTCCCGACTTCATGACGACCGCCAAGGGCCTGACGTCGGGCTATGTTCCGATGGGCGCGGTCTTCATGGCCGATCATGTCTACGACGTCATCGCCGATGGCGCGGGCAACTCGGCCGTCGGCCACGGCTACACCTATTCCGCCCATCCCGTCAGCGCCGCGGTCGCCTCGAAGTGCTGAGGCTCTACGAAGACGGCCTTCTGGAAAATGGCATCAAGGCCGGCGCGCGCCTGATGGCAGGACTTGGAAGGTCTGAGCGATCACCCGCTCGTCGGCGATGTGCGCGGTCGCGGCATGCTTGCCGCGATCGAACTGGTGGTCGACAAGGACAAGAAGACGCCGCTTCCGGCGTCGGCCGATGCCGGCGCGGCGCATCTTCGACCGGGCCTGGGACAACGGCCTCATCATCCGCGCCTTTGCCAACGGCGTTCTCGGCTATGCTCCGCCGCTCTGCTGCACCGACGACGATATCGACGCGATCATCGAGCGCACGCGCCGGACGCTCGACCAGACGCTGGACGATCCAGATGTGCGCCAGGCCCTGGCATGACGGGAGACGAATACCGCGTGTTTCGAAATAGCGCCGGGGCAGACGATTTCGCAATTTTGTGCCGCAGCCCAGCGCCTTTTCGGCGAATCCAGCGCGGGGGAAGTGCCAGACTGCTCTTAAGACAAGGCCAGAAGGCCCGAATTTTCGGGTTTTTGAAATGGCCGACGGCCCGGACAGCACGGAATTTTGTTCTGTTCAGCACCATGCAATTCGGCCGCGCGCAGAGGAGAGCCAGTCTTGGCCAGGGGCTTTAGCGAATTCAAATACATGACCTTCGACGTCGTCGGCACGCTGATCGACTTCGAAGGCGGCATCACGACCTGCCTGGCCGGGATTGCCGCCGACGCCGGCGTCTGCCATCGATGGCGAAGCCGCGCTGGCCCTGTACCGGCAGGCCCGCTACATGCCCGATGCGGGCCTGTTCCCTGACGATCTCGTGCGTGTCTACATGGTGATCGCGCCGCAGCTCGGCCTGCCGGCCGAGGAGAAATACGGCGTCCGCCTGCGGGACTCCGCCAGCATCTGGCAAGGCTTTCCCGACAGCGCGGCGGCATTGGCCGAGCTTGCGAAATCACACAAGCTGATTGCCATGACCAATGCCCGGCGCTGGGCGCTCGACCATTTCGAGAAGCAGCTCGGATCGCCCTTCTTCGCCACCTTCACCGCCGACGATACCGGCACGGAGAAACCGGATCCGGCGTTTTTCCAGACGGTCTTCGATTTCGTCGCCTCAGGGGCGACAGCAAGGACGACATCCTGCACGTCGCGCAAAGCCAGTACCACGACATCGGCATTTCCCGGACACTTGGCCTGACCAATTGCTGGATCGAGCGCCGGCACGCCCAGAAGGGCTATGGCGGCACGATCGAACCGGAGCGCTTCACCGCGCCGGACTACCACTTCACCTCAATGGCCGCGTTGGCGGCGGCCGTGCGGGAAAGCCTGAAGGAACGAACCTGAGCCCAAGCCCGGAAAGCCGCAGCAAGACGAGCATCCCGACCAGACAAACAGAAAGGGGAATGACATGACCGACAAGATCACGAACTGGACCAGCGCAGACGATGCCATGGTCGAAAACGCCATCCGGCGGGGCGCGAGCCGCCGCGAACTTCTCAAGATGCTGCTGGCCGGCGGCGCCGCGGTTGCCGCGGGCAGCCTGGTGCTCGGCCGCGCCACGCAAGCCGTCGCCGCCGAGCCGGTTTCCGGCGGAACATTTCAAAGCCGCCGGCTGGTCGTCATCGACCGCCGATACGCTTGATCCTGCAAAGGCGTCGCTCTCCACCGACTATGTCCGCTGCTGCTCGCTTCTACAACCGCCTGACCTTCCTCGACAAGGATGGCGTCACGCAGATGGAGCTGGCCGAGAGCTTCGACAGCAAGGATGCCAAGACCTGGACCGTGAAGCTGCGCAAGGGCGTCACCTTCCACGACGGCAAGGACCTCGACCGCCGACGACGTCGTCTTCTCGCTGAAGCGCCATCTCGACCCAGCGGTCGGCTCCAAGGTCGCCAAGATCGCCGCGCAGATGACCGGCTTCAAGGCGGTCGACAAGTCAGACCGTCGAAATCACGCTCGCCAACCCGAATGCCGACCTGCCGACCATCCTGGCGCTGCATCACTTCATGATCGTCCAGGACGGCACCACGGACTTCTCCAAGGGCAATGGCACCGGCGCCTTCGTGCTGCGAAGTCTTCGAACCGGGCGTTCGCTCGGTGGTCACCAAGAACAAGAACTACTGGAAGTCGGGCAAGCCCTACCTGGACTCCTTCGAATTCATCGCCATCAGCGACGACAGCGCCCGCGTCAACGCCCTGCTTTCCGGCGACATCAATTTTGCGGCCTCGATCAATCCGCGCTGCGATGAAGCTCATCGGCGGCCAGCAGGGCTTCGAATTGTCGAAGACGACCTCGGGCAACTACACCGACCTCAACATCCGGCTCGACATGGATCCCGGCAACAAGGCCGACTTCGTCGCCGGCATGAAGTATCTCGTCAACCGCGAGCAGATCGTCAAATCGGCATTGCGCGGCCTCGGCGAAATCGGCAACGACCAGCCCGTCTCGCCGGCGAACATCTTCCACAATCGCCGACCTCAAGCCGAAGGCTTTCGACCCGGACAAGGCGAAGTTCCACTTCGACAAGGCGGGCCTGCTCGGCCAGTCCATCCCGGTGATCGCCTCCGACGCCGCGACCTCGTCGATCGACATGGCCATGATCATCCAGGCCGCCGGCGCCGAAATCGGCATGAAGCTCGACGTCCAGCGCGTCCCGTCCGACGGCTATTGGGACAATTACTGGCTCAAGGCGCCGATCCATTTCGGCAACATCAATCCGCGCCCGACGCCGGACATCCTGTTCTCGCTCCTCTACGCTTCCAACGCGCCGTGGAACGAAAGCCAGTACAAGTCCGAGAAGTTCGACAAGATGCTCATCGAGGCGCGCGGCTCGCTCGATCAGGCCAAGCGCAAGGAGATCTACGGCCAGATGCAGGCCATGGTCTCCGAGGAGGCCGGCACCATCATCCCGGCCTACATTTCCAACGTCGATGCGCTCTCCAGCAAGGTGAAGGGTTTGGAAGCGAACCCGCTCGGTGGCATGATGGGCTACGCAATGGCGGAATATCTCTGGCTCGAAGCCTGAGAAGCAAGCCTGCCCGGGGGCCGGTCAGCCGGCCCCCGGCACTTGCATTGCGCAAGATCGCTTGGCCGAACAACCGCAGGGAGCGCTTCCATGAAGTCTCGGGTTCTCAACCTCGTGCTGAAGCGGCTGGGGATCGCGGCCGATCACGCTTTTGATCGTGCTGTTCGCCGTGTTCTTCGCCACCAGCATGCTGCCTGGCGACACCGCGTCGATCCTGCTCGGCCAGGCGGCGACGCCGGAAGCCGTCGCCGGCCTGCGCGAGGCCATGCATCTCAACGATCCGGCGATCCTGCGCTTCCTGCGCTGGCTTGTCGGCCTGCTCCATGGCGACCTCGGCACCTCCTATGCCAACGAGATGCCGGTCGCGGCGCTGATCGGCGGGCGCCTGGTCAACACGCATGAAGCTCGCCGGCATCACCACGCTGCTCTCGGTGCCGACTCGCGCTGACGCTCGGCATCACCGCCGCGATGCTGCGCGGCTCCGCTCTACGACCGCACCGTCACCATCCTGTCGATCGGCGTCATCTCGGTGCCGGAATTCATGGTCGCGACCCTCGCGGTCCTGCTCTTCGCCGTCTATCTCAAATGGCTGCCGGCGCTGTCCTCGGTCAACGAGGCACATTCGCTGACCGACCTCGTGCGCATCTATGCAATGCCGGTGATCACGCTCACCTTCGTCATCTCCGCCCAGATGATCCGCATGACCCGCGCCGCGGTGATCGAGACGCTCTCCACGCCCTATGTCGAGATGGCGCTTCTGAAAGGCGCCTCGCGCAGCCGCATGGTGCTGAGGCACGCGCTCCCCAATGCGCTCGGGCCGATCGTCAATGCGGTCGCGCTCTCGCTGTCCTATCTGGTCGGCGGCGTCATCATCGTCGAGACGATCTTCAACTATCCCGGCATCGCCAAGCTGATGGTCGATGCCGTCGCGACCCGCGACCTGCCGCTGATCCAGAGCTGCGCGATGATCTTCTGCCTCGGCTATCTCTTCCTGATCACCGCCGCCGACATCGTCGCCATCATGTCCAACCCGAGGCTCCGATGACGATAGCGCGCCGCGACAACCTCCGGCGGCGGTCCTTCCTGGGCCACAGCTTCAGCCTCGTCGGGCGTCGTGGCCGCGCTGGTCATCCTGGCGTGGACGCTCGTCGCGATCTTCGCGCCCTATGTCATTCCCCATCCGGTCGGCGACATCGTCGATGTCGACTATTTCGGCCCGATGCGCCAGGGACTCTGGCTCGGCTCGGACTATCTTGGGCGCGATATGCTCTCGCGAGTTCTGATGGGCGCGCGCTACACCGTCGGCATCTCGCTCGCCGCCGTCTCCATCGCCTGCTTTTCGGGCGTCGTGCTCGGCATGATCGCGGCCGTCACCGGCGGCTGGCTCGACACCTGCCTCAGCCGCTTTCTCGACGCCATGAACTCCATCCCCAGCAAGCTGTTCGGCCTTGTGGTCGTCGCCGCGGTCGGCTCGTCGATCCCGGTGCTGATCCTGACGCTCGCCGTCATCTATATCCCCGGCGCCTACCGCTTCGCGCGCGCGCTCGCCGTCAACATCAACACCATGGACTTCATCACCGTCGCCCGTGTCCGTGGCGAGAGCACCGTCTACCTCATTCGGGTCCGAGATCCTGCCCAACATCATCCGCCCGGTGCTGGCCGACTTCGGCCTGCGCTTCGTCTTCATCGTGCTGTTGCTCTCCGGCCTGTCCTTCCTGGGGCTCGGCTCCAGCCGCCGCTACGCCGACTGGGGCGCGCTGGTGCGCGAGAACATCGGCGGCCTGCCCTTCGCGGCCCCTGCCGTCATCGTGCCCTCGCTGGCGATCGCCAGCCTCACCATCAGCGTCAACCTGCTGATCGACAACCTGCCGCAGAAGATCAGGGACCGGGACGCATGAGCAATCTCGTCGAGGTCAGGAACCTGAAGATCGAGGCGAAGACCGACGCCGGACGGCATTGTCGAAATCATCAAGGGCGTCAGCCTCGACATCGCCGACGGCGAGATCGTCGCCCTGATCGGCGAAAGCGGCTCCGGCAAGACCACGGTGGCGCTCTCGCTCATGGGCTATGCGCGCCCCGGCTGCCGGATCACCGGCGGCGAGATCAATGTTAGCGGCAAGGAACATGGCTGCCCTTTCCGAAAAGGAACGCGCCAGGCTGCGCGGCACCGACATCGCCTATGTTCCACAAAGTGCCGCTGCCTCCTTCAACCCCTCGTCCACGATCATGGAGCAGGTGATCGAGGTCACGCGGATTCACAAGCTGATGCCGCCCGAGCGGGCGCGAACCAGCGCGCGGTCGAGCTGTTCAGGGCGCTTGTCGCTGCCGGATCCGGAAGCGATCGGCGCCCGTTATCCGCACCAGGTTTCGGGCGGGCAATTGCAGCGGCTGTCGGCGGCCATGGCGCTCATCGGCGATCCGAAGCTGGTCATCTTCGACGAGCCGACGACAGCGCTCGACGTGACGACGCAGATCGACGTGCTGAAGGCCTTCAAGTCGGTCATGCGGGCGGGCGGGGTAGCGGGCGTCTATGTTTCCCACGACCTCGCGGTCGTTGCACAGATCGCCGACCGCATCGTGGTGCTGAAAGGCGGCGAAGTGCAGGAGACCGGTACTACGGCGGCTATCCTTTCGGCTGCCCAACATCCCTACACGCGCGAACTGCTGGCCGCCTTCGAACCGAAGCCGCGGCAAGCGCATGCGGACGCGGATGCCGGGACAAAGCAGCTGCTGCGCATCGACAATGTGACGGCCGGCTATGGCGCGGTGCGGGCTGACGGACTGCCACTTATCCGCGCGGTCGATTCCGTCAGCCTGGTCGTCGAGAAGGGGCGCAATCTCGGCGTCATCGGCGAATCCGGCTGCGGAAAATCGACGCTGGCGCGCGTCATCGCCGGCATCCATCCGGCGGCGGCCGGCGACATCGTATTCGATGGCAAGGAACTGCAGCGTGCCGCCGGGAAACGCAGCCAGGACCAGCTGCGCGAGATGCAGATCGTGTTCCAGTACGCCGATACCGCGCTCAATCCGGCCAAGCCGGTGGAGGACATCATCTCCCGCCCGCTGGCCTTCTATCACCGGCTCGACAGGCAGGCGCGCTCGAAGCGCGTCGACGAATTGCTCGACATGGTGCGCCTGCCGAGAACGCTGCGCTACCGGCATCCATCGGAACTCTCGGGCGGCCAGAAGCAGCGCGTGAACTTCGCACGCGCCCTGGCGGCCGAACCCAAGCTCATCATCTGCGATGAAATCACCTCGGCGCTCGATACAGTGGTAGCGTCCGCAGTGATCGAGCTGCTCAAGGAATTGCAGCGCGAACTGGGACTCTCCTACATCTTCATCAGCCACGACCTCTCCGTCGTCGAGGCCGATCTGCGACGAGATCATGGTCATGTACAACGGGGAGCGGGTGGAGCAGATCACGCCCGACAAGCTGACGGCGCCAACCCACCCCTATTCCAAGCTTCTGTTCTCCTCAGTGCCGAAGCTCGACCCGGCCTGGCTCGACGGCCTCGTCCGAGACCCCGACCTCGTCAGCCAGTACGGCCACCGATAAAGCGGTTCGCCGTTGCACGGAAACGGCGAAGCGCTCTATCTCTTTGTTTTTGACGCATTTCCCAAGGGAAAGCGCTACGCGCTTTTCCCGGAAATACCGTTTCACACTTTTTCTGGAATTGCTCCAACTACATCGGAAACAGGCTGGGCAGCGGCATGTGCGCCTTGACGATGGGCGACTTCAGCACCACGAAGCTGAAATACTTGTCGATGCCGATATCCATGTCGGTCAGCCGCTCCATGATCGTCTGGTACTCGCCGATGCCGGCGGTCACGAATTTCATCAGATAGTCGTAGCCGCCCGACACGAGGTGGCATTCGATGACCTGATCGATCTTCTCGACGACCGCGAGAAAGCGGGCGAAGTCCAGCTGGCGGTGGTTCTTCAAGGTGATTTCGGTGAACACGGTCAGCGTCTGGCCAAGCTTGCCGATGTTGATCTGCGCGGAATAGCCTTCGATGTAGCCTTCCGACTGCAGTTTCTTGACCCGCATCAGGCACGGGCTTGGCGACAGATGCACCAGATCGGCCAGTTCCACATTGGTGATGCGGCCGTTCTTCTGCAATTCGTGAAGAATCTTGATGTCGATCCGATCCAGTTTCATGACCGTCTCCGAAGAACGCATGCCACAGCACAAAATGCTGCCGTACTAATTTCCATCGACACTACCACAGCCCGCTGGCCTGTCCATCCGAATGGATACCGCTTTGAAACGCAGGCACTCCCGTTTTTACCAGGGCTTCCGAAATAAAATTCTGCTTCGGCTTCGACTGCAGCAGCGGCTGCCTGCGCAACGCGCTAGATTAACGCTTCAAGGTAGAGGGACCATGCGCGCACCGCTGCAGCACATCGAGACATCTGGCCAACTGCCACGGTCCGCGGACGCGGTGGTGATCGGCGGCGGCATTGTCGGCGTCTTCACGGCCTACTATCTGGCCAGGCGCGGCATGAAGGTCGCGCTCGTCGAAAAGGGACGCATCGGCGCCGAACAGTCCTCCAGGAACTGGGGATGGTGCCGCCAGCAGAACCGCGACGCCCGCGAATTGCCGATGGCAACGCGCAGCCTCGATCTGTGGGACAGCTTCGCGACGGAAACCGGCGAAGACACCGGCTTTCGCCGCTGCGGCCTGCTCTACCTCAGCAATGACGAGGCGGAACTGGCCGGCTGGGCGCGCTGGCGTGATTTCGCCAAAACGGCGGGCGTAACCACGCATATGCTCGACAGCGCTGGGGCCAGCGAGCGGGGCCGCGCCACGGGCCGGACCTGGAAGGGCGGCGTCTTCTCGCCGAGCGACGGCACCGCCGACCCGTCGCGGGCCGCGCCCTCGGTCGCCCGCACCATCCTCAAGCTCGGCGGCACCGTGCACCAGAATTGTGCTGCGCGCGGTATCGAGACCGAGGCCGGCCGCCTGAGCGGCGTGGTCACGGAAAGCGGAACCATCCGGACCAAGCTGGCGATCCTGGCCGGCGGCGCCTGGGCCTCCTCCTTTTGCCGGCAGTTCGGCTTCCGCTTTCCGCAGGCGTCGATCCGTTCCTCCATCCTGTCCGTCTCGCCCGGCGCTGAAGGTCTGCCGGATGCGCTGCACACGGCAAGGATCTCGGCCACGCGTCGCAGCGACGGCGGCTACACGCTCGCCATAAGCGGACGCGGCCGCGTGGATGTGACGCCGCAACAGTTGCATTTCTCGTCGCAGTTCCTGCCGATGTTCCTGAAGCGGTGGCGAAGCCTCGCGCCAGGTGGGCTGCAGGGCATGCGCTCGGGCCACGAAACGCTCCGACACTGGCGGCTCGACCAGCCGACACCGATGGAGCGGATGCGCATCCTCGATCCGGCCCCGGACCGGGCTACCATCCGGCTTACCCATGCCCGGGCGCTCGAACTCCTGCCCGACCTCGCAAAGACCAGGATCAGCGCGGCCTGGGCCGGCTACATCGACAGCACGCCAGACGGTGTGCCCGCCATCGGCGAGATTGACGTCGTTCCGGGTTTCTTCCTGGCCGCCGGATTTTCGGGACACGGCTTCGGTATCGGACCCGGAGCCGGACACCTCGTCGCCGATCTGGTGACCGGGTCGGAACCGATCGTCGATCCGAAATCCTACGATCCCCGGCGCTTCGACGCTTCGGTCTGGGGGAAGGTCGCCGATTTCTAAGGCCTGATCCAGGGATGCTTCCGCAATCGCATCAGCCTTCCGGCAGGAAAGCGCCGATGGGCGCCGGCCGGACAGGCGCCTGCCCGCGAAATCGACCGACAACGTCACGTGTGCAGCCGGCTTGTGCCGCGACGAGTTCGACGGCAGCCAACTGGCAGTAGCGCCCCTGGCATCGCCCCATGCCGACGCGCGACAGCGATTTCACCCTGTTGGCCTCGCCGCCGCCGAAACCCGCGCTCTCGCGTACGGCTCCGGCAGTCACGTTCTCGCAGCGGCAGACGACCGCGGCGTCGGGGAGTGCCCGCACCATCGCTGCCGGCCAGGGAAAGGCGCAAGCCAGACCGCGGGCAAAGCGCTCGAGCCGCGCGAGCTTGCGCAGATCGGCGGTCGTGGAGGGCGCCGGACGTCCGAGATCGGCAAGGCATGCCGCCGCCGCGAGACGTCCAGCGATCTCTGCGCCGTCCGCACCCAGAAGACGAACCCCATCGCCCGCAAGATAGAACTCCGTTGCCGGCCCGACCCATCTCGTCGCTCTTTGGCAGCCATTGCCGCCACTCCTCGTCATAGGTGAAGGCGCATCCCACAAGGTCGGCCAGATGCGTCTCCGCCCGCAGGTGCCAGCCCATGCCAATCGTATCGCATGGCGTGAGGCGTTCCCGGCCGCCGGCGTCGCGCCAGCGCATCGCAGTGACCCCCTTCCCATCGGCCTCGATCCGTTCGAGCGTCACGCCCGCATGGTAGCGGCCGCCGAGCCTCGCCCGCAGGGCCAGACCGCGCAATGCGACGAACGGCCGGGCGGCAAGCTGCAAGAGCCCCCGCATCTGCTGATGCCAGTGAGAAGTGTCCAGCACCGCCGCCACATCCGCACCAGCCTTGACTAGTTGGGCGCCGACCAGCGTCAGCAAAGGCCCCGATCCTATCAGGACGATCCGCCGCCCAAGCGCCACGCCCTGCGCCTTGAGCGCGATCTGCGCCGCGCCTAGGCTATAGACGCCGGCACTCTGCCAGCCGGGGACGGGCGCGACACGGTCGGACGCGCCGGTCGCGAGGATCAGGCGGTCGTAGATGGTCACCTCCACGCCGCCCTCCCCCAGCACATGCAGCCGACGCTCGTGCACGGCGATGACCGAGCTCGCCGCGCAATGGGTGAGCCGCCCCTCTGCCGCCAGCCGGTCGAACAGCGAATGCAGCGCGTCCGCCTTCGCCGCCTCCAATCCGTAGAGCTGCTGCGCCGTGCGGGTAAACCCGGCCGGCGGGCGTCGATAGATCTGGCCGCCCGCGCGCTGCCCCTCGTCGATCACCACAGGGTGGAGTCCCGCCTCGACCAGCGTCGCAGCCGCCCTTATGCCGGCCGGACCGGCGCCCACGATCACGATCCGCGGTCGCAAGGTCTCGCTCACGGCCAGCTCTCCCGTACGGTTGTGCGCAACCGCATGCCTTCTGTGACAAGTGCCGAGCACGCCCGTATACGCGGTCCCTCGTCCTGCCACACCCAGCAATCCTGGCAGGCGCCCATCAGGCAGAAGCCGGCGCGCGGCTCGGGTCCGAACTCGGACTTTCGCAAGACGTGCCCTGAAGCCAGCATGGCGGTCAGCACGGTGTCGCCTGCAAGCGCAAAGCGCATCTCACCGTCGAGAAAAAAAATCACCTCGGCGCGATCGCGTTCGGCCAACCGGACGATGCGGCCGGCCGTCATCATTCCGCGACCTCCAGCACCGGGCCAGGACGAGGCAGTTCGGGGAACCGTTCGCAGACCGCATCGAACGCCGCCTGGACGCCCTCCGGCCCCGAACGGCCTTTCATGCGACGGAATATCTCCGTCTTGGCGAAGAACCGCCAGTGGATCGGCAGGTCCCTTAGTATGGCGGTGAGCCGATCATAGGCGGCCGGCGTCCATTGCGCTTCGTAGCCCTCACGCTCCGGACCGAAATGGAAATGGCCGGGGGCCGGCCGCTGCCGCGCGCGCAGCCTTTGCGTCGCCTGCTCGTCGACCTGCCCGTCGCGGATGACGACGCCATAGTCGCGTTCGGCAGCAGCCGGCGAGACATAGCCGCGCCGCACGTCCTGCACGACCTGCCAGGGCTCGCGCTCATGCGGATCGCCGCGCCCGCCGCCTCCGGCGGAGCGGATATCGAGCACGTCGCCGGGCTGCAGGACCTCAGTGTCGATGTTGCCCAGCCGCCGCTCGTGCTCGGTCCCCGGATTGACGACCATGTCCGACAGGCCGGCCGCCTTGCCGCCCAGGACGCCCCAGGGACGAAAGAAGCTGCGGTCGCGATTGCGCGCCGTGATCCTGGAGTCGGGGGCGAAGACGCGGAATGCCATCTCGGTCGCCAAGCCGCCGCGCCAACGCCCCGCACCGCCGCTATCCTTGGCGAGCCCGTATTTCACGAATTCGACCGGGGTCTCTGTCTCGGTGATCTCGATCGGCGTGTTCTTGAGATAGGCGGCATCGGCGCCCGATCCGTTGGTCCCGTCGCGATGCGGCATGGCGCCGCCACCGCCCACCACTGGGTTCACCGCCGTGATGATGGTCCGGCTCGTCCGCTCGTCCGTGGTCATGACGTTGACGATGCAGTTGTTGCCGGCTGGAGCCGCAGGCAGGCGCTCCGGCACGGCTTGCGAGAAGGCGCCGAAGATGACCGACCGCAGCCGGGCGCAGGTGAGCGAGCGCATGCCCACGGCAGCGGGGTGCACCGGATTCAGCACGGAGCCTTGAGGCGTGATGCAGGTGAAAGGCCGGGTAAGGCCCATGTTGAGCAGGATCTTCGGGTTGAGCGTGTAGAGCACGTAGTAGACGCCCACCAGCAGCATGGTGTGGCGCGGGTCGCCGCCTGATGGCACGTTGAGCGAGGAGCCGAGCTGCGGATCGGAGCCGGTGAAGTCGAGCACCGCCTCCTCGCCCTTGATCGTCAGCGTCAGCTTCAGCCGGCAAGGGTTGGCCTCGACCGAATCCTCGTCGGCATAGTCGGCGAATTCCCACGTGCCGTCGGGCATGGAGCGTAGCACGTCGCGCGCCTGCGCCTCCGCATGGTCGAGAAGCGCGCAAACGCCTTCGACGAAGCCGGCCTTGCCGAACTTCCTCACCATCGCGTGGATCTTGCGCTCGCCGGTGTTGAGCGCGCCGACCAGCGCCTTGATGTCGCCGATGTTGAGATCGGGCTTGCGCACGTTGGTGCTCATGATCCGCAGGATCGTCTCGTCGAAGACACCCTCCCTCACCAGCTTCATGGGTGGAAAGCGAATTCCTTCCTGATGGATTTCGGTCAGCGCCCGGCTGAGCGAAGCCGGCACCGCCCCGCCCATGTCGGTGTTGTGGATATGCCCTCCGGTCCAGGCGACGATCTCGCCATCGACGAAGACCGGCTTCCACAGATGCGTGTCGGGCGCGTGCGTGGCGACGTAGCCGGAATAGGGATCGTTGGTGAAGGCGACGTCGCCCGGCCGGTAATCGTGCACCATCGCAATCGCGCGGTGATACGAGAGCCCGGGATACCAGGTTGCGCCAAGCTCCATCGGGACGGCGAAGGTCGCCCCCGAACGGTCCATCAGCATCACCGTGAAGTCCTGCGTCTCCTTGACGAAGGCGGAGTGCGCGGTGCGGTGCAGCGTGTGCGCCATGTTCTCGGCGGCCGCGCGGGCATGGTTCGCCAGAACCTGCAGGTTTGTCCGGTCAAACATGGCATCACTCCGCGAAGGTGAGGAGAAGGTTGAGATGGCGGTCGACCCGTGCCTGGGTTCCGGCGGGAATGGCAAAGGTGGTGTCTTCCTGCACCACCACGGCGGGCCCGTGGAACGTGCTGCCCGGCACGAGGGCTTGCCGGTCGTGGAGGTCGACGGTCTCGACACTCAAGCCCGTGTAGACCCGCAGCCGGCGCGCCGGAATGGCCGGGGCGTCGATCGCATCGACCTCCGGGAAGGAGAGTTTCGGCCCCGCGCCCACGGCGGACAGCCGGACATTCACAAGTTCGATCTCGCCGTCAGGGTCGTGGAAATCGTAGAGCTGCTCATGGGTGCAGATGAAAGGCCTGCGCGATGGCGGCCGCATTGCCGTCAGCCAGCCACTTCGGCAGAAGGACGACCTCGATCTCATAGCTCTGCCCGATATAGCGCATGTCGCAAGTGAGGTTAAGCTCCGCCGCCGCGTCATGCCCCTGCGCCACGAGCCAGTCGCGACCCTCACGCGCGAGTGCCTCGAAGGCCTCGCGGATTCGCGGAGAGCGACGCACCCGACAGCGGGGTAAAGACGGTGCGAATGAAGTCTCCGCGTAGATCCGCAACCAGACCGCCCAGCGCCGACACCACGCCGGGGCGGCGCGGCGCCATGACGCGCTTCATCCCGAGCTCGCGGGCAAGAAAGGCGCCCAGCATGGGACCGCCGCCACCGAAGGGCATCAGCGTGAAATCGCGCAAGTCCACGCCGGCGCGCGAGGCGAGTTTCTCGACCTCGACGAACATCTCCGACACCGCGATGTCGAGGATCGCCTGCGCGGTCTGCTCGACCGGGCGACCGAGCCGGGCGGCAAGCTCGCCGACCGCGCGATGCGCCAGCCCGGTATCGATCCGGAGCTGGCCATAGGCCATCTCGCTGTGGCCGAGCCATCCGCACACCACCATGGCGTCCGTCACCGTCGGCTGCTCGCCGCCACGGCCGTAGCATGCCGGTCCTGGCGTCGACCCGGCCGACTCCGGCCCGACACGCAGTACCCCTTGCGCGTCGACACTGGCGATCGAACCGCCGCCGACACCGATCGAGCTCACCGACACGGAGGGGATATGCAGCGGAAATTCGCCGATCACCTCGCCGATTCCGAACTGCGGCTCGCCGTCGATGATGAGCGCGAAGTCGGCCGAGGTCCCGCCGATGTCGAGAGTAAGGATCTTGTCCTCCCCTGCCTGACGCGCCAGCCACGAGGCGCCGATGACGCCGGAGGCCGTTCCCGACAGCAGCATGTTGACGCAGGCGCGCTTGCCTTCGGCAGCGTTCATCAGCCCACCGTTCGACTTTGTCAGCATCGGGCGGGCCGGCACGCCGCGGTCCTTCAGCCGCTCCTCCAGAGCCATCAGATAGCCGGCGACACGCGGATGGACATAGCCATTGAGAATGGCGGTCGAGCTGCGCTCGTATTCCCGGATGACCGGCCACACCTCGGCCGAGGAGAAGACGAAGAGGTCGGGCGCAAGACGCGTCGATCGCCGCCTTGACGGAGGTTTCCTGCGCGGCATTGCGCCAGGCATGGAGGAAGGAGACGATGATCCCTTGCGCCCCGTTCGCCTTCGCCACGGCCACCGCCCTCTCCACCGCCGCCATGTCCGGTGCCTGGGATTCACGCTCCATCGGCACGCATGCGGACCGGAATGCCGAACACCATGTCGCGCGAGATCAGCGGATCCGGCCGCGAGCAGAACAGCGAATACATGTCCGGCATTCGCAGCCGCGCGAGTTCGATCACATCCTCGAAGCCGGCATTGGTGAACAGCGCGAGCGGCGCGCCCTTGCGCTGGATGATGGTGTTGATGCCGACGGTCGTGCCATGCACGAAGCGCGTCATGTGGGTAGGATCGAAGCCTTCGCGTTCGGCCAGAAGGGTGAGGCCCGTCATCAGCTCGGCGCCCGGATCTTCCGGCGTCGTCAGCACTTTCAGCGAGGCGACCCGTCCGGAACGTGCTTCGAGCGCGCAGAAATCGATGAATGTCCCGCCGATATCGACGCCGACCTTCCAGTCGGCTCCGTTGTGCACTTCATCCGCCGCGCAAGCGATGGCACCATCCATGACGCGTCCCTTCCTGTCTGCCAGCCGAAAGCTGGCATGACCGGGTGGTCCGGGTCCAAGACGTATGACGAGCAAGGATATAAGGTTTGCTTATGCCCTGGTATCGCCTTCGCCCAGAACGGCGGAACAGGCCGCGCGGATCTGGTCGCGCATCATCTCATCGGCGCGCGAAAGGGCTCGTGTGCGCGAGGTCAGCAGCGCGATCGGAAATTCCGGCCCCGCCGCGAGCGGCCTGACGGCAAGCCCGGCAAACTGGTGCCACGGCAGCAGCGCGTCGACGAGCGCGATACCCAGACCGGCCTGGACGAAGCCGACCGCGGAGATGGACACGTCGATCTCGAGCAACGGCGAAAGCGCCACACCCTGTGCGCGGGCCGCATGGGCCAGTTCGTCGGCGGGACGGGTGTTTCCGCGATAGGATATCAATTCTTCGCCGGCCAGATCGGCGAGCGTCAGCTCGGTTTTCCCGGCCAACACATGCCCGCCGGGCAGCAGGCATGAAAAGCCGACGCTGCCGATCACTTCCGCCTCGATATCGGGAGGCAGGCGGTCGTCCATGGCCACGCCGAGGCTGGCATCGCCGGCGCGCAGCATGTCGATGATCGCGGCGATCGGCGCCATATGGGAACGCAGCAAAATATTGGGATGTTGCGCCCGGAATCCGGTGAAAGCGCGCGGCAATATCGCCATGGCCGGCGGTGGCGAAGCCGCGACCCGCACCAGCCCAGTCCGGCCAAGACGCAAGTCGGTGGTTTTACGGCGCAAGCCTTCCAGCCCAGCCGACAACCTCTCGGCATCGGCGAATATCTCAAGCGCCTCCGGGGTCGGCCGTAGCCGGCCCTTGACCCGCTCGAACAGCGTGAAGCCGAGTTCGTCTTCGGTATGGAGCAGTATCTGGCTCAATGCAGGTTGGGAGATGTTCAGCATCCGCGCCGCGGCGGTGCACTGTACCCGCGCGCATGACGGCGATGAAAACTTCGAGCTGCCGGGCTCGCATTGCCACTCCATAGGTAAAGCTTATGGTTCTTGTCCAAACCCATCTTTGACGCAATGCCGCGGCGCCGACAATATCGGGGCAGGCAAAGGTTGCTGTTTGCAAGAGGGGCCTATGGATGTGATCGTGCTGGGCGGCGGACTGATGGGGACGGCTTCGGCCTATTTCCTTGCCAGGCGCGGCGCACGTGTGACGCTGATCGAGCGCAACCGGATCGGCACCGGGGCAACCGTCGCCTCCTTCGGCAACATCCGGCGCACGGGGCGCCATCTGTCCCAGCTTCCGCTGGCCCACCGCGCGCTCAGGCTGTGGGGCGACGCCGAAAAAATGCTTGGCCGCGACGTCGAATTCCGCGCTACCGGCCATATCCGGCTGATCTTCGATGAAGACAGCCTCGCCGACATGCGGGCCTACGCCAAGGCGGCGCGGCCCTGGGGGCTTGACCTGGAGGAGCTCGGCCCCCGCGAGATTCGTGCCCGCTTTCCCGGCCTCGGTCCCGAAGCGATCGCGGCGTCGTTCTCGCCGCACGATGGCAGCGGCAATCCGCGGCTGATCGCACCCGCCTTTGCCGAAGCCGCCCGCAAGCTTGGCGCGGCAATCGTCGAGGATGCCGAGGTCGAAAATATCGAGCCGACCGACTCCGGTTTCCTTGTCGCCACTTCAAAAGGCACATTCGCCGCCGAGTGCCTGCTCAACACCGCCGGCGCCTGGGGCGCGCGCATCGCCGCGCAGTTCGGCGAAGCGGTTCCGCTCGACGCCCGCGGCCCGCAGATGGGCGTGACCGAGCCGCTGCCGCATCGGATCCTGCCAGTGGTCGGCATCTGGACGCGCAACAAGGATCATGGCGCCTATCTGCGTCAGGTCGAGCGCGGCAACATCGTCTTCGGCGGGGCGGTCGAGAGGGTGTCGGTTGACCTCGACCCCGGCCATGCGGTCGCCGACCCCATGCGCCTGCCGGCGCAGTTGCGCGCGGTCGCTCGGCTGCTGCCGACGATCGCACAAGTCGCGGTCATCCGCACCTGGTCAGGCTGCGAGGGCTATGTGCGCGACATGCTGCCGGTCATGGGGCGCTCGGCGACGACGCCAGGCCTGTTCCACGCCTTCGGCTTCAGCGGGCACGGCTTCCAGCTCGGTCCGGGCGTGGGCGACGCCATGGCTGAACTCATCATGGCCGGCTATTGCGAAACGCCGCTCGACGATTTCAGGGTCGATCGCTTCGGCCGCGCCGCCTGAATAAGCAACTTCGACATCCACGCAACGACGGCCCCTCTGGCCGCGATAGGCGGGACAATCCGTCTCGCCGGCGCCTTCGAGCACAGCCGAATTCAGAATCCGCCTACTAAGCGAACGTTGAGGCAACCCGCGCGCATGCCCACGGATGACCCGAAGCGCTCATTCTGGATACCAAATTCCGTGAAGCGGTCCGCGTGGCGCAGGTGGCGAAAGAAGAATAGTTCAGTCGAAGAAGCCTTCATCCTCTTCCCTGAGATATTTCCTGGCTGCTTCGGCGTCGATATCGAGGCCCAACCCCGGCTCTTCCAGCAGGTCCACCATGCTGTCCTTCACGATCTGCGACGGCAGGCCGATTACGAGATCCTCCCACCAGGGGTCGGAAGCGCTCGGATATTCGAAGGCGATGTAATTGGCAGGCAATGTGGCGCACACGTTGATCAGCGCGCCGAGACCCAGCAGGCCATTGGCGGTGCCGTGCGGCGCCATCAGGATCGAGTGCATATAGGCGTATTCGGCCACCCATTTGAGCTCGGCAATGCCGCCGACATCGGCCGGATCGGGGCCGATAACGCGCACCGCCTGGGTCTCGATCAGCTCCTTGAAATTGTGCCGCAGGTAGATCTGCTCGCCGGTATGGATTGGCGTCGAGGTGGAGGTGGTCAGTTCCCGATAGGCCTGCGGATTGACCCACGGCACATAGTCGCCGGTCAGCATGTCCTCGAGCCACATCAAATTGTACTTCTCGACCGCGCGAGCGAATTTGATCGCATCGGGCAGCATCCAGCCCGGGCCGCAGTCGAGCGCCAGGCTGACCTTGTCGCCCAGCACTTCCTTCATGGCGATCACGCAGTCGAGCATGTGATTGAAACCGCGCTCGCTGATCACGCCCTGATCCATGGCGCCGTGATAGCCGGCCTTCTTCTGCGTCACGCCGTAATGGAAGCCCTCGATCGTGTCCTTCATGTTGGAGTGGAAGCGAGATTCCTTGCTTGACCATGAAGAAGTTCTGCGGCTGCTCCATCATCCATTTGACGTCGGCGGCGTAATCCTCCGGCCGGTCGCCCGTGCGTTTCTGGCGGATCGAGCCGTTGTAGACGCGCACCTTGTCGCGCACCTTGCCGCCGAGCAGTTTGTAGACCGGCACGCCCGCGGCCTTGCCGGCAATGTCCCACAGCGCATGCTCGATGGCGCTTACCGCTGCGCCATAGGGCTTGAAAGAGCCGCGCTGGCGGATCTTCAGCATCACGCGCTCGACGTCAGTCGGATCCTCGCCGATCAGCGCCTCGCGGAAATGCAGCACCCAGGGCTTGAGGTAGGTCTTGGTGATACTCGACTTCGCCTAGGCCATAGAGGCCCTCGTCGGTGACGATGCGGACGATCGGGTGTTTGCCGATAACGGCGCAGCGGAGGTCGGTGATCTTCATCTTCAGTTCTCTTCGCCTCAGCTCCAGGTGCGATCCCAGGAATACTCGTCGTCCCAGTGATCCGTGGACTGCCAGATGCCGGTGACACCCGGCTGCAGATGCTGCGAGATCACCTCATCGACGACGTCGTCGATCCCCAGGCCCGGCTTGTCCGGAACAGTGATAAAGCCGTCCTTGACGAGCGGCTTGGGAAGGCCGGTGACGATATCGTCCCACCAGTCGACATCGGCCGAGTGGTATTCGAGCGCCATGAAGTTTTCGGTCGCGGTCGCGACATGTGCGGCGGCCATTGCGGCGATCGGGCTTTCCGCCATGTGGATCGCCATGGCGACGCCGTGATCCTGCGCCATATCGCCGATCTTCTTGGTCTCGAGGATGCCGCCGCTGGTGAGCAGGTCCGGGTGGATAACGGAGAGGCCGCCGCTCTTGAGCAGAGGCTCGAAGCCCTCCTTGAGGTAGATGTCCTCACCGGTGCAGATCGGCACCGTCGTGGCCTCCTGCAGTTGCCGGTACTGCTCGGTGTACTGCCATGGGATCACGTCCTCGAGCCAGGCTGGCACGTATTTTTCGATCCGCCGTGGCGAGGCGAATGCCGTTCTGCAGCGAGATGTGGCCGATATGGTCGATGGCGAGCGGAATCTCCATAGCCGATCACCTCGCGAACCTCGGAATATACTGCTCGAGCAGGTCGATGCCCTTTTCGGTGAAGTGCAGGCCGGTGAACGGGTGCGGCACGTTCTGCACGTCATAGGCGAGCTTGCGCGCCTTGCGCTCCTCAAGGGTGCCGCCGCGGCCGGCGTGGATCGGCGTGAAAGCCTTCGAGCACGCCGGCAGGCGCAACGACTGCGCCTGGGACATGCGGCAATCTGCATCAAGCCCAGATCCATCTTGAGGAAGGTGAAACCGCGCTCCATGCGCTCCTTGAGGCGCTTGCCGGTTTCGGTGCCGCTCGGCTTCTCGGCGTCGGTGTCGCAATAGACACGCACCTTGTCGCGGAACCGGCCGCCGAGCATCTGGTAGATCGGCACGCCATAGGCCTTGCCCGCGAGGTCCCAGAGGGCGATCTCGACTGCCGAGACGCCGCCACCCTGCCGCCCGTGGCCGCCAAATTGTTTGATGCGGCGAAACAGTCGGTCGATGTCGCAAGGGTTCTCGCCAAGCAGCCGGCTCTTCAGCATCAGCGCATAGGTGGCGCTGGCGCCGTCGCGCACCTCGCCCAGCCCGACGATCCCCTGGTTGGTGTAGATCTTGAGCAGTGCCGAGGTGAACGGCGCGCCGACGATTTCGGCCACCCGCATGTCGGTGATGCGAAGCTCGGATGGCTTGGAGTTCGTGTTGACCCGATTGAGAGCCTCGTCGGCTCCACCCGTCTTTGGCATGACTTGTCCTCTTGCTGGTCGGGGCTTGTCGCCCCAAACGCCGGCCGGCATGGACCGTTGCTAACTCAGCTCAATCTCATGGGCCTGCAGATAGTCGCGGTTCATCTCGACACCGAGACCAGGCTTCGACGTCAGCTTGAGGCTGCCGTTCGAAACGTCGAGTGGTGTGTCTATGAGGTGACTGTATTTATCCAGGTTCCACTCCGACGTTTCGAGCTTGTAGAAGTTGGGAACGGTCATCATCACCTGCGCTCCCGCAACCACGTTGATCGGTCCCGCGGCGTCATGCGGCGAGACCGGGATGTAGTAGGCTTCGCACAGGGCGGAAATCTTCTTGAGTTCGGTAATGCCGCCGGTCCAGGTGACGTCCGGCATGATGTAGTCGGCGAGCCGGTTCTCAAGTACCGGCACGAAATCCCATTTCGTGTGGCCGCGCTCGCCCCACGAGATGGCGGCACTGACCTTCTCACGCACCTGCCTGAGGGCGTTGAGGCTCTCGGGCGGACAGGGCTCTTCGAACCAGTCGATCCGGCCGGCTTCCTCGAGGCTCCGGCAGAGGCGGATCGCGGTGGGAACGTCGAACCTGCCATGCGCATCGATGAGAATGTCGACGTCGGGTCCCGCGTCTCGCGGATCAGAGCCGTAAGTTCGGCGGCCTCGCGCTCGTCCTTGCGGGTCATGCTGCCATCCAGGTAGCCGTCCCGCTGTTCGCGCGACTGCGCCACCGGCGGCTGCGGCCCTGGTGCGGGAACGGGTCGAACTTCAGCGCCGTGTGGCCGGACTCGACGATATCGCGAATTTCTCGGACCACACCCCCCTGCGGGTGAATTTGGCTTGGTTGGGATGGGTGTAGAGGGCGATTTCATCGCGTACCGCGCCGCCGAACAGCTCATACATCGGCTTGCCAAGGACCTTGCCCCGGATGTCCCAGAGGGCTATGTCGATGGCGCTCACGCACTCGACGGCGGCGCCGCGGCTGCCCATGTACGTGAAGCTGCGGAAATTCCTGTGCCAGAGATGCTCGATGCGCGCTCGATCTTCGCCGGTCACCGCGACGCCGATCTGCCGCAGGATCATGCAGAGGGCGCGGTTGGCCGGCCTTGTGTGGTGGTGACCTCGCCCCAGCCACTCACCCCTTCATCCGTCGCACCTCCACGAACAGGAACTCTCCCCAATAGGAAGCATCGGATTTGATCAGCCACGGCCGAATGCTCGTGATTTTCATCTCTCAACTACCTTTATCTGGAATGACCCGAATAGCGGTGTTCTGGACCGAATATTCTACCCCGCCCGAGCGGCGTTACGCGCGCGCATGTGCTCGAGGACATGCCGGC
>CAWBIN010000007.1:0-206196 GCA_963788955.1 uncultured Alphaproteobacteria bacterium | reverse complement strand
TCCGGTTCGCAAAGCTTCAGCAACACCTTGCCGGAGCCTGATCTCGGCGGCGCGATCACCCGCGCCGTGCGGGAAGGAGCCGGCTCCCGCGAGGCCGCGACATAGATGAACTTCTCGTCCTCCCATGGCACGTCGGCGTCCTTGGCCAGCCGATGCAGGCGCGAGCGGGCGACGCGGCGCGAAAAATGGCACCAGTCGGGCTGGGCGAGCGGGCAGGGCGCCTCATGCGGGCACGGCGCCAGGACATGCGCGCCGGCTTCGATCAATTGCCGGCGCACCGCAAGGATGCGCTGCCAGCCGGCCGGCGTGCCCGGCTCGACGATCAGCAGCGTGTCGGCGGTCAATTGCCAGAGCCGGTCGACCAGCTTCGGCAGCGATGCCGGCGTGATCTCGTCCAGCACATAGGCACAGCTGACCAGATCGGCTGGTCTGAGGCCGGCAAGATCGATGGTGGCGTCGCCGGCAATCCACGATGTCTTGGCGGTGATCGCGTCGGCGGCGAGCGTCTCGCCGACCTTGCGCACCGCGGCACTGGCTTCCAGCAGCACCGCCGCTTCGAGATCGGGCCAGAGATCGGCGGTAGCCCAAAGCACCGTGCCGGGGCCGGCGCCGACATCGAGCAAAGTCTTTGGCGCAAAGCCAGGCCGGGCCTCCGCCAGCGCGTCGAGGCTGGCGCGCACGGCGGCGTAGGTCGCCGGCAGCCGCGTCGCCAGGTAGGCTCTGACCGCAAGGTCCTCGGCCATATGCAGGCGGCCGTCGCGCAGTTCGGCGCGATAGCGGTCGGACAGCGTCCTTGCCGCCTGCTTCAAGACGGGCAGCGGCACCTTGTCGAGCAGGCGCTCTACGCCTTGTCTGAGGGGAGCAGGCAGTTCCACGGCTCAGGCTCCCCGGGGCGCGAGCAGGATGACCGAGGCGCCGACGATGCAGAGTGCCGCCCCGCCAAGATCCCAGCGGTCGGGACGCACACCTTCCACCAGCCACAGCCAGCCGAGCGATGCCGCGATGTAGATGCCGCCATAAGCGGCGTAGGCACGGCCCGCGGCATTGGTGTCGACGAGCGCCAGCAGGAAACCGAACAGCGCCAGAGAGACGAGGCCGGGCGCCAGCCACAACGCTGACCTCTCCAGCCGCCACCACGCCCAGAACGAAAAGCAGCCGGCGATCTCGGCAAGCGCGGCTGCGATGTAGATGATGTAAGTCATGAAAAGGTCTCGCGATAACGAGACCTTTTTCATGCTTGGGAGGGCTATGGCAAGACCAAGCGGCGCCGGGCCGCCGGCGCGCTACTCGCCGTCCGCAACCTTGCGGCGGCGGGTCGGCTTGGCGACAGGCGTCTGCTGGCGATGGCCCATGTCGCGCATTTCCAGCGCCTTCTCGCATTTGCCCATGTAGCCGCGCGTCATCGGCAGCGTGTCGTTCTTCTTGGCGAGCTGGATCTGGAAGATCACCAGGTCCTGCCAGCGGAAGGCGGCTTCCGAGGCGGCCAGATAGAACTCCCACATGCGGCAGAAGCGCTCGTCGTAGATCGCCTTGGCCTTGTCGCGGTTGGCGGCGAAGCGCTCGCCCCAATGCTTCAGCGTGTCGGCATAGTGCAGCCTGCAGCATCTCGATGTCGGTGACCACGAGGCCGGACTTCTCGATCGCCGGCATCACCTCGGAGAGTGCGGGGATGTAGCCGCCCGGGAAGATGTATTTGCGGACGAAGGCGCTGGTCGCCCACGGCACGCCGGAGCGGCCGATCGTGTGCAGCAGCATGACGCCGTCCGGCTTCAGCAGCGTCGCCGATTTTTCGAAGAAGGTGCGGTAGTGGTTGACGCCGACATGCTCGAACATGCCGACCGAGACGATGCGGTCGAAGCGCTCGTTGAGTTCGCGATAGTCCTTCAGGTCGAAATGGACGCGGTTTTGCAGACCCTGCGCATGGGCGCGGTCGGTGGCGACGCCGTGCTGTTCGGTCGACAGCGTGACGCCTTGCACGTCGACGTCGAAGGACTTCGCCAGATAGAGGCCGAGCCCGCCCCAGCCGGAGCCGATGTCGAGCACCGTCTGGCCGGCCTTCAGCCTGAGCTTGGCGGCGATGTGGCGCTTCTTGGCGGCCTGCGCCTCGTCGAGCGTCATGTCGGGCTGCTCGAAATAGGCGCAGGAATACTGCATGTCCTCGTCGAGGAAGAGCCGGTAGAGGTCGCCCGACAGGTCGTAGTGGCGCTGCACGTTGCGGCGCGAGCGCGAGTGGCGGTGTTGATCTGATGCAGGCGGCGGAAGGCATGGCGCAGGCCCTCGATCGCCTTCGACCAGGTGGCGTCGATGCCGCCGCTGCCCATGTTCTGGAAGGCGATGCGCATCACGCCCGAGCACGCCGCCCTCGAGGATGTCGAGTTCGCCGTCCATGTAGGATTCCGGCACCGCCAGCATCGGATCGAAGGTGATGGCGCGTTCGGCATGCCTGGTCTTGATGTGCATGTGCACCGGCTCGCCGCTGCCGTCGCCGAAAACCACGGTCAAACCCTTCGGCCCGGTAACCTTGAGATTGCCGGTGCGCACCAGGCGGTCGAGAACGCGCTTCAACAGAATATTCATGACCAAATGTCCCCTCACGGTCAGACAGGCTGTCTAATTCTGCCACAATATATAGGGGTTCGAAAAGTTCCATTTGGCACAAAAATGCCCGGGCGAGAGGCCCGGGCATTGGTCCAGCAAGGGCTGGATGCCGACAATGTGATCGGGAGCGGTGCTCCCTCGCTTGTCGTTAAGCGATCAGGCGTTGCTCTTCGCCGCCTTCGAACTCGGTGTTCGGGTCGAAGAAGTTCTCCGGCCGCGCATTGTCGTTGATGTCCTCGCCATAGATGGCTTCGGCGGTGGTCAGCGTCTCGCCCTTGGCCTGGCGCTCGGCTTCTTCGGCCGTGCGGGCGATGTTGAGCGTGATGGTGACCTCGACTTCCGGATGCAGCGCGATCGCCACATTGGTGACGCCGATGGTCTTGATCGGCTGGTTGAGCTGGATCTGGTTGCGGTTGACCGAGAAGCCTTCGGCCGTCAGCAGGTCGGCGATGTCGCGGGTCGACACCGAACCGTAGAGCTGGCCGGTCTCGCCGGCCGAACGCACGGCGATGAAGCTCTTGCCGTCGAGCTTTTCGGCGACCTGGCTGGCTTCCGACTTGCGCTCGAGGTTGCGGGCTTCGAGCTGGGCGCGCTGGCCTTCGAACTTCTTCTTGTTGGCTTCGTTGGCGCGCAGCGCCTTGCCCTGCGGCAGCAGGAAGTTGCGGGCAAAGCCGTCCTTGACCTTGACGGTATCGCCCATCTGGCCGAGGCGGGAAATGCGTTCGAGAAGAATGACTTCCATGGTTTTGTTCCTTCGTTCTGGGCACCGACCGGGGATCGGCGCGAATTGTATGGAACAGGTCAGGAAGCAAAGGGCGCGTTGGCGCCGGTGTCGCTGTCCTGCCTGTCGCGGCAGTTAGAGGCTTTTCACCTCAACTCGGGATTTTGATCGCTCGAAGCCGGTCCGCGCCCGTCGCGGCGCGGGAGAAAGAGCGGGCGGCGAACCGCCCGCTCGAAAGTCTTAGCGAACCACGTAGGGCAGCAGGCCGAGGAAGCGGGCGCGCTTGATCGCCTTGGCGAGTTCGCGCTGCTTCTTCTGGCTGACGGCGGTGATGCGCGACGGCACGATCTTGCCGCGCTCGGAAATGTAGCGCTGCAGCAGACGCACGTCCTTGTAGTCGATCTTCGGCGCGTTGGCGCCGGAGAACGGGCAGGTCTTGCGGCGGCGATGGAACGGGCGCCGGGTCGGGATCTGATTGATGTCGACCATTATTCTGCACCCCCTTCAACACCTTCGCGCGGACGGCGCGGACCACGGTCGCCACCGGCGTCGCCGAACGAGCGCGGCGGACGATCGCCACGGTCGCCGCGATCACGGTCGCCGAACGAGCGCGGACCACGATCGCCACGGTCACGGTCGCCGAAGCCGCCGCGTTCCGAGCGCTCTTCGCGCTTCTGCATCATGGCCGACGGGCCTTCCTCATGCGCCTCGACCTTGACGGTCAGGAAGCGCAGCACGTCTTCGGACAGGCCCATCTGGCGCTCCATCTCGTTGAGCGCTGCCGGCGGGCAGGTGAGGTCCATAAGCGTGTAGTAGGCCTTCCGGTTCTTGTTGACCCGGTAGGTGAGGGACTTCAGTCCCCAGTTCTCGACCCGGCCGACGGAGCCGCCATTGGCGGTGATGACGCCCTTGTACTGTTCGACAAGCGCATCGACCTGCTGCTGCGAGAGGTCCTGCCGGGCAAGGAACACATGTTCGTAGAGAGCCATAGTGTTCAGTGCCTTTCTTCGTTTCTCTCCCGGATCCTCGCGGCAAAAGCCTCTGCAACTTCTCTGACCCGCTGATCCCGAAGGGGCGGGGAAGAAAGGAGCATTTCGAGACGGTCGAGAGCGGAGACACGGGAGGCGGAAGCGCTTCGGCTTCACACGGAGGCTTTTCGAGAAAACCTCCGGCCCTCCGTTCAGCCCCCAGCAAGGACCGGCAGATTGCGGGCGTCTATACAGCAATTCTCGGCTGGAAGGCAAGGCGCAGGCGGCATCGGCAGACAGCCGTCCTTGCGGCGTCGCAGCGGCCGAAGCATCACTGCCAGGCTGCTCAGCTCGTATGGGCGACGCCTTGTCGACCGTTTCGGGGAAGAAGTCGGGCGCGGCGCGGCGCTTGCCGAACATCATGTCGTATTGCAGCAGGCGGAAATCGTTGATCGCCGGGTCGATCTGTCTTCTGCCGCGCCCAGTCGGGCGTCGCCTCGCCGGCCGGCGTCAGCAGCAGGTTGCGGTCGACGACGCGGTAGCGCTCGCGCAGCGCGCCGAGGAAGCCGGTGTAGTAGGGATGCCTGATGCCGGCCGTGGTCAGGATGTGGTAGGGCAGGAAGGCCGGGCTGACCGCGCCCATGTCCTGCGCCGGGCCGGTGCGGTTCGACCAGATGACCAGCGGCGTCTGGTGATGCTCCAGCAGCTGCGTCCGGCGGCTCCTTGCGCGGCGCGACATTGTCCTTCATGAAGCCGGTCTCGGCATAGACCGGTCCGAGCGGCGGCAGATGGTCGCCGAAGAAGGCGATCACCGTCGGCCGCTCGCGCTTCTTCGCCCAGTCGATCAGCCGCTTCAGGCTGCGGTCGGCGTCGGCGGTGCCCTCGGCGTAGCTGAGCAGCGATTCCCGCGCCCATGTGCTCGATCGGCGCCTGCGACCTTGTGGGTCGGATTGTAATAGCGGTTCGGCTCGTAGGGGCCGTGGCTCTGCAGGCTGACGGCGAAGAAGAACACCGGGTCTTCGCTGGCGTCGGCCTCGCGGATGATCTCGTCGGTCATCGCCGCGTCGGAGGCCAGCGGGCCGCGCTTCTGCATCGGCGGCAGCGTCTCTTCCGACTGGAAGTCGTTCGAAGCCGAAATGCGGCGTAGACCGCGCCGCGGTTCCAGAACCAGCCGGTGCAGGGATGGATGGCGCGCGTCTCGTAGCCTTCGCTCTTCAGGAAGGTCGCCAGCGACGGCATCGGCGCGCGCACATATTGCTGGTAGGGGATGCTGCCGTAGCGGCAGGAAGGCATTGGAAAAGCCGGTCAGCGCCTCGAACTCGACATTGGCGGTCATGCCGCCGAATTCCGGCGAGAACATATGAGCCCGAGCGCAACGCGCGCACATTCGGGATCGGGTCCGGCGTGATCGTGACGCCGGGCAGCAGCGTCGGATCCCAGAAGGATTCGCTCATCACGATGATGATGTCGGGCTTTTCGGCCGGCACCGATGCCGTCACTCGGGCCTGTCGATCGCGTCGATCGCCTTGTCGGAATAGCCCGCCGGCGCCGCGACCTTGGCCATCGGCACGTTGAGCGCGAAGGCCAGGCGAAGCCGTTGGAGGCGTAGTTCTCCTTCTGGTCCCACATGATCGGGATGATCTGCAGCCGGTCGCGCGTCCACGAGAAGGTGGCGTAGTCCATGATCGAGACGAAGAAGGCGAGCAGCGGCACGCGCCAGCGTAGCCGCGCCAGGCGCTGCGCCTTGCGGCTGAGCGATCGGCACGCGGCGGCGCCACTAGCGCCAGCGCATAGACGAGCAGCGACAGGCCGCCGACGATGCCGACCGCGATGACGACGGCGGTCATCGGCCGCTCGCGCACCAGAAGCGGCATCAGTTCGACAGATCTGGCGGGAATAGAGGAAATCGGTCGGATAGAGCGGATCGCCGAGATAATGCGACTTCTGGTGGCCGACAAAGGCCAGCAGCCAGCGCCAGCGGCGCCACGATCATCAGGCTCTGGTGGCTGCGGCCGAGCACGGCGTCGAGACCGATCAGCACAGCGCGAACAGATGATGGTGGTCCAGCCCGGCGGAAGGGCTGCAGGAAGAAATCGAGCGTCTGCTGAAGTCGAGCCGCGCACGATCCATTCGATGGCAAACACCAGTATGGCGGAAGCGAGCAGCTGATCAGGCCATAGCGGACGACCGGCCATTGCGCCCGGCAGATAGCCGGTGGACGCGATCGCCGTCCAGCAACTGCGGCGCGCGTTTGGCCACGCGCTTCCGATCCTTGCCACTTCACTGCCACACGGCCCAGCATACGCTTTTCCAACTCGCGTCACTCGATGCTGTCATAGAACTGTCATCCAAATGTAGCGGCTGTCACGAAATAAGAAGAGCCAGCGACCAATTGTGGCGGTTTTCATCAGAAGTGATCGGCAAAAAGTCTTTCGGAACAGGACTTGGCCGGTTTCCGGCCGCAACGACGGCCGGAGCGCTGCTCGCGGGCTTGACTTGGCCGGTCCGCCTTGCGTCACAGGCAGTCGGAAAAACCAGGCTCTGGAGAAGCCCAAATGGCCATTGCATTCACCTTTCCGGGACAGGGCAGCCAGGCCGTCGGCATGGGCAAGGATCTGGCCGAGGCCTTTCCCGAGGCGCGCAGCGGTCTTCGACGAAGTCGACGACGCGCTCGGCGAAAAGCTCTCCGAAACTGATGTGGGAAGGCCCGGAAGAGACGCTGACGCTGACCGCCAACGCCCAGCCGGCGCTGATGGCGGTGTCGCTGGCCGCGATCCGGGCGCTGGAAGCGCGCGGCTTCTCGCTGAAGGACAAGGTCGCCTACGTCGCCGGCCATTCGCTCGGCGAATATTCGGCGCTCTGCGCCGCCGGCATCGTTCTCGGTCGCCGACACGGCGCGGCTGCTGCGCATCCGCGGCAATGCCATGCAGGCGGCGGTGCCGGCGGGCGAGGGCGCGATGGCGGCGATCATCGGCCTGGAACATGCCGATGTCGAGGCCGCCTGCGCGGAAGCCGCCACGGGCTCGGCTCTGCCAGATCGCCAACGACAATGGCGGCGGCCAGCTGGTGATCTCCGGCGACAAGGCGGCGGTCGAGCTGGCGGCGAAGCTCTGCACCGAAAAGGGCGCCAAGCGCGCGCATCATGCTGCCGGTCTCCGCGCCCTTCCATTCGGCGCTGATGGCGCCGGCGGCCGACGCCATGCGCGAGGCGCTGGCCGACGGTCGCCAAGAACGCGCCGGTCGGTGCCGGTCGTCGCCAATGTCGCGGTGCAGCCCGCTCAGCGATCCGGACGAGATCGCCAGCCGCCTGGTCGAGCAGGTGACCGGCCAGGTGCGCTGGCGCGAGACGGTCGAGTGGTTCGGCGCGAACGGCGTGACGACGCTCTACGAAGTCGGCGCCGGCAAGGTGCTGTCCGGCCTGGCCCGCCGCATCAACCGCGATATCGCCACCGCCGTCGATCGGCACGCCGGCCGATGTCGACGCGGCGCTTGCGACGCTCTGCATAACCTGAATTCGACCCCACCCGTGTGAAGGATGTCCTCTGAGAGGAGACACAAATGTTCGATCTGACCGGCCGCAAGGCGCTCGTCACCGGCGCATCCGGCGGCATCGGCGAGGCGATCGCCCGCATGCTGCATGCGCAGGGCGCCACCGTCGGCCTGCACGGCACGCGCGTCGAGAAGCTCGAGGCGCTGGCAGGCGAGCTCGGCGAGCGCGTCAAGCTGTTTCCGGCCAACCTGTCCAACCGCGACGAGGTCAAGGCGCTCGGCCAGAAGGCCGAGGCCGAACTCGAAGGCGTCGACATCCTCGTCAACAATGCCGGCATCACCAAGGACGGCCTGTTCGTGCGCATGTCGGACGCCGACTGGGATGCGGTGCTCGAGGTCAACCTGACCGCGGTCTTCCGGCTGACGCGCGAACTGACCCATCCGATGATGCGCCGCCGCCATGGCCGCATCATCAACATCACCTCGGTCGTCGGCGTCACCGGCAATCCCGGCCAGGCCAACTACTGCGCCTCCAAGGCCGGCATGATCGGCTTCTCCAAGTCGCTGGCGCAGGAGATCGCCACCCGCAACGTCACCGTCAACTGCGTCGCGCCCGGCTTCATCGAATCGGCCATGACCGACAAGCTGAACGACAAGCAGAAGGAGGCGATCATGGCGCGCGATCCCGACGAGGCGCATGGGCACCGGCGCCGAGGTCGCGTCGGCGGTCGCCTATCTCGCCTCCAACGAGGCCGGCCTACGTCACCGGCCAGACCATCCACGTGAACGGCGGCATGGCGATGATCTGATGCCGGGCGACGCGCAATTACCGTGCAGATGCCGTTTACAAGGCCTTTTCGCCTTGGACGCTCGGCGATTTTTCGTGTAATGCGGCCATCGCAACCGCGGCGGTCGCGCCAGGAACCGGCCGGCGGCGTTGCGTTTCCGGCAGGTGCCATCTTTCAGCTTGATTAGCGGCATTCCGCCCGCTAACGAAGACAGACAAACATAAGACGAGGATGCCCACATGAGTGACACCGCAGAGCGCGTCAAGAAGATCGTCATCGAGCATCTTGGCGTCGATGCCGACAAGGTGACCGAAGCAGGCGAGCTTCATCGATGATCTGGGCGCGGACAGCCTCGACACGGTCGAACTCGTCATGGCGTTCGAAGAAGAGTTCGGCGTCGAGATTCCGGACGATGCGGCCGAGACCATCCTGACGGTCGGCGACGCCGTGAAGTACATCGACAAGGCTTCGGCCTGATCGCTTCCGCAGTCGTCGGCGCGTCGGGAGGACCTGCGATGAGGCGTGTCGTCGTCACGGGCCTGGGCCTGGTTTCGCCGTTCGGCGTGGGCGTCGAGCATCAGCTGGAAGCGAGCTGCTTGCCGGCCGCAGCGCTGCCCGCCGCGTCACCGAATTCGAAGTCGAGGACCTTGCCTGCAAGATCGCGCATGTCGATTCCGCGCGGCGACGGCACCGACGGCACGCTTCAATCCCGAGAGCTGTGCTCGAGCCGAAGGAACTGCGCAAGATCGGCGACTTCATCCTCTACGGGATCGCCGCCGCCGACGAGGCGCTGAAGGATTCCGGCTGGGAGCCGAAGACCGAGGACGACCGCTGCGCCACCGGCGTGCTGATCGGCTCCGGCATCGGCGGCCTCGAAGGCATCGCCGAGAACGCGCATCATCCTGCAAGGAGCGCGGCCCGCGCCGCATCAGCCCGTTCTTCATTCCCGGCAACATCATCAACCTGGTCTCCGGCCAGGTCTCGATCCGCCACGGGCTGAAGGGCCCCAACCATGCGGTCGTCACCGCCTGCTCGACCGGCGCGCACGCCATCGGCGACGCGGCGCGGCTGATCATGCTTCGGCGATGCCGACGTCATGGTCGCCGGCGGCGCGGAATCGCCGGTCACGCCGCCTGTCGCTTGCCGGCTTCGCCGCCTGCCGGGCGCTGTCCACCGAGCGCAACGACGCGCCCGAGAAGGCCTCGCGTCCCTATGACCGCGACCGCGACGGCTTCGTCATGGGCGAGGGCGCCGGCGTCGTCGTGCTCGAAGAACTCGAACACGCCAAGGCGCGCGGCGCCAAGATCTACGCCGAAGTCGTCGGCTACGGCCTGACCGGCGACGCCTATCACATCACCGCGCCGGCCGAGGACGGCGACGGCGCCTTCCGCTGCATGACGGCGGCGCTGAAGCGCGCCGGCCTGACGCCGGCCGACATCGACTACATCAACGCCCACGGCACCTCGACCATGGCCGACACGATCGAGCTCGGCGCCGTCGAGCGGCTGGTCGGCAACGCCGCGTCGAAGATCTCGATGTCGTCGACCAAGTCGTCGATCGGCCATCTGCTCGGTGCGGCCGGTGCGGCCGAGGCGATCTTCTCGATCCTCGCCATCCGCGACAATATCGCGCCGCCGACCATCAATCTCGACAATCCCGGAGCGCGAGACGGCGATCGACCTGGTGCCGAACAAGCCGCGCGCAGCGCGAGATCGACGTGGCGCTGTCCAATTCCTTCGGTTTCGGCGGCACCAACGCGTCGCTCGTCTTCCAGCGCTACAATGGCTGAGCGGTTCGCCGGCGCGCCAGCGCCTGTCGTCAATTTTGCCATATTCGACCTAGTCTGCCGCTGAGGTCGTGCATGGCCGACCGAAGGCGCATTTGAGCGATGCGCAGGCGATGTTAGGCACGATGGCATGACGCGATGAACGATCACGATCAGAGCGAGCCGGCGAATTCGGCCGGCAGCGGACCGGCCGCCGCAGCCGGCCGATCGTGCCGAAGACCGCGAGCGAGGCGCTGCGGCCTGAAGCCGGCACGCCGCCGCCGAAGCGCTCGCGCGCCTCGCGCAGCCAGGTCGTCGTGTTCATGAACTTCGTGATGTCGCTGGTGGTGTTGATGGTCCTCGCCGCCGGCGTCGCGCTCTATTTCGGCAAGCAGCGACTTCGACGAGCCCGGGCCCGTCGGCCGCCGGCGACACCTTCCTGGTCAAGCCGAGCACCGGCGTCCAGGAGATCGCCGACCAGCTCGAACGGCGCGGACTGATCAGCGACGCCCGCATCTTCCGCCTCGGCGTGCGCGCCTATGGCAATGAGCAGCGCTGAAGGCCGGCGAATACGAGATCAAGGCCGCGCGCCTCGATGCGCGACATCATGGAGCTGCTGAAGAGCGGCAAGTCGGTGCATGTATTCGCTGACCATCCCCGAGGGCCTGACGGTCGAGCAGGCGCTTCAAGCGCATCGCCGAGCAGCGATGCGCTGACCGGCGACATGCCGGCCGACGATGCCGCCGGAGGGCAGCCTTGCCGCCGATACCTGCGCTTCACGCGCGGCGCCACGCGCCAGCAGATCGTCGACAAGATGCTCGCCGACCAGAAGAAGCTGGTCGACGAGATCTGGGCAGCGGCGCGCGCCCGACCTGCCGCTGGCCGACATCGACGAATTCGTCACCCTGGCCTCGATCGTCGAGAAGGAGACCGGCATCGCCGACGAGCGCTCGCGCGTCGCCGCCGTCTTCCTCAACCGGCTGAACAAGGGCATGCGGCTGCAGTCCGATCCGACGATCATCTACGGCCTGTTCGGCGGCGAGGGCAAGCCGGCCGACCGGCCGATCTACCAGTCCGACATCGAGAAGCCGACGCCCTACAACACCTATGTGATCAACGGCCTGCCGCCGACGCCGATCGCCAATCCGGGCCGGGCCGCGCTGGAAGCCGTCGCCAACCCGTCGCAAGACCGACGATCTCTATTTCGTCGCCGACGGCACCGGCGGCCATGTCTTTGCCGCGACGCTCGACGAGCACAACGAGAACGTCGCGCGCTGGCGGGCATTCAGAAGAAGCAGGCCGAGAGCCGCCAAGGCCGGAGCCGAAGCCGCGATGCCGCAGCGGCGACGCCGGCGGCATCGGCCGGACGCCGGCGCTGAAGCCGGCGAGTTACGCAGCGATGCGCGTTAGCGCCGCCGCTGACATCAGACGTTCGGCAGGCGCGTGATGATCGGGAACGCGATCACGCGCCAGGGGGCGTCGAGCATCATGAATTTGCAGAGCATGACCGGATTTGCGCGCGCCGTCGCCGAGCACGACGGCGCCGTCGATCGCCTGGGAGGTCAAGTCGGTCAACGGCAAGAGCGTCGAGGTCCGGCTGCGGCTGCCGCAAGGCTTCGAGCGGCTGGAGCCGGCCGTCCGGCAGACGCTGCAGAAGCGTTCTCGCGCGGCAATTTCCAGGCGACGCTGACCGTCGGCCGCGCTGCCGGCGCAGCAGGTGCAGCCGGTGGTCAACGAGGTTTCCTCAAGGATCTGGCCGGCCTGGCCAAGCGGCTGCAGGAGCAGTTCGGCGTTGCCCCGGCGACGCGCCGACGGGCTGCTCGCGCTGCGCGGCGTGCTCGACATTCCCGAAAGCAGTCGAGACCGAGGAGGAGCGGGCCGCGCTCGACGCCGCGATCCTGTCGGCGCTGGACGCGGCGCTTGCCGGTCTGGAGCAGGCGCGCCAGAGCGAGGGCGAAGCGCTGCGTTCGCTGCTCTGCGGCCACATCGACGCCATCGAGGCGCTGACGCTGCAAGGCCGAGGCCGATCCGTCGCGCGAGCCGGCGGCGATCCGCGAGCGGCATCGCCGAGCAGGTGCGCGCTGCTGATGGATGCGTCGGCCAATCTCGACGCCGAGCCGGCTGCACATGGAGGCGGCGTTCCTCGCCACCAAGGCCGACATCCGCGAAGAGATCGACCGGCTGAAGACGCATGTCGCATCGGGCCGGGCGCTGCTGGCCAATGGCGGCGCCGATCGGCCGCAAGCTCGATTTTCTGGCGCAGGAATTCAACCGCGAATCGAATACGCTGTGCTCGAAGTCGAACGCCGCGGCCGTCACCGCCATCGGGCTCGAGCTGAAGGCGGTGGTCGACCAGTTTCGCGAGCAGGTCCAGAATCTGGAGTAGCCCGAATGGTCGCCAGAGGATGTTCGGGTTCCCGCATTCGCCGCCGCGGGCTGATGCTGGTGCTGTCGTCGCCGTCCGGCGCCGGCAAGTCGACGATCGCGCGCAATCTGCTGGAAAGCGACTCGCAGCCTCGAGCTGTCGGTCTGCGTCACCACCAGGCCGCGCCGCGGCAGCGAGATCGAGGGCGTCCACTATCACTTCCGCACCATGCGCGAGTTCGAGCGGCTGCGCGATTCCGACGCGCTGCTCGAATGGGCCGAGGTGCACGGCAATTGCTACGCGACGCCGCGCGAGCCGGCCGAGCTGGCGATGGCGCAAGGCCGCGACATGCTGTTCGACATCGACTGGCAGGGCGCCCAGCAGCTCAAGGAGAAGATGCGCGCCGACATCGTCTCGATCTTCATCCTGCCGCCGTCGATGAAGGAGCTGAAGGCGCGGCTGAAGCGCCGCGCCGAGGACCAGGAAGCGGTGATCGAGACGCGGCTGAAGAACGCCCGCAACGAGATCGAGCACTGGACGGAATACGACTACGTCATCGTCAACGACGATCTCGACCGCGCCTTCGCCGAGGTGCGGGCGATCGTCACCGCCGAGCGGCTGCGGCGCGACCGCCGGCCGGGCCTGTTCGACTTCGTCTCGGGATTGCTGGACGAGAAGACGTGAGCTCCTTCGTTTAGAGCAGCTCCCGGCGATGAGAAGCGCTTCGCACGTATCGCTGAGACTGCCCTACAGACCGCGTTCGCCAGCCGCACGAATTCCTCGACGCTCAGCGTCTCCGCCCGCCGCGTCGGATCGATGCCGGCGCGCTCGAGCAGCGCTTCGCCGCCGAGGCTCTTCAGGCTCTGCCGCAGCATCTTGCGGCGCTGGCCGAAGGCGGCCTCGGTGACGCGGCCGAGCTTCTTCACGTCGGTCGGCAAGCGGGCTGGCGCGCGGCACCAGATGCACCACCGAGGAGGTCACCTTGGGCGGCGGCGTGAATGCCTGCGGCGGCACGTCGAAGGCGATCCTCGCCTCGGTGCGCCAGCCGGCCAGCACGCCGAGCCGGCCATAGGCGTCGCTGCCGGCGCTGGCGACGATGCGCTCGGCCACCTCGCGCTGGAACATCAGCGTCATCGACTGCATAGAACGGCGGCCAGCCGGCGACCGTCAGCCAGCGGATCAGCAGCTCGGTGCCGATATTGTAGGGCAGGTTGGCGACGATCTTCACCGGGCCGCCTTCCGACGCGGCTGGCAAGCGCGGCAAAATCGGTCTTCAGCGCGTCGCCGGCGATCACCTCGAGCCGGCCGGGATAGTGGTCGGCGATCTCGGCCAGCGCCGGCAGGCAGCGCTCGTCGCGCTCGATGGCGATGACCCGCCTGGCGCCGTGCGCAGCAGCGC
This sequence comes from uncultured Alphaproteobacteria bacterium, assembly GCA_963788955.1. Taxonomy (GTDB): domain Bacteria; phylum Pseudomonadota; class Alphaproteobacteria; order Rhizobiales; family Rhizobiaceae; genus Mesorhizobium. The sequence continues at coordinate 192,103 of CAWBIN010000007.1, read as the reverse complement.
CCGCGTCAGCCCGCCGGGGCCGGGGCCGACCTCGATCACCGTGCGTGTCGCCGAGGTCGCCGGCGGCGCGCGCGATCTTGCCGGTCAGGTTGAGGTCGAGCAGGAAATTCTGGCCGAGCGCCTTCTTCGCCTGCAGCCCGTGGCGCTCGATCACCTCGCGCAGCGGCGGCAGCCCGTCGATGCTCATGCTCATGCGCTCATGCGGCTGCGCCTTCGTGCCGGTATCGGCCAGCCGGCGGGCGAGCTTCAGCGCCGCGATCAGGCTGTCGGCGCGCGCAATGCCCTTGCCGGCGATGTCGAAGGCGGTGCCGTGGTCGGGCGAGGTGCGGATGAAGGGCAGGCCGAGCGTGACGTTGACCGCCCGTCGAAGGCCAGCGCCTTGGCCGGGATCAGCGCCTGGTCGTGATACATGCAGATCGCCACGTCGTAGCCGGCGCGCGCGCGCGCATGAAACATCGTATCGGCCGGCAGCGGCCCGAGGCGTCGATGCCTTCGCGCGCGCAGCATGCTCGACCGCCGGACGGATGATGCGCTCGATCCTCCGTGCCCATCGCGCCGCCTTCGCCGGCATGCGGGTTGAGGCCGGCAATGGCGAGCCGCGGCCTGGCGATGCCGAAGCGGCTTGCGAGATCGGCGGCGGTGATGCGCGCGGTCGCGACGATCAGCTCCGTCGTCAGCGCCTTCGGCACCTCGGCCAGCGGCGATGTGGATGGTGACCGGAACGGTGCGCAATTCGGGGCCGGCGAGCATCATCACCGGCGTCACCGCGCCGCCGGTGTGCGAGCGAGGCCAGATGCGCCAGATATTCGGTGTGGCCGGGAAAGCGGAAGCCGGCGTCGTAAAGCGGCTTCTTGGCGATCGGACAGGTGACGACCGCCGCGGCTGGCCGGCGAGGCAGTCGGCGACGGCGCGGTCGATGGCCTCGATGGTGCCGGCGGCGTTGGCCGGGTCGGGCCGGCCGGGACTGTCGACTGAAGCGGGCCGCCGAGCGGCACGACGGGCAAGGCGTGGTGAAAGACCGCGCTGCTTGCGCCGGCATCGTCTCCGCGATCGCCACCGTCGGCGCCGAGCTGGCGCGCCCGCGCGGCAATCAGCGCCGGATCGGCGAGAAGATAGAAGGCGCGGCACGCCGGCGCTGTCGCGCGGCCTGCCATGCGGCAATGGCGATTTCCGGCCCGACGCCGGATGGATCGCCGACGCTCAGCGCCAGCGGAAGCTCTGTCGTCACGCACGGCCAGGCCGGTTTCAGCGCTGTGACGATCTTGGCTTTCGCCCGCAGCTCCTCGACATATTTTGCTGAGAGCTCGTCGGCGTTCTTGTCGCCGGCGCCTTCGCTCTGGAACACCATCTGCGCGGCCCTGTCGTCGGAGACCTCGCGCGACGAGCAGATGCCGATGAATTCGACGCCGCGCTCGGTCTCGCGCACGGCGGTGGCGCCGCCGACCTTGGTGGCCTTGATCTGCTCGGCCCAGTCCGGCGGCAGTTGCGGCGCCAGCACCCGGCCGAGGTCGCGAACGGTGACGTCGATCAGGCCCTTGGCGAATTCGCGCGTGGTGTTGCAGCCGTTGAAGCGGGCGCGCATGGCCTCGGCCTCGCGCTTGCGCTTGGCCGAGCGTTGCGCTGCGCTCGGCCGCCGGCACCACGAAGATCACCTGCTGCAGCATGTATTCGGTGGCGCTCGGCTTGGCGCCGCCTTTTTCGAGCATGCGCTTGACCAGCGTCCTGTTCGCTCACCGGCCCGCCGTCGCGCCGGCGATAGCGCGCCGACAGCGCCTGGTTCCAGGCCATCTGGGCGCGGATGAATTCCTTGAAATGCTCCTTGGTCGACGCCGGACTGCGCCATGACGCCGTCGAGCTGCTTGAGCTGCATCTTGTTGGTCGTGGCAAAGCGCTGATAGGCGGCGTCGACCTGGGCGTCGGTGATGCGGATGCCGAGGCGCTTGGCCTCGGCCATGCGCAGCGTCTGGTCGATCATTTCCTGGCGCGGCGTCGCCCTTCTTGCGCTGCAGTTTCAGGAAGGCAGCCCGGTGCGCGATGTCGCCGGTGGTGATCGGCATGCTGTTGACGACATACTTGATCTCGCTGGCGAAGGCCGGCGGCGTCATGACGGTGATCGAGACCGAGGTCGCCGCGATCAGCAGCGCGAATCCTGCCGAAAACAGGTATTTCCTCATCGAAAGCATCCCAATTCTAGCCCGGTTTCGGCCAGTTCGAGCGGATAGTGACGAAATCCGTGCCCGCTTTATACGGCGAAACGATGTCACCAGCGCATGACTTCGTCTGCGGCTGGCCGGTGTCTACTGGCCCGTCTGCTACCGGCCTGTCTCTACTGGATCGTGTCGATCGAGCTCTGTGACGAGCCGAAATCGCCGAGCGTGCGGAACGACAGGTTGAAGCCGACATTCTGCGTCACTTCCTTGGTGATCGATGTCGCGCGATTCCGAGAACGTCATCAGATAGGTGAAGCAGGCATCATCATAGGCAAAGCCGACGCCGTCCTTGACCAGCACGCTTTGCTGCAAGTCGTAGGTGCCGGTGCCGAAGACGCGCCAGTTCTCGGCAAGGTGCGTCGAGGCGCCGAGCGTGACCTCGTGGCGATCGGTGGTGAAGCCGTAGAGCGGCTGCGCCTGGATGAAGGCATATTTGGCGCTGAGCGAAACCGGCAGGCCGGAATAGCCGGCCTTCACCTCGGCGCGGCGCATTTCGAAGCTCTGCTCGTCGAAACGGCCGCTGAGCGAGCCGGAGAAGCCGCTCGGGGCTGCTGAAGCCGACCAGGCCGACATAGTCGGAGGTCGCGGTTTCCAGCCCGGAATAGGCGCCGACATTGACCAGATCGGGCGCGGCGAAGGAGTTCTGGCCGCCCAGCTGGTAGGATTGGCCGAAGATGCGCGTTGGTGCTCCAGCCATTGTCGTAGGCGCCGGAATAGCGGAAGCCGACATTGGCGCGCGTGCCGCCTTCGATGCGGTCGTAGCCGGAGAACTTGTCGCGCTCGAACAGCGTGGTGGCGTCGAAGACGAAGCTCTGGGCGTCCTCGTTGGGAACGGCGAGACCGCCGACATACTGCTCGTTCGGGCGCACGAACACCTGCGCCATCGGCTCGACGACATGGCTGGAACTCGGTCATCGAGAACAGCACCGGCCAGCGCATTTCGAGCCCGGCGGTCGCCATGTAGCGCGGCAAAGCGAGGAACGCATGTCGTCGTGCTCGACGCCGAGATTCGTCGCCATCTCGTTGATGGCGGCGAGCGAAGCCGAGGATGCATTGACATAGTCGGCGTCGCCCTGCAGCGCCAGCAGCGGCGTCAGCTGCAGGCCGCCATCGGTGGTGAAGGTGCGCTTCCATTCGGCCTCGGCGGTGAGGCGGCTCGGACTCGCCTTCGATGCCGCGCACGCGTTCGACGCTTGATGCAGGCATGCATGCGAATAGGCCGTGTCCAGCTCGGTCGCGGCTGATCACCCGCGCATTGACGTTGAACGACAGCTGGCCGCCGGCCACCGACATCGTCGGGGATATAGGCATAGTCGAGCGACGGCAGCACCCAGGGCTGCTTGTCGCTGCGCGCGGCGATCGGATCGCTGGATCGAGCGTGTCTTCCTGGACCTCGAAGTGCATGGCGCGCACGTCGAAATAATTGCGGTCGTTGAGGCCGGTCAGGTAGACCGTCGGACTGGTGGACGTGACGTCGCTGTAGCCGTCGATGGTGTAGGTGCGCGAAAAATTCTTGTCGGTCTGCAGCAGCACGTCCCAGCCGAAATCCCAGCGCGGATTGATGGCGAACTGGCCCTTGGTGCCCATCATGCCGCGGAACTTGTTCGGATCGCCGGCGGGGCCCGAATCGACATTGACGCCGCTGCTGTCGATGAACTCGTCCGGGATCTGCCTGCTGGATGCCGGCGATCTTCAGCGCTGTACTCGCCATTGTTGAAGCGCTGGCGCCACTCGGCCTCGCCGAGGAAGCCCTGCTTGGTGTAGCCGGTGCCGGTGACGGTCAGGTCGTAGGTCGGCGACAAGTGCGAAATAATAGGGGACTTTGACGCCGAAGCCGAGGTCGGTCTTGTAGGTGATGCCGGGGATCAGGAAGCCGCTCTTGCGCTTGACCGTCGGGTCGGCGATCTCGAACGCCGGCAGATAGGCGAGCGGAAAGCCGAAGAACTCGAAATTCGCGTTCTCGAAGCGAACCGTCTTCTTCTCGCCGTTCCAGATGATCTTGCTGCGCCTTGACGCGCCAGGTCGGCGCCTTGTCCGGCTTGTCCTCGCAGGGCTCGCAGGCCGTGTAGACGCCATTGTGGAACGTCGTCAGCACGCCGCCCATGCGTTCGGCGCTTTCGGCGGCGAAATAGGCCTTTTCGGGGTTTCGACGCGCAGCGCGTTGACGAAGCCGTCGGCGAAATCGTCGGTGATGTCGATATGCTCGCGAATTGATCTTGGTGCCGTCGCTGTTGACGATCTCGACGTTGCCGCTGGCGACCAGCCGCTTGGTGTTGCGGTTGTACACGACGCGCTGGGCGACGAGCTTGTTGCCGCCATAGTCGATCTGCACGCCGCCGACGGCGGTCACCGTCTGGTCGTCGTTGTTGTAGACAAGCGTGTCGGCCTCGAGCAGCATCTGCGATGCCGGACGGAACGTTCGTCGCCATGTCGCGTGACGTCCTGCGCCAGCGCAGGGGCCAGTCGGGACGCGCGCAGGCAAACAGGCATGCCAAGGCGCTCGCCCCATAAAGGCGCGCCAAACCGGCCTGCCTATGGCTGCGCAAAACCGCCTCCCTCACTAGCCGTCTTCCTTGTATAGCAGGAACGTCACCCCGAAGAACATAGCCACGACAACCGGAACCCATGCAGCCACGGCTGTGCGGCACGAATCCCGCCTCGCCGAATGCCTTGACCAATACCGAAACGACATAAAGCAGAAAGCCGGCGAGGACGCCACCCAGAATCATCGTCGCCGACTGCCCCATCCTTGCAAATCGCATTGAAACTGTTGCCGCAATCAGCGTCATGGCGACGAGCAGGAACGGCAACGCCACCAGCGAATCGAACTGCATGGCGAAGGCATTTGCCTTGAGGCCGAAGGAACGGGCAACCTCGATCTTGCCCGGCAGGTCGTAGAAGGGGATGGTTTCGGGCCGCGCCAGCCGCTCCTGCACGAATTCCGGCTTGAGATTGGTCGCCACGCGGTCGGTCGCTTCGGAGCGGATGGTTGCCGTTCTTGAAGCACCTTGACGTCCTGCAATTCCCAATAGCCGTCGCGCAGGAAGGCGCGCGCCGCGTCCTTGCGCTCGACGATGTTGCCTTGCTGATCGAGCGACGAAGAAGACGGCGTCGGCCATCTCCAGGCCCTGGTTGAGGATGGCGCGGGCGCCGATGATGGTGTCGCCGGAGCTGGTCTTCTGCCGGATCCACGGCGTCGGAGTCGGCCGAAACGGTGTTGGATTTGCCGGACGCGCAGCTGGTTTTCCATCTGCTCGGACCAGGAAAAGGCGTGCGCGGCCAGCGGGTTGAGCACGCCGACCGACAGCACGCCGAACAGCAGCGCGCCGATGCAGCACGGCAACAGGAACTGCCAGGCCGAGACGCCGGCCGAGCGGGCGATGACCAGCTCGTATTTGCGGTTGAGCGACACCAGCGTCGCCATCGCCGAGAACAGGCCGACGAACGGCACCGTCTGCAGCATGATCATCGGCATCCTGCAGCGCCGAAATGGCGAACGCCGTGCCGTAGGTGAAGCCCGGCAGGCCGGTGGTGCGGCCGGACAGCTCGGTGAAGTCGATCAGGAACACCAGCGCCAAAAGGCCGAGGAAGAACCACATCGTGATCGACACGTAGCGGAAGAAGAAATAGCGGCCCAGAGTCCAGCCCATCAGCCGGCTCCCTGGCCGGATGGCCGCGCCGCGCGACAAGCGCAGCTTGAGCGCCGTCCAGGTTTCGCCGACGCGGCTGGCGAGGTTGGTCATCCAGTCCGCCCAGGCGACCGGCAGTTCCATGGTCCGCGATGGAGACGATGAACCAGATCGGCGATCGCCGAGGCGACGATCGGCACGCCGATAGACCATATAGGCGTATTGCGGAACCTTGTCCGCCTTGCCGGCGGCGAAGAAACCAAGCCAGCGCACGAACAGCGCAATGACGATGGCGGTGATCAGCGGGTGGATGCGCGCCTCGCGATGCGAGCGCGCGTCGCCCGCCACGGCCAGCGCGATCAGCGCGAACACCAGCGAGTAGGACCATTCGGAAAAACGCTGGTCGAGTTCGGCCGAGTACTCGCCCGGATTGCGCTGGAACATCTTGTCGTTGGGGCTCGGATTGAGCAGGTACTGGGTCGTGCGGTCCTTCGGCAGGAGCGTGACTTCGTTGGCGGCCGACATGAAGGCCGACAGATCGAAGGCGTAGGAGGTGAAGCGGATGACCGAGAGGTCGCCGGTCAGCGTCTTGCGATGGATGACGCCGTCATTCATCATCAGCACCTTCTCGTCGCCCTTTTCGACGATGCTGCCGCTCTTGGCGTAATAGATCAGGTTGGCGCCTTCCTCGCGCGAATCCGCGACGAAGATGCCGCCCAGCCTGTTGTCGGGCAGCCGCTCGCCGACCTGCAGGAACAGCCCGTCGTCGATCTTGCGGAACGTGCCCTCCTGGATGATCAGCGACAACAGGTCGGCGCGCGAAGCCGCGACCAGCTGCGCGGTTCTTCTGCCTGGCATAGGGGTCGACGCCATTGTCGACGGCGAAGGAAAAGACGCTGGCCGCCAGCGCCAGGAGCAGGATCGGCCGCGCGATGGTCCAGCGCGAGGCGCCGGCGGCATTGATCACGGCCAGTTCCGAATCCGTGTTCATGACGCTGAGCGTCTGGGCAACCGCCACCACCAGCGCGAACGGCACGACGATCGGGATGATCGACGGGATGATCAGCGCCGCGACCTCGAAGAAGGTCAGCGCCGACTGGCCGCTGTCGGTGACGAGGTCGATGCGTGGCCAGCACCTGCGTCGTCCACACGATCGCCAGCGTCCAGATCAGCGCAGCCAGGAAGACCGCCAGAGTCGCGACGCATGATGTAGCGTTCAACGACCTTCATGTAAGGCTTTTCTCGATCTTGCCGAACGGCATCATGCCCGCGGACAAAGTAGTCATCCGGCGACGCCTGCACAACTGGCTCCATCGGCGGCTCGATCCGGTTTCTCGTCCCACATCGCCCGCCCCGGCGGGCCGGAGTGTCGGCGCCAATGGATAAGAAATGCAGAACATCGATGGTTAACAACAAGTTGCGGCAAGAAAGCGGGGTCATGCCGCGACGAATCGCGATCGTGATTCGCAGGCGCGCATATAGGCTGCGATTTCGGCCAAAGTCTTGCCAAATGCCGTAAAACGACCAAATGTCGCGCATCTCTCTGAAAGCCGTTCTCCGGCACCCAGCATCCCGAAAGCAGGACCTGATGAATTCGAGACCTTCAATCGCCTTCGCCAAATTCGCCGCACCCCAGACCGCAACTCGAGGAAGGGCAGCGTCTTCGTGCTGGCGGCGGACGATGGCGGCCTCGGCGATGCCGCCAAGGCCTGCGATCCGGCCGGCACGCTTGCGCGGGCGTTTCCGGTTGCGGATTTCTCCGGCAAGTTCGGCAGCGTCGTCGAGGTGTTCGCGCCGGAAGGGACAGCGCTCGACCGGCTGGTGGCGGTCGGCGCCGGCAAGGCTTCCAGCCTCGACGATTATGCATGGCTGAAGCTCGGCGGCAGCATCGCCGCGTCGCTGCGCAAGGCAGCCGAAGTCGCCGTCGTGCTCGACGTTGCCGGGCGCCCAGGCCGGCGGCAGGCAAGCGGCGAGCGTCGCCGCCGGCATTCTTCTGCGCAGCTATGCCTTCGACAAGTACAAGACGAAGAAGGACAAGGACGACGGCCGAGCCGAAGAAGCCGGTCAAAGGTGACCATCCACTGCGCCGATCCGGCCGCGGCGAAAAAGGCCTTCGCCGACGAGGTGGCGGTGATCGACGGCGTGCTTCTGGCGCGCGACCTGGTCAACGAGCCGGCCAACGCGCTGGGCCCGGTGGAATTCGCCGCCCGCGCCAAGGAGCTGGAGGCGCTCGGCGTCAGGTCGAGATCCTGACCGAGAAGGAGATGAAGAAGCTCGGCATGGGCTCGCTGCTCGGCGTCGCGCAAGGCTCGCCGCGCGGCGCCCGCATGGCCGTCATGCAGTGGAACGGCGGCAAGGCCAAGGACACCCCGGTCGCTTTCATCGGCAAGGGCGTCACCTTCGACACCGGCGGCAATTCGATGAAGCCGGCCTCCGGCATGGAGGACATGAAGGGCGACATGGGCGGCGCTGCCGCCGTCACCGGGCTGATGCATGCGCTGGCCGCGCGCAAGGCCAAGGCCAATGTCGTCGGCGTCATCGGCCTGGTCGAGAACGCGGTCGACGGCCATGCCCAGCGCCCCGGCGACATCGTCACCTCGATGTCGGGCCAGACCATCGAGGTGCTGAACACCGACGCCGAAGGCCGCCTCGTGCTGGCCGATGCGCTCTGGTACTGCAACGACCGCTTCAAGCCGAAATTCATGGTCAATCTGGCGACGCTGACCGGCGCCATCATGGTCGCGCTCGGCCAGCACTATGCCGGCCTGTTCTCCAACAATGACGAACTGGCAGAGCAGGCTGACCGATGCCGGCCAGGCGACGCAGGAACGGCTGTGGCGCATGCCGCTCGGCGCCGAATACGACAAGCTGATCGATTCCAAGAACGCCGACATGAAGAACATCGGCGGCCGCTATGGCGGCGCCATCATCGCCGCGCAGTTCCTGCAGCGCTTCGTCAAGGAAACGCCTTGGGCGCATCTCGACATCGCCGGCACCGCGATGGGCTCGCCGCCGAGCGAGATCAACCAGTCCTGGGGCTCGGGCTTCGGCGTCCGGCTGCTCGACCGGCTGGTGCGCGACCACTACGAGGGATAAGGCCAACGCCATGGCCGAAGTCCTGTTCTATCACCTGACCGAATCGACGCTGGAAGATGCGCTGCCGGGCCTGCTCGAGCGCAGTGTCGACCGCGGCTGGCGCGCCGTGGTGCAGACCGGCACCGAGGAGCGGCGCGACGCGCTCGACCAGCATCTGTGGACGTTCCGCGACGATTCCTTCCTGGCGCATGCGACCGACCGCGAGGCCTATCCGGCCGAGCAGCCGATCCTCCTGACCACGGGCGCAGGACAATCCGAACCAGGCGCAGATCCGCTTCCTCGTCGATGGCGCGGCACCCGCGGATCTCGGCGGCTACGAGCGCGCCGTGTTCCTGTTCGACGGCCATGACACGGCCCAGCTCGAAGGCGCGCGTACGCACTGGAAGACGATGAAGGATGCCGGCCATGCGGTGACCTATTGGCAGCAGACGCCCGACCGGCGCTGGGAGCGCAAGGCTTAGGGGCGGACGCGGAAGGCAGCGAACCGGCCATATCGGAGCACTCTAGCTGTTTGGCCCTCTGTCCGGTGCGCGCATCATCAGGGCAACGACGATGCCTGAGACAAATGTCAGCACCGCGACCGATGCGATCGCCCAGGCGAAGCCGAAGAAGTCGGCGACAAGGCCTGCCGAGAGCGCACCGATCGCGTAGCCGAGGTCGCGCCAGAAGCGATAGACGCTGAGCGAACGCGCCCGCCACGAGGGGTGGGATGCATCGGACACGGCGGCGATCAGGCTCGGATAGACCATCGCGGTGCCGAGCCCAAGCAGCAGGCTTGCCGCCAGCCACCAGCGGAAGTCGCGGGTGAGGGCGGTCAGCAGCAAGGCTGCCGCCTGAACCCACATGCCCGCCACGATCAGGCCCTTGCGGCCCCATTTGTCGCTGAGCGGCCCGGTGGCGACCTGAAGCACCCCCCAGGCGGCCGGATAGACGGCTTTCAGAATTCCGATTCGCTCCACGCCGAGGCCGTTCGCGGCGAAGAACAGCGGAAAGATGCCCCAGCTCATGCCGTCGTTGAGGTTGTTGACCAGCCCCGCCTGCGAGGCCGCGAACAGGTTCGGGTCGCGGAACGAGGTCAAGGCGAAGATTTCGCGAAAGGTGACGGGAGAGGCCGCCTTCGCGGCGCTTGCCGCCTCCAGTTGGACATGCCCGCGCGTGTCCCGCACCAGCAGGACCGACAGCGCGGTTCCGACGATCGCGTAGCCGATCCCGAGATAGATGGGGACCGGGCGAAGGCCGTATTGCCCGGCCAGATAGCCGGTCAGGAAAGCGGTGATGCCGACGGCGAAATAGCCGGCGAACTCGTTCAGGCCGACCGCCAGTCCGCGCCCCTTCGGCCCGACGAGATCGACCTTCATCAGCACCGTCATCGACCAGGCCAGCCCCTGGCTGACGCCGAGCAGGGCGTTGGCGGCGATGATCCAGCTCCAGCTCGGGGCCCACAGGATCATGAACGGCACGGGAAGGCCGAACATCCAGCCGAGCACCAGCACGCGCTTGCGGCCCCAGCTGTCGGCAAGCTGGCCGGAGACGAGGTTGGCGAAGGCCTTCACCACGCCGAAGCTGACGATGAAGGAAACGACCAGCGTCGTCGAGGTGATGCCGAACTCCTTGGAGCCGATCAGCGGCACCACGGTTCGCTCGATGCCGACCATGCCGCCGACGAAGGCGTTGATCAGCACCAGCAGGGCGAATTGCCGCCAGTTTGCCTTGAGACCGAGTGCGACGGAGGATTCGGCCACCGCCGCCGTCACTGCGCAGCGCCGGCGTTCGAGGCGCGGTTATGGGCTGCATCGGGCGGCGGCGGTGGAATATCGGCGGTCATCGTCTGAACGAACGCGGCCTCGTCGTCGATGCGGAATGCCTTGTTGAAGCGTTTCTCGAAGCCGATCGTCGACGTCGGCTTGCCGCTCAGCGACCGTCCGCAGACCGAGCCCGAAAAGGCCCCGGGCAGCACCTCGATATGATCGGGCAGTTGTTTCAGCCGCCCGACGCTCGCAAACAGCGCCCTGGCGCCGTCCTCGGCGCTGGAGGCGAGTTCGGTGCGGCCGACGTCGCCTACCATCAGCGTGTGGCCGGTCAGCGCGAACCACGGTTCCGGCGCGCGGGTGCGGTCGGTCACCAGCAGCGTTATGTGCTCCGGCGTATGGCCGGGCGTGTGCATGACCGTCGCGGTCACGTTGCCGAGTTCGAGGATATCGCCATCCTTGACCGCCCGGAACGGGAAGGCGGCTTGCGCACCTTCGAACAGCACGTAGTCGGCACCGGCGGCCGCGGCGAGCGCGCGGCCCGCCGAAATATGATCGGCGTGGATGTGGGTGTCGATGACGTAGAGGATGCGCATGCCGGTCGCTTGCGCTACCTCGAGATAGGGCGCGATGTCGCCGATCGGATCGACGACGGCTGCGGCCGCCTTGCCGCCGCAACCGAACAGATAGGACGCGCCGACCGGCTGCGAATGAAGGAATTGTCTCAGGATCATCGCCACGCTCCGGCGCGCCCGCGAACGGGCGAAAGCTTGACAGCTCGGCAGGGGGCTGTCATTCAATAATTATATTGAATGATGTATCGTGACCTGGAAGTCGATGTCAATCCGCAATCCGAAACAGAAGCTCTACGAGCAGTTCGCGATCGTCGCCAAGGCGCTCGGCCATCCGCAGCGGCTGGAACTGATCGAGCACCTGGCGCAGGGTCCGCGCAGCGTCGAGGCGCTGGCAATGAAGCTCGGCCTGCCGATCGCCAACGTTTCCCAGCATCTGCAGACACTTCGCCGCGCCGGGCTGTTGGCGGCCGAGCGCAACGGCAAGTTCGTCAACTACCGTCTCGTGGACGACAGCGGGCTGGCGGCCTTCGCTTCGGTGCGCACCGTCGCCGAGCGCCATCTGGCGGAAGTCGACCGCATCGTGCGCGGCTATTTCGAAGCCCGCGACGACATGGAGCCGGTCACGCGCCAGGAACTTGCGGATCGCATGCGCGATGGGCTGGTGACCGTGATCGATGTCCGCCCGCCGGACGAGTTTGCGCTCGGCCATGTACCAGGCGCGATCAACGTACCGCTTGGCGATCTTCCGGCTCGGCTTTCCGAACTCGGCAAGGACAAGGAAGTCGTCGCCTACTGCCGCGGTCCATGGTGTGTGATGTCCTTCGAGGCGGTGGCGGCACTTCGCAGCCACGGTTATGCCGCGCGCCGGCTCGCGGATGGCATGCCCGAGTGGAGGGCCGCCGGAATGGCCGTCGAGGTGGCGGCCTGATCCGGCACCTCGGTCGACGGAGCGCTACGGAGCCAGGCGACATTTCGAGACACATCATTACCATCACACGCAATCAGGGTTATGGGTTAGATAGACGCGAACTCATTCGGCGGGTTGAGAATGCGGGTCAGGATCATCGGAACCGGCAGGGCGGTGCCGGCTTCATGCGTGACGTCGCGCGCGCTGGAGGAAAGGCTCGGCCTTGGCCAGGGCACGCTCGAAGCCGCCACGGGCGTTGTCGAGCGCTATGTCTGCGAGGCTGAATTGCAGATTGACCTCGCTTGCGCGGCGGCGCGTCTGGCGCTCGCCGATGCCGGGATCGAGGCCGGCGCCGTCGATCTCATCATCGGCGGCTGCGGCGTGCCTTACCAGCCGCTGCCGTCGACGGCGCCTTTGGTCATGCAGCGCCTCGGCCTGGCGGACGGTTCGGCCGCCGCCTTCGACGTCAACAGCACCTGCCTCGGATTTCTCACCGCATTCGAGACCGCTGCCCGCCTGATCGAGGCCGGGCAATGCAAGACGGCGCTGGTGTTTTCTTCCGAGGTCGCCTCGCGCGCTCTGCCGTGGCGAGGACAGCCGGAAGTCGCGGCACTGTTCGGCGATGGCGCAGCGGCAGCCATCCTGCAGAGGGCCGAGCCCGGCGAGGGCAGGGTGGCGGCCAACCTGATGCGCACCTACCCTTCGGCCTGGGAGGCCTGCGGCATCGGCTCCGGCGGCACGCGTTTCGACTTCCATCGCCAGTCGGACGAGTTTGCCCGCCACAGCCTGTTCCATATGGACGGCAAGGAATTGTTCCGCGTCACCTCGCGCCATTTCAATGGCTTCGTCACCGAATTGCTCGAGCGCGCCGGCTGGCGGCATGATGATGTCGACCTCGTCGTGCCGCATCAGGCAAGCCCGTTCGCGCTCGCCCACATGGCGCGCCAGACCGGCTTTGCGCCGGAAAAGCTCGTCGACATCTCGGCGCGTTACGGCAACCAGATCGCCGCCTCCATTCCCTTCGCGCTCGATATCGCGCGACGGCAAGGCCGGGTCGCGCCGGGCGCGAAGCTGCTGTTCCTGGGCACCTCCGCCGGCGTGTCCTTCGGCGGCATGGCGCTGGAAGCATGAGCATGGGACATGTGCTCGTCACCGGCGCCAGCGGCTTCCTCGGCGCTCATGTCATGGCACGGCTGGCGGCCTCCGGCATCGCCGGCGCTTGGCCTTGGCCGTGACGCGGCGCGTTGTGCCATGCTGGAGGCAGAGGGCCATCAAATCATCCGCCACGACCTGTCGGTGCCGTTCGATACGAAACTCGTTCCGAGGCTCGCCAAGGTCGACCGGATCGTTCATTGCGCCGCACTGTCGGCGCCGTTCGGCCGGCTCGCGGATTTCGAGGCGGCCAATGTGACGGCGACCCGCAACCTCATCGATTTCGCGACGCGGCAAGGCATCGGCCGCTTCGTCCATATCTCCAGCCCTTCGGTGTGCTTCGCCTATCGCGACCAGCTCGATCTCGCCGAAGACGCGGCCTTGCCCGATCCGGTCAACCACTATGCCCGCACCAAGCGGCAGGCCGAGCACCTCGTGCTGGCAGCACCCGCCATCCACCCGGTGGTGCTCAGGCCGCGCGGCATCTATGGCGCCGGCGACCGCGCTTTGCTGCCGCGCCTGCTCAAGGCCGCAAAAAGCCGCCCGCTGCCGCTGTTTCGCGACGGCCGCGCCCGCATCGACCTCACTTATGTCGGCGATGTCGTTGACGCGGTGCTGGCCGCCTTGTCGGCGCCGGGCCAGGCCGAAGGCCAGATCTTCAACGTCTCCAGCGGCGAGGTGCTGCCGGTGCGCCGCATCGCCGACGCGGCCTGCACGCGGGCCGGTTTTGCGGCGCGCTGGCGCAAGATGCCGCTGTGGCCGGCGATGCTGGCGGCCGGTGCGATGGAGGCGGTCGCGATGAGGCTGCCCGGCCATCCCGAGCCGCCAGTGACGCGCTATGGCCTCGGCCTGTTCGCCTATGCCCAGAGCCTCGACCTCTCGAAGGCGAAGCGTCTGCTCGGCTGGACGCCAAAAGTCTCGTTCGAGGCAGGGCTCGACCGTACGTTCACCGGGGGAGGCCTGGCGTGAACATCGTCTTTGCCAACAGCGCCTGGGTGAGTGCGGCCGAACGGCTGATCCTGCGCGGCGGCAGCTGGAAAAGCGTGCGGCTGCGCGTCCGCTACGGGCTGATCCTGCATCCCGTCGCCGGGCCGGTGCTTGTCGACACCGGCTACACGCCCGAGGCGGTCACCGGGCCGGGACGCGGCACGATGCTGCGCCTCTACGGGGCGCTGCTGAAGCCAGAACTCAATGCGGCCGGGCAGCTGCTGCCCGTGCTGGCTCGCTTTGGCCTTGCGCCCGGCGATATCAGCGCCGTCATCGTCACCCATTTCCATGCCGACCACATTTCCGGCCTGTCCCTGTTTCCCAACGCTCGCTTCATCGCCAGCGACGCCGCCTGGACGCGGCTGAAGGCACGGACAGCCTGGCAGAATTTGCGCCATGGCGTGTTCACCGAACTGTTTCCGGCGGATTTCGAGAGCCGGCTCGACGGATTGTCGTCCAAGCGGCAGGTAGCACCCCACGATGGCGTGCCCGGCGGCGCCGACCTGTTCGGCGACGGCAGCGTCGTGGCGGTCGATCTTGCCGGCCATGCCGACGGCCAGTTCGGCCTGCTCTTCCCTGATAGGGAGCGCCCACTGCTCTACGCCGTCGATGTGCAGTGGTTGCTCGGCGCGCTGAAGGAGGAACGCACGCCGGGTTTTCCGGCAAGCCTGCTGGCCGAGGATTTTGCCGCCATCGAGCCGACCAGCGCCATGCTGCGCCGCTTTCTGGCAGCCGGCGGCGAGGTCATGTTCTGCCATGATCCGGACCTGACGCCATACGATCTGGGCGGAGAGGGCGGATGAACGGGCTCGCCGAAGCGCTCCGGTCGTTTGCCGTCACCCGATGGGTGTCGCGCAAGAGCCGTCCCGCCTTCGAGCGCTGGCAGGCCGCGGCCTTGCGCCGCTGGCTCGACCGCGACCTGCCGCTGGCGCCATATTATGGCAAGGCGCCGCGTCACCTCGGCGACCTGCCGGTGACCGACAAGGCGCTGCTGATGGCGAATTTCGAGCGCTTCAACATCGGCGGCGTGTCGGCCCGCGATGCCTGGGCCGCCGCTTCCGCCGATGGCCGCCTCGGCGACCTGACGGTCGGAGCGAGCACCGGAACATCGGGCAATCGCGGCCTGTTCGTCATTTCCGAGGCGGAAAAATACCGCTGGCTGGGCACGATCCTGGCCAAGGCGGTGCCGGATCTGCTCTGGCGCGGCATGCGCGTCGCCGTCGTCCTGCCGCAGAACACCGGCCTCTACGACAGCGCGCGCAAATCCCGGCGTATCGACTTGCGCTTTTTCGACCTGACGCTCGCGCCGGAACATTGGCGCGCAGCACTCGAGGATTTCGCGCCGACGGTGATCATCGCGCCGCCCAAGATGCTCCGGTACTTCGCCGCCGCCGGCTTTCGGCTCTCGCCGCAGCGCGTCTTCTCCGCCGCCGAGACGCTGGATCCGGTCGA
The DNA here is from genome assembly GCA_963788955.1 of uncultured Alphaproteobacteria bacterium. Classification (GTDB taxonomy): domain Bacteria; phylum Pseudomonadota; class Alphaproteobacteria; order Rhizobiales; family Rhizobiaceae; genus Mesorhizobium. The sequence continues at coordinate 176,347 of CAWBIN010000007.1, read as the reverse complement.
TCGTCCTGTAATCGAGACCTTCTTCCGGTTGCCGCTCGACCAGATCTACATGGCGACCGAAGGGCTGTTCGCGGTGACCTGCCGGCAGGGCGGGCTGCATCTTGCGGAAGACTCGGTCTTCTTCGAATTCGAGCCGGCCGGCGACGGGCTGGTCACGCCTTTGGTCACCGCCTTCCGCCGCCAGACCCAGATCATGGCGCGATACAGGATGAATGACCTGTTGCGGCTGTCGGAAGCTCCATGCCGCTGCGGCTCGCCGCTGCGCACCGTGGACGAGATCGTCGGTCGCATGGACGATGCGTTCCGGCTCGCCTCGGCGGACGGGCCGATCCTGCTGACGCCCGACATCCTGCGCAACGCCGTGCTCAAGGCCGATCGGCGCATCGACGATTTCCGCCTGATCCAGACCGCGCCAGATGCGGTCGAACTCAGGCTCGCGCCCGATCTCGCCGACGAAGCCGCAGCCGCCGCGCATCAGGCTGTGCTCGCGCTGCTGGCGGCGCGAAAGTCTGCTGCGGCGGTCGTTCTCATTCGCGTGCCGCTGCCGCTGGAGACCGTCCGCAAGCTGCGCCGCGTCGAATGTCGGGTGCCGCCGTGAGTAAGCCGTCCATCCTTTTGGAAAGACCGCTTCAGCAGGCGGATCGGGTCGAGAACAGCCCCGCCAAGGTCCGGGCATTTGTCGAGCTTTTCAACGGCATCCCGGTGCGTGATCTCGTTGCGCAATCTGACGGTCTCGGTCGAGACGCTGGAGATCGTCGGCCGCGTCTTCCCGCTGACGCTGAACGATGCCAGCGAGGCGCCGAACTGTTACATCTGCTGCCCGTCCAGCGCCTATATCGACTACGCCGTCGACGAGACACGCAATTTCGTCGCGCATCCCTTGCTGCGGCGTGCGCTTCGCGCGCTGATCGGCGCCTGCGCGCCGCTGGTCAGGGCGAGCGGCCTCGACCATCAGGTGCAGGTCAACAACTGGCTCTATTCGACCAATCCGGTGCCCATGCTCGACCGCGCCGCGGTCATAGCGACTACGCGCCAACCTTGCTGCGCGGTTTCCCGACCGGGCAATCGTCATCCGCTCGCTGAACGAGATCGCCGACCCCGCGACCATCGCGGCGTTGAAGGCCGAAGGTTTTCGCATGCTGGCGGCGCGCCAGATCTACATCTTCGCCGACCGCAGCGCGGCGCCGGCCATGACCAACGACATGAAGCGCGACCGCAAGCGGCTGCGCATGACCGGCTTTCGAGAGGGTCGGCGATGGCGATTTCAGCGAGGCCGACTATGCGCGCTGCAGAAGAGCTCTACCGCATGCTCTATCTCGACAAATACACGCCGCTCAACCCGCACTACACCGCCCGCTATATCGGCGAAATGCACCGTCGCGGCATCCTCAGCCTGGCAGGCCTGCGCCGGCCGGGCGGCGAGCTTGTCGCCGTCACCGGCCTGTTCGAGAACGGCCGCACGCTGACCCAGCCGATCGTCGGCTACGACACCGGCCTGCCGATGAGCGAAGGGCTCTACCGCATGATGATGGCGATGGCGCAGGACCATGCCACGGCGCGCGGCCTGTTCTTCAACATGAGCGCCGGTGCCGCCGACTTCAAACGCCGGCGCGGCGCCGTGCCGACGATCGAGTACAACGCCGTCTATGCCGGCCATCTGCCGCGCCGTCGCCGCATGGCGATGCGGATCATGGAAACCGTGCTGGCGCGGATCGGCATCCCGCTGCTCAGGAGATTCGAACTATGAGCGAAGCCCGGCAGCAAAAAAGCAACGACCATTGGCAGGCGGTGGCGCTGTCAGCCGATATCAGGGGCAAGCCGAAGCGCATCCTGTTCGACGGCGCGCCGCTGGTGCTGTTCCGCTCGGCGCAGGGCATTGCAGCCCTGTTCGACCGTTGCCCGCACCGGCTGGTCGAACTGTCGACCGGCAAGGTGGTCGGCGGCGAGATCGAATGCCCCTATCATGGCTGGCGCTACAATGGCGAGGGACGCTGCACCGCCATTCCCGGCCATGTCGGCGAGATGCCGCACTACCGGGTGCGCCGCTTCGGCGCGATCGAGCGTGACGGCGTCGTCTTCGTGTCGTCTGGCACGCCGGAAAGCGAACCCTATCTCCACTGCATGCAAGGCAAGGACATCGTCGTGCGGCGGGTGCGCTCTTCGACGCAATCGACGGTCATCGACGCGGCCGAGAACATCCTCGACGCCACCCACACCCACTTCACCCACAAGGGCCTGCTGCGCGGCCTGAGTTCGAAGCGCCATCTCGTGCGCGTCGAGGTGACCGGCGGCGAGGGCTGGGTCGAGGCCTGCTACACCGGCGAGGAGCGCCAGCAAGGACTGATCAGCCGGCTGCTGGAGGGCGAGCGGACGAAAACCATCGGCCGCTTCCGCCACCCCGGCATCGCCGAGCTGGAATATTGGGGCAAGGGCGGGCTGGCGCTGGCGACGACCTTCCATTTGCGCCAGGCCGACGAGCGCACCGTCGAGGGCGTCGGCTGGCTGATCGGCCCGCGCCAGGGATGTCTCGGCGAGATCAAGGCGCTTGCCTTCAAGCCGCTGTTCAACATCGCGCTCGCAGCAGGATCGCCGCGTGCTGAAATCGGCGAGCGACAATGCCCGCTTCGAGCCGCCGGCGCGCCCGGCGATCGGTCCGCTCGATTTCCTGCGCCGCGACATCGCCGCCATCATGGACGGCGAGATGCCGGCATCCGCCGCCAGGCCGCGCGTCCACCAGATCGAGCTATAGCAAGCCGGATTTTGGAATGACGCCTGTTTTCGAGCCTCCGACGGGTGCTAGCCTCGTTGGCAATGTCCGCCTTCCTGGAGTGCCCAAGACGTGATCGATCACATAACCATCGCGGTCAGCGACCTGCAAACGAGCAAGCTCTTCTACGAGCGAGCGCTTGAGCCACTGGGTTATCGCCTCTCGTTCGGCAAGGAGGGCGTGTTCTGGGCCTTTGACGTTGGCGACGGCGCCCTGTTCGAGATCCAGACATCGGACAGCAAACCACCCCTGACGCATCTGCACGTGGCTTTCCGGGTCAACAGCAAGGCAGAGGTCGAGGCGTTTTATCGGGCTGCTCTCGACGCGGGTGCCACCGACAATGGCGCGCCCGGCCCGCGCCCGGAATACGCCGCGAACTACTATGCCTGCTTTGTTCTCGACCCCGATGGCTACAACATCGAGGCCATGGTCAATGAGCCTGTGACGCCAGCGTGACCGACCACTTGCGGAAAAATCAAGACGCGGCAATGGGATAGCTTGGTTTCCTGATTCAGCCGATTCAAGTCTGGAGCGGGCCGTTCCATTCCATATCGCGAGTCGAGGCGGCCTGCAGGCTGATGCGCTCGCGCCATGCCGTGCCTGCGATCTCCGCCAAGGCCCGCCACTGCGCATTCTTCGGTGCGGGGTCATCAGGCCAGTCGAGCAGGTCGGCGGCCTCGCGCATCGCCTGGCGGAAGCCACGAAGCCCACCGGAACGCAGCGCCGCCGGCAGTCCGTAGATCCACATGGCGAGCCGCACCGTCTGCGGCTTGGCGACATCGGGCTTCACCTCCGCGCGGTCCCCCAGCAGAGCGTCGGCGAAGCGCGACGGGTCGCGAAAGAAATGCAGGCCGCTGACGGCGCGCGGATTGCACTCCAGCGGCAGCACGCGGCCGTCCGCCTCGCGCATCAGGTCGAAGGAGATCTGTCCGTTCCAGCCTGTTGCCGCGACGATGCGTTCGACCAGATGCCGCGCGGCCGCATCCTCGACCGGCTCGAAGTAGATGCCGGCGCCCCTGCCGGCGCGATAGAGCGAGCGGTAGAGCGAGAACGCCTTGAGGGCACCGTCGCGCGCCACCGCATAGGCGCTGATCTCGTCGCCGGCGATAAACCGCTGTGCCACCCAGGGTGCGGCGGGCGACGGGCTAATGGCGTCGAGCGCGCCGGGCGAGGGACGGAGCAGCACCTGGCTGGCGAAGCGCGACCAGACCGGCTTGAACACCAGCTCGCGCGAGCGGCCGCGCACCGCCTCCAGATCGGCGGTCGATTGCAGCAGAGTCGTCTGCGGCACGGCCAGACCGAGGCTCTCGGCCAGGCGGATGAAGGCGTGCTTGTCATGCAACTGGGCAAGTAGCTCGATGCCTGGCGCGAACAGGCGGGCAGGGATGGCACGCGCGCGCCAGGCAAGGGCGAGATAAAACACCTCTTCGCAGGTCGGGATGACCAGATCGACGCCTTCGGCGCGCACCAGCGTCTCGACCGCCTCGGCGTAGGCCGTCGGCTCGAAGCGCGGCGGCGGCAGGCGGTGATAGCGCGCGCAGGCGTTGCTCGCGGCGGCGATCGGGTGGGCCGGGCTGTCGGCAAGGATCACCCGGCGTCCGGCGCCATGCAGCAGCCGCGCCAGATGCAGCGCCACCGGCGCGCGGGCTCCGGTGACGAGTATGGTGTTATCAGGCCCCGGCATCGGCAGGCTGTTCGCAATCGTTACGGTCGCCGCGAGGCTTGCTCGAAATCCGAGCGCTTGGCAACGGGCGCTTGCCGGGTTCAAGCCACCCGCGACGTTGTCATCCGCCACGGGGCAGCGCGCGCTCGACGACGTTGAGGAAGAAGCGGATACCGATTGGGATGACGGCGTCGTTGAAGACGAAGCGGTCGCCATGCAGCCCGGCGCCCGCGCCGACATCGCCTGCGCCGATCCAGGCATAGGCACCTTCGCCGACGGCTTGCAGCAAATAGGCAAAATCCTCGCAGCCCATGCTCGGCTGGAACTCGGCGAGGACACGATCCGCGCCGACCGTGTCGATGCCGGCTTGCGCCGCAAGTGCCGCGCCATCGGGCGAATTGACGACTGGCGGATAGCCACGCTTGTAGGTGAGCGCGGCGCTCGCCCCATGCATTGCCGCGCAGGCCTGCGCCACGCGCCCGATCTCGACAGCACAATGATCCGACAGCGCCTGGTCGTAGAAGCGGCAGGTACCCTCGACCTTCACTTCGCCTGGCACGAAATTGTTGAAGCGGCCGCCATGGATCTGTGTCACCGACAGCACGGCGGGCGACAGCGGATCGACGCTGCGGCTGACCAGGCGCTGGATGGCGGTGACGAAGCTCGCCGCCGCCAGCAGCGGATCGTCGCCCAGATGCGGCATCGCCGCGTGGCAGCCGCTGCCGCGAAAGGCGATCTCGAAATCGTCGACCGCCGCCATTTGCGGCCCGGCGCGCACGCCGACATGCCCTTCCGGAAAGCCCGGCCAGTTGTGGACCGCAAACACCTGTTCGACCGGAAAGCGGGTAAGCAACCCGTCCTCGATCATCTTCCTGCCGCCGCCCAGCACCTCCTCGGCCGGCTGGAACACGAACACCACCGTGCCGTCGAAACTGCCGCTCTCGGCAAGCAGCTTTGCCGCGCCGAGCAGCATCGCCATATGGCCGTCATGGCCGCAGGCATGCATGACGCCGTCCTTGCGCGAGGCATAGTCGACATTGGCGGCTTCCTTGATCGGCAAGGCGTCGAGCTCGGCGCGCAGCGCGATCGACCGGCGGCTTGTGCCTCTGGTAAGCGTGGCGACGACAGCGGTGGCACTAACATCGGTATGAACGGCAAGGCCGAAATCCTTCAGCTTTCCCGCCACGAAGGCCGCCGTCTCGTGTTCGGCAAAGCCCAGTTCCGGATTGGCATGGATATGTTGCCGCCAGCCGATCGCCTCCGGCACGATCGCCTCTATTCTGTCGTTCTCATGCATTGTCGCTCTCCGCATCGTCCTGTGTCGCCTGGGATATCCGGTTGCCTGGTTGCCGGTCTTGAACGGGATTGACGGACCGCCTGCTTTCGAGAAGGCTGGGGCACCGTGACCGATGACAGCGAACTGAGAGAACGCGATGCCGCGAGGCTGACGCGGCATGCCGGCCTTGGCGGTCTCGAAATGCTCGCCGCCCGCTACCGCGACCATGCCTATGCGCTGCATACCCACCCCACCTATGTCTTCGGTGTCGTCGTCGCCGGCGTCGAAAAGCTGAGGATCGGCCGCCGCAATCATCTGGCGCCGGCGGGCTCGATCATCGCCGTCAATCCGGAAGAACCACATGACGGCGAAAAGGGCTGCGCCTCCGGCTGGGCCTACCGCACCTGCTATCCCGATGTGGCCTTGATGGCGCGAGATCGCCGACGATCTCGGGCTGCAGGGATTGCCGATGTTCGCCGAGGGGATTTTGCAGGCGCCCGACCTGGCGCGAGGCTTCGTGTATGCGCATCGTCTGGCGGGGCAGGCGCTCGAGCAGGAAGCGGCGATGCTGGTCGTGCTGCGCGAGCTCGTCAGCCGCTTCGGCGACGGCAAGGGCAGTATTCATTCGTCCGATGGCGGCGAGGCGGTCAGGCGCTTCCACCTTTATGGCGAGTTGATCGAGGCCGATCTTGCTGCCGGCTTCGACCTCGCGCGCCTGGCCAGCGCCGCCGGCGTCAGCCGCTTCCAGGTCATCCGCGATTTCCATCGCGCTGCCGCCATGACGCCGGGACAGTACCTGCGCGACCGCCGCATCCGCGCCGCCTCAGCACTGATGCGGTCCGACATGCCGCTTGCCGAGATCGCCGTCGCGACCGGGTTTGCCGATCAGAGCCATCTCACAAGAGTGTTCAAGACCATCAAGGGCCTGTCGCCAGGCGCCTGGCGCGCCGCCGCATAAGGCAACAACCACAAGTCGAAAATGAACCAGCCGATATAGGGAACCAACACGCATCTTCGCAGTTCAATGCGGGGAGGGCGGGGCGCGTCGTGAGCAGCCGGGATGGTCAGGCATGGCCTGTCCGTTTTGGTCGGCTGCCGGAGGAGACCCGCCGCCATGAAGTTCTTTCACGCACTGCTTGCGTTTGTCGTCGCCGCTGTACTCGCTGCCAGCCCGGCCCGGGCCGTCGACCTCTCCATCGTCTCGGGCGACACCGGCAATGGCTTGAAGGTGCTTCGCGACATCCTTGACCAGTACGAGAAGAAAAGCGGCAACAAGGTCACCATCATTCCGATGCCGACCTCGACCACGGACCAGTTCGGCCAATACAGGCTCTGGCTCGCCGCCCACAACAGCGACATCGACGTCTATCAGACCGACGTCATCTGGGCACCGCAACTGGCCAGCCAGCTCGTCGACCTGACCGCTGCGACCAAGGATGTCGTTGCGGCCCATTTCCCGTCGATCATCCAGTCGCAGACCGTCGACGGCAAGCTGGTGGCGCTGCCGATATTCACCGACGCGCCGGCGCTCTACTACCGCAAGGACCTGCTGGACAAGTACGGCGCCAAGCTGCCGGGAAGCTGGAGCGAGCTTGCCGCCACCGCCAAGCTCGTCATGGACAAGGAACGAGCGGCCGGCAACAAAAACATCTGGGGCTTCGTCTTCCAGGGCAACGCCTATGAGGGGCTGACCTGCGACGCGCTCGAATGGGTGATGTCGAACGGCGGCGGCCAGATCGTCGAGCCGGACGGCACGATCTCGATCAACAATCCGAAGGCGGCGGCCGCCCTCGACATGGCCAAAGGCTGGGTGGGCACCATCGCGCCTCCGGGCGTTCTCGCCTATCAGGAGGAAGAGTCGCGCGGCGTCTGGCAGACCGGCAACGCCGTCTTCATGCGCAACTGGCCCTACGCCTATTCGCTGGGCGAGAGCGAAGGCTCGCCCATCAAGGGCAAGTTCGACGTGACCACGCTGCCGCCCGGGTCGGGCGAGGGCGCCCGCTCGGCGGCGACGCTCGGCGGCTGGAACCTCGCCGTTTCCAAATATTCGAAGAACCCGGATGCAGCGATCGAGCTGGTCAAATGGGTCGCCTCACCCGAAATGCAGAAGTACCGCGCGCTGAAGGCATCCTATCTGCCGACCATCCAGGCGCTCTACGACGATGCCGACATCGCCAGGGAGCAACCGGTCATCCCGCGCTGGAAGGAGGTCTTCCTCAACGCCGTGCCGCGTCCTTCGAATGAGGCCAAGGTCAGGTACAACGAGGTGTCCAACGCGTTCTGGACCGCCGTCCACAAGACGCTCTCCGGTGAAGGCACGGCCGCCGACAACCTCGCCGATCTCGAAGTGACGCTGACGAAGCTCAAGGGCGCCGCCTGGTGATGCAGGCACGCTCGCGGCTGATGCGCCAGCGCGTGCGCGCGGCGTGGCTGTTCCTTGCCCCAATGCTCGTCGTGCTCGCCGCTGTCGCCGGCTGGCCGCTTCTGCGCACCATCTATTTCAGCTTCACCGACACCTCGCTGACCGACCTCGAGGCGGGGCGCTGGATTGGCTTTGCCAACTACTTTTCGGTGCTCAGCATGCCGAGCGGCCGGGTTCTCTACGACGGCCTGCTCGTCGATCCTGCCTGGTGGCGCGCCGTCTGGAACACGGTGCGCTTCGCTGTGATCTCGGTGACCTGCGAGACGGTTTTCGGCATGATCGTCGCACTGGTGCTCAACGCCGAGTTCCCGGGCCGCGGCTTCGTGCGCGCCGCTGTCCTCATCCCGTGGGCGATCCCGACGATCGTCTCGGCGAAGATGTGGCAGTGGATGCTCAACGATCAGTTCGGCATCATCAACGACGTGCTGCTCAACCTCGGCCTGATCAGCACCAAGATCGCCTGGACCGCCAGCGCCGATACGGCGATGGTCGCCGTCCTCATCGTCGATATCTGGAAGACGACGCCGTTCATGGCGCTTCTCATCCTCGCCGCGCTGCAGATGCTGCCGCGCGAGATCTACGAGGTTGCCCGGATCGATGGCGTGAGCCCCTGGCGGGTATTCTGGAAGGTGACCTTGCCGCTCATCCGGCCGGCGCTGATGGTGGCGGTGATCTTCCGTGGCCTCGACGCGCTGCGCATCTTCGACCTGATCTATGTGCTGACGCCGAACAATGCGCACACCAAATCGATGTCGGTGTTTGCCCGCGAGAACCTGTTCGAGTTCGACAAATTCGCCTACGGCTCCGCCGCCTCGACGCTGCTCTTCCTCATCCTCGCCTTGCTGACCATGCTCGTGCTGTGGCTCGGCCGGGTCAGGCTGGACAGGGACTATTGATGATGTCGCCATCGATCATGCGGATACTCAGCCGAGCCGCCTTCTACCTGCTCGTCGCGGTCATCGTCATTGTCGCGGTGTTCCCGTTCTACTACGCCGTCGTCACCAGCCTGAAATCGGGGACGGCGCTGTTCGAGGTCGACTATTGGCCGAAGATGGTCAGCGTCGCCAATTACCGGACCGTTCTCACCGATGGCACCTTCCCGCGCAATCTCCTCAATTCGCTGGTTGTCTCCGGCGCTGTCGTCGCCATCTCGCTGTTCCTTGGCGTCACCGCCGCCTACGCGCTGGCGCGCATCCGCTTCCGTGGCCGCTCGCTTCTCCTGTTCGCCATCCTCTCCGTCTCCATGTTTCCGCCGGTGGCGCTGCTTGCCGGCCTGTTCGAGCTGGTCCGCACGCTCGGCCTCTACAACTCGCCCCTGGCGCTGGTCTTTTCCTACATGATCTTCACTTTGCCGTTCACCGTCTGGGTGCTCACCGCCTTCGTTCGCGACCTGCCGCTCGAGATCGAGGAGGCGGCGATCCTCGACGGCGCGACGCCCTGGATCATCATCACCCGCGTTTTCCTGCCGCTGATGTGGCCGGCGCTGGTCACCACCGGGCTGCTCGCCTTCATCGGTGCCTGGAACGAATTCCTCTTCGCGCTCACCTTCACCTCCAGCAACGAACAGCGAACCGTGCCGGTCGCCATCGCGCTTCTGTCCGGCAGTTCGCAGTTCGAGATCCCCTGGGGCAACATCATGGCCGCCTCGGTGATCGTCACCGTGCCGCTCGTCGTCCTCGTGCTGATCTTCCAGCGCAAGATCATCTCCGGCCTCACCGCGGGTGGGGTGAAGGGTTGAACATTCTTTGGCGATGGCTCTCGTTTTGCGCCGCTAAGTCCTCGGCTAGTGTCACCGGAACCTTCATCGGTAAGTTAGTGCTCGAATGCATCAAGATGTCTCGATCGATTCCGACCTCGTTCGCCGGCTGATTGCCGCGCAGTTTCCTCACTGGGCGGACCTTCCGGTGGAACCGGTCGAGCCGGGCGGCTGGGACAATCGCACCTTTCGTCTCGGCGACGACATGTCGGTGCGCCTGCCGAGCGCGGCGTCCTATGCCGCGCAGGTCGAGAAGGAGCAGCGCTGGCTGCCCCGGCTCGCGCCGCATCTGCCACTGCCGATCCCGGTGCCTCTGGCCAAGGGTGCGCCCGGGCAAGACTATTCCTGGCCCTGGTCGGTCTATGGCTGGCTGCGCGGCCAGCCGGCCGGGAACGGCCGGACTGCCGATCCCACTCAGTTCGCCCGCTCTCTGGCCGATTTTCTGCTCGCTCTTTACCGCGTCGATGCCAATGATGGCCCGCCGGCCGGCCAGCACAATTTCCATCGCGGTGGCCGGCTTGCGGTCTACGACGCCGAGACCCGTACAGCACTGTCGGCGCTGGCAGGGCGCATCGACACGGATACCGCGCAAGCGGTTTGGGCAAGTGCGCTTGGCTCAAAGTGGCAGCGTCCGCCGGTCTGGGTCCATGGCGACGTCGCTTCAGGCAATCTGCTGGTCGAGGACGGAAGGCTCTGCGGCGTCATCGATTTCGGCAGTTCGGCCGTCGGCGATCCCGCCTGCGACCTGGTGATCGCCTGGACCGAGTTTTCCGGGGAGAGCCGGCAAGCCTTCCGCGATACGCTCGCCCTCGACGAGCAAACCTGGGCGCGCGCTCGAGGCTGGGCATTGTGGAAAGCCCTCATCACCGCTTCCGGACATGACGGCAACCAGCGCGAGGCCGCAAAATCCTGGGCCGTCATCGACGAGGTGCTGGCCGACCATCGGCGGGGTTATCGTCGATAGACCGACTTGGTCACGCCTGGAGAACTTTCGCCGCTATCAGGCTACGCGCCATACCACATGCGCCGGAGCAGCCCGTCACGCCGAATGAACTGGTGGTAAAGCGCCGCGCCGGCATGGAACACCAGCAGCGCCACGAGCAGCAAGGCGCCGAAGCCATGCGGCGCGCGCGGCAGATAGTCGGTGAAGTTCGGCAACGTAGCGTTGCTCTGGCCGAAGATCACCGGGGCAGCACCGCTCAGGACCATCATGCCGATGCCGCTGGCGGCCATGCCGAGAATGATGATGTAGAAAGCGACATGCACAAAGCGTGCGATGCGTTTCTGCCAGGCTGGCGATCCTTGCGCGGGAAGCGGCCGCAGATCGAAGCGCCACCACCAGGCAATGCGGAACGCCGTCAGCAGCAAGACCACGATCGCCACTGGAATGTGGAAACGAAGGAGGTCGGCCTTCACAGCTGCATCCATCGCATTGGCGGCCCTGAAGCCGGAGCCGAGCAGGGCCAGAATCAGGATGGCGCTCAGCCAGTGAATGGACACCGCCAGGGTGCCGTAGCGGTCAGCTCTGCTCTTCCGCATCCATGTCTCCTTCGAGTTTCCGGCGCAGCGCCGTGATCACGGCGTGCATTGTGTTGAGATCCTTGACCACGAGCCCGTCGGCGAGCCTGTTCACCCAAGGCGCCTGCAAGTGCATGGCGGCGTCGAAGGCCTGTCGGCCCTTGTCGGTCAGAACGACGAGTTGCGCCCGCTGGTGATGCGGGTTGGCCCCGAATGCGACGAGCCCTTCCTTGTGCAGGTCGTTGACGATCCGCTGCACGTTCTGGCGGTTGGCGCCGAGATCGCGCGCCAGCCAGGCGACCGGTTGCGGCCGCTCGGCGATGACGATGGCGCCGAGCACCTGCCAGCGGGCGCTGGTCAGGCCAAGGTCGGCGACCAGCCTGTCTCCGGCGGCGAGCATTCGGCTGTTGAGCCTGAACAGGTCGAGAACAAGATCGTTCAAGGCTTCACCGGCCGGGGTTCGAATGGGTTCGCTCATTTGTCATCCTATATCGTGATTGACATCATAGTGTCAAGTTGGTATGTATGCATCATAACAGAGTGACACCATAACACCAATTAGATGGAGCCTTATGATGACTGCGATACGCCCAATGGATCCTGCCTTCCCCATCGACCGTCAGGTCGCGATCGACGCCAGCGCCGTCGTGCTGGTCAATCTTTTCACGCTCGACAAGGCCGACGAGCAGACCTTCCTCCAGGTGTGGCAGGATGATGCCGCCTTCATGAAGCAGCAGCCGGGCTTCATCTCGACCCAGCTCAACCGCGCGCTCGGCGACAGCCCGACCTATTTGAACTGTGCCGTGTGGGAAACGACCGCCGCCTTCCGCGCCGCCTTCACGCATCCTCAGTTCAGGGCCAAGATCTCCGCCTATCCGTCCTCGGCAGTCGCCTCACCGCATCTGTTCCAGAAGGTCGCCGTGCCCGGCATCTGCGTCGCCTAGCAACAACGCACGCCCTGCCGCCGTACCGGTTTCCGCGCCCGTCTGTCATTCAGCTGTCATATGGTCGCGCTAGGCATCCTTAAATCCGGATTTATGGATATATGGATGGACAAGGAAGCAGCTCTTCGCGCATTGGCGGCGCTGGGCCAGGACACGAGGCTCGAGGCCTTCCGCCTGCTGGTGCGTGCCGGCGCTGAAGGTTTGCCTGCCGGCGATATCGCTGCGCGGCTCTACATCGTCCAGAACACCATGTCGGCGCATCTGAAGGTGCTCGATCATGCCGGGCTGGTCAGTGCCGAGCGCGAGGGCCGCAGCATCCGCTATGTCGCCGACATGACCGGCTTTCGCGACCTGCTCGCGTACCTGATGGAGGATTGCTGCAACGGCGCGCCAGAGCTCTGCCAGCCGGTGATCCAGGCCGTGACCTGCAAATGCTGAGGGAGGAATTGATGAGCGATCAGATCTACAACGTCTTGTTTCTCTGCACCGGCAATTCGGCGCGCTCGATCCTCGCCGAGGCGATCCTCAACCGGGTCGGCGCCGGCAGGTTCAAGGCCTATTCCGCCGGCTCGCATCCCAAGGGCGAGGTCCATCCATTCACGCTGCAGCTCTTGAAGACGCTCAACCACGATACCTCCTTTGCCCGTTCGAAGGACTGGGAAGAATTTGCGGTCCCCGGCGCACCAGAGATGAATTTCGTCTTCACCGTCTGCGACAACGCCGCCAATGAATCCTGTCCGGTCTGGCCGGGCCAGCCGATGACCGCGCATTGGGGCGTGCCCGACCCCGCCGAAGTCGAGGGCACCGATGCGGAAAAGCATCTGGCCTTCGCCGAAGCCTACCGCATGCTCAACAACCGCATCTCGATCTTCGTCAGCCTGCCGATGAGCACCGTCGACAAATTGGCCTTGCAGAAGCGGCTGGATGAGATCGGGCGTGATCTGCCAAGGGCCGGCTGAGGATGACCGTCGATCTGCCCCGCCGTCTTGCCGCCGAAGCCCTCGGCACCGCGATGCTGGTCGCCGCCGTCATCGGTTCGGGCATCATGGCCGACCGGCTCACCGACGATGTTGCATTGGCCCTGCTCGGCAACACCATCCCGACCGGCGCCATTCTGGTGGTGCTGATCACTATTCTTGGGCCGGTCTCCGGCGCCCATTTCAACCCGGCTGTGACGCTGGTGTTTAGCGTTGCGGCGGGAGATCGAAACCAAGGCTGCGTTGGCCTATGTCCTGGCCCAGATCGCCGGCGGCATTGCAGGCACGCTGATCGCGCACGCCATGTTCGGCCTGCCGCCTGGTCGAGCTTTCCACCACCGTGCGAAGCGGCACGGGGAAGTGGATCGCCGAACTGGTCGCCAGTTTCGGCCTCGTCTTCACCATCCTTGCCGGTCTGCGCGCCCGTCCGGACTCGATCCCGTGGCTGGTCGGTCTCTACATCACCGCAGCCTACTGGTTCACCGCTTCGACCTCATTCGCCAATCCGGCGGTCGCCATTGCGCGCGCTTTCTCCAACACTTTTGCCGGCATCCGGCCGCTCGATGTCCCGGCCTTCATCGTCGCCGAGCTTGTCGGCGCGCTGCTGGCCATGGCGCTGGCCGGCTGGCTGCTTGCCGAACCGAAACCGTTGCCTCAGATGAGATCCGCTAAATGACCATCACCATCTATCACAACCCTCAATGCGGCACCTCGCGCAACACGCTGGCCATCATCCGCCAGTCCGGCGAGGAGCCGGAGGTGATCGAGTATCTGAAGAACCCGCCGTCGAGGGAAAAGCTCATCGAACTGATCGCCGCCATGGCAATGACGCCGCGCCAGCTCTTGCGCGAGAGCGGCACGCCCTATGCCGAGCTGAACCTTGGCGATGCCAAATGGAGCGACGACGAGATCCTCGATTTCATGCTGGCGCACCCGATCCTGATCAACCGGCCGATCGTGGTGACGCCGCTCGGCGCCATGCTGGCGCGGCCGTCGGAAGCTGTTCTCGACATCCTGCCCAATCCCGACATCGGCCCCTTCACCAAGGAGGATGGCGAGGTGGTGATCGGCGCCGACGGCAAGCGGGTCGTCTGAGTTTTATTTCGAATTTCATCGAAATTCAGTTGACGGCCGGCTGATTCTGGGCGTACGGATATTTCCATGAAACTCGAACAAGCAGCAAAACAGCTCGAGGCGCTGGGCAACCCGACGCGGTTGAAACTCTACCGCATCCTGGTCCGGGCCGGCGAGGCGGGCAGGCCGGTCGGCACTCTGCAGGAAAGTCTGGGCATCGCCGCCTCGACGCTGTCGCATCATTTGCACCGCCTCATCCTGACCGGCCTTGTCTCGCAGGAGCGGCAGGCGACGACGCTGATCTGCCGCGCCAACTATCCGATCATGCGGGATCTGGTCGGCTTCCTCGCCGACGAATGCTGCGCCGATGCCACCAGCAATCGCGCCGCGGGAGAAGCGGCGGCGTAATTTTTTTGCCTGATATTTCGATAATCCCGGAATTATGGAAGGTAGCAAAATGAACAAGCATAACGATCTTCCGGTAGCAGTCATCGGTGCCGGCCCTGTCGGCCTGGCGGCAGCCGTCCATCTGCTTCGCCAGGGCCTGCCAGTGAAGCTCTACGAGGCCGGCGGCGACATTGCCACCAACCTTCGCGATTGGGGCCATGTCAGGATTTTTACGCCCTGGCGCTATTGTGTCGATCGGGCGGCGAGGGAGCTGCTGGAAGAGCATGCCTGGAACATGCCCGATCCCGAGGCGTTTCCCACCGCCAATGAGCTTGTCGACCTCTATCTCGAGCCGCTGGCGAACCTCCCCGAGTTGGCGCCGGTGATCGAAACCGGCGCTCGAATTGTCGGCATCTCGCGCTGGGGCGCTGACAAGGTGCGGAGCAGGGGGCGTGAGGCACGGCCCTTCATGCTGGTGGTCGAAACTGCCAATGCCACCAGGCGTGACGGTGCCCGCGCCGTCATCGATGCTTCGGGCACATGGCAGTCACCGAACCCGCTCGGTGCCGGCGGCCTCGCGGCCGAGGGCGAGATGGAATTCGCCGATCGCATCGCGTACGGCATTCCCGATATTCTCGGTCGCGACCGCAGCGTTTACGCCAGCCGTACCACGCTGGTCGCCGGCTCCGGGCATTCGGCGGCCAATGCCTTGCTCGATCTCGCCAGGCTGGCGGATGCCGAACCTGGAACGGCGTCCATCTGGACGGCTCGCGGCACCGACCTCGTGCGTATCTATGGCGGCGGCGATGCCGACCAGTTGCCGGCGCGTGGCGAGCTTGGCGCCGATGCGCGCGAACTTGCCGAAAGCGGCCGCGTCACGCTGGTCACTGGTTTTGCCACCGTGGCCATTCGCGACGAAGGCGGTCGCCTGATCGTCGAGGGCGAGACAGAAGACGGCTTGCGACGGATCGGCCCGGTCGACCGCATCATCGCCGCTACCGGGCAACGGCCCGACCTCACGCTGACAAGGGAGCTTCGGCTCGATCTCGATCCGTGGCTGGAAAGCGTCAAGGCGTTGGGGCCGCTCATCGATCCCAACGAGCATTCCTGCGGCGACGTGCCCCCGCACGGACACCGCGAACTCAGCCATCCCGAGGCAGATTTCTACACGGTCGGCATCAAGAGCTACGGCCGGGCGCCGACTTTCCTGCTTTTGACCGGCTACGAACAGGTGCGCTCGGTCGCGGCCGCTTTGGCAGGCGACACCGCGTCCGCCGATGCGGTGCGACTGGTCCTGCCCGAGACCGGCGTCTGCGTGGTGCCGGGATCGCTCGCCTCGGCCGAAAGCGCGTCTGACGGCTGCTGCGGCGGCCCGGCGCCGCAAGAGGTGGATGCGTGCTGCGTCGCCGATGTCGAGGCGAAGACCGCCGGCAAGAGTGGCTGCGGCTGTGGCGTCGCCGCATGAGCATTGCGTCAGGCATGCGTAGCCGCGGCACGATCATCACCGTGCTTGGGCTGACGCAGATCATGGCGTGGGGCTCTTCCTACTATTTGCCGGCGGTCATTGCGCCGAAAGTGGCCGCAGAGACCGGTTGGCCGCTGGCTTGGGTGGTCGGCGGCCTGTCGCTCGGGCTTCTGGTCGCCGGCTTGATCTCGCCGCGAGTCGGCTCCTCGATCGAACGTCATGGCGGCCGCAATGTGCTTGCTTTCAGCGCCGTCTGCATCGGCGCCGGCCAGATCGGCCTGGCGGCGGCGCCGACCCTTGCGGCCTATGTGGGCGCGTGGCTCGTGATCGGGCTCGGCATGGGGGCAGGGCTCTATGACGCGGCCTTCGCGACGCTTGGCCGCCTGTACGGCCACAGCGCGCGTTCGGCGATCACCACCTTGACCCTGTTCGGCGGCTTCGCCAGCACCGTCTGCTGGCCGATTTCCGCCTTCCTGATGGCCGAGATCGGCTGGCGCGGCGCATGCCTCGTCTACGCGGCGGTGCAACTGCTTGCCGCTCTGCCGCTCTATCTCACGCTGCTGCCGCGCGGGGTGCCACCGCGCGGCAGCAGAACCGAAGCGGAAGGAAACACCAAACCCGCGCCTGTGGGCGATCCGTCCCTGGCGTTGATGATCGTGCTCGCCGCCACCATCACGCTTGCCGCGGTGATCTCCTCGACGATGTCGGTGCACCTGCTGGCGATTCTGCAGGCCGGCGGCCTGGCGCTTGCCGCCGCCGTCGGTCTTGGCGCCCTGGTCGGCCCGTTCCAGGTGACGGCACGCGCCATCGAAATGATGATCGCGCGCTACCATCATCCGATCTGGACCAAGCTTGCTTCGGCGAGTTTTGTCGCCATAGGCATCTCTGCACTCTGGATCGGCATGCCGGCCGTGCCGGTGGCGCTCGGCTTTTACGGCGCCGGCATCGGCCTTGAATTCGATCGCGCGCGGCACCTTGCCGCTCGCATTGTTCGGTCCGTCGGGCTACGCGAAATTAATGGGTCGCCTGGCCATGCCGAGCCTGATAGCCCAGGCCGCCGCGCCGTCGATGGGCGCGGTGCTGATGCAATGGATGGGAGCGCAAGGCACGCTCGCCGTACTTGGCGGCCTTGCGCTGCTCAACGTCGTGCTGGCGTTCGGCCTGCGCTGGTTATTGGGCCGCAACAGGGGCATCCTGCTGCAGCCGGGGTAGCCGATCGCTCGAGAACGCGCGGTGAAGGGCCAGCCGATCCAGACTCCACAAGCCACTACATCAGGGACGCGGTCGCCAGACGACTGGTCGCGACGTTCGGCTTCTTGTCGCCTACGTACTCAACGTTCGTGTCGATGAGCCGGTCGCTGTCGATCCCGGCCGCGGTCAAAATATCCACGATCGCCTTCACGCGCTTCTTGGCCAGATCCTTGTTTTTCTTTGCGGCGCTGGAGCCGGTGAATTCCTTGGCAGCCAGGCCCGTCAGTTCGACATTGCAGCGCGAGTCCCGGATGCTGGCGGCAAACTTGTCGAGGTCGTCCTTGATCTGCTGTGAAATCACGGAGGACTGGTTGTAGAAAAAGAGGTGAATCTGGACAGGGTCGCGCTTCTCATACTGCCGGCACGAAATCCCTTGCTTTGGGAGAGTGTATAGGATGGCGCTCCGCGCCGTGTTGGTGTCGGCGGCGCCGTCGTCGACCCAATGCGAAAGCGCCAGCACCATTTCCGGCTTGACGCCTTGCGCCTTGAGAAAGTCGCCGGTCGCACTCAGCCTGCGGCCGGCAATGTCGTAGGCCTTGTCGTAGCCACCTTCCTTGCTCGCTGTTGCATAAAGCCTATAGCCGCAATCGTGCCCGGCCTCCTTGATGAAAGCCGTCAGCGCGTTCGCGGTTTCGTCCGATATCTTGCCGTCTCCCTTCTTGAACAGGACACGGAACGAATTCCACTGGGTGCATTTCAGGGCCAACATCAGCGTTCCTGGGCGGCCGCTCCGAAAGACAAGATGCTCCCGGCAACGACAATAAATGCCAGGACAAGACTGAATGACATCTTCATTTTCAAGGCGCCTCCTGTGCACATACTGAACCTACTGCCGTTCCCATGATTGCGACAGGTTAGAGCAATTCCAGGAAAAGTGCGTAGCGGTTTTTCCTTCGGAATTGCGCAAAGACAAGCATCCAGGTCTGCGCCGTCGACGATGCCGTCGTCAGTCCCACACCAGCAGCAGCTTGCGCCAAAAGGCGTTGGATGGCATCGGCTTCGAGCCGCGCGGCAGCCGGATGGCCAGATAGATCGTCAGCCATTTGCGATCGATCTCCCGGATTGAAACCTTCAAATCATGCAGCTCGAAAGGTTTCGAAACCCGTGTCCATCCGGAGAACGCCAAGGCACCGACCGGGGCATCGCCTTTCCATACGAGCTTTTCTTCCTGCCTGCCCAGCGCCATGGCGAACTCGAACGGAGACGCTTCCTCATGAGCGATCTCTACTGTTGCGATGACACTTCTGGCGAAGGCCGGGAAAGCAGAGTTGAGGGCGGCAACAACCGGGCCATGCGTGCTCGGCCGCAGGAATATGCCGCCATTGTCGCCGGCGACAAGCAACGCCGGCAGATCGGAGGGATGGTCGGTCACCAGCGTTGAATGCTTCAGCTCGTCACTGGTCATTCGGCGCATGCGTCGGCGTTGCTGCGGCGCGCCGAGGCGCGGACGCCTCGCGCCGGTCGAAACCGCATGGCGGATCTGGATGCCCGAAAAGCCGCCCAGCACCCGTGCATTCGGGAGGCTGCCGCCGCACCTGACCGCGAGCAGCAGATCGCGCCTGTCGGTCGCCGGCGAACTGACAGTCGCCATGATCTCGCGCGACTCGTGCGCTCGGCTGACATCGGCCCAACCCCTTCCGCCATCACTCTCAAGGAGTTGGGCGAGATTGCCGAACGTCTGGTTTTCCGCATCCACGATGGCGAGCTGAAACTGCGCACGACCGGTCAGTTCCTCGTCGAGGTAAACCCAACAGGTCGCGCCAGTGACGCCCGGCGGGCAGACGCCCTTCAGCAAAGCCATGCTGATATTGCTGCCCTTGGCTTCGAGAAACAGCTGGTCCGGCGATTGCTCGACATAGCTCAGCAGGGCCGGATCGTCATCGGGATACGAACCGACATGAGCCAGGCGCAGGGGTTCGGCGGGGAGATACTGCTCGCGGTAGAGCGAGGAATGCAACTCCGGCACGGTTTGCTCGGCCGCTGCGTTGAGCATTTCGACGACACCCAGGGTGAAGTCGGGGCGCCCAGCATGGGCGAGCAGCGAAACTGCGGTATCCGCCCTGCCTTCGCGTGCCGCGATCTCGGCCAGCAACTGCATCGCATCCGCGCTATTGGGGGAACCTGCGCTCAACCGGAGATATCGTTCGTCCTTGACCCGAAGCTCCAGATTCCAGAGGTTGAGTTCTTTCTCATGATTGGCGGTGTTCGAGCTGATGCCGAGTTGCACGAACATGTCCGTATTCGCGAACTTGTGCTTTCGGAAGACATTGATGATCGGCTTGCGGTTCCGCAGCCACTCGGCATTTCGGTTCATGCCGGTCGGCGATGAGCGATACCAATAGAGCGGCTCCGGGACGGTGACAATCTCCAGGCCGGCCTGGTCCGCCCGAAGGAAGAATTCCCAATCGCTGGCCGAAAAGCCTCGCTCCTCGTTGAGGTAGCCTATCTTGTCGAAAACCTCACGCCGGAACATCGCGTTGGCATCGCCATACGGATTGGTGATCAGGGCGATGTCCGTAGGTCCGCCGACCGGGAAATAGAGCATGTAACCGCTCTTCGTATCCGGCGGCACGAAAGGTTCGTTGAGCCACTTGGCGAAGGTCGTGCAGATATCGGCACCGGACTTTTGCATGCCGGCAACGAAGGCACTGACGGCATTCGGGAACAGCACGTTGTCGTCGTCCAGGAACAGGATCAGCGAACCCTTGGCCGCGCGGATTCCGGTGTTGCGCGCCTTGCCGAGGAAACCGTTCTTCTGCCGGATGATCCGCCAGCCGCGCTGCACGAACTCCGGCTCGATCTCGGCCAGCAACTGGACGGCAGCTGGATCGGTGCTGCCGTCGTCAACGAGGATCAGTTCGATGTTTGGGTAGTCCTGGCGCCGAACCGAGGCAATCGCCTGGGGCAGCAGGCTGGCGCGATTGTAGTGCGCGGTAATGATTGAAACGAGCGGTGGCCGGCTCCGGCTTCGGCTTGGGGCCTTGCCGGGTTCCCGGCGGAATTTCGCGTGCAGCCTGCTCCAGGCTTTCTCACGCACGTCCCGTTTGTGCAGCGGCTTGGCCGGGCCGAACGATCGGCTTTCCAGCACTGACGCAATCTTGGCCGCGATGGCCGACGCGGACGCCTCCATCATGATGGCATCGGCCGATCTCGGATGGAGCACGTCGCGAACGCTGCCGACATCCGTCGCGACAAACGGGATCTCCTCATCGAGGCATGTCACCACATCGAGCGGAAGCTGAGCCGCCGTGTGCGTAATCGCCACCAGTGCATGGCTCTGCCGGAGATATCTGAAGATCTCTGGTTCGTCTCGAATGGGCAGGAGCTTTAGCTTGAACGGCCACTGCTGCGCCCGGCGAACTATCATGCCGCCCGAATGTTCGCCCAGCACATGACCAAACGCGCCGACCACCGTCACCGCCAGGTCGGCCACGCCGCTATCGGCCAGGCGGTCGAGCGCATCGCAGAACAGCGTCAGTCCGCTGCGCGCCTCCGTGCCCGAGAAATGAACAATTTCGGCTGTCGGCCGCTCGCGCGGCCGGTAATGATCGACGGCGAAGTTCGAACGCCACTCCTCAGGCTCAAGGGGCGCGGCAATGTGACGGCTGGCGGGCAGTTTCCATCCCGCCTTGGTCATCCAGTCGAGCAGGGACTGGCCGGTGACGACAAGATGGTCGCACGTCTCGGCCGACGTCTTTTCCATGTGCGCGACGGTCATCTGGTCCTTCTGTTCGACCGCGCGGGCATTGGCCTCCAGCTTCCACATGAGCGGCTCATGGGCGAGCACGACGATCGCAGGCGGAGCGGGAAAAACGCCCGTGCGCTTGGCGACGGTGGGGAAATGCGCCAGGCCGCCCTCGAGCGAAAAATAGACGACGTCGAAATCATTCTGCTTGAGGTAGTGGTAGACAGCGACCGAGTTCTTGTCGCTCGCCTCATTGCCGCGCAGCAACTGGGGCGATGGCGGCAACAATTCGAGCCGCACCAGGAAATTGTCGAAGCACCATTTGCCCAGCCTGGCGATTCCCTGTCGTCAGGCTGGCTGCCGAGCGGGCTCGGCACCCAAAGCAGCGTCACGGTGTCGCCGGTTCCCGCCAGATGCTGCGCCAGCGCGTAGCTTACCGACCCGGGATCCGCAGTCACCGTCGAGCCGAACTCAACCTCCGAAACGATACACACGTTGCGAGGCTTCTGATTTGCTTGTCGCTTGCCCTTGGGCATCGCGCCTGCCTTAGAACCAACGCTCAATCAGTCCCCCGATTAGTCCGTCTTGCCAGCCTGCCCCGCTCGAAACAGTCTTGCCAACAGTTGGATAACACTTTGATAATTGTCTTGCGGGATTCCATAACGCACGTGTCCTTCTCGCGCAAACGGATTGAAGACGTTCGGATGGTTGGCCTTCTATCCCCAAGGCATCTCGCGCGGCTGGATGATCGGCAGATCGACATAGCCGATGGCGAGATCCTGTGCTTTGTCGGACTGCGCAACGAAGCGACGCTGTTGCCGCATCTCCTCGACCATTACCGCGGCCTTGGCGTCGATCGGTTTTTCTTCCTGGACAATGGTTCGACGGACGGCACGCGTGAGCTGATCCTGGAACAGCCGGACAGCCACTGCTTCCACACCGAAGGATCGCATTTCGCTGAAAACATCGATCCGCCGCGATGGATCAACACGCTGATGAATGTGTTCGGCACCGGCCATTGGTGCCTTTCGATCGACGCTGACGAGCTTCTCGTCTATCCCGATTTTGAGCGGGTAAACCTGCGGCAGCTTTGCAGCTATCTCGACTTCGACCGGCGCCGAAGCCGTCATCGGCTCGATGATCGACATGTATGCCGACGGCCCGCTGGCCGAATGCAGCTATGATGGCAAGATACCGCTTATTGAAGCTTCACCCTACTTCGATCCGGAGCCGGGATGGCTGCGCGCCCGCGACGGCTATGTATCCACCGGAGCAGATGTTCGGTGGCGTGCGGGAACGTGTTTTCTGGCACGGCCGGTTCAAGCAAACGTTTCCCCCGTGCCTGACGAAGGTGCCGATCGTGAGATGGGGACGGGGCACGCATTATCACGTGGCGCAGCACACGATCAGCAAGGTCCGGTTCAGCGAACTGCGCGTCGCATTGCTGCACTTCAAGTTCGTCTGGGGATTTCGCCAAAAATCAGCGTCGTCTCTGAGCGAAAATGCGCAACTGAAGGAAAAGACGCTCGAGGAGCGCGCTGCCTACATGGAAGCGCTGGAGCGCGATCCGAAACTGGCGCTCCGCAACCATCGGTCTGTCCGCTATCGCGGTGACGCCGCCCAACTCGTCGAACTCGGCTGGATGAAAACCTCGGAGCGCTATGCCGAATTTGTATCGACCCTGGCCAGCGCACTTGACGCGCGACACGCCACCTGACTGCTCAAACTACTAGGGAAAAATCCGGCTAATGCCTATCCGCCGTAGCGGCCGCCGCCTTCACCATGCTCGCCGCCGCCATCACCGCCCGCAAACTGGCCCAAGCTGTTGAGAGCAAGCGCCTTGCAGGCCGTCGGAGCATTCGGGTAACGGTGCAGATAATCCTCAAGCGCCTCGATGGTGCCGATCTTAAGGGCCTGCTCGCAGGCAAGCTCGGCTTCCTTGACGCCAACATCCGCCTTTGCGCCTGCGCCACGTCGGAAAAAGCGACGCTCAACCCCAGCAGACTAAGTCCACCCAACAGCAGCGAATGAATTCTACGCATAACACACCCCACCTACTTCAACCCACTGAAATATTAGCATCTGTTAACGTTTTGTCAACCATTCTGGGAAGGTTCCACCAACGTGGTTAACGCGCACGATTGATGAACGGCCTCGCTTGCGCCGGATCTCGCTTGCCTGGCTGGATCGCGTTAGTCGCTGAACAGTGTCAGCTTGCGGAAGAACGCATTGGTCGGAAAACCATTGGGCGTCCCGGTGAAACGAACGGCAAGAACGATTGAAAGCGGCATCTTGCGTCGTGGCGAAGCGCCGCCACCAAGGGATGACGCACAAATCTGTCTTCGATGCTCATCCAGCCTGAAAAGGCGATCGTTTGCGCGCCGATGTCCTGTTGCCAGTCTATGGTTTGATCGGGGCGAGCAAGGGCGAGACCGAAATCCATCGCCGGCGCATCGGCATGAGCGATTTCAACGATTGCTTCCACCTTCCGGAAGAAGGGCTGGAAACTGGTGATCAAGCGATGCGGCGACCGCGCCGTCCGCATGCGGACGCAAGAACACCCCGCCGTCATCCGGTGCGACAAGCAGCAGCGGGAGAGCCGAGAGCGCGGTGTAAGCAACCGTGCACCCCTCAATATGTCGTAGTCGAGGATGATCGAACTGCCGCCGACATCAGGACGGTCCGGGGCATTGTGGTATGTGGGGGGCGTCCAAGCAAGGTGGCAGCCGTATCGGGGCGGCCGATCGACCCGGCAATGCTCGGCAAGTTTCTCTATGGCAGCATCGCTGTTCGGTTCGATGTCGCACAGCTCCAGATATTTTCGATTGGCGGGGGTATATTTCAGGTTTTCGCGGGCACTTTCAATTTCGGACCGGTGCGTGTTCTGGGCGATGGCCAAATGATGCAGCAGGCGGACATCATCGGATTGGCTCGACCTGAACGCCTCCAGGACGGGAAGCCGGTTGTCGTACCAATTCGACGTCCGGAACATTCCATCCGGTTTCGAGCGATACCAGTATAGCGGCTTTGGAATCGTCCTGATCTTGAGCCCGGCGAGAGAGGCTCGCGCAAAGAACTCCCAGTCGTGCATGGCGTAGCCGGGTTTTTCGATCAGGAACCCGATCTGCGAGAAGACAGATCGGCGCATCATCGCATTCGCGTCACCGTAGACGTTATGGATCAGGCCAAGCGCGTCGGGACCACCCAGGGGCAGGTACTGGATCAGCCCGTCGGCGCGATCTTCGGGCACGAAATCCTCGTAGAAGATCAGTTGGAACGCAGTGCAGATGTCGGCGCCCGATGTAGCCATCGCACGCACGAAATGATCGACGGCCTCCGCAAACAGCGCGTTGTCATCGTCGACGAACAGGATCAGCTCGCCATGCGAAGCGCGGATGCCGGCATTTCGCGCCGCGCCGAGATGCTTGTGCGGCCGGCGCAGGATCTTCCATCCGCGCTGACGGAAGGTCGGTTCCAGCGCATCCAGCAATCGCCTGGCTTCGTCCAGGTCGCTTCCGTCGTCGACCAGAACCAGTTCCAGGTGATCGTAGGTTTGCGCTTCGATCGCCGCGATTGCCTGTTTCAGATAGAGCGGCCGGTTGCGATGGGCCATGACAATAGAGACCAGAGGTGACGACCCGGCACTTTTGTCGACGCGCCTGCGCCTGGCCGGCGTCGGCAAATTGCGCGTATCCAGCCAGGACTGTCGACATTGGCTGAGGCTGTCGACAGGCAGTGGGCGAGGCGGGTCATCGAGCGCCGCCGAAATCGCCTGCGCCAACGCGGCAGCGTCAGGATCGACCAGCCGCGGTTGCCTCGCCTGCGCATTCCAGCTCTCGGCGTTCGCGCCGACATTGGTCGCAACGAAAGGCAATCCCGCCTCGATACATGCGGCGACGGTGCCGCCCGTCGATGCGGCGCGGGCGGGGATGACGGCAAGCGCGCCGGTCGCGCGCGACGTAGTCGAGCTTTGCGGCGGGGCTTGCGTGCGCCAACAGGTTGAGCTTGAACGGCCACCGCTCGGCGCGTCGCAGAAGCAGTCCACCGCTGTGCTCGCCCATGATCTTTCCGAATGGGCCGAATGCGGTGACCGTCAGCCCTTTTGGCGCTGTTGGCGCGATGATGTCGAGCGCGTCGCAAAGCAGCGTCAGGCCATCGCGGAAGCGCCATCCGGCCAAGACGGCAAGTTCTCTTGCGCTTCCCGCCACAATCGACGGCCGCGCGCCGGCTGGACCGAGACGATCCTGCAACGGCAACATCGGCGTCACGATCGCCTTCTTCACCTTCCAGCCCTTCGACAACATCCACTGTCGCAAGGCGGCCGACGCACAGATCGTCCTGTTCGCCATCTCGGCGCAGTATTTCTCCATGTAGGCGACGGCAATCGCCTCGGTGCTGTCCATGAACGCCTTGTCGGCTTCATGTTCCCATTCTTCCGGTGCGTGGGCGACGACCACGATCGGCGGCGCGGCAAAGGCCGCAGTCTCGACCGCCAGCAGCGTGTAGTAAGGCAATCCGCCCTCGAGCGGCGCGTAGACCAGATCGTGGCCGGACCGTTCGAGATAATGCAGCACAGCGGCGGACCGGCTCTCGGGCGTCGTCAGCGAAGGAAGCAGCTGATCGGACTTGTCGAGAACTTCCAGTCGCACCGAGGCCGCCTCCAGCTCGCGGTGGCGCGCTGCCACCTCCGCTGGAGCATTCCTGCCTGGAACCCATAGCAGGGTGACGTCGTCGCCCTCCTCGGCGAAAAGCCTGGCCAGTTCGACCATGGCGCCGTCTTCGTCACCATGATCGATTGCATTTGTCACGACGCAGACGCGGCGAGGCTTGCCTTCGCTCTGACGGCCTCCGCTCCTTGCCACCAACGGCCATCCGACTTCCTCTGATCCAATTCCGCCGAGTGCGCTCCGCAGCACAGTCGATCTGCAATGATGCCCGCGCCGGGTTTACTTTTCAGTGATCATCCTTCTGCGCCATTGGTAAACCAAATCGTCAATCAGGTCCTAAAACGGCTGCACAATCAATCGACTGATACAACTTTAGCGACACGGAATATTCAATCTTTACGCCTCCCAGCTAGTCATTGACGGCATAGCAGGAGGCGCAAATGAAAACGATAATGAAGTTTCTCGGCGCGCTAGGTTTGATGGGCGCACTGGTCTCGGCAAGCACCGCAGGTGAATTGCTGCGACCGCGCATCAGCCTTGGCACTGCCAACGTCAAGACGATCAGTGGCGATCGCGGCGGCTATGTGATCGACTATGCCATCCGTGCGCTGAAAATGCGCCGCAGCGGCACCTTTGTGCGGTTCAACGGTTCGTGCGACTCGGCCTGCACGCTTTATCTGTCCATGCCCAAGAGCAAGGTGTGCGTCACGCAGAGCGCGTCGTTCGGCTTTCACCTGCCCTATGGCGTTGGGGCGCGGGGCAATCAGGTAGCCGCGAATTTCATGATGAAAAACTACCCTGGCTGGGTTCGCGGCTGGATCGCGAAGCGTGGTGGGCTGAAGAGCTCCATCGCGACCATGACATACGCGGATGCCAGCCGCTTCCTGCCAACGTGTCCTTCCGAACAGCGTGGCATGACCATCGCAAGCCTGAGTCCGACGCGCCTGCGTGGCGGCTGATCGCAGACGCCGTGCTGAAAACATCACGACGGCGGGTGCTCGAAAGCGCCCGCCGTTGTTGATTCATGCGGCGGCTGAGAATTGAATGAACAGGTCATTTGTGTATTTTGGGCGCGTCTTCGTTGTATCAGGGCCTGGTGCGAATGCAGTCTCGTCAAAAGTTCGTGCTGATCGCATCGCCAAGAACCGGTTCCCAGGCACTCAACCGCCATCTCAACCAGTATGACGGGATGGTGATGCATGGCGAGGTCTTCAATTCTGGTTTCGTCGGTCTGCGCCACGACTACCACGACAAGATGAACCTGCAGCGGGAAAGCGTCGACGTGCGGGATGCCGAACCCGAGCAGTTCATTGCGCGGATTTTCGACGATCCGGCGGCCCGCTTTGTCGGCTTTCACATTTTTCCCGAGCAGACGCGCCCCGCCATTCTTCCCGTGCTCGAAGATGAGAGCACCAAGAAGCTCTGGCTCTTCAGGAACCCGGTAGCATCCTTTGTTTCATTGCTTGAGGCCGAGGCTTCCGGTGTCTGGGTTCTTCATGCCTCGGAACCGTTGCCAGCCGGCGCCTACCGGCAAAAAGTGCATTTCGACATCGACCGGTTCAATGAGTATCTCCGCGACCTGAACCTGTTCCGGACCAAGATCAAATCCGTCCTGTTCGAAACCGGGCAGCCGTATTTCCCGATCCACTATAGTGATATCGCCGACCCTCTGGTTGGCAACGCGATCATTGCCTATCTCGGCGGCGACCAGCGCCTGGACCATTTCGAGATCGATATCGTGAAGCCACCACCGCGCCCGTTTGTCGAGCGCATCGAGAATTACTGGGAATTCACCGCCTATTTCAGAGCCATTTCTTCGGAAGCACTGTACGCGTTCGGGTGAAGTCCGGGCGGCGACGTCCATCGGCGAGGGCACGATCGTAGCGCATGTCTTGC
Source organism: uncultured Alphaproteobacteria bacterium (assembly GCA_963788955.1). Lineage (GTDB taxonomy): Bacteria > Pseudomonadota > Alphaproteobacteria > Rhizobiales > Rhizobiaceae > Mesorhizobium. The sequence goes on along the minus strand of CAWBIN010000007.1, from coordinate 148,599 downwards.
GGCGTCGGAAATTCGCCGGCTTTCCAATTCTTTCAGAGGCTTGAACCCTGCCGACGGTCGCAAAAACACATCGGCATTCAACGCATTCGGTTAACCAGTTCTCAAGAGACGTGGTTAACGAATACTTGATTTTGTTGACTTTTTTTAGGCTCGGGCGGATTCTGGCAGTGGGGGTTTGAACGCTATCGGTCGTGACTGGGCCGGAGCGCAAACTGGCGGCGGGTATTTGTATGAACATCGGCGGCAGCATGGGGTCGGCGAGCCGACCTGAGAGCGGCTTGACGGAATCGAAGGCGGACAGTCTTTGTCGCGAGACATGCGCTTCCAGCGCATGCGCCTGCAAATTATCTGCACGGCCCTGTTGTCGTGGTTGCTTCTGGGTGCCTACCGAAGCGCCATCGTCGATCCGCAGACGACGATCCAGGGCCTTCTGGCGTCCATTCCGAAGGGGCTGGCAGCAAGCTACTACGACCTGATCGTCATTAGCCTCGCTGACCGCTGTGGCCGTGTTCCTGCTTTTCCTGGCAAAGGCCAGCCGCCTCGCTCCACCGTCGTCGCCTTCCTGTTCTACCTTGTCATTCTGGTGTCCCTCGGCTGGGGATTTGCCAACATCAATCTCGTCAAGATGCTGGGCGAGCCATTCACGTTCCAGTGGCTGGTCTATGGCGACTTCCTCCAGAATGCCGACGCCAGGAACGCCATGGGCGACGCGCTCAACATCCGGGACTTCGCGACCGTTTCCGGGTCCATCATTCTGGTCCTCGTTCTTGGCTACGCCGCGGCCCGAATGTGTCTGCGCCTGAGCGCCACCGGCCACAGGGTCTTTCTGGGTGCGCTCGTCCTGGGTGTCGGCGCGGCGTTGGTCGGTACTGGATACCACGTGCGCGCGGAGGCGCTGCCGGCGGCCAAGATCGACAATCCGATCCTGTATTTCGTTGAATTGGCCCTGCTCAGTCCGACGCCAGTCGTGCTGACCATGAACGCTTCCACCAACGACCCGGATGTCGCCAGCGTCGGTGAGCGACCGCCGGAAACGTCGAGCTTCAAGGCGCCGACGCCAAACCCGATCAAGAACGTGCTGATTTTCATGATGGAGTCGGTTCCGTCCAAATATATCGAGACGTTTGGCGGCAAATATCCGGTCACTCCAAACATAAAGAGCTACGCAGGGGACTCCATCCGATTTGACAATATATACGCGCATGCGCCTTCCACGCATTACTCGATATTTTCTCTGCTCACCTCGATGTACAACGACATTTCATACTATGGCATGACCACCAGGTATCCCTATCTGCCGCTGGATATCGATCTCCAATACGCTCTCCGCACACAGTTTTCGCACCGGGTTTTTCTGGAGCGCGGATTCCCGCTTCCAGCGGGTCGATGAGTTTCTGCTGAACAAGGGGCTGGACACGATTCAGGATTACCGGGGGCAGAAATGCACCACGCCGACCTTCAAGCTCAGCTCCGAGCAGTGGAAGAACATGGACTACAACAGTGATCTCTGCACGGCGCAGTCGATCATTGACTGGATGAACAAGGATTCGGGAAATCCTTTCTTCGGCATCATGTTCACGGCGATGACCCACTATCCTTACATCACCGACAGCCCGATGTTTTCGAAGATGGCGCCTTCCAGCCACGACAACGGGCTGGTCCACTACTCGGATGATGAAAAATTCAATGCCTACCTCAACGCGCTGAAGGTCGGTGACGCGGCGCTTGGCGAGATCCTTGAATCGCTGAAGCAGTCCGGCAAGCTCGATTCGACGCTTGTCGTCATACTGGGCGACCACGGCGAGGCGTTCGGGGAGCACGGCGACTATGTTCATGCCAGCGCGATCTACGATGAGAACATCCACATTCCGCTCATCATGATCAACAAGCATCTTTTCCATGACGAGGTCGCGCATCCGGTCGGCGGCATCGTCGATGTCGCCCCGACCATCTTCGACATACTCGGACTTCCGCTGCCGAAGCAGTGGCAGGGGCGCAGCCTGTTCAGCCAGCAACGGCCGAACAAGACCTTCTTCTTCAATCCCTGGGCTGGTTTCCTGTTCGGTTATCGCGAGAATGATCGAAAGGTCATCTTCAACGCCACCACCGGCAAGGTCGAGGAATATGACCTCAAGGCCGATCCCGACGAACGAACCAACCTCTTCAAGGTCGATGCGGGCGACCGCAGCGCACTGCTGCAGCCCATCGCCGGATGGGTGCAGTCGCAGCGGCAGCGCGTGGCCAACCTGGTCGCGGACGCGGCGAAAGACGCAGGGCGTTGCACCGTCACCAACCTGGAGATCGACGCTGCCGGCACCGAATTCCAGGGGCCGCCGCGTCTGGACGTTCTGGTCGACGGCAAGCCCGTGGCCCAGATTGCCGTTTCGGGCAGGCAGAGCAAGGCCATGACGCCCGACGAGATCGGTGCGGAGCTGCAGGCGGCGTCGGCCGATGCGCAGCCATTCTTTGTCGACCTCAGCGCGGTGCCGAGCCCGCATTTCATCGAGCTTCGTTTTGCCAATGATCTGTGGGCGGGGCAGGGCAACGCGGGCGATCGCAACCTGTTCATCAAGAGCATCAAGGTGAACGGTCAGTTGGTGCCAAACAGCAGGCTGCACGTCGACAAGGAAACGACAGGTCGCACCGACGGCAGCGGGACCAGCATGTACAACAGTGGCTCGCTATGGATCAACGGCCCCTTCGTCGAGGGATGCGTGTAGAACTGGGCATACCTGAAGCGCGTCGAACGGACCGCGTTTTGAGGCGCGCAGCAAACCAATCGATCGCATTTTAGTAATATCCGGCGCAGCGGCGAAGGGCGGTGCTCACCACGCCGCTTGCCTGAATCTTAACAAGCGTCGTCTAATATCTCGCGGAAGGAAAGGGCTGTTCACACGGCGCAAAAGGCGATCAGCGTGAATTTGTCGCCGCTCGCCCTGGATCTGTGGCCCGAGCGGCTTCGGCCAGCGCTCGAGCTACCGTTCACGTTACTGATTTTCAGCCGGGGCGCGAGCCGGGGGGCGCGAGCCGGGGGCAAGAGGGTTGGCGCAGGCTCTGCCCGCTACCTCTTGCCCTCCGGCCGCCATTCCTGGCGATACCAGTCGACGAAATTCCGCAAACCTTCCTCGATCGGCACCTTCGGCTTGAAGCCGAAATCCCGCTCCAGCGCACTGGTGTCGGCATAGGTCTTCTCGACCTCGCCGGCCTGCATGGGCTCGTTGTGGCGTATCGCCTTGACCCCGAGCAAGCTTTCCAGCGTGTCGATGAAACGGCCGAGATGGACCGGCTGGCTGTTGCCGATATTGTAGAGGGCGTGCCCGCCGATTGGTGGCTTGTCGAGGACGGCGACGACGCCGTCGACGATGTCGTCGACATAGGTGAAGTCGCGCCACATCTCGCCATGGTTGAAGACCCGGATCGGCGTGCCCGCAAGCATCGCCTCGGTGAAGATCCAGCTCGCCATGTCGGGCCGGCCCCACGGGCCGTAGACGGTGAAGAAGCGCAGGCCGGTCTGCGGCAGGCCGAACAGATGCGAATAGGTCGAGCTCATCAGCTCGTCCGCCTTCTTGGTCGCGGCGTAGATCGACACCGGGTCGTCGACGCGGTCGCTCTCCGAAAACGGCACCTTGGTGTTGCCGCCATAGACCGAGCTCGACGAGGCGTAGACGAGGTGCTCGATGTCGGGCGCGGCCCGGCAGAGTTCGAGAATTTCCAGATGGCCGGCAATGTTGGCGTGGATATAGGCGCGCGGATTTTCCAGCGAATAGCGCACGCCCGCCTGGGCTGCCAGATGCACGATCTTGCGGACCGGCCGCTTGCCAAGCACCGCGGCCAGGACGCCCGGTGCGGCAACGTCCAGCTCGTGGAACGAAAATCCCGTCCTGCCGGAAAGCCGGGCGAGCCTCGCTACCTTCAGCGCCGGATCGTAATAGGCGTTCATGTTGTCGACGCCGACGACCTCGTCGCCGCGGTCCAGAAGCCGCTGGCAGACATGACTGCCGATGAAGCCCGCGGCACCGGTCACAACTATGGACATAGAACCCCCCAGAGCTTTGCGATCAGGTCACCGGCTGGGGCGATACCAGCCGTCGCCTTCATTTTCACCGGGCGCCGATTGCGGACGCGCGACATAGGCCGACGACCCGTTCGCCTCGTGATAGACGCGCGCCAGCATTTCCGCCAGCACGCCCGACGTCACCATCTGCACCCCGGCGATGAGCAGGAAGAAGCCGGTGAACAGCATCGGGCGCGTTCCGATGTCCTGGCCGAAAAACAGCTTCAGGCCGAACAGATAGGTAAGGATCAGCGCGCCCAGCGCGCCCAGCACGATGCCGATGCCGCCGAAGAAATGCCCGGGCCGCGTGCGATAGCGCATGAAGAAGTACATGAAGACCAGATCGAGCACGACCCTGAAGGTGCGCGAAATGCCGTACTTGGATTGGCCGTGGATCCGCGCATGGTGCGTCACCACTTCCTGCGCGATGCGCCGTGGTGTCGTCACCGTGGCGAGCCAGGCCGGGATGAAGCGGTGCATCTCGCCATAGAGCCTGACGCTGCGGATGACGTTGCCGCGATAGACCTTGAGGCTGCAGCCATAGTCTTTGAGGCGCACGCCGGTGACGCGCGCGATCAGCGAGTTGGCGATGCGCGAAGGCAGCCTGCGCATCAAAAGCCCTTCCTGGCGGTCCTTGCGCCAGCCGACCACCAGGTCGAGATCCTCGGTCAGCAGCCGGTAGACCATGCGCGGGATGTCGAAGGGGTCGTTCTGCAGGTCGCCGTCGATCGTGGCGATGACCTCGCCGCGCGCCGCGTCCATGCCTGCCTGCATCGCCGCCGTCTGCTTGTAGTTGCGCACCAGCTCGACCGCATGCACATGCGGGCCGTAATGCGCCGCCAGGCGCTTGATCTCACCTGGCGTCGCGTCGGTGCTGCCGTCGTCCACCAGCACCACCTCCCACGGTTGGCTGTAATGCGCCATCGCCTGGTGAATGCGCGCCAGCAGCGGCTCGACGTTTTCGGCCTCGTTGTACATGGGAACGACGATCGACAGCGTGTGCTCCGGCATGACCGCGTCCTCGGACAGTCCCGAAGCGGGGATGGGCAATACGTTCATGGCGATGACTTCCTTGCAGAGCCGACGGTCGGGTTTCCCGGCACGGTCGATTTCGAGGGAAACAGCCATGCGATCGCGCCCGTCGCGATGGCCGAGCAGAAGATAAACAGATGTAGTGCCAGCGCCGCCTGCAGGCCACTCCTGATGGCAATGCCGGAATAGAGCAGCGCAGCCGCTGCTCCCGCCTCATACGTGCCGAAGCCGGCGACGCCTTGCACTGGAAGAATGGCTGCGGCCTCGGCGCCGACGGCCCCGGGAAAGGCGGTCTGGAAAGACGTGCCCAGCAGCATGGCCAGCAGCCAACCCTGCACGGCAAGCTTCAGCGCCCAGTTGGCAACCGTCCACCACCAGCCGTAGCGCGACCGCCCAGTCGCCTCGGTGAAAATGTCGCGCAGCATGCCGAGCTTCGCAACGATCCTGCCGCGTGCCGCCCAGTCATGCGGCGCGCGCGCCCATCGCGGCAGATACCAGGCGGTCGCGATCAGCGCCGCGATCCCCGCCGCCCTCAGCGCGGGATTGAGGCCTGGCCACACCAGGCAGGCGAGCACGCCAACGACGAAGGCGTCCTGCAACCTGAACCACAGCAGCGAGGCGCTGGCGCGCATGAGCGGTATGCCGAAGACCTGCCGCAACAGCAGTGGAAAGGCGGTCTCGCCGCCGCGGAAGGGCACCACGTTGATCATGGCATTGTGGATCAGAATGACGCGCAGGCAGGCGCCGAAACGACCGTTCACCTCGTCGCGGAACTCGTCGCAGACGCGCAGCGCCCGCAGCACATAGGTGGCGAACAGCGCCAGTGCGACAGCCGCGAATGCGCCGGGTGTGATACTGGCGAAGGCATCGCCGACCATCTTCCAGCGCGAGTCGCTGGCGAGCCAGGCCAGCAGCGCCAGCGTCACGACAATCGAGACTATTCTTTTCAACCAATTCTCCGCCGCTTGCGCGGGCCTATAGTGCTCGGCGGCGCCGGACCCATTGTTCTGCTGCACCCGTACCCCGCACCGCTCGTTTGTTGAGTGCACGGGCAGATCCGCGGAAGCAAGCATGAGCCTCGACGTTTTCGGCCGCGTTGAAGTGTGGCGGTCTTATAGATCACCAGACTACGCGAATCCACCAACTTGGTCGTCGACGGATATCGGGCATGCCGATGGGACGTCGACAGTATCGGCATGCACCGCAAATCCTTGATTTTGCAGTCTGTCACGAGAGTTCGCCACGTTCGCGACCGGCCGTCCCGGAAAGGTTGACATCGTTCTTCGCGCGGCGATTAATAGTGTGCAGGTAGTAGCGGCAGAGCCTTGCAATCCCCGGGCACTTCCAGGAAATATTCGGCCAACCCCACACCATTGAGTAGCGAATACCGAAATGCGATCGCTCGCCATGACAACCAAAAGGGGATCTGGGGCGCAACCCCATCGCCGTGCCGCATCCCTTGCGCCCCTCCTGGCCATCTGCTGTCAGATTGCGCTTCTCGGAACCGCGAATGCGGCCGCCAAGGACAAAGCGCCTGCGGAGGCAGATGCCTCGGCCACTGTGCCGTCCCCCTATGAGCTGCAGGTTCTTTACCAGAACCGCACCTGGGTCTGGAAGGATGGCGCGGCCTACTTTGCCAAGGACAACAGGCGCCTGCGGGCCTGGACCAGCCAGGACACGGCGTGGGTCGCGGAAGGCAGGTGGTTGGTCACAAAGGACGGCAAGATGTGCATGGAAGCCGCCTGGCGGTCCAAAGACTACCCCGGCAAGCTTGGGCGCACGTGTTTTAGCCACCGTATCAACAGCGGCAACATCGAGCAGCGCAAGGATCCGGATGGGCAGTGGTACAACTTCAAACACTCTGCCGAAGAACCCAGCGACGAGTACAAGAAATTCGAGCAAGGCGACACCAAGGGCGCGCAATTCGAAGACATCCGCAAACTGGTCGATTCCAAGAGCTAGCCCGGCAGGAGCAAGGCATTGGATCAAGCATAAATCAGGCTCGCTGAGACTAAAGCCCTCACTCCAGCTCAGCGAGCCCGCGCCCCGACAAGCTACATACAGGGACGACAACCAGCCTTGCGGGCTGGTATTTCTGACCGGCGCATTTCACGTGCCATGCGGCCCATAAGGCCGTGGCAAGTACCGGGAAAAACCATTGCAGTGACATCATCGGACTGCCTCCAGCCCGAAGAAGGGCGCGGCCGTCCTGACGATCGTATCGATGTCGGAAAGCTCCGGCACGAAGCCCAGATGTTCGCGTGCGTTGACCGGGTCGGCGTAGAGCTCGGCCGGGTCCCCCGGTCGCCTGGTCCTGTAGACGGCCGGAACCGATTTCGAGGTCATGCGGCTGACCGCCTGCAGGATCTCCTTGATCGACACGCCCCGGCCGGTGCCGAGATTGACCGACAGGTTTTCGCCGCCGGCCTCGAGATGCATGAGCGCCTTGAGATGCGCGCGGGCGAGGTCGCTGACATGGATGTAGTCGCGCACGCAGGTGCCGTCCGACGTGTCGTAGTCGGTGCCGAAAACCTCGATCTCGTCGATCATCCCGGACGCGGCCATCAGCACCCTGGGAACGAGGTGGGTTTCGGGCGTGTGCCATTCGCCGAGCTCGCCGTCGGGATCGGCGCCGCAGGCGTTGAAGTAGCGCAGGATCGCGTATTTCATCCCGTAGGCCACCGCGTAATCGCCGATGATCTGCTCGCCCATCAGCTTGGTCCGGCCATAGGGGCTGATCGGATTTTGCGACGATGTTTCGCGCACCGGCAATGCTTCGGGCACGCCATAGGTTGCGCAGCTGCTCGAGAAGATGACGTTTTGGATGGAGCCTGCGCGCGCCGCGTCGAGCACGGCGATGGTGCCGGCCACATTGGTCGAATAGTATTCGGCCGGCTCGCGGACCAACTCGCCGACATAGGCGAGCGCCGCGAAGTGGATGATCGCTTTCGGCCGGTAGGTCGCGATCGCCTGCCGCAGCGCCTCGCCGTCGCGGATGTCACCGACGACGAGCGGGCCCCAGGCGACGGATTTCTCATTGCCGCGGCTGAGATCGTCGTAGACCACGGGCAGGTAGCCGGCGGCCGATAGCAGCTTGCAGGTGTGGCTGCCGATGAAGCCGGCCCCACCGGTCACCAATATGGGGCGGCGTGTCATGACATGGCGGCCTCTTTGACAGGCCGGCTGCCGTAGAGCAGGGTGTCGAAATACTCCACCGTGTGCGCCAGGCCCTGGCTCAGGCTGACCTGCGGCTCCCAGCCGAGGTTCTGCCTGGCGAACGAAATGTCGGGCTTGCGCTGCCTGGGATCGTCGACCGGCAGCGGCCGGTGCACGATCCTCGAGCGGGAATTCGTGTAGTCGATGACCAACCTGGCCAACTCCATGACGGTGAATTCGACCGGATTGCCGAGATTGACCGGATGCGCTGGCGCATTGGGGGCATTCATCAGCCGGATGAAGCCCTCGATCAGATCGTCCGCATAGCAGAACGAGCGCGTCTGCAGGCCGCTGCCGTAGACGGTCAGGTCCTCGCCGCGCAAGGCCTGGACTATGAAATTCGACACCACTCGGCCGTCATCGGGCTGCATGCGGCGGCCATAGGTGTTGAAGATGCGCGCGACGCGCACATCGATGCCGTAGGTTCGCGAATAGTCGAAGAACAGGGTTTCGGCCGAGCGCTTGCCTTCGTCGTAGCAGGATCGCGGGCCGTGCGTGTTGACGTTGCCGAAATAACTTTCGGGCTGCGGATGCACCAGCGGGTCGCCATAGACCTCGGAGGTGGACGCCTGGAATATCTTGGCGTTGTGCCGCCGGGCAAGTTCCAGGAGGTTCAGCGAGCCGAGTACGCTCGTCTTGAACGTGTGGATCGGGTCGGCCTGGTAATGCGGCGGCGAAGCCGGGCAGGCGAGGTTGTAGATTTCGTCGACCGGGAGGTCGCGGGGCAACGGATCGATGATGTCGTGCTCGATGCACAGGAAGCCCGGATCGCGCTGCAGGACGTTGAGATTGTATCGCTTGCCGGTGTGGAAATTGTCCACCGCGATGACTTCGTAGCCATCGCGCAGCAGCCGCTCGCACAGATGCGAGCCTAGAAATCCTGCGCCTCCAGCGACCAGAGCGCGGCCGCGATTGAAACTGCCGCCCCGCCGGCCGGTTCCCGCACCGGGCTTCAGAACCTTGATCACTTTACTCATGGCATCCCCCTTAAAGCGCCGCAAAACGCTACCCCCGAGGCCGGGACAAAGCTTCGCCCGGCCACGTCCCAAAGAACGTGGCGAAAACCTCCGCTCGCGCGGAATCGCCATCAATGATGTGCGTAAATAGCCTGAGTTAGCGGAGATCGTGCCGCACGGCTTATTGGCTGCCGCTCAGCATTCAATACCCCTGAAATCGCGACCGCGCGTCTGGTTGCCACCATCGCCGATTGCTCGCCCAAATTGCACACCCAACACATATGAAAATATACCTGTGGACAACATAGTCAACTAAATTAGAGGTTCGTTAACCGTATTCATTGGCGAGTGGTTAATCATGGGCGAGGTCGACGGTCTCTCCTCGGTGCAAGCATCGCATTGGCAGGGACCTGGAAGACGGAAGTGGTTGGTGCTCATTTGCCAGGCTTGCAAAGCAGCGCCTGAAACTTAGCCAGGGGAAGTCAAGATTTGGTGACTCTCGCGCATGGAAGAGCTTCCAGATACGCCCCCCGCGGTCCGCGATCTGCTTGGGTAATGATAAAATCTTAAATATTCGCGGCCGGGGTCTGGCTCTGGACCCGCAGGAAGCAGTGCGATTGCTGACCGAAACCGCTCGGGCGGCCACTGTGCTGCCCATGAATTTCGCGCATCAAATACCCGCATTCAATCACATGCGGGGCCATACCGTCGGATCATTGGGCAGGCGCTGACACATTCCGTTATGCCGAGGTCGGTTATCTTAAGCGATAGCTGTTTGGCCGAAATGCAACGTTTACGCGATCCGGCCGTCACAAAAAAAGGCATGGCCCGCCGTTGGCGGGCCATGCCTGACGTCTCCTGGTGACAGCGATCTTTGCCGCTGGCGGGATCTATTCTCCGCCCATTTCCTTTTTGCCGGCGGGACCTATTCTCCGCCCATTTCCTTTTTGCCGACGGGGCCTATTCCCCGCCCATTTCCTTCTTGAATGTGTCGAAGTCGACCTGCATGCCGTTGAAGACCGTGCTCCAGTGGCGGGTCAGCGCGGCAACCGCCACCGCTTCCTGGATTTCCTCGTCGGTGGCGCCGGCGCGCTTGGCGTCCTGGGTATCCGACCAGATGCAGTAGCTGCACGGGATCTGCGCAGCCACCGCGAGCGAGATCAGCGACTTGACCTTTGGCGACAGCGCCGTCTTGTCGCTGAGCTGGATGGCCTTGACCTCGGCCCATGCGCCGGGCAGACCGGCTTTCGGGAACTGCTTCACGAAGCTTGGCACTTCGCCCATAGTCGACTGGATGTCCTTGATGGCAGCGTCATAGTCGTCGGCCTGGGCAGGCGCGGCGGCCAGCGTCAGGGTGAGTGCGCAGGCAGCGGCAAGCACGGATGCGGACGCATAGCGAAGGCAGGAATGCGCGGATGAAACTATGAGAAAGGCAGACATGGTTTTCTCCTCTGGCGTTTGTTAGCCTTACGATGTAAGGTAATGCGGAAAAGCGTACGCTCATGAGACGTCGCATCGATCAAGAAAAAAGCGACCACGCGGGCGGCTGTCCCGCGAGATGATCGAGGATGCGGCTTTCGGGGTGATCGAGAGGGAGGGCCTTGCCGGCTTTTCGATGCGCAAGCTGGCGGCCGACCTCGGCTGCGAGGCGATGAGCATCTATCACCACTTTCCGTCGCAGGCGCATCTGCACGAAGCCCTGGTCGACCGGCTGATCGGCTCGCTCGAAATGCCCGACGCCGGTCTGCCGTGGCGGCAAAGAATGCGCATCGCCATGCACGACTTCCGCCGTATCGGCAGCGAGCATCCGGCCTTCGCGCCGTTCCTGGTCACCTACCGGATGAATTCGCCGACTTGCCTCGCCTGGCTGAGTGGCATCCTCGGCCTGTTCGAGGCCGGAGGCTTCGGTCCCGAACTGAGCGCGCGGCTGTTCCGCACTGTCGGCTACTATCTGATGGGTGCGATCCTCGATGAGACCGCCGGCTATGCCAAGGGCCCGTCGGCGGTCACCACCGTCAGCGACGAGCAGTTGGCGCGGGATTTCCCGAATGTTGCTGCCGCCGGGCGCTATTTTGGCGCCGCCGAATTCGACCGGACATTCGATCTCGGCCTCGATATGCTGCTCGACGAGATGGAGCGCGCCCTTGGCGGCGCCAATTCGAGGTAGCTTGGCGCATGCGCTTTCTGTTTGTTCTGATCCTGCTCGCCGGGGCCGCCATCGGCGTCGCCTATCCCTGGGCGATGAGCAACTTCTCCGGCCATGAGATCGGCACCTGGCGGGTCTATGAGAAGGGCCGGTTCAGGCCGGTGACAGTGCCGCTTGCCGCAAGCGACGCGCCGGTCAGGGTGCTGGTCGACCTGACCGCCAGGGCCGAGCGCATCGTCTCGCAGCAGCGCACCGTGCTGACGCTGACCGCCGCGACCGGCGGCCGCACGGCGCTCGCCTCGACGCTGCAGTTCAACCATTCCGACAATCCGCGCCAGCCCAGCCCGCAATCGCCGGACAAGATCTTTCGCGACGAGGCGGGCGTGATCGAGACCGTCAGCCCTGGCGCCTACCTCTTCACCGTCGGCCCTGGCGATGCCGAGAACATCCCGATGCGCGCGGTCGACCTCGTGCTGCGCGCCGGCACCGGCGAGATCGACAACCGCGCGCGGCCGGTCGGCTTCTCGCTGATGGCGGTCGGCTTGATCGGGCTGGTTCTGCGATGGTCTTTGCGTCGTCGGCGGCGGCCGGCCGGAGAACCCGAACTCGCAGCCGCCACCGCCGCGCTGGGGCAGGGGCGTGGCGCAGATGAACTACCGCCACGCCTACCATGCCGGCAATTTCGCCGACGTCGTCAAGCATGTCGTGCTGACGCGGCTGCTCGAATATCTCAAGCTGAAGGACAAGGCGTTCCGCATCATCGACACCCATGCCGGCATCGGCCGCTACGATCTGTCGTCGACGGAGGCGCAAAAGACCGGCGAATGGCAGGGCGGCATCGGCCGGCTGATCGGCGTAAACCTGGATGCCAAGGCGGCCACCCTTCTGGCGCCCTATCTGGAGGCGGTTCGCGCGCTCAACCCCGACGGCGGCCCAGATGGCGGCATAAAAAGATATCCGGGCTCGCCGCTGGTCGCCAGGCATCTGCATGCGCAAGCAAGACCGGCTGACGGCGATCGAATTGCATCCCGACGATGCGAACCGGCTCAAAGCGCTCTTCGCCGGCGATTTCCAGGCCAGGGTGATCGAGCTCGACGGCTGGCTGGCGCTCGGCGCGCATTTGCCGCCGAAGGAAAAGCGCGGCCTGGTGCTGATCGATCCGCCATTCGAGGAGGCGGGCGAATTCGACCGTCTGGTCGACGGGTTGGTCAAGGCCCACAAGCGCTGGCCGGGCGGCATCTATGCGCTGTGGTATCCGATCAAGGACCGCAAGGCGGTCATCGCCTTCAGGAAGGCGCTCAAGCAGATCAGCCATCCCGAAGCTGCTCGACATAGAATTCGAGATCAGGCCGGCCTCGTCGGAGCCCAGCCTCGACGGCAGCGGCATGGTGGTGGTCAACCCGCCCTTTACGCTTGAGGGCGAGTTGCGCCTTCTGCTGCCGGCCCTGCACAGATTGCTCGTGGTCGGGCGACCGGCGGACTGGTCGCTGCGCTGGCTCGCTGGGGAAGCGGGGTAAAGGCGGCGGCGGTTTCCCACCTTGCGAAGCCTTCTCTGGCGGATGGCGAGTTCGAAGCTGGAAACCATCATCATCACAACCGCTTGACCGCCGACCGGCGAATCCGCACAGTGCGCGCAATCGACCTTGAGAGGCTGTCATGACTCGCTTCGCCAAATCCGCCCTTGCCGCACTGATTTCGCTTTGCACGCCGCTCGCCACCTCGCTCGGCTTCACCCAGGCGGCGCACGCCGCCGATCTATCCGTCTATTCCGAAGACGACGGTGGTGTATGCGGCGAGGCCTGGGTGCTGAACAAGATCACCAGCCGCTTTTCCTACCAGGTGCGCCACGTGCCGCATCTGCCGGATGTCGCAATCACCGATTTCCGCCGCATCCACCAGCACCGCTATCTGCCGGCCAGCGAACAATGGCCGATCGGCCGCCGCTATTGCGGCGCCACGGTCGCCCTGTCGGACGGCCACGACCGCACCATCTGGTACCTGATCGAGGAAGGGCAAGGTTTCGCCTCGATCGGCGACAATGTCGAATTCTGCGTCGCGGGCTTCGACCGCTGGATGGTCTACAACGGCCGCTGCCGCGTCCTGCGCTGAAGGCAGCTTTCCGATCGAGGTATTTTCGCGCCTGCGGCCAGAAATAGGTCGCAGCGCTTCGGTGTTACCTGTTGCCGGCAGCAGCCCTGATCCTGACTTTTCCTTCTATCGTCGGCCGGCAAATCGGCTAGTCTGAACGCCCGAGAGCAACAACCACTTTCGGAGTGTTCATGGATATTGCGACCCTCATTGCCTTTGCGGCCGCCTTCTTCGTGTTCGCCGCCAGCCCTGGCCCCGACAATATGACGATCGTCGCCCGCACGATCTCCGGCGGCGCGGCATCGGGCATCGCCTATGGTGCCGGAACTGTGGTCGGCATCCTCATCTTTCTGGTGCTCGCCGCCTTCGGCCTGTCGGTCATCGCCGCCAAGATGGCGGTGGTCATGACAGTGCTTCGCTATGGTGGAGCGGCCTACCTGATCTGGATGGGCGTCAGGCTGTGGACTGCGGTCCCCGTGGTGCCGGAACTGCAGCCCGTTGCGGGCGGGCGCGGGTTGTTGACGATCTTCGCCACAGGCATTGCCCTCAATCTCGGCAATCCCAAGATGCCCCTGTTCTACGTCGCACTGCTGCCCAACGTTGTCGGCGCGTCGCTCACATCGGGTCGATCTCGGCGTGCTGATGGCGGTGATCCTGGCCGTCGAGGCGGTGGTGATCGGCGGCCACGTCATCCTTGCGGCGCGCGCCCGCAACCTGTTGCGCACGCCCAGGATCGTGCGCCGCGTGAACCGGGCGGCGGGCGGCGTGATGATCGGCGCCGGCGTCGCCGTGGTCGCCACGCGCTGAGATCCGCTGCGGAAGAGCGTGCTGACCACCAACGCTGGCGCCGCCCCTCATCCGCCTGCCGGCACCTTCTCCCCGTGAACGGGAGAAGGAGGCTGGCCGCGACGTTGGCGCTTATCCTGCAACGCTGGCGATTGGCGAAATCCGTGACGAGCGTCCTTCTGTCCGTTCACGGGGAGAAGATAGCGGCAGCCAGATGAGGGGCAGCGCCGACCTCTACCAGTTGACAAGAGCCGTCATCATCTCCTAAAAAGAGACAGACCTGTCTCATCACATGGCGCCACCATGACCCCTTCACCATCCTCGGGCAAACGCCAGCATGTCGTCGACACCGCCTACGCGCTGTTCAAGCAGGGCGGGTTCCACGCCACCGGCATCGACCGGATCATCGCCGAGGCAGACATCGCCAAGATGACGATGTACCGCCACTTTCCCAGCAAGGACGAATTGATCGTCGAGGTACTGGATTATCGCGCCGGGCGTTTCGACCGTCAGCTTGACCGGCTCGAGCAAGAGGGCATCACGCCTGAGCAGAAGATCGGAAAAATCTTCGATTGGCATGAACGCTGGTTTCGCAGCGTCGACTTCCACGGCTGCCTGTTCGCGCATGCGCTGGCCGAATTCGGCGATCCCGGGCATCCGGTGTTCAAGGCAGTTGCCAGGCAGAAGAACGGCCTGAGGTCGCGCATGCAGGCAATCCTCGAGGAGGTGATGCCGCCCGACCGTGCCGAAGGCGCGGCCGCCGCCTTGCTGATGCTGATCGAGGGCGCAACACTGATGGCGCAGATGGGGCAGCCGGCCATCGGCAATGCCCGCAAGGCTGCGGCAGCCATCATCGCCGCTGCGAGCGTGCCGCAATGAGCGCGACCGTCGTCGGGCTGGCGCTGTTCGCGGCCATTCTGCATGCCAGCTGGAACGCCTTCCTGCGCACCGGAGCCGACCGGCTGTGGACGGTCACCGTCATGAGCTTTTCCAGCACGCTGGTCGCCATCCCCTTCGCACTCTTCCACGCCCTTCCGGCGGCGGCTGCCTGGCCCTATGTCGTGCTCTCGGCCTGCCTCCAGGTCGGCTACAGCGTGTTCCTGGTCGCCGCCTACAGATATGGCGAACTTGGTCAGGTCTATCCGATCGTCCGCGGCAGCGTGCCGCTGCTCGTTGCGCTTGGCGGCTTCTTTCTTGCCGGCCAGCAGCTGACCATGCCGGAGATCGTCGGCGTCGCGCTTGTTGCCGGCGGCATCATGGGGCTTTCGCTGGGCAGGGGGAGGGCGTCGACGACATCGATCCTCTATGCGCTGGCGACCGGAGCGATCATCGCCGCCTACGCGACGGTCGACGCGATCGGTGTGCGGATGGCGCAAGACAGCGGCGCCTACACGGCATGGGTGCTAGCTGTTCTACGGCGCCTTGCTGCCCGCGACCTTCATCGCCATGCGCGGCAGGCTCGCTGTCGACCTCAGCGTGCCGGAAACCTGGAAGGCGCTGGGCGGCGGTCTGTTCGCGCTGCTGGCCTATGGCGTCGTGGTCGCCGCCTTTGCGCTCGGGCCGGCCGGACCGATCACGGCGATCCGCGAAACCAGCGTCGTCTTCGCCGCCTTCATCGGGCGGCTGTTCCTTGGCGAGATGCTCACGCCAAGGCGCGTTGGCGCCTGCGCCGTCGTCGCCCTCGGAGCCATATGCCTCGGCTACCGGCCGTGACGCTCCCGCTGTCTCACCGCGGCGCGGCTCTGTGCTGTCCGGACAGGTAAGCGCAGATCAGATCGACGAGCTGCTTCTGCAATTCCGGCGCCTCCAGCATGCCGCGTCGCGCCGCATTGTGGATCACGCCCTCGACCGCGGAGGAAAGCACGCGCGCCACCGTCTCGGTGTCTTTCGTGCGTCTGCGATACTGCGCCACGGCAGCCGCGTAGTGTTCGAGATAGCGCGACTGGAAAGCGGCATGCGCGGCCCTCGAGCCGCGATCGCCTGGCGCTTCGTCGAGCAGCACCTGGTGCAGCGTCGGATGGATGCTGTGCGCCGCGATCATGCCGCGCGTGAGTTCGCGCGCGAATTGCCGGAGCGGTTTCTCGTCGCCTGCCGCATCGCTGATAACCGCGAGGACCTGATCGAAGTGCCGGCGCCGGATCGCCTCGACCAGTGAAAGCTTGTCGGGGAAATACTGGTAGAGCGAGCCGATGCTGGCACCGGCCGCCTCGGCCACCTTGTTGGTGGTGAAGCCGGCCCATCCGAGATCGCTCAGAACGCGAGCACCCGCCTCGATGATCGCCTCGACGGTTGCCCTGGAACGCGCCTGGCTCGGCTCCTTGCGCATGCGCGAGCGCGGCTTTGCAATGCGAGTAGACATGCCGGCTCCCTCTCCGCAAGAATGTAAACAACATACTCACATTTTCTGGAAAGGGATATCCATCATGAGTGCCCTGGTCTTGCTTCGCAGCCTCTTCACCTATCAGGCCTGGGCCAATGACGAGTTGCTGGAGAAGCTCGCGAGCCTCGACTCACATGCACGCGGCAAGGAGCGCCTCATCGCGATCCGTCTCCTCAACCACAACCTCGTCGTGTCAAAAATATTTGCGGCGCATCTCACCGGCGCGCGTCACGGCTACAGCGCCGACAACACCGAGGACACGCCCGCACTCGACGCGCTACGCACCGATGTCGCGGCAATGGATCGCTGGTATCTGGACTATCTGGAAACCGTCGCGCTGGACCATCTGTCCGAGCCCGTGCCGTTCGTCTTCACCGATGGCGACAAGGGATCGATGTCGCGCCAGGAGATGCTGACCCATGTCATCATCCATGGCGGCTACCATCGCGGCGAGGTCGGGCGATTGCTCTCGCAGATTTCCATCGCGCCGCCATGGGACACGTTCGCCGTTCATCTCCACCAGATCGAGCCTTCGCGCCGCCTGCAGGCGGTGATCGAGCCACTAAGCGCCTGATCGTAATAGGGTTTTCCGGTTTGACGATATCGGCCGGAATGCATTCCTTCGCGTGCGCCAATCATCTCCAGAAAATGCGAGCATAAAGCTCGTTTTTCATTTCATGCCGCAAGATGATGCGACGTCGCGGCTGTCGTGTTGCTTTCGTCCTTTCCTCTGTTCGTCGCACGGGCAAGACAAAGCGAGCGATCCTGAAACTCTGCATGATCTTCGCAACGCGCAGTCGATGTCTGCGCTCGAAGCTGCTCGAAAAGCCCTGAGCGCGTCGACAAGATCGACCAAGATAGAGCGCGAAGAATTTCCGTCGCAGAACTTCGTCGCGAGATCAAAGATGCATGACGAAATTCTTCGACGATCAGCACGTTCGCATTGCGCTCGTAACCGAAATTTAATCTGCTAAAATCAATGTAATGCTTCGCTGGCTAGACACGCGCGAGTCAGATAAGCATGACGCGCCGGGTCACTAACGGCCATCGGCAACAACGCAAGGGGCATCGCATGGCTAAGCAGTCATCCAAAGCGCCGGCATCCAAGGCACCGGCAAAGAAAGCACCAGTAAAAGCAGCAGCGGCGAAGGCCGCGACTGCAGTGAAGAAAGCAGCACCCGCTGCCAAGCCGAAGGCGGCAGCGCCCAAGGCAAAAGCAGCACCGGCAAAGAAGCCGGCTGCAAAGGCTGCGGCGAAACCCGCAGTGAAGAAGGCAGCACCGGCCAAGGCCAAGGCTGCACCGGCAAAGAAGGCAGCACCTGCCAAGAAGCCGGCTGCAAAGGCTGCGGCGAAACCTGCGGCGAAGAAAGCAGCGCCAGCCAAGGCTCCGGTCAAGGCAGCCGCGGCGAAGTCTTCGGCACCGGTGAAGAAGGCAGCGCCGGCCAAGAAGGCGCCTGCGAAGGCCGCGAAGAAGTAATCGCGTTTCTTCGCGCGCCGGGGACAGTACCGGGACATGAGGGCGGGTGCCTTGGATGCACCGCGCTCTCCGCACCGGTGTTGAGGCGCACGAAAAGAGGGGCGGACGTAGATATCTTTCGCAGCTCCCAGGACTTCGCCACAACGGCGAAGTCCGGTGGGGCTTTTTTGTTGCCGTGAAAGAGGCGCAAGGGCTCGGCTACCTCGCCATGGCGAGAGCCTTTTCAAGCATGGGATCGCGGCCGGTCGCATAGTCGGCGAACGCGAGACCTAGCCCACAACCTTCACCACTAACACTTCCGTGTAGACGCCCAGGTGCTCTCGCTCGCCGAAGCCGATCTCTGGCGGCTGGTTTTTTCCTTTCTGGCTGTTGCGTGGGCGAGTGCGCCCGGTCAACAGTGCCGGTCCGCAAACAGGGAACCGATCATGCCGAAGCTGCTCTACGCCTCCACGTCCCCCTATAGCTCCAAGGTGCGCATGGCGGCACTCTACGCCGGCATCGCCGTCGATCTCGTACCTGTGAAGACCGAGGACAAGCCGGCCGAGCTGATATCAGCCAATCCGCTCGGCAAGATCCCGGTGCTGGTGCTCGACGATGGCCGCTCGATCCATGACAGCCGTGCCATCACCCAGCACCTCAACCGGCTGTCGAAGAGCGCGCTGTTTCCGCGCAATTCCGACAAGCGGCTCGAGGCCGAGGTGCTGGAGGCGATGGCCGACGGCATCTGCGATTGCGCACTGTCGATGGTCTATGAGCGGCGCACTCGGCCGGAGGAGATGGTCTATCAGCCCTGGCTCGACCGCCAGTGGGCAAAGATCACCGCAGCCCTCGACCTGCTCAACGCCAACCCGCCGAAACTGCCAAAGAAGATCACCGCCGGCCAGATGGCGCTGCGCGCCTGCCTCGGCTATCTCGCGCTGCGCTTTGCCGGCAAATGGGAAAAGGGCCGTGGCCGGCTGACCCGCTGGGCGGCGCGCTTTGACGAGAAGTTCCCGGAGCTGAAGGGCGCGGTGCCGGGGTAGCTTGGCCGCCGCGCTCCACTTCCATATTGACCGTTTTCGTGCTTGCCTGTCGCCCTGCAAATCGCACACGGGCGGTGAGCATGCCGAGATCAGTCACCACGACCAGCAGCACAGCGGATCCCATGCTCGAGCGTCTGCGCGCCGCCCTTGGCCAGCGCGTCTTCACTGAGCAGAAGATGTTCGGCGGCACCTGCTTTCTCGTCAACGGAAACATGCTCGTCGGAACCTCGAAGCGCGGGCTGCTGGTCCGCGTCGGCAAGGCTGCGCATGAAGCGGCGGTCGCGCGTCCGCATGCACGCCCCATGGAAATGGGCGGGCGTTCGATGGAAGGCTACGTCCATGTCGCACCGGAAGGCACAGCGACAAACGCCGATCTCGGCGGCTGGGTCGATCTCGCGCTGGCATTCGTCGGCACGCTTCCACCAAAATCGAAACCCGCCAAGGTCGCAAAGAAGCGCGCCTGAACAGATGGCGCAGCGCATTCTGGGCTCCGCCGGGCAATTGTCGCCAAAGCAGGGGGGCAGCGGCGAGGAGAGGGTGCGATGATCCATCTTACGGGAAATTGCATGTGCGGGGCAGTCGCCTGGACCTACTCCGGAGCCTTGACGCGCAACCTGGTCTGTCACTGCGCCGATTGCCAGCGCGCCACGTCCTCCCCCGTCACGGCCTTCCTGGGGATGAAGCCGGAGCATCTGAACTGGACCGGCGAAATTGTGCATTACGAGAGCACCCCCGGAACATTTCGGGGATTTTGCTCGTCCTGCGGCACAAGGCTCTATTTCCGCTCCCGGAAATGGCCTTCGGAAACTCACGTCCACGCCGCCACGATGACCGACCCGGGCGAATACCAACCAGACGCGCAGGTCTTCATGCGCTCGCGGGTGAAATGGCTCGACCGGCTGCAGTCGCTTCCCGCTCATCAGGGTTTTCAGCAAGCTCCGTCGGATTCTGCCGATACGCCCTGAGGTCGGAGCGAACACGCGCCTGCCTGAATGGACAAGTTTGTTGCCCGCTCGTACAAAGTTCTCGAAACCGGCAAGCTCTTGGGCTAGAAAGGTTTTTAAGAATGGCGGCGTGAACCCTTTGTAATGAACATAACCGACGACGACAGCCCGAATGGCGCACGCAACGCCATGTTCACGCCGCCCGGCGATGGCGCCGGCGTCGAACGGGCAGGGCGGCCGCGCAAGGCGCTGCTGTCGTCCTCGATGGTCGGCTCGACCAATCGCGGCCGCGTGCTTCAGACGCTGTTCGATCTCGGTCCGACCAGCCGCGCCGATCTGGCGCGGCTGGCCGGCGTCAACCGCACGACCATCTCCGGCATCGTGCAGCCGCTGATCGACGACCAGGTGCTGGTCGAAAGCGATCCGATCCCCGCCAATCCCGGCGGCGGCAAGCCGGCGCGGCCGCTGTGGTTCTCGCCCAAGGCGCGTCCGATCTGCGGCGTGCTGTTGATGCCGGACGCGGTGCATGCCTGCGTGTCGACGCTCGACGGCAAGATCGAGGCGGAGCGCAAGATGGCGCTGCCCGATGGCAGGGGGCCGGTCGGGCCGATCATCGAGACGATTGCTGAGTGTGTAGGCGACACGCTGGCCAAGGCGCGGCGCACGCCCTTCGGTATCGGCGTCGGCGTCGGCGGCATGGTCGACACCGATCGCGGCTCGATCGTCACCGTCAACCTGGCGCCCGCGCTCGACCGCTATCCGCTCGCCGACGAACTCGGCCGCCGCTTCGGCCTGCCGGTCAAGCTCGACCACCATCCGCGCGCCCTGCTGCTCGGCGACCGCTGGTTCGGCGCCGGGCGCGGCGTCAGGCAATTCGCCGTCGTCTACACCGGCGAGGTCCTGGGCGGCGCGCTCTATTTCGACGGCCATCTCTATCGCGGCACGGCAGGGGCAGGAGGCGAACTTGGCCACACCTTCGTGCAGCTCGACGGCGAACTCTGCCGCTGCGGCCGGCGCGGCTGCTGGGACACGATCGCGACGCTGAGCTGGCTGCGGCGCGAGGCAGCCGGTGCGGGCCTGCCCGAATCCGAGCTGATCGATTCCGGCCGTCTCGCCGACATGGCGGCGCGCCGGGTGCCGGGCGCCGAGAAACTGCTCGACCGCTATGCCCGCAACGTCGCCGTCGGCATCGCCAACCTGCAGCAGACGGTGGCGCCCAACATCTTCATCCTGCACGGCGATGTCGTGCTGGGCGGCGACCGCCTGCTCGAAGCCATCGCCGCCCACGTCCGCGCCATGGTGCCGGCGCGGCCGGGCGGTCAGATCGAATTCATCGCCGGCGATGCGGGCGATGGGGCGGCGCTGCTGGGGGCCGCCGGGCTGGTGATTTCCGAGCTTCTGCAGCTGCCGATTTAGAGGATGCGCGGACGTCCCTTCTCCCTTGTGGGAGAAGGTGGCCGAGCGGAGCTCGGCCGGATGAGGGGTGTTGGACGGATCGCGGCGCTGAAGAGTAAGTGCTTGAAATTATATTATATTTTAACGTCATGTTTCTTCCGGCACCCCTCATCCGTCTCGGCGCTGCGCGCCGATCCACCTTCTCCCACAAGGGGAGAAGGGGAAGTCATCGCCCCGCCAGCCTCAAATAACTCCCGAACCAGGGCCGCATTCGTTCGAAGCGCGCGGCCATGTTGAGCACGCTTTCGTCGGCATGCCGCCGCCCGATGATCTGCATGCCGACCGGCAGGCCCTGTGGCGTCAGCCCGGCCGGAACCGAGATCGCCGGGTGGCCGGTGTAGTTGATCGGGTAGGTCATGCACCAGCCGATCAGCGGATCGACCACCTCGCCATTGATCGAGGTCGGGCCGATCGTGTTGCCGTCGGTCGCGTTCTTCACCGGCGGAATGGCCAGCGTCGGCGAGACGATCAGGTCATGCGTTTCAAACACATCCTCGAGCCCGTCGCTGACGCCGGTGCGCAAGAGGTCGTCGAGCGCGTGCTCGACCGCCGACACTTTGTAGGCGCCTTCCAGCATCGCCAGGAATTGCGGCGTCAGCACTGCTGCGTGTTCGCCCATCAGGTCGATGCCTTCCTGCTTCCAGTAGACGGCGATCGCCGCATAGTGGATCGAGATCGTGCGCACCCAGAGCGCCGCCAGCTCCTTGTGGTCGGCCTTGAAATCGAGCTCGACCTCATCGACCTCGACGCCGTTTTGCCGCATCGCCTCGACCGCGTCGGCAATCACGGCGGCGACCTGGGGGTCGACCGGAAAATTGCCGAGCCGCGGGCTGTAGGCGACGCGCAGCTTTCGCGCCGATGCCTGCACGGCGCCGACATAGTCGACGCCGTCATCGGGCAGGCTGAGCGGGTCGCGGCTGTGCGGCCCGGCCATCACCTTGGCCATCAGCGCGGCATCGGCCACGGTGCGCGTCAGCGGTCCGATATGGACCAGCGGATGCCCCCACAGAAAGCCGTCGGGACGCGTCACCGACGGGATGCGGCCGAAGGACGGCTTGAAGCCGACGCAGCCGCTGAACGAGGCGGGGATGCGCACCGACCCGCCGCCATCCGTGCCTTGCGCCAGCGCCGCCATGCCGTCGGCCACCGCCGCCGCGCTGCCACCCGACGAGCCGCCGGAATTGTAGCCGATCGCAAACGGCGTGCTGGTCGGTCCGAAACGCAGATTGTCGGTGATGCCCTTGTGGCCGAACTCCGGCGTGTTGGTCTTGCCAAGCACGATGGCGCCGGCATCGAGCAGGCGCTCGACCGCCGCCGCGCTGGTCTTCGGCACCCGGTTCTTGACCGCAAGCGAAGCCATCGATGTCGGCACGCCGGCGACGTCGTCGAGGTCCTTGATGCCGACCGGCACGCCATGCAGGGGGCCGAGCGGGCCACCGGCCATCACCTCCTTTTCGGCGACGCGCGCGGCATCCATCGCCTCGTCGCCGAGCACCAGCGTGTAGGCGTTGATCACCGGGTTGCGCGCTTCGATGCGGCGCAGATATGCCTCGGTCACTTCGACAGGCGACAGGTCGCGGCGGCGGATGCGCTCGGCCAGTTCCGTGGCCGGCAGGAAGCAAAGCTGCGTTTCTGCAGAAGTCATGAAGCCATTTCCGTCTATTTGATGAACACTGGATTTGCCGAGCCGCCGGTGCCCTTGCTGACCTTGGCGGGGCTCGCACAGTAAAAACCTTCGTAGCGGCGGTCGGCGGCACAGTCGGCCGCCAGCGCATCGAGCGATGCCATCTCGGTGAAGACGACGCCGAGATTGCGCATCAGTGCTGCGTGCAGCACCAGCATCAGGCCGGTTTCGGGTTCGTAAGTGGTCTCGTTGGCCAGCGTGTCGGTGACCAGGCAGGGGATCTGCATCTCGTCGAACCAGCGCACCAGGTCGAGGCTGAAGGTCAGGCCGGGCTCCCAATAGTTTTCACCGACCGTCTGTCTGCCCGCCGCCAGTGCGCCGACCCAGCCGGTGCGGACAAGCAGGATGCTGTGCGGCAGGATCTCGACGCCTTGCGCCCGCGCGCACTCCATCAGGTCCAGATGCGTGAAGGTCTCGGCGCGCTCCAGCGCCGGCTTGCCGCGGAAGCGGGCAATGTCGATGAGCACGCCGCGGCCGACGATGCCGCGCTCGGCGATCGGCATGATGCCGGCCCTGGTCATGCCGCCATTGGTGCTCGATGCCGGAAAGCCGTTCCACAGCGTGTCGTCGAACCACATGTGGCCGAGCGCATCGCAATGCGTGCCGGCCTGCGCGAAACCGGTGACGTAGTCGTCGGCGAATTCGAGGCCGCCGGGCAGCGGGTGCCAGTGGCCGTTCTCGAAGCCGGCCTTGTCGGCGACCATGAAATGCTTGGCCGGCCAGCGGCCGGGAAACACCGCATCGCCATCATGGGTGGCGATTGGCACGCCGAGCGTGAAGGTGCGGCCGTGGCGCACGCTCGCCAGGCCGCGCTTGACCTCGTCGGCGGTGAGATAGTTGAGCGCGCCGATCTCGTCCTCGGCGCCCCAATGTCCCCACCGATTGGGCGCGTCGGCGATCAGCCGGCGCAGCGTCATCGTGTCGGTCGCGGTCATGCGCCAGCCTCCGCGATGGCGGAGCGGGGCGTCATCGCCTCCCTGGCGCCGGTGATGTAGGCGACGACGTCTTCCATATTGGTGGCGGCGCTGGCGAGGTCGGCGGCCTTGCGGCCGCGGCGCATCACCACCACGCGGTTGCACACCTGCCAGAGGTGATCGAGATTGTGCGTGACCATGACGATGGTCAGCCCCTGGGCGCCGAGCCGCCTGATGAGGTCGAGCACCTCACGCGATTCGCGCACGCCAAGTGCGGCGGTCGGCTCGTCGAGCAGCAGCAATTTGTGGCCCCAGAACGCGCCGCGCGCGATCGCCACCAACTGGCGCTGGCCGCCGGACATGCGGTCGACCGCCTTGCTGCGCACGCCGGGGATCTCGATGTTGAGCTGCTCGAGGCCTCGTATCGCGGTGTCGCCCATCGATTTGCGGCGGATCCAGCGCAGCAGCGCCGGACCGCGGCCAAGTGCCAGCTCGCGCCCAAGGAAGAAGTTCTCGGCCGCGGTGAAGGTGCCGATCAGCGACAGGTCCTGATAGACCGTCTCGATGCCGAGGCGTTGCGCCTCGGCCGGTGGCGACAGTTTCTGCGGCCGCCCTTCGAGGATCACCTCGCCGGAGGTCGGATCATGCGCCCCGGCAAGGATCTTGATCAGCGTCGACTTGCCGGCACCATTGTCGCCGACCAGGCCGATGATGTCGCCCCTGGCGATGTCGAGCGAGACATTGTCGAGCGCCTGGATGCCGCCGAAGCTGCGGCAGATGTGGCGGAGCGAAAGCAGCGAAGCCTGGCCCATGGCTACCCCCGTCCGTAGCGGCGGCCGATGCCGCCGAGCGCCACCGCGACGACCAGCAGCGAGCCGGTGAACAGGAATTGGGTGAAGATCGGCGCGCCGATCATGGCCAGCCCATTGTTGCCGACGGCGACCGTCAGCACGCCGATCAGCGTGCCGAGGATGTGGAACTGGCCTTCCCTGAGTGCTGCCGAGCCGAGGAAGGCGGCCGAGAACGAGGTCAGCATGAAGCTGTCGCCCGCCGTCACCTGTCCGGAGCCGAGATTGGAGGCCATCAACACGCCGCCGATCGCGGCACAGGTGCTGGCAATGGCGAAGGCGACGATGCGGCTGCGGTCGACGGCGACGCCGGCACGGCGCGCCGATTCCGGGCTCACCCCGATCGCCTTGATGTGCTGGCCCTGCACCGTGCGGTTGAGGATCACCCACAGCAGCGCCAGCACCACGGCCATGATGATGACCAGATGCGGCACGCCGGCGATGCGACCGATGGCGATGCTGGTGAATTCCCGGCTCTGCGTGAGCTGCAGCGGAATGCCGCCTGAATAGGCGTAGTTCAGCCCGACGACGATGGTGCCGGTGCCGAGGGTTGCGATGAAGGCATTCACGCCGATCTTGGAGACGACGATGCCGTTGACGATGCCGATCAGCATGCCGAGGCCGACGACAAGCACGATGGCGAGCGGGATCGACAGGCCGCTATAGCTCAACAGCCCGACCACGAGCAGCCCGCAGAAGCTCGCGACATAGCCGATGCTGAGGTCGAAATCGCCGGCCACCAGCGGCACGGTGAGGCCGGCCGCGACAATGGTGCCGATCGCCATGTCGTTGATGATGTTGCGGAAATTGCCGATCGTGGCAAAGGTTCCCGGCTGCAGCACCGAGAAGATCAGCAGCATCGACGCCAGCACGATGATGGTGCCGTAGGTGCCGAGCAGGCGCATCAGAAACGCCCGCCGGTCGCGCGCGCCGGGAGGGAGATACCCGACCTGCGTGACCGGCGAGGCGCCCTCCGCCGGAGCGGAGGTTTCGGGCAGGGAATGGTCAGCGGACATGACAGCTCTGTTCATGATGGAAATCGGGTCCGGCTGGGCTTGCCCGGCCGGACCGTCAATCTGCAGCGTTTACTGCGGATTGTCCTTCATGAACTGGTCGACATTGTCCTTGGTGACCAGCGTGTAACCGGGCACGAAGGATTTCGGCTGCCACTTGTCGCCGGCCGCCAGGATGTCCGGGATCTGGTCGACAAGCATCTTGCCGGCCGAGGTCAGGTCGACGCCGAGCGTTGCGGTCATCGTGCCGTCCTTGACCGCCTGCACGGCTGGCGCGGTGGCGTTGAACGAATAGACCTTCACGTCGGTCCGCCCATTCTGCTTCAGGGCCGCGATGGCGCCCATGGCGTTGTCATCATAGCAATTGAAGATCGCGAACGGCCCCTTGGCATTGGCGTTGGCGGCGAGCCAGGCGCTGGTTGCGGCCTGAGAGGATTCGGCGGCACCCGGAATGCTGATTTCGTGCGAGGTCGCCTGGAGCCCCGGCTTGGCTTTGACCGCCGCATCGAAGGCGTCGGCGCGCTCGCGGCATGGGATGCCGGGGTGATAGGTGAGGTCGAGCAGAGTGCCGGTGTCGCCGACATCCTTCAACATCAGGTCGATCAGCGGCGGTGCGGCGCCCGTGCTGGCCGAAAGCGCAATGCCGTCGGCCATGCCGCCGCCGGCCGAAAGCACCGGGATCTTCGCATCCGCCGCGGCCTGCAGCCCGGCGGCAAGGCCGGTCGAATCGAAGACGGTGACGATGATGGCGTTCACCTTCTTGGTCGCCAGCTGCTTGATGCTGGTGATCGCCTGCGAGGGATCGCCATTGGCATTGAGCGTTTCCACCATCCAGCCCTTGGACTGGGCTTCCTTGGTCATGGTGTCGACCATCTGGTTGGTGTCGACGTCGGAGGTCGAGAAGGTGACGATCCCGATCGTCAGCTTGTCATCGGCATGGGCAGCCGGCGCGAGGCATGCCGCGACCAGCGCCGCGGTCGAAAGTTTCTGAAAGCGGTTCACGTTCCTATCCCCTGTTTGACCGAGTGTTCCGGCTCGCATCTCGACCGCACAAAGCCCTGCGGGGCCTTGAGTGCGGGTCGCCACAGATTAGCAACGTTTGTTCGTGCGAGCCACGTACTAACTATAGGCATAAGCCGCAGAGTGACGCAACGGCAAATTGGGGCTTCCCATTCTCTCCTTGTGGGAGAAGGTGGATCGGCGCGCAGCGCCGAGACGGATGAGGGGTGCTGGAAGAACGAGACTTCAGAAAGTTAAATGATTTCGAGGTGCTTATGCCTTCAGCGCAGCGATCCGTCCAACACCCCTCATCCGACCGAGCTTCGCTCGGCCACCTTCTCCCACAAGGGGAGAAGGTAAGAACGCATCGCCAGACACAAAAAAAGCCGGGCGCGAGGCCCGGCTTTTTCGTGTCGTGGCTTGAACGACTTAGAACTTCATACCGACGCCGAAGGTGACGCGGTTGTCCTTGACCTTGACGTTGCCAAGAGCAGCCGAAGTCCTTGTCGCCGTAGTCGGTGTAGCGGTACTCGACACGGCCGAACACGTTGTCGGTGATCTTGATGTCGGTGCCGACGCCGGCGGTCCAGCCGAACATCGCATTGCTGTCGTCTGTCGCCGGTGACGCTATCCGTGATCTTCTGGTTCTTGCCGGCGCCACCGCCGGTGCCGTAGAGCAGGATTTCCGGGGTCACGGAATAGCCGAGGCGGGCACGCAGCGAGCCTTCGAAGCCGCCCTTGGCGTCGATGCCGTCGCTGTCGCCCTTTACGCCGTTGTAGCCGAGATCGGCTTCAGCGCCGTACACGAAGTTCTCCTGCTGCCACTGATAGCCGCCGAAGACGCCGCCGACGAAGCCCTTGGTCTTCACGTCGACGCCGGCGTCACGGGCATCGGCATGGCCGCTAAAGCCATAGCCGGCGCTGATACCAGCATAGGGGCCGGCCCAGGACGCGACCGGAAGTTCGGCAATCGGGGCGGCCGGTGCCGGCGGCTCTTCCGAGACGACGTCCGCGGCATAGGCGGTTCCGCTGAGGGCGAAGAGCCCGAGCGCGACCGCGAGCGGCCGTGCGAATTTGAGATTGGCTTGCATTGTTCTTTACTCCTTAAGCCACAGGACACGAGGCTTGTTTGTCACGATCGCCATCGACCCGTTCGGGGGGTGAAACGGATCTGGCGTTCGTATGGTTCCGAATGTCGTGTCAAAATGCGGCTGAAGCGAACCTGAACTTGGGTCATTCCCCGGCGCGAATGAGGCTGAACCTTGACGTTGCATCTTCGCAACAGCGAGATGTCAGCACGCTTGTCGATGCTGCACTGCACTCGGCTTGGTGCAAGGGGTCCAGCGCCCTATATTGCGGTCCGGCTGGCCCGAGTCCGGGCCGAGCCGAGATGCCGATCGAGGCCGCTTCGCCACAATCCTGCCCCAGGTGGAAACGGCATTTAACCCCTAGGCGCGTCACAATTTGCCGGCTAGCCGGAATCGAGGCGCGCAATTGAGGATTGACAGGATGAGCGAAGCCGCCGGAACGGCGCTGGTGACGGGCGGGGCAAAACGGATCGGCAAGGCGATCGTCGAGGATCTGGCCGCGCATGGTTTCGCCGTCGCCATCCACTGCAACGGCTCGCGCGCCGAAGCCGAGGCGCTGGCCGCGCGCATCCGGGAGGCGGGCGGCCGCGCCGCCGTGGTCGGCGCCGATCTGACCGACATGGGCGCGGTCGGCGACCTCGTCGGCCGTGCCGAGGCAGCGCTCGGCCCGGTCACGCTTCTGGTCAACAACGCCTCGCTGTTCGTCGACGACAGCGTCGAGGATTTCGACTGGGCCGTCTGGGACCGCCACTTCGCCATCCATGTGAAGGCGCCGGCGCTGCTGGCGCAGAACTTCGCTCGCGCGCTTGCCGCAAGGGCGAGGAGGGGCTGATCGTCAACATCATCGACCAGCGCGTCTGGCGGCCGACGCCGCGCTATTTCTCCTACGCGCTGTCGAAGTCGGCGCTGTGGACGGCGACCGAGACGATGGCGCAGGCGCTCGGCGCCGCGCATCCGCGTCAACGCCATCGGCCCCGGCCCGACGCTGCAAGAATGCGCGCCAGGAAGACGGACGATTTCGACGCGCAGGTCGACGGGCTGATCCTGAAGCGCGGCCCGGCAGCTTGCCGAATTCGGCGCCACCATCCGCTATCTCTGGGAGGCGCGCTCGGTGACCGGCCAGATGATCGCGCTCGACGGCGGCCAGCATCTTGCATGGCAGACGCCGGATGTGACAGGCATGGTGGAATGAGTCCCGCAGACCAACAAGCACAAGCCGCGCCGAGCCGGAGCGGCTCGGACGACATGCGCCGGCTATCGACCCGAGCGACGAGGCGACGAGGAGAGATCGTCGAGAGCCGGAGCCGTGCCGTCGGGCCCGGACATCGCCTTCACCGCGATCGACTGGAGCGCGCATGCCGGCGACGCCGACGGCATGGTCGGCGCCGAGGTCATCCAGACGCTGGTCAAGCGGCTGCCCAACGCGCCCGGCGTCTACCGCATGATGAATGCGGCCGGCGACGTGCTCT
Organism: uncultured Alphaproteobacteria bacterium; assembly: GCA_963788955.1. Lineage (GTDB taxonomy): Bacteria > Pseudomonadota > Alphaproteobacteria > Rhizobiales > Rhizobiaceae > Mesorhizobium. The sequence continues at coordinate 119,028 of CAWBIN010000007.1, read as the reverse complement.
ATGTCGGCAAGGCGCGCAGCCTGAAGAAGCGCGTCACCAACTACGCGCAGGGCCGCTTCCACACCAGCCGCATCGGCCGCATGGTGCGCGAGACCGTCGACGATGGAGTTCGTCGCACCCGCACCGAGATCGAAGCGCTGCTGCTCGAAGCCAACCTCATCAAGCGCTTGCGGCCGCGCTTCAACGTGCTGCTGCGCGACGACAAGTCGTTTCCCTACATCCTGCTCACCGGCGATCACGCCGTCGCCCGGCATCTTCAAGCATCGCGGCGCGCGCTCGCGCAAGGGCGACTATTTCGGCCCGTTCGCCTCGGCCGGCGCGGTCGGGCGCACCATCAATTCGCTGCAGCGGGCGTTCCTGCTCCGCACCTGCACGGACTCCGTCTACGAGAGCCGCACGCGGCCCTGCCTGCTCTACCAGATCAAGCGCTGCTCCGGGCCCTGCACCGGCGAGATCTCGCATCGACGGACTATGCCGAGCTGGTCGACGAGGCGAAGGATTTCCTGTCCGGCCGCAGCCAGAAGGTGAAGACCGAGATCTCCGGCGCCGATGCAGCAGGCCTCCGAAGACCTCGATTTCGAGCGCGCCGCCCTCTATCGCGACCGGCTGGCGGCGCTGTCGCATGTCCAGAGCCACCAGGGCATCAACCCGCAAGCGGTCGAGGAGGCCGACGTCTTCGCCATCCACCAGGAAGGCGGCCAGGTCTGCATCCAGGTGTTCTTCTTCCGCACCGGCCAGAACTGGGGCAACCGCGCCTATTTCCCCAAGGCCGATCCGGCGCTGGAGGCGGCGGAAGTGCTGGGCTCGTTCCTCGCGCAGTTCTACGACGACAAGCCGATGCCCGCGCACGATCCTGCTGTCGCACAGGCGTCGAGGAGCAGGAACTGCTGGCCGAGGCGCTCTCCACCCGCGCCGGCCACAAGGTGTCGATCTCGGTGCCGCAGCGCGGCGAGAAGAAGGATCTGGTCGACCACGCGCTGCAGAATGCGCGCGAGGCGCTCGGCCGCCGGCTGGCCGAAACCTCGACGCAGGCGCGGCTGCTCGCCGGCTTCGCCGAGACCTTCGGCCTGGCGAAGCCGCCGCGTCGCATCGAGGTCTACGACAACTCGCACATCATGGGCACCAACGCCGTCGGCGCCATGATCGTCGCCGGGCCGGAAGGCTTCGTGAAGAACCAGTACCGCAAGTTCAACATCCGCTCGACCGAGATCACGCCCGGCGACGATTTCGGCATGATGCGCGAGGTGATGGAGCGGCGCTTCTCGCGGCTGCTCAAGGAGCATGGCGATGCGCCGAGGCCGGCGAGGCCGACGGCGAGCGGACGACGACATCGAGGGACATCGGCGCTTTCCGGCCTGGCCCGACGTCATCCTGATCGACGGCGGCCAGGGCCAGATGACGGCGGTGCGCAAGATCCTCGCCGATCTCGGCATCGAGGACCGCGTCGTGGCGATCGGCATCGCCAAGGGCCAGGACCGCGACGCCGGCCGCGAGCGCTTCTTCATCAAGGGCAGGGACTCGTTCACGCTGCCGGTGCGCGATCCGGTGCTCTATTTCGTCCAGCGGCTGCGCGACGAGGCGCACCGCTTCGCCATCGGCTCGCACCGCGCGCGGCGCAAGAAGGAGATGGTCAAGAACCCGCTCGACGAGATCGCCGGCATCGGCCCCGGCCGCAAGCGCGCGCTGCTGCTGCATTTCGGCACCGCCAAGGCGGTCAGCCGCGCGGCGATGGAGGATCTGATGACGGTCGACGGCATTTCGGAGTCGGTGGCGCGAGCTGGTCTACAATCATTTCCACGAGAATTGATCGCGATGCTGCGGCGTCATATTGCGCCTGGTCCAATCGAATCTCGGCCAGTTGACCCCCTACATCCGGCTTCTGATTTGAGTACGGCAGGCAGAAAGAGTCTCAAAAACATGGCCAAGCGCGCGTTCAACCTGCCCAACATGCTGACCTACGGCCGCATCCTCGCGGTGCCGCTGGTGGTGCTGTGCTTTTTCCTCGAAGGCCGTCTGCAATCGAGCGACTTCGCCCGCTGGTCGGCGCTGCGCCATCTTCATGCTGGCCAGCGATCACCGATTATTTCGACGGCTATCTGGCGCGCGCCTGGCAGCAGACCTCCAACATCGGCCGCATGCTCGATCCGATCGCCGACAAGCTGCTGGTCGCCACCTGCCTGCTGCTGCTCGCCGCCGACACCGACCGCCATGCCGGCATCGCCGGCTGGTCGCTCTGGGCGGCGATCATCATCCTGTGCCGCGAGATCCTGGTCTCGGGCCTGCGCGAATATCTGGCGGAGCTGAAGGTCAGCGTGCCGGTGACGCAAGCTCGCCAAATGGAAGACGACCATCCAGATGGTCGCCATCGCCTTCCTGCTCGCCGGCCCGGCCGGCGACAAGATCTTCCCTACTGACCACGCAGACCGGGCTGGTGCTGCTGTGGATCGCCGCGATCGTCACGCTCTACACCGGCTACGACTATTTCCGCGCCGGCCTGAAGCACATCATGGACGAATGAGCGATGACCACCAAGCTCATCTATTTCGCCTGGGTGCGCGAACGGATCGGCAAGCCGGAAGAGGACGTCGAGCTGCCCGCCGAGCATCGAGACGGTCGCGCGATCTGCTGCGCTGGCTGAAAGCGCGCGGCGAGGAGTATGAGCACGCGCTGCAATATCCCGACGTCATCCGCGTCGCCATCAACCAGGAGCATGTCGAGCATCGCGAGAAGATCGCCGGCGCGCGCGAGATCGCGCTGTTCCCGCCGATGACCGGGGGCTGAAGCCATGTCCGGCCGCGGTCGTGCCTGTCGTGCGCATCCAGCGCGAGGATTTCGACGTCGCCGCCGAGATCGCCAGGCTGACCGAAGGCCGCGCCGACGTCGGCGCGGTGGTGACGTTTTCCGGCCTCTGCCGCGACGAGGCAGGGCACGCTGTCGGCGCTCGAGCTCGAACACTATCCCGGCATGGCCGAGGCCGAGATCTCGCGCATCGCCGGCGAGGCGACCGAGCGCTGGCCGCTGCACGGGCTGACCGCCATCCACCGCCACGGCAAGATCGCAGCCGGGCGAAACATCGTGCTGGTGGTGGCCGCATCCGCGCACCGCCAGGCGGCGTTCGAGGCGGCGACCTTCCTGATGGATTACCTGAAGTCGCGCGCGCCCTTCTGGAAGAAGGAGCACCGCGCCGACGGCACCGAAGGCGGCTGGGTCGAGGCCAAGGAAACCGACGACAAGGCCGCGGCGCGCTGGAAGGCGTGTCGCCGCGCGAATAAGGCTCGTCAGCAGCCATGCATTGACCGCAATCCTCTTGAGCCAATTCGCATGTTTGGCACATTAGGGGAGCAAGGTCATGCTGGACAGGATCGCCGAATTCTTCATCTTCGGTTTTGTGCCGCTGGTCGTCGGCATGCTGGCGGTGCCGGAAATGTCCGTTGCCGCCGAGAAAGACCCTGAAGGGCGAGGTGATGTATCGCGAGCGCATCGCATTGCCGCCCAATGCCGTGCTCTCGGTCCAGCTTGCCGACGTGTCGCTGGCCGATGCGCCGGCGGCGATCATCGGCGAGCGCAAGGTGGCGCCGGCCGGCCAGGTGCCGATCAAGTTCGAGATCAGCTTCGATCCCCAGGTGATCCGGCCCGAACATGACCTATGCGCTGCAGGCGCGCATCACCGTCGACGACAGGCTGATGTTCATCACCGATACGCGCCATCAGGTCGACCCGCTGAGCGATGCGCCGCAGACGATCATGCTGAAGATGGTGGCGCCGGAGCGACAAGCCGGCCGGCGCTCGTGCTCGGCCAGAGCTGGCTGGTCGAATATATCGACGGCATCGGCGTGATTGCGGAGCCGCAGGCGACGTTCCGGGTCAGCGAAGCCGGCAAGGCCGGCGGCAGCGGCCCTTGCAACGTCTATTTCGCCACTGCCAAGGTCGACGGTTCGACGATCGCCATCAGCGAGATCGGCTCGACCTTCAAGGCCTGCGCGCCGGAGGTCATGGCCGAGGAGAAGGCGCTGTTCGAGGCGCTGGCCAAGGCGGCGTCCTACCATGTCGATGCCGGCAAGCTCACCATCACCGACAAGGACGGCAAGGACATCTTGCGCTTCAACGCCGCGAGCTGACCGTCGGACGATCTTTGCGCCGCCGAGGCAGCACCCGCCTCTGGGCGATGCTGGGGCTGGGTGAAAAAAGGCCGGCGAAATGCCGGCCTTTTGACTGCAACCTGGTCCGCCAGCTCAGCCGACGATCTCGGTGTCCGAGAACCAGTACTTGATCTCCTGAGCGGCGGTTTCCGGCGCATCCGAGCCGTGCACGGAATTCTCGCCGATCGACAGCGCGTGCACCTTGCGGATGGTGCCTTCGGCGGCGTTGGCCGGGTTGGTGGCGCCCATCACTTCGCGGTTCTTGGCAATGGCGTTTTCGCCTTCCAGCACCTGAACGATGGTCGGCGCCGACGACATGAACTCCACCAGTTCGCCGAAGAACGGACGCTCCTTGTGGACGGCATAAAAGCCTTCCGCCTCGCGGCGGCTCATCCACACCCGGCGCGAAGCGATGACGCGCAGGCCGGCATCCTCGAGCATCTGGGTGATGGCGCCGGTGAGATTGCGCCGCGTCGCGTCCGGCTTGATCATGGAGAAGGTGCGTTCGATCGCCATTGGGTCGTCCTTGCTTTTTGAGAATGGGAATTGGAGTGGCGGGCTCTATACAAGCCGCTTCGGTCCTTGCCAAGGGGAGGCGGCTTCTGGCCAAGGCCGGATGTTTGCGGGATAATTAGACGGCTGCACGCGGGCCTGGGCGCCAGGTCGGGGAGCATCGCGACAGCGGAGCCGAAGGCGATGAACTGGCCTTACGTCAAACGCGGCGACTTCACCGGCATCCTCTTCGTGGCCGTTCTTTTCACCGTCATCACCCTGGTCCTGCTGTTCCTGCCCCAGCTGAAGCAGGATTTCGGCCTTGGCCCGGAATGGCAATGCGCGCGCATAGAGGAGGGCGATCCAATCTGCGTCAGGCTGGTCCAACAGGATGAAGCGAGGTAGCCGGCGCTACCGCCTGATCATCACCGGCGGCCGCCGCTGCTCCCAGCCCCTCGCGCTGCAGCGTCGGCACGTCGTGCTCCGATGCCGCGCGAAGCAACGGCTATGCGCTCATGCGACTCGACACCGCCAATTTGCTCATCGAAACGATCGCTTTGTGCAGGTCCGTCGGCTTCCGCGACTGCCCCGCCTACAACGAGTATCCCGACGAGCTCCTGCCCTATATCGTCTTCATGGATGTGCCGCTCAGAGCCGCTGAAGCGGATTAGGCCGAGCTCATCTAGGCGGATTAGACCGATGTCATCAAGCTGATGGTCATTGAGATAACTGAGTGGCGCGAGTTCAGGCCATGTATCGAGATTTGATCTTGGCTGCCTCCCGAAACACGCCGCGAGCTTGTGGTAGAGGGAACTTGACCATCCGGACATAGGGGTTTCCAACGACCGAAGGGTTCGACTTCGGCCTCGCTTTGCGTTGATCGGGAGATCGGGGCTGAAGGCTGCGAAAGAGCGGCCTAGCGGAATGGGTCTAGCCCCAGTTGCTGTCGTGCTCCGCGTGCGTACTGAGGTAGGCGCCCGGCGCGAAATGCGTGTCGTAGAACTCTGTGTCGAGCCGATGCGCTTGGAGATACATCAGGTTGAAGATCGCCGGCACTGTGGCCGGGAATCTCGCCGAAGGTATCGTATATATACTGGGCCATCGCGGACACGCAGTCGACGAACTCCGCTCCCATCGGCGCGGCGCTGGTGCGGACTATCTCGGAGTGCTTGTAGGGGCCTTTCGTCTCGCCATGGAACGGTCCGCCCTTGCCGAACTTGCGCTCGACCACCGCTTCCACAGCGGCGCGCATATCCGGAAAATGTGGCGGGCAGTGCGCCTCGAACACGCCCGGCAGCCCGGTCACATGAGGCAGTGGTTTTCCAGGGATCATGTCGAACCGGAATCCGAGACCGGGAACGGCGGGATCACCGCTGGCGCCCTGAACCGTGAATGGGTTGAGGCCATCGTACATCCAGCCACCGAGACCAAGTGCCTGCAGCATTAGGGCGCCCGCGTAGCAGGCCGTCGAGGTTTCAACGGTGACTTCGGTGAGAGCCAGCTGCTCTACGAACGTCAGCGGATACGGATTCTGCAGATCCACCAGCCCGGCGAAGTTTTCGAGCCCCGGGATTGGCCGGCCATGGACGTCGTCGTAGACGCAGGCCCCGTTCTGAACGAGGTAGCAAAGCGTGAGCACCATGTGCTGAGCGAGATCCGCGACAGGAATGATCAGCGTGCTGCCGGCAACATTGCCACACCACTCGTTGTGCATCTCCATGTGCTCGGGTGTGCGCGGGATGTTTAACCGCTGATCCGCCAATTTGACGATGCGCGACCGGTGTGCCCCGAGATACGTGTCCAAGTCGGTCTCGCCGCCGGTCGACATGATCGACGCCATGTCCCGCGTCGGCAGGAAATAGACCCCGGTATCGTCGGTGAAGAATATCTCCGACGTGTGAAACCCTGCCGAAGACGGGAATGTGCGGCCACCGGCGGCGCCCGCATAGTTCGGCATTTTTGGAGCGTAGTGTTTGTTGTGCGGAATGAGATTTGCCCATCCCGTATTGCCCGCCACCGTGCTCAAGAGCAGCATCTTTTCCATCTCGGTGATCGGCGTCGCAGGTTTTTTTGAGGTATAGGCAAGAGGACCGTCCGGTATGGATGCGCCCTTCGCAAAACGCCGTGAGCGGCGCCCATGAATTGCTTGGATCAGTGGAAAATTAGTGACTTGCGCAAGGCCGCGCTCCGGGGCAGTACTAGCATCGTTTTGCTGGTTCACCGGAGTGGCGCCGGATGCGATGCCAGTCAGCAGGCCACTTGCACCGATCACGGATGCACCCAGTACGTTTCTGCGGGTTTGGTCGAACATTGTTCTGTCTCCTGCGGCGCGTCGGCGAATTGAGTTCAGCCAGCGGATGCGCCATCTAGTTCGTGGTTTCGTGTGCCCAGAACATCCACGGTCCAACGTTCCAAAACCAGTTGGCTTACGGTACACTGATCATAAATCGAAGATTGTTGTTTAAAGACAATGTTTTGCAGAGCCGCAGCCGGCATGTCCGCCCGCCGTCGTCGCAGGATTTTGTACTGATGGTCCAGAAAGCGGGTATGCCTTGAGCACGAATGTACGCGGGAGTTCGACGCGACAGCGCATTATGGACGTCGCCCAGGACGCTGTCCTGCTGAAGGGCTTCGAAGCGACGTCGATCGATGAAATCGTCGCGGCCGTAGAGATATCCAAGGGCGGCTTTTTCTACCATTTTGCCGACAAGAACGCGTTGGCTCAGGCGTTGATCAGGCGCTACATCGAGGAAGAGGATCGTATTTTCGACGACTTGTTCGGCAGGGCCGGCGAACTCAATGACGACCCATTGCATGCCATGCTGATCGGCCTGAAAATGCTAGCGGAACTGTTCGAGAATTTGCCGCACGCCCACCCCGGCTGTCTGGTCGCCACGACCGCCTATCAGGACAGGATGTTCGACGCCGAGGTTCGCGAGTTTGAAATCGTTCTGCAATCCTGGGCTGGCGTGCCAGATTTCTCGCAATGCTGGAGGACATCCGGGCGTTATACCCCCCCAACGAGCCGGTCGACATCGACGCGCTCGCCGATATGGTCATGGGTGTAGCCGAAGGAGGTATCGTTCTGTCCAAGGCGTTGAATGAGCCGAGTGCACTGCCGGCGCAAATCATGCTGTTCCGGACCTATCTGAAACTGCTCTTCAGCCCTCGTTTGAAGCCAGCACTGTGAGCCGGCGGTCCAGCTAGTGATAGGGTCGATCAAGGCCTGCGGTCGCTCCGCCGTCGAAGGGTCTCAAGCGGGTCTGTTGGTGCTCTAGCCCCAAACCATGGGCAGCTTATTCACTCAGCGCGTGATCACCATCGGCGGCCGCCGGAGCTCCCAGCCTTCGCGTTCCAGTGTCGGCACGTCGTGTTCCTCGGTGGGATAGCCGAGGCAGAAGTAGCCGATCAGCGTCCATTGCGGGGGCGTGTCGAGGATCGTCGGCCATCTCGGCCGCATCGAGGATCGAGACCCAGCCCATGCCGATGCCTTCGGCGCGCGCCGCCAGCCACAGAGTGTGCACCGCCATGACCGCCGAATAGTCGATGGTCGCCGGCATGGTCATGCGGCCAAGCCCGTGGCCTTGTTCCGTTGTGCGGTCGGCGAAAACCGCGAACTGGCAGGGCGCTTCGTTCAGGCCGGCGAGCTTCAGGCGGGCATAGAGCGCGGCGCGCTCGCCCGAAAAGCATGCCAGCGCCTCGGCATTGCAGCGCTCGAAAGCAGCCTTCACGGCGTCGCGCCGCTCGGCGCTCTCGACCACCGACGAAGCGCCAGGGCTGGCTGAGCCCGACGGACGGCGCGATGCTGGCAAGCTCCAGCAGCCGCTCCAGCGTGCCCTCGGCCAAAGCCGTCGGCTTGAAGCGCCTGACGTCCCGGCGCCAGCGCAGCAGCGTTACCAGCCCGGCGCGAAAATCGTCGGAGAAATCCGGACCTGAGGTCATGCCGCTCAGATGCCTTCGTTGTTGTGCGGATTCAGGCCACTGCTCTTTGGCCTCGATCAAGGCAGCGATGAGGCGTGCAAAGCGACGCAATCGCGCCCGCTTTGTCGCATTCCGTAAGCGGTTGGCGGCTACGCCGCCGCCACCGTGCGGCCGAGGCCGCCATTGAAGATCGAGGCAGCGTTCGAACCATTGCGCAACGATGTCGCTATGCTCCAGCAAGCGGTAGGGCGAGGCGATGCGTGCCCATTGCAGCGCGCCGAAGACGATGTAATCGGCAAAAAGCGGCGAGGCGCCGCCGATGAAAGGCTGATAGCCGAGCATCGAGCGCAATGGCTCCAGCGCGGCACGGAAGCCGTCGAGCCCGGCGTCGCGGCCAGCCGTCACCTCTTCCAGCGGCTTGCCCAAGCGCTGCTCGCGGCTGGCGCGGAAATAGGCGGCGTTGCTCGTCGTCCTGCATGGCATGGATGTCGAGCAACGCCGCCGTGGTGACTAGGGATGGATGGTGAGTTGCGACCAGCGCTCGATGAAACGCGCCATCGCCTTGCCGCCGTCGCCGGCAAAAGTGTCGGCCGCTCGGGATAGGCCTCGTCCAGATAGAGCGCGATGGTGAAGGAATCGGCCACCACACGATCGCCGTCGCGGATCACCGGCACGGTCTTCGACACGCCGCCCTCGACCCCAGGCACTTCGAGGAAGCGCGTCGGCAGGCTGGACCTGTCCAGCCCCTTATGCGCGAGCGCCATGGCAATCTTCCAGCAATGCGGGCTGAACGGACGGGTCGTGTCGCGTCCGACGAGTTCATAGAACAGAATGGTCATTGGCGGCTGCGTCCTCGCGGGCTAATTAGGCGCCTTCCGTTTCCATCACAACATCCTTTGCTCTGGAGAGCTCGATCGAGCGGGGTGAAAAGATGAAACAGCATTTCATGATGTTTGCGGCCTACAATCAATGGGCCAATGGCCGCATCTACGAGGCCGCCGCCGATCTCGTGGACGAAGAATTCGAAAGCGATGTCGGCGCCTTTTTCGGCTCGATGGCGGGCACGCTCAACCATCTGCTGGCCGCCGACCGCGTCTGGATGAAGCGCTTCACCGGCGAGGGCGACGCACCTTCGAGGACCGACACGATCCTCCACCGCGCCTTGTCTGTCCTCAGCCTGGCGCGCGAAGCGGAGGACAAGCGGATCATCGACTGGGTCGGCGGCATGAGCGACAAGGCGCTCGCCGGCCGCTTCTCCTACATGACGCTTACCGACATGCGCACCGTCTCGCAGCGGCTGGCGCCGGCGCTGAGCCACTTCTTCAACCACCAGACCCATCATCGCGGCCAGGCGCATATGATCCTGACCGTGCTCGGCCGACCCTCCGTGCCGCTCGACCTGGCGCTGTTCCAGCGCAGCGAGGAAGGCCGCGCCTACGCCTGATTTTCTGCTCGGGCATGTAGCATATTAGGAATTTCTAAAGTTTTAGAATAAAGCATGATTTGTTTTAGCGCATTAATGAAATATTCAAAAACCAGGATTTCACTGAAACAGAAAGATCTGTGAAACTGAAGTGCATCTCCAAGCGTAGCCCTCTGATGCATGAGCAATATAGCGGATTTGTTCCAGGAAATTGCGATGCAGAACTGGATGGCAACAAAGGAGAGTGTCATGGATAGTATCGTTCGGAAAATCGCTGGAACTTTTGCAAGTGGAGCGATTATCGTTATTCTCGCCGCTCCTGCAAATGCGGCTGAGGTTGGCCTTGGTGGCCTTGGCGGCGTTTCCATCGGCGGCAATTCAGCCAACGGCAATGTGGGCGGCGCCAATGGGGCCAACGCGGATGCTTCCTTCGGCGGCAGCAGCACCAGCGCCAACGCTTCGATCGGCGGCTCGGGTGCCGCCAATGCCGACGCCACAATTGGTGGCGGCGGTGCCGCGGCTGCGGCGTCCCTGGGCGGGACCAACGGCGTAGGGACCAATGCGTCCCTGGGCACCGGCAATGGGGTCAATGGAGCGCTGGGAACGACGCTCGGCGGCACGAGCGCCAATGTCGGTGTCGGCACCGGGGTTGGAACACCTGGCATTCCCGGCATCCCCGGCACTGCGGCAAATCCTGGCACGCTGGGTCTGCCCGGCGTCGTCGCCAGATGTCGACCAGCCAGCTGACGCGCTTAAAGAAGCGCTGCGTCGATGTGCTCAGCAGCGAAGGCACCTATGACAGCGAGCTGCGGCAGCTGTGCCTGCTGATCTCGCGTCGGTAGCGCGCCTGCCACGTGCTGACGAGAACCTCCGGCTCAGTCTGTCTGAAGGCCCGCCACTCAAGTGGCGGGCCTTTTTGCGCTGGTCCGACCAATAAATATTAGCGCGTCGAACATTAGTGTCTTTGCGGGGAAAAGTTTAACCATGTTCGGATTGCAACTCCGATCTTAGGATTTCATTTGCCTTCCCGCTTCAAGATGATCTGACGTAGCGGGAGCAATGGTATGCGCATCGATTTGTCCCCGACAAGCTGGGGCAGGGTTATAGTGGTGACGGTCGTCGGCACGGCGATCTGCATTGGCGCTGCGTTCTTCGTCGATTCCTCAATTTTCCGCCATCTGTCGCCCGAAGCGCTGTGGCTATGCGCAATTGACCGACCTGTTCCTGCCGCTGGTGCTGGCGGGTTCGTTTTTCTTCTTCCTGATGTACAAGATGCGCCAGTTGGCCATCGCCCAGAAGGAACTGAGCATCGTCGCGGCGACCGACAGCCTGACGGCGGTGTTCAACCGCGGCGCGTTTTCGATGCTCGTCGAAGCCTATCTCGATCAGGCCCGCAGCCAGGCGGTCGTCAATGCCGGCGCCTTGCTGATCGTCGACGCCGATCACTTCAAGACCATCAACGATCGCCTCGGCCACGATTGCGGCGATCAGGCGCTGAAGCTGATCGCCAAGACGATCCAGGACCAGTTGCGCGGCGCCGACATCGTCGGGCGCATTGGTGGCGAGGAATTCGCGGTCTTCCTTCCCGGCGCCGACTCCTCGCAGTCCTGGCTGGTCGCCGAGGGCATAAGGCGGCGGATCCGCGAGGTGGAATTCGCCCCGGGCGGGCGGCCTTGCCCGCTTTCGGTAAGCATCGGCGGCATCGCCTTCAGCGGCCCGACCACCTATGCCGACATGTTCCGGATGGCCGACGAGCACCTCTACAAGGCCAAGTCGAACGGCCGCGATCAGGTCAGCTTCGAAACGACCGGGCTGCGCGGTCCGGCGGTCGGCGACGCCGCGACCGTCCACTGAACAAACGATCCTTTGGCACTCAGTGGCGGGACAGCATCCCGCTATCACGCGGCGTAGCCGCCAAAACCACGCGCGACCGGCTTGACCGAGACCGCGGGCTGGGCGGCAGGCCAGAGGACACCGGCGGTCGCCGCAAAGGTGATCAGTGCATCGCGCGCCGCCTCGGTGGAGATATCGCCGGCACGTGCCGCTTCGCAGGCCTTCACCGCCGCGCCATAGCTCAGGCGGCGCCGCGACGGCGGGAATTCGGTCAGGAATTCGTGCATGTCGAACAGCGACGCGATTATGCGCTTGTGGCCGGCGCCAACGGTGACGGCGACCGGGGTGAAGAACATCCTGTCGTGCATTCTGGCCTCTCGGGTTGGGCGAAAAGGCGGCGGCCGCCGCTCTTCCGGTTGGGTCGAACGCCACAGAACGCGGAGGGTGGCATGAGGTTCCATGGTGAGGGGCTTTTTTCGGACAGTGGGCGCTGGTCGTGGCGTTGCACTACAGGGTGAGTGAGATCGTCCGAAAGACCTATGGAACGGAAGCGGTCGTCGTCATGTGGCCCGGAGCGAGTGGCGACCCCTCAAAATGCGCCGACAGCACCAGGAACAGGATGGCGATGCCGGCGATAAGGGCGGCAACGACATTGACGAACAGCCTCCCGGCGAGTTGCCCCAATCTCTGCCGCCAACTCATGGCGGATGGTACGAAACGCATCCCTGCCTCCCTTGGCGGATGGCAATGCAGATCTCAGCGTCCGCTACGCGCCGAGCTCACGGCGCGAGCGGTGCCAACCGGTCTCAGTCCCAGCCTCTGTGCAAGCCACAACTCCAGACCCTCTTGATGACCAGGCGGTTGTGATGCCAGCGCTTGTGCACTCTCACGCCGCAGTCGCGGTGGTGGCGGTGATGGCGCCAGTAGCGCCTGTCGTCATAGTCGCGCATGGCGAACTGGCGGTGGTGATGGCGGCGCCATTGGTAACTGTCACGATCACGGCCCCAGCCGTCATCGGTGGTGATCGTCACGCTTGCCGCCTGCACCGGAACCGCCGTCGGCGCCAGCGTGGCCATGGCGAGCATGGTTGCGAGGATCAGCTTTTTCATCTCGGCCTCCTTTGCATTAGGCTTTGCTAACCGAAATCCATCCGGCGGCCGATGGTTCCATCGACGGCTGAGGTCGGATCAGTCCATCTCGTCGGGGGCGTGGAGGACCAGATAGTCGGTGGAAACGGCATTGGGCCCGGTTCCTCGCGTGACACGCACGGTCGCCAGCTTCTGTCCGGATAGACTTGCGTCGGCGCTCGCCCCAGGCATCGGTATCGTTCCGTCGACCGCCCGGCATTGGCCGATCATGCCGGTGCCCTGCAGCCTGCGGGGCAGGGCGGCGGTGCACGCGGCAATGTCCGGATAGACGACGGGCTGTGTCTGAGCCGGGTGACAGAAAACCATGTCCGGACTGCATGAAAGCAGGATCATTGCCGCCGCCGCCACTACGGGTTCCATTGTCGTGCTCCGCCTGAACGCGGATCAACGCAGGGCGCGGACTTTGGTTGCCGGCAAGAGCCCTGGCAACTGCGGCCTATTTCCACATGCCGCGCATGCGGGCGCCGAGGTCGACGCGCACCTCGGTCTGCGGCGCGGATCGTCCTTTGCCTGGACGCTCGCCCACGAGGTCTGCTCGAAGGCGCCGAGGATCGAGGCCGGGATGAAGCGCGTGCGCGAGGCATAGACGTGGCGGTCGCCGCGCGCCGCCTGGCCGTGCGAGATAGAAGCGCTGCGGCGTGACCAGGTGCAGGCTGTCCTTGGCCCGCGTCATCGCGACGTAGAGCAGCCGCCGCTCCTCCTCGATGTCCTCCTTGGTGCCGACGCCGAGATCGGCCGGGATGCAGCCGTCGACGGTGTTGAGCACGAAGACGTTCTTCCACTCCTGGCCCTTGGCCGAATGGATGGTCGACAGGATCAGATAGTCCTCGTCGCGATGCGGCGGCCCGGCCTGGTCGCTGGTCGCATCCGGCGGATCGAGCGTCAGCTCGGTCAGGAAGCGCTCGCGCGAGGCGTAGCCGGAAGCGATCTGCTCGAGCTGCATGAGGTCGGCGCGCCGCGTCGTCGCGTCCTCGTGGATGCGCTCCAGATGCGGCTCGTACCAGAGCCTGACCTGCTCGAGATCGGCCGGCCATTTCGCCTGACCTGGCGCGCAAGGCCGGAATAGAGCGCAACGAAAGCCGGCCAGTCCTCCGCCGCGCGCTGCGGCGGCCGGTAGCGGGCCAGCCCCATCGCTTCGTCGAGCGACGTCGCCATGGCCTCGACGATCTGCGATGGCCGCCGAAGGGCCGATGCCGGGCAGAAGCTGCAGCACGCGAAAGCCGGCGACGCGGTCGCGCGGGTTCTCGGCAAAGCGCAGCACCGCCAGCACGTCCTTGACATGGGCGGCGTCGAGGAATTTCAGCCCGCCGAACTTGACGAAGGGGATGTTGCGGCGCGTCAGTTCGATCTCCAGCGGCCCGCTGTGGTGCGAGGCGCGAAACAGCACCGCCTGCGATTTCAGCACCGTGCCGGCCTCGCGCTCGGCAAGGATCGCCTGGCAGACATAGTTCGCCTGTTCGGCCTCGTCGCGCACGCTGACCAGTTTCGGCTTTTGCGAGGATTTGCGCTCCGTCCACAGGTTCTTGGTGAAGCGCTCCGAGGCCTCGGAGATCACCGCATTGGCGGCGGCCAGAATGGTCTCGGTCGAGCGGTAGTTGCGCTCCAGCGTGACGATCGTCGGCGGCTCGCGCGAACTGCTTGGGGAAATCGAGGATGTTGCGCACTTCGGCGGCGCGGAACGAATAGATCGACTGCGCGTCGTCGCCGACCACCGTCAGCCCGGCGCCGTCGGGCTTCAGCGCCGATCAGGATCGAGGCCTGCAGCCGGTTGGTGTCCTGGTATTCGTCGACCAGCACATGGTCGAAGCGGCGAGCCGAGATGCGCCGCGATTTCCGGCTCGGCGGCCATCTGCGCCCAGTAGAGCAGCAGGTCGTCGTAATCGAGCACGTTCTGCGCCTGCTTGGCCTCGACATAGGCCGGCGAACAGCGTCTTCAGCTGTTCCGCCCAGCCGGCGCACCAGGGAAACGCCGAACCCAGCACCTCGCCGAGCGGCGCCTGCGCGTTGACCGCGCGCGAATAGATCGCCAGGCAGGTGCCCTTGGTCGGAAACCGGCTTTCGGTCTTCGAAAAGCCGAGCTCGTGGCGGGCGAGGTTCATCAGGTCGGCGGAATCCTCGCGGTCGTGGATGGTGAAGGCGGGATCGAGGCCGATCGTCGAGCGCATAGTCGCGCAGCAGCCGCGCGCCGATGCCGTGGAAGGTGCCCGCCCAGGCCAGCGCGTCGGTGATGACGGACGCATCGCGCCCCAGCACCTCGCCGGCGATGCGTTCGACCCGCCTGGCCATCTCCGCGGCGGCGCGGCGCGAAAACGTCATCAGCAGGATGCGGCGCGGATCGGCGCCCTTGACGATCAGATGCGCGACGCGGTGGGCGAGCGTGTTGGTCTTGCCGGAGCCGGCGCCGGCGATCACCAGCAGCGGCCCGGCGATCTGGCCGTCGCCATGCTCGACCGCCAGCCGCTGCTCGGCGTTGAGCTTGGCGAGATAGGCAGGCTGGAAGGTCGAATCACGGGCGGCGATGGTTCATCGCCCATCAAGCATCGTTTCCGCTTTGTTCGCAACGGGCTAAGCTCGCCGATCTCTCCCTCGAGGGGAGATTCGCTGGGCGCGATCGGCTCGCACCTATCGCCTCGGCGCCACGCCCATCGCCGCCGACTGGCGCCGCAAGCGCCGGCGCTCGTCGCCGGGCATCGGCAACGGATCGAAATCGTCGGGCACGTCGTCGATGACCTTCCTGGCGACGCGATAGGTCGCATAGGCGAAAGGCCAGCAATCAGCAGACGGATCATGGTCAGATCCTCCTTCGGCGGACCAACCGCGAGAGACGGCATTTTGTTCCGCCCTCCGTGCGGCTCGGCTTGCCGTGCAACCAAACCGGCACCGCGTCGTTTGCCCTGATGAAAGGGGCGCAACGAGAGGAGGTTGCCATGAAGAAGCTTCCGATGCTGCTGGCCTTGGGGCTTGCGCTCGCCGCCTGCGACAACAACATCCCGCCGACCAAAGCGCCCGTGTCGACCAGAATCCGCAGGTCGACAAGAATGCGATACCCAAGTCGGCGACTGGCGGTGATCAGGCTGGCACGCCACCGGCGCAATAGGATGATGCCTCTCAGGCAAGGGCGTGTGGCCCGACCATCGGGCGGGAAATCACGCTGGCCAAAGAAGAAGGCCGGCGCTGCTTGGGAGGAAGCTGAAAGCGCCGGCCAAGCGGGAAATCAGGCCCGCCGCACAAGGGAAGATAGCTGAGTCTTGCCGTTGCGTCATGGTGCGAATGCGTACAGCCGTCGGGCTGTTGCAAACGTGCATCACTTAGGTGGGTTGCTCGAGAAACGTCTCGAAATTCAATTGTTGCCTTGGACTATGCAAGTTGCAAATCTTGAACATGCGCCAAGAGGCAATCGAATGATGTATTTGCTTTGATGTTCGTTCGGCGGTTCTGGTGGGCCGCCCCTCACTGCTGGCGTTCGCCGCTCATCTCGATGTCCAGCTGGCACTGCGTCAGCGCCGCCTCGGCCATCATCCATTGCTTGAACAGCACCACCTTGCGCGCTGCCAGCGCGTATCCGGGCTGACGAAATACCAGCCGGCGGTGTTGGGATGGTGGACGGCGAACGGCGCCACCAGCCGCTCGGCGCGGATGTCGCTCGCCATATAGGCGCGGTTGGCGACGGCGAAGCCCATGCCCGCATTGGCCGCCTCATAGGACATCATGCAGGAATCGAAATAGATGCTTTTGGTCTCGCCGAGCACGAAGCTGGCGCCGGCAAAACCCAGCCATGACTGCCAGTTCTGGGTGCAGGTGTCGGAATGCAGCAGCGTGAAATACCTGCAGATCCTCCGGCGTCACCTTTGACAACGGCCTGTCGCCGAGAATTTCGTGGAACAGCTTCCTGCTGCATACCGGCGTCAGATCCTCCTTGAACAAGAAGATCCGCCTTCAGGTCGGGGAAGCTGGCCGTCGCCATAGCGGATTTCGAGGTCGAACTCCGACGTCGCGAATTCATTCGTGGCATAGGAGGTCGAGACCCGCATCTCGATATCGGGATATTGCTGCTGGAACAGCCGGCAGGCGCGGAAACAGCCAGCGCGCGGCGAAAGTCGGCAGCACCGAAATCTTCAGCACATGCGCCTGCGACTGTCCGGTCGCCTCCATGCTGGCCGCCACGATCCGCTCCAGCGCTTCGCGAACGCGCGACACATAGGTCTCGCCCTCCGGCGTCAGCGAGACGGCATTGCCGCCACGCTGGAATATCTTGAAGCGCAGCTGGTCCTCGAGGCTCTTGACGCGCTGGCTGACCGCGGAAGCAGTAATGAACTGCTCTTCGCCGGCGCGCGTGAAATTACTGTGCCGTGCGGCACTCTCCACGATCTTCAGCGAATTGAGGTTGACCTGACTGAGCAGACGCACGGGTTTCGACCTTAAGCTGGGCTTAGGGTAGCACCAGCATTCCTAATTTTACAGGGGTGGGCTAATTTAATCGACTGTTTACAAGTGTTGCCCCCGACCCTGGAGAAGTACAATGAACGCACATACCATTCCCGGATTTGCGCTATGCGATGAGCCGTGAAGCCATCATCGGTCACGAGACGGCCTGGAAAGTGTCGAGTTTCGGCGTTGCCCAGTATCGTCACAGCTATGACCCGGCGCTGCTTGCCGCGATCGAGGAGGCTGCGCTGAAGCTCAAGTCCAGCCACGCCGTGCACAAGCATCTCGACCTGACCTTCATCACCGGCGCCGACCGTTTCATTCCCGAAATCAAGGAGTTGCTGCATGACAAGCTGCGCCTGGAGCGGCTCTCCGACATGATGGGCACCAAGCTCGAACCCTATCCGCTGTCGATCGTCGGCTCGACCGTCACCTTCATGAATCCCAGGGATGGCGCCGTCGATTGGCATTGCGACGGTGTTCCGGTCACCGAACTCATTCCGCTGTCGATCAGCGATCCGCTGGTCGGCGGCCATCTCGAAATCTATTGCGACGATTCAGAGACCGGCCGCGCCATCCTCGAATCCGGCCGCGAGATCCCGCGCAACCGCGTCATGCGCATCGACCACAAGATGAACTACGCGACGCTCGGCCAGTTCCTCGGCGTGCTCCACCGCACAGCGCCGATCCAGTTCGGCGAGCGCGTCACGCTGGTGCTCAACCAGCGCTCGGTGGCCAAACCCTATGTCGACGACAACCGCATGTTTTACCTCGCTGCCGACAACGATCAGGACCGCGAATGGGTCAACGAGCTGGCCGAGGACGTCTGGACCAACCAGCTGCCGGCCTATCGCCGCCACGAGGAGGAACGCCCGGTGCCGCAGCCGCTCGACGCGGCCGTGCCGGGCGGCGCAAGGGAATCATGGTAAGCAGGCATGGAAGTGGACACCGGTTTTTGCTGAGCTGACCTTCGATTTCGGAACAGATCATGGTCGAAACAGGAGCATACACTCCCGTCCCGGTCCGCCCTGGGCGGGTCGGGCTCGAGATCCGCTCTGGTCTTTGCCGTCGGCGCGGTCGCGCTGTGGGCGACCAACGCGCTGGTCGGCAAATCCCTGCTCGCAAGCCATTCGGTGTCGCAGGTGCAGTTCCTGCAATTTTTTGGCGCCGCCCTGGTCTTTGCCTTGATCCGGCTGATCGGCCGGGATGGCGGCTGGCGACGGGTGCCGCAAGATGGCGGGGCGGGGATGAGTGCTGCTCTGGTGCCGTTCGCCGTCGGCATCATCGGCCTTGTCGGCACCATGATCCTGCAATATGTCGCCTTCGCCTCGATGCCGGTCATCGAGGCCAATCTCGTTGCCTATACCTGGCCGCTGATGGTCGCGGCGGCGATCATCGTCCTTGACAGGCCGCGTCGTCCGGCGCTGCTCGGCATCACCGCCGCGCTCGGCTTCGTCGGCGTCGCGCTGGTGATTTCGGGCGGGCGTGAACAGTCGTGGTTCCAGGGCAATCTCGCCGGCTATCTCGCCGCCTTCGGGTCGGCGCTGTGCATGGCCTTCTATTCGATCGTCGTCGGTCGCCTTGCCACATCACCGGACCGCCTGCTGCTGCCTTCGGCGCTGGTCGGCGTGGCGCTGACATTCCTGTGGTGCGTTCACGACGGTGTCGCCTGGGACATCGGCCCATACCTGCTTGCCGGGCTCTATCTCGGCGCTGGTCCGATGGGCCTCGGCTACTATTTCTGGTCGCGGGCGCTGAAGCTCGACCAGGGCGGCAAGGTCGCCGTCGTCGCCTATCTGACGCCGATCGCCTCGACCCTTTTGCTTACGCTCTCGGGCGAAAGGCTGACGATGACGGCCATTGCCGGCGCCGTCCTCGTCATCGGCAGTTGCATTGCGGTTGGCATCGAAGGTCTCGGAGGCCAAGAACCATGCTTGACGAGGATGAACGCCGCGCTAGACAGGAAGCGCACTGGCTGGTCAGGGAGTTCGGCGCCGAGGCGCCGCTCTATGCCGCAATGAAGGCAGAAAAGGCGATTGAGCAGAAAGATTTCGGTCGTTGTGCCCGTTGGAAGCGTATTCTCGAGATATTGCTGTCCAGATTCCGTACACTCAAAGTCGACCGCTTCCAAGTATTAGATTTTCTAATTTGCGCCGCCGTAGGCGGCTATGAAAATATCGGACCGTATTGAATCTGCATGGGTTACTGACTCTTGATGGTCCGTTGGGGAACGGGGCGAATTCGATACATCCAAAGAAGTCTTCAAAAGAGCTGGCGACTTGATCGCCAGCAGAGGGAAAAAAATTGAACAATATCGATGACAGGACTGCAATCGAACTCACCGCCGACATTGTCTCGGCCTATGTCGGCAACAATCCGCTTCCGGCAGCCGGCCTGCCGGACCTGATCGCCAGTGTCAGCGCCTCGGTGCGCAAGCTGGCTGGTGCCAGCGCCGTCAAGGAGAGCGTGGCGCTGACGCCGGCCGTCAATCCGAAGCGGTCGGTATTTCCGGACTACATCGTCTGCCTCGAGGATGGAAAGAAGTTCAAGTCGCTGAAACGGCACCTGAGCACCGACCACGGGCTGAGCTCCGGACGAATACCGCGCCAAATGGGGTCTGGCGCCCGACTATCCGATGGTGGCGCCCAGCTATTCGGCGACCCGCTCGGCGCTGGCGAAGTCTTCTGGTCTCGGCCGCAAGCCTGCCGTGGCTGCTCCGGCCAAGGCGGCCAAGCGCAAGGCCAAGAGCTGATCGCGAACTATGTGATATGTCGCCCAAAGTGCCCGGCGCTTTTTGGGCGACATGCATAAAACCAAAGACTTGAAGCGCGTCGCGTAAATCCGTTTCAACGCGACGCGCTTTGACGTGCTCCAACGTTGCCCTATCCGTTTCTCGGTTCCGGCGGCGTCTGAGCGCCCATCCGTTTCGGATCTTGCGCGTTCGCCAGATTGTCGGCTTCGACCGCCGTCATCTCAAGAAAATACACCAGCATGTGATAGCGCGTGCGCGAAAGCATCTTCGCCAATTTCCGGGTGATGTCGGCGACATATCTGAGCGCGCGCAGATCGTTCGCTGCCTCGTCCATGATGGGCTCCTGACCAAGTAAATTCTTCTTGGCGCCCAAGTCGAATCGAGGCGCGAAGACAAGGTCACAGCATCGGCGCAGAAATTGAAATCAATTCTTCGAAAAACATCGTGGCCGGAGCAAAAGTTTTTCTGGTCCCTGCGCATCCGAAGCGCGCGCGATGCGCTAGTATATGTTGAGGCTGAACTTCAAGTTGTCTGTTGAATCGATTTATTGCTCGGCAACGCGGGTCGGGCCGATTCAGGTGGTGCAGTCTGACCGTCCGACGTCGATGGCGAGGCCTATACGGCCAGCCCGGCCGCAAGCCCTTGCGAAGCGTCGGTGTCCCGTGCAAAAGCGCGGCCATGCTTGTTATCAACGACCTTTCGCTCCGCATGGCCGGGCGCCTGCTTCTCGACCACGCCTCGCTGACCTTGCCGGCCGGCACCAAGGCCGGCCTCGTCGGCCGCAACGGCACCGGCAAGACGACGTTGTTCAAGGCCATCACCGGCGATTTCCCCTCCGAGACCGGTTCGATCAGCCTGCCGAAGAACACCCGCATCGGCCAGGTGGCGCAGGAAGCGCCGGGCACCGAGGAGCCGCTGATAGAGATCGTGCTCAAGGCCGATGTCGAGCGCCAGGCGCTGCTCGAAGAGGAAAAGACGGCGACCGATCCACACCGCATCGCCGACATCCACATGCGGCTGGCCGATATCGATGCGCATTCGGCCGAGTCTCGCGCCGCCACCATCCTGGCCGGGCTCGGCTTCGACGATGCGGCGCAGCGCCGCCCGGCCTCGTCCTTCTCCGGCGGCTGGCGCATGCGCGTGGCGCTGGCAGCCGTGCTGTTTTCCGAGCCCGATCTGTTGCTGCTCGACGAGCCGACCAACTATCTCGATCTCGAAGGCACGCTGTGGCTGGAGAACTACGTCTCCAAATATCCGCACACCGTGCTTCTGATCTCGCACGACCGCGACCTGCTCAACCGCGCCGTCAACTCGATCGTCCATCTCGACCAGAAGAAGCTGACCTTCTGGCGCGGCGGCTACGACCAGTTCGAGCGCCAATACACCGAGCAGCGCGAGTTGCAGGAGAAGGGCCGCGTCAAGCAGGAAGCTGCGCGCAAGCACATGGAGTCCTTCGTCGAGCGCTTCCGCGCCAAGGCTTCCAAGGCCAGGCAGGCGCAGTCGCGCATCAAGGCGCTGGAGAAGATGAAGCCGATCGCGGCGATCGTGAACGACACGGTGCGGCCGTTCTCCTTCCCCGAGCCGGTCAAGACCGTGGCCTCGCCGATCATCGCGCTGAACAGCGTCAATGTCGGCTACACCGAAGGCCAGCCGATCCTGAAGAAGATGACGCTGCGCATCGATGCCGACGACCGCATCGCGCTGCTCGGCGCCAACGGCAACGGCAAGTCGACCTTCGCCAAGCTTTTGTCCGGCCGCCTGAAGCAGGAGACCGGCACCATGACGGTGGCGCCCGGGCTGAAGGTGGCGATCTTCGCCCAGCACCAGCTCGACGATCTCAGGCCGGAGGAAAACGCCTATGAGCATGTCCGCCGGCTGATGCCGGAGGCGCCGGAATCGAAGGTGCGCGGCCGCGTCGCCCAGTTCGGCCTGACCACCGAAAAGATGAACACCGCCGCCAAGGACCTGTCGGGCGGCGAGAAGGCGCGGCTGCTGATGGGCCTGTCGGCCTTCGAGGGGCCGAACCTGTTCATCCTCGACGAGCCGACCAACCATCTCGACATCGACAGCCGCGAATCGCTGATCCATGCGCTGAACGAGTTTCCGGGCGCGGTGATCC
The DNA here is from genome assembly GCA_963788955.1 of uncultured Alphaproteobacteria bacterium. Taxonomy (GTDB): domain Bacteria; phylum Pseudomonadota; class Alphaproteobacteria; order Rhizobiales; family Rhizobiaceae; genus Mesorhizobium. Next base: position 96,776 of record CAWBIN010000007.1, on the reverse strand, counting down.
TGATCTCGCACGACCGCCATCTTCTGGAAGCGACGGCCGACCGGCTGTGGCTGGTCAAGGACGGCGCGGTCAATCCGTATGACGGCGACCTGGAGGACTACAAGACGCTGGTCACCGGCGTCTCCGGCGACCGCCGCGAGCGAGCGCGAGGCCGACAAGGCGTCGAAGGCCGACCGCCGCCGCGAGGCTGCCGCGCGCCGCGCCGCCTTCGAGCCGCTGGCCAAGGAAATCCGCGCCACCGAAGCGCTGATGGACCGCATCCGCAAGCGCATCGACCTGATCGAGGACGAACTCGCCAATCCGGCGGTCTATGAGAAGGATCCGTCGACCGCGACACGGCTCGCCAAGGAGCGCTCGCAGCTTGCCCAGAGCTGGCTGGCCACGAGGAGAAGTGGCTGACCATGTCGGCGGAATATGAGGAAGGCACGGCGGAGTAGCGCTGCGGTTTTTCCCTTCTCCCCGTGTGGGAGAAGGTGGCCGAGCGAAGCTCGGCGGATGAGGGGTGCTCGAAGGATCGCCGCGCTGGAGAACTGAGCGCTTAAAATTGCTCGACCTTTAACGCCGCGTTTCGTCCAACACCCCTCATCCGTCTCGGCGCTGCGCGCCGATCCACCTTCTCCCACAGGGGGAGAAGGGGAGGCTCTGCTGGCCCTACACCTCATCCCCGAAACCCGCTAGACAAACCTTATGAACCAACACGCCAAGCTCCGCATCGGCCATTCGGCCTGTCCGCATGATTGCCCGTCGACCTGCGCGCTCGAGGTCGAACTGCTCGACGACAAGCGCATCGGCCGCGTCCATGGCGCCAAGGCCAACAGCTATACCGCAGGCGTGATCTGCGCCAAGGTCGCCCGCTATGCCGACCGCGTCCATCACCCTGACCGGCTGCTGAAGCCGCTGGTGCGGGCCGGCGCCAAGGGCGAAGGCGCCTGGAAGGAATCCAGCTGGGAAGCGGCGCTCGACCTTGTCGCCGAGAAGTTCATCGCGGCCGAGGAAAGACACGGCTCGGAGACGGTCTGGCCCTATTACTATGCCGGCACGATGGGGCTGGTGCAGCGCGACGGCATCGACCGGCTGCGCCATGCGAAAAAGTATTCCGGCTTCTTCGGTTCGATCTGCACCAATCTGGCCTGGACCGGCTGGATGATGGGGGCAGGGGCCTTGCGCGGGCCCGATCCGCGCGAGATGGCGAAGTCCGACTGCGTGGTGATCTGGGGCACCAATGCCGTGGTCACGCAGGTCAACGTCATGACCCACGCCATCAAGGCGCGCAAGGAGCGTGGCGCCAAGATCGTCGTCATCGACGTCTATGAGAACGCGACGATGAAGCAGGCCGATCTCGGCCTGGTGCTGAAGCCCGGCACCGATGGCGCGCTGGCCTGCGCGGTCATGCATGTGCTGTTCAGGGAAGGCATGGCCGACCGCGCCTATCTGGAAAAATACACCGACGATCCGCGCGGGCTGGAAGCGCATCTGAAAGACGCGCACGCCGGAATGGGCGGCTGCGATCACCGGGCTTGACGTCGCCGAGATCGAGACCTTCGCCCGCCTCGTCGGCACGACCAAGAAGACCTATTTCCGCCTTGGCTACGGCTTTGCGCGCCAGCGCAACGGCGCGGTCAACATGCATGCGGCGTCCTGCATCGCCGCCGTCACCGGCTGCTGGCAGTATGAAGGCGGCGGCGCCTTCCATTCCAATTCCGGCATCTTCAAGCTGAACCAGGATGTGCTCGAAGGCACCGCGATGCGCGACCCCAACGTCCGCCATCTCGACCATTCGCGCATCGGCCCGGTGCTGACCGGAGCGGCAGACGCGCTCTATGGCGGCCCGCCGGTGACGGCGATGCTGATCCAGAACACCAATCCGGTGAATGTCGCGCCCGAGCAGCGGCTGGTGAAGCAAGGCTTCCTGCGCGACGACCTCTTCACCTGCGTGCACGAGCAGTTCATGACCGACACGGCAAAACTCGCCGATGTCGTGCTGCCGGCAACGATGTTTCTGGAGCATGACGACGTCTACAAGGGCGGCGGCAACCAGCACATCACGCTCGGCCCGAAGCTGATCGACCCGCCGGAAGGGCCGCGCACCAACCATTTCGTCATCGAGGAACTTGGCAAGCGGCTCGGCGTCGCCGACCGGCCGGGCTTCGGCCTGACCGAGCAGGCAGCACATCGACATCATTCTGGCCAAGCGCGGGCTGGGCGGCTTCGACAGCCTGAAGGAAGCAAAAATGGGTCGACCTGCAGCCGGATTTCGAGGCCGCGCATTTCATCAATGGCTTCGGCCATCCGGACGGAAAATTCCGCTTCCGCGCCGACTGGACCGGGCAGCCGGCGCCGAACCGGCCGCCGAAAAGCATGGGCCTGTTCGGCCCGGTGGAACGGCTGCCGGAATTCCCCGATCATGTCGACCTGATCGAGGTGGCGGACGAAGCGCACCCGTTCCGGCTGACGACATCGCCGGCGCGCAACTTCCTCAACTCGACCTTCGCCGAGACGCCGGTGTCGAAGGCCAAGGAGGGCAGGCCGGAACTGCTGCTGCATCCCGACGATGCGGCCGCTCTCGGACTAATCGATGGCGCCCGCGTCGAGGTCGGCAACCAGCGCGGCGAAGTGGTGCTGCACGCCAAACTCTTCGACGGCATCAAGCGCGGCGTGGTGATCGCCGAAGGCATCTGGCCGAACAGCGCGCATGAGCGCGGCGAGGGCATCAACGTGCTGACCGGCGCCGATGCTCCGGCGCCCTATGGCGGTGCGGCGCTGCACGACAACAAGGTCTGGCTACGCAAGGCGGAAGAGCTGGGCGCGCAGAGCAATTCCAGGAAAAGTGCGTAGCGGTTTTCCGTCCGGAGTTGCGTCAAAACAAAGAGATAGAGCGGTTCGGCGTTTCCGTGAAACGATGAACCGCTCTAGCGGTGGCTTCCAGATTTGGCATCTGGCCCAAATGCCTGCCGTCGCGGCTGCCAGCTCCCGCGTCTATAGAGGCTCCCCTCAGCTGAGACGAGGGAGGATGCCATGGCCGGGATTTCGCTTCTGGGAATACCGCATGACGAGAATTCGTCCTATCTGCGCGGCGCGGCGGCGGCGCCGGCACTGATCAGGCGCGAATTGCACAGCGACGCCCACAGCTCGTGGAGCGAAACCGGCTTCGATCTGACGGATCGCTTCGTCGACCATGGCGACATCGACTTTACCGGCACCGGCGACCCGTGGGAGCGGATCGAGGCCGAGGTCGGACGCGCGCTGGGAGCCGGCCATCCGCTGATCAGCCTCGGCGGCGACCATGCCATCGCCTGGCCGGTTCTGCGCGCCGTGCGTCGCCGCCACCCCAGCCTGACGATCGTCCAGATCGACGCCCACCCCGACATCTATCCTGCCTATCAGGACAATTTGCGCTCGCACACCTCGTCCTTCGCCCGCATCATGGAGGAGCGGTTGGCCGACCGGCTGATCCAGATCGGCCTGCGCACCCTCAATGACGACCTTCGCGACCAGGTCAGGCGCTTCGGGGTCGAGGTGGTCGAGGCGCGCCATTTCAACGAGGGCTTGCGGCTCGACCTCAAGACGCCCGTCTACCTCTCGGTGGATCTCGACGGTCTCGATCCGGCCTTTGCGCCTGGCGTCTCCCATCGCGAGCCCGGTGGGCTGTCGACCCGGCAGGTGATCAGCCTCATCCACGGCATCGACCAACGTATCGTCGCCGCCGATGTCGTCGAATACAATTCAAACCAGGATGTCTCCAACCTGACGGCACTGGTTGCCGCCAAGCTGGTGAAGGAGATCGCCGGCATGATGCTGAAGACCAATGGCGTGACTGCCGGCTGAATCAATTTGGCAAGGCGGCGTGCTAGACGATTGTTCCGACTCGCCTTTCAACAGGAAACGCCATGCCACCCCTCAGGATAGCCATTGCCGGCGCGCTCGGCCGCATGGGTCGCCAGTTGGTGGAAGCCATCGAGGCTGATCCGCGGCTGGCGCTGGCCGCCCGTTTCCATCGGCCCGGCGTCACCGGCGAAGGGCTGGTCAGTCGAGATGATGCACTGGCCGCTGCCGACGTGATCATAGACTTCACCACGCCGACCGCATCCGCCGCGCTCGCTGACGTCTGCGCGGCGCGTGGCGGGCCGGCACTGGTGATCGGCTCGACCGGTTTCAACGACGGGGAACTTGCCGCGATTGCCGCCGCGGCCAAAACCATCGCCATCGTGCGCTCCGGCAGTTACTCGCTCGGGCTCAACGTGCTGACCGGGCTGGTCGAGCAGGCGGCCAGCGCACTCGGTCCCGAGGATTGGGATGTCGAGATATTCGAGGCGCATCATCGCTCCAAGGTCGACGCGCCGTCGGGCACGGCGCTGATGCTGGGTGAGGCCGCGGCCAAGGGACGCGGCATCGAACTCGACGTCGTGGCGCGGCGCGTTCGCGACGGCATCATTGGCCCGCGCCCGCAAGGCGAAATCGGTTTCGCGGTAGTGCGCGGTGGCAGCATCGTCGGCGAGCACAGCGTCAGCTTCTGCACCGAGGGCGAGGTGGTCACCCTGTCGCATTCGGTCGGCGACCGTATCATGTTCGCGCGCGGCGCCATCGCCGCCGCCCTTTGGTTGGCCGGACGCCCGCCTGGCCAATACGACATGCGCGATGTGCTTGGGTTCAACGCCTCGTGATGAGCAATCCTGGCTGATTTCGACTATTTCCCGTCATCGAACGGCTGAAAGCCAGCTGAAAGCTTGGCTGTGCCATGACGGTGCCGCGGTGTTCACCGCATGACTGGTCCTGGTGGCCGGCGAGGAGGAAATGCGGCGCAGCCTTTCGGCGCTGCCCAGGTGGAGGAAAGTTTCGTGACCGGTATCATCTCGAAGTGCGCCTTGCGTTCAGCGGCGCTGGCGTTGGCCATCGCCGCCATGGGTGCCACGGCGGCATCGGCGGCCGACAAGATCACCATCATCGTCGGCGGCATGAAAAGCAGATCTATCTGCCGGCCGAGCTTGCCGAGCAGCTCGGCTACTTCAAGGACCAGGGGCTCGACGTCGAACTGCTCAATTCGCGCGCCGGCGTCGATGCCGAGAACGAGTTGCTGGCCGGCGCCGTGCAGGGCGTGGTCGGCTTCTACGACCACACGTCGACCTGCAGGCGAAGGGCAAATACATCGAGTCGATCGTCCAGTTCAGCCAGGCGCCGGGCGAGGTCGAGACTGGTCTTCGACCAAGCACCCCGAGATCAAGTCGCCGGCCGACTTCAAGGGCACGAGCCTCGGCGTCACCGGCCTCGGCTCCTCGACCGATTTCCTGACCCAGTATCTTGCCGTTCGCAGCCGGGCTGAAGCCCGGCGATTACACGCTGCTGCCGGTCGGCGCCGGCAACACCTTCATCGCCGCCATGCAAGCAGGACCAGATCCAGGCCGGCATGACCACCGAACCGACGATCGCGCGCATTGCTGAAGACCGGCGAGGCCAGCGTCCTCGTCGACATGCGCACGCCCGAAAAGACCAAGGAAGCGCTCGGCGGGCCCTATCCGGCGGCCTCGCTCTACATGCAAGTCCGCCTGGCTCGAAGACCACAAGGACGAGGCGCAGAAGCTCGCCAATGCCTTCGTCAAGACGCTGAACTTCATCAACACCCATTCGGCCGACGAGATCGCCGACAAGATGCCGAAGGACTATCTACGCCGGCAACAAGGATCTCTACGTCAAGGCGCTCGGCCGACGGCAAGGCGATGTTCACGCCGGACGGCCGCATGCCGGCCGACGGCCCGACGACCGTGCTCGAGGTCCTCTCGGACATTCTCCAAGAGCCTCAAGGGCAAGCAGATCGACCTGTCGAAGACCTACACGACGGAGTTCGTCGACGCCGCCAAGTAGCGTCGCGCCCACGGGCATCGGTTTCTGAATCGCCCGTTAAGAACAAGGGCTTGCGCCGTTCGCTTGAATCAAACCGGCAGCGCGGCCCTTGCCAGACCACCAGGAGACCCGCGGCTGCGCGTGGCTCCCTTGCCCCATTGCGACAGGAGTTGCCATGCAACTGCAACCCATGGCGGCCGAGAGGCTGTCTCAGACCGCGCCACCGGCCGATCGAGCGATCGCCATTGACGACGTGACGCTGCGCTTCGTCTCGCCGACGGCCACATGCTGACGGCGATGCGCGATTTCACCATGACGGTGGCGCGCGGCGAGTTCGCCGCCGTCGTCGGGCCGACCGGCTGCGGCAAGTCGACGACGCTCAATCTCGTCACCGGCCTGCTCAGCCCGACCGCCGGCAAGTCCGTGTCATGGGCAGCCCGGTCACCGGCATCGAGCCGCGACATCGGCTTCGTCTTCCAGGCCGATGCGCTGTTTCCGTGGCGCAGCGTCATCGACAATGTCGCCGCCGGTCCGCTGTTTCGCGGCACGCCGAAGGCGCAGGCCTATGAGCGGGCGCGCGACTGGATCGGCCGCGTCGGCCTCGGCGCGCTTTCGAAAAGCATTATCCCCACCAGCTCTCCGGCGGCATGCGCAAGCGCGTCGCGCTCGCCCAGACCTTCATCAACCAGCCCAAATCCTGCTTGATGGACGAGCCGTTCAGCGCGCTCGACATGCAGACCCGCACGGCCATGCAGGACGAGTTGCTGGGTCTGTGGTCGGAGCAGAAAGCCTCCGTCGTCTTCGTCACCCACGACCTCGAGGAGGCGGTCGCGCTGGCCGACAAGGTCTATGTGCTGACGGCGGGGCCGGCCACGGTCAAGAGCGTCTACCGCATCGACCTGCCGCGCCCGCGCGTCATGGCCGACATCCGCTACGACCCGAAATTCGTCGAGATCGCCAAGGTGATCTGGAACGATTTGCGCGAGGAAGTGCAGCTCGGCCAGAGCCGCACTTTGCAGACCGGCCATTAGAGCGGGTCGCTGACCCACTCTAATGGTTTTGTTTTTTCGCAATTCCGGACGGAAAACCGCTTAGCACTTTTCCTGGAATTGCTCCGAGAGGAGAACCTCCATGACCGCCATCTCTCCCACCGCCGACCATGCTGCCGTCCGCGACGCCTCGATCGCCGTTGCCGAAAGCCGGGCGAAGGCGCGGCTGCGCCTTCGCCATGCGCTGGTCATCGGTTTGCGCCTGGCTATCCTCGTCGTCTTCCTCGGCCTGTGGGAACTCGGTGCCGATTACAATTTCATCGACCCGTTCTTCTTCGCCAGCCCCTCCGGCATCTGGCAGCAGATCTGGTCGTGGATCACCGAAGGCACCTCGCAAGGCCCGCTCTGGCTGCAGATCTATGTGACGCTGGAGGAAACCTTCCTCGGCTTCGTCATCGGTGCCCTTGGCGGCATCGCCGCCGGCATCATCCTTGGTCGCAACAGGCTGCTCGCCGATGTCTTTTCCATCTACATCAAGATCGCCAATTCGGTGCCGCGTGTCGTGCTCGGCTCGGTGTTCATCATCGCGCTTGGCCTCGGCATGGCTTCCAAGGTGGCGCTGGCGGTGGTGATGGTGTTCTTCGTCGTCTTCGCCAATGCCTTCCAGGGCGTGCGTGAAGCCGACCGGGCGATGATCGCCAACGCCCAGATTCTTGGCGCCTCGCCGTTCCAGATCACCTGCACCGTCATCATCCCGTCGGCGATGAGCTGGATCCTGGCCAGCCTGCATGTCAGCTTCGGCTTTGCGCTGGTCGGCGCCGTGGTCGGCGAATTCCTCGGCGCCAAGCAAGGCATGGGCCTGCTGATCTCGACCGCGCAGGGCGCCTTCAACGCCAATGGCGTGTTTGCCGCCATGATCATCCTGGCGGTGATGGCGCTGGTGGTGGAATTCATCATCACCCGCTTCGAGAACTATGTCGTCAAATGGCGCCCGGCTCCGTTCAACGAGCAGGGGGCCTGATCAGGCCAAAGGCAGCCGCACGTCGACCACCAGGCCGCCGGCCGCGCCATCCGCAAGGGTGACGCGGCCGCCGGCATTTTCGACCACCTCGCGCACGATGGCGAGGCCGAGCCCGCTGCCTTCCTGGGTCGCGCCGGCTAGGCGGTAGAAGCGCTCGAAGACATGCTCGCGCTCGTCCGCCGGGATGCCCGGCCCGTCGTCGGCGACCGTCAGCACGCCTTCGCCATCGATGGCGGCCAGCTTGACGGTGACGGTGCCGCCGGCCTGCGTGTAGCGCAAGGCATTGTCGACCAGGTTGACGATCATCTCGCGCAGCATGGTGCCGTCACCGACCACCGTCACCGGCCCGGTTTCGTCGAGGCCGAGATCGATGTTGCGGGCGAGCGCCGCTGGCGCCTGCGTTTCCAGCACATGGCGGGCGGCTTCCGTCAGGTCGATGCGGTCGGCGCGTGGCCGCCGACTGCCGGGCTCCGCCCGCGACAGGGTGAGCAGCTGTTCAGCCAGCCGCGCCAGCCGGCCGGAACTGGCCTGCAGCGCCACCAGCGCCTCCTGGCGCGCCTCGGCGGCACCTTCGCGCAGCGCGTAGCTCGCCTGCGTCGACAGCAGCGCCAGCGGCGTGCGCAACTGATGCGCGGCATTGGCGATGAAGCGGCGCTGCGCCGCCATCTGCGCTCGCACGCGTTCCATATAGACGTTGAGCGCATCGATCAGCGGCCGGATCTCGCTCTGCGCGCCGGCGACTTCGATCGGATCGAGGTCGCTGCGGCTTGGCGAGCGCACGGCGTCGCGCAGCCGGATCAGCGGCGCCAGGCCGCGGCGCAGGCCGAGCAGCACGAAGACGCCGGCAATCGCCACCAGCGCCAGCTGCTGGGCGAAGGCGCTGAACCACAAATGCCGCACCATCGCATCGTGTCCGGCCAGCGTGACGCCGACGGTGACGGATATCGGCGAGTCCGCGCCGGCGCCGACCACCGCATGGCTGTATGTCAGCAGCCGCAGTTCGCGGTCGCGATAGACAGTTTTCATGCTTGGGCGCCCCGGCGCCACCGGCAGGTCGGGATAGCCGGTCAGCAGCCGCCCGCCGGCGGTCTCGACACGATAGTAGACGCTGTCGCGGTCGCCGGTGTCGAACATCTCGATCGCCGCCGGCGGCACCGTGGCGTCGAGCACGCCATCGACGATGGCGATCTGCTCGGCGATCGCGCGCGCCGACCCCACCAGCATGCGATCCGTGACCAGGTCCGCAGTCGCCAGCGCGCTGCGGTGGCTGGTCCACAGATTGATGGTGGCGAGCCCGGCGAGCGGCAGCACCACCCAGGCCAGCAGCTGCAGGCGGAGGCTTCTAACTTGCATCGCGCAGGAGATAGCCGAGGCCACGCAAGGTGGCGATCTGGACCCGCGATCCCTCGAGCTTCTTGCGCAGCCGGTGGACATAGATCTCGATGGCGCTGGGGTCGGCGTCTGTCTCGAAATCGAAGATCGCCGACGACAGTGCCGCCTTGCTCACCGTGCGCCCCGCCTTGACCATCAATTGCTCCAGCACCGCATGCTCACGCGGCGTCAGCGCCAGCGTGTCACCGGCCACCGAAAACAGCCGCGTGTTGGTGTCGAAGACGAGGTCGCCGCAGGCGACGACGGGCGCGGTCCGGTCGTTAACGCGCCGCAACTGCACGCGAATGCGCGCCTCCAGTTCCTCGATCTGGAACGGCTTGGCCAGATAGTCGTCGGCGCCTTCGTTGAGGCCCTTGACGCGGCCATCGAGGCTGGCGTTGGCAGTCAGCACGATGACCGGCACCCGGTTGCCACGCGCCCTGAGCATGCGCAGCACCTCCATCCCGCCCATGCGCGTCAGCGCCAGGTCGAGGATGACCAGCGCATGCTCGCCGGCGGCCAAGGCATGCTCGACATCCTCGCCGTCATGCACGACGTCGACAACATAGTTCGCCTGTCGCAAGGTCTTGCCCAGCCAATCGGCCAGTTCGCGATTGTCTTCGACAAGCAGCAGCCGCATTTTCTATCGCTGTTCAGGAATGCTGCCCGCCGGGTCTCATCGGTGTTTCCGACGAACGCGGCCAGCAGCGTCCGATTGGATGCCCGTGACAACGGATAATATCGATCCGCGCGCAAGGCAAACTCCAAGCTGGCGAACATTATCGCTGGCCTTTGGATAGCGAAACTCCCCGTCGATCGACGTAAACCGAACCCGTTCGGTTCGATTTCTGTTGACGGACCGTGCACGATGGTGTGAACACCGGCTTGGAAAATCTTGTCGCCGGAACGAGGTGTATTCACCTAACCACATGAAATCACTCGGAAAGATTGTGGCGCGGGAAACCGCCAGCCGGATTTCAAGCGCCGTTTCAGATGTTTTCGGGCACATCTTCGTGACTGGAAATGGCAGCACCACCAGACCCATCTCGGGGTGGTCCGAGCGACGCGAATTCCTCCCAAGGCACGCCACTTGACGGACAGAACAGTAAACTTCTGGAGTACCTGAAATGACCAAGATCGCTCTTACCGCCGCCGCTATCCTCGTTGCCACGGGCAGCGCCTTCGCCGGCAGCGACCACTATGGTTCGAACAACGTCAACCAGCCGGCCGTTACCGCGCCTGCCGACAACCTCGACCATAGCTTCACGGCTTCGATCCGCAAGCCGGTCGAGCACAACGGCTTCAAGTTGACGCCCAATTCCAACCAGCCTGAAATCCGGCCAGGGCATCTGGGGCCGCTGATCTGTTCGGCAATCGCTGATCGGTTCGGTCCTCGACAGACCTCAAAGCGGCGGGCTAGTCCCGCCGCTCTGTTTTTGTGCCGCCGGCAATCGAGTCCATCTTCGGCTGGGGAAGGCCGGATCCGGTCCAGAAGCCGGTGACCCATGGCGCCGACCGCAACGAAGCGCGGCTAGCCCAATTCCTTCGGCCTGAGGCAATGCGTCAGCCGGCCGCTGCCGAGGGTGAGATCAGCCCACTCGCCGTCGACGTCAAAACGGGCCAGCGCCGCGGTCGGAAATTTCTCCTCGAGCTTTTTCAGCGCTCCGGCATCTGATCGCGTCGCCGGCAAGCCGGCGTGCGAACTCTTCCAGCCCGGGATTGTGGCCAAGCACCAGCAGGCTGCCCGCCTTTGCCTTTGCCTGCCGCACCTTGGCCAGAATGTCCGCCGCGGTGGCTCCGTAGAGCGCCAGGGCAAAATCGGCCGGCACTTTTTTTGGCAGTTCCGCCGAGACCAGCCGCCAGGTGTCGCGGGTGCGCAGCGCCGACGAGACCAGCGCCAGGTCCGGCAGCCAGCCGCGCCGGGCCAATTCGCGCCCCATCAGCGGCGCCGTCTTCAACCCGCGCGGTCCGAGTGGCCGGTCTAAATCGGCGAGCTTCGGGTCGTCCCAGCTCGACTTGGCGTGGCGTAGTACAAGCAGTTGCCTGGTTGTCGCCATGCCAGCCTCTCTTACGGGGTGATCCGCGCCAGCTGCTCGAGATCGCGCTCCTCGCGCAGCGGGTCCGGCGCCATCACCACCGAGGTGCCGTTCTCCGCATCGTCGGCGAAATGCGCGAGCACGGTGTGGCCCTTCTCCATGCGCGCCTTGCCTTCGGCGACCAGTCCGAGCGCCAGCGGATAGAGCCGGTGCTCGGCCTTGAGCACCCGCGCGGCCAGCGTATCCTCATTGTCGCCGACCATCACCGGCACCGCCGCCTGGGCGATGATCGGGCCGTCATCCATGTCCAGCGTGACGAAATGCACCGTGCAGCCATGGATGCGCATGCCGGCACGGAGCGCGCGCGCATGGGTGTCCAGCCCCTTGAAGGCGGGCAGCAGGGCAGGGTGGATGTTGACCATCCGCCCCAGCCACTTCTCGACAAAGCGCGCACCGAGGATGCGCATATAGCCGGCGAGCGCCACGATCTCGGCGCCGAACGCGATCAAGCGCGGCGTCGATCGCCCCGTCATGCGCTTCCTTGCTGGCATAGTCGGCGCGCACGATGACCTTGGTCGGGATGCCCCGCGCCTGCGCGATGGCGAGGCCGGCGGCGTTCGCCCGGTCGGAAATGACGCCGACGATCTCGGCCGGATAGGCCGGGTCGCTGGCCGCGGCGATCAGCGCCGTCATGTTGGAGCCGCGTCCCGAAATCAGCACAACGGTGCGTTTCCTGCTCATAGGCCGATCGAGCCCCGATAGATCACGCCGGCGTCGCGGCGCGGCACGATGCGGCCGATCGGCGTCACCGTCTCGCCGGCCTCCTGCAGCACGGCCGCGACCTGCGCCGCCTGGCCGGAGGCGACGGCGAGGATCATGCCGATGCCGCAATTGAAGGTGCGCATCATCTCTTCCGGCGCCACGCCGCCGGTCTTGGCCAGCCACGAGAACACCGCCGGCACTTCGATGGCCTTGAGGTCGAGTTCGGCGGAGAAATCCTTGGGCAGCACGCGCGGAATGTTTTCCGGGAAGCCGCCGCCGGTGATGTGCGCCAGCGCCTTGATGCCATGCGTGTTGCGGATCGCCTTGAGGATCGACTTGACGTAGATGCGCGTCGGCTCGAGCAGCGCCTCGGCCAGCGTCGACTCGTCGTTGAACGGCGCCGGGTCGCTCCAGGCAAGACCGCTGACGCCGACGATGCGGCGCACCAGCGAAAAGCCGTTCGAATGCAGGCCCGAGGAGGCGAGGCCCAGCAGCACGTCGCCCTCGACGATGTCGTCGGTCGGCAAGAGCTGGCCGCGTTCGGCGGCACCCACGGCGAAGCCGGCAAGGTCATAGTCGTTGCCGTGATACATGCCGGGCATCTCGGCCGTCTCGCCGCCGATCAGCGCGCAGCCGGCCTGGCGGCAGCCCTCGGCGATGCCGCCGACGATCGCCGCCCCCTGGTCGGGGTCGAGCTTGCCGGTGGCGAAATAGTCGAGGAAGAACAGCGGTTCGGCGCCCTGCACGACGATGTCGTTGACGCACATGGCGACGAGGTCGATGCCGATCGTGTCGTGTTTGCCGGCATCGATGGCGATCTTCAGCTTGGTGCCGACGCCGTCATTGGCGGCGACCAGCACCGGATCGGTGAAGCCGGCGGCCTTGAGGTCGAACAAGCCGCCAAAACCGCCGATCTCGCCATCGGCGCCCGGCCGGCGCGTCGCGCGCACCAGCGGCTTGATCTTCTCGACCATGAGATTGCCGGCATCGATGTCGACGCCCGCCTCGGCATAGGTGAGCCCGTTCTTGCGCTTGGATGTATCGCGCTTCGTCATCTCTGGCTCGTCGCTGTTTCCACTCGCTTGCGGGCTCTTCGCATGAATGGTTTCGGGCCGCAAGGATAACGCGCCGGCGCGGGAGTTTTGCCCCCGACAAAAGCGGAATGGCGGTGACTAGCCATCTCCGCCACGGGGGGAATTGGCAGCTTCTCCCTTGCGCCCACCCGCCGTCTCCATCATCTATCAGCAAACAAAAGCGACGGGACATCGCCTTGACCATCCCCAACCTGATCACCATCATGCGCTTCGTGCTGGTGCCCGGCCGTGGTGCTGGCCATGTTGCAGGCGCACTGGGACTGGGCCTTTGCCGGCTTCCTTGTCGCCGGCATTTCCGACGGCGTCGACGGCTTCATCGCCCGCCGCTTCAACCAGCATTCGAGCTCGGCGCCTATCTCGATCCGATGGCCGACAAGGTGCTGCTGGTCTCGGTGTTCGTGGTCATGGGCTTCATCGGCGAGCTGCCGCTGTGGCTGGTCGTCACCATGGTGTCGCGCGACGCGCTGATCATCTGCGCCGTGCTGCTGTCCACCGTCATGGCGCATCCGGTCGAGATGAAGCCGCTCTTCGTGTCGAAGGCCAACACCGCCGTCCAGATCGTGCTGGCGGCGGTGGTGCTGGGCGAACTTGCCTTCGACATCCACCTCGACCCGCTGCGGCCCGCGCTCATATTGCTGTCCGGGGTCTTGACCGTGGCTTCGGCCGCGGCCTATCTCGTGGGCTGGCTGAGGCATATGAGCGGCTATGGCGAAGGCTCCAAACCGGGCACCTGATCAAGGATCCATCGAAGCGGCCGCCGAGGCTGCGGCGGCCGGCGAAGCTGCGTCGCTGGCGTTCCGCCGCCAGATCTTCTTCTGGCTGGCCACCGCCGTGCTGCTGGCGCTGTTCCTCTATGTCTTCTCCAGCATCCTTTTGCCGTTCGTCGCCGGCATGGTGCTTGCCTATTTCCTCGATCCGGTCGCCGACCGGCTGCAGCGGCTCGGCCTCTCCCGGCTGATGGCGACGGTCGTCATCCTGATTGCCTTCATCGTCGTTCTGGTGCTGGCCTTCGTCATCCTGGTTCCGGTTCTGGCCACGCAGATGGCCGATTTCGCCGGCAAGCTGCCGGAATATCTGACCCGGCTGCAGTGCGCTGATCACCAGCTTCGACCCGAAATGGCTGGAACAGAAATTCGGCGTCAATGCCAATAGCCTGCGCGACGGGCTGAACTCGCTGCTCACCTCCGGCTTCGGGCTGTTGACCACCGTCTTCACCTCGATCTGGAGTTCCGGCGTGGCGCTGGTCTCGGTGGTCAGCCTGTTCGTGGTCACGCCCGTCGTCGCTTTCTACATGCTGCTCGACTGGGACCGCATGGTGGCGATCGTCGACAGCTGGGTGCCGCGCGACTATGTCCAGACGGTCAGGGCGATCGCCAGGGACATCAACACCGCGACCGCCGGCTTCGTGCGCGGCCAGGGCACGCTCTGCCTGGTGCTGGGCGGCCATGTACGCCACCGGCCTGACGCTGACCGGGCTCAATTTCGGCATCCTGATCGGCCTGTTTGCCGGGCTGATCTCCTTCATCCCCTATGTCGGCTCGCTGACCGGGCTGGTGCTGGCCGTCGGCGTTGCCTTCGTCCAGTTCTGGCCGGACTGGACCATGGTTGTGGCGGTGGCCGGCGTGTTCTTCGTCGGCCAGTTCATCGAGGGCAACATCCTGCAGCCGCGGCTGGTCGGCAAAAGCGTCGGCCTGCATCCGGTGTGGCTGATGTTTGCGCTGTTTGCCTTCGGCGCGCTGTTCGGCTTCGTCGGCCTGTTGATCGCCGTGCCGGCCTCGGCGGCCGTTGCCGTGCTGGTGCGCTTTGCCATTGCCCGCTATCTCGAATCGCCGCTTTACAAGGGCCATGCCACCGAACCTGTCCCGCCGCTGCCGGCCGACCGCCGCGAGCGGCCACCGCGTGGCCAAGCCTGACGTGGCTGACCAGAAAACCGAACCGCCGCGCCAGCTGCCGCTCGATCTCGGCCACGGCACCGGCTATTCGCGCGACGAACTGGTCGTCTCCGGCCACCAACAGCCAGGCCGCAGCACTTGTCGACCGCTGGCCGGACTGGCCTTCGCCGGTGGTCGTGCTGGCCGGCCCGGCCGGCTCCGGCAAGACGCATCTGGCTTCGATCTGGCAGGCCCGGGCCAACGCAGTGGCGGTCGATGCCAGCCGCATCGGCAGATTGCATCGCCGGGCTCGGCGGCAGGCCGGCGCTGATCGACGATGTCGACAAGGCACGCGATCGACGAGGCGGGCCTGTTCCACCTCATCAATGCAGTGCGCGGCGCCGGCTCCACCCTGCTGTTGACGGCGCGGCGTTTTCCCGCCGGCCTGGGGTGTGGCGCTGCCCGATCTCGTCTCGCGGCTGAAGGCGGCGGCAACCGTCGAGATCCACGAGCCCGACGACCTGCTGCTGGCCGGCGTCATCACCAAACTCTTCGCCGACCGCCAGGTCGAGGTCGAGCCGCATGTCGTGCAATATCTGGTGCGCCGCATCGAGCGCTCGCTGGCGACCGCCATGCGCGTGGTCGAGCGGCTCGACCGCACCGCGCTGGAACGCAAGACCCCGATCACCCGCGCGCTCGCCGCCGAGACCGTCAGCGCCATGGACGAAGGGCAGGGCGAGTTCGAGATTTAGGCGCTTGCAGGCCGTCGCCGCTGTCCCATTTCGGGAAGCTATTGCTGGCATCGGTCTTGCAATACCAGTTTGCCGGCTTAATCCCCGGTCCTGATTGCGTTCCAAATCAGGTTGTAGGCTCGCCGGGAGTGGTGGCGGTTGGGGTCCTCGCCCGGCGAGCTTGCCTTCTGTGTCATCGGAATGGGCTTATCGATCCGCCTCGGATGCTCAGGACGAGCCGACCGATCAGGTCGCTGCATACCTCAGCCCTCCTCGCCGGACTGGCCCGCCCGCTCCACGCCGAAGCGCCTGCGGTAGTCGCCCGGCACCAGCCCCGTTATCCTGGCGAACACTTTCCGAAACGAGCCGGGGTCGTCATAGCCCACATCCCAGGCGATCTGGTCGACGGATCGCGTCGTCATTTCCAGCATGTCGCGCGCCTTCCCGACCCGCAGGTGCTGGCAATATTCGGTCGGCTTGAGGCCGGTGGCGTTGCGGAAGCGGCGCAGGAAGGTCCGTTCCTCCAGGCCGGCCTGCTCGGCCATCGAGCCGAGCGTGACATCGCGCGCGCCTCTGGCCTGCAGCCAGTGCTGCACCTTGAGGATCGCCTCGTCGCCATGGTTCAGTCGCGGCGCGAAGGGGCTGTAGAAACGCTGCTCGCGTCCCGGCGGATCGACCAGCATGAAGCGCGCCGTCGCCATCATGACCGCCGGACCAAGCACTCGGTCGACCAGCTTGAGGCCGAGATCGGTCCAGGCCATGTAGCCGCCGACGGTGATGATGTCGCCATCGTCGATGACCAGCCTGTCGGCGTGGAGCAGGATATCGGGAAAACGCTTCGCCAGCGCCTCGCTGTAGGCCCAGTGCGTCGTCGCCGCGCGGTTGGACAGCAGGCCGGTTTCGGCAAGCACGAAGGCGCCGGCGCAGACCGAGCCCAGCGTCGCACCCGCCGCGTGGCGCGCCCTCAGCCACTCGGCATAGGGCGCTGCCGCCTCGCGCGCGATCGGCTGGCCGAGGGTCGGCGGCAGGATGACCATCGCCGGCCCGCTGTCGGGCCCGGGCACGCGGCTCGCCGGCTCGCTGTCGAAGCTGCGGATGACGGCATCCTCCTGCAATTGCCAGTGGCTGATGCGAAGCCGCGGCGCCTGTGTCGAGCGCGCCTGCGCCATCTGGTCGGCAAGCATGAAAAGATCGGTGAGCCCAAGCACGGCCGCCTGCTGCACGCCGGGATAGATGACGAGCCCGATTTCGATCGGATCACGCACAGCGCCCATCTGTCAGTTTTGCCTCGTTCGATGTCTGTTTTGCCAATCCTCACCATGGCCGAGCTTCTCTAGCTTGTCCACAGAAGGAGCGAACCTTCCCCGACAACCAACTTCAGGAGCAGAACGATGAGCACGTTCACCACCAGCGACGGCACCGAGATCTTCTACAAGGATTGGGGCACCGGCCAGCCGATCGTTTTCCATCACGGCTGGCCGCTCAGCGCCGACGACTGGGACAACCAGATGCTGTTCTTCCTCGACAAGGGTTTTCGCGTCATCGCCCATGACCGGCGCGGCCATGGCCGCTCGTCGCAGACCGCTACCGGCAACGAGATGGACACCTATGCCGCCGACGTCGCGGAACTTGCCGAGCATCTTGATCTCAACAATGCCGTCCATATCGGCCATTCGACCGGCGGCGGCGAGGTGGCGCGCTATGTTGCCCGCCACGGCGGCGGCCGCGTCGCCAAGGCGGTGCTGATCGGCGCGGTGCCGCCCATCATGGTCAAGTCCGACAAGCAACCCGGGCGGCCTGCCGATCGAGGTCTTCGACGGCTTTCGCGCGGCCCTTGTCGCCAACCGCGCCCAGTTCTTCCGGGATGTTCCGGCGGGTCCGTTCTACGGCTTCAACCGCGACGGCGCCAAGGTTTCGCAAGGGCGTCATCGACAATTGGTGGCGCCAAGGCATGATGGGCGGCGCCAAGGCCCATTACGACTGCATCAAGGCCTTTTCGGAAACCGACTTCACCGACGATCTGAGGAAGATCGACGTGCCCGTCCTGATCATGCATGGCGACGACGACCAGATCGTGCCGATCGCCGACTCCGCCCTGCTCTGCGGCAAAGCTGGTCAAGAACGGCACGCTGAAGGTCTATGAGGGCCTGCCGCACGGCATGTGCACCACCCATCCGGAGATCATCAACCCGGACCTGCTGCCTTCATCCGGAGCTGACGCGGCAGTGCTGATGCAGCCGCGGCGGCCACGTCGCGGCCGCCTTTGGAGACAAAATGGCCGCTTTGGCGGTCATGCGCGGCGAGAAAGACCTTCGCCGCGCCTCACTATCAAATCTTGGAAGCTAGCGTCCCGATTGTTTTCTGGCGGCAATCGCGCACAGGAATGCCAGTGCGGCGGCGTCACATGCCGTGCGAGACGGACCTTTGGCGAAAAGAACCGCGTCCGCGGCTGGGATCGTCAGGCCATATTTTTTGGCGAAAGAGGTAACTTCGTATGGTTGATCGTCAGCTTGGCTGCGTCTCTCGAACTCATATTCCATGCAGTGTCTCCTCCCGTTCTACGACCCTGTCCCCTCCTTGGTCAGACGCAAAAATTTAACCACCGACGGCCGGCGCAAGTCCAGCAATTGGGAATTGTGCTAAAACGATACATTCTGAAATCGCGCTCCAACGGCGGTTGCAGGAGACCGCGCGGGATCGAACGGCAGGCATGGCAGCCGAGGCGACGGGCCTGTCGTCATCGCCGGGATCGTATCGTTCGTTCGTGTAGGGAAATGGTCGGAGTGGAGAAATTCGAACTCCCGACCCTCTGGTCCCAAACCAGATGCGCTACCAGGCTGCGCTACACTCCGAGGCCTTGCGGCGTATAAGGTTCCGGGCCCTGCCGCGCAACCCCTAAAACGCAACCGCAACAAACGGCTGCGGCGACGGGTGCAAAGCACGCCGGGGTCGACCGCCGCCTAGTGCTTCTGCCGGGCGATCTTGCGGGCGAGCGCGTCGCCCTGGATGCGGGCATTGGAAAAGCAGCCGCGGATGCTCGGCCGCATGCCGGTGAACCACAGGCCGGGCAGTTTCGGATCGCTCTCGGAACCGTTGAACAGCGGCACCCCCTTGCTGTCGAGCACGCCGAGCTTGCCGACCATCGTCTCCAGCCCGGTGCGGTAGCCGGTGGCGGCAATGACGACGTCGGGCGCGATCGTCTGGCCATTGTCGAGAATGACGCCGTCCGACGTGAATTCGCGCAGCTGCGGCACGACGATGATCCTGCCTGCCTTGATGGCGGCGGCGGCGCCGTCGTCGGCGGCGATCGCTGTGTAGTCGCCGGCCAGGCGGCTGGCGCCGCCCGAAGGCGACGCAGGCAGGCCAAATTTGGTGAGGTCGCCGAGGGCGAGCCGCTGCGTGGCCGCGATCACGGCGTCGGCGAGCCACACCGGCAGGCGCGCCAGCAGCGGCGAAAACCGGTGCACGGCGATCTTGCGGCCGATGCGCTTGGGCAGCAGTGCCGGGCCGCTGCGCACCGACAGCCACATCTGACCGGGATTCGCCCTCGCCCCGGAGAGGTGATTGAGCGCGTCGAAGCCCGAATTGCCGGCGCCGACCACCAGTACCGTCTTGCCGTCATAATCCCCGGCCGAGCCGAAATCCGCCGAATGGACAATCCGTCCGGCAAAGCCCTCCATGCCTTTCCACCGCGGAATGAAAGGTTGGCGGTCGCGCCCGGTGGCCACGACGACGTGGTGCGCGCGCCGTGAGCCGGTGCTGGTCCGCACGATCCAGTGATCGCCGCCGGATACAATCTCGTCCACGGCGACGCCGAACGTGACCGGCAGCCGGTGTGTCTCGGCGAATTCGTTGAGGTGGCGGATGACGGCAGTTCGGTGCGGAAAGCCGGGCGTGCCGGTGGGGTAGGTGACACCCGGCAGAGCGGAAAGGTCGCGATGCGTGTTGAGATGTAGGTTCTTGTGCCGCCGGTGCCAAGGCTCGGCCAGCCGGTTCTCGCGCTCCAGCACTTGCACCGCCACACCGGCCTTGACCAGCGCGTGCGCGGCAGCGAGCCCGGCGGCGCCGCCACCGATCACGATCGCGCCGTCGAAGATCGCCGGTTCGCCGGTCCGCAAGGTTTCCGCCACCATGTCCGTCATTGTCATAACCGTGATTGCCACGCCATTGTATCCGACATATGCCGCATCAGGCGCCGCGCCAACTCGACGCGGTCGAAAGACCGTCGTCTAGACGCGGCTGGAAACCGTCGTCCGCGCGGGTCGAAGAGCCGTCGTCCGACCTGATCGCCAAACCGTCATTCGACGCGGCTGCAGGACCTGTCGGCCTTGCCGCCGGCGCCATTGCACAGTAATGACGGGTTGGCGCACGACCCCGAGACCCTAAATCGGGTTTTTCGAGGGCAGGCGCCGGTTCAGGAGTGCCTGGAGCGTCCGCCCCAGGGAGCAACGAGGTGGCCATGTCCGCGCGCATTTTCAGCCCAGCCAAAACCGCGATGCAATCCGGCAAGGCCAAGACCGGACATTGGGTGCTGGAATTCGACCCGGCGCAGCGCAAGAAGATCGACCCGCTGATGGGTTACACCACCTCGGGCGACATGCTCAGCCAGATCAGGCTGACCTTCGAGACCAGGGAAGAAGCGGTAGCCTATGCCGAGAAGGAAGGCCTCGCCTTCCGCGTCGAGGAACCGAAGGAACCCAAGCGCCGGCAGATTTCCTATGCGGAGAATTTCCGCTATGACCGCAGGACGCCCTGGACGCACTGACCGGCATTGCCGGGCAACGCCCGGGCGTGAAGACATC
The DNA here is from genome assembly GCA_963788955.1 of uncultured Alphaproteobacteria bacterium. Lineage (GTDB taxonomy): Bacteria > Pseudomonadota > Alphaproteobacteria > Rhizobiales > Rhizobiaceae > Mesorhizobium. The sequence goes on along the minus strand of CAWBIN010000007.1, from coordinate 76,264 downwards.
AGCCGGCACGGCCGGCCAGCGGTCCCGTAGCTCAGCTGGATAGAGCACCGGCCTTCTAAGCCGATGGTCACAGGTTCGAATCCTGTCGGGATCGCCAATATTTCAATGACTTGGCGTTTGTGCGGCGAGCGTGTTTCAACTCGGCCGGCGCAGAACTGGAAGCGGTTAGCCGGAAAGTTCACCTGGCCAAGGGGTGTTGAGATTCAGGTGATGCCGGCATCACCTAAATCTCAACACCCCTTAATGCAGATAGCCCAGAAGCCACAGGATGATGATGACCGGTATCGGAATCCCGATGAGCCAAAGTAGCGCTCCTCGTAGCATGATGTCCTCCTTAGCTTGCAGGAGGGAACGCGCCCCGACTGGCTTGGTTCCGCGAGCGTCATCGGCCGGCTTTGGCCGGTGAGGCAGCAGAGGCGCGTGACGGGTCAAACGTCCGGAGAGCCACCATAGAGCTGCACCCCAAGTCGCTCGCTTCTCCTCCACCGGACGACGGCGCGATAGGTGGCGCCGTCAGCTTGTATGTGAAGCACAAAGCGATCCGGTATTTTCACGCCGGCAGCGACGCGCAATTCAGCTCCATTTTCGTGCTGATTTCTAACGGAGCAGCCTATCTCGGCGTCCTCCGTTGTGATGGTCGCTTCCTTCAGCACAATCTCTCGTGCATGAAGGCGCCGCTCTTTGCGGGGTCCGGACTGGTCCATTCGATACCTCACTTCTCCCGGAAATCCTGCAGCCCCAAGTCTTCCAGCTCTAAGTCTTCCAGCCCTGGTCTTCCTCGCCTCGAAGATGCTTCACGCGGCCGCTAGGACCGTGGCAGGCATGCTCACACATCGGACCTCATGCAACTTGAACTTCAATTAATATCGTAGAGCTGTTTCCATTCCGTTAGCGGTCGCTAAAGCGTTTGCGGAAACCTTACGGCCCCGGCCGCCATTCTGGTCGGCAGGCAGAACCAACGACAGCGTGCGACGGCGCTGAACGCGGTAAGCGGGTTTGCTGGGCCTACTCGACCAGCACATGCGCCTCACGGGCCGCGCCGACAAACGCATCCATGGCCGCATCGGCCGGAAGATCACCGCTCATGGCGCGGCGGCAGGCGCGCAGCGCCGAGCCGTGTTGCGCACTCCCGGCGTCGCGCCATTGGCCTGTCAGCAATTCGACTGCCTGCTGTGCATTGGAAATGTGCCGGATCGAGCCCGCGATGCCCACCGAAACCGCAACCGGCCTCGAAAACCATCCCTGGGTCATGGGTAAAACCCTTGCTGTTATGATCCACCAAAACGCACCATGCGGCACTAGGTTTCATCGCCGCGTCTCAACTGGCCGTGACCTGCCCGTTGCCGCAGATTTCTCCCTTGTGGCTGTCGCGAAACATGCGGCGCACTGTAAATGCGGCTCGAAGAACTCGTTATATTCTTGCTGAAAGAGCGCGGCGCTGGTACTTGTTGGCGGCGCAGATTCAAAAATATCGAATCTGCGCCGGCTTGCGTAACGGATAAAATCGCGCATGCTGTCCCGGCCATGATCCCGAATGGTGGCAACCTGTTTCGAGAAGGATCATGGTCAAACGAGAAGCAGAGCCCCGTCCCGTAAAATGGGATGGTTAGCTCAGGCAATGCTCTGGATGTCTGATGCCATTGCCCCCATGGCGTTCGGAAGAGCAAGGCATATGGGGAAATAAATGGTCTCGAAGCAACTTACTTCCAACGCCGAAACAGCGGCCGCCTTCCTGTCCGTAATGGGCAACGGCAAGCGGCTTTTGATTATGAACTATCTGGCCGAGGGCGAATTGTCGGTCGGCGTTCTCGCCGATAAAGTCGAGCTCAGCCAGTCCGCGCTCTCGCAGCATCTTGCCAAGTTGCGGAGGTTCGGCATTGTCGAAACCCGCCGCGACCGGCAGATGGTCTACTATTCCTGCAAGTCGGCCGCCGCGCGCGAACTGCTCGCTTTGCTGGACGGCCTGCTGGCAAAGGAGAGGCCGCTCGCGGGCCGCCATCAGCAGTACGTCACCGAAAGGCAGCGCCGGCCGCAGGCAGCCTGAGGCCGGACGCCGGTATCTGCCGGGCGCAGGCGTGCCCGGCGACGCGGCCTTAAGGCCCGTAGCTGGTGGTCAAGGCGGACGGCGTTGGGTCGGGAACGCCACCGCTGTTGAGGTGTTGTCGGCACTGCGGAGATGATCGGGATCATCGACAGCGCGGCGGTCGCCGGGTCTATGTTGTCGCGTGGCACGCCATGCGACGCGCTTTGGAGCAGTTCCAGGACTAATGCCCGCCGCGTTGCCTGGCCACGACGCTGCGCACCGCCAGCACCAGCACGGTGATGATGATCAGGATCACCGAGAGTGCTGCGATCGCCGGGTCGATGTTGTCGCGCAGGCCCATCCACATCAGCCGCGGCAGCGTGATCGCGTTGACCGACGGTGATGAACAGGGTGACGCCGATCTCTTCCCAGGACAGCACGAAGGACAGCAGTGCGGCGGTCACGATGCCGAACTTGATGTTGGGCATGATGATGCGCGTGGCGCGCTCCCACACGCTGGCGCCAAGGCCGCGCGCGGCAAGGTCGATGCGGCGGTCGAGCTGGCTGAGCGAGACCAGGATCAGCACCGTGGCGAAGGGCACCGTCATCACCGAATGCGCCATGGCGACGCCGAGCCAGGTGTCGTAGCCGAAGAACGAGCTGAAGCCGGAGATCGAGGTGAGCAGGAAGTAGAGCGTGATCGCCGAAACCACCGGCGGCACCACCATCGGCAGCAGCACGAAGCCGACAAGCGCGGCGGTGAAGCGCGGCTGGAACATCCAGACGCCGAGGCTGAAGCAGAGCGCCAGCACCGTCGAGATGGCGCTGCTGACGATGCCGATGCGGATCGAGAGCAGGATGGCGTCGATCCAGCGCGGATCCTCGATCAGCGCCCGGTAGTGGCGCAGCGACAATTCGCCCGTCGGCATCGCCAGCATGCGGCTCGGCGTCAGCGACACCGGAATGACGGCCAGCAGCGGCAACAGCAGGAACAGCGCCACCAGCACGGCGAGGATCAGCGAAGCGGGTCCGGGGCGATAGGTCGGCATGGCTACACCAGCTGCTTCGGCCGCACGTAGCGGAACAGCAGCGCCATCAGCGCGCCGACGAACAGCACCAGCACGACGCTGATCGCCGCGCCCAGGCCCCAGTCCGGGCTCTGGAAGATGCGCAGATAGATCAGCTCGGCGACCATCACGCTGCGGCCGCCGCCGAGGATCGCCGGCGTGACGAAGAAGCCCAGCGAAAAGACGAAGACGATCAGCGCCGAGCCGATGATGCCGGAGCGCGTCATCGGCACGAACACCGTCCAGAAGGTGCGCATGCGGCTGGAGCCAAGCCCGCGCGCCGCCAGCAGCACGCGGTCGTCGAGGCTGCGCATGGCCGACGCCAGCGGAAACACCGCGAAGGGAATGAGGAAATGCGTCATGCCGACGATGACGCCGAACTCGTTGCGCACCAGCGCCAGCGGCTCGGAGATGAAGCCGATCGATTGCAGCCAGGTATTGATCAGGCCGCGATTGGACAGCAGCGCCACCCAGCCGAAGGCGCGCGTCAGCACCGAGATCCAGAAGGGAACGAGAATGCAGAACTCGGCGACAACGCGCTGCGCCGGGCTGCCGCGCACCCAGACGACGGTGATGGCATAGGCCGCCGCCACCGACACCAAAGTGACGATCAAGGCGATGCGCAGCGTGCGGATGAACACCGACTGCACCAGCGGGTCGGTGGCCAGCGCGCCATACTGCCCAAGCCCCGGCGTCGGCAGCGTGACACTCCACTTGACCACGCCGAGGAACGGCCAGGCATAGGCGAGCACAAGAAACAGGAGCAGCGGCGCCATCAACAGCGCCGCGCCCATCCTGTCGGAGAGGATGCCTCTCATGTCGATCCGATGATCCCGGCCTGATCAGGCCGAGATGATCTTGGTGTATTCGTCGAGCGCCGGCCCGTAGTTCTTGGCGTACCAGTCCATGTCGAGCGCGATCTGCTTCTTCATGTTCTCGGGGTCGACCGGATTGATGCGCTTCTTGTCGGCGGGGATCAGCGCGTCGGCGGCCGGGTTGGCCGGGCCCTGGCCGAGCTTGTCGAACATGACGAGCTGCTTTTCCGGGTCCTGCGGCGCTGGCGATGAACTTCATCGCCGCTTCCTTGCCGCCGGGATTGCCCTTGAGCACCGCCAGCGCGCCGGGCGAGATCAGGCCCTGATCCCAGATGAACTTGATCTTGCCGCCCGAGTCCTGCTCGATCAGCGAGGCGCGGGTCGACCAGACGATGGCCATCGAGGCTTCGCCGTTGAGCAGCACGCTCTGGCTCTCGGCGCCGCCGCCCCAATAGGCGACGACGTTCTCCTTGAAGGCGGCGATCTTGTCATGCGCGCGCTTCAAGTCGAGCGGGTAGAGCGAGGCCGGCGCGATGCCGTCGGCGAGAAGTGCCGCTTCCCAGCTCGACACGCCCCATTTGTAGAGCGAGCGCTTGCCGGGGAATTTCTGCACGTCGAAGAAATCGGCCATGCCGGTCGGCGCGTTGCTGCCGTACTTTTCGGAGTCATAGGCGATGACATAGGAGAAGAAATAGGTCGAGGCGGCGTATTCCCAGCCAAAGCCCTCGCGCATCTTCTTCTTGTCGACGATGGCATAGTCGATCGGCTCGAGCGCGCCCTGGGCGCCGAGCGTGATGGCCGAGAACGGGTCGACGTCGACCAGATCCCAGGTCGGCGCGCCGCTCTTGAACTGCGCGGCGATAGCGCCTTCGGTCGGGCCCGAGCCGTCCATCTTGACGGTGATGCCGGTCTCCTTGGTGAAGGCCTGGCCGTAGGCGGCGTCATAAGCGGTGATGGCGTCGCCGCCCCAGTTCACCAGCACCAGTTCCTTGGCCTGCGCGAAGGCGCCGGTCGAGCGCAGCAGCATCGGCGTGCCGGCCAGCACCAGCGCCGCCAGTTGCGTGAACTGCCGGCGCGAGATCTCGCCGCGCCTTGCCCTGGCGGAGAGGGATTCGATCGCATTTCTCTTGGTGTCGTGTCATGTCAGTTCCCCTTTTTTCGTTGGTCGTTTCGGTAGTTGGCGCAAATCCCGGAATCTTTGCTCGAGGATTCGTCGCCTTGGTTGTCATCCTCCATCCGGAAGCAGGAAACCTTTTTCCGCCGGCCAGGTCAGCCAGACGGAATTGCCCTTGCTGAGTGCGGCCGCCGCAACCTCGTTCGGCACCGAGACCGTCACCTTGGCGCCTTGCCGCGTCGTCAGGTCGAGCCGTGTCGCCGCACCCAGATAGGTCGAGGCTATTGCCGTGGCGGCAATGCCGTTCTCGCCCGCCGCCGCCTCGCGCGCGATCGACATGTGCTCGGGCCGGATCGCCAAGATGGCGTTACCGCTGACCGCGTCGGCATTGCCGCGCAGGCTGACGGCGCGGTCTTCGCAAAGCCCGACAGCGCCACTGTCGGCAGCGCGCACGCCCTTCAGCGGCAGCATGTTGATCTCGCCGAGGAACTCGGCGACGAAGCGGTTGGCCGGCCGGTCGTAGACTTCGTCCGGCGCGCCGACCTGCAGCAGTTTGCCATGGTTGAAGATGGCGACGCGCGACGACAGCGCCAGCGCCTCGCTCTGGTCGTGGGTGACGAAGACGAAGGTGGTGCCGGTTTCCTGGTGCAGCCGCTTCATCTCGGCCTGCATCTGGCCGCGCAGGCTCTTGTCCAGCGCCGAGAACGGCTCGTCGAGCAGAAGCACGCCCGGCTCGAACACCAGCGCGCGGGCCAGCGCCACGCGCTGCTGCTGGCCGCCGGAAAGTTGCGCCGGCAGTTTTGTCTCGTGGCCCTTCAGGCCGACGCGCTCGATCATCTCGCCGACGCGGCGCTTGATCTCGGAGGCCGACTTTTTGCGCACCTTGAGCGGGAAGGCGATGTTGGCCTCGACCGACATATGCGGGAATAGCGCATAGCCCTGGAACACCATGCCGGCGGCGCGCTGCTCGGCCGGCCGCTCGGTGATGTCGACGCCGTCGCTGAAGAGGCGGCCGTCGCTCGGCTTCACGAAGCCGGCCAGGATCATCAGGAAAGTGGTCTTGCCAGAGCCGGAGGGCCCGAGCAGCGTCAGAAACTCGCCGCGGCCGATATCGAGCGTCAGATTGTCCAGCGCACGGAACGAGCCGAAGCTCTTGCCGATCCCGATTGCCTTGATCTCTGCGGCCCGGCCGGGTTGCTGCATCCTGCCTTCGTCCTCACTCCGGCCTTGAGCGTAGGGCAGGGCGCGGCCTCACCGCAACCGAATAGTTTTCGCCTGATCGGCAAATTTGATTCATCTATCGTGGGTTAGAGTTCGGTTCTCCGACAGCTTCGACCTCAGCCACCCCCCAAACGCCTCCAGCACCGGGTGGCTCGCCTTGGCATGTTCGGACACCAAAAAATACGAGCGCGGCGATTTGATCGCGATGTCGAAGGGGCGCACCAGGCGGCCTTCGCTGAGTGCCCGGCGGCTGGTCAGTTCGTCGCCCATGGCGATGCCCTGGCCGGCGATCGCTGCCGAGAAGACCAGGTTCATGTCGGAAAAGAAGATGCCGCTTTCAGTGTCGGGGTTCTCCACCTTCGACAGCGCCAGCCAGCGCGCCCAGTCCTCCGTGTCGCCGAGATGGAGCAGATTGGCGCGCAGCACGTCGGCCGGCTTGGAAAAACCGCCAACCTTGTTGAGCAGCGTCGGGCTGCAGAGCGGCGTGAACGAGATCTCGCACAGCAGCTCGGCCGCCCGGTTCGGCCAGTTGCCGACGCCAAAGGCGATAAAGGCGTCGGCGTCCGGATTGCTGACATCGTCGAGACGCCGCGGCGTAAGGATGTGCAGCGCGACGTCCGGATACATCTGCCGGAACTCGCCGATATGGGTGCATAGGAACAGCGAGGCGAAGCCCGGCGTGCAGGAGACGCTGAACGAACCGCCGACGCCGGTGCCGGCATGGCGCGTCACCGCGTCGCCGAGCACGGTGAGCGCCTTGCGCACGTCGCTGGCATAGCGCTGGCCGCGCGGCGTCAGCGCCACGCCCTTGCCGATGCGTTCCAAAAGGTCGAAGCCGAGGTCGCGCTCGAGCAGCCGCAACTGGTGGCTGACGGCGCTGCGGGTCAGGTGCAGTTCGTCGGCGGCGCGCCACACGCTGCCGTGGCGGGCAAAGCTGTCGAGGGCGCGCAGCGCCTGGGTGGAGGGTATTCTCAAGAAGCCTCAGGTGAACCGAATTTGCATGAGCCGGGAAAACATATCACTTTTTGGAAAGCCGCTTCACTGCTTTCTTTGAGGCATGGAGAAACCGGTGACGACCTCGGCGCAAGCGACCGCGCTTGCCTGCATCGACGGCATCCAGCCGCTGCTGTCGGTGTGGACGCGCACCATCTTCGACTTCGGCGAGACCGCCTGGCGCGAATACCAGTCTGCCGCCTGGTATGTCGATCGGCTGAAGCGCGAGGGCTTTTCTGTCGAGGAAGGCTCGGGCGGCATGCCGACCGCGTTTTGTGCCCATTGGACGAACGGTGCGGGCCCCACCATCGGCATGTATGCCGAGTATGACGCGGTGCCCGGCAACTGCCAGGACGCGGCCACGGTGCAGCGTCCGCGCCCGGGCCTCGGCAGCGAGGCCGGCGGCCACACCGATCCGCATTCGGGGCTGGGCATTGCCAGTCTTGGCGGCTTGCTCGCCACCAAGGCGGCGATGCAGCAGCACGACATTCCAGGCACGCTGCGCTTCACCGGCGAGCCTGCGGAAAAGGTGAGGGGATCGAAGCCGATCCATGCGGCGAAAGGCTATTATGACGGCCTCGCCGGCATGATCTCCTTCCACCCTTTCTACATGCTGCCGCTCTGCAACACGGCGCGCTGGGACACGCATTGCGGCGCCGCCTATGCGATGATCTACCGTTTCATCTGCGACCAGCCGGAGCGCTGGGCGAGGCCGGCCGGCGGCGCCGCGCCCATCCCGCAGTCGCATTCCGCGATCAGGGCGCCCGGCGCCAACGACGCGCTGATGATGATGTACATGGCCTCGAAGGCGCTGCGCGATTCCATGCTGCCGCACCAGGGCGGCTGGTCGATCAGCGAGGCGATCCTGACCGCCGGGCAGGCAACCGCCGACAATCTGCCGGCGGGGCTCTCCGAGATCCAGTACATGATCCGCGTGCCGACGCTCGAGATGGCCGAGCAGGTCACCGCCGTACTCGACCGCAACGCCGAAGCCGCCGCCACGATGAGCGGCTGCCGCTACGAGCGGCATTTTGTGTCGAAGTCGCGGCCGGGGCTCGCCAACCACGCCATGGCCGGCATTGCCTACGAGGCGCTGTCGGCGGTCGGTCCACCCCGCTGGGACGAAGACGCCAAGGCGGTCGCCCGCGAGATCCAGGTCAATGCCGGGCGTATGGGAAGCGACGAGCCGTTCATCGACGAACTCGAGCGGCTGATCGAGCCACAGGCGGCGGAAGCCATCCTGCGCCGCGACCTGCCACCTTCGCAGGTGAATTCGACCTCCGATGACTACACCGACATGTCGTGGCACGCGCCGACGGCGCGTTTCTATGTCGCCCGCCCGGCGCTGCGCTCGGAGACCGGCTATCCCTATCCGTCCTGGGTGATGAATGCGCTGGGCGGCATTCCTGCCACCATCGACCCGATGGTCATCTGTGCGGCGAAGACCATCGCGCTTTCGGCCCTTCGCCTGCTCGAAGACAAGGCCGCCCGCGATGCGGCGATGGACGAATTCGTCAGCCGCACCGGCGGCGGCATTGGCGGCTCGAACTGGCTCGCGCCGCTTTGCGACTACGAGCCGCCGATCAATTTCCGCTGGCCGGAATATGTCACCACGCCGCGCGGCCGCGACTGGTGGATCCCGAGCAATCAATCATCCCAAACCGCCTCCACGAGGAGAGCCCCATGACCGTCCATGACCGCATCGTCGCCGAACCGTTTTCGCTGCAGCGCCGCAACCCGGCCGGCGGCACCAAGCCGCTGACCGCATGGGGCTTCGCCAACGAGACCGACGTCCTGACCGACGTGCTGCTCGGCTCGCCCAATTTCCTGCGCCATCTCTCGACCAGCTCGCTGTCGCGCAAGCATCTGCGCGAGGCGCCCTGCAACGTCCAGATCGCGCAGGCGCAGCACAAGGACCTGGTCGCCGCCTACGAGCATTTCGGCGTCAACATCCACTGGCACGAGCCGACGCCGGAACTGCCGATGCAGGTCTATTCGCGCGACTCCAGCGTCATGACGCCTTACGGCGCCTTCATCACCGCCATGGCCAACTGGTGGCGGCGCGGCGAGAACTATGCCGCCATCCGCACCTATGAAAAGCTCGGCATCCCGATCTACGACATGGTCACCGCCGGCACCTTCGAGGGCGGCGATTTCAACGTCATCGAGGAGGGCGTCGTGCTGATCGGCTGCGGCGGCGCCCGCACGCAGGAAGAGGGCGCCCGTCAGGTGCAGGCCTGGTTCGACAAGGAAGGCTGGGAAACCCGCATCGCCTTCATCGACGAATATTACGTCCATATCGACCTGATGGTGGTGCCGATCGCCGAGAAGCTGACCGCCGTCTGCCTCGCCTGCACCGAGCCCGGCATCGTCGACTGGCTGAAGGGCAAGGGCCACGAGATCATCGACGTACCGTTCCAGGACACGATGGCGCTCGGCTGCAACTTCATGTCGCTGGGCAAGGACAGGGTGATCGCGCCGACCTCCAGCCAGACGCTGATCGGCCAGCTCAGGGCGCGCGGCTTCGAGGTGGCGGCGATCGACATGAGCGAGATCTCCAAGACCGGCGGCGGCATCCACTGCATGGCGCAGGCGCTGAAGCGGGTGAAAGCGTAAGAGCCAACGGCGGCGAAGCAACCAAATCTCCCCGAGCGGGGAGATGACCGGCAAGACAGAGGAGCGCGCAACGGAACGCCAGCCCATCCCGGCTCATTCACCAGCTCGGGGGCGCTAGGCTGCGCCGGTCCACTCAGCGTATCGCCTGAGCCCCATGCCGGCGAACAGCAGGACCATCATGATTGCGAAGAAGAAGCCCAGGCCGAGGTAGAAGAGATTCGCTATAGGAGAAATCTTGACATACCGCACCTGTTTGAACGGCACGCCGCTCGGCTTTGTCGCCGCCAGTCCGAGCCAGAAGACGAAGGTGACGACAACCAGCGAGCCAATGTAGGGATCCATCCAGTCCGGTACCCTGACGAAGCCGAAATTGAACGCAAACGCCCGGTTCGGCGACAACATCAGCACAGACGATATCGAGCAGGCAAACATCAGGCGTTTCATGCGGCTTTCCCCTCCAGCTAGTCCATATCCACCGTTGTGGATAATTTGCCTTGATTGAAGATCTGTTATTCCTGCCCGTTAAGATTGCAGACAAAGGCGCGCGATCGCCGGTAAACGCGGGCATCCACATCCAACCAGCGCGCGGCGTTGCGTGGCGCGCCGTGCGTTCCCGCGGATCGTCCGTTGAGCAAGTCAGTCCGCATGGCGGGCCTCGCTGCCCGCCAGAACTTGCGCGACGGCTAACATAAGAGCACACTAAAAATCTGGGGGGAGGGGCTCACCAACAAAATCGGGAGGAAACCATGAACGGCATGAGCCTCACCACGCTTGAACGCGGCAAGACGACAGTCGATGCCGCGACCCTCGAAGCACTTTCGGCACAGTTACGCGGCACGGTGCTGCGGGAAGGCGACGCCGCCTACGATGACGCACGCAGCATCTGGAATGCCATGGTCGACCGGCGGCCCGGCCTGATCGTGCGTTGCGTCGGCGCCTCCGACGTCGTCACCGCCGTGAATTTTGCCAGGGAAAACGGACTTCTCGTCTCCGTGCGCGGCGGCGGCCACAACATTGCCGGCAACGCCGTCTGCGATGGCGGCCTGATGATCGATCTGTCGCACGATGAAGTCGGTGCGGGTCGATGTCGCGGCGCGGCGGGCCTGGGTCGGCCCCGGCGCCACGCTTGCCGATGTCGACCGGGAAACGCAGGCCTTCGGACTGGCGGTGCCGACCGGCATCAATTCGACCACCGGCATTGCCGGCCTGACGCTGGGCGGCGGCTTCGGCTGGATCACCCGCAAATTCGGCCTGACCATCGACAATCTCGTCTCCGCCGATGTGGTCACCGCCGATGGCAAGCTGCTGCGCGCCAGCCACAACGGAAAATCCCGACCTGTTCTGGGCGCTGCGCGGCGGCGGCGGCAATTTCGGCGTCGTCACGGCGTTCGAGTTCCAGCTCCACCATTTCGGGCCGCAGGTGCTGTCGGGGCTCGTCGTCCATCCGTTCGCCGATGCCGACAAGGTGCTGCGGGAATATCGCAAGGCGCTCGAAACCGCGCCCGACGAACTGACCTGCTGGGTGGTCATGCGGCAGGCGCCGCCGCTGCCGTTCCTGCCGGCGGAATGGCACGGCAAGGAGGTGCTGGTGCTGGCCATGTGCTATTGCGGCGACATCCAGCGCGGGCGAAAAGGCGACGCAGAAGCTTCGCGCCATCGGCACGCCGATCGCCGATGTCGTCGGCCCCAATCCGTTCACCGGCTGGCAGCAGGCCTTCGACCCGCTGCTTACGCCCGGCGCCCGCAACTACTGGAAGAGCCATGACTTCACGGAGCTTTCCGACAGTGCGATCGAGGTCACCACGGCGGCGGTATCCCAGCTTCCGGGTCCGGAATGCGAAATATTCTTCGGCCATGTCGGCGGGGCGGCGGGCCGCGTCAGGGCAGATGAAACGGCGTTCCCGCAGCGCAGCTCGCATTTCGTCATGAACGTTCATGCCCGCTGGCGCGAGCCGGCAATGGACAAGGCCTGCATCGACTGGGCCCGCGGCATCTATGAAGCAGCAAGGCCCTATGCCGCCGGCACGGCCTATGTGAACTTCATGCCGGAGGACGAGATCGACCGGGTCGAAGCGGCCTATGGCGACAACTATCGCCGGCTGCTGGAGATCAAGCAGCGCTACGACCCGCAGAACCTGTTCCGCATGAACCAGAACCTGCGTCCGAAGGAAGGTCTGCGCGCCGCCTGACCGGCATCCGTCCGGGACGGCGCGGGCAGCCGCGCCGTCCCGCCAATGGATTTGCATGGTGGCGGCGCGGCAGGCGTCAGCCCAGGACCGGCGGCGTGTCGTCATAGCTCAGCGTCACCAGTTCGGGGTGGCGGTGGGCAAGCGCTACGATCTGCGTCTCCAGCTCGCAATTATAGGCCATCAGCGCCTTCACCGTTTCGAGTGGGCTGGAGTAGCGGGCGATCAGCTTTTCCGCCTCGGCGTGAAGCTCCGCCTCGGCGTCGGGGTCGAGATGCAGGATGCTCATTGCGGCCGCCTCGGCGCTGAGAGCGCATCGAGGCGCTGCTGCAAGTGTCCGTTGAGCACGATCATTTCCTTCAGGGCTTTCACCGCATCGCCCTTGTAGTGCGCGATGAAGTTTTCGGCGGTTGCCTGCAATGCCGCCTCCTGGCGGCTGTCCAATGTCACGATCTGGTCCATGTCAAACACCTCCTTGAACCTTGGTGCCGACAGTGAACAAAAAGGGAACAAAAATGTCAAGGTCGAATTGACTTTGTCAGGAATGAGTTCCTATTTTTAGCAATGCCTGATACAGACGGAAGACGAAAGCGCGGCAATGCCTGGACGCTCGGCAAATCGCACGAGAGAGGCGATCTCATCCTCATCCGCTGCGGTCACTGCAACATCAAGCGCTGGTATGAGCCGTCCGATCTGATCAGGCTGTTCGGCGACGTCGACATCGACCTGATTGACGGTCACATGCTTTGCGAAAAGTGCCGCAGCAAGGAATTCGTCCGTGCCGAAGCCCGGCACCTCACCGCGCGCGAGCGCGTCGGCATCCGGGTGCGGCGGTTGGCCGAGATAAGGGTGGTGCGGCGGGTGGTGTGGAAGGATGAAGAATGAGGAGGGCGGGTACGCCGGTGGCTGCGCCGGATATCTAGCCATGATGATACTGGCCCTCTTCGAGTTGCCGGCGGATGCCGCGTACCCACCGAACCTCTAGGATGCCTTTTCATCCCCAGGTGGCTGCATTAGCATCCGCGCCGCATCTGCTCCTGCCGCAAGGATACGATCCGACAAGTCCGTTCCCTCCACGGCACGGGCCAGCTGAAGCGCGCCGATGAGGGTGGCAAAGATGCCGAACGCAACGCCCTCCGGATCAGAGATTTGCGGCGGCAAATCCGCCGACACCTGGCGCACCAGGGTCAGCAGACGCTCGGTATAGAGCTGACGCGTTTCGGCGGGCTCACGCGCGATTTCCGGCAGCAACGCGGCCGAAGCACAGCCCTTGCCGGGATTGTCCCGGTGCGCCGCCGACAGATATGTGTCTATGGCCATTGTCAGACCGCCGGAGGCCAATGCTTCCCGTATCTGGTCCGATTGATCCTCCAGGGCCGCCGCCACCGTTTCACGGACGAGCGCCGCCTTGGATTGAAAGTGGGGATAGAAGGCCCCGTTCGTCAGCCCGGCGTCGCTCATGATTTTTGCCAGCCCCGACGCCGCTATGCCGTCGCACCGAAAACGCTCAGTGGCGACCTCCATGATCCGGCCGCGTGACGCGTCCCTACGACCCTTTTCGTAACGCATGGTCTCACCTTCCAGATTTGTTATTGCATTATGATCATAATATGATATTATAACCATAATCCAATCGACAGAAATAAGCTAGAGCCCGTGAGCTTGGAGCATCAAAAATGAATGCGAATTCTGGAAAAACCGCAATCGTGACCGGAGCCTCCTCGGGCATCGGCCGCGCCAGCGCCGAGGCCTTGGCGCGAGCGGGGTTCACTGTCTTCGGCACAAGTCGCCGTGAGGCCAGTATTGGCCCGAACGGGGTGACCATGCTGGCTTGCGACGTGACTGACGATGTCGCCGTCAATGCACTCGTTTCGACCGTGCTCTCGCGGACCGGCCGGATCGACCTCCTGGTCAACAATGCCGGTGTCGGCCTGCTTGGCGGCGCCGAGGAGTCCTCCGTCGCCCAGGTTCAAGCCCTGTTCGACGTCAATCTGTTCGGCGTCATGCGGATGACCAATGCGGTGTTGCCGTCGATGCGGTGGCGCGGCGAGGGGCGCATCATCAACATCGGCTCGATTCTGGGATTGGTACCCGCCCCATATTCAGCTCACTACTCGGCGGCCAAGCACGCGCTCGAAGGCTATTCGGAATCGCTCGATCACGAGGTTCGAGTCTTCAACATTCGCGTCTCGGTCATCGAGCCGGCATTCGTGCGTACCGTCTTCGACCAGAACGGCATCGAGCCGGATTCCGTGTTGAAGGAATACGATCAGGCTCGGGCAGGGGTCGACGCGCTGCTTCGCGATGTAATGCCGAAAGCCGATCGGCCGGAAGTGGTGGCGGATGTGGTCGTCAAGGCCGCGACCGATGTCCGTCCACGCCGGCGCTATACCGCCGGCAAGGCTGCGCGGCAGGTCAGCATCCTGCGCCGCTTTGCCCCCGCAGACATATTCGACAAGAGCTTGCGCAAGCAGTTCCGCTTGCCGGTCTGAACAAGGATTTCACGCACATGCGACGGTCAACCACGACACAACTGGTCAGGCCCTACACGGAGCTGCCAGCCATGACGTATGCATTCAATCAATCGCCCCGTACATCGGCATTGTTCCAGAGCGCGCCTACTCGCTCTGTCGATGTCGGCGGCACGACATTCGTCTACCGGGAACTCGGGCCCAGGACGGGCGTGCCGGTGATCCTGCTCAACCATCTGGGCGCCCAGCTCGACAACTTCGATCCCCGCATCGTCGACGGCCTCGCAGCGACCCGGCTGGTGATTGCCTTCGACAATCGCGGCATCGGTGCGTCGGGCTGGCAAAACGCCGTCGACCATTTCCGGGATGGCGCGGGATGCGGTCGCCTTTATCCGGGCGTTGGGGTTCGAGAGAAGTCGATCTCTTCGGCTTTTCACTCGGCGGCTTCGTGGCGCAGGAGATTGTGCTGACCGAGCCCAGGCTTGTGCGCAAACTCATCCTGGCCGGCACGGGGCCGGCCGGTGGCGAAGGCATCGACAAGGTGACGCCGCTGACGATTGTGGACATGATCAAGGGCTGGCTGACTTTTCGGGATCCGAAATACTATCTCTTCTTCACCAGCGACGCCGAATGGCCGCCGTGCCGCAAACGCATTTCTGGAACGGCTGAAGGAGCGCCGGAACAACCGGGACAAGGCGATCTCGCTGAGCGCGTTCGGCGCGCAGCTCAAGGCGATCAAGGCCTATGGACTGCAGGCGCCGCAAGACCTGAGCACCATCCGCATTCCCACTTTGGTTGCGAATGGCGATCAGGACAAGATGGTGCCGAGCAGCAATACCTACGATCTCGCCCGGCGAATCCCGGGGGCACAACTGGTGATCTACCCGGATGCCGGGCATGGCGGAGTCTTCCAGAACCACGCCGATTTCATCCCGAAAGCCCTGTCTTTCCTCGAGGCCTGACGCCTTTCCCACAGGGCGGCTTTTCGGCTGAGAACGCTCGACTGCGTCCCGAACATCAACAGACATTTTTAGAAAGTAACTGCCATGAAGGCATTCGTTGTCGATAAGTATAACAAGAAGGGCATTCTGCGGTTGGCCGAGATGCCGGAGCCGGAGATTCAGGACAATGACGTCCTGGTCGAGGTCCATGCTGCAGCGGTGAATCTGCTGGATTCCGAAGATCAGAACCGGCGAGTTCAAACTCATCCTGCCTTATCGCCGGCCCTTCATCCTGGGCCACGACGTGGCCGGGACGGTGGTTCGGGTTGGATCAAAAGTCCGCAAATTCAAGCCCGGCGACGAAGTCTACGCGCGGCCGCGCGATGGCCGGATCGGGACATTCGCGGAAACCATCGCCATGAATGAAGCCGACGTGGCCCTGAAGCCTAAGAACCTCAGCATGGAAGAGGCGGCCTCGATCCCGCTGGTCGGTCTGACCGCCTGGCAGGCGCTTGTCGAAAGGGCCAACCTGAAGAAGGGCCAGAAGGCCTTCATTCAGGCTGGCTCCGGCGGCGTGGGAACATTCGCCATCCAACTGGCAAAGCACCTCGGCGCGACCGTCGCGACAACCGCAGGCGCGGCAAGCGCCGATCTGGTCAAAGGTCTCGGCGCCGACGTTGTCATTGACTACAGGAAAGATGACTTCGAGAAAATCCTGTCTGGTTACGACGTCGTCTTGAACAGTCAGGACGCCAAAACGCTTGAAAAATCCCTGGGTGTGCTGAAACCGGGCGGGAAGCTCATCTCCATCTCCGGCCCACCGGATCCCGAATTTGCAGAGAAACAGGGACTGAACGTGGCGCTGAGGCTATTGCTGCGCCTGTTGAGCCGGGCTATTCGGGCCAAGGCCAAGCGCCGTGGCGTGAAGTTTTCTTTCCTTTTCATGTGGGCGCAGGGTGATCAGCTGAGCAAAATCACGTCCCTCATCGAATCCGGAGTGATCCGCCCGATTGTGGATCGGGTCTTTCCATTTGAAGCGACCAATGAGGCTCTGGCTTATGTCGAAACAGGACGTGCCAAGGGCAAGGTCGTCATCAAGGTCAGGTAGCGATGCTCGCTTCCTGCCTCTGCTTGGCCCTTAGAACAGTGAACCCTGCGCCGCCTGCTGCGCAGGAAACTTGATCTGCGTCGCCGGCTTCTCGACGATCACCAGCGCATCGTCCGGCGCGGTGCGCTGCAGCTTTCTCGCTTCCGACCACGGCGCGCTCAGCCACGTCTCCGTCTCCTCCGGCGTGGTCAGGATCACCGGCATCGCCTTCTCGTGGATCGGTGCGATCAGCGCGTTCGGCTTGGTGGTCAGGAAACCGTAGAGTTCGTGCTCGCCGGGTCCCTCCTTGACCTTGCGCACGCCCTGCCAGGGTGTCCATAGGCCGGCGAAGAAGAACAGCGGGCGCTCTTCGCCGAGCGCGAACCAGTAGTTCCTCTGGACGCCTGTCTCCGGGTCTTTTTGACCGGGCGTGGGGCTCGGTTCGGCAAAGCTGGTCACCGGCACGACGCAGCGGTTCTCGACGCCGAGAAAGGGCTGCCAGTGGCCATATTGCGGGTTGCGGATGTTGGTGGTGCCGGAATCGGCATTGCCGCGCATACGCTCCGGCGGCGTCGGCATGCCCCAGCGCAGATTGGCAAGCTCGCGCGCTCCGTCCGCCGCGTTGCGCACCACGGGCGCGAACTGGTTGGGATAGATATCGACCGAGGGCTCGAGGTTGCCGGCGATGTCGCGCAGTGCGCGGGTCCACTGGCGGATGGCCTCTTGCGAGGTGGTGATATTGTAGAGATTGCACATATGAGCAGAATTGCGGAATTGGCCCGCGTTCGCAACCGGGCTCCGCAAGCTCGAACGGCCGTCGCTCAGCAGAATTCGACTTCGATGTGCCGCTCGGTCTGCGCGACGACGCGGCAGCGCGTCTCGAAGGCATCCGAGCGGATGACCAGGTTGAACGTCTCCGGCACGCCGATCGAACTGATCACGTCCAGCCCCGCGGCGTCGTCGGCCAGCGTCTTTACCGTGCAGTCTATGGACGACATGCGGTTGTTGAACAGGATGCGGCCGGCCTTCAGCACCCGCCGGCGCGGCCCCTTGGCCAAATCGTCCGGCGCGCGAAAGGCGACGCATCTGTTGCGGCCGGCCGCCTTGGCTTCATAGAGCGCGGTGTCGGCATTGGCCAGCAGCTGGTCGATGTCCTGGGTCCGCGCATCCAGCGCCGCCATGCCGAAGCTGGCGGTGACTGGGATTTTCGATGCGCCGTGCCTGATGTCGGCCTGGCCGATGGCGCCGCGCAGTTTTTCGGCCACCTCGGCCATGCCCTTGCGGTCGGTATGCGGCAGCAGAAGCGCGAATTCCTCGCCGCCCAGGCGGCCGAACAGGTCGCTGCCGCGAAGGTGCTGCCGGCACGCCTTGGCCATGGCGGCCAAAACCGTGTCGCCGGCGGCATGGCCGTAGCGGTCGTTGATCGCCTTGAAATGGTCGAGGTCAAGAGTGATGCATGCCAGCTCGTGCTTGTGGCGGCGGGCCAATCCCACGGCGTGTTCGGCCTGTTCCTTGAACGCGCGGCGCGACAGCGTACCCGTCAGGGCGTCTACGGAAGCAAGCTGGCGCAGCTCGAGCGTGTCCATGGCCAGCTGCGACAGATCGCAAAGGATCGCTGTTTCACGGGCATTGAACTGGCGCGGCTGATAGCCGATGGCGCAAACCGTTCCGATGGCGTGGCCGTCGCCGGTGCGCAGCGGAACGCCGGCATAGAAACGGATGTGCGGATTGCCGGTGACATGCGGGTTCTGCGCGAAGCGGTGATCCTGCCGCGCATCGCGAACGACCAACGGCGTCAGCTCCTGCAAGGTGTATTTGCAGAACGTCTCGTCGCGGCCGACCTCGCGGTTTTCAAGACCCTCATAGGCCTTGTACCACTGCCGGTGCCCGTCGATCATCGAAACGATGGCGATCGGCAGGTCGAAGATGTTCCTGATCAGCCGCGTGATGCGGTCGAAGGCCTCCTCGCGAGGCGTGTCCATGACGTCGAAGCGCTCGAGCGCCCTGAGCCGTCCGGCCTCGATGCTGTCTTCGTCCATTGCCAAGGGAGGCGCGTCGACAAGGTTTCGATGCATTGGCGTCTGCCTCGCACATCACCGTCCCCCGGCGCAAACATGCGAAACGTTGCTGAACATTCGGTAAATGGAAGCCGCCAGAACGCGTGGCCTCGGCGCATGCCGCGCCGGCCGCTTTGGAATGGCTGGCTGGCTGTTTGGCTGTCGGGCCGGCGCTCTTTCAGAGACCCACACGGGGGAGGTCGGTGGCCCGGCTGCCGGGGGGGGATGTATGGGTTGGCCGCCGGGCCTGACCGGCTTCTGCGACCTCGCCGGCTAACATGAACATGCTCTGAAGCTAATGTAAGGGCAATATCGACCAACGGCCCTGGTAGCCTAGGACCAATGCACTAGGGTGTGTTGATATTCAGGTGATGCCGGGCCTGCGAACGGCGGTTTCCTGCGCTTCCGGTGTTCACGTGCTTAAGGTACGCTCCGCTCCTGTTCTCGGAAACCACCATTCTCGGCGCGGCCTGGCCTGAATCTCAACACACCCACTAGTCCTGTTTCGACGGCCCTGCATTGAACTTGCGCCGGGCGTTTTCCAGATGCTCGCGCATTGCTCGTCCCGCCGCTTCCGGGTCGTGCCGCTCGATCGCCTCGAACACCGCCTGGTGGCCGGCGAAACTCCGGCGGTTCTCGACCTCTGTGTTGGCCATGTGGATGCGCTGGTTGATCAGCCATTCGACCAGCGCCTCATGCGCGGCGAGGAAGATCGGATTGCCGGGGATCTCGGTCAGCACGCGGTGAAAGGCGACGTCGGTGACGGCGAAGGCGCGGGCGCGGGGGATGGCATGCTCGTTCTCGGCAAGGGCGGCGCCAAGTGCCGCGATCTGCGCTGATGTCGCCACCTCGGCGGCATGGCGCGCTATCGAGACCTCGAGGAACATGCGCAACTGCTCGAAATGGCCGATGCCGTCGGGCTGGTCCATCAACAGATGCGCCGTTCCGGTCAGTTGTTCCAGCATGCTGCGCGGCGTCGGCCGCGTCACCTTGGGTTTCTCGCCGCTGTTGATGCGCACCAGCCCCATCTTCTCAAGCGCGAACAGCGCCTCGCGCACCGAGGGGCGGCCGACATCGAACATCGTCATCAGTTCGCGCTCGGACGGCAGCGAGGCACCGACCGGATAGACCTCGTCGCGGATCATCTCCTCCAGGCGCAGGCGAACCTCGTCCGACAATTTTTTTCGTACCGGCATATTGTGCATGGTCTACCTTTTAAGCTATTATACCAGTCGTCGCAAGAGAGGACTTGCGCGACCGAAGGGTTGGAGGGGTCGCCGCTGGCTGATGGCGCGGCGGCCGGCGCGACAGGCGAGGCCTGGCGCGGGAGCAGGCCCGGAGCAGGGGCATGGCCCCAATTTCGGCCGCCGGAGAACAACGGGAGGAGAATTCCATGAGACGACTGTTGATGAGCCTTGTGCCGGCGCTGGCCATGATGTTTGCCGCCGGTGCCGCCAATGCGGATGGCGGCACGTTCCGTTCGGCCATGCGCACCGGCTGCATCGAGATGGGCACGCTGCACACCACCTGCGGCCATAGGCTCGACGAGACGGTGCTGCAGGGCCTCGTCCACATCAAATGGACCGGCGACGACGTGCAGCCGATGCTGGCCGAAAGCTGGAAGACGCCGGACGGCGGCAAGACCTACATCTTCAACCTGCGCCACGGCGTCAAATGGCATGACGGCACGCCCTTCACCGCCAAGGACGTGGTGTTCAGCCTCAACCTCTACGCCAACCCCAAGGTCGGCTCGCCCTGGTCGCAGAAGCTTGGCGCGGTGGCCGGATACAAGGCGTTTCAGGATGGCTCGGCCTCCTCGCTTGCAGGGGTGAAAGCTCTCGACGATATGACCGTCCAGGTCGAGCTCGACAGCGCCAAGCCGCTCTGGGTCCAGTTGCAGCTTATCGCCATCAGCATCTTTCCCGAACACATTCTGGGCAAGGTCGCTCCGCAGGACGTCAAGGGCAATGCCTTCTGGGTCAACCGCGTCGGCACCGGCCCGTTCATCTGGAAGAAATACGAGAGCGACCAGTATGTCGAGGTCGACCGCAATCCCGACTATTTCCTCGGCGCCCCCAAGCTCGACCGCATCATCTACCAGATCTACAAGGACGTGCCGCCGATCATCGCCGCGCTGGAGACGAAGGAGGTCGACGCCATGTCCTATGAGGGCGGCGGCGTGCCGATCTCCGAACTCGCCCGGCTGCAGAAGCTAGACTATCTGACGGTGCTGCCGAAATTCTCCGCCGGCCTGCCGACCTATCTGCAGTTCAACCTGGCCGACAAGCGCTTCGCCGATGTCAAGGTGCGTCAGGCGATGCTCTACGCCATCGACCGCAAGGCGATCATCGACACGGTCAAGCAGGGCGCCGGCAAACTGTCGAACACGCTGTTCCCGCAGGACTGGGCCCGCGCCAAGGACCTCGATCCCTATGACTACAATCCCGACAAGGCCAAGCAACTGCTTGCCGAGGCGGGCTGGGACGGCAGCCAGCCGGTCGATTTCATCTACTATTATTCCGACCAGATGAACGTCGACACGGTCACCGCCATCCAGAGCTATCTGGCCGCCGTCGGCGTCAACATCCAGCCGCGCCTGCTCGATCCGGCGGCGATCAACCAGGTCTATGCCGACGGCACCTTCCAGATGGGCTTCTTCGCCAACGGCATGGGGCTCGATCCCTCGCTCGGCTCGCCGCTGGTCGTCTGCGGCGCCAAGCCGCTCGGCTTCGGCTACTGCAATCCGAAGCTGGACGAGCTGTTCAACAAGGGGCTGGAGTTGGCGGACCGTGAGGTGCGCGCCGAGGCGTACCAGGAAGCCTCGCGCATCCTCAACAAGGAACTGCCCAAGGCCTGGCTGTGGAACGAGGTGCGGCCGCTTGCCTTCAACAACCGCATCGTCGGCCTCGCCCAGCACTTCAAGGAACAGCCGCTCGTGATCTTCAACCACGCTGTCTACAACGAAGTCGAGAAATGGGAAGTGGCCAAGTAGCGCCACCGAGCATGCTCGACCGCCATGGGGCTCCGGCCCAGCGGAGCCCCATGATTTTCCGCTTTCAACGCTCGCGCTTGGCATAGGAGAGGTCGGTGCTCAGCTATCTCTTGCGCAAGCTCCTGCTCGGCGTGCCCGTGCTGTTCGGCGTCACCATCATCGTCTTCGCCATCGCGCATTCCATGCCGGGCGACGCGGTGCTGGCGATGATCACGGCGGAAGCGCCGTCGAGCGAGGAATTGATCGCCATGCGGCGTGGCGAACTTGGCCTCGATCAGCCGCTCTACGTCCAGTACCTCAACTGGATCGGCCAGATCCTGCACGGCAATCTCGGACGCTCCTTCGTCAATGGCCGCAGCGTCGCCGCGATCATCGGCGAACGCCTGCCGATGACGCTGGAGCTGATGGGCGTGGCGCTGCTTGCCGCCTTTCTCATTGGCACCACGCTCGGTGTCATCTCGGCGCTCCGGCAATACAGACTGACCGACTATTCGCTGACGCTGGGCGGCTTCGTCGGCGTCTCGATCCCGGATTTCTTCATGGGCCTGCTCTTGGTCTATGTCTTTGCGCTGGAATTGCGCTGGCTGCCCTCATCGGGCATCTCGACCGCGGGCGACAGTTTCTCGTTGGCCGACAATCTCAGGCATCTGATCCTGCCGGCGGCAGCACTTGCTCTGTTCCGCGCCGCGATCTTCATGCGCTACGCGCGTGCCGGCATGCTCGAAGTGCTGAACCAGAGCTATATGCGCACCGCCAGGGCCAAGGGGCTCAAGCCCAGCACCATCGTGCTGCGCCATGGCCTGCGCAACGCGCTGATCCCGCTGGTCACCGTCTTTGGCCTGGCTTTGCCGACGCTCTTCGGCGGCTCGGTGGTCATTGAGACCATCTTCCAGTGGCCGGGCATCGGACTGATGTTCATCGACGCGGTGGTCAACCGCGACAGCCCGGTGATCATGGGCTACGTGCTGATCACGGCCATCATCGTCATGCTGGCCAACCTTGCGACCGATCTCGCCTACAGCGTGCTCGACCCGAGGGTGAGCTATGACTGAGGCCGCCCTCGATACCGGCATTGCCACCGGCGCCTCGCGTGGCCTGTGGGGCGAGGCGGCGCGCCGCTTCCTGCACCACCGGCTGGCAACGGTCGGGCTGGTGGTGCTCACCATCATCGTGCTCGCCTGCATATTCGCGCCGCTGATCGCCCATTACGGGCCGAACGACATCGACCTCAGGGGGCGCAACCAGCCGCCGGGCGGCGTCCATTGGCTCGGCACCGACGGCACCGGGCGCGATATCTTCGCCCGCATCCTCTATGGCGGCCGCATCTCGCTGTCGGTGGGCTTTATCGCCGTAGCGATCTCGGCTGCCATAGGCATCTTCGTCGGCGCCGTCGCCGGCTATTTCGGCGGCAAGGTCGACCTCTTCCTGATGGGCCTGATCGACATGGTGCTGACCTTTCCGCGCCTGGTCATCATCATCGCATTCGTTGCCGTCGTCGGGCCGAGCATCGTCAACACCATGCTGGTCATCGGCCTGCTCAGCTGGCCCTCCATCGCCCGGCTGACACGCGGCGAGATACTTTCCCTGCGCAACCAGGAATTCATCCTCGCCGCTCGCTCGCTCGGCACCTCGCCCTCGGTCATCATCCTCGAGCACATATTGCCCAATGTGCTGAGCCCGATCCTGGTGGCGATCACGCTCGACGTGGCGACCGTCATCCTGCTCGAAGCCTCGCTCTCCTTCCTCGGCTTGGGCGCCCAGGCGCCGGCCGCCAGCTGGGGCAACATGCTGCGCGACGCGCGCACATTGTCGATCCTGGAGAGCCAGCCCTGGATGTGGATCCCGCCTGGCGCGATGATCGCTGTTGCCGTGCTCAGCATCAACTTCGTCGGCGACGGCCTGCGCGATGCGCTCGATCCGCAGCACATCATCGGCGGAGGCGGCAAATGATGCACGCCGATACGCTTGCGCGTGACAAGGTGGGAGCGGCCGGGCAGGGGCCATTGCTCGACGTGCAAGGGCTGAGCGTCGCCTTCGGTCCCGAGGGCCGCGCGGTCTATGCCGTCAACGACGTCTCCTTCCAGCTCGCCGAGGGCGAGTCGCTGGCGATCGTCGGCGAGAGCGGCTCCGGTAAGTCGGTCACCATGCAGACGCTGATGTGCCTGATCCGCAAGCCGCCAGGCCGCGTCACCTCGGGGCGCGCGCTGTTTCGCGGCCGCGATCTTCTCGCCATGCCGGACAGCGAGTTGCGGCAAATCCGCGGCCGCGACATCGCCATGATCTTCCAGGATCCGATGTCGTCGCTGAACCCCGTGCTGACAATCGGCCTGCAACTGACCGAGGCGCTGCGCGAGCACCAGGGGCTCAGCGAAAGAGAAGCCGAACGCCAGGCGCTCGACATGCTGAACCTCGTCGGCATCGCTAATGCGGCGCTGCGCATGCAGGCCTTTCCACACCAGTTCTCAGGCGGGCAACTGCAGCGCATCGGCATTGCCATGGCGCTGGTCTGCAAGCCCTCGATCCTGATCGCCGACGAGCCGACGACGGCGCTCGACGTCACCATCCAGGCGCAAATCGTCGAACTGGTCGCCCGCCTGCAGAAAGAACTCGGCATGGCGATCATCTGGATCAGCCACGACCTCAGCCTCGTCGCCGGCTTCGTCGAGCGCGTGGCGGTGATGTATGCCGGCTCGATCGTCGAGACGGCGCCGGTGGAGCGGCTGTTCGCAGCCCCCACCCATCCCTATACGATCGGCCTGCTCAATTCGATCCCGTCGCTGACGGCGGCAAACACCAGGCTGGTGCCGATCAAGGGCGCGCCGCCCAACGTCACGTTGGCGCCGACCTTCTGCGCCTTCGCGCCGCGCTGCGACCATTCCGTCGCCCGCTGCCGCGAGGCAAAGCCGGTGCTGGAGCCGGTCGTCTCGGGCCACGCCGCCGCCTGCTGGCGCTGGCGCGAGTTGCAAGGTTTTCCACGCGCCCCGGAATCAGTCATGGCGACCGCACGGGCATCCGGCGCCGCGCCAAATGAGCCACTACTCACCGTCGCCGGCCTCAAGGTGCATTTCCCGATCCGCCGCGGCGTGCTCCGCCGTCAGGTCGGCGCGGTGCGCGCCGTCGACGGCGTCAGCTTCGAGGTGCTGCGTGGCGAGACGCTAGCGCTGGTCGGCGAAAGCGGCTGCGGCAAGTCGACGACCGGGCGCGCCGTGCTTGGCCTCGAACGGCCGAGCGAAGGTGAGATACTGTTCGAGGGCCGGGACTATGCCGATGCAACGTCCGAGCGGCTGAAAGAGCGCCGGCGCGACATGCAGATGGTGTTCCAAAATCCGTTCGGTTCGCTCAATCCGCGCATGACCGTCGGCCGCATCATCGGCGAAGGCCTGCGTGCCCAGAAGATCGGCACCCGCACCTCGCGCGAGGCGCGCGTCAGCGACCTGCTGGCGCTGGTGGGTTTGCGCGAGGCATTGCGCGACCGCTATCCGTTCGAGCTCTCCGGCGGCCAGCGCCAGCGCGTCGGCATCGCCCGCGCGCTCGCCGGAAGCCCGAAATTCATCATCGCCGACGAGCCGATCTCGGCGCTCGATGTCTCCATCCAGGCGCAGATCGTCAATTTGCTCGACGATCTGAAGGCGCGGCTTGGCCTGACCTATCTGTTCATCGGTCACGATCTGTCGATGATCCGCTATCTCAGCGACCGCGTCGCGGTGATGTATCTCGGTCGCATCGTCGAGACCGGCACCACGGCTTCCGTATTCGGCACGCCGCTGCATCCCTATACGCGGGCACTTTTGTCGGCGATCCCGGTGCCCGATCCGAAGGCCGGCGGCACGCGCCGGCGCATCGTGCTTGGCGGTGGCGTTCCCGATCCGTCGAAGCCGCCGGCCGGCTGCCATTTCCATCCGCGTTGCCCAAAGGCGAGCGAGATATGTGCCCAGGTTGCGCCCGAGCCGCGCGATTTTGGCTCATCCGCCTCTGGGCAACATCTCGTCACCTGCCACCATGCCGGGGAGGCGTAGCGATGCCTTCGAAACGAAGCTGCCGGAAAAGACTATGCCGAAACAAGACGATAGAGCCGAAACCGGAATCAACGGATCAGGCTCCGATATCTCCTGCAAAATCCTGAAAGCACCGAGGGTCCAACAATGACGAAAGAATTGGCGGGCATGTATGCCGCCTTGATGACCGGCCTCAGCGACGCGGGCGAGTTCGATCCGCAGCGCCAGAGCAACATCAACGACTATGTGCTGCGCCAGGGGCTGGCCGGCCTCTATGTCGGCGGCAGCAGCGGCAAGTCCGGCCTGCTGACGGTCGACGAACTGCTGGCCCAGCAGGAACTGGTCGCCGAGAACGCCAAGCCAAGTGGCACAACACTGATCGCCCATGTCGGCATGCCCAATCTGCGCGATTCCGTTCGCCTCGCGCGGCAGGCCGAGAAGCTGGGCTACCACGCGCTGTCGGCGCTGCCGCCGCATTCCTACCCGTTCTCCGACGAGGAAGTGTTTGGCTATTACCAGGCCTTGGCCGGCGCCATCGACCTGCCGCTGATCGTCTACGAGATCCCCTTGCGCACCGGCCGACCGCTGCCGCTGGCGCTTCTGGTGCGGCTGCTCGATCTCGCCAATGTCGTCGGCATCAAATACACCTCCACCGACCTGTTCAAATATTCGCTGCTGCGCAAGCGGCAGCCGCGAAAGCTCTTCTATTACGGTTTTGACGAGATCTATGCCGCCGCCGGAATGCTAGGCACCGAGGGCGGCATCGGCACTACATACAATCTGCTGGGGCGGCTCTACGTCGCGGTGGACCAGGCGGTGCGCGCCGGCGACCTTGTCCGTGCCCGCGCCTTGCAGATGGTATCGCAGGACTTTGTCGAGGCGCTGATGGAAACCGGCGTGCTGCCCGGCATGAAGGCGGCCTTCCGCGTCATCGGTGTCGACTGCGGCCCCACCCGCGCGCCGATGGCGCCTGCGGTCGCCGACGCCGAAGGGCGCATGCGTGAGGTCCTGGCCCGCCCGGCGATCCGCGAATGGCTGGCCTGAGGCAAGCGACGCCGTTGAAGCTCAGGCTGGTGCGTAACGCAGCAGCGTCACGCCTTGGGAAAGGCTTTCCGTGCCAAGCGGCGTCAGCTTAAGCGACAGGCCGGCGTGGAAGTACGGCTTGCCGCCGCCGAAGAACCGTGACGGCCAATCGCAAATCCGTACGCAAGTCGAAGACCGAAAGCACGGACCGGAAGGCCATGCGCTTGGCCGAAACCACCGATGTCTCACCGAAGGCCAGGGACCTGATGCGCAAGCACGGCAAGGACAGCGAAAAGGTCGACAAGGAAGCGAGGAATTTCAAGGCTGAAGGCTAAGCCTTCGACGCCTCGGTTCAGAACCCGAAGAACTGCTTGCCGACCATATAGCCGAGCGCCACGACCGCCAGCGGGAACAGCGCCGGCGCCACCTTGCCGAGGTGCGACGGCCTGGTCTCGTTGGCTGGACTGTTGGGCTTGGCGTTGTTGAGGTTCTTGGTCATTGGCTCGTGGTCGACGGATCAAGCATATTAGCTTGTCCTCAATAGCTTAATTTTTGGCAAACAGCATTTGGCAAACGAGTGGCTGGCCGGCCGTTGTCCTGCCGCCAGGCCTTCCGCCGGACACCGCGAATGGTCGCGCAAACAACTCGTTGCCGCGCGCACCGGAACGCGCCGGCAAGGGAACCACACCCAATATTTCATTAGTGAAATCTAATATGATCGACCCAAATGGCTGTTCCGCGCGGCCGCTGGTGCCGGGGTTTCTTGACTTGATCAGCAAAAACGGGCAGCAAGGCAGGCGAGGGAGAGCATTTTTACCATAGCGAAGACTGTGGAGGGCGCTTTTCTTGTATCGACCGCCGTGCAATCGGCGACCGATGGAGGGATTGGTTAACCAACTTTGTCCATCTTTTAATTCAATCGGCAACAGACGCAGGAAGGTGCAGGGGGCACCAGGCGAACTGTAATCGAGACGGATGCCAGGCCCATAAGCCGGCACGCCGATTGAGAGTGGTTGTATGGCGTTTGTGCGTTTGAAAGACCGGGGTGACAATCCTGATCGTGGATTGACTTCGAAGAAGCCCGGCCTGCGCTGGGTCGCGGTTCCCGCCGTCGGCGCGGTGATCGCTCTGTGGTCGGTTGCGACCATGGCCGGCCTCAATTCCGTCGGCACCTCGCTCAGCGCCGCTTCCAACGGACTGCCGCAAAGCCTGCTTGCGCCCAGAACCATTGCGCTTGCCGATCCGCGCCGAACGCTCGCCTGGGCACCCCAGTTTTCCGCCAGCGGCCGGCCGGCTTCCCTGCTCGGCCAGTGCGAGGCCGGCTGCCTGCGCGCGGCTTCCAGCTTCGCTCATGACGGCAAGATGGCGCGACTGCAACCGGCGGCAAAACCGGACAGTATCGCGCCGAAGACAACCGATGTCGCAGCGCTCGCTACTCCGCCCGGCGACCGCTTCGACGGCGTGGTGGCGAGGGCAAAACTGTCGCCGCAAAAGCTCGCTGCCGCCTTTGCCCGCGCGCAAAACGGGCCCTTCATGCTGGCGAGCCTGCCATCCGATGCCCGCTTCGCCGAGCCCGTTGTTCGCCTGCCTGACCAGAACGGCCCGGTGTCAGCGCGCTTCGGGCCGCAAGTGGCGGAGATCGAACGCTCGTCGCGCCTGGCCCTTGCGCTGGCCAATGCCATGCCGGAGGCCGCCGATATGTTGTCGCCGCCGCCGTCCGTTGCGCTGGCGGCGCCTGACACGCAGCAGGCCGAGGTTCAGGTAGCCTCGCTGCCGCCACAGGACGAGATGCCGGACGCAATTCCGTTGCCGACCGGCCGGCCGCAGGCGGAGATCGACCAACCTGCCCAATCTCCCAGGATCGAGTCCCCCAGGGCCCGTGCCTCCAAGACAGAGACCGAGGCGCCGAAGGCTCAAGTCCCAAAGGCGCAGGCTGCAAAGCCCACCAGGACCCAGTCGGCCAAGGCCGCGGATGTGCCGACGGCCGAGGCACCCCGCGCGCCGGCCCTGTCGCCACGCAGCGCCGAGCACGGGGTCCTGCCGGGCGTGCAAGCCAACCAGGTCGTGCAAGCCAGCCAGGGCAAGCCGGCCAAGCCAGCCAAGCCAGCCAAGCGGTCGAAGGCTCAGGACGGCGAAATGCTGGCCTATGCCAAGCCTGACATGCCCGAGCGCGGCGCAGGCGGCGTGTTCGGCAACCTGTTCACCAGCCGGCCCAGCGTGGGCAATGGCGTTGCCGTCTACGACATCTCGGCGGCGACGGTCTACATGCCCGATGGCTCCAAGCTCGAGGCGCATTCGGGGAAGGGCGCCATGGTCGACCAACCGCGCTTCTCCAACCGCAAGAATTCCGGCCCGACGCCGCCCGACACCTACAATCTGTCGATGCGCGAATCGCGCTTCCACGGCGTCGAGGCCATCCGGCTTACGCCGACCAGCGGCAGGAACAAATATAACCGCAACGGCCTGCTCGCCCATACCTATCTGCTGCGCAACGCCCCAGCCCAATCCAGCGGCTGCGTGGCCTTCAAGGACTATGGCCGCTTCCTCGCTGCCTTCAAGAAGGGCAAGATCAAGCGCCTTGTCGTGGTGCCGCGCATGTCCAAGCCCTTGACGCAGGTCGCCCAGGAAGGCCGCCAGGGCTAGCCGGACATCACTGCGTCATTTCCGCCAGCGCCCGCTGCAGCGGCGCCGGCGAAATCTGGATCGGGCCCGAGAACGGCAGGTCCATGTCCAGGATCAGATAGAGTGCCGAGGCGACAAGTGCTGCCGACACGATGAAGGTGCCGACGACGGTGGCGTTGCGCGGCGCCCGGAAGCCGAAGCTGGCGAAGATCAGCGTCAGCCAGGCGACGAGCAGCGCAATCAGCGGCGCGGGGATCGCACCTTCCGATTGTTCGACAAGCACCCAGCGTTGCTCGATTACCTTCTGTAACTGCTGGGTCGCATTTTGCAGCAGGGCCGCATGCCTGGCCTCCGGCGGCGTCAGTGCCGCCAGCATGTCGCCGACCTGGTTGAGCAGCAGCTCGGACAGCCGGTTGGCGACGGCCGGAGTCTGCTGGCTGGGGGAGGTGGCATCGACAACCCGCTGCGCGTAGGCGGCGAGCGACTGGCGTGCCGGGTCCGTCTCGGGTCCGTATTGCCTGAGCGAGCGGTCGAGCAGGATCAAATCCGTTGCGAAGACGTGGACGTTGTGGTCGATGGATTCGAACGTGTTCTTGGCCGAGTTGATCATCAGGCCGAGCACCAGCGAGGACATCACCACGAACAGGTTCGCGGCATGCCGCACGACGGCGCTCGTGTCGTCCTGGCGATGGTGGCTCGGAAATCTGTCATAGATCATCAGGCTGGTCAGCGAAGCGCCGGCCAGACAGATGAAGATCCCCAATCCAATCAGGCCCTCCCTCATGGCTGATATTGTGCACGACACTGGGCAAATGTCGCGCTGAATCATTTTGGCAGGACTGGCGGCTACGGCATTGCGCGAAAAGCGCTTTCAATGCCAGCCGGAGGCACTATGTATGATCGGGGCGGCTCCGGCTTCACACCATCAAGAGGATGTCATGACAATACGCGCTGTCGTCTGGGGCGAGAATATCCATGAGCGCACCAATGAGGTGGTCGCCTCGATCTATCCCGAAGGCATGCACGCCACCATCGCCAAGGCGTTGAACACGGACACTGGCATTTCCGCCTCGACCGCGACGCTGGAGCAGCCCGAGCACGGCCTGCCGGCCGCGCGCCTGGCCGAGACCGACGTGCTGGTCTGGTGGGGCCACAAGGATCATGGCGCCGTCGCCGACGAGGTCGTCGAGCGCGTGCGCGCCGGGTCTTCGAGGGCATGGGGCTGATCGTTCTGCATTCCGGCCATTTCTCGAAGATTTTCAAGCGGCTGATGGGCACGCCCTGCACGCTGAAATGGCGCGAGGCCGGCGAGCGCGAGCGGCTCTGGGTCACCAGCCCGAGCCACCCGATCGCCGAGGGCATCGGCGAATATTTCGAGCTCGAGAACGAGGAGATGTATGGCGAGCAGTTCGCCGTGCCGGAGCCGCTGGAGACGGTGTTCATCTCCTGGTTCCAGGGTGGCGAGGTGTTCCGCTCGGGGCTGACCTACAGGCGCGGCGCCGGCAACATCTTCTATTTCCGGCCGGGCCATGAGACCTATCCGACCTATCACGATGCCACCGTGCAGAAGGTGCTGCGCAACGCCGTGAAATGGGCGCTACAACCCGCAAGGTGCGAAGCCGGCCATCCTCGATGCGCCGAACGTGCCGGTCGACAAGGCGCTGGAGCCGATCGTCGAGCGCGGCGGAAACTCCACGCCACCGGCGAAGCCGGCTTCCGCTGAGGACGCCGGCGCGGCCTGATCGTTCAATCTCCATTTCTGGCCAGGGAGCAAAAAATGCGGCTTTTGATACTCGGCACCGGCTGGATGGCGCAGGAGCATGCCCGGCAGTTCAGCAAGATAAAGGGCGTCGAAATCGTCGCCGCCGTTGATGTCGACGCCACGCGCGTCGGCGAATTCGCCGACAGCTTCGGCATTCCCAACCGCTTCACCACGCTGGAGGAAGCGCTGCAATGGGGCGGCTTCGACGCGGTCGCCAACGTCACGCCGGACCGCATCCATCATCCGACCACCATGGCACTGATCGCCGCCGGCAAGCCGGTGCTGTGCGAAAAGCCGCTGGCCGAGAATTTCGGCAAGGCCAACGAGATGGCGGATGCCGCCAAGGCCGCCGGCATAGTCAACATGGTGAACCTCACCTATCGCAATGTCGCCGCACTGCAGAAGGCACGCGCCATGGTGCTTGCAGGCGAGATCGGCACGGTCCGGCATGTCGAGGCGTCCTATCTGCAGAGTTGGCTGGTGTCGAAATTCTGGGGCGACTGGCGTACCGACCCGAAATGGCTTTGGCGCCTGTCGCGGGACCACGGGTCAAACGGCGTGCTCGGCGATGTCGGCATCCACATCCTCGATTTCGCCAGCTACGGTGCCGCCCTCGACATCGACCATGTGTTCTGCCGTCTGCGCGCCTTCGACAAGGCGCCCGGCAACCGCATCGGCGAATACGGGCTCGACGCCAATGACAGCTTCGCCATGACGCTGGATTTCGCCAACGGCGCTTTCGGCGTCGTGCATGCCAGCCGCTGGGCGACCGGCCACTTCAACGAACTGAGGCTCCGCATCTATGGCGACAAGGGCGGCCTCGAAGTGGTGCACAATCTGGAAGGCTCGGAACTCAAGGCATGCATGGGCGCCAACATCGAGACAGCCAAATGGCAGGTGCTCGATGCCGGCACCGTGCCGACCAACTACCAGCGCTTCGTCGACGCGGTGCTGAGCGGCGTCCAGCCAGAACCGTCCTTCCACCACGCCGCCGAATTGCAGAAGGTGCTGGACCTTGCCGTCGTCTCGGACGAAAAAAGGGCCGAGCTCAGGGCCCACGCCGACACGCAGTGAGGCTGCTGGAGAGGAGCCCGCCATGGTCACGCGTCGCGCGGAATGTTCTTGCGGCCAGCTGTCAGCCACTTGCGTGGGCGAACCCGTCCGCATCTCGGTCTGCCATTGCCTGGACTGCAAGCGGCGCACCGGCAGCGCCTTCAGCTTCAATGTCCGGTTTGCCGAAGACGGCGTATCGGTCCAGGGACGATCGGCGGAATTCACGCGCATCGGCGAAGCGGGCGGACGCGTCACCTACAATTTCTGCCCCGATTGCGGGACCACGGTGCATTACCGGATCGATGTCCAGCCCGGCGTGATCGCCATCCCGGTGGGCGCCTTTGCCGACCCATCGTTCCCGCCGCCCTTCCAGTCCTTCTACCACGACAGCCGGCGCTGTGAGTGGGTCGAGATCCGCACCGAGCCTCTCGCGACTTTCGGGTGAAGACGCCGGTCAGGCCGACAGACGCTTGGGGTCAAACCCAGTCATTTCTGAATGACCGAGTTCGACCTGTTGCAGCCGTCTTCTATATTGTCCAGTACACTCGACGCGGATCAATGTGTTGAGTGCAGGACTGAAACAATCACCGCCGCAAACGACGCTTGCCCGTCAGGCACTGGTAGTTAAGACCCCATGTGCGACAGATCACGTCGAAGCGTCTCATAGAGGCGGTCAACCGCCACGCCATCGGACAAAGGGTTTCGAATAATTCCGATCTCCAGGTCGTGGAGCACCGGAAGCCCTTCGTTTTCCCCGACTATCCGCAGTGAATCCGGCACGCTGCACAACGCCAACGCGGCGATGGAAAGTCCCGTCTGAACGATCGTCACCAAACCAAGCAGGCTGGGACTTGAATAGGTGCACCTATAGGCGCGGTCGCTGTCCGCGAGAGCACGGAGAACATGGGCGCGTGCCGTAGAGTTTTCAAACAAGGCGACAGGTAGCGGATAAGCCTCCCAGGCCATATGTGTTGGAGACGAAACCCATACCAAGCGCTCGCGCCTCAATATTTCAATGGTCTGATCGGGTGCGCGGGTGACGATTGCCAGATCGACGCCGTTTTCACGAATGGCCGAATTGAGCTTATCGGATGGCTCGCAGACCAGGTCGACAACGATCTGCGGATATTCATTCGCAAACCGCCTTAGCACTTGGGGAAGCAAGGATGCCGCGTAGTCGTCGGGAACGCCGAGACGGACGCTTCCGATATCCGACTTCCCGGTGACACTCGTCCACGCCTCGTCAGATAGCTTCAGAAGGCGGCGTGCATAGGCCAGGAGATCCTTGCCGACCGCATTCGGGATGACTGCCTTGGGCGTTCGGACAAGAAGCTGCTTGCCGAGAGCCTGCTCCAATCGTTGCATCTGCATGCTGACGGCGGACTGGCTGCGTCCGACGCGAGGCGCTGCATTCGTGAAGCTCCCGGTTTCGACGACAGCGATGAAGGTGCTCAGCAATTCAAGGTCGAAGATCTTGCTCATGACGCTATCAGCATATCGAATAGTGCCATTGAAATCTATTCGTTTGATTGGTGGCGATGCGCTTGCAAGGATGCGGCCAACTTGATTGGAGGCATGAAGCCAGATCGTGGCGAGCCGAGATTCAAACAAACTGGGCGAGGCTAGGCTGTGACTTTGGGTTGGATTTTATCCGTGATCTTCTTCTCCGTGGCTTCATCCGGCTCGCCTGGACCGAACAACATGCTTCTGACGACAACCGGGGCAAACTACGGCTTCGTGCGTTCGTTACCACACGTGTTAGGCACGGGCGTCGGCATCTGTCTGATCCTGCTGGCGTTGGGTATGTTTGGCAGCCAGTTGCTGGAGAACGAGACCTTTCGGAATGTGCTGAAGTGGGGCGGCGTTGCTTACCTCGTTTGGCTTGCTTTCAAGATCGCCACTAGCCGTCCCACGGCGGCATCCAAAGGGGATGAAGATAGCGCCCGGCCCCTGACCTTCATGCAGGCAGTGTTATTTCAAGCGCTCAATCCCAAGGTCTGGTTGGCTGGCGCAAGTGGCATCCTGACTTATGGTGCGGTGGCAGAGGGATGGAGTGCCCTGGCGATGAGCGTCGCATTCGCGCTTCTGTTTGCATCGATCAGCATGCCATGCGGCGCAAGCTGGGCGCTGATTGGCACATCGGCCCGCCACGCGTTGCGTTCGGATCGCGCTTTGAGGACATTCAACGTGGCAATGGCGGTCTTGCTTCTCGCCTCACTCGTTCCAGTGGTGCTGAGTTGATGGCCCTCTAGAGAATTGAAACGCCCTCAGCGCAGACAGATTTGCCGACAATACCAGACGGACTCCAAGCTTGACTCTGGTCCGGGTCAAAATGCGACCGCCCGACACTCCAAAAACGCCAGATAGTCCGGCGAACGCCGGCGCCCCTCATCATGCACATTCGAAGCCGAGTTATCCCGTGACACACAGCTACGCACATCACCTCAACCCTTTGCGCCTCACCCATGAGACTGCAGCTTTCGCCAGCCAAGCGCTGGGTAACCTCCAAGGCTGGGAAGAGGCCGTTCGAGAAATTCAGACTTGGCCGGAATACCGACCTCAACCCCTCCGAAGCCTGGATGCCGCCGCCGCCCGCGTTGGTATCGGCAAAATCTACTACAAGGATGAAAGCGAGCGGTTCGGTCGAAGTTTGGGAAGCTTCAAGGCCCTTGGTGCACCGTATGCTGTGTCACGCCTGCTCATCGACGAAGTCGAGCGCGTCACGGGAAAGCGGCCCTCGACCGAACAACTGCGGTCTGGTGAGTTCCGGTCCATCACGGAACGGGTAACCGTGTGCGTGGCGACCGATGGGAATCAGGGTAGAGGCCTGGCATATGGGGCAAAGGTTTTCGGTTGCCGCTGTGCCGACTACATCCACGGCCACGTAAGCGCCGCGCGCAAAGAGGCCATGGAAAGACTGGGTGCTGTCGTCATCAGAATTGACGGCGAGTACGAGGCGTCTGTCGCCCGCGCGAAGGAGGATGCCCGCATGAACGGCTGGCACTTTGTCAGCAGTACATCATGGGACAACTACCAGTCCCCGATCCCTCGCTATGTGATGAACGCTTACATGGTGATGGTTGAAGAGGCGTTGGCCATGATTCCAGACCTTGGAAAGATCACACATGTTTTCATGCAGGGGGGTGTCGGGAGCATCGCGGCGGCCGTATTCATGGGATTCCAACAAAGGATCGATGGGCCTCTTCCTCGTTTCGTCATGGTAGAGCCGAACGAGGCAGACTGCCTCTATCAGAGCGCAGTCAATAACCGTCCAACGCCATCGTCGGGATCATTGAGGACGATCATGGCCGGATTGGCTTGTCGCGAGGTTTCACCTGCGGCCTGGGCCTTGCTTGAATGGTTAGGCAGCGACTTTGTGCGGATACCGGATTTATGGGCCGAGGATGCGATGAGGGCCCTTGCGAAGGGAGACGGGGACGTTCCCGTCGTCTGTGGCGAATTTGCTGCTGGCGGAATGGCAGTGCTTTTGAAGGCGGCCACTGACGACACGTTGAGAAGCGCATTAGCCCTGGATGAAAACAGTCAGGTCGTGTTGTTCGGTTGTGAAGGTGCAACCGATCCGGCTATTTTCGAAGAGATTGTCGGATCAAGTCCAGACGCCGTTTTCGAGCGCCAGAGAAATTGACGAAGAACAAGGCCTTTCGGTTGTTCAAGCGGTGGTTGGGATGAACGACGACGGAAAGGTATGCGTTGGCGGCGTGTGCGCGCGTGCGTCGACCCTAGTGCCGCAGGATCTTGCTGAGGAAGGCACGACTGCGGTCGGTTTTCGGCTGCGCGAAAAACTCATCCGGCGTGCCGCTCTCGACGATGGCGCCGGCGTCCATGAAAACCACGCGCTGCGCGACCTTGCGGGCAAAGCCCATCTCATGCGTCACCACCATCATGGTCATGCCTTCTTCGGCCACTGCGACCATGACGTCGAGCACTTCCGAGATCATCTCGGGATCGAGCGCCGAGGTCGGCTCGTCGAACAGCATGATCTTGGGACGCATGCCGAGGCAGCGCGCGATCGCCACGCGCTGCTGCTGGCCACCGGACAGCTGTGACGGATAGGCGTTGACCTTGTCGGCCAGGCCGACCTTGGCCAGCAGCTCGCGCCCGGCCTGCTCGGCTTCGGTGCGAGGAATCTTGCGCACGTGAATCGGCGCCAGCGTCACGTTCTCCAGCGCTGTCTTGTGCGGATAGAGGTTGAACGACTGGAAGACGAAACCGATCTCGGTGCGCAGCCGTGTCATGTTGGTGGCGGGGTCGCCGAGCCGCTGGCTGTCGACCACCAGATCGCCGTCCTTGATCGTCTCCAGCCCGTTGATGCAGCGGATCAAGGTGCTCTTGCCCGAGCCGCTCGGGCCGCAGACGACGACGACCTCGCGCGGCTCGACGCTGAGCGTGATATCCCGAAGCACGTTGAGTGCGCCGAACCATTTGTTGACGCCGCGAAACTCGATCATGCCGGTACCATTTTTGCTGGGGCTCGACGTCACAACTGCACCTCGCCATGCGCCGCACCCATGCGGCGTTCCAGCCGGCGGG
The DNA here is from genome assembly GCA_963788955.1 of uncultured Alphaproteobacteria bacterium. Taxonomy (GTDB): domain Bacteria; phylum Pseudomonadota; class Alphaproteobacteria; order Rhizobiales; family Rhizobiaceae; genus Mesorhizobium. The sequence goes on along the minus strand of CAWBIN010000007.1, from coordinate 39,675 downwards.
CCAGCATGATCAGCGGGTAGCAGACGATGAAATAGCCGAGGCCGACGAGGAAGAACACCAGGAGGCCGTTCGGCACGCGCTGCACCACCAGCCAGCCGACGCGGGTCAGGTCGGTCAGCCCGATGGCCGAGACGACCGAGGAATCCTTGATCAGCAGCACATATTGCCCGACCAGCGGCGGCAGCACGATGCGCATCGCCTGCGGCAGCACCACCTGGCGCATCCGCTGCCAGCGCGACAGGCCGGATGCCAGTGCGGCCTCGACCTGGCCGGTCGGCACCGAGCGGATGCCGGCGACGACGATCTCACAGATGAAGCAGGCCGCCAGATTGGTCAGCGCGATGATGCCGGCGGTGAAGGCGTCGAGCTCGATGCCGAATTCCGGCAGGATGAAGAAGATCAGGAAGATCTGCACCAGGAACGGCGTACCGCGGATCAGGTCGACCCAGGCGCCGATCGCCGCACTGATCAGCCGATTGCCACCGGTTCGCAAGATGCCGAGACCAAAGCCGAGCAGCGTGCCCAGCACCAGGCTGATCAGCGACAGCACCACGGTCATGCCGAGGCCGCGCAGCGCCAGCGGGTAGCTTCCGGCGAGGCTTTGCAGCTGCTGCCAGATCATGTGCTGCTCCTTGCCGGCTGCAAGCCGAGCCAGCGACCGGAGAGCGCCGCCAGTCCCTTGAGGCCGTAATAGAGCAGCAGGTAGAAGGCGGCGATGGTGACAAAACCTTCCGCCGGCATGAAGCGGTCGGAAGCGAGCAACTGGCCCGCGCGCGTCAGTTCGGAAACCGAGATCAGCGACAGCAGTGCCGAATCCTTGACCAGTACGATCGCCTGGCCGAGCAGTGGCGGGATCGTCACCTTGAACGCTTGCGGCAGGATGACCAAGCGCATGCGCTGGACATAGGTCATCCCCGAGGCGACGCCGGCTTCCACTTGGCCGCGCGGGATCGACAGGATGCCGGCGCGGATGATCTCGGCGACATAGGCGCCGCTGTTCAACGACAGCGCGAGGATGCCGACAACCAGCTCGGGCAGCACGAACCCGAGCCGGGGCAGGCCGAAATAGAGGAAATAGAGCTGCGCCAGCAAAGGCGTGGCGCGCACCGCGTCGATATAGGCCTTGGCCGGAACGCGAAACAGCCAGCCGCGCTGCAGGTTCATGGCAGCGAGCACGATGCCGACGGCAAGCGCCCCGGCAAAGGACAGCGCCGACAGCCACACGGTCGTGACGAGGCCCTGCCCGAACAGAGGCAGATATTCGACGATGGTGCGGAAGCTGAAATTTTCGAGCATCGGACGGTTAATGGTTAATGGTGAATGGGCAGTAGTGAGTAACGAGTAGTGAGTAGTGAGTAGTGAGTAGTAGTGAGTAGTGAGTAGTGAATGGTGTCCGGAGTGACCATTCACCATTCACTACTCCCTACTCGCTACTTCCTATTCGTCAGTGGTCTTTCTTCCAGGCGTCGGAATTGACCCAATAGTCGAGGTTCTTCTGTAGGCGGCCGTCGACGCTGACCTGGTCGAGGAACAGGTTCATCCAGACCAGCAGGTCCGGCTCGTCATAGCGTGTGGCGAACGCAAGCGGCTCCTTCGACAGGAGGTCCGGCATGATGGTGAAGCTGCCGGCCGGATAGGCGGTCGACTGACCCTTGACCGCCGAGACGTCGTTGACGCCGCAATCGGCCTGGCCGTTGTTGACGGCGTCGAGCAGCAGCGGGCCGCCGCCCTTGTAGCTCTTGATGTCGGCATCTGGGAAGGCGGTCTTGGCCTCCTTCTCGCCGGTGGCGCCAAGCAGCACGGCGATCTTGGTGCCCTTGGCCTTGCAGTCCTCGGTGGTCTTGAACTTGCTGTCGGCCTTGGTGAAGACGGTGCTGCCCGTATACATGTAAGGCTTGGTGAAGGCGACCTTCATGCCCCGCGCCAAGGTCGGCGTCATGTCGGCGACCAGCAGATCGGCCTTGCCCGAGAGCAGCGCCGGGATCAGCCCGTCCCAATCAAAGTCGAGGAAGGTGATCTTGACGCCCATTTCCTTGGCCATCAGCTCGGCGAGTTCGACCGAACTGCCGGTGCGTTCGCCGGCGGCGCCGACCAGCGAGAAGGGCGGTCCCTGCGTCTGTACCGCGACGCGCAGTTCGCCGCGCTTGGTGATGTCGTCGAGTGTCCCGGCACTGGCAGCGGCGGTAAGGCCGGCGAGCGCAAGTCCGGCGATGAAAAGCTTGGCAATCTTCATTGGGCATTCCTCCTTGTTGTCGTTTGTTATTTTCACCCTTCGGGGTGCTTTTTGAGCGGCAGCGCCGTTGCCGGCGGCGACCACCGCCCGAAAATCTGTCTCCTCAGTCCCAGTCGACCGTTTCGGTCACCCGGATGCCGCGCCTGGCCAGTTCGTCGAAGAAGCGGCCGTCGGGCACATGCAGAAGCGGGTTGAGCAGGCCGGGGGTAGCGATCTCGCCCCGCGCCAGCATCTGCGCCACGATGCTTGCGGGGTAGCCGACGCCGAGGCTCATGCCGAACAGGCCGGATTGGAGGTCGCGTTCGATGATCAGCTCCGAGGTCACCGTCTTGCGGCGGCCGCCTTCGATGCCGGAAAAGACATTGCGCATGACGCAGAGGTCCTTCTCGTCGGCGCCATACTGCAATTGCGGGCCGAGCAGCCGCCCGAGAAATTCGCGCGGGCTGGCGCTGGTACCGGGCAGCTTGTCTTCGGAGAGGAATCCAAGCTCCTTCAGCGGCGCCCAGAACGCCGACCAGCCAGGCCATCGCAGCGTGTAGCGGCCTGAGCGCTGCAGCCCCTTAGCGGCGGCCAGCATCTCGACGTAATGCAGCGCATCGCCATTGGGGAAGGCTTCCAGCCGGCCCAGGCCCGCGACCTCGATCTCGTGGATGAAGCGGTTGTCGTGCTGCCGGCCGGCTGGCACCGCGACCCGCTCGCCGTCCTCGATCATCACGCTGTCGCGGTTCTGGCTGACCAGAACCATGTCGAAGTTCCAGCTCACCTTGTAGCAAAGCGGCTTGGCCATCGCCTTTGGCTCGGGGATGCCGCCGCAATAGGAATCGATCGATGCAATGCTGTCGAACTGCCTTGCGGCGCGCGCGTAAAGCACAAGGTCGATACCGGGGTCGAGCCCGCATTCGGTCATGATCGAAACGCCGGCCTTTTCCGCCGCCGGTGCGAGATCGGCGATGGCCTTGCCGTAATTGGTGGTGACCAGCGGCGTGCGCGTTGCGATCGCCGCCAGCACCGCCTCGCGCATCAGCGGCTGCGGCAACAGATCGATGACCGCACCGACATCGGCCAGCACGTCAACGAGTGCCGGGCCGATCGCACCCTCGGGCACGACGAAACGCACGCGCGAAAGGTCGGTCAGGCCCTCAAGCCGGGCTGGGCCGTCAGAGGCGGTGTCGACGCAGACGACTTCTTCGACACCGACGCTGGCGACGAGATCGGCGATGGCTGCCCGGCCTTGCAGGCCGAGGCCGCCGAGAACCGCGATCCTCATGCCGGCTCCTTGCGCGCCGGTGCTTCTTCCGACCAGCAGCCTTCCGGCAGGCTGACCCATTTGTTGCAGGAAGCCATGACGACGAAGGTCTCGCTGCGCATGACTTCGCCGGGCTCGCCGGCACCCGGGATCAGCTCGCTGGTGACGCGGTAGAGGTCGGCGACATCGCCGGCCACTGTCACGTCGACGATGATGTCGAAACGCCCGGTGACGACGGAGGCCGAGTTGACGAAGGGCAGTTCCGAGATGCGCTGTGCCAGTTCGCGGGCACGACCGCGCCCTTGCGCATTGATGCCGACGATGGCCGAGATCAATTCGGGGCGCTCTGTCAGGTTGAGCAGCCCGACGATCTTGAGCAGGTTGCGGTCGAGCAAATTGCGCAGCCGCGTGCGCACCGTCGGCACCGAGACCGCCATTGTCTCGGCGAGCCGATTGATGCCGGGCTGGGCATCCTGCGACAGCAATTTGACCAGTCGGCGGTCGGTCTGGTCGAGGTGTTCCCGCAAAGGCTAAAACTTTCACAAAAGAGAAGAATTTTGAGGCGTTTTATTTTTTATATGAAAATATCATAGGGACAATGTTTTAAAACAGCAAGAGTGGTTCCGACGGTTGTCAACACCCCGGATACACCCGACGCCCGACCCAGGTCGCATCGCCGCGGAAACATCGTTTCGGCGCAAAGGGTCGACCTGGATGGATCAGCGACTATCGCCCAGCGCGGAAGATCGCCACCGCGGCCGCCGTCAGCGCCGCATTGCCGGGTGCAGTCGTTCCGTCGGGCAACTCCTTGCCGTCCTCCAGCCCGACGCGTGTAGACCACTTCCGCGCCGCCGCCCGCTCGACGAAGGGCCACACGGTCGCGTTCTCGCCATGCAGCAGGATCGAGCGCCGGATGCCGGCGCGTTCCAGCACGGCCTCGATGCCGTCCGAAACGGCGAAAGCCTCGTCCAGCGTCTGCTCGGAAATCTCGATCAGGATGCGCAGCACCCGTCCGCCATGGTCGAGGCTGACCAGGCGTTCGGCGTCGGCGATCGACGCCAGCCCGGCCTCGATGCCGATGCCGCGCTGGCGCAGGCTCTCCATCACCAGCGGCGCCGCCGCCTCGCTGAGATTGACCGAGGCATAGTCGGGCAATTCGCGCCAACCGGCGATGGCCACAAGCGTGCGCTGGTCGTCATTCTCGATCCAGGCGCCGGTGGAGACCCCGATCAGCGTGCCTGGGCAGGCGCGGCGCAGCGCCAGAATCGTCGCGTCCATCGCCGCCGGCGCCAGGCTTTCGCGACCGTCGAGCCCGCGCGCATGCACATGCAGCTCGGCCGCACCGGCGGCCACAGAGGCAGCACCGTCGCGCGCCATGGCGTCGGCATCGAGCGGCAGTTGCGGATGAAAATCGGCGCTGCGCGCGCCGTTGATGCAGGTCTGGACGATCATCGGATGAACAGCCCGGTTGCGGTTGCGGCCACTCTAGCCGAGGCCGGCGAAAACCGGAATCAGGCAGCCGATCATTCCTGACAGACGATACGCTTCCGCGCGCACCACGTGCGGCAAGATCCAGAAAACACATCTTGCGCGGGTGGACGCGCTGATGGGCATCCCCATAGTTGCAAATCGGTGGCTGCAGGCAAACGCCTTCCCGATCCCACAAGCAGGAGAGGGGAAGCAGGCGGCGGCGCTGCCGGTCTAACCAAGGCCGTAAGAACCGGAATCCGTGCCGGCAAGCATTCTGGCAGATGGTCAGCCGGTTGACGATTGCCCCATTCGGCCCCGATGACAGGTTCCGGCTCGACCAGGCACTAATGCGCGCCCGATCGGTTGCTTTCCCGCCATGCGACTTCATCGTTTGCTACGTCGGCGAACCAGTGGGCCTCGCTCGACGTCAAACCAAGAAGGACGCGACCAGAGTAGTCGGTGGGCTCGTCGACGGTCGAGTCAAACACCGCCCAGGTGTCATCCGGCTCCTGCACTGCGACGAACCTCATTTGAGCCTCCATTGTGCGAAGAGGGCCAATATAGCAGTGAGCGCCCTGCGGCCGTGTGAATGAGCCCACATATGGAAGCCGGGCCTTCGCGCTTGTTCGTATCGGCTTGAAATCGGGCAATTTTTTACGCCCCGGATGCACTCAGCCGTCGCGCTCTCGTTTTCACTCGATCAGCAGCAAGCCGCGCTTCTTGTCGCCATCGCTGTCGATCGTGTCCATGGCCGAGAACAGGCGTTCACGCTCGACCAGCCAAGGCTTGTAGCGCTCGTTGACATCGAGGACGAAAACCATGTCCTCGGCCTCCAGATATCCCCCGATCGGGGAAAAATGGCCGCTGCCGGCGCCGAAGATCTTCTCGCGGGTGAAGTTGATGATGTAGCGGCGGCCCGGGTCGTTGGCGTGCTTCATGTGCTCGCGGAACTCGTCGGCGCTCAGATTCCGCAGCACGGAGACTTTCCGCCTGGTCTTCGTTCTGGGCGACCGTCGGCAACCTCGTCCAGTGTCAGCCCGACGATGCAAAAACCTGTCCAGCACTTTCCCGTGCCCTCGAGGACTTCGGCCTCGCTTGTCTCCTCCTCGCCGATGGAGCGGAATGTGTTTGCGACGCTGGCCGGACCGCACCGCGAGCCGTTCGATTGCCAGTCAAGCCCGGCGTTGAACGTGGCCGCCACCGGCAGCTTCCAGGCGCTGTCGATCAGCGCAGGGGTACGGATAACCGACGATTGGATTGCGTCGGGCGAAACCGCGGTCTGGCCAACAAGCAACAGTGCGCCGCCGCCGAGCAGGCCAAGGCCGGCAACTGCAATCAAACCAAAGGCGAGACTGCGCTTCATTGCCGAACCTCGAAACAGTGCAGCAACAGGACAATTCAGAAGTGCCGCAGCGTAGCGAAATCGGAGACAACAGTCGATGTTGCGGCGTCGGCCCCGAGGCGTACCATATAACGGGGCAGGGCGCGCGCCACGGCGGCTGCGCCCTTGATTTTTGTCTGCCGGCGGTCGAAAAGGATTTTGCCATGGGTGAACTCAAGGTGAGGACCCGCGTCACCGGCGCGATGGCGTCCTGCCGCCGGGCGGCCTGCCGGTCGTCACCACGCCGACCGGCGGCGCGGTCGAGGTCGTCACCGCGGTCAGCGCGCCGGGTTTCAATCCGCTCGACCTGCTCTACGCCTCTCTCGCCGCCTGCATGGTGCTGAGCGCCCGCATCGCCGCCACGCGCCTCGGCGTTGCCACGCAGCTTGGCGAGGTGCGCGCCGAGGTCAGCGGCGAGAAGGCGAAGGACGAACCCTCGCGTGTCGAAAAGGTCAACATCAGGCTCGACATCGCGGGCGATCTCGACGCGGCGACGAAGCAGCGTATCGTCGAGGATGCCGAAGCGATCTGCACGGTGTCCAACACGTTGCGCACCGCGCCGGAACTGCACACGACGCTCGCTGGGTCTCGCCGCCGCAACCAAGGACCATCCATGGCCATGATTTCCGCCGATCGACTACGCCACGGCATCGCCCGAAATCCGCGCCGAGCATGACAGGGAGCTTGCCCTGCGTGGGCGCATGACCAACATGAAGCGCATATTGCTGCATTCGCCCGCGGCCCATCGCATCTATGCCGAATGGTTCACGCTGCGCGATCTGTTGAAAGCCGACGCTCGACGACCGCGCCATCTGGCTGTTGTCGCTGGCGATCTCGCAGATATGCCGCGCCGAGATTCCCGTCACCTTCTTCCGCCGCGCGCTGATCGATGGCGGCCTCGATCCCGAGGCGATCGAGCCCAGCGCCGACGAGGCGCTGCTGATCGCCTTCGGCAAGGCAGTTGCGGCCGGTGGCAATGCGGTTCCCGACGATATCTGGGCAGCACTCAAGGCCCGCTACGACGACACGCTGCTGGTCAACCTCGTCGCCTTCGCCGGCATCATGGTGGCGACCTGCGTGTTCACCAACGCGGTGCGCGTCGATCTCGACCCGGAGTTGGAGGATTATCGGAGGCGGTGACGTGCGATCTTCCCTTCTCCCCTTGCAAGGGGGAGAGGGGAAAGTGGCGCCAACTCTCCGCAGGAAACGGGTGGCTCGCACCTCTCGTCCGTCCCCACTTTCATGGGCAGCAAAGCGACCGGAGGCAACCCCATGACCATCCATTCGATAAGCGCTCAGTCGCGCAACCCGTTCGGCCGAAGCGCGCGTCGGCGATGCAGGACTGGAGCGCGCTGGTCTAGCGAACTGAACAGCCATGGCTGCGCCGTCATGGCGAAGCTGCTCTCGCCCGAGGAATGCGCCGAGATCGCCGCGCTCTATCCGCATGAGGAGCATTTCCGCAGTCATGTCCCATGGCACGTCACGGCTTCGGCAAGGGCGAGTACCGCTATTTCCGCTACCCTTTGCCTGATCTGATCGGCGGCCTGCGCACCGCGCTCTACCCCGGCTGGCCGGCGTCGCCAACGACTGGAACGAGCGCATGGGCATTGCCCAGCGCTATCCCGCGGACCACGCCGCCTTCCTCCAGCTTTGCCACGAAAACGGCCAGACGCGGCCGACGCCGCTCTCCTGCAATACGGCCCCGGCGACTTCAACTGCCTGCACCAGGACCTCTATGGCGATCTCGCCTTTCCTCTGCAGGTGGCGATCCTGCTGTCCCAGCCGGGCGAGGATTTCACCGGCGGCGAGTTCGTGCTGACCGAGCAGCGCCCGCGCATGCAGAGCCGCGCCGAGGTCGTGCCGCTGACCCAGGGCGACGCGGTGATCTTTGCCGTCCACAACCGGCCGGTGCAAGGCACGCAAGGGCCACTATCGGGTCAATCTCAGGCACGGCGTCAGCCGCCTGCGCTCGGGATGCGGCATACGGTGGGCATCATCTTCCACGACGCGAAGTAGCGGCTCGGCGCCGCGGAACTGCAATCTCCCCGCCGAGGGGGGAGATGTCCGGCTGTCGAGCTGCCGCCGGTCGCTAGTCTCCACTGGTGCCGGCGCTGATGCGGCCGCTTCGATGCGGCCGAAATCAGACGCCCGTTCCTCGCCTCTCCTCTGGCCGCCGGCCATCTCCCCCCTGGGGGGATCAGCTGTCGCCGCATTCGCAATCCTATTGGCCGCTGCGGGCTAACATCCCTCTTCTACCTCTCGCCATCGCGCCATCCCTGGACCAACTCCCCGGACCCCCATGATCCGTCTCGAAAGCATCGGCAAGCAGAACGGCCGTCAGATCGTCTTCATCGAGGCCTCGGCCGCGCTTGCAGAAGGGCGAGAAGGTCGGCCTTGTCGGGCCCAATGGCGCCGGCAAGACGACGCTGTTTCGCATGATCACCGGCGAGGAGCAGCCCGACGAGGGCCAGGTGCAAGTCGATCGCGGCGTCACCATCGGCTATTTCAGCCAGGATGTCGGCGACATGGCGGGCCACAGCGCGGTCGCCGAAGTGATGAACGGCGCAGGGCCGGTCAGCGACGTGGCGGCCGAAATGGCCGAACTCGAGGCGGCCATGGCCGATCCCGACCAGGCCGACCGGATGGACGAGATCATCGAACAATATGGCGAGGCGCAGCACCGTTTCGAGGAGCTCGACGGCTATGCGCTCGACGGCCGCGCGCGCGAGGTGCTCGACGGCCTCGGCTTTTCGCCAGGAGATGATGGACGGCGACGTCGGCAAACTCTCCGGCGGCTGGAAGATGCGCGTGGCGCTGGCCCGCATCCTGCTGATGCGGCCCGACGTCATGCTGCTCGACGAGCCGAGCAACCATCTCGACCTCGAAAGCCTGATCTGGCTGGAGCAGTTCCTGAAGGGTTATGACGGTGCGCTGCTGATGACCTCGCACGACCGCGAGTTCATGAACCGCATCGTCAACAAGGTGGTCGAGATCGACGCCGGCTCGCTCACCGCCTACTCCGGCAACTACGAATTCTACCAGCAGCAGCGGGCGATCGCCGACAAGCAGCAGCAGGCGCAGTTCGAGCGCCAGCAGGCGATGCTGGCCAAGGAGATCGCCTTCATCGAGCGCTTCAAGGCGCGCGCCTCGCATGCCGCCCAGGTGCAGAGCCGGGTGAAGAAGCTGGACAAGATCGACCGCGTCGAGCCGCCGAAGCGCCGCCAGATCGTCAATTTCGAGTTCCAGCCGGCGCCGCGCTGCGGCGAGGACGTGGTGACGCTGAAGAACGTCCACAAGGGCTATGGCAGCCGCTCGATCTATGAGGGGCTGGATTTCCAGGTCCGCCGCCGCGAGCGCTGGTGCATCATGGGCGTCAACGGCGCCGGCAAGTCGACGCTGCTGAAGCTGGTGGCCGGCGCGTCCGACCCCGATGCCGGCACGGTGGCGCGCGGCCCGAGCGTCAAGATGGGCTATTTCGCCCAGCACGCCATGGAACTGCTGGAGGGCGAGCGCACCGTGTTCCAGACGCTGGAGGATGCATTTCCCGCAGGCCGGCCAGGCGCCGCTCAGGGCGCTCGCCGGCTGCTTCGGCTTTTCCGGCGACGAGATCGAGAAGAAATGCCGCGTGCTGTCAGGCGGCGAAAAGGCGCGGCTGGTGATGGCGCTGATGCTGTTCGACCCGCCCAATCTGCTGGTGCTGGACGAGCCGACCAACCACCTCGACATCGCCACCAAGGAGATGCTGATCACCGCGCTCTCGCAATATGAAGGCACGATGCTGTTCGTCTCGCACGACCGCCATTTCCTGGCTGCACTCTCCAACCGCGTGCTGGAACTGACGCCCGAAGGCATCCACACCTATGGCGGCGGCTATACGGAATATGTCGAGCGCACCGGGCAGGAAGCGCCGGGGTTGCGGAGCTAGGGGAGGGTGGCTATTTGAGCGGCCGCGGTCATCCGACACGCGATTGCTCGATGTCTGCGTAAAGGTCAAAGCAGTCCCTCGGGAGGCTGTCCGGTTCCGGGTTGTGAAAACGGCGTACTTCTCCACAATGCTTGGGAAAGGCTTCGGGATGAGAATTGCAATGTCCGTCGCATTGGCCGCGACAGTGGCTGGATGCGCGACTTCGCCGGTCGACTATGAGGCGTCGCTTTCGCAGCAAGACCAGAAATGGGCGTCGCCGGAATGCCAGAAGGCCCGCGCGGCGGCTTCCGCCTATGCCGTTCGCGAAAAAACGCACCCGGGTTGGGAATTCGTCGCGCTTGGCCCGTACGGGTTGGGGATCATAGCAGCCGCCAAGGAGCAGGAGCAGAAGCAACGAAAGCTGCTCGCCCGCGAGTTGCACCTGCAATGCTCGAGTCTTCCCCTGCCGAAGGAGTTGCAGGGCGAATTGAGCCCTGCGGGCGCAAGCCAGACGAAACATCCATAGCCAGAGCTCGCCTCCTTCGGGACGAAGCGGAGGCGCCCGCGAAGGGCTCAAGCGACCCGGAGCGGCCTTCGTCAGCCGCTTATGCTGCGGCGAAAACCGCCAATTGAGCTTCGAAAGCACGCTTGAAGGCCGGCCGCGCTTCGCCGCGGGCGACATAGGCGGAGAGGTTAGGATATTCGTCCAGCAGAGCCGATCGGTTCAACCTGCGCAGCACCATCACCATCAGGAGGTCACCGGCGCTGAACGCACCATCGAGCCAGTCGGCATCGCCAAGGCGATCGGAGAGTTCGCTCAGCCGGCCACGGATACGATCCTCGACCATGGGCAGGCGCTGTTTTTGCCAAGCCTCGTCGCGCTCCAGGAGGATGGCGGTTTCCCGATCCACGATCGGCGGCTCCAGCGTGCTGACCGCGGCAAACATCCATGTGATCGCGCGCGCCCTGGCATTCGCCTCGTCAGGCAGCAGGCCCGCATTGCGCTCCGCGATATGGAACACGATGGCCCCCGAGTTGAACAGAGCGAGATCACCTTCCTCATAGGTCGGGATCTGCCCGAAAGGCTGAAGCGCACGATGCGCGGGTTGCTTCATCGCGCTGAACGAAACAGGACGAACGTCGTAGGCTTGGCCCACTTCTTCGAGTGCCCAACGAACACGCATGTCACGGGCCTGTCCCCTGCCGCGGTCGGGCGACCGTTCAAAAGCTGTGATGGTGGGGGTCATTGGAATGCTCCGGGTGATTGCATGCTGTGCGTGATTGCGGCGATCTTTCTCATGATCAGGTATCCGGTTCTTGCGCTTTGCCTCCAGAGGACGAACGACCGGCGCGGTTCCCGACAACCTTGCCTCGTTTTCTTTGGCCATGGGATTTTGCGGTCCGAACCTTCTGCGCGGCCGTTACTGGCGAACGACCTGAAACACCTTCCGTCGGCGAAGGTCTCAAATTGGCGCAAAGCGGCTATTTTAGAACGGCCGGACTCGGGCCGGAAGCGGAAGGTCGGCTTCTAGATGTCGATGGGCAAAAGCGGGCGCACGCATATCTTACTTTGGCCGAACCGGTGAAGTTAGCAGGCTGTTGAGAAAGGAGCTCGCCACAGATCTGCAACGATGATCCATTGTCTGCAAAGGGATTCTTAAACAGCCCGCTAGGGCGCGCGTGCCCGACCCTGCGGGTCTGAACCCTTCTGCCGCTCAGCCGCAATGAGCATCTCGACGAAAGTGGTTACCTTAGGCGGGCGGAACCGTGCGGCGGGATAGACTGTATAGATTCCCCCTGAGGGTAGCCGCCATTCGGGCAACACGTGGACGAGCCGCCCCGTGGCGAGGTCGTCGCTCACCAGGAAATCCGGCAGAACCGACAGGCCACCGCCAGTGCGGACGGCCGACAGCACTGCCGGTGTGGCATTGATCGAGATTGTTGCCTGCATATGCACGGCGTGATGTTCGAGGTCGCCACGCGAAAATTGCCACAGCAGCGGCTCACTCAGCGCCGTGTTGGCGACGAAGGGCAGCCGGGCAAGACCTTCCGGTTCGGTAGCCGTCATCTGCCCAGCGAAGCCCGCGCCGCATACCAAGAGTTGCCGGAAGGTACCGATCCGTCGCGCCTGGAGGCTGGAATTGGCAAGCCAGCCGACGCGGATCGCTACGTCCATCCTGCCGGAAACGAGGTCGATCATCTCGTCACCAAGTGCCAATTCCACGCGACAGGCGGGGTAACGCGCGCTGAAGGCGGTCACCACCGGGACGACCGCACACGTGCCGTAGTCGTTCGGTGCTGCGATCCGCAGGGTGCCCGCCGGCTCGGCGGCGGCCTGCTCAAGCTCGCCAAAGGCATCCTCCGCCTCGCGCAGGATCAGCAGGCAACGGGCATGCAATGCCCAGCCCGCCTCTGTCGGTTGGACCCGCCGCGTTGTGCGGATCAGCAGCGTCGTTCCCACATCGCGCTCCAGCCGCGCCACCTGCTGGCTCACAACCGCCTTGGTGATGCCCAGCCGCTCGGCGGCCCGCGTGAAGGAGCCGGCATCGACGACCGCCGCGAAGTAGGCCAGCCGGTTGAGATTCATGCATAGCCCATAGCAGCTCGGCTCCCACCTTATTGTATGTAAGCAGCATACATTATGTCTGTTTTGTTGGTCTTATCAATCGATCCGCGCGTGACATATTTTCGCCCATCGAAACGTTCGCTCGCGTTACCCCCGACCAACACAGGGCCTTGAGATGACAACCACACTAATCCCCTGCGTAGTTCTTGCCCTGTCGGTTCTGCTGACCGGAGTGGCCACACCCGGCTTTGCCCAGAACGTGCAATATGGCGCTCCTATCAGCATCGAGCTTGCCAAGCAGGCGGCACAAGCCGCCGCAACGGAGATGCGCAAGCGAAACTTCGACATGACCATTGCGGTGGTCGATTCCGGGAGCAACCTTGTCTATCTGGAACGCGCCAACCAGGCCGGCATCGGCACGATCGAAGCGGCGATCGGAAAGGCCAAGGCCGCCAACGGAATCAAGTCACCGACCAAGGCCATCCAGGATCTGATCGTCACCCAAAACCAGATCAGTTTGCTTGGGGTGCCGGGCGCCTTTCCGGTCGAAGGCGGCGTGCCTCTGATCGTCGACGACAAGGTCGTCGGAGCGATCGGCGCCAGCGGCGGCATGCTGCCGGATGACGGCGCGGTCGCCAGTGCTGGCGCAAAGGGCCTGCTCCCCTAGCGGGTTCATACATGGGCTGTCCAAGCCTGGCAGGAACACCAACCCATCACAGCTGAAATCACGTCCTCGACCAACACCAAGGAGACTATCATGTTCACACGGAGAGCCATCATGAAAACGACCCTCGCCGCCGGTGCCACCGCCGTCTTTGCTCCCGCAGGGCTTGGCCATGCTGCCGCAGGACTTTCCTGGAAGCATTTTCCCGCCGGGGAAAATGGCTTCTTCCGGGCCCCGGTTCTGGTCTCCGGGGCCACTGAAGCCGTGCTGATCGACGGCGGCTTCACCTTTCCCGACGGCAAGGCCTTGGCCGAGACGATCAAGGCGACGGGCAAGAAGCTCACCACCATTTATGTCAGCCAGTCCGACCCGGACTATTACTTCAGCCTCAAGCCGATCAAGGACGCTTTCCCCGACGCGCGCGTGATCGCCGCCTCCGATACGGTGGCCGCCATCAAAGGCAGTGTCGACAAGAAGCTCGCCGTATGGGGGCCGCAGCTCAAGGAAAATGGTCCGCAGACGCTCGCCGATGTCGTCATCCCGGAGGTCTTCGACGACAAGACGCTCACCGTGGATGGCGAGACCATCGAAATCGTCAATGCCGAAGGCCTCGCCAACCGGCGCTATCTGTTCGTGCCGTCGCTGAACGCGGTGTTTGGTGGCGTGATGATCTTTGCGGGCGTGCATGTCTGGACCGCCGACACCCCGACCAAGGAACAGCGCGCGGCATGGATCGCCAATCTTGAAAAGATCGCGGCCCGCAAGCCGGCGATCGTCGTTGCCGGCCACATGACGCCGCAATCCTCTACCGACCTCTCGGGCGTCGAGCACACCAAGGCCTATCTCATTGCCTTCGAGGAAGAGCTGGCCAAGGCCAAAGACGCGGCCGCGCTCAAGAGCGCCATGGAAGCCCGCTTCCCCGGCCTCGGCATGGGGGTTGCGCTCGACATCGGCTCCAAGGTTGCCACCGGCGAAATGAAGTGGGGCTGAGATGGGCGCCAATCTCGAGCTGATCCGCGCCACCTATGAGGGGGCGTCGGAAGACAACGGCCGCAACCTGCTGGCCGCCCTCGCCCCCGATGCACGGTGGACCGAAGCCGAGGGTTTCCCATATGCCGGGACCTATGTCGGCGCGGAAGCGATCATCGCCGGCGTCTTCCGGCGCCTCGCCACGGAATGGATCGGCTATCGCGCCGACGTTCACACCTATCTCGAAGACGGCGACCGTGTCGCCGCCTTCGGCGTCTACTCCGGCACCTACAAGGCGACGGACAAGTCGATGCACGCCGCCTTTGCCCATCTCTACGAAATCAGAGATGGAAAGATCGCCAGCATGACGCAGTATGTCGACACATTCTTGGTCCAGCAGGCGCTAACGCCGGACGCTTGAAATGGCTGGTCCCACTTCTGCAAAGTTCGAGACCTCGGGCTCGGATCTGGCGCGAGCGATTGCGCCAGATCCTAGCGGTAACCTAGCCCCGCCTATTTAGGAGGCATCGTTGACCAAGAGCAGTGTATTTTGTGTCGTTGGCGCAACCCGCGGGACCGGCTTGCAGATTGCCACCCAGTTGCTGCAACGGGGAGACCCTGTGCGTGTCGTCGCCCGCGACCCCGACAAGGCGCGGAAGCTTTTGGGCGGTCGGGCGCAAGTGGTAGGCGGCGACGTGACGGTTCCGAGTTCGCTTCTTGCGGCGCTGGACGCCGATTGCCGTGCCATCTTCTTTGCGGCCGACATTACCGGCGGCATTGGCGGTCGGTCGTTCTTTGGTTCCGTGAGCAAGAATTGAGATGTGACCTACCAGGGCCTCGTCAACGTCGTCGAGGCGGCACGCAAAAACGGATTCAGCGGGCGTATCGTCCTGCTGTCGGGAATGGGCGCGGATCGCCCCTCGCTGGCTGGCGCGATCCTCAACACTTTCAAGGGAAACCTGCAGAAAAACCAATTGGATCGCGAGCAATACCTAAAGGGTAGCGGTCTCGAATACACGATATGCAGAGGTGCCATCCTGACTGATGAACCGGCTGGGCGGCAACGCATCCATGTTACGGCGCCGACCCATGGGCTTGGTTTCCGCTACAAAATTGCACGCGCCGACTTCGCGCGCGTCCTGATCGTCGCCTCGGAACTGGCGGCCGCCTCGGGAAAGGTTCGTGACGTATTCGGAGAGCCGGGCGGCGTCAGCGATGAACGGGAAATAGCTACACAGTTCGACGGGATATGCTGATCAGCCGGCTTGTGCCGCTGCGGACAATGGTGAGGCCCAGCGAGGGCGGAGTATGGGCCGCGCCGATCAGCCCAAGTTATCCGACGAAACCGCCCCGCAGAAGCTAAGGGATGACTGTCCACGAACCACGTAAGGCCGGGTGATCAATGTGTCCTGTTGATCGACGTGACTGCGAGGTTCGTCAGCTTGTTGTTGGTGGCTTTCTCCTGGTCAAGGATCTCGCTGAGCAGCTTGTGCGCCTCGTCATGCCCGAGGTCCTTTGCCCATTCCCGCAGAGAGCCGTACCGGGAGATTTCGTAGTGCTCGACTGCTTGGCAGGCCGCCAGCAGGCCCGAATCGAGCGCCGTCCCTGACGCTTCTTCCATCAGTCCATTGGCTTCCTTGATAAGGCCCTCGATAGCGTCGCACTTCTCGCCAGAGGCCTTCCTGCCTATCGACTTGAATACCTGCTCCAGCTTCCTGATCTGCCCCTTCGTTTCCGCGAGATGGTCTTCCGCAGCTTTCTTCAGCTTGGCGTCCTTCGCGGCCCCGGCCACTTTGGGCAAAGCCTTGATAATCGCGTTCTCGGCATAATACATGTCCTGAAGGGTATGCTCGAAAATATCGGCCAACGTTTTCATCATAATGCTCCTTTGCCCGAATTGGCTTTGGGAGAAAGAGCGGGCGAGGCAAATCGTTCCGTGCTTTCAAGCGAACCGGATGTATCAACCTGCCTGCGTGTCGCGACTCGCGCTTAGCATCGGCTGACCGTCCAAAATTGGCGCAACTGCGACCTCCAACGTAGTCGCCGTAATGTCTGCTGTCAGGAAGCGGCAAAGCTGATCTCTATGGCCGCCATGCGGCGCAAAGCCGCCGGGGCTGAGGGCGTAGGGGCGCCCCGCTATCCTACCGCCAGCCATTTGCGCGACTGGGCGAAGGCCTTGAAGGCCTTGGCGTCCATCGGACGGCCGAAGGCGTAGCCCTGCAGGATGTCGCAGCCCAGTTCCTTCAGGATGCGCGCGTGTTCCATCGTTTCGACGCCTTCGGCCACCACTTCGATGCCGAGCGATTTGCCGATCTCGATGATGGACGACACCAGCCGCCGCTGCGCCCTCGAGTTGATGATCGGCGTGATCAACTGGCGGTCGATCTTCAGCCGGCGCGGCTGCAGCTTGAGCAGGCTGACGATCGAGGCGTGGCCGGTGCCGAAATCGTCGATCTCGATGTCGATGCCGAGTTCCTTGATCTGCTCGATGTTCCAGGAAACGAAATCGTCGTTCTCGTCGAGGAAGATCGAACTCGACCAGTTCGAACGACACGGTCCCTTCCTTGATGGCGAGCCTGCGCAGGCCCTTGATCAGGTCCCGGTCCTCCAGGCGCCTGGCAGAGACGTTGACCGACACGCGCGGGATGTTGAGATGCGACCAGCGCTCGAAATTCTCCAGCGCCTGTTTGAGGGTGACGCTGTCGATCAGCGCCACGACATTGAGCTCTTCGGCCACCTTGAGATAGGCGGCGGGGGAGAGGATGCCGCGCCGCGGATGCTTCCAGCGCGACAACGCCTCGACGCCGACGATCTCGAGCGTCTTGGCGTCGAACTGCGGCTGGAAGTAAGCGATGAATTCGTTCCGCTCCAGCCCGCCCAGGATTTCATCGGCGGTCTGCTTGGTCCGAACGATCTCGCTCTGCAGTTCCTCGTTGAAGAATTCGTAGCGATTGCGGCCATGGCTTTTCGCCCGGTAAAGCGCGAGATCGGCATTGACGAGCAACTGTTTGGCGTCGACCCCGCTGTTGGCGGCAATGCCGATGCTGACGCCGAACCGGCACTGGTGGCCCTGGTAGGTGATCGGCTGCCGCATCTCTTCGATGATACGGTCGGCGAGTTCGGCAAGTTTGTCGTCGCCACGGCCATGGCTCACCACCACGAACTCGTCGCCGCCGATGCGCGCCACGAAATCGGCAGCCCCGGCATTGGCCTTGATCACCTTCGAGGCATGCAACAGCATGGCATCGCCCGCTGCGTGGCCGAGTGTGTCGTTGATTTGCTTGAAGCGGTCGAGGTCGAGATGCAGCAGCGCCGTGCGCCGGCCGGCTTCGCCGCTTTCGGCCAGCATCTCGTCGAGATAGCGGCGATTGGGCAGGCCGGTCAGCGAATCGTGGAGCGCCACATGCTCGATACGCGCCTTGGCGGTCTCCAGTTCGGCGTTCTTCGATTCCGACAGCTGCCGCTCGCGCACCAGGTTCTCGTTGAGCAGCACGTCACTGGTTACGTCCCATTCGGCGCCGATCATCTTCGGCGTGCCGCCAGTGTCCTGGAAGTAGGTCGCGCGCGTGCGGACATGGCGGATATGGCCGTCAGCATCGACGAGCCGGTATTGCGAGGAGTAGAGGCCCTTGGTCGCTGCGGCCTGGTCGAAATCCTGCCGGGCACGCTCGATATCGTCGGGATGGATCGTCCCCGACCAGTCATCATAGGCGCGCGGCTTGCCGTCGGCGGGCCTGCCGTAGATCTCGTTGACGCGGTCGTCCCACACCAGTTCGTTGGTGGCAAGGTCGTGCTCCCACACGCCGATGCCCGAGGCCTCCAGCGCCAGCTCCAGCCGCCCCGACAGGCGTCTCAACTCGGCATAGTTTTTCTGCCTTTCGCCGAACAGCCGCCCGGCCAGAAGGATCGGCAGCACCACCAGCACGCCGGCGAGCGCCATGAGTGCCTGCAAGGTCCGCTCATTCTTCGGTGCTGCTGGCCAGCCGCCCTTGGGAATGGCCGAAATCCGCCAGGAGCCTGAAGGCAGCTGCACTTCGGCCGTCACGGGCTCGCCGGCGATGACATTATCGACGCCAAAGAAACGTTCGCCGCCGCCGCCCAGCGCATCCTTGCCGGTCAGTGCGACATCGATGTCGAGGACGGGGTCGGTGAGGCCGCTCGCCGCGTAGAGCCGGTCGACATCGACCACCGCCGAGACGATGCCCCAGAAGCGGTCGCCACCGCCCGCCGTCGGCACGAAGACAGGGATGCGGCCTATGAAGCCGCGTCCGCCTTGGGCCAGGTCGACCGGACCGGCGAACACCAGCGTGCGTCCGTCGCGCGCCCGAAGCGCTGCCGTGCGTTGCGCCTCGTTCTTGCGGTAATCGAGCCCGATCGCCTTCTCGTTGCCTTCCATCGGATACATCAGCGAAATGACGAGGTCCGGCGCGCCGGCGATGTTGCGCAATTGCGATTTCTGCTCGAACAGATTGCCGGCGAGCGAGGCAAATCTCTGCTGGCCCATATAGGGCTCGGTGACGATGGCCGATACCAGGCCGCGCACGAGCTGGAGATTGCCGTTTATGTTGCCCTCGAGCTTGGCGCGGATAATGTTGACCTTGGCCAGCACATCGGCGCGCGCCAGTTGATCGGAGACTTGTCTGTTCTGCTGGTCGGCAAACACGGCGCAGATCAGAAGCACGACAAAGGCTATCGCCGCCGGCAGGTTGGCGGCAGAAAAAACGGCCTGTCTCACGCGGCCGAGATTGAATCCCGTTCTGGTCAATTCGACCCGAATACCTTTCCTGGACAATAGCCCATCGGGCGAACCTAGTAGAAAGTGCTTAAATTTAACCTTCCAGGCCGGCCGCAAGTTTCAGCATCCGGCCGATTGCCGCCGGCATTTCAGCCCGCGGACTGAAGCAGTTCACAACGGGCGGACAGGGCGGGCATTCCAGCCTGGCGGCTTCGGTAGCCACCGTCTAGCCCGAGAAACCCGAGGTTCCGCACTCATACCCGATGGGGAGAGTTGGCCTCGTCCGCGCCGGCCTGTACTATGGCAGGTGAATGCAGGGGAGGAGGCTCGATCGTGCGGCTGGATCGGAATCTCTGCCATTGGCGCATCTGGGCCTTCATCGCCTTCATGGCGTTCTGGCCGCGTGCGGCATCGGCCGACGACATCACGCCCGAACGCATCGCGGCTGCCCTGTCGAAGCTCGAAGCGCTCGCCGAAGCCGCCGTCGCCGACGGTGCCGTGCCCGGTCTCGCCATTGGCGTCGTGCACGATGACGAAGTGATCTTCCTCAAAGGTTTCGGGCATCGCGAGGCCGGCAAGCCTGAGGCCGTCGACGCCGACACGGTGTTCCAGATCGCCTCGCTCTCCAAGCCGGTCTCCGCCACCGTCGTGGCGGCGCTGGTCAGCGACGGGATCGTGTCCTGGGATTCGGAGATCGCCGACCTCGATCCGGCCTTCCGGCTGGCCGATCCCTATCCGACCAGCCAGCTCACCATCCGCGACCTGTTTTCGCACCGCAGCGGGCTTCCCGGCACTGCCGGAGACGACCTCGAGGACATCGGCTACGACCGCGCCGAGATCCTGTATCGCCTGCGGTTCGTGCCGCCATCGTCGAGCTTTCGTGCCGGCTACTCCTACAGCAATTTCGGACTGACCGAGGGTGCCATTGCTGCCGCCAAACCGACAGGCAAGCCCTGGGAGGAGGTCGCCGAGGAAAAACTCTACCGGCCGCTTGGCATGGCCTCGACCAGCTCCCGCCATTCCGACTTCGTCAAGCACGCCAATCGCGCCGCGCTCCACGTCAAGGTTGATGGCGCCTGGGCCGCGAAGATCAAGCGCGATCCGGATGCGCAGGCGCCGGCGGGCGGTGTCAGCTCCACGGCACGCGATCTCTCGCAATGGGTGCGCCTCATAACCGGCAACGGGGTCTATGCCGGCAAGACGCTGATTGCCGCCGATGCGCTGGCGCAGACGCATGTGCCGCTGATGACGCGCGGCAAGAACCCCGTCTCCGGCGGCGAGAGTTTCTACGGCCTCGGCTGGAATGTCGAATTCGGCCGGCACGGCCTGAGCTGGGGCCATGCCGGCGCCTTCAGCGTCGGCGCGCGCACCCTCGTGACAGTCTTCCCGAAGGAGAAGCTTGGCATCGTCATCATCGCCAATGCCTTTCCGACAGGCGTGCCGGAGGGGCTGTCCGACAGTTTTGCCGACCTCGTCTTCGACGGAACGGTCGAGAAGGATTGGATCAAGGCATGGGACGGGATCTATGCCGGCCTGTTCGGTCCGGCGGTCGAGGCGGCCAAGGCCGCTTATGCCGCGCCACCGTCTCCGGCAAGGCCCGCCGGGCCGGCCGGTGTCTATGCCGGACGCTACGCCAACGACTTCATCGGCGATGCGGTCGTGTCGAGTGCGGGAGACGGCCTTGTGCTCAAGGTCGGCCCGGCTGGCGCCCGGTCCTATTCGCTGACGCATTTCGACGGCGACCTGTTCCTGACCTTCCCCGATGCCGAGACACCGGACAGGCCAACGGGCGTCAGCTTCGTCGTCGGCCCGGACGGCAAGGCGTCGGCCATGACGATAGAGTTTCTCGACGACAATCATCTCGGCACGCTGCGGCGCGTCGGTGACCGGTGACGCGGACATGCCGGCGCAAGCGCTGAAGCCGAGCTTCTGTCCACGGTAGTGCCGACCGCTTCGACGCGACGGGCGCACCAAGAGCCGTATCTGACTCTATGTTCCCTTCACAATTCTCGGTTTAGTCGGTCGACGGGATTGAGCCGCGCTCTCGAGGGCCAAGGCCAACCGCTTCTCGTCTTCGATGGCGCGATCGACTGCCTCGATTTCCTCCTGGAGCGCCTTAAGCTCGGCCCCGTAGCTGGAGCCGTCGCTGTCCCCGATCTGAAAGCCACTTGCCCGCATTGCGTCGCGAGTATGGTGCACGTTACGGACTCCTTCGCGTCGAGTCGCGACCAGGATTTCCCTGAACTCTCCAAGACGTTCAACGTGATTGCAAGTCATTGCGTTCTCCTATCTCGTCGTCATCGTCGCCGTCGGCAATTCAGCACGGCTTACGGCGCAGAAGGTTTAGTGACTACAGCAGATACTCTCGACAAAGCATGAGTGCGGAAGCTCAAATTTGAACGTCTTGCAACAACGTGGAGCGCGGCAGCGGGAAATTGGCTGCGGAATCGTAACGTGAAGGTTCCATGATGTTTCTCCTTTGGCCACCACGGCCGGAAGGAAACGGATGGATCGCAGAGCTCGCTTCCGGGTGGCCGGAACCGGGACGGCAGCGTCTGGCTTCCTGTGTGGTGAACGCGAGCGTCCGTTCAGGGCAGCGAGCGACGCGCAGTATTTACCTTAACGTGAGGGCAGTAGAGAGATCTTGACCCGAGGTGCGAAAAAGCAACGCAAATACAGCTGATTGGTTATGACGTAGGTATTCTCGCAGATGTGGTATTGGCCGTCTCGGGAATTCCTGCACGCGATCCTTCGGGATGATGAAATTATGCGGCAAGTAAATGTAGCCCCCATCAATTCTGGACCGTACCGAAGAGCTAGGTATGGCGCGGCAATCAGATCCGCCGCAGCACTTGAATTTCGTCAGTGGGTCAATCCTGTCTTCGTACCAATCATGGGCGTTGGCGCCTGTTGCCGCGGCGATGCACATTGCCGTGAAGATGAACCTCCGCATGGCATTCCTCAAGCATTCGGCAGGCGCTGCTGGTTCGAGCGTCTATGTATATTAGTGTTTCACTAAGAATACCATTGGTCTGCGAATGACCGGGCCGTACGACCGACATTGGGTCGCCTACCGAATGGCGCTTTCATATTGCGCCAGACAGCCCGCTGCACTCAGTTCCACCGACAGGAAACCTTTTCGTGAGTTGACCGTTGGTAGCTGCAAAACCGAGGAGAAGTCTGAATGGCATCCGTCCGATACATCGTTGCGGACGTCAACGAGGCGGTCGCGTTCTATCGAGACAATCTCGATTTCAAGATCGAAAAGCACAATCCGGGCAAGTTCGCCGCGCTGCTGCGCGACGACCTGACACTGTATCTCAGCGCCCCAGGGTGCGGGGAGCGGTGGTCAGGCGGGCGGCGATCCGAAGCCGGGCGGCTGGAACCGATTTCTGATCGTTACGAACGAGATCGATGTCCTCATTGAGCGATTGCGTCGGGCTGATGCAGAATTCCGCGGCGAAATCAGCGACGGCGGTGCTGGCCGCGCCATCTTGCTCGAAGATCCATCGGGCAACGTCATCGAGCTATTCGAGTTCAAGAAGGACTGAGCCTGACGCAGAGCTGACGGCGGCGGGCTGTTGGTTTTGATAAGGCGATGGGCTTTCGCCGCCGGTTCGGACTTGAATCAGGACGCTTGGGCGTACTGCAGCAGTTCACATTTGTCTGGGATAGCGCCGCCTTACTTAACCTGACGCCGCCTTGCGGCAGAAGTGCCTGAGCCCCACAAGGCGCGCGAGAGAAGGTTCCGTCTGCCCCTGCGCCCGGTGGGTTTTCGCCGCGGCTCGTTCTCAGTTCGCCTGGCCGTAATGCAGCAGTTTGAAGCAATCGCCGCTGCCTGACTTTGACTGCATCAGCATGGGTTTCGCCCGGTCGATCCATTCCTGGTGCGACCTGGCATCGGCCTCGATCGCATCGGCCGGGCCAAGGCCGACGAAGCCGCGCCCCTTGCTGAACAGCCAGCATGCGCGGCCGAGATGTCGCCTGCTGCGCTGGCGCAAGAGGTCGGCATCGTAGAAGATGTCCAGCACCTCCTGCTTGATTTTGCGCTCCTTGTCAGGATTGGCGACCGCAGCCTCGACCGGCTCGCCGCCGATCGCATCCTGCAGATCCTTGTAGTCGAGGGCGAGCTGGGTGGTGGCATATTTGATGTCGTTCTCGTCGCGCACGATGTTGAACCACAGCGTCGGATCGAGCTCGTCGACGACGAACGAGGTTTCGAAATCGCGGGATAGATTGAGGACCTCGAACGCCTGGACATCGACATCGCGTTCGACCAGAAGGATCTCGGCGACCTGCTTGCCGAGTTCCGTTCCCTGCGCGCTGACCGCGGCGTTCGTTCCCCCAAGGTCCGGACTGACATAAGGCCCGCCTTGATCCAGAAGCGCGTCGAATTCGCCGAGCGATGCGACGACAGGGGTGCCGCGGGCAATGCGCGCCGCCAGTTTGCCATGACCTGCTGCAGCTCCGTCTCGCGTCTGTTCTGGTCCTGATAGTTCTGCTGGAAGAAGAAGATGAACAGGGACACGCCGATGCCGATCAGGATCACGCCCAGCTGCGAAAAGATGTTGCGATAATATTCCAGCAGCTTTTCGCGATGGCGCACGTCGTCGCGCACGCTGTGAGCGACGCGAAGATTGACGATCAGCGACAGGATCAGCAGCCCGGCGCCGACCAGGATGAGGCCGCCGATGAGGAGGTAGCCATGGCCCGTGCCGAAATCCATTCGTCTGCCCCGAAACCCCAGGCTGCGCAGACTAATGCCATTTTGCTTAAATACCTATGGGTCGCGACATGCCGCGTCTCGGCAAGGATAAGCCGCATTTCCAATGCGAAAACTCGCCGGTGCCGCGTACGATCAGGTGCTGGAGGCGGCCCTCCGGGACTGCGTCAACAAGTACAGCGGTCCGCCGTGGCGTGCCGCCTAGGGTTGCTGCTCATACGCTGCGAGTGCCTTGGCGACACCGGCAACGAGGTGTTCGACATCACTTGCATGTTCGAACGCGATCCCGGTTTGCGCAAACTCCAGTGGCGAATAATCAGGCGCTATCCGCTTGACCTCCGCCATAATGCGCTGAGCTTCCTTCAGGTCGCCGAGTTGCGCGTGGCACCCCGCCAGCCTTGTCAGTCGCCAGGGGGTCTTCGGGGGGACCTTGGACATGCTGACAAGCGCGGCCTTGTAATCTCCAGCTGAGTATAGCGCGATGGCGCGATCATAGTGGTACCAATCCGGATGGATCGGGTTGATCCGTATCGCACTGTCAAGCGCCGCGAGTGCTTCGAGAGGCCTGCCCCTCATCGAGAGCAAGAACCCCATTTGCGCGATCGTATCGGCGTCATATGGATTGAGGTCGAGCGCGCGTTGAAGGTGATGTTCAGCCGCTTCGAACTGACGGGCTGAGAGGAAAGCCTGGGCGAGTACGCGATGGCAGCGAGGCTCTTCCGGCGCCAGGGTCACCGCACACACCGCGCGGTCGATCAGCTGAACCAAGCAACGCCGGGGATGCCTCGGCATAGCCACCGATAATGAGATCGGCGAGCGCGATGTAGGAATGCGCCAAGGCATAGGTCGGGTCCTTTTCGACCGCAGCCTGGAAGAGACCGCGCGCAGCCTGATTGTCATCATCGCCATAACCGCGCAGCCGGGCCAGTCCACGCAGGAGAAGCTCGTATGCGGCCAGGCTTTCGGGAGGCTTTGGGCTTGCCTGCTTGAGACCTGCGTCGTCGAGCCGAGCGACCAGCCGGTTCACCACACGGCGGGCGATTTCTTCCTGCATGTCGAAGATCTGGCCGCCGGACGCGGAAAAGGTTTCGCTCCACAGGACTCCACCCGTCGAGGCAGTAATGAGACTGACGGTGACCCGCATGCCGTCTGCCCGGGTCGTCGCCCTGCCGCGGACCAGATAGGTTGCGCCAAGGCTGTCGCCAACGGCACGCCAATCGGAAGCGGAATCCGAGACAAAGGCAAATCCGGAATTGCGCGCCAGCACGACGACCGTTCCGAAGCGAGCCAACGCATTGACTATGTCTTCGGCGAAACCGTCGATCAAGGGCGTGTCTTCCGGCGCACCGTCATTGCTGAAACGCAGTACCGCAACGCTCGGCTGTCCGGAGCGCACTTGCTTTGGCGCGTCGAGAGGAGAGAGGATGTAGCCGCGTTTGGCGACCGTGCGGATAATGGTTTGGCTTTCGTCTTGCAGTGCCTTTCGCAACTCCCTGACCGCTTGCGTCAGTGAGTCCTCGGTCACAAAGACATCGGGCCACACCGCCGACATCAGTTCCGACTTGGTCGCGACACGCCCGACATTCCTGCTGAGATAGGTCAACAGGTCAAACGCCTTGGAGCGCAGAGCAACAGGTTTCCCGTCGCACAACAGCAGCCCGCGGGCAAGATCAAGCTCGCAACTGCCAAGTGCCAGTGGTACGTGCCCTGGGTTTTCTCGCGACATTGAATGCCGATCTGACCAGCTCGACCAAACGCTGCCTGATTGGGGTCCCAATCGGCGCGGACGTCAAGGGATCAGGAGAATTTGATCCGACCTACACCTTGGCCGGAAGTCATGCGCCTCTCCACGGCTATGATCTCCAGCATTTCGAACATTGTTCCAGGCATGGGCGCACAAGGCGACCCAGCCATGACGGTGGATGCAAATTCCAGGAGTTCCTGCCGGGCGGCTTGGCGCGTGTTCTCATTCGGTGACATGTTCGACCTCCTCCGGTTCGTTCTTGAGAACAATGAAGCCAAGGAACGGGCGCGTACCGGAAGATTTCTGAAATTCTGCTGAATCTCTCCTGTCGATCCACCGTACTTGCCGGGGAAAGCGGCGGTCACTTTCGCATCCGGCACCGATTATCGCGGCGCTGGCTTTCGACGCATCGCTTCCATTCCGTAAAAACTTATGGTTTCGCAGGATGTGCAAGGCCGATCCCGCGCGGTCGCCAGGGGCATGGCGTTTGTCTCGGCCATGCAGGCTTTTGCGCGCTGGCCGCAATGCTGTATCGAACAGCAGGAATTCAAGGAGCCTTCGATGACTTTCAACGATGCCGCGCCGACGGGCACAAGCGGCGGAGCGACGGAAGCGGCCTCCGGCACGGCCGATGACGTGAACGACGGCACGGCGGCCGGCGATGCCTCTTGGCAGGACGACGTCCGCGCAGGCGTACGCCATGTGCGCGATCTGGCGTCGCTGCCGTTGTCGCCGGCCGAGCGCGCGGCGGCTCAAAGCGCGGCCGCGAACCACAAGGTGCGCATCCCAAAAGCCTATCTCGACCTGATCGACTGGAACGACCCGCAAGATCCCATCCGGGCGCAGGTCATCCCTTCATCAGAGGAACTGACGGAGCAGGAGGGCGAGCTCGACGATCCGATCGGCGACCATGACTTCAGCCCGGTGCCGCGGCTGACGCATCGCCATGCCGACCGTGTCCTGTTGTTCCCGACCTATCAATGCGCGGTCTATTGCCGGTTCTGCTTCCGCAAGGAGTCGCTGACCTCGATCGGCCGCGGCTATACGCGCGAAGCTCTCGAGCCTGCCTTCGCCTATATCGCGGACCACCCCGAAATCCGCGAGGTGATCCTGACCGGCGGCGACCCGCTCGCGCTGCCCGACAAGGCGCTGGCCGAGATCCGCGCCCGCATCGAGGCGATCCCGCATGTACGCCTGCTGCGCATCCACACCCGCGTGCCGGTCGCGCTGCCTTCGCGCATCACATCAGGGCTGGTCGGGGCCTTCCAGGGCCGGCTGATGGTCACCGTCGTCACCCATTTCAACCACGCGCGGGAGATCACGCCGGCGGCCGAAACGGCCTGCCGCACCTTGCGGCATGCAGGCTTCGTGCTGCTCAACCAGAGCGTTCTGCTCAAGGGCGTCAACGACAATGTCGAGGTGCTGGAGGAGCTCTGCCGAGAGCTGATGTACCGCCTCGGGATAAAACCGTACTACCTGCACCACGGCGACCTCGCGCGCGGCATGGCGCACCGGCGCACCACAATCGCCGAAGGCCAGGCGCTGGCCGAAGCGTTGCGCCGGCGCCTGTCGGGCATCTGCAACCCCGTCTACGTGCTGGACCTGCCGGACGGCGGCGGCAAGGTGCCGCTCGGGCCGTGCTATGTCGAGGGACGCGAGGGCGAGACGTGGCGCATTCGCGGGCAGGATGGCGAGGTAAGGACGTATCGGGAGGTTGTGGGCGAGTAGGGCAACTTTGAAAAGGTTGGGTTCGCCCGCCTGAGGGGCGAGGAGCCCTACTGCAGCGTCCGCGTACTCTGCCAGAACCAGATTGCCAGCGAACCGGATCGCCCACGGATTTGTGTTTCCGCAGGTCCTCTCAGAACACCGGATTTGAACAATGCGCAGTCGCGACCGGCGGCTTCAAGCATCTTGTCACTCACCGCGACTTCGGCATTCTGCTCGGCCGCGATCTCCATCAGGCGACTGGCGACGTTGACCGTGTCGCCGGTGGCCGCGATGTGCTGACGGGCTTCGCCGCCGAGTCGAGAGGCAACGATCGTTCCGTGGTGCGCTCCAATCTTGAAGCCGAGTCGCGATGCCGTCGCTGCCGGCAACGAGACCAGCCAATCGTTGGTGCGGCTGGAGAGCCGTGCACAACAGCGAGCCGCATTGAAGGCGTCATCTGCCGCTGGTTCCGGCAGGCCGAACAGGATCATGGCGCCGTCACCCATGAAACTCGTGACGGCGCCACCGCAGTCTGCCACTTCCTTGTCCACCAACCCATGAAACGCGTTCAGAAGTTCGCGCGTGGCGCTCGGCCCCAATGATTCACTCAGTCCGGTGAAGCCGGACAGGTCGATGAACAGGATGGCGGCGTCTACCCGCACAGGTTCCTTGAGGAAGTCGCCATGTGTGGCGAGCCACTCTCCCAGGCCCGGAGCTTCAACGCGTTGCAGCAATTCGCTCTGCGTTGCGAAATATTGGGCGCGGTTCCTGCCCAGCCAAAGTTGTGCCGACCCGAACAGGAGAGCCGGCGGAACGGCAGCGGCCATCGGCAGCGCAGCACTCAGCCAGATATGGTGTGAGAAGGCGGTCATATTGACCGCGAACCAGATCAAGACCACGCCGGCGACCGCCGCCAGGCCGATGGCGTTTCGCCGCCATGCCAGCAGCCCGACGAGAACCATGGGCAGCACCACCGCAAAGCCGGCATCCGCAAGGCGAACGGACTGGTCTCGGACTATGCCGTCGCCGGTCATCAGATGGGCGATCGCCGTCGACATGACTTCGACACCCGGTAGCACGGGATCGAACGGTGTCGGGAAGACATCGCCGGCGCCGGTTGCCGTCGCTCCGATCACGACAATTCGGTCCCGAATGATGCGGCTGATCGAGTTGGCCCGCCAGCACCGTCGCGGCGCTGATCGTGCGGATCGTGCCGCGCGGGCCGTAGAATGTCAGCGGCAGGATGTGACCGATGTCCGTCCTGACCCGGCGGCTGCCCAGCGACAGATGATCGGGCGCAATTGCCGGTTCCTCTCCCGCTACCAGGGCGGCGACGCGCAAGGAGAAGGACGCTTCCAGCCGATCTCCGGCCCGAAACAGCAACGGCACGAATCGGGGCGTTCCCGTCCGGTCGGTCACCACGTTGACGACGCCGACGGCGGCGGCATCCGAGAACGCCTTCAGGGGCCAGCAGAAACCGCTCGGCATCCGGCACGCGGGCGAGGGGGCCCTCACCCTCGGCCACGGCCCATTGTCTGCCTCCCGGGTAGACCGCTGCCGCAGCGATGACGCTGGCACTCCTGCTCAGAGAACGCGCGAGCGCCGCGTCATCGTCCTTTGCCCCGGGATCGACCAGCAGAAGGTCGAGCGCAATGGCTTTCGGCTCAAAGCGCGCGATCGTATCGACAAGCCGGGCAAGCGTGGCGCGGCTGAGCGGATAGCTGCCCTCGACGCGCACCGTTTCGTCGTCGATCGCGACAATGGTCATCAGCTCCGGTGGCTTTGCCGTTCCTCGAGCAAGCGTTCGAAGATCGGTCATCGTCGCTTCGACGCGATCGAGAAACCCCAGATTGCCGCGCCAGTGCGCGAAGCCCAGGCCGGCGCCCCAAAGACCGGCCAGAATGAGCGCGATCAGCGTCGCAAGCGCTCGACCGCTCATCCTCGCTCACTGACCCAGACGAGCCATCAATGCGGAAACGCGCTTGGCCGGCCAGCGCTTGACGGTGAGTTTGCCGGTCCCTGCCTCGACGTCGACGCCTTCGCCCGGCGCCAGCACCACGCCGGCACTGGACGCCGGCCGTTGCACGGCGACGCGGCCTCTGAGCGACGAAAACGGACGTCTTGCCCCGGCCGACGTCGACCGTCCATTTTGTGCCGCGCACCGCGGCGATCGCCTGCGGGGTGACGACCACGAAACCGCCCTGGACCGCGCCGGCAGGAGCCTCCAGCAGCAGCGCCTTGCGCCGCAGTCTCACCGCATCGGCTTTGCCGTTCCGATCGCGGTCCACCAGCGTAAAACGCGCGCCGTCTTCGATAATGATGGTAAGGCCTTCCTGGCAGCGCAGGATCTGTCGAGAGGTTCCTGCCACCGGCTCGAACCTGCACCCCGCCTCGCTCGACTGCGCAAAGGCGGTATCCATCCAGAAGACACCGGCAAAAATGCCGGCCACCAGCCTACGGAAATATCGGCCCCTTGCGCTCATGAACCCCTCCTTGCTTTGCGAAAATCTGCGGCAGGAAAATCGTCTGCCGTCAGCCTGACGGTATGCGCACGAGCCGGCACTTGCAGCGGCGTTGCCCTGAAGCAGCAGAATACCGACCGGCGATCCTAACACGACAACCTGCTCCCGCGCTAAGCCAGACGTGCGACCGGCAGGTGGGTTCACGGAGGTGTGGGGGGCAAGCTCGGGTTCCTCGCTCGCCCGCAGGCTCCCTGGAACCGGACTCAATATCCCGCATTGTATGAGCGGGGCCTTAAGGAGTGCGCGGCGTGAAAGCTTTGTTGGGAATAGTCGGCGGCTTCGTGCTGACCCTTGCCGTCTTCGCCAGCGGCCTTGCCTTCGCCGTCTGGCTTCTCGCCGCAAAGCCCGTGCGCCAGATCACTCACAGCGTGGGCGTCGCGGAACTCTGGACCAAGGACGCGCGCCCTGTGAACAAGGCGGCGCAGACCTTGGAGCGTATCCCGGCCGAGCCGGCTGCGATGCCTGACGCCAAAGCGGAAGCGGCCGCCGAGACCACCACGGCGACGACCGACGCCATCGCGACCTCCGCCATCCAGCCTTCGACGGATGAGGAGCAGGCCTCGGCAGGACTGCCCGCCGCCCATGTCGAATGGTGCGCGAGCCGCTACCGCTCCTATCGTTCCGGCGACAACAGCTACATGTCCTACAGCGGGCAGCAGCGCCCCTGCATCTCGCCCTATCTCGACCTCGGCACCGCCGGACCCACGGCGCAGCCTGCCGCCGATGCCGTCAGCTACGTCGAGGCGAACGACGCTTCGATGGACGGCTACGCCACGACATATGAGACGGACGGCGCCCAGCTTTCGCCCGACCACGTGGATTATTGCTTCAGCCGCTACCGCTCCTACCGGCCGGAAGACAACACATACCAGCCTTATTCCGGTGGCCCGCGCCGGCAGTGCGAATAGGGACTGACGGGGCTGCGAAAACAACCGAATACAATCTGAAACCAGACTGAAACACCGACGCGGACGGGCGACATGCCTGCGAAACGCCCCGAGGGGATGGTCACCCAGGCCAGAACCCAGAGGAGTGCGCCGATGACACCCGACCAGATCCGACTTGTGCAGGACAGTTTTCGCGAGGTCGTCCCGATTCGCGCGGCTGCCGCCGCTCTGTTCTATGAACGCCTGTTTACGATCGACGAAAACCTTCGGGCGCTGTTTCCGGTGCGCGACATGACCAAGCAGGGCGCCAAGCTGATGGCTAGCCTGGGTTTCGTCGTGCATGGACTGGATCGTGCCGAGACCATTCTGCCGACCGTGCGCGAACTCGCCAAGCGGCACGTCACCTATGGCGTTGAAGAGCATCATTACCCGATCGTCGGGCAGGCGCTGATCGAGACGCTGGCGGCCGGCCTCGGCCCCGCCTTTACCGCGCCGGTGCGCGAGGCCTGGGAAGCAGCCTATGGCCTGCTCGCGAGTGTCATGATCGCGGCCGCCCGCGAGGATCAGCTCGCGGCGTGACGTAACTTGATGGGCTGCGGCCGAAGGCGGTTCGTTTCGCCCATTCCAACGGAGCGGGCACTCAACCGCCGAACTCTTCATCGAGGACGCGCAAGCCGTCCTCGTATTTTGACGTCGAGGCACCAATCTGGCGTGCCTGCCAGAGATTATCGGTAAGGTCTGCGCGCTTGACCGGGAGTGCCACCGGGTTGGCGGCTGCCCTGCGTACGAAAGCGAGATCGTCCTCTTCGGGTCGTCGGGTGAGCGCGTCAACGGCCGATACGATCGATGGTCCGAAGCCTGCCTCTTCGAGCCGGTCACGGCTCCAGCCCTCACTCTTCTCGAGAACGTCATGCAGGTAGGCGACAGCCTTCTGGTCAATCGTTTCGACCGCTTCGGCAACCCGGTGGCAATGCTCGATATAGGGTTGCCCCGTTTTGTCCGTCTGCCCGGCATGGGCCTTTTCGGCGATCTTTGCCGCCTGGTAGAGAACGCTCATGGCCTCGATCCTGTATCCGCCTCTTGGATTTAACCGGCAATTGCGCCGCGGGTTCCACGCGTCCGATGGCTCGCCACGTTCAGGTCCGCAAGTTGCCATCCCGTAGGAACGAAGGGCGGTGCGTCGCGTTTGAGGCAGCGGAGGGCCGCATGTGTGGCGAGATGGTCATTGTCGAACGGCTGCGTATCGCCGTAGCCGTCGCGCGAGCAACATCCTGATGTCAGTGCCAGGACTGGCCTATGGCCCGTTGGGTGACAAATGCGTGCACCTTTGCGTGGACATGCAGCGGCTGTTTGCGGAACCATCGCCCTGGGCCACACCTTGGATCACCCGTGTGTTGCCGCGGATCGAGAGCCTTGTCGCGCGCCGCGCCGCGCAAACCGTCTTTACCCGCTTCCTGCCGGCACAGAAACCAGGCCAGGGCATCGGCACCTGGAAGCGCTACTACCGGCGTTGGGCGTCAATGACATTGGAGGAGATCGGTCCCGAAATGGTCGATCTCTTGCCTTCGCTGGCGCGGCACTGTCCACCCGCGACCGTTATCGACAAGCATATCTACTCGCCCTGGTTCGAGGGCAGGGTCACGAATTTTCTGGCAGAGCGGGGGATCGACACCCTGGTAGTCACCGGCGGCGAGACCGACGTGTGCGTGCTCGCCACTGTGCTCGGCGCCATCGACCTCGGCTACCGCGTGGTGCTGGTCACGGATGCGCTGTGCAGTTCTTCCGACGCCACGCATGACGCATTGCTGACCGTCTATCACCAGCGCTTTGCGCAGCAGGTGGAAACGGTGGAAATGGAAACGGTCCTGTCGAGCTGGACTTGATGCAAGGCTGAGCTTGCCGTTTGCCGTGCTCGTCAGGAGCGGGCGAAAGCGAAGAGCTTCGCATCGCTGTCCTCGGCACCGCCGATCGCCGACAAAACGATCTCCGATGCGATTTGCGAAAATGTGATGCCATTGCCACCATAGCCCATGACGGCATGAATGCGCGGGTGGCCGGGCAGCGCACCGATATAGGGCAGCCCAGTTGTCGTCGTGCCAAACGAACCGGTCCAGGCAAATTCGGGATTGGGATCGAGCTGCGGCAACAGCCGCAATAGCTTTGCCGCCAGTCGTTCGGCCTTGCCGGCGGTGAGCCGATCGCGCTTTCGTTCGTCGACAAAGTCTTCATCCTCGCCGCCGCAGAGGACGCGGCCGTCGGCTGTCGATCGGACGTAGAGGTATGGCTCTGATGCCTCCCAGATGAGAGCGGCGCCCGGCCAGATGTTTTCTGGCTGCCGCTTTGTGGCGATGGCCCAGGTAGAGACGATGCGGTGCGCCGTCGACGGGACGATATTGGTCAGCTCATAGCCGGTTGCCAGCACCAGATGTTGCGCTGTGATCGTCGGACCATGCGTGGTACCGACGACGACTCTTTCGCGATCGTGGTCGATCGCCGTCGCCTCGACCGGTGCATAGAAGCGCGCTTTGCGGGCCAGCGACCGCAGCAGCAAACCCGCGGTTAGCTTGCGCGGGTCCAGCGCGAGATTGCCATGGCTGAGAATGGCGCCGGCGCGATCGATGCCGAACCCTTCCGCCAGGGCCTGACGGCTCAAGTAAGTTGCAGCGATTCCGGTTCGCTGGCGTGCCTCTGTCTCGGCGCGCAACGCAGATCGCCGAAGCACATTGCCGGCCAGGTAAAGCGCGGGATGGCAGGTGAGGTTGCAGTCGATCGCCAGTTCGGCGATCCGCCCTTGCAAATTGAGTACGGCCATGCGCGACCGGCGCCATGCCTGCTCCGGCATCGGCCTTTCCCCGTATCGCCGAAAGTTTTGTCAGCGGCTGGTCGAGCTCGAATTGCACCAGGGCCGTCGTGGCCGAGGTCGATCCGTCCAGCGGTCCGCGCCGGTCGATGCAGATCACCGAATGGCCGGCGCGCGTCAGGGCTTCGGCGGCCATGGCGCCGGTGACGCCCATACCGACGATCAGTACGCCGGTACTTACGTCCCGCGTCAGTTTTTCTGTCGGCACCGATGGCGCGCGGTAAGAAAACCAGACAGGCCGGCCGCTCCTCAGGTCGAGTTTGCGCGCCACCAACTCCTCCAGCGCAATGGGCGTCCGGTGATCGCTGGCTATTGCGCTAGAGGCGCCCGAGAACAACCAGAATGATGACGATGAGCAGGACCAGACCCAGCCCGCCGCCACCATAGTAGCCGGTGCCATAGAAGGGGCCGCCGCCAAGGCCGCTGAACCCGCCAAGCAAAATCAGAATCAAGATGATGATCAGAATCGTGCCGAGACCCATGGATGTTTCCTCTCTCTAATGAGCTGCCGGCGCGGCAGCGCCAGATGCTCAAGAAGCGACCGTTTGACCTTGGTCAGACCCGCCTGCACCATTCGTCTACCTGCCGCTCCGCCGCTTCCTTGGCGATCCCATACCTCTCCTGGATCCGCCCGAGGAGCTGGTCGCGACTGCCGTCGATCCGATCCAGATCATCGTCGGTGAGGTCGCCCCATTGTTCCTTGGCCTTGCCTTTGAACTGCATCCATTTGCCCTTGATTTGATCCCAATTCATCGTTGCCTTCCTTCTGTTGAGATGACGCGTTCAACCGCGCCCGCGTCTTCCTTTTTAGAGGGAGACGCGGGCTGATCAGGGGATACCTGATCGGCAGCAGTTGAGGGGACAGCTGCAAAGAAAGAACCGGGTCGATGGCGAATTGTTCCGGAGTTCCAGGCGAAATGCTCCGGCACCTGCAAAAAAGACCCGCCGGCGGTCAGCCAGCGGGTTCGGAGTTCTGGAGTAGCCAGAGTGAACTGGCAGAAGGTCAACGCGCGGTGGATGGCTTTGTTGCATGGCGCATCCGCCTTCGTGTCGGCGAAGAGCTTGGTCGCTGGCCCCCGCTATGGAACCATCATGCCCCACGGCGGGTTTTTTTCCACGCGGGCCGCGTCAGCCGGACCAGGTGGCAAAGGGAACAGGGTTGGTTTCTCCGGCTTCACACCCTGGCCAACGAAATGGCAGTCGAGCTCTTGTCCCACCCGGCCCGCCCCCTTGGAGCAAAGGGCAGTGCATGGAGTTCGATGATCCGCGTCCAAAATAGGCGCGAAACGGAGATGGTGAGGCAATGCCAGGCTGGGTGGGTGAGGGCTGGGAACTTCTGAAGGAGAGCATCAGCGGCTTCGTAAACGACAACGCATTGAGCCACGGCGCCGCGATGGCCTTTTATGCCACCACGTCGCTGGCGCCGATCCTGCTCATCATCGTTGCCATCGCAGGCTTCGCCTTCGGCAATGATGCCGCCGAACTCGCCCTTTCGGCGCAGATATCAGGGGTGATGGGTCCGCAGAGCGCCGACCTCTTGCAGGCCGCGATCGAAACCGCATCGCAGAAATCGGCGAGCACATTGGCCACGATATTGGGCTTGGTGACCCTGATTTTCACCGCATCAGGCGTCTTCGGCGAAATGCAGCTTTCGCTGAACGAGATCTGGAAGGTCAGGCCGAGCGGTACGTCGTTTTCACGATTGGTGCGGGCTCGCGCGGCAAGTCTGGGTCTGGTGGCCGCTCTGGGTTTCATGCTGCTCGTGTCGCTGGCGGCGAGCACGGCGATCTCGGCCCTCGGCGACATCATCAACGCGCATCTGCCATTCGGCGAACTGATCGTGAGTGCAATCAACACGATCGTGTCTTTTGTCCTGATCGCCCTGCTGTTCGCCGCAATCTACAAGGTCCTGCCTGACAGGACCCTGAGATGGCGCGACGTCGCCATCGGCTCCATCGTGACCGCATTTCTTTTCACCGTCGGCAAGTCGCTGATCGGCTGGTACATCGGAACAAGCGCCATCGCGACGTCATACGGGGCGGCCGGCGCGCTGCTGGTCGTGCTGCTCTGGGTATACTATTCAACGCAGATATTTCTGTTCGGCGCAGAGATCACCCGAGCCTATTCCATCAGGCAGGGGAGCCGGCCCGATCTGGCACCGGTCGTTGCGGCGAGCACTGGGGCAAGGCGGGCTGATCGAAGCGCGTCGAAGACCGAGATCGTCATGTGGATTGTCCTCAGCAGCCTGGTCACCGCGGCTATTTATAAGATCCGCCGGACCGACAAATAAGCCTTAGACACTCGACAGCGGTTCGGCGCCCGGTAACGCCGCCGGCGGACTCCACGCCGGTTGCCAATTCACAGGGCTCGACTCCCTCCGGAAAGAATTTCGTTTCGTTTGGAACAAGGCGAGAGACTGGCTGTTTCCTAAGACCTCATGTCGAGGCGAGGGAACAACCAAGAAGGACCAACCCCCATGGCGACCAAGGCTGCATCGAAGGGTCTGAATGAACTCTTCCACGACACACTCAAGGACATGTATTTCGCCGAGAAGAAGATTCTCATCACGTTGCCGAAGATGGCAAAGGCAGCGCAAAGCGAGGCTCTGAAACTGGCATTCGAAAAGCATCGCAATCAGACCGAAGAGCATGTTGCTCGCCTCGAGGAGGTCTTCGAGGTCATCGACAAGAAACCGGCTGGCAAAACCTGTGCCGCCATCATGGGCATCACCGAGGAAGGCGCCGAGATCATCAAGGAATATAAGGGCTCGCCGTCTCTGGATGCCGGCCTCCTGGCGGCAGCACAGGCCGTCGAGCACTATGAGATTTCGCGCTATGGCACGCTGCGGACCTGGGCATCCGAACTCGGACTGACCGAGGCGGTCAATCTCCTGGACCTGACGCTGATCGAGGAGAAGGAAACCGACGCGGCACTCACCGAACTTGCTGGATCGGCCGTCAACGTGGCGGCGGAAGCCGCGTAACGGCAGCCAGACATCCCCTCTCTTGTCGTCCCGAGCCCTGGTGATCGGTCACCAGGGCTCGGGAACTACTTTCAATCGAATAGCTTCGGAGGAACATTAGCTCGTTCTAAAAGTTCTACACCCAACACTGTTGAGGTGATCGAAAATGGCATTTGTGGTGGTTCATTTCCTCGGCTTGACGGTTCAGGATTTCGTGGGCGGGGTGGTGCCGTTACTGGCGTGCGTTCTCTTCTTCCATATTGTGTTGAGGGACAGTCCGAACCGCTAGGAGCAATGGGCTCTGGACACAGCACGGTGATCCGTCGGAAGGCCCAGCAAGCAGGTATTTTGAGCCGCCCGACGTTGGCCCTTCCAGCCCGAAAAGACCGGCCGCCGCCGCAACCTCGGCACCTTCGGCCGCCGAGAAGTATGAACGGGCGGCGTTGAGTAGCCACGCCGAGACACCGGAAGGGCCTCAGATGCCGGAGGCACTCGTGGAATCGCGCAGATTTCCTTGGATCGTTCTGCCGTGCCCGGCGTTTCAGAAAAAGCTGAAATGGAGGAACGGACAATGGGCGACGATCGGCTGGAAAAGATCAATCAGCGTGCCTATGAGATCTGGGAACGGGAAGGCCGGCTGTTCGGCAATCACGAGCGGCACTGGAACCAGGCCCAGGCGGAAATCGACCGCGAGGCGGCCCTGCCGCTGACGGCGGGCGACGCCCTGCCGGAAACCCGCGAGATCGCCAGCTCCGACATTCTGACGGTCGAGGAACTGGCCATGCGCACCGGCATATCGGGCGACGAGGCGCGGGAGCTGATCGACAGGCTGGGCAGTGACCGCGCGGCGATCGAGGCGGCCGCGCGCAGCCTCAAGGCGAGACGGCGGCTTTAGCTTCGGGCTGCATTGAACCGAGCGGCCAGGCCGCGTCAGCGGCCCTCTCTATAAGGCAGGTCCGCGTCAGCGGCCTCTTTGTCAGGCAAACCCGCGTCAGCGGCCCCTCTGTCAGGCAGGCCTCAGCGGCATCACGCGGGAACAGGTGGGCGCCGAAGCGCATTGATCTCTGTCAGGAGACCAAAAATGTCTGTCCACAAGACGACTGTCCACAAGGAAGACTACAGGACAAATCGGGCCGACTACCTGATTGCGAGGACGCCGATCCCAAAGGTCGAGCCCAAGCCGAAGAAGAGACCGTCCCGGCCTGATGATTTGCGCGCGGCCCGGCTCTCGGAAAACCCTTTAGAGGCGGCGAGATCGCGTCCGCGCCGATAGCCGCCTTGTCCGGAGCGTCAAAAAAAAGCCCGCGGGCTGATCGGTTTCAAGGCGAACGCCACAGATGATCAGGAAACTCAAATCCGGAAAGTACCGGCTCTATTCGCGCAAGAAGGACGAAAAGACCGGCCGCCGCCGCAATCTCGGCACTTTCGACACCCGCGAGGCGGCCGAGAAGCATGAACGCGAGGTGCAGTATTTCAAGCGGCATTGAGGGGAAATCATGCCGGCGGCTGGCGCGTACTATGCGCCGCTGACGACGCCCCGAATTGTCATGCCGCGCGGCCGCGTCGGCATGACAAGTTTCGCCACTTCGCTGGCCTGCAGGCTTCCCCAACTCCTTGGCTTTCATGCTTCTCAAGCGATCTTGACGCGGCGCGTCACCTGGCCATTGCTTTCCCAGTATGTGTGCTTCTTGGCGATCAAGGGATCGTCCATTGCCGGTTGGATTTGCCCCGTGGTATCGATCGCGCGCGAGGTGACGGTGTGTTCTCCCGGCGAGGGATTTGCCCAATCCAGGGACCAAATCTTCCAGGCGTGTTCGGCCTCCTCGCTGTGATCGATGGTCGCCGGCACCCATGGGCGCTTGATCGATTTGCACTTCCACCCGGTCGATCGGTGCCCCCCAGGCTGCGCCGATGATCCGGTAATCCGAGTCTTTCCGGGTGACCTTCGCGGGCGCGGACTTTAGCAGCGCTCGGCCGACCGAGGTCTCGGTCCACACGGTCTCGCCGTTGTGCTCTTCCTCCCGGATGGTGACATAGTCGCGGGCCATCAGCAGGCTCATGAAGCGGGTGTCGCGAACCTCGATGCGCTTCAGCCACTTGACGTTGGCGATCCCGTACCAGCCCGGAGCAATCAGCCGCAGCGGGAAGCCATTGGGCGCCGGCAGGGTCGCGCCGTTCATTTCATAGCAGAGCAGATTGTCGGGATTCATCGCGTCGGCGAGCGACATGCTGCGAGCGAAGTTCTGTTGCATCTTGATGTCGCGTATCTGTGACTCTCGCCTTTATCGGTGCCGAAAAAGACGACCTCGATGCCATTATCCAGGACGCCGGCCTCCTGGAGGATCGGGGCGAGCGGCGTGCCTGCCCAACGGGCATTGCCGATGCCGCCGGTGAAGAAGGGGAAGCCGTGGTTGCCCGAGCATTCCACCGTGAAAACGACCTCCTGCCGCGGCCGCGCCTTGATGTCGGCGAGCGTCAGTTTCAAGGGCTTCTTGACCAGGCCCCCGATCTCGAGGGACCACGTCTTCTCGTCAATCGTTGGTCGATTGAAATGCGAGATGCTGAAGAACTTGTCGTTTGGAGTTATCCAGCTATCCAGATCCTCCCAGACAAGCTGGGTCTGGATCCCTACCGGATCGGGATTTGCCGTCGGCTGATCGAGCCATGGAATAACTTCCTCGCCCGGCCGCGTCGGAAAAGCGTAGGCCAGACGCGAAGCATAAAGCCCGCGATTCCGGCGAGAACCGCACTTCCTTGAACGATAAATTCTCTGCGTTGAAGATTAGGCATGTTTTTCCCTCCCAGATACTCCGGAACGGGCTGCAACGTGCCTTCGGCCGCAGCCTGAGCACGGATAGGCGCGACACAATGAAAATTCCGCCCAGCCGGAAGTATCCGGATGGGTCAGACAATCACCGACGCACCTCAAGCATGTGAAGTGTTGAGCGAAACTCTAGCTGCATTTCGCAATCTAAGAGTGCGCCCTTGAAAAGGAAGTGTCCACAACCTGGACGGGACATTGTAACTTTGTGGCAGAGCGAAGGAAAGCACGACGGTCAGGGGCGCGCTGCCCCGCGAGCTCGCCCTTTCGCGCGATCGAGT